>CAVOJX010000019.1:0-257418 GCA_963696305.1 Bryobacterales bacterium | reverse complement strand
AGAGGGCCGCTCCGCGCGATTCGATGCCAAAGGTATTCGGCATCACCACTTCATATGCGATCGCTGCGGTGAAGTGGAAGACATGGATTGGTACGATGTGCCACGGCCTGCAGCAGGCTCGCTAGGCAAACGGGCCATCCGCGAATCTGAACTCATTTTCCGGGGGTTCTGCGAGAAATGCGCTCGCAGCGGTCCCACCAAGCGCCTCCGTCCGGTGATGGCGCGAATCAAAACGTAACAATTCAAGACAAGGATAGAAACATGGATAATACAGACACCCTAAAAGCGGAAGTAGCTGTCCCCGCAAATCATGGGCAGCCCGTTGTAGAACCTGAAAGCAAGTGCCCATTTTCGGCTCCGAAGCTGAGTAACACGGCGGCCGGAGCGTGGACCAATGCCGATTGGTGGCCCAATCAGTTGAACCTGAAGATTCTGCACCAGCATTCCGACCTTTCCAATCCGATGGACAAGGAATTCGATTATGCAGAGGAATTCAAGAGCCTGGACTTGGACGCCGTCATCAAGGACTTGCATGCGTTGATGACAGATTCGCAGGAATGGTGGCCGGCCGATTATGGCCACTATGGTCCGCTGTTCATTCGTATGGCTTGGCACAGTGCGGGCACTTACCGCATTGCCGACGGCCGTGGCGGCGCAGGCTCCGGCACGCAACGCTTCGCACCGCTGAATAGCTGGCCGGACAATGTGAGCTTAGACAAAGCACGCCGCTTACTGTGGCCGATCAAACAGAAGTATGGCCGCAAGATTTCCTGGGGCGACTTGATGGTTCTTGCGGGAAACGTTGCGCTGGATTCTATGGGTTTGAAAACCTTCGGTTTTGGCGGCGGGCGCGAAGACGTTTGGGAGCCGGAAGAAGACGTCTATTGGGGACCCGAATCCAAGTGGCTCGGAGACGAGCGTTACACAGGCGATCGTCAGCTTGAAAATCCGCTTGGCGCAGTGCAGATGGGTCTGATTTATGTGAATCCGGAAGGCCCGAATGGAAAGCCCGATCCGGTGGCTGCGGCACGCGATATCCGCGAGACGTTCTCGCGCATGGCGATGAACGACGTTGAAACGTTCGCACTGATTGCCGGTGGCCATACGTTTGGCAAAGCGCATGGCGCGGCTGATCCGAACAAGTTTGTGGGTCGCGATCCGGAAGGCGCCAGCATTGAAGAGCAAGGCCTGGGATGGAAAAACACCTTCGGCACAGGCAACGGCGCGGCCACCATTACCAGCGGTTTGGAAGGCGCATGGACCACCAATCCCATCAAGTGGGACAACAACTATCTGGAGAATCTGCTTGGGTATGAGTGGGAATTGACCAAGAGCCCCGCTGGCGCCAACCAGTGGACTCCGAAAAACGGGAAGGCAGCCGGCACTGTTCCCGATGCCCACGATCCAGCTAAGAAGCACGCTCCCATGATGTTCACGACGGACATTGCACTGAAGGTAGACCCCAATTATGCGCCCATCGCGAAGCACTTCCTGGAACACCCGGATGAGTTAGCAGACGAGTTTTCCAAGGCTTGGTTTAAGCTGACACATCGCGACATGGGACCTATCTCGCGTTACTTAGGCCCGCTAGTTCCCGCCGAGCCACTGATTTGGCAGGACCCGGTTCCCGCTGTCGATCACAAGCTCATTGATGACAAGGACGTTGCTGCACTTAAAGCTAAGCTGTTGGCATCTGGACTCTCGATCTCCGAACTCGTTACAACAGCGTGGGCTTCGGCGGCGACATTCCGCGGCTCCGATAAGCGTGGCGGCGCCAATGGTGCGCGTATTCGATTGGCTCCTCAGAAGGATTGGGAAGTCAGCCAACCTGCAGCGCTGGCGAACGTGCTGCAGAAGCTGGAAGCGATTCAGCAGGAATTCAACTCCTCGCAAACTGACGGCAAGAAAGTTTCTTTGGCTGACCTGATTGTTCTGGGTGGAAATGCAGCCGTGGAAGAAGCTGCAAAACGTGCTGGTCATGCTGTTACGGTGCCGTTCAAGCCTGGCCGTACGGATGCAACCGCGGAGCACACAGATGTGCATTCTTTCGCTGTGCTGGAACCAACTGCCGATGGCTTCCGCAATTATGTGAAGGCCGGACACACTCGGCCGGCAGAAGAACTGCTGGTGGACAAGGCGCAGTTGCTCACCCTTACTGCGCCTGAGATGACGGTACTGATTGGCGGCATGCGCGCACTGAATGCCAACGTTGGCCAAGCCAAGCACGGCATCTTCACCAAGAAGCCAGAAACTCTTACGAATGATTTCTTTGTGAACTTGCTGGACACGAACACAACGTGGAAGGAGTCTGCTGCCTCCAAAGATATCTTTGAGGGTCGCGATCGCAAGAGCGGCGAAAGCAAGTGGACCGCTACCCGAGTGGATCTGGTCTTTGGTTCAAACTCGCAACTCCGAGCCATTGCAGAAGTCTATGCATGTGCCGACTCAACTCCGGCATTTGTGAACGACTTTGTGGCGGCTTGGAACAAAGTGATGAACCTGGATCGCTTCGACGTGGCCTAGGCGCTGTGTTATTGAAACTGCTGATTGTCTCGCGTTCCACATGGACCGGACAATCAGCGGCCTTCAACGATCGGGACCCAGATCTCCAACCCACCTAATCCCGTCCGCCCGTCGAACTCCTCGCTGTATTGTTCAAACCAAGGGCCGTCCGCAGCCTTATGGCCTGATTCGGGCAGCCCTTGATTAAATATCGCGCCGCAGGTGGCGCCGATACTCGAGATGTGTTCTTTATGCAGAAAAACTGCATAGGTTTGCGGAGGAATGCGCAGACGCGTGAACTCTTTCGGAGTTGACGGAAACTCTCGCACTTCCACACCGCTCAAGTAATCGAAATTATTCCCATCGTCTCCGTTGTAAATCACTCCGTACGAGTTGCGGACCGATTGCGCCTGAATGTGCCCCAAGTGCGGAACGAATTCCTGCCATTGCGACGGTATGCCCGCCATGGTTTGAAACGTATAATGCCGGCTAATTCCAAACACCAGCATCGCCTCGCGCTTTTCCACGCGCGAGACCGAGATAGACATCGCACTGCTTGCTTTCATTCTGATTGGCTCCAAAAGTTGTAGATGATTTTCCGAGGCTGCGCCACGAACTTGTTCGGGAGTCAGCCCAAATTGTTGTCGAAACGCGCGCGTAAATGCTTCGTGCGAGCCGTACCCCACATCCAGCGCCACTGCCAATATGTCCGGCGCGCCGCTCATCAATTGCCTCGCAGCTTCGCTTAGACGGCGCCCGCGAATATAGGTCGCGAGTCCATAGCCAGTAGCGGTGGCAAACGCACGCGAAAGATGGTAGCGTGACACGTTGGCGTTTTCGGCTATGGTTTCCAGCGAGAGGTCGTCTTTGAAATGACTCTCAATGAACCATAACGCCTTGGCCGTGATGCTCATGTGAACTCAGCATAAGCCGACTGCGACGGCCGCGCTTGATCGTTCTTGCGGTTTCAAACTTATTGGCGACCGGTGAAACATTAGAGAGACATTCCGCGCCCATAGTGTAAGAGGTCTCGACGTAGAGGCGGAATGATATGTCCATGAACTTACGGTTTTTCGCATGTTTACTTGCTGTGTCTGCTTTCGCCCGGCAAGACGCCGCGAATCGAATTACTTTGGACGTCGTAGCAAACGACAAGTCTGGACAACCGGTCGCTGGCTTGACCCAGCAGGACTTCAGCGTCTTCGCCGGCAAGGAAATGCAGCCCATTCTCTCGTTCGAGGCAAAGTCAGATCCGAGTGGCGGCGAAATGGTCATCGTCTTAGATGCAATCAATACAACCTACGAACGCCTCGCCTTTGCGCGTCAACAGTTGCAAAAGTTCCTGCAGCAGGACGCTGGAAAACTCGCACAACCCGTATCCATCGCCTTCCTTACCGATAAAGGGCTGAACATGCGAGAAAATCCCACACAGGATGGAAACGAATTGGCTGATGAAGTGAATAAGAATGTGAGCGGTCTGCGAACAATCGGCCGATCGCAAGGTTTTTACGGCGCGGCCGATCGCCTGAATTTGTCATTGCGAGCGTTAAATCAACTGGTTGAACTTGAATCCAAACGTGAAGGAAGAAAAATTATCGTCTGGGTCAGTCCAGGTTGGCCTTTGCTATCCGGGCCTCGCATGCAGTTAAGTACCAAAGAGGAAAAGCAGATCTTCGATACCGTTACGTCGCTTTCGACCCAACTGCGGCAAGCGCGCATCACTCTGTATGTCGCGGATCCACTTGGAACCGAACAAGGCCTGCTAAGCGAGAACTATTATCGAAACTTCGTAAAAGGCATTCGCAAGGAGCAGGAGGCGCAGTACGGAGATTTAAGTCTTCAGGTTTTTGCTATCCAGAGCGGCGGCCGGGTGTTAAATGCGAATAACGATATTGCTTCGGAAATGGAGCGCTGTGTTCGGGATCTGAAGAACTACTACGTGCTGAGCTTCGCCGCGTTGCCGGCGGAAAAGCCGAATGAATATCACGCGATTGAAGTGAAGATAGATAAACCGGATATCAAGGCGCAGACGCGGATAGGCTATTACGCTCAACCGAGGTAAGCGTGCCAGCGTTTGTCGGCTACTGCTAAAACTTATCCTCGAAGATCTGACAGCAGATCGCGAGCCGCCTAGTTTGCGATTTTTGATCGGCGGGATGCGTTTTCCCAAAATCGGACACACGCCGTGTTTTTATTCAGCCCGAACCCGCTAAAAGACGTCGCGCGTCGCTTATCAGAAGTTGGCCCATGCGTTGCACTCATCTCGATCGGATCTTCCGATATGAGATTACGACCATGAATGACGCGCGATCGAATGTGCCAAAGGTGTTGGTGGTGGATGACCAGTCCGATGTACGCGAGGCTATTCGGCTGCTATTGAAAGGTGCTGGCTATTCCGCTGAAACTGCCGAGTCGCCCAAGGCAGGTTTGGCTGCGGCGGCTTATGCCGACCACGACCTCATCGTTGTCGATATGAATTACACTTTCGACACAACGTCAGGCGATGAAGGATTGCGATTGGTGGACGGTCTGCGTGCCCAGCGCCAGCACGTGCCGATCATTGCTATGACGGCTTGGAGCACAGTGGAATTGGCTGTTGAGGCTATGCATCGCGGTGCGTGCGACTTTATCCCGAAGCCTTGGGACAATCGCCATTTTCTGTCTGTGATTGAGAAGCATCTGCAAGCGAAGCCCGATCGCCATGAGCCGCTGAATGCCGAATTATCGATTGCGCGCGCGGTGCAGCGAAAGCTTCTGCCGCCGCCTAACTTCTCAGCATCCGGCTTGGAATGCGAGTGCGCTTCTGTGTGCGCCGGCGAAATCAGCGGCGACCTTTACGATTTTTTCCAAGTGAACGCGCATACCGTGGGCCTCTTGCTCGGCGATATTTCCGGAAAAGGAATTGGAGCGGCGCTGCTGGCGGCCAATCTGCAAGCCACTATTCGCAGTCTTGGCGAATTAGGTGAATATCCTGCAAGGTTGATTGATCGCGTGAACGGTTTGTTCTCTGACTTCACGCGTCCAGAGCATTACGCAACGCTTTTCTACGCCAGTTATGACTCGCGTAGCCGTGAGTTGCGATATGTCAATTGCGGCCATCCTGCCCCGATAATTGTCAGGCATGACGGCACCGTGGAGACGCTGGAGGCCACGTCGACCGTGCTGGGCTTGTTTAGAGAGCTTGATTTTGCGGAACGGATGATCCGGCTTATGCCGGGCGACCGAGTGATTCTGTTTTCGGACGGCTTCTCAGAAGCTGAGATGGATAACGGAGTCGATGACTGGGCGCTGAGTACGGTTCGGAGGCAGGCCGGCTCTCATCCACGTGGGTTGGCGGGCGTGCTTGCCAGCATGGGGGCATCGAGCGAAAGAAAAGAAGTGGACGACGTTACCGTGATGGTGGTTCGCGCGCTTTAAGCCTTGCCGTATCCGCCCACGATTGCGCGAGAATGAGGCTGAATGCATCCGCGCATCCTTCTGCCACTAACTGCTCTGCTATGTGTTCTGAATCCAGCCCTGCCTGCCGCGCAGACCGATTGGCAATCGCTGCGTCAACAAATCAAAACGACACTTCACATTCCCGATCCGTTGCCCGAACCGCGCGGAAAAAGCTATGGACAGTTTCAACCCGCTTCCGATGTCGCTGCCGACCGCGTCACATTTTCTACCGACTACAATCTGCGCGTTCCCGCCATTGTTTATCACCCGCCGGGCGCAACGGTTGTGCAACATCCCGCGCTGGTCATCGTCAACGGACACGGCGGCGATAAATCGTCGCAATACGCTTATTGGGCCGGCATACTTTACGCTCGGGCCGGCGCTATCGTGCTTACCTACGACCCCATCGGCGAATACGAACGCAACTTCCAGCGCCATTCCGGAACCAATCAGCACGACATTGCAATTGCACCCGACGATATGGCGCTGCGCATGACTGGCTTCATGATCACCGACGTTTTGCAAGGCGTTCACTACCTGGAGAGCCGCAAAGATGTGGACCCCAAACGCATCGCTGTGCTTGGCGTATCGATGGGATCGTTCATCAGTTCCCTGGCTTGCGCGGTGGGAACCGATATCCATGCCTGCGTGCTGGTTGGCGGCGGAGATTTGGACGGCCCCGGCGGTTACTGGGATTCAAGCCAAAAGACCATGTGTCAATCCACCGCATACAAAGCTCTGAGTTTTTTGGGCGATCGCGGCCCCGCCATATTCGCGTTAAATGCGAAGCGTGGTCCGACTTTGATTTGGAACGGGAGCAACGATGCCGTGGTTGACATCGTCCACCACGGCCAAGATTTTTTCGATCAGCTCCACGCCGCTACTGTCGCGCGGCTTGGCAGTTCGAAAGATGTTTTTCAATTCGGCTTCACCCCCAATGGCGGGCATAGAGCGTATTTCCTTTCGCGTCCAGTCGCGCTTTGGCTGAACGACAAGTTGAAGTTTCCCAATTGGACCAAGAAGCAGATTGAAGCCATGCCCGAAACCGACTTAAATGGCTTAGCCGCCCTTGGCGACAACATTCCGGCAATTCCGCGCGACGATCTGCACGCAGTGCCCGAGAACGTCTGGAATGCCGAGCGCGATTCCTACTTGTACGAGACTTGGGTGGAGCGCGCCAAAGCGGAAGAGAAATGATGGCCACTTTGCCATTTAGATATGTGGCATAATGGCTAAGGAGCTTCTTGTGGCAACAAACCTGAATATTCAGTCGATCATCGGCATCTCGCCGCAATCCGATTTCGATCTTGCCGAACTAGTGGAACAGGGCATTCCCACTGATAGCATCGCGCATTTGCGGGAAAGCGGGCTTACATTTACAGAGGTTTCGTCCATTGTCATTGCACCGCGCACATTGAAACATCGGAAAGCGCGCGGGGAACAACTTTCTAACGAAGAAACGGAGCGCGCTATACGCGTGGCGCGAATCCTCTCCATGGCGGAGCAGGTCTTCGCCAGCCACGAAAAAGCTTTGTTGTGGTTGCGCACTCCTGATGATCGTTTGAAAAAACGCACACCGCTGAGCATGCTGCCCACAGAAGCCGGGGGACGCGTGGTGGAGGGCATGCTTTGGCAAATTGACGATGGCATGTATGTCTGATGCGCGTTCTTTGGCGCATTAGCAACCGCTGCGACTTGGAAGGAATTGGCGGCGAGAAATCGGATGGCCGCTGGCACACCGCCGCGCGCGGCAAACGCGTGGTCTATCTGTCCGAACATCCTGCCGTTGCGCTTATTGAAGTGCTGGCTAACGTGCATTCCAACCCCAACCTTCTGCCGGACAGTTATCAACTTCTGAAAGTGAGTGTGCCTGACAGCATTACCATCGGCCGACTTGCCCGTGGCCGCCTATCAGAAGTCTGGCGCGATCACATCACCGAAACTCAGGCCATCGGAGATGAATGGCTCAACGGCCGTTCCGCAGCTCTTCTCAAAGTTCCATCGGTGCCGTCGCCTGAATCTTATAACTATGTGCTGAATCCGTTGCATCCCGATGCGAGGAGCCTCCAGATCGAGTGGTGTAAGTGGATCAAATACGATCAGCGGTTATTTCGGGTGGCGGACTCATAAGAAGCTCACTGACGCCTGCCGGTGGCCTAACCGATCACTCGCAAACCCTTGCACTTGCTAGAATGCGTTGTACTCTGGCTGGCATTGCTTCAAATCCGCCAGCAGTGCCGAGGTCAATGACCACATGAGTATCGACCAGATACCTAGACGGCATTACACGTCACCCGCAAGCCAGGCATCTATGTCGTCTTGCGGTCGCGCCCAACCCGGATCGATCACGATCTTCTTGTTGCCAAGAACGCCAAAGACGCGCTTACGCGGCAGATCGTCGCTTTTACGAACAATCTCGACTACCGGAATACCGCGCTTGGTAATTGTGACGCGGGCGCCCGCCTCGGCCTGCTTGATTAGTTCAGGCAGCTTATTCTTGGCTTCCGATACCGTGTACATGTACCGACAGTATAGCTATTAAGATAGCCATCGGCATTTCAGTCATCCTCTCATTCATGTCCGAACTTCTTGGCGGACTAACAGGCGCCTCCGGACTACACGCGATCGTGTCTCACATGAGTTTTGGCGTCCGTAGTTTTCCCTAAGAGATTTTTCTTGCCCCGCCCCCGGGTATTCGGGTGTAATCTGTCGCTATAACTTGGAGTAATTCCTGGAGGTTCTATATGCCAAGTCCTCAACGAGCGGCGGTGGTGCAAGTGAGTCGCACGCTTGGAATAGCTGCAAACGTAACGACGATTATTGCGGCATGTCTTCTATCGACGGTTCTAGTGAAGACATATCTTCTACCTGCGCCGATCTCGCGCCCACTCCAGCCAAAGGCTGTGAACGCCTCAACCAGTGTGGGAACGATCTTGAAGGACCGGCTTCCGGGCGTCGCCTGGAGCGAAAATCGCCGGACCCTCGTTCTTGTTCTTTCCACCCACTGCCACTTCTGCACAGAGAGCGCGCCATTCTTCCGCGAACTGAGGGAAAGGCCGCAAAGGGCGTGAAACTCGTTGGTGTCCTGCCTGAGCCAGTCGCGGAGGCGGAAGCGTACCTAAACCGAGAAGGCGTGCATCTTGATCAGGTGAAGCAGGTCCAACTGGAGAGCATAGGGGTAAGCGGGACGCCAACCATGCTGCTGCTCAACGAAGACGGCGTCGTGACGCAAACCTGGGTTGGAAAGCTTACGCCGGAAGAAGGGGACAAAGCCTTGAAGGCGATCTTGGGCGCGCAATCTGCCAGTCTCAGCGACAAATTGGTTGCCTCACGCGACACAGGCCGATAGACTGGCTGGCCCGCACCGTCATTCCGTCCAAGTAGAAGAACTGAACTGAAACGAGTTGGAGATAACACAGAAAATGCAGAAATCGTTTAGAACGGCGATTATGACCTGGTTCCGCGGAACTGCTGTCGCCGCGGGTCTTCTGCTCCTAGCGTTGCGCTGGCCTGTTGCGCTCCGGTCACAGCCGTCGCCAGGGGAGAAACTCGTTAGCGCCCGGAATGACATAGAACGGATTACAGATGCGGTGCTGATATCCGATGTTGCCGTGGAGAACAAGACTGTCGAGTGCGGTCTGTTTATCAAGCCGCCCTTAGTTATACAACCGGTAACACCGTTCCAAGCGAGCAACGACTGGGTTCAGCACATGAACATTTTCCTCGTTAACCGAACCAGCAAGGTCATTGTGCGTGGGTCCATGATCCTCCGTTTTTTGGACACCGGAGACTGCAGTACCCCATCTTCACGTTGCATCCAGTCAGTGCTTGAGTTCGGGCGGCTGCCTGCTGTCGATGCTTATAGCGGGAGAACCGGCCAACCGCTCAAGCCGGAGCGCCTCGAAAGGCCACCCCTCGATTGGAGACCCGAGCAGACGATCGCAATTCATGTGAGTGACTACATAGCCGAGATTAAGGAAGACTCGGCGAACCTTCTGCCTGTAAACGCCTTATCCAAGCTGAACATCTATCGTGGCGTCTTCTATTTTGATGACGGAATGGTGTGGAGTCTCGGACGATACGCCGTTCCAGATCCGGACCGCCCTGGCAAATTCAAAGAACTTTCGGCCGACTATTTTCCGGGAAGAAGGGGGAACAACTGGCCTCCTGGATATGAGCAGTAGCAAGGGGGATCCCGATGAAGCCGTCTGACTGTTGCACCGGAAGAAAGGCGATTCTAGCTTTTTCCAGCGGAAGTGCTCTCGCTGCGGGGCTTCTGCTCATAGCGCTGCGTTGGCCTGTGACCCTCCAATCACAACAGGCGGCAGATGAGAAATTGGTTCGTGCTAATGACCCTGCCCCTATCACCAGCGCCGTGTTGATATCCAGCATCGAAGTTGAAAACCAGATAGTGCAGTGCGGCCTGTTTGTCAAGCCGCGAGTCATACAACCGGTCGCACCATTTCAGGCGAGCAACGACTGGCTTCGCCAGATGAACATCTTCCTTGTCAACCGCACCTACAAAACCATCGTTTCCGGTGAGATTACCTTGAATTTCCTGGATACTGGAGACTGCCGCACAGTACCTTGCGCCACGGCGCAAATCCACATCGGCCAAATGCCTGCGATCGACGCGTATATCGGGAGAACCGGCGAACCCCTGAAGCCTGACCATCCCGAACAGCTGGCTCTCAACTGGAAGCCCGGCCAAACAATCGTCGTTCATATTGGCGAATATATGGAAGACATCCAAAATAGCCTGGCGCCCCATATGCCAGTGACAGCAGTAAGGAGAGTAGCCGTTCACGTCAGTCCCTTCTTGTTCGAGGACGGGATGAGGTGGGGGGACGGAAGCGGGTATGCACTGCCTGATCCGGAGCATCCAGGCCGCTTCAAATATCTACCTGACGATTATTTCCCTGGAGAGAAAGGCAACAACTGGCCTCCGGGCTACCGCCAATAGGGGTTCGTCAAGTTTGAGTTGCGCGCTCAATCCCGCCTGCTATGACGTCTATTTGCAGTTTGCAAATGACCCCAGCGGCAACTAACGTCCTAGGCTGGCACGGGGGCTGCCGGACACGTCTACCAAGGAGCTCTAGCGCTTCTTCTTACCAATCTCGCTAACGGGCGCGCGCTTCTCCGTCCGCACTAACTGAGTAATCTGAATCACCGGCATCAGACTCCGATCCTGCTCCGGCCGGTTGGCTGACACTCGTTCCGATATCTCGTGATTCAAATTCTCAATGAAGCCTTCCACCTGCTTCTGCATGGCTTCCATCTTCTCGCGCATGTTGAGAATAATCTCAACTCCAGCCAGATTCACGCCTAAATCGCGCGTCAGCTTCAGAATCACTTCCAGCCGTTCCAAGTCTTCATCAGTGAAAAGTCGCGTGTTACCGTCGCTGCGCGAGGGCTTCAATAGGCCTTCCCGCTCATACAATCTTAGTGTCTGCGGATGGATGGCATATTGCTCAGCCACCGCCGAAATCATATACGCAGCTTTACTTTTTGCCTTTGCCATTTTTACTTCACCTTAAGCCGGCGCTTGAACCTGGCTCCAGATGTCGTTTCGGACATCCTCGGTTTGCACCTGGGCCAGTTGCCGCAGTAAATCGCGAGTACGCTCGTCATGCACGTCGGGCGCACGCAGATAAACTTCTACAATTTCATCTCCGCGAGTATTCTTGCGCGCGTTAAAAATCCCTTTCTCGCGCAGCCGGAACTTCTGGCCATTCTGTGTACCCTGCGGAATCTTGAGCAATGCACGTCCATCGATGGTGGGAACTTCAATCTTGGCGCCCAACCCAGCCTCTGTCACCGACAGCGGAATCTTCACTTCGATATTGTCGCCATCGCGTTTGAAAAATGGGTGATCGTCTACACGAATCGTGATGTAAAGGTCGCCCGGAGGGCCGCCCACAATACCCGCGTTGCCTTTGCCCGGCACGCGCAAGCGCGAACCGGATGGGACACCTTGCGGAATTCTTACTTCAACCGAATCGGGATGACTGATGCGCCCCTCGCCACGGCACGCCGGACAAGCATTCTTCAACCTTCCGCTACCGCCGCAGCGATTGCAGGTCAGGTTAAACTTCATAGCGCCTGCCATTTGCGTTACCGTTCCGGTGCCATCGCATTCAGGACATACCGCTACCGCATTGCCGGCCGAACCAGTTCCCTTGCAAACCTCACAAGTCTCCTGACGTGAAATGGTCAATTTGACCTGCGTCCCTTTGATGCACTGCCAGAAATCGATATTCAGCCCATACTCAAGGTCAGCACCGCGTTCTGGTTGCTGCGTCTTATTCCGCTTCGAACCGCCGAACATCTCGCTGAAGATATCGCGGAATGAAGATCCACCGGGCTCTTCTTGT
This sequence comes from Bryobacterales bacterium, assembly GCA_963696305.1. GTDB lineage: Bacteria > Acidobacteriota > Terriglobia > Bryobacterales > Bryobacteraceae > Bog-105. Next base: position 245,104 of record CAVOJX010000019.1, on the reverse strand, counting down.
TGGTTCGAATACGCACCGGCTGCGCCTCCACCTGGAGGACGGCTGGATCGTTGTTGCTGCCTTATAAATTCGGCAAAATCGAACCCATCAAAATTGGGTCCGCCTTGCGGTGAATAACTGCCCGCGCCCGGATTCGGAGGTACAGTGTCCGAATAAAAACCGTATTGATCGTAAACCTTTTTCTTGTTGTCGTCGCTCAGGACGTCGTACGCTTCCTGGACTTGCTTAAAGCGATCTTCCGCCGCTTTATCTCCAGGATTCAGGTCAGGATGATACTTGCGTGCCAGCTTGCGGTAGGCCTTGCGAATTTCATCTCCGTCGGCGCTTCGTTCTACACCGAGCAGTTCGTAATAGTCTTTTTTCGTTGTAGCGGGCATCGCTCTAACCACCAACCACTGACACTTCTAACGTTCTTACTGAACAGGCGGCGGCCCATACACTAAGCCGCCGCCCGCACTTCCAAAAAAACAACATCAACCGTCTTTTGAATTACTTACTTTTTGTCTTCGACATCGACAAATTCAGCATCGACAACGTTGTCCTTAGGCGGAGGCGCTCCGGCTTCCGGACCCGGCGTCGGACCTGCTCCCCCATTCGGAGACGTTGGACCTTGCGCTTTATACATCGCTTCGGCGAGCTTGTGACTGGCAGCCGTCAGCTTGTCGGTGGCAGAGGTGATCTTTTCCAATCCGCCCTCGGCCATCGCCTTCTTCAGATCCTCGACCGCGCTTTCTACGCTCCGAGCATCCGCATCGGAAACTTTGTCGCGATGTTCCTTCAAGGTTTTCTCGACGTTGTACATCATGGCGTCCGCACGGTTACGCGCTTCAATTTCTTCGCGCTTCTTGCGGTCGTCCGCCGAATGCGATTCGGCATCGCGCGCCATTTTGTCCACTTCGTCTTTGCTGAGACCGGAAGACGACGTGATGGTGATCTTTTGCTCGTTGTTGGTAGCTCGATCTTTAGCCGTGACATTCATGATGCCGTTGGCGTCGATATCGAACGTTACTTCCACCTGCGGCACGCCGCGCGGAGCCGGAGGAATGCCAACCAGTTGGAACACGCCCAACAAGCGGTTATCCCGGGCCATGGCGCGTTCGCCTTGGTGAACCTTGATTTCTACCGATGTCTGGTTGTCCGCAGCCGTTGAGAACACTTCACTCTTACGAGTAGGAATGGTAGTGTTGCGCTCAATCAGCTTGGTCATAACGCCGCCCAAAGTTTCGATACCGAGCGACAGCGGAGTAACGTCCAAAAGTAGAACGTCCTTCACTTCACCGCCCAGCACACCGCCCTGGACGGCAGCGCCTATGGCCACAACTTCATCCGGATTCACGCTCTTGTTGGGTTCTTTGCCGAACAAATCGCGAACAATCTGCTGCACTTTCGGAATACGTGTGGAACCGCCAACCAGAACAACTTCATCGATATCTTTCGGCGTGACGCCGGCATCGGCCAAAGCCTGTTTGCAAGGCCCAACCGAGCGCTGCAGGATGTCGTCCACCATTTGCTCGAAACGTGCCCGAGTCAGCTTGATATTCAAGTGCTTCGGCCCGGTAGCATCGGCAGTCAAGAATGGCAGGTTGATCTCGGTTTCCAGCAACGTCGAGAGTTCGATTTTGGCTTTCTCAGCGGCTTCTTTCAAGCGCTGCAACGCCATCTGGTCTTTCGACACATCGACGCCTTGCTCTTTCTTGAACTCCTGAACCAGCCAATCGATGATGCGTTGGTCGATGTTGTCGCCGCCCAAATGCGTATCGCCGTTGGTTGACTTCACTTCTACAACGCCGTCGCCCACTTCCAGGATCGAGATATCGAATGTACCGCCGCCAAAGTCATAGACGGCGATGGTTTCATCCGCTTTCTTGTCCAAACCATAGGCCAACGCGGCCGCTGTCGGCTCGTTGATAATACGCATGACTTCAAGGCCGGCAATCTGGCCCGCATCCTTAGTGGCTTGCCGTTGCGCATCATTGAAGTAAGCGGGAACCGTGATGACCGCCTTGGTCACCTTCTCGCCCAAATAGGCCTCGGCCGCTTCTTTCAGCTTGTTCAAAATCATTGCCGAAATCTCGGGCGGAGAATACTTCTTGCCCTGAATTTCAACGCGCGCGTCGTTGTTGTCGCCGGCTACCGTCTTGTACGGCACCAGCTTCATCTCTTCGCTCACCTCGTTCTGGCGGCGGCCCATGAAACGCTTGATTGAATAAATTGTGTTTTCCGGGTTAGTCACGGCCTGACGCTTGGCAACGTTTCCCACCAGGCGTTCACCGTTCTTTGTGAAGCCAACAACCGACGGTGTAGTTCGTCCACCTTCTTGGTTCGGAATCACGGCTGGCGTGCCGCCTTCCATCACCGAGACCACTGAATTCGTGGTTCCTAAATCAATTCCGATAATCTTACTCATGTGTATTGTTCCTTCGCCAACCGCGCCTGGTACAGCCAGCTGTCCTTAAGCACGATATCAGTATCGAATATGAGTACAAGATTGTCAAGTTCACTTGCTGTTTTCTGGCTAAGCTTTTTCTTAGTCCCGACCATTCCGGCCCAGAACACCCTCACGGTAGCTGCGGCCGCCGACCTCTCTGCCGCAGAACCCGCTCTTGCGTCGGCTTTTGAAAAGACGAGTCCCTTGGTTCGGGTTCGTTTCGTAACGGGTGCCAGCACCGCTTTGGCTCAACAGATTCAGGCTGGCGCACCTTTTGACGTGTTTCTATCTGCGAACATCGATCTGGTTGACCAACTTCATTTGGATTCGCCCAAGATGTACACTGTTGGCCATATCGCAGTTCTCTGGAAGGATGGAAAGCCGCATCCGCTGACCGATCTCACGCTTCCAACGGTTCGTTTCGTAGCGTTGGCAAATCCCAAATTAGCGCCCTACGGCTTGGCCGCGCAGCAAGAATTACAGCGTTCTGGATTGTGGGACAAGCTTCAGGGGAAGATTGTGTACGCCGAGAACGTTCGCCAAACTTTGCAACTGTTCGATACGGGCAACGCTGACGCTGTTCTGACGGCGTTGTCTTTGGTAATCGACCGGCATCCGCAGATAGTTCGTTCCGTCATACCGCAGAAGGGCGGAATTGTGCCGGATACAAAATCGCACAAAGAGGCTCAAGCGTTTATGGACTGGCTGGTTTCACCGCAAGCCCAACAGATTCTTGCTAAGTATGGGTTTGATAAGCCGTAGAAAAGTCGGGAGGGATTGGCACTGACATACTTCCGCTCGAAGTGGGATTTTGAGCGTGCCTGAAGGCGGCAGTGGGATGTAATCACGAAGAGAACCTCCTGGCTCTAGCGTGACGCACCCGTTGTTTGCCCAACGGGTACGCCAGATTTCACCGCTAGAGCGGGAAGGAGGCTCCTTATGGACCTCTTAGTGATCGTTGTCGTCGGCGTAATTCTGTTACGCAAACGGCAGACTAAGCTAAAGATTGAAATCAGTCTCTAGCCGAATCGGGAGGCAGCTCGACTGCTTCCTACGATCACTGTACAGCCATCCCACCGCCTTTTCAAGTGCCCCAAAAGGTAGTAAGCGGTACCGTCAAGCCTTCGGGTGCGCACGGTCATAGACGGCCTGCAGATCTTTAAGCGATACTTGCGTGTACTTCTGGGTGGTGGACAGCCGCGCGTGGCCCAGGAGTTCCTGGATGGCCCGCAAATCTGCGCCGTCGCTTAGCAGATGCGTTGCATAGGCGTGACGGAAACTGTGTGGATGAACGGTGGAATCGCCTACGATCAGGAGCGCGTACATTTTCACTAGCCTACGGACCTGCCGGTCACCCAGGCGGCCGCCTCTAGAATTGAGAAGGAGTGCCGTTTCTTCCGGGACAGCCTTACGAATGGTAAGGTAGCGCTGGACTGCAGCGCAGGCACGCTCACCTACCGGCACTTGCCGTTCCTTGTTCCCTTTGCCACGGACTCGCAGCCAGCCATCGCGCAGAGACAAATCGCCGAGGTCGATGCCCACTAGTTCACTTACACGTATGCCGCAGCCATAGAGCAGTTCCAGAATCGCGATGTCGCGCTCGTGTTCCGGTTGTTCGGCTACAGCATCCAGCAGATTATTGGTTTTTTCCGCCGTCATCACATCGGGAAGGTGCTGCCCTGCCTTGGGAATCCGCATGCGCGCCGCCGGGTTCTGGCTAATAGCGCCTTCCAGTCGAAGAAACTTGAACATCGCCCGAACCGAGGCCATTTTGCGTCGAATGCTTGCTACGGCAAGTTCCTGATCATATAGATCGCCGAGCCATTCGCGCAGAAACGCCAGATCCAAATCCTCAAGGGCGGGAGGTTCCAAACCGGGGATTTCGAAATAGCCTGCAAATTGATCCAAATCCGTGCCGTAGTTGCGTAGCGTGTGCGGAGACGCGCCGCGCCGCCCGAGCTCAGCCAGATACTTCGCAGCACTGTCGCGAATGGTCGCCATGCGGAAACTCCTCAAAAGCTACGTTGGCGCGCCGGCACACTTCCGCATGCCGAGCCTTTTTGTCGTGTCTAAACTTGCGCTTCGACGCTTCATCCAGCGGGGGAAGCAGATCGAACGTGATGTTGGCTGGCTGAAAAGTTTTCGCCTCGGCCTGCGTGATGTAGTGACACAAACTACCCATTGCCGTCTCACGCGGAAACGCCTGCAAGGGCTTGCTTACAGCGAGGGCAGCGGCATTCCTGCCCCCGATGAGCCCGGTTGCTATTGATTCCGCATAACCTTCCACTCCGGAAATTTGCCCGGCAAAAAGGATCCGGTTGTCGCTCTTCAATTGAAGCGTAGGCAGCAGCAGCGACGGTGAATTGATGTAGGTATTGCGGTGCATCTGGCCGAAGCGTAAGAACTCCGCCTTCTCCAGAGCCGGAATCATACGAAAGATGCGCGCCTGGTCGCCGAACTTCATGTGATTTTGAAATCCCACCAAGTTGAAGCTGTCGGAACGTTGATTTTCCTGCCGCAATTGCACGATCGCGTATGCCCAACGACCGGTGCGCGGATCATCCAGCCCAGCGGGCTTCATCGGACCAAAACGCAGCGTATCAACTCCGCGTCGCGCGATTTCTTCGATGGGAAGGCAGCCCTCGAAATACGGAGTCTTATCCTCCGCAATGTGCGGCTCATACGACTCCGATGCGAGCAACGCGTCAATAAAAGCGAGGTACTGCTCCCTGTTGAATGGACAGTTGATGTAGTCGTCGGTTCCATCGAGCGATTTTCCCCAGCGCGACGCACGAAATGCGATTGACATATCAATCGAATCCGCTGCGACTATGGGGCTGATGCTGTCGTAAAAATAGAGCCGGTCTGAGCCAGTGATGCGGGCAATTTCTTCCGCCAACGCATTGCTCGTCAATGGTCCGGAAGCGATCACGACAATGCCGTCGGAGGGAATCTGCACGACTTCTTCGCGCCGGATCTCGATTTTCGGATGCGCTTCAATGACTTTCGTTATTTCTGCCGAGAACAATTCGCGATCAACCGTAAGCGCATGGCCGCCTGGAACGCGCGCCAGTTGTGCCGCCTGCATGAGTAGCGATCCTAGAGCTCGCATCTCCTGCTTCAAGAGCCAGGGCGCGGAGTGGACTTGCTCACTCTTCAGCGAATTGCTGCAGACCAGTTCGCCAAAGTCATCCGTCTTGTGGGCGGGTGTGCGAGAGTGCGGGCGCATTTCATATAGGACAACTTGTACGCCCGCTTCGGCAGCTTGAAAGGCAGCCTCACATCCGGCAAGGCCGCCACCAATTACGTGAACTTTCTGCAAGACCTATTTTAGGTCGTTCTTCAAAACAATGCGGTAACGCGCTTTTCCCGCTTCCAAATGCTGCATGGCTTCGTTCGCTTTGCTCATTTGGAATTCTTCGGTAACGGGAGCAATTCCGTGGCGCGCGCAGAAGTCCAGCATCGACATCACAACAGCCGGCGCTCCTGACGGACTGCCGGAAATAGATCGTTGTCCGCCGATAAGGGGCATGGCGCCGATTTGGATCTTGGGCAAAACGCCAACCGTGTGGAATCGTCCGCGCGGCGCTAAAGCCGCGATGTATGGCGCCACCTCCATATCACCGGCAACGGTGGAAAGCACCAAATTGAATGAACCCGCCAGTTTTTTGAGACCCCCCGGCGCTTTTGTGTTCACCACTTCGTGCGCGCCCATCTTCTTCGCTTCGTCAGCTTTTGAATCCGATGACGTGAAAGCGGTGACGTGGCAACCCCATTTGTTCGCAAACTGCAGCGCCATGTGCCCTAAGCCACCAATGCCGATAATGCCCACACGGTCGGTCGGTCGAACATCAAACTGAATCAACGGATTGAAAACAGTAATGCCTCCGCATAGCAATGGGCCCGCTTTTGACAGGTCCACGCCGTCCGGAATGGGAGTCGCCCACACCCAGTGCGCACGCACATGAGTGGCAAAAGCACCATGCCGCCCGATGATGGTGGCTTCACCCGATTGGCACATATTCTGATCGCCCGAGAGACACTGCGGGCAATGCAAACAGCTTCCGGAATTCCACCCCAGCCCAACGGTTTGGCCAACCTTAACAAACTTCGCGGCTTCACCAACCGCAGTCACTTTGCCAATCGCTTCATGCCCCAACACAAGTGGATATTTCGACATGCCCCACTCGTTGTTCAACATAGATAGGTCGGAATGGCAAATGCCGCAGTAGTCAACCGCGATTTCCACCTGTTCAGGACCCAATGGACCGGGATCAAAAGAAAAAGCTTCTAATGGACCTTTTGCTTGCTTGGCTGCAAGCGCATGAATTTCGCTCATACGATCTATCGTATATTCGCGCTAGCGACTAGGAACGCGTGGGCGGCCGAGCTTTCGCGCCTTCCAAAAAGACGCAACGGCGAAGAATCCCATGACAGCCGCAAATGTGGAACAGAGGGCCAAGCCGGCTGGATTTTCTTGTCTGTAATAGTTGATGCCGGACAGTAGGGAGAACAAGAAAAGAATTAGAAATAATCCACCGATGGCTTGGTTCCAAATGATCCGGGCCGGGCGAATTACTTCAGGGACAACATGCTTGGCAAAACGGTGCGCGTCATCGACTTTAAAGTTCTTTCCAAATCGAATGACATCCACTAGTTTCATGAGTCCGCATTCACTATCGTAAGGGATCTCACACCGGGACCACGCGCATGACGAGGCACGTGATGTCGTCATGCTGCAACGCCGAGCCAACGAAACGGTCAACGCCGGTCATGATGCGAGCCAGTAAGTCGCGGGCAGACATAGCCGCTGCATTGTTTAATGCTTCCAAAACTCGCTGCTCGTCATACTCGGCTTCCTGCTCATTTTCGGCTTCCACCAGTCCGTCGGTGAAGATAAACAAAATATCGCCAGGCTCAAGCTGCAATTCCTGGGATTCGTAATGCGCTAGCGGCAGCAGCCCGAGCGGCACCCCACCGGCTTGTAACCGCTCAACCTGACCGGAAGCACGTTTCAGCATCGGCCAGTTATGGCCCGCGTTCACATATTTGAGTTTTCTGGTTGCGATGTCATATTCTGCCAGGAATGCAGTGGTGAAGCGCTGCCCGCCGACATTCTGCTGGCAGCAGTAATGGTTCAAGCGCTCGGTCAGGTCCACAATGTTCGGACATATATCCGCCAGCGTGCGCAAACTTGCCCGCAACGTGGCCATGAGCAATGCTGCTGGAATACTCTTTCCAGCTACGTCCGCCATCGCAATAATCAGGGGAGAATCCGGCGTGACGTCTTCGCGCAGGAAAGCATCGTAGTAATCGCCCGCCACCGTATTCGCCGGACGCGTCGCAAACGCCATGTCGATGCCGGGCAGTTTCGGCGGCGACGCCGGCATCAGCCAGGTTTGAATCTCTTTAGCAATCTCAAGATCGCGTTTCATGCTGACGCGATCGGCTAGTTCCAGAGTTAACAGGAGCAGGAACAGAATCGCGCCGAAGAAGGACAAGTTAGGCAGTTCTGCGGAAAATCCGTTGTATTGAAAGTCGAGTCCCGGAAAGAACAGCAGAATTAAAGCGAGAATAAACAGCACGCGTCTTGCAGGTGACAACTTTAAGACAAGCGCCCAAAAAAACTCTTGGATGACGCGCCTTTCACGGTGACCTCGCTTTTCTCCGGCACCGCGATTCAAATCAATACCAGCGGAGTACAGCCGGTAACTGGCACGCGCCTCAGCATGCAATTGAGACCACAACTGCTGGATGGCGATGCCATCGCTAATCTTGTGCCAAAACATCTTTATTCGCGTCGCCATCTTTGGAGTCCCGTTTACTTGGGCTCGGGCATTTTTCCAAACCTGTTTGCCGTCGTCGCGTCTAGTTGCAAGGCAGCAACGCGTAACGGCTCAAAGCGAGCGCGCATGAATTGTATGAATGCGCGTGTGGCTGTCGCACCTTCGGGTGGTTTGCCTGCCATTCCAGAAGTCAGCCACTGATCGGCGGCCTTCTCCGTTTCCGGATTTGTGATGCGTGGAGTGTTCAGCTCGCTCAGCCAACAAAACATTTCTTTCAAACGTGGGCGCATACTAGGTCCACCGTGGTCTGCGCCGTGCAAGAGCCGGTATTCGTGCGGAATGTCGAGATCCCACAAAACTCGATGCAGAAACTCCGTTCCGTCCTGCGCATTCAAGAAATCGGAGTCTCCCACTTCCAGATAGATAACAAGATTCGCATCGAGTATTTCCTGCGCATGCTGGCGCGCGCGGTTTGCCGGATTGTTCTCCGCCCATATGGATGCTTCACGCTGCGCACCTATAAGATCCGCAGGGCCGCCAGCCACATGGTGAAGCCGATTTCGTGGTCCAACCTGCGATTCGTCAAATCCTGGTTCGAGCATGGGCTGAACAGCGGCAACAGCGGCAAATGCTTTCGGCCTGGCGAAGGCCAGCTTCAACGCGCCGTAGCCGCCGCCGGAAATGCCAGCCAACCAATTTACATCGCTAAGCTCGCAGATTTTGCGGACGTGTGGAATGAAATCATCGACCAAAAACGAATCCCAGCGCAGCGGCCCCGCTGGCTTCTCCAAGTAATAGTCAAGTCCGGCACTCGGCGTGGCCACCGCCATCGGAGCAATCTCACCTTGTGCCCACCAGCCATCCAATACAGGTTGCAGATCGCAAAGCGAATCGCGCGATCCGCCTGCGCCCATCAAGAGCACGCAGAGCGGAAGCGGCTCATGGCTAGCAGGAATCACAACCGAATAGGGAACCGGCGAAGGCAGGTTCGGTGAATAAATCTCGCCGAGTTTAACCGCCGAACACATCCTTAGCCGGCCTTCTTGGTGCGCCGTTTCGAAGGCTTCAAGGCTTTTGTCTGCTGCGACCAGCGGCCCAGCTTATAGTTGCGGCAGAAACCGGTACATTTGTTCGAAATGGTGACTGAGATGGCGCCGCTGGAATCGCATTCATACAATTCTTCGATCACTTGTCGTGATGCAGCGCCAGAATAGTCAACCATCAAAGCGTTCAGTTCTCCTCTGGACGCATATGCCGGATCGAAGGGAAAGAAAATCTCGTCCCAAATTGTCACTTCGCCGCTGGGCGTTCCGTCCGGTGCTTTGTGGCTGCACTCTAAAAAGCGAAAGTGCCCAATGTTGTGAACCGGATTGTAAGTCCGGCGAATGGTGATTGCGGGATCTCCGGCTACCGGCAAGCGTAAGCCTTTGGCAAATAGGGCGTCAAAGACTATGCGAGAACCGGCGGCAGCCTCCCGCCAAACTCCAAAACTACGCGCCAAACGCTCACTGAGCCGGTACGCATCCGGCTGGTCGAGTTGGATAGCTAGTCCGATGGCGGTTGCTGACCGAGTGTAAGCGGAGCGGCGCACTCTGCGACCAAAACGCTCGCGCAGCATTCGAGCAACTAAGGGAAGTTCGCTTCCTCCGCCCGTTATGTAAAGCGCATCGAACTTATCTTGATACAACGCAACCAAGTCTTCCGCCGTGGCAATGGTTTCTTCCACCAGCGGACGTGCGTGATCATAAAATTCGGAAACCAAAATGGTTACGGCTTCCCAACTCGCATTTGCAACGTCCAAATCAATGACGAGTTTTCGCGAATTGGGATTCAGTGTTTCTTTTTTTACTCTGCATTCCTCCAGAAGACGGAACCAGGCAGAAGCGGAAATACCGTCAATCTCGGCCTCGCTTAGTCCGGCCGATTCCAGAGCCATCTGTGCCAGCAGATGATCGAAGTCGTCGCCGCCGATGGTAGGAATGCCTTCCGAAGCCACGACGTGATGCACATTATCATCCAGCGTGACTAGCGAAGCATCGAATGTGCCGCCGCCTAAGTCATAAACCAAAACACTTTCCGGACCAGATTTACTTTCGCGCTGTTTGTGGCCAAATTCAATACTGGCCGCGCTGGGTTCGTTTAGCACGCCTAGCACACGAAAACCTGCTGCCCGAAATGCATCTACAGTCAAGAAACGCTGGTTACTGTTGGCGTGCGCGGGAACGCCCAAGATCACGTCAAACGTCTCGCCATCCGCGACGCTGATGCCTTGGCTTTCTGTTATCGCCTGACGGAGAGCGCCGGTTAGTCCATGCAATAGCTCTGAAAGACGGATCTGCCGTTCATCCAAATCGATGACGGTGCCGGGCCCTGCGTCTTCCAACAACCGTTTTATGGATCGTACAACCGTCCACGATTCGTCTGTTTGGGTGTCCCAGGCTTTCCAACCATAGCGCCGTTCATCGCCTCTTACGGCAACAAGAGACGGGAACCAGTCGGCAACGCTTCCATCTACAGCTTCAAAAGTAACCAACGGATAATTGCCTCGGTCCACCAGCGCAACCACTATGCGGTTGGTGCCGAAGTCGATACCCAACTTCATTCGACCAGTGTAACGATATCTTGAAATGGAACATGCGCGAATGGATTGATATATCGGTGCCGTTGGCAAACGGAATGGCGCACTGGGCGGACGATCCGGAGCCGTGCTTCCAACTCATCTCAGAAATAGAGCAGGGCGCGGATGCAAACGTCACGTTGTGCCGGATGACGGCGCATACCGGTACGCACATGGATGCACCTTGCCATTTCCTAGCGGGAGGCGAGGCGATTGACGCCTTTCCACTTTCCGTAGGCATCGGCCCAGCAAAGGTCATAAGCGTGCCAGATGTCAAAAATGTGGGGAAAGCTGAACTCGCCGCTAAGGGAATTCAGAAGGGCGATCGGATATTGCTGCGCACAAAGAATTCCAACAAACGCTGGGACCGAAGCGATTTCCAGCCCGATTTCGCTGCGTTAAGTGCCTCGGGTGCCGAGTTTCTTGCGGAAGCGGGCATCGTTCTGATCGGCGTGGACTATCTTTCAGTAGGCGCCTTTGAAGGTGATGGAGCGCAAACGCATAGAATCCTTCTCGGTGCAGGAATTTGGATCGTGGAAGGGCTTAATTTGCGCGAAGTTGCCGAAGGACGATACAACATGATCTGTCTTCCCATCAACATTGCCGGATCAGACGGCGCGCCCGCTCGAGTCGTGCTGCAGCCAAGTACTGATTTTGCCTAAAATCACTTGACGCCGAACGAGATAGAATGAAACCCTCAAGTAACCAAGTATTCTTGGTCGAGGGTTTAAATGGCATTCACAGCAAAAACACGAAAAGTTGGAAATGTAACGGTGGTTGACCTGGACGGTCGCATTACGCTGGGCGAAAGCACCGGCACTTTGCGCAACACGTTGCGCTCTCTGTTGGACGCCGGCGATAAGCGTCTTCTTTTAAACATGCACGGCGTCAGCTACGTGGATAGCGCCGGTTTAGGCGAACTGGTAAGCGCATATACGACTGCAACAAATGCTGGCGGAGTCCTGAAATTGGTTAACGTTCAGGACAAGCTGAACAGCCTTATGCAGGTGACGAAGCTATTCACCATTTTTCCGATTTTTGATAACGAAAAGACAGCCGTGGAGAGTTTCGGGTCGGCAGCTGCCGTATAGCAATCAAGGTTTGTGAGGACGGATGCGGTAGTCAGTTACTCCCGGCATCCGTATTACTTTGCACATTTCAAACAGGCGGGAACGAGCGCGTTCACCGATGCGCTCTTCCAGGCTGATTCGATAACTGTGCCCGCCCGGCAAGGCGTTCTTCTCATGCAGCGCAGTGCCCATATCAGGATCAGCCAGATTAGTGGTTGCAATTAGAGGTTTTTGATGGTTGTAGCGGTGCGTTACGATTGCCGTGACAATATCTTCAACCCACTCGGTGACCCGGTGGGCGCCTAAGTCATCCAGTAACAACACTTCTGTTTCCATTGCACTGCGATATGCTTCGCGATCGCTTGTTCCGATGGTTTGGTTGTAGCTTGAACGAATGCAATCCAACAGATTTTGGAAATCGTAAAACAAACCTTCGTGCCCGCGGCTTAGAACTTGGCGTAAGGCGGCAACCGCCAAGTGCGTTTTTCCAGTTCCCGGCGGCCCGACAAGCAGCAAGCCCGGCTTCGGATTATCAGGATAGTTGCGCGCCCAAGCTGCCACGGCCAGCATCACATCGGCTAAGCCGCGTTGTGCTGTCGGGTTGTCGTGCGGCAAGTGGAAGGTTTCAAACGACGCCTTGGCGTAGTTAGCAGGGATCTGTGCCCTGCTTTCCATTTCCTGAGGACGGCCTTCAGCAATACAGGCACAGCGTTCGGCCGAACCCACTCCATCGCGCTCAGTAACTACCCAACCTGTCCCGGAACACACTCTGCAATCGGGATTTGCCATCGCTTATTCAACAATAAGAAGCGCGTCGCCAGCGGTTACGGTGCCACCCTCGGGAACGTAGATGCGCTTCAGCTTGCCGTCTTTTGGCGACTTGACTTCGTTCTGCATCTTCATGGCTTCCACTACCATTAAGCCTTGACCCGCAGTCACGGAGGCACCGACCTCCACCAGATGTTTGACGATTTTTCCCGGCATCTGGGCACGCACCTCAACCGGACCTTTGTTATCTGATTTCAGCCGATTAGAAGCACGGTCGCGCGGATCGCCCAAAGAAACTACAAACCGATCTAAGCCAACCCAAACCTCGAAGCCATCGCGATGCGGAGCAACGTGCGCCTGGTAACTTCGGTTGTTCATGATTATGGAATACAAACCGGGCACGACTTGCTGAACCGAAGCTGGATGTTCTGCCGGATCAAAAATGCGAGATTCTCCGCCGTCCACCGTAACTCGAAATTTCAACGGAGCACCCCGCTTCTAGCTTGGGCAAGCCAAGCGCTGGCTGCCGGAGCCGTTTTTTCTTCTTTCGCTGAGCTCGGCGCAGTAAAAGCGTGTGTTGCCGCAAGGATAGCGGCTAAACGCGTGTTAGGGTCGGCATCGGGTTCCTTCCGCGCCGCCATGAACTCGTCCAAAAATTGGGTGTGCAGCGCGCCCCGAATCCAATTTGAATCGTTCATGATCTCGCGGAACAGCGCCAAATTGGTAGTGATTCCCATGATGCGATACTCGGAGACGGCGCGGCGCATGCGGTCAATGGCGGCTTCGCGAGTGCCGGCCCAAGCGATCAGCTTTGCAATCAGAGGATCGTATTCCATGGGCACAATCCATCCGTCATAAGCGCCGCTATCCACGCGTACGCCTGGTCCGGACGGCTCGGTGTATTGCGTTATCTTCCCCGGACAAGGGAAGAAATTGTTAGCTGGATCTTCCGCATAAATGCGGCATTCAATTGCTGATCCGTTCCATTGGACGTCTTCCTGCTTCACTGTCAGCGGTTCTCCTGCCGCGACACGAATCTGCCAGCGCACCAAGTCAATGCCAGTAACCCGCTCCGTTACAGGATGTTCCACCTGTAAGCGGGTATTCATTTCCAGAAAATAAAAATTACTGTCCTTGTCGGCAAGGAATTCCAAAGTGCCAACACTGGAGTAGCCGACGGCACGCGCAATCTTCAGCGCCGCATCGCCAATTTTTTCGCGCAGTTCGGGCTGTTTCAACATTAATGGCGAGGGGCATTCTTCAATCACCTTTTGATGCCGGCGTTGAATGGAACATTCGCGCTCGCCTAAATGAATGATGTGCCCATGTTCGTCGCCCAGAATTTGCACTTCAATGTGGCGCGGCCCGACCACCAGCTTTTCCAGATAAACTTCGTCGGAACCAAATGCCCGCTCGGCCTCACTGGAAGCGCTTCGCATGGCTGCTAGCAAATCGCTTTCAGTGGCAACTTGGCGCATGCCTTTGCCACCGCCGCCGGCCGCAGCTTTTAAGAGCACCGGATAACCAATCTCGGCCGCTATCTTTTTAGCCTGGGCGAAATCGGATACACCCCGTTCCGTACCAGGAACAACCGGCGCACCCGCTTCAATCGCCACGCGGCGGGCAGAGGTCTTCGAGCCCATCTTTTCTATCGCGCGCCAATTAGGGCCAATGAACTTGATGCCTTCGTCTTCACAGACCTTGGCAAACTTTGCATTCTCACTAAGGAAACCGTAACCGGGATGGATAGCGTCGGCATTCGTCTGCTGCGCTGCGCTGATAATCTTTTCCATGCGCAGATAGCTGTCGACAGAGGGCGACGGACCGATGTCCACAGCTTCGTCCGCCATCTGCACGTGTGAGGCGGTGCGATCCGCTTCGGAAAACACCGCCACACTGGCGATCTTCATCTCGCGGAGCGCGCGCACAATCCGAACGGCGATTTCGCCGCGGTTCGCAACTAGAACTTTTCTGAACAACTACCTATCGTATTCCACTGACATAAGAAATAATCCACTCGCAGGCATCGCCGGGCCGGGAAGGATGCCGTTTCCTGGACGAAGGCGCTGCAGAACATCGTCATTGCCGAGGTTGCCTTTGCCTACTTCCACCAGCACACCAACGATAATTCGAACCATATGTTTCAGAAATCCCGACCCCGTAATGCGGTAATTCAGAAGCGCGCCGGAGCGGCACAGCTGAGAGGAAAACACAGTTCGAACTTTCAATGCGGGCTCTTTTCCATCGGCGCTGGCAAAGGCGCTGAAATCGTGCTCACCTTCGAACAATTGCGCCGCTGCAATCATCGCGGTCTCATTCAACGGATAGGGATGATAAGTGATGAAGCGGCGATCAAACGGCGGGCAAACTTCCTCGCGAAAAATTCGATACTCATAGGTTTTGCGAACCGCATCGAAGCGCGGATGAAAATCCAGCGGCATCTCTCTTACTTTGTTGATGCGGATAGTGGGTGGCAGCAAACGGTTGACTGCGCGCCGAAAATTATCTGCGGGAATTCGGTTGTTCAGTGAAACCGCAGCCACTTGCGCATAAGCATGAACGCCGGCATCCGTTCGTCCTGATCCTGCCACATGCACAGGAGCGCCTTCCATGTTGCTGATGATTTCTTCTAAAGTGCCTTGAATAGTTGCCAAGCCAGGCTGCACTTGCCAGCCATGAAAGTCGGTGCCGTCATAAGCAACTTCAAAACGCAGCCGTCGCATTAGTCCGTCAGGTGCGGCGCGAACCCGGCTTCACAACGGGCAGCCCTTGTTGGCAAAGCGGGCATTCCTCTGGCTTGTAAGCAACTGGATGCAGCACTTCAAGCGAAACGCGCGGCACGCCGACGTCTGCTGAGCCGCCGCTGCGGTCAATAATCGATCCGGCGGCGAGAACATCCGCACCCAGGCTTAGCAACAAAGTAATCACTTCCTTTGTACTGCCGCCGGTTGTAATGACATCTTCAATAACGACAACTTTCTGTCCGGGCTTAATTTCAAAGCCGCGGCGAAGCGTCATTTCGTTGCTTGCTGCATCGCGTTCAGTAAACAGCGACAAGACGGAAAATGCACGCGCTACTTCATGGCCGATGATGATTCCACCCATCGCCGGCGACACCACAGCATCGGGCTGCGCATCAACCAACAGCCCGTTTAGTTTGCCGCATAAAAGCTGGCCCAACTCTTCCGCATACTTTGGAACAGCCAAGACTTTGGCGCATTGCAGGTACTCGCCGCTGTGCAGACCGCTGGTTAAACGGAAGTGGCCATGCAAATAGGCGCCGGTCTGCTCAAACAATTGCATTACAGAGGACATAACAGCCGAAAGGATAGCAAGTATTCGCACAAACAGGTCGCTGCGTCCCAAAATCGGACACCACGAAACGCTTCGAAGGCCGAATCGTAGGCCTAAAGCGGTGGCCCTGGTTTTGCACAGCGGTACGATTAGGATTCAATCGGATTTCGGGCAGGAACTTGTTTGCCGGCAAGTTCGTATTCTGTTTGAATCAAATCCGCGATTTCTTTGTTAAGGGTTCTTTACTGTAGATGAAACGATTAAAAGCGCCTCTGTGCCTGTTGTGCAGCTTCGTTATTGCTTTGAGTTCTATTCCACTCCAGGCGCAGAACGCCATACAGGTAGATCAGCCAAAGGGCGGACTTGGTTGGCTCACTCGACCCTTTCAAGCGCGCACTGTGCCACCTATCAATCTGGCAAATTCCGGGCGGCTGGAAGTGTTGGTTCACGCAGGAAATTTGTATTTGTCGTCACAGGACGTAATCGCTTTGGCGTTGGAAAACAATTTGGATATTGAGATTCAACGTTACGGCCCCTTGCTTTACAAGGAGGTTTCGCTGCGCGCCCAGGGTGGCGGCTTGCTTCGTAGTGTTGGCGTTGGCGTGGCTCAGGGTCCGCAGAGCGTCAGTTTGACTGGGGTCAGTCTGAGTAGCGGCGGAACAGGTTCGGCTGCTGCAGCCACTTCGGCGGGCGTGCTCACCAGTTTGGGTCCGTCGCCCGTGAACCTGGACCCTGCGATTTCCTTTTACGCAAACTTCGCCCACTACACCACGCCTTTAAGCAACACCTTTCTAGCCGGAACCAACGCCTTAGTTCAGGGCAATCGTACCGTTCAAGCGCAGCTTTCCAAATACACCGATTTCGGCACTTACATGCGGTTGACCTTTGCTGCCAGCTACAACAGATTCAATAGTCCCGAATACAACTTGGACCCCTACACCGGCGGCGATTTAGATTTCGTTGTTTCGCAAAACCTTTTGCAGGGTTTTGGCAAGCCGGTTCTGGGCCGCTTCATCCGAGTTGCCAAGAACAATGAAAAGGTTTCTGATCTGCAATTTCAGCAACAGGTAATTACGACCGTAGCGGCGGTCTTAAATCTGTATTGGGATTTGGTTAGTTTTAACGAAGATCTGAAAGCGCGCCGAGACGAGCTGCGAACCGCACAACAACTGCTGGACGACAACCAGAAGCAAGTGCAAATTGGCACTTTGGCGCCAATTGAAGTGACTCGCGCTGAAGCCCAGGTGTATTCCAGTCAACAAGACCTTTTGATCTCACAAACGAACCTGCTGCAGCAGGAAACAGTGCTGAAAAACGCGCTGAGCCGCAACGGGGTTGCAAGTCCCTTGCTGGCGGATGTGCGCGTTGTGCCGCTGGATTCGGTGCAGGTTCCGGAAAAAGACGAGATTAAGCCGATTGAAGAATTGGTCGGCCAAGCGCTGAAGCGTCGAATTGAAATCCAACAGGATCAAATCAACATTCAAAGCGACGACATTACTCTCAAAGGCATAAAAAACGGGTTGAAGCCCACCCTTTCAGTTTTCGCGGAATTGACGAACAACGGCTTGGCTGGACAAGCCAATTATCTGGACCCGCAGGGCGTTTCGGCAATTCCGTATTTGACTGGCGGCGCGGGCAACTTGTTAGGTCAGATTTTCCGTCGCGATTTTCCGAATTATTCGGCGGGTCTCTCATTGAATATTCCATTGAGAAACCGGGCAGCGCAATCGGATTATGTGACCACTGCTCTCGGAAAGCGTCAGGATGAATTGACGATGCAGAAGGCCATTAATCAGGTTCGCGTAGACGTGCAAAACGCCGTGATTGGACTGCGTCAGGCGCGCGTGCGTTATGAATCTTCGGTAAAAGCTCGAATCTTGCAGCAGCAAACGCTGGATGCGGATCAAAAGAAATACAAACTGGGTGCGTCCACGGTCTTCCAAGTCGTTCAAGACGAACAAACGCTGGCCAGCGCACAAAGCTCCGAACAGCAAGCACTGGCGAACTATAGCCACGCTCGCATCTCCTTCGATCTGGCAATGGGAACAACCTTGGAGGCAAACAAGATCTCTATTGATGAGGCGTTGTCAGGGAAGGTAAAACGTGAGAGCGTGTTACCCGCGAACCTGCCTGCGGCACAAACCACGACGGAGCCGAATCAGTGAATCTATTGAAGTCGCTCCTCGCCATCTTCTTGTGCAGCACCATAGCAGTTCCAGTCTGGCCGCAAAGCATCGTTCCACAGCCATCTCCAGGGGGCTTTATATTCAAGTCGTACACGGCAGCCCCAATACCTGGCGTTCGGCTCGGCAATTCTAGCCGGTTGGCAGCGCTGGTAAGTGGAAATCGAATGTATCTCACGGTTCAAGACGCA
Source organism: Bryobacterales bacterium (assembly GCA_963696305.1). Taxonomy (GTDB): domain Bacteria; phylum Acidobacteriota; class Terriglobia; order Bryobacterales; family Bryobacteraceae; genus Bog-105. The sequence goes on along the minus strand of CAVOJX010000019.1, from coordinate 226,767 downwards.
ATTGCGCTGGCGCTGGAAAACAATATTGACCTTGAAGTCAACCGTTACAACGCACTGATAGCAACGTCGAATTTGAGGCGCCAACAAGCAGGCGGAGCCTTACCCGGTGTTCCCAGCGGCGCATCTAACGTGGGCGCCATAGCTAGTGGCTTGGGAGTTTCTGGTAGTGAATCCGCAGCAGGTGTAGGCGGGTCAGGCGCCAGCAGCAACAGCGGCGGCACCGTCAACGCTACCATCACCCAAATTGGTACGCAAACGCCGACCATGGATCCGGTTTTTTCCAACACGCAAAGTTATTCACACTTATCGAATCCGCAGCCTCAGTCAACACTCAGTCAGACGGACAATCTGATTCAAAACACGCGGAACTATTCCGAAAGCTTGTCCCAAGGAATCATAACTGGTGGGCAAGTATCGCTTAGTTACAACGATTCTTATTTGAATGAGAATTCGCCCACGGACGTGCTCAATCCGGCAAGTTCGAACTCGGCTAGCATTTCGTTCAATCACCAGTTACTGCAAGGCTTCGGACGCGCGGTCAACGAACGCAACATTACGATCGCCAAGGCAAACTTGGGCGTCAACGATCTCAGCTTCAAACAAGAAGTTATCAGCACGGTTGTGAGCGTGCTGAACAGTTACTTCGGCCTTTCAGCCGATTATGAAGACGTAAAAGCGAAGCGCACAGCCTTGGACGTCGCTAGACAGTTCTATGAGGACAACAAGAAGCAAGTACAAATTGGTACGTTAGCTCCTCTGGACGTCACAAGTGCCGAAGCACAAGTTGCATCTAGTGAACAGGCTTTCGTCACTTCTGAAACTACGCTAGAGCAGGATCAAATCACGCTGAAAAACCTACTGAGCCGCAATGGCTTGGCAGACCCCATTCTTGCGCGTGTTGACATTATTCCTCTGGACCACATTTCGGTCCCGGAGAAGGACGAATTACCGCCGATGCATGACCTTGTTGCGGCTGCATTAAAAGAGCGTCCCGATCTGGCGTCCGATAAGATCAGTCTTCGCAACAATGAAATCAGCGCACTGAATACCAAGAACGCTGTGCTGCCCACTCTGGTTGCTATCGGTAGCGCCTCCAACGCGGGCTTGTCCGGCACCCCGCACGATGTTCCACTCTCCGGTCTTAGCATTGAAAGCTTCGGGAACTCAACACTAACTTCGCTGCCTTCAGGCTTTGCCCCATGTCCGGCGAATGTTGCCCCCAAAGGAACCATTTGTGAGATCCCCGCTCAGGCATTTGTCGGCGGTATCGGAAATGCTCTGGGCCAAATTGTCGACCGTCACTTCCCAAACGAGAGCGCCGGCGCGTATTTTGCAACTCCCTTCCGTAACCGGCAGGCGCTGGCGGACAATAATATCGACCAACTGTCGCTGCGCCAGCAAGCGCTTGAAAATCAGAGGTCGGTGAACCAGGTTATGGTTGATGTATCCAACCGCTATATCGGGTTGCAGCAAGCGCGTGTGCGTTATCGGGCGGCCGTTCAGAATCGAATCCTTGAAGAACAGTTGTTAACAGCCGAGCAAAAAAAGTTTGGCCTTGGAGCTTCCACTACGTATAACGTCGTTCAGCAACAAAGAGACTTGGCAACGGCCCAGTCTACTGAGGTAGCGGCGCTGGTGACTTACAGCCAGGCACGGGTTGCTTTGGACCAGACCACCGGATCGGTACTAAAGGCAAACAATGTCTCGATTGACGAGGCGACCACCGGCGTTGTGGGCCGCGCATCGGTGTTACCGACTTCCTTACCGCAATAACGATCTGCGCGTTGCAGATAACTCACTCGGCAACACAGCGCCCAATCGAAACCCCGAATTCCACCTTGCTCGCCCTGCCGAGACTGTTCCCATTTCACTGAGCGCGCAGTGCAATCATCGGATGGATTTTTGATGCTCTTCGCGCCGGCAGGTAGGCGGCAAGCAAAGCAACGGCGACCAAGATAATCACCATTCCTACGAAGGCATATGGGTCTGTTGGGGCTGTTTTAAACAGAAGCGAGGCAATCAGCCGTGCCATCAGAAGCGAAGCGAAGACTCCCACCGCAATGCCAGCCAATGCAAGTCTCAGTGTGGTCCATAGCACGCCCAATTGGACTCGACCTTCAGTTGCCCCGAGTGCCATGCGGACGCCGATCTCCTGGGTCTGCCGCGTCACCGAATAGGAAATAACGCCGTAAATTCCCAGCGAAGCGAGCAGAATGCCAAGGGCAGCAAATGTGCCGACGAGTAGCACAAAGAAGCGCCTTGGAGATGTCGTGTGATCGACTAGCGTCTGAATCCGCTTAAATTCGGTTGCTGGTTGTCCGGGGTTGATCTGCCGCAGTGTTCTCATAACAGGCATTGCTAGGGCACTCGCAGGCAGCTTGGAACGCACCACCAGATTCGCGCCTTCCGGTCCAAACTGCCTCGTACTTGGCAGGTACATCTGTGCTCCAGCATTTTCTTCCGCACTGCTTTCGCGCACGTCCGCAACCACGCCGATCACCTCCACATCTGCGCCGCCAGCAACAGCTGTCCGGCCAATGGGGTCCTGGTTGGGCCACAATTTTCGTGCCACGGTCTGGTTCAAAATCACTACATTTCTGTTGTTATAAAGATCGTCCCATCGGAGATCGCGACCTTCCAGCAGCCGCATCCCCATCGCTTTCAGATAACCGGGCGAAACAATATAGACGAACACGGGCACAAAATCCAAAGCACTGCCCTTCAGCTGCCCCTTTGCCGCGATTCCCCAACTGCGGTTCCGGCTCATCGGCAGGTTGTCGGATATGCCCGCCACCTCCACGCCCGGGATGGTCGAAGTTCGGTTTACAAATTCCTGCCACATCGCGGTTCTCCTGGCCGGATCCCGGTTATCGCCATAGTCGACGCTCACGGCTGAGGCACCGCTCGCTTCAAAGCCCAAATCAACATCCAGAACGCGCAGGAAGCTTCGTAGCAGCAAGCCGGCACCCACTAACAGTACGCAAGCCAACGCAATTTCGGTAATGACCAGCGTCGATCGGACTCGGTCCTGTCTTCGGCCGCTGCTGGTACCGTGGCCGCTCTCTTTTAGAGCTTCCTGCAGATTGCCGTCCGATACACGAAATCCCGGAGCCGCACCGAACAGAAGCGCTGCAATAACAGTAACTAATACCGTCCATTCCAGCGCCTCGCTATCCATCCGAACCATGCTAAGCAACGGCAGCGAGATTGATCCCTGATGCGCCAGATAAGAGATGACAAGATAACTCAGCCCGAGACCTACCACTGCCCCGGCCGCCGCTAACACAAAACTCTCCGTTAACGATTGACTCACCAATCGGCCGCGTTTGGCGCCCAGGGCCGTACGCATTGCAAATTCTTTGCTTCGTGCCGCAGCCCGGGCCAAGCAGCAGATTTGACAGATTCACACAAACAATCAGCATTATCAAGCCCAACGCGCACCAAAGCACAATCAGGGAGCGTCGCAACTTTCCGCTGACATACTCCTTCAACTCGGTCAGTTGGCCCGTGTAGCCCTTTCCATACTCGGGTGCTTGTGTCGAAATACAGTTGTGGAAAGAGTTCATTTGCCTCGCGCTGTGCTTTCGCCAGCGTCACCCCTTCTTTCAGCCGCCCGATCAACGCCAGGTCGTTTCCATCATCGCGAAAATCATCCATGATGTATGGCGTGAAAAGATCCACCTTGCCCCAGGTGAAAATACCGAGCCAAAATCGAATGACTCCGGCAAAACTCCGATCACCGTAACAGATGTGTTGTTTAAATTGACCGTTCGCCCAACGATGCTGCGATCACTGCCGAATTGCCGCTGCCAAACCGCGATAAGTCAACAGCGCTGCCGGCGAGGCGTGCTTCGCGAATTCTTCGGCCTTGAATAACCGCCCTATTGCTGGTTGAACCGCGAGCGTTTGAAAGAATCCTTCCGCTACCAGAATTCCCGTCAATGGCACCGGCTGTTCATGCCCGATGAGTTTGAAATTATCTGGTCCAGTGAACGCAAAATATCCGCTTACCGATTGAAAGGAACGGTTTTGTTGTTGAAAATCCTGGGTAGCATCCGCCGAATAGGTCTTGCTGGATTCTCCCGCCATCCGGATTCTTCTCAACGATCCGCACCAGTTGCTGCGAATCGCGAAATGGCAATGGCCGCAGCAAGATTGTGTTTACCACGCTGAAAACAGCGACGTTCGCTCCTATGCCAAGAGCGAGAATGAGGACTGCAACGGTCATGAAAGCACGATCGCGCTGCAAGACGCGGCAGGTGAATCTCAGATCTTGTAAGAAAACATCCAGCCATTGTCGAAAAGAAAGGGCCATTCTTCGCCTCCCTGGTGCTGCACAACAACTCTTCTCCCGTTCAATACTCTTGCAAATCTATTTGGTTACACGCTGCTGAAGAATTTTTTAATCTCCGAACAGCGCGGGGTTGGTTAGGAACTTCGATATTGAAGACGGGCTTCCTTCAAACAATCACAGCGCTAATGCAGAACCGCGATGGAACCTATTGGCTAGGAGCCCACAAGGGACTGTGCCACTTTGAGGGTGTTCATTTCAAACTCCATCCGTTTGCGGGCAACGAGGTGACGGTCATGTTTCAAGACAGCCGACGCCGCATCCGGTGTGGCTCCTTCATGGATTGTTCGTGCTTCCGCAGAAATCAGTAAAAGAAGCGTATCTGGAAAAGGTGCCTGCCATGCCCGCTCCAACCGGCAACTGTGCGGCTGGGCACCTGGTGCGTACTCTGCCTGTTGAATGTGGAGAACTCGGGCAGCCAGATCAGTCTTGATTAAGGTATTCTTCCGGTACGTCGTCTTCCGGTACTTGTCTGGTTGTCACCTCGGCAATGTCCGCCGGTGGAGCATTTTCTATGCCGCTTACCACTGACGCCTCGAAATATTGACCTTCTTCCAGTAGCTCCGTTACGCTCTCGGAATCAGCGCTGTCATCCGTGGACAAACCCTGAACATCGCCTGATTGACCAGCCGAATCGGGCCCTGCGTCAACGAAATCGCGGTCGTCGTCCGGATATCCTTTTTGTGGTTTAGTGCTCATAGGTCAATGTTCCCTCATTGCTGTTCAGGGACATTTCCAAGCCATCGATCATCTCACAGCCACTGGTCAAAATCGTTTTCGAGTAGCAAATCATTTGTATCCGACAGGCGGCGCGTCCCAGCAACCGCGCAATAACGTCACAAAGCGCTACTGCCGCAGCCGCTTGTTTGCTCAAGACTTGTTCACTCGGATATAAATGACGACTGCCAGAAGCACAATGCCCAGGACTGCCGCAACGCTCCAAAGAACGGGTGCGAGGTCGGGTATCGGATGAAAGTGGTGCTTGGCAACGCGTGCATGGAACATACACACCTCCATTCCACCCTGAGAAGCTTGCAAGCCCCTTGCCGCTGGCGTCAACTAATCGTCTTGTTATCGTCTGGCCGCGACCTTACTGAATTCTTTGAACCTCCGGCAAGTCAAAAGCGGTTCTGCTTATATTTCAACGGGCGATGAAGAGAATAGCGCCAAACGGCCGCTGCGTTCTTTAGCCCATTTGCAGCGGAAATTGCGCTCCTTAGCCCAACTCCACTACCTAGCGCCAGCTACTTCGATGACGGGTGGAAGCGAATGGCGCAGCCGCCGCCTGATGCCATCTGGATATGAAGAGTCGTGCTTCGCGTTACCGTTTGGCGGGTGATGCGGACATTCTTCGGATACTGCCCGGCATCTTCGGCATCGGCATAGATTTCGGCGACGTAGCTGCCATTTCCCAGGAACTGGAGTGGAACGTTAATCTCGCGCGCACTCCAGTTCGTCATACTGCCAAAGAACCAGTCATCTCCATGCCGGCGGACCATCGAAACAAACTCGCCGGGCAGACCGTCCAAGACATGCGTTTCGTCCCACACTGCTGGTGTCTCTGCAATGAACTTAAACGCGGGCTGATCCTTGTACGCGTTGGGCTCGTCCGACACCATCTGGTAAGGCGACTCATACACAACATACATCGCTAGCTGCTGGGCTCGCGTTCCCATCACCATCGGCTTAATGCTGCGCGCAACAAACTGATCTCGAGTCACATTCTCGAAGCCCCCTGGGGTGTAGTCCATGGGACCGGTGAGCATGCGGGTAAAGGGCAACGTCAAACGGTTCTCCGGATTGTCACGCGCTCCCCCTTTCGATTGCTCCATACCCAGCACCGCCTCGTAGCCCATGATGTTCGGCCAGGTTCGCTCCAATCCCGTCGGCTTAGTGGCGCCATGAAAATCAAGCATCAGGTGGTGCTTTGCCGCAGCCTCGGCAACCCGGTAATACCAGTCGATCCCTTCCTGATTATCATGCTCGATGAAATCAATTTTCATGCCGGCAACTCCCCACTTCTCATACACCGCAAACGCATCATTCATCTGCTTATCCACGTCCGCCCAAAGCAGCCAGATCCAAACTTTCACTCCTTTCGTGGCGGCATAGCGGACCACCTCAGGCACATCCACTTTGCCGTTCATCTTTGTGATATCGCCTCTTGCGGACCACCCTGCGTCGATTTGCATGTACTCAAGATGGTTGGCGGCGGAGAAATCGACATACTCTTTCATCGTTTCAGTAGAGAACGAAGATTGGCCCGCGGAATTAATGCTGCCGCTCCACCAATCCCAGGATGCCCTTCCGGTTTTGATCCACGATGTGTCGGCTAATCGGGAAGGCGGGTTCAGACTTGTAATCACGTTGGATTCGAGCAGCGATCCCGGACTATCTCCGGCGAGGATCACCCGCCAAGCCGAATAGTGCGGCAGAGTACCGAACGTGACAATTCCGGGTTCGCTATCATCTGGTGCCAGTCGCGCCTGGAATCCGTGCGACATCCAACCCTCATGCAGATTCGTGAGATATAGCGAACTGTTGCCCTCAAGGTCAGCTTCCGTAATAGCACCCCAAGCTACACCCGGCAGGTCAAATAGCAGCGGCAGTCCAATGAGAGCCGAACTCGTCACACCGCCTTGATTGGCAAACGCGCTCGCCGGCAGCTTGACGTACTCGCTCTCATACATGCTGCGATAGTTGGGCAACAGTAGCGCATAAGTGGTCGGATCGCCGGCAAAGCGAAACTCCGAGTCCTCTTGAGTCAACCGGAAACTCCGTTCATACGGATTCTCAGGAATCAAATATCGAAACGCCACCGCATCGTCATACGCGCGAGCCTCTATCGAAAGCTTCCGGCCAGCCTTCTCGTCCAAGGCATCCACGCGCACTGAGTTGTAATGATCGCGGACGCTAGTGGTCTTTCCATGAAGCAGCGTGTAGGTATCGTCATGGGTGGACGGCTCTGCTCCTGTGATCTGCATGTGATCGCCAAGCGGCGCGCGCCCTTGAAATTCCAGACCTAGCGGGGAGGGCAATATTAGTCTCTTGTCTTTGTATGAAACCTCATAATTCAGTTGCCCGGAGGAAGTCGTGGAAAATGTGATCTCAAGGTTCCCGCTGGGCGACTTTACTGAGGGCGTGCTTTGAGCAAAAATCAGCCCGGCAACAGCTGATAACAAAATGACAGGGCGGATAGTCACTGTTGAAGCATACTGCAAGTGGCATAAAGTTTCGGCCTCGATAGTACGCGCGCATCTGGAACAGCAACTAGAGGATCTGCACACCTTCGAAAATGGCCGCCCGCGTTAATTTATGGTCGCTTGTCGCAAGCGCCAAAGATCGGGGTTTGGCCAAGTCTGAATGCGCCGCATCGTACGCGGAAAGGTCATCGGCCAAGGCCAACGTTACCGGCGCGAGTAATTGCGTCCATCGCGTACCAATCGCAGCGCGTTTGCCGCGTGGAACACCGATATCGATGGCGAAGCTGACACAGCGTTGCGTTTCCCAATCGCCCGGCGTGCCGCTTCATGTCCCGCGAGGTATTTCCGGGAAAGCGGTGAGGTGGATATACCAAGCAACCCTTTTGCGCTCGGCGTGCATCGCAAAAAGGATTTTCTTGAATTAAGCAAATCTTAACGCCGCAAGTCCCTTAATACCCTGCTATCCAATTCCACAGCCAACCTATCCGCCCGCGCGAGCGCTCAAACCGCCAAGGTTCCCGCCGCACCGACCCTCGGAATCGATCCATGCGTGCGGCACATCCAGGCTACTGAGCCACGCTACACCGTCACGCTCTTTCAAAATCGCGATGGTGGTCATACTCCCGGCCACCATGCAACAGTCCGCAATCGCCGTAACCGAACTAAGCCCCTGCACAGGCCATCCCGTCTTCGGATGCAAAATATGTCCAAAGCGCCGATCTCCAATTTTCAGGCATCGCTCATAATCACCGCTGGTCGCCAAGCCACCCGAGGCCAACTCAACTTCCCAAGCTGGGCCTTCGCCCAGCGGACGCTTCACGCCCACCTTCCAGGCCCTGCCGTCCGGCTGCGTTCCCAATGCAAAAAGATCGCCGCCCAAATCTATCAATGCGTGCCGCACACCTTGATCCGCTAAAACTCTGGCCGCTCGGTCCACGGCGTATTCCTTGCCGATGCCGCCAAAATCCAGTTCCATCCCCGCTACCCGAAAACCTAGCCGGGGACGCTCCCAAACCAGATTTTCCATCCCAATCAAAGGCAGCAGCGCATCAATTTCGCTTTGCTTCGGCGCACAACCGCTCGAAAAATTCCACACACGCCGCAATATTCCCGAAGTTACATCGAACAACCCACCACTCATTCGATAACAGGAGAATGCATAGTCCAATAGTCCAGCCGTCTCATCATCCACAACCACGCTCTCGCCCAGTTCAGCAGCGCAATTGATCGCCGACAGCTCGCTAAGAGCGTCATATCGGGAGTATTTGGCCTCAATCCGTTCCACCTCGGCAGTTGCCAAGCCTGCCGCCAGAGCGCCCATCATCTCCTGCTCCGCATACACGCGCAGACTACACGCCGTACCCATCGCGCAGAAGGAATACAACTGCACTCCGTTACTGAGACAACTATTACCGGACATCGAAAATCAGGTCGCGACCCAGCCCAATTCGTCTCCCGCCCACACCCCTCAGAATTCTTCGGTGGCACGAAGCCAAGCTCGGCCACTCGCAGGCATCTTCCCAGCCTTTCCTCGAATTACTAACTCAAGTCTGGTCAGGATGCCCTGAACAAACCAAGAACTTATGTCCGACGTGAGAGTTTTAGCTGCCGTCACCACCACAACCTAAGCGGCTCAGATAAATCTTGGTAAGTCTCTACAGCCATCATTGACGCCAAGTCATCGTGCAACAGCCAAAGCATTTGGCATAGCGCTCTCCCGCGCGAGGATCGGAAAAAATATCCGTAAATCTCGCCGAATGATCCCATCCCCAAAATAGCGAGACAGCAATACGCCTAACGCGAATAAAGCGGCATGCTTCGGTGGATTTGCCAGACCCATACCTAGGCACGCCATTCCCACCGGCCGCAGCTCAGGCAAATCCGCGCCGGCCTTTCTCTATTCGCACTCCAATGCGAACCAACGATTGCCAACCGCAATCCAAATATAAGACACCCTTGTCGCCTCACCTTTGAATTTTGTAATGACGACCTATGCGTCCAAACGGTCGTGCTACACCTGCAACTTTCTCAGTCACCACTTCAGGACGCATCCAAGCCGCAAACGTGCCCGCAGCGTTCGAAAGCGGTGGCAGCTAACGCAAAACGTTCGCTACGTCAACCTTCGAGCAGCCGGATCTGGACGCCTTGCTGCCGATCGGATCCATCGCGATACAACGCATGTGAACCCAAGTTGAACCGATCATGCCTCATTAACGATATGCTTTCAGCATGCGGTTTTACCGTTCGGTTCAGTGCTTGCTGATCTCAATATCGCTGCTCATCTCGTCCGAAGCCGCCTTCTGCCAGGGCACCATGCGCCGCGGAACTGCAGAATCCGAGACCACCGATTCCAGCGGTAATCTCAAAACCGGCAACAACCCAAATTTAAGCAATCAAAACCAACGTGGAACCGTCACCATGGCCGACGGCGCCGCTCCGCAAGAGTTGGTCGAAATCGACGCCGATTGCCCTTCGCTTCATCGCGCCATTGCCGTGACGGACTCAAAAGGAAAGTTCGGTTCCGGCTTGAATTTAGTCGAAGGCTGTACCGTCCATGCCTCGCTGGAAGGTTATCGCTCCGACGTGGTCAACGTCGTGGGCCGTAACTTGGGCAATATTGTCTTGTCTCCGATTTCGTCTGATCCAGCCGGTCTAACCAGTTCCTCCGATGCCCAAGCCACCGATAACCAGCGCAAAACATTTCAGAAAGCTTTGGACAAGGCGGCTAGGGCCGATTGGAAGGGCGCAATCGCCTCCCTACGCGAAGTTGTCTCTGCCAACCCAAACTATGCTTCTGCGTTGCTCACTCTTGGTATCTGCTTGCAAAATGCTGGAGATCTCGCTAACGCAGAAAAGGCCTATCTCGACTCGGCCCGTGCAGATCCAACTTTTGCTCTCCCTCTTGTCCGTGCCGCCGCCCTCGAATCTATCGCAGGCAACATGCAAGCTGCCCTAACTCAATCGGAGAAGGCCATCAAGCTCAACCCCAAAGCCTTCCCAGGCGCTTATTCACTGAACGCCATTGCCGGCATCAGTACCCAACACGCCGACCAGGCTGAAGCCAGTGCCCGTGCCGGTCTAGCTCTCGATACCAAACATCAATATCCGCAACTGGAATTCGCTCTTGGCATGGTGCTTTCCACAAAAGACGACATGGCCGCTGCCAAAGAGCACCTCCAAAGATACATCAACCAGTCACCCAATGGACCGAACGCCGAAACGGCCCGGAATCAGCTCGCTCAAATGGACAAGTCTCAAGCCGCCGCCAATCTAACTGCCACCACCACCGCTAGTCAAGCGGGTCCGTCCGTTACCGTCAACGCTGCTAACTCACTCCCAACAACTGACTCATTCCGCGAAAAGAACGCTCCCTTGCTGGCTCACCCCGACGCCTATACTTGCCTCGAAAGCATTCTTCCCATAAAAGCCGACCCACGCGGAAAACCGGCTATTCTCGATACTATCCGGCTCGATATCGCCATTTCCAGCGGCAAGGAAATCTACAGCGCTGCCGACGGCAAGCGTTTTTCAGCTGCCACCCAGCGCGACATGCTTGGCTACAGCTTTGCCACTACGGGCTTATTCGCCTCCATCGCCCGCGCCCTCATATCAGCCAATCAGTTTGCGATTGAACCAGCCGGCGAATCCCAATTGCAAGGGGAAACTGTTCTCCGCTATAACTTCCGTGCTTTGCCCAGCACCGCTGGCTGGTCCATCGCCTATGGCAAAGAATCCGCAACTGTCCCGGAACAAGGCTGGTTCTTGATCAACGCCAAGACTCAGTTACTCCGCCGGGCATTTGTCTCCGCCGCGAATATCCCAGCAAGCCTGAAACTCGTCGAACTCAGCGCGCGCATCGATTACGAACCCGAAACCATCGTCGGCCGTCGCGTCCTTCTTCCTAGCGTCGCCCGAATGCAGGTTGTAGAGCGCTCCGGCCTAAAGCACATGAGCCTTCTGTCTTTCGATCACTGCCGCGCTTTCGCAGCCGATTCTACCGTCTCTTTCGACGACCTCAATGGTGAATCTCAACAGCTAGGCAAATCGCTCAATATAGCGCACCTTCCTCCAAACTTGGAACTGCTGCTCGCCTTGACTTCCGCGCTTAGCTCCACATCGGCAGCCGACAACGACACCATTTACGCCACCATCGTCAAGCCCGTCGTGGTCGGAGGCCGCGAGTTGATAAAGGCTGGCGCGCCCGTCGAAGGCCACGTCCGTCTCAAACAAGGCGGCAGCGCCCTCATGCTTCAATTTGACCGCGTGCAGACCTCCTCCGGCTGGGCTCCCTTTTACGCCCAACTCACAAAGCTAGGCACCACCGCCGCGCGAGTCGAAGGTCAAGCTCCGCAAGATCAGTTAGTCCACACGCTGCTGGTCAGCGATAACTCCACAGATCTCACCGAGCCAGACATCCCCGGAATCGCGACTATCATCTTCAACGCCGGCGAAACCGAACTAAGCAGCGGCACACAAATGATCTGGAAAACACAGCCGCTCCTCGTTGAGCACAAGGATGCTTTGACGCCTCAGCTAAACACATCCATGAGCATGCATTAGCTCGGGCGATCATGAAACTCATATTGATCTCACTCCTACTGTCTGTCGCAGCATTCGGAGGCGACTGGCTAGTGACTCCGCCCAAAGAAAAGGCTGCGGTCACAGCGCTCAGCCAGATGGTCGCGAAGTCACCATGGCAAACGGGCTCATTCGCCGGGTCTGGCGACTCACTCCCGACGCAGCGACGGTTGCCTTTGACGATCTGATGACCGGCGCATCGCTTATCCGGGGAGTCAAGCCCGAGGCCGAATTGGAACTCGATGGCCAGCATTACGAAGTCGGCGGACTGCATCGGCCAGGAGGAATGGGCGTATCTAAAGACCGAATGGCTCGACAAAATGAAGCCGAGCCCCGCGTCCTTTCATTTCGTGCGAATGGAATCTGGCGCAACTCAAGAACGCTTTCCCTGGAAGCGGGCCGCCTACTCAGGCAAGCAGCCCTGGCCGCCGCCAGGAGCTTCGCTCACTCTGCACTTCGAACACAAAAACCTGCCCGGCGTACATGTCTCTGTTCACTACGAAATGTACGACGGCCTTCCGGTCATCTCCAAGTGGCTCACGATTCGAAACGAATCCGGAAGCACCGTCAAGCTATCGAAGTTTGTAAGCGAAGTGCTCGCCGTGGTAGAGACCGAGTCTTTGGTGGAAGCCTCCGATCAATGGCGGCAGGGTAACTTGCAGGTTGATAGTGACTATTCCTTTGTCGCCACGCACAGTCGCCCCGATCAAAATGAAATTGCGCATTGGGAGCCCGACCCGAACTACAAGACCCAAGTGAATTATAGGCTGAAAGCCGCCGGTGCTCCTCCGCTGCTATCCGCCGCTCGGGCCGGACGCGACCATTCCGCCAGGCGCAACAATTCGACACATTCAGGATCTTTGAACTGGTCCATGACAGCACCGATCGCGAACGTCGAGGATTGGCCGCAACGCCGCATGTATCGAGCACTCGCTCCGTGGGTGCAAGAAAACCCAATTCTCATGCACGTAAGGCGTGCCGAGCCGGAAGCCGTCAAGCTGGCGATTGACCAATGCGCGGATGTCGGCTTCGAAATGGTGATCATGACGTTCGGCAGCGGGTTCGATATCGAGAAGGAAGACCCTGCTTACCTGGCGCAGATCAAGGAATTGGTTGACTATGGCCGCGCGAAGGGTGTGGCCTTGGGCGGTTACTCGCTGCTGGCAAGCCGACAAATCAGCGCCGAAGATGACGTAGTGAATCCCAAGCCGATCTTTGACCATTCCCCCTGTTTAGGTAGCCGCTGGGGAATCGACTACTTTCGGAAAGTGCGCCATTTCATAGAGGCCACCGGCCTCAGTGTTTTGGAGCACGACGGTTCGTATCCCGGAGATACTTGCGCTTCCACCACGCATCCGGGCCATCAAGGATTGAACGATTCGCAATGGACGCAGTGGAAGACCATTTCCGACTTCTATGCCTGGTGCCGATCCGGCGGTGTCTACCTGAACGTGCCCGATTGGTATTACCTGGAAGGCTCAAACAAAAGCGCCATGGGTTATCGCGAGTCGAATTGGTCTCTGCCCCGTGAAAGACAAATCATTCTGGCGCGCCAGAATATTTTCGACGGCACGTGGGACAAAACTCCCAGCATGGGATGGATGTTCGTGCCGCTTGTACAGTATCAAGGCGGTGGAGCGGCCGCCACTCTCGAACCGCTCAAAGATCATTTGGATTTCTACGAGAAGCATCTCGCATTGAATCTCACATCGGGCGTGCAGGCGTGTTACCGTGGCCCGCGCTTGTATGATTCCGAAGAGACTCGCGCCATGGTGAAGCGTTGGGTCGCTTTCTACAAAAAGCACCGCGCCATTTTGGAATCGGACATTATCCACATTCGGCGGCCTGATGGCCGCGATTATGACGCAATCCTTCATGTGAATCCGGCGCTGCCAGAGAAAGGGATGGCGGTGATGCACAATCCGCTAGACGTGCCGATTACTCGCACCATTCGCTTGCCACTTTATTACACCGGGCTTACCACCACAGCATTGGTGCGCGTAGGCGACGGCCCTTCGCATCGGATGCCCATTGCGCGCGACCACACTGCCGAAATCACGCTGACCATTCCCGCAGATGGCATGACGTGGCTGACTATAAAGTGACCTGAGCATGACTCTCAGCTCACCGTCTTTTTCCCAGCCCCAAATAATAACGCCAAACACCTCCGCAAGAAACCTAATAGAGCGTAAGCAATCTTCATTGCAGAGAGCAGCTAATCAAATGAATCAACCTCAACTACTGACCGAACCCAGATCCGGCGCCCGCAAGGAACATCGCGAGGGCCCTATCGCCCGCAGCATCGAACAGCAAACGGCGAAGTTGCCTTCCGATACTTTTCTTTGGGCCGCACTCGGCTCTATCGGCGTGTCTCTTTTCTTCCAATTCACTGGCGACGAACGCAAGGCTAATTTTGTGGGCCATTGGGCGCCGACCTTCCTCTTGCTCGGCCTTTACAATAAGCTTGTCAAGCTACATGGCTCCGAAGGTGTCTAGACACCCTGACCCGATTCATACTCGTGTTGATTTCGACTCGTGGCGCTATCGATCTCCGGTAATGCCGGCAAACTGAATTAAACAGCAATCTTGCCCGAGCATCGCCGTAGACAGACATCCGCAGGAAGCTATCTCAACAGCTCACGGGAGCCGCTATTTAATTCGGAAGATAAGCCTTCAACGGATTAAAAATGGTCTGAGCAAAGTTAGTCGCTGTGTTTTCGGCTGTCTTGACGTCGCCGCCATACGCAGGAACCACAATTCGTACCAAAGCCGTATCGCTCCGGTTGTACCGAATCGAGTCCAGAATCGTATAAATCTTCGCGGTGTACTCACTGGCAATCACGCGATTATGGCTTTGATACCAATACAACACCACGCTCTGATTTTCGCCTCGCGCAACAACGTATCGGTTCACGTGAATTGGTTCGGGCCTATCGGCAATCGGAATGTCCAAAGTGCCGCCTTCGGTCTGTACCCAGCCGCTAGCGGGCAAACAATTCTTAGGCGAATGCGGCGCCTTTCCCGTTCGCTGTGTCTCAAAATACGCAACAAACAAGGTGGCCGCGCGCCCCGAACCGTTTTCCCGGTATACTCGCGACAAAATATCGTCCGCGTTCAGAACTTCCAGCGTCTCTTTGTCCAGTTGACTCTCTTGCATCATCTGCCACGGCGTGTTGTTTATCGAAAATCCCGCCAAAGGCGACCGTGAAGGAATCTGTTCTCGACGCGAGAATCCATAAAACGCGCACGCCTGCGCAATCAAAACTACCGATAGAATGCGGGCGCTTTTTGCTGCCAGGAAGTTTGCCATATTCTAACTACGATGTGGCGGATTTGCTGAACCGCTTATAGACAAGATTCAAAATTCGATGCGTGGCAATCAGGGCGACCAAAGCCACTACAAAGACGATATAGCCTTCAGTCTCATGATACACACCGGACGCCAGCTTGGTGTCAATCTCGGAAAGTAAGCCTGTAACTGCGACGCGCACGCCGTTCGCGCATATGGCAATCGGCACCGTCGCCGCCAGCAGCGCCCACCGCATCCAAACCTTTTTATCGGTGAAATACGTGTAAACAAGCGCCATGAACAGCAAAGAAATCAGCGACCGAATTCCGCTGCACGCATCCACAATATCCAGCGTCTGGCTCGGCAGCCGCAGCGTATTACCTTCGCGCAAAACTGGAATCCCCATTGCCGAGATCATCATCTCGCCCAGCGCGCTCGCCAGCATTTGCAGCCTTAACGTGAGTGCGGAATAAATGATCGCCGGAATCGGAATCATGAACAGTAGCAGCGCCAACGGAAAACTCAGTATCTTGAGCCACTCAATGCCGCCCAGAAACAGCACGGTGCCCACTAGCGCAATCACAAAAGACATGCGCGCTGTAAACAACTCGACACCCAGGGTAGCAATAACCGAAAGCAGACCACCCGCAACCACAATCGCCATCCCCCACCAATTGGTCTTTAGCGGGGTCTCGGCAAGTTGTTCACGCCGTTGCCACACAACGTAAAGGGATACCAGCGGAACAAAAAAGCCGTGCCCCATATTCTCGTCGTTGGCCCACTGATTTGCCATGCGGTAGAGAATAGGTGCGTAGCAAGCGATCAGCAGCCCGCCGAACCACGCAATCGACAGCCAATCCACTTTGATCTTGGAGCTGGATTCTTGCTCATTCACTAGAGGGGTTGTCGCCATTCTACTCCAGTTTCCTTGTCCACCCACATCTGCTTTGGCGTTGCAACAAAATTGAATCCCGGAATTCACTTGATGCTGTTCTCTAGTAGAACACACCAATCCTGAACGTTTTGTCTACGCCCCTACTCCTGTAAATGCTGTTATTGTTGGTCTTGAGTGCCGTCGGTTCTAAAATTTCGTCTCATCATCACACTTGTACTGGCCGCGCTGGCTTTTCTCTCACCCGCCAGTGCCGCGAATCAGAATTTCTTCCCACTGCAAGACGTCCGACCCGGCCTCCGAGGGACTGGCAAGACAGTCTTCCAAGGCAATCGGATCGAGGAGTTCCAGGTCGAGATCCTCGGAGTCATTGAGAATCTCGCCCCAAAACAACCCATTATCCTGGCCCGTCTCAGTGGCGGTCCCTTGGCCGAGACCGGCATTCTGCAAGGCATGAGCGGCAGCCCCGTATACATCGGGGGCAAGTTGCTTGGTGCGGTCGCTCTCGGTTTCCCATTCTCTAAAGAGCCAATTTGCGGCATCCAACCCATCCAGGCGATGCTCTCCGGCGCTACTCTCCAAGCTCTCAGTCTTCAGCGCAACAGCTTGCTTCAAAACATCTCCTCAAGTTCCATCCGTCCTAACAGCCAAAGCTCGCCATTAGGCGACTTGACCGACATTCTCACTCCTCTTTCCACTACTGGCTTTACACCCAACACTCTGGTCGCGTTACATCCTGTTTGGCAGCGTTTCGGCTTGGCCGCGCAGGGCTTGGGCTCAACCAACTTAGTGCCCATTAGCGCGAAAAATTCTCTTTCCGTATCGATCAACTCTTCCCAAATCAATGACTTACCCCAGCTCCCGCTGCAGCCCGGCTCGATGATCAGCGTCGGTTTGGTTACCGGCGATTGGAATATGACCGCAGACGGCACCGTCACCTATGTGGATGGCAACCGAATCTACGCCTTCGGTCACCGCTTTCTGGGCATAGGCCCCACGGAAATACCCTTGGCTATTTCTGATGTCCTAGCCAGCGTTCCCAGTACCCAAACCTCATTTAAAATCTCCGCCCCACGACAATGGATCGGAGCCATCACCAGCGACCACGCAACCGCTATCGCAGGCGAATTGGGCCGAACCGCGCATACGATTCCAATCGAAATTGCTGTCAGTTCAGCCGCGACTGGAGCGCATACTTACCATCTCCAGGTTGTAAACGATCGTCTTCTAACACCTTTTCTGACCCAGGCAGCGCTCTTCTCTACATTGGATGCCACTGAAAGAACGGTCGGCGTAAGTACTCTGAAACTTCAGGGTGAAATCCACTTCGAAGGCGGCCTGCCCTCACTTATGATTCACGACGAATTCGTAAGCGAAACCGCTCTTGCCCAACAAGCCTCAGCCGACGCTGTAGCCGGGCTAACGTTCGTCCTAGGCGGCGGTTTTCAAAACCTGCACGTCAAAGACATTACCTTCCATGTCGATGAACTCGACCGCAAAAAGCAATTGCACCTTTCCCAAGCCTGGGCCTCCGCCCACGAAGTCCATGCCGGCGACTCCATTGACATCACGGCCATTCTGCAATCCGAAAACGGTGCCGAGGTCGTCAAGACTATCCCGTATCATGTTCCAACGGGTGCTCCGCTAGGCGCATTGAATCTCACCCTAAGCGATGCCAATACGCTGAACTTCTCCGAATATGCAGGCATCAGCCAAACCCAATTCAAAACTGCCACATCCATGATTGACGCCATCAACCGTTACCGCTCAAGCGACTCATTATTCATCCGTATCTGGCGTCAACAGCCCGGCTTCAATGTCGCCGGAGCGCTTCCCGGTGGCGAACTCAGTGATCCGCCGCCCTCCGTCGCCCTCATCCTCGCCGACCCATCCTCCTCTGCCAGCGGCGGCGTCACCGCAAATACCAGAGGCTCCGATGTCGATCAACTCAGCATCCCTGTCGATGGTTACGCCATCATCGGCGCCAAAACCATCCAAATCGAAATCAAAGACTAGTCCTTTAGAAACTTAACTTCCCAATCGCATCCCGCAACTGGCCGTTCAGTCCACTCAAGTTCGCCTTCAATTCATTCCCCTTATCCCGCATCTCCGCCAGCTTTACCTCGTTATCATTCAACCGCGAACTATACTGCCGCACCCTGTCTTCCTGCCCACTTACCTTATTCAAACTATCGATATTCTGCCTTAGTCGGGTCTGGTCTTGCGTCAGTTCATCCAAATTGGTCTTATTCGTATCCAATGCATCTTGCGCCGCCGCTATCTTCTGTTTCAGTGCAATAATTCCCTGCAACTGTCCGCGACCCGCATCGCTCAGCTTATTCCCCGAAACGATGTCCACCAGCGCGTCTGTCGTTGCGTCGCTCACGGCAACCGTTTCCATGTTCACTCGCTCTAACTCCACTTTCAACTTCTGCCCGCCGTCCGCCGGCATCGCCACTTCGAATCTGTACGACGCTGCTGTCCGTTCCAACGGCTTCGGGGAGACCAGTGTATAGCCGCCCTGCACCGGCTGCTCCACAATCAGCGTCTTGGCTTTAGTGTCCACGTTCCGCATCTCATACGTCTTTGTGTCCTGCACCGACGACTTCACCTCCAACGTGCCATTCCGCGCATGAATCTCCAAAACATGCTCTATGCCGCTCTCATAATTCGTCGTCACCCGCGTTCCATAATCCACCGCATAACCAATCAAACGCTTGTCACCCGCCTTGAAAGTCTCCACCAGCGCCTCACCCGCATAAGCGCCAGCGTCATAAACAGTAATCGGCCCGCTATCCAAGGTCTTACCCGCCGTGTTCGTCACTTCCGCTGCATTCACGGGATGCTCCCCGTCGCTCTCCCGATAAATCAAAAGCTTGCGCGCGCTAATCTTGTCCTGCAGAAACGGCAGCATTGCCGATTGATTCCGCTTAATCGTCACCGGCCCCGCAAAATTGTATTCGAATAGCTCACCCAGCGTCTCTCCAGTTGCGCCTTGTACCGTACTCTGCCCTACCATTGCGTCTCCCTTAGGTACTGGAGGTGGCGGCGGCGGGGGAGCGGCCGGAACGCCGCCAATAACGCCGCCGATAGCACCGCCCGCCCTAGCATTCATGGCGCTGCTTCTATGTGCTTGTGCCATCGACTGCATCTGAGAATTCTGTCTTAGCAGCGCATCCGTTGACCCCTGTTCAAGCATTGCCCCGCTATAAACCTCTGGCCCCGCCGCCCGATCCTCCGGCAACTCCGCCACCTGCCGGTTCCCAAACCGCGGCGTATCCAACAAACTAATAAACGAAATCGGCCGCCCCGATACTACCGACAACCCAACATTGGTCCAATCCTCATCCGTCGTGTTATCCACAATCGCCCAACCCTCCAGCGTCGATTTCGCCTCCGCCAAAGTCAGCCGGTAGCTAGACTTCCAAATCGCCACCGGAGCAATATAGGCAACCCGCAAATCCCGCGCCCCGGCGCCAACCGAGTCGATATAAACGCTCCGCTTGTCATGCGCCCGCGATTTCGCCACAATCGCCAAATAATCCTTCAGTCGCTGTTGCAAAGTGGCATCGCTCAAACGAAACGAACTAATCTGCGCTAAATCGAAATTTTGCAGTTCGCCTGAATCCATCAGCAGCGTGACATGTTCCACCACTGTCTTATCCGCCGTCTCCGAACGCGCCGATACAATGATCCCGCCCAGCGCCCCGCTCTGCGTTTTAATCTCTAGATGCGCGCCGCGCAACCCGTCCAGAAACGCGCTCAGCGCCTCCGTGTCCGAAATCTGAAATGGAAAATCTTGTAGCTGCTGTTCCAGCGTTTCGTTCGAATCGTAGCGAATGCCGCTTACTCGCAGTCCGGCGTGGTCTGTCACCGTCAACGATTTCAGAACATCGTTCATGTCCGACGTTTTGAAATCCAGTCGCGCCTCTTCACCCGCCGCAACCGTGCCGGCACGTTCAAAGTAGCCCACTCCGTGCTTATACAGCACTATGTTCTTGACCGGAAGATCGGCAGAATAGCCGGTGAAAGTTGAAATCAACAACAAGCAGAGTGCTTGCCGGGATACGGATCCGTTCATACGCACAAATCTCCTCCTGTTTCAGAAGCGATTTGGTGCTGAAAAGTTCCCGTTATTCCTGAGAAGCTGCTTTTGAATTATTTGCGCGCAGCCCTTCGATCGCCCCACGCAACTCCGACAACTGTAAAGTGATCGTCCGGACTTGTGCTTCCGGCGTATCATACACTTCGTTCAGCAGCTCTTCGTGTTTCTCCGCCGCCTTCCGCAGCGAGCTTTCCGCTTCCGTCGTGTTGCTCAATTTGTATGCCTTGCGTGCGGCTGCCACGAAAGCAAAACCGGCGCTAATTTCATTCTCAATTTGCTTCAGTACAAAATCGGGGCGTATCGCCTTATTCTCGTTATCCGACATCGCTATTACAGTTTCCATATGTTTCAGTCCACGAAAATAAAGGGCTCACACATATAACGATGAGCCCCACAAAGTGCTCCGGCGGCGCGGAGGGTTGCTGCCGCCGGATTTCGCCTTATCGCCTGTGACCGGCGCTTTAGCGTCTTCTGCTCCCTCAGACCTAGTCCATGTCAAAAAAGTCACTAGGCATTACATGAAAAATTAAAATTATTGAAAGTTAACGTTCAGATGTGACCTTTGCTACTTAGAAACACTCACAGTCATATAGAATCCTGAGATAACTTTCTCTGTGTGAGATCCTCATTTGAGGAGCATCGAATATTTTGGCCCGCGAAGAGGAAGACCAGCTATTCGAAAAGGCACGGCAATCACCAGACGGAGATCTCAGAGCGTTTGAGATGCTTGTGCAACAGAATCAACGGCGCATAGTCGCCGATTGCCGCCACATTACTCGTGATGAGACCGTAGCCGAAGACTTGGCTCAAGAAGTCTTCGTCAAAGCCTACTTCGGCATGCAAAACTTCGAAGGCCGCTCTTCCTTCCGCCACTGGCTCCAGGTCATCAAGGTTCACCATTGTCTGAACCACCTCAAGCGCATCAAGAAAAACCAGATCAGTATCGATGATGAAGATGAAGGTGTTGCCAACTCGGTTGAGCTAGCTACTGCCGATAAGACCTTGGAACGGTTGAGTGATCGCCAGCGCATTCACCGCATTCTCGAATTGATGCCCGAATCCCTGCGTCTGCCGTTGGTGCTGCGCGATATGGACGAACTCTCCTACGAAGAAGTCGCCAGCAATTTGAAAATTACCCTCTCGGCGGCAAAAATGCGCATTAAGCGCGCTCGCGAATGGTTCCGCGAAAAATATGAAGGCGGCGTAGACCTGCCAACGGAAAGTGAAGCATATGAGTCAGGACAATGAAACGGTAGATCCAGGCGAACCCATTCGGCCCTTGGTTGACTTGGAACAGGACGTCTCTCCGCAGTTCCTCGTAACCGTGCGCAAGAAAATCTATCGCCGTACCGTCGCCAATCAAGTTGTCGCTTTTTCGTGGAATTTGCCCAAGGTGATCATAATGGAGTTGATCATGTTGATCGCCCATCTTGTTTCGGGCAAAAATGACCGAGAGCGCGCTTAAACTAAGCGCTGGAGGAATCCGTCCAAATGATGCAAAAGCTTGCGCAAGCTTTTCAAGGCTTAGTCGATGCCACGATTGCCGCTGCGCCGAAAGTGGTTGTCGGAGTTTTGTTGGTCGTCGTCGGACTTATAGTTGCCAAGGTAATTGAAATCGTTCTTCGTTTCCTTCTTACCCGCGTCAAGTTCGATAGCCTCATGGAACGCGCCGGCATCGATAAGGCGCTGCAACGCGTGGGTGTGCGCCAACAACTCAACGTCTTCATTCCGCGCCTTGTTTATTTCCTGGTTATTTTCGTCCTAGCCAAGACGGCCTCCGATGCGCTCGGTCTGGTAGCCATCTCCGACGCCATCGGAGCCTTCTTCGGCTATCTGCCTAATATCGTTGCCGCGCTGCTGCTGATGATCTTAGGAACCTCCATCGCTCAGTTCGCTAACGACACCGTGACCGAAGCCGCCCGCAACTCAGGCATCGATTTCGCCCCCGCGCTCGGAAAACTCGTGTCGGGTCTCATCGTCTTTGTGGTCTCCATGATGGCCATCGGCCAGCTGAAAATAGACACCAACATCGTCCACCTGGTCGCCGCTCTGATTCTGGGCGGGGCAGCCTTGGCCTTTGGAATCGCCTTCGGACTCGGCACGCGCGACGTCATCCGGCAGATCACCGCCGGCTTCTATCTCCG
This sequence comes from Bryobacterales bacterium, assembly GCA_963696305.1. Lineage (GTDB taxonomy): Bacteria > Acidobacteriota > Terriglobia > Bryobacterales > Bryobacteraceae > Bog-105. Next base: position 204,205 of record CAVOJX010000019.1, on the reverse strand, counting down.
CAAGCACCTGCAAATAGGAAAGCAAACCGAAATCGCCGGCCAAACCGGAATCCTAAAAGGCATTACCTCCACCCACACCCTCCTCGAAAATGAAAACCAGGAAGTCAGCATTGCGAATGCCACCTTCCTGGAACAAGTATCCAAACAGTCCGACTAGGCTTATGTCCGGGCGGCTTCCTAAACTCTCGCGGCCGAAATGTGCTCCTATCGAAGCTATTCTGATCGCGCTTCCCACCTGCCGTGTCAATCGACCTCAACAGAGGTGGCTACGCTTAGACGCAAACGAATCGTCCATGATCTGTAATACACTTCGGGACAGATGAACATCTCCGCCACAAGACATGTCGCTAGGACGGTGACAATCTCGCTCCTTTCGTCGGTCGGCTGTGGCGTACTGGTTCTCTTCGTACTGCGCGGCACACTAGGCAGCGAGGTGGTTCAAACCATCGCCGCCGCCGTCGTCTACGCGCTGCCGTTACTGGCACTGCACATCCCAACCGAGGAAGCGCTGCGGCGGAGGGTGGACGCTTCACGCTTTCCGCTCGACTGGATTTTATATGGCGGTGCGAAGCTGACACTCGGCCTAGCCGCCGCCGCTATTGGTAGTTCCCTTGCTCTGCTGCTTGGCATTGTAGGAAACTGGCAGGACCTTTACCTGGCCAACCGCTTGGTGGTTGTCGTGTCTGTCATCTCCTCGTGCCTGATTCGGTTGTATGGGACGACCCGGAGCCGCCTTGAGGAGCGCAACAGCCAACTCCAGGAGAAAGTGGAAGCCGAACAACGCATCCTGCGGCTTCATGAGCAAGACTTTGAGCGTGCTCGCGAGATTCAGGAAGCACTGATGCCGAAGCAGTTGCCGCAGATTCGTGGCTGCCAACTTGCGGCCAGTTGTCAGGCCGCTCGCATTGTAGGCGGAGACTACTATGATGCCATCCGCCTGGGAGAATCATCCGTGGCGATTGTCATCGGCGATGTGTCCGGAAAAGGCATGGCGGCCGCACTCCTCATGTCCAATCTGCAGGCTATTGTTCGCGCCTTTGCTCACGCCGGATTGAAGCCGCAAGAGCTGTGCGCAAAGGCCAATCAGTTAATCGCCTCCACTGTAGCTCCGGGGAAATACATCACCTTCTTTTACGCCGTTGTCGACGTCGTGCGTATGCGTCTCGACTATTGCAACGCAGGCCACAACCCACCGCTGCTGAAACATCGCAACGGAACGACCGAGACTTTCGGCGAAGGCGGCCCGGTGCTTGGCGTATTTCCAAATGCGCATTATGCCGGAGGCAGTGCCGCGCTGCAGCCGGATGACTGCCTCGTGCTCTTCACAGACGGCATCACAGAAGCAATGAATGCCACAGACGAGGAGTTCGGTGAGGAGCGGCTGATGGCATTACTAAGCCAGAGTTCCGAAAACGCCGACGAATATAGGAAGCAGATCGTGGCGGCGGTGACCCACTTTTGCAACGGCGCCTTCCACGACGATGCGACAGTGCTGGTAATGACGGTAAACTGAGGCGACCCGCACAAGCACCAAAAGTTGCGGATCGCCATGAAGCGCTATGTTGCGGGCGGATACCTTGCAACCCAGAACAAATTGATTTAGGTCAGCGCTTAGAGGCTCCGTCCCTCCAAGTAACCCCTACGGCTTTCTCGCCAACTCCACATCAATATTGATGTTCACTTCATCGCTAACCATCACACCGCCGCCATCCATCGTCTTGTTCCAAACCAAACCAAAATCCTTGCGGTTGATCTTCGCACTCGCGCTTGCTCCAACCTTGATATTCCCCATCGGGTCCTTGATCTCGGCGCTCGGCCCTTCTACTTCCAATGTCACTGGCTTCGTCACACCATGCAGCGTCAAATCGCCCGTCACCAATAACTTGTCGCCCTGCTTCGTGGCGCCGCTGCTCTTGAAAGTCATCGTCGGGAACTTCGCCGCGTCAAAGAAATCCGGGCTCTTCAAATGCCCATCCCGCTTCTCCTCGCGCGTGCTCACCGTTGTCACATCCACAACCGCGTCAATCTTGTCATTGGAAGGATTCGCCGGGTCGAATACCACCGTTCCCGAAACCTTCTGGAACTCGCCGTTCACCTTCGAAATCATCATGTGAACAACCGAAAACTGTGCCGACGAGTGAGCCGGATCAATATTGTAAGAATGCGGTTCAGCAACTAGAGAACCTGCAAAAATCAAGGCCAGCGGCCAAGCGCTCTTCAATGAGGGGATAAACATTCGATAAATCAGACCTTTCTATTCTTAGTGCTACGTTCCAAAATTACTCGTTGTAACGACTAATGTCAAGATGTCTACCACCTTTAGCGGGATTCAGGAGATTGGCACTGGCGTGTCCATCTTCAAATCCACCTGCTCCCCCGACACCGAAACCTGCAAATTCTGAAACGGCATCGTATCCGGATCTTTGCCCACTTTCGTTGCCACAGATTCCACTCCGTTCAACGCACCCAGCATCTGCCGCAGCACCCCGGCCGTCGTGGCAGATTTGCACAGCACCTTTGCCGTAACGTGAGCTCGCGAGTCCATCACTACTGAATAAGCGAACGCATTAATGTTGGCCGAAAATGGTTTCCAATCAATATTCATGCCGCTTCCGTCATGCAGCGCGTCCGTAATCACGCTCGTCAACTGGCTGCCATAAACCACGCCGCGCACCGGATCCCGCGCCGGCGTGCTATTCATCAGGGCCACGATGGAACGGTTTGTCAGCAACTGCGGATTCACTCCAATCCGTGTTTCCAATATCAAATTCAGATCCTTCAGTGACCCAAAAGCCGCCAACGAATCCTCCAAAAACACCACGCATGTCGCCGCGCCTTTCGGGCAATAAACCGGTTCCCTACCAATCATATGCGGCCAAATCCCCGCCTTTTTTGCTGCTTTCTGCGCTTCCGACCCACTAAACGTACCGCTCAACAGCCCATAAAACGCCGTCGCACTTGTGCCCATGACAAGCTCGTGGACCTCACTCTCGCTGACATTCAATTTCTTCAATGCCGTTTGCGCATCTTCCAACTGCGCTCCCGCAAAACGCTTCTTCAGCGCCGTGTAATTAGGTAGCCGTCGAAGCTCGGACAGGTTGTCATACTCAAGCGATTCCGTCTTGGCCGGAAACGCCAGCATCGCCGAACTCAAAATCTCGCCATTCAGCAAAGGAACGGCGAAAGCACAAATCAGAAACGACAATCCAGGCACAATACGGCGCATAACGCTCACCTACATTTCAATTATGGACGGGTACTGGTCATGGAAACCAGCACCCGTCTTAACCGACGCTTCTCAAACGTTTTGGTTGCCGCTTTCGCTCGCCAGCAACGCCTGGGCTTGTGTACGCAGCCGTTTCGCATGCGTAATGCCAATGCCCAACAGCTTGCCAGTTTCCTTAAAAGTCAAGCCAGCCGTCAGAATACGGATCGTTCCCGGTGTCTTCCACCACCCAAGTTCTCGAGCCGTGCGTCCCAGCAGCTTGAAACGCCAATCTTTCACCACTGCCTTGGCAATGCCATATTTCCTGCCAAATTGTAACGGCGTCAGCTCACGCAATTCGTCCATGTGGTCCATCCAGAATTGATCGTAATCCTCGCGATTGTTGAATCCCATCCGCGCCCGTGCGCGCTTCAGCGTCGTGCGGCCCGCCGGTAGATTAAAGACGGTCCCATCAATCTTGAGCCGGTTCCGGTCCCAGAAATCAAACAACTCGCGGGTATCGATCAGCCGGCAAAGGCCGTTGCCGTGGTTCGGTCCACGCCGATCAACCGGACTTCCATAATAAAGGTCAAAACCATGCTTGGTAGGCCGAACATCGCGGATATACCATTCGGTCCCATCAATCGCCGTCGTTTGGCCGACAATGGGAAACTTCCAATTTCGTGAATGGGCAGGAGTCCAAAACCGATTTCGTGATGGGCTTTGCGAATTCGAAGAAAAATACGTTTGAAGATTCATACAGAATCACCTTTCTGTACTCAAAGCTAAATTCCCCAAACGCCAAACGGTCCCTCGGAAAAGGGCTAAGTCTCTGATTCAAATCAAGATAAGTTTTTTCAAATTTCTGTGACCGCCTCCTCTTCGCCCCCACCCAGATCCGCCGAATTCAGCGCATTTTGGCATATTCCGCCCGCGCTTCCTTCAGAATCGGGATGTCCGCATCGGCGTCTTTCCACAGCGTGAGGAAATCCTGGTAGCCTGCCTTCGCCTTTTTCATGTCACCCGACAGGGCGAACAATCTTCCCATTTGCAGGTGTGCCAGAGCGCCTATCGGGTCTGCGCCTACGATACCCCGATGATTGAGGATCTTTTGAAACTCGTCGGCCGCTTCCGCGTAGCGGCGCGTGGCAACAAAAGCCTCGCCGCGCACATACGCCGAATGCAAACCACCCATGTATAAGACGACGTTCAGACCATTCGCGGCCAGCTCATAGGGCAGCGTGACTTGCAGTTGCTCCAGACTATCCCCAGGCCTGCCCCGACCGAGCGCGGCTGTGGCACGCAGAACTGGCACGTAGGTAAACCTGGCAAAGGTATCCTTCGGGAAGCGCTTTTCGAGATCGCCGGCGAGCGATTCGCATCGGGAAATATCACCCGCAAATCCTAATGCAAGGCCAGCGGCGTATTCCAGATCCCGGTCGTTCGAAACAGCGAGCGCTGCTATGGCGTTCTTTCTCGCTTCAGCCGCGTTCCCATCTAGCGCTTCCCACACCGCTTGCACAGCCTGATACGTAGCCACCGCTTCACGCGCACCCTCTTGCCGAGCCAAGTTCACCGCTCGGTTGGACAATTCACCCGCCAGTTGCAATTGACCGGAACGAGCCGCGACAAGAGCCTCTAAGTTAGTCACCCGATCTTCCGCTCCGCGCTTCCCTTTGGCTAGGACAACCGCGCGATCCATTTGCTCCTTTTCGCCCCTGAGGAACGCTATGTTGAACGCAAAGACCAGACCGTCCGGGCGCGCCACCTTGCGTTCCGACGCTTGCTCCAGCACCTTCTCAGCCTCATCAAAGCGATCCAGAAACAAATAAGCATCCTCCAGGTTCCAATACCCAAAGACGAAGTCGGGACGGCTCTCAATGTCTTCTTTACCTCGCTGAATGACTGTTTCCCACCGGCCGGTTCCCTTGGCCGAAAGCCCGGCCATCAGGTTCTGGGGGTTGGGGTCCGCGCCTCGCCGGGGATAGGTCTGAGCCCACAATTCCAGGGTTTGGAATGCTTTTTCTAAATCCCCAGTTACTTCCCGATCGTAGTTAAAGTCAATAAAGAACTTCTCACGATCGCTGGCGTGCTCGCGCAATTGCCAGGCTTTCGTTGCGTTCTCACGCGCAAGCACCCAATCGGCCGCCTCTGTGTAGTTGAGTCCTAAGTGAGCATAGGCCATAGCAAATGTCGGATCGATTTCAACTGTCCGCCGAAACATGGGAATAGCCGCGACGCCCCCGGACGATAAATTGAGCTTTATCGCTGTGGTGTAGGCCTTTAGGGCCTCCAGGGAGGAAGTCTTGGCTTCCCACAAAGGTGCTGAATGCTGCTCCACCGTAGCAAGCGATTCGCCCACCCTGATTCGGAATTTGCGCGCGATCTGGCTAAGCGAGTTAAGCACGTCCTCTCGCTTCGCCGCTTGGATCTGCTCCTGGTCCAGAATGCTACCCGTATTGCAGTTCCTCGCGCCCAGGCTCAGCACATATTCACTTCCTAGGCTTGCGATGGAGCCTTCCAGAACTGCGGCGCTTCCCGTTCGCTCGCAGATTTCTCGCGAAATCTCGGGCGTCAGCCGCGCATCTTTCGGCTTACCCATCAGGCCCAGTGTCTGTTGCACCTGCTGGTCCGAAATAACCTCCAGGAACGGCGATTGCAGAAGCTCCACCAACAGACCCTGGCGCAGTGTGTCGTCAAATACCCGATCACCGGTTTTGTTATCGAAATCGGCCAGGACCAGAGTATCCCGGTCTGTCAGCTTCGGAGCGCGGTGTAAATAGAAATATCCCGCAACCACGCATGCCAGCAACGCGGCCACAACCACCGCAATGATCGTTCTCCAACGTCCCTTGCTGACGGTCCCACTCTGCCTGCCCATCTGCGCTGAATCTCTGTCGCGCTTTAAACGCTGAAGATCCGCTACTATCTCCCTAGCTCTCTGGTATCGGAGGTTGCTATCCTTTTCCAGACACTTACCGATGACACCTTCTAGTTCCGCGGGCAACGCTGGATTCAGGCGCCTCGGAGATTCCGGCGTCCGGTTTAGAATGGCATCGAAGATAACTCCGGTGCTGCCGCCCTGAAACGGCAGCCTGCCCGTCGCCATTTCGTAGAGCAACACTCCGAACGAAAACAGATCGGTTCGCGCGTCTAAACGCTCAGCGCGAACTTGCTCCGGAGACATGTACGACACTGTGCCCAGCACATTTCCCGACGAAGATGACAGGTCGTCTTTCGCGCGGGTCGTTTCGTCCGTGCCTATTGGGCCGCCGGATTCGCCACTCAGTTTCGCGAGTCCAAAGTCCAAAATCTTGGCGTGCCCGCGTGACGTATGAAATATGTTTGCGGGTTTCAGATCGCGATGAATGATTCCCGCCGCATGCGCGGCATCCAACCCGTCGGCGATTTCAATGCCCAGCGAAAGGATGGTGTCGGTTCCCATCGCATGCCCGCCAATGCGATGTTTCAATGTGGTTCCGTCCAGGAACTCCATAGCGATGAAGGCGCGGCTATCCTCTTCACCCACGGCATAAATCGTGCAGATGTTCGGGTGATTCAAAGCGGACGCGGCCCTCGCCTCGCGCCGAAAGCGATTCAGGGCATCGGGACGACGTGCGAATTCGGAAGACAAAAACTTAAGAGCCACAAAGCGTCGCAGCATTGTGTCCTCCGCCTTGTAAACCACGCCCATTCCACCGCTGCCCAACTTGGCTTCAATGCGGTAGTGCGAGAACGCGGCGCCGTTGGATAATTCATCGCTGTCCGGGCCGAAAGCCTGCGCAACTATTCCGATCGCAGGCTCTTCCAGGAAGCTTCCCGCCTGCTCGTGCGATGCTAGCAGCGATCGTACCTCGCGCTCCAAAGCCTCGTCGTTCGAACATTCTCGGCTAAGCCAGTCGTCGCGCTCGCCGGGCGGACGCTCCAACGTCGCCTGCAGCAACGCATCCACCCTTTGCCAGCGCTCAGGGTTCATCGGGCGTTCCACCGCTCAACTCGCGGTAGAGCCACGCCTTCGCACTGCTCCAGTCGCGCATGACTGTAACGGTTGAAACCTTCAGTACTTCGGCCGTCTCAGCCACGCTAAGGCCGCCGAAGAAACGCATTTCCACCACCTTGGCTTTGCGCGCATCGAACTGGGCCAGCGCATTGATCGAGTCATCTAACGCCACCATATCCACCGAGTTATCCCCGCCCACAACCGCTGTGTCTTCCAGCGACACATGTTTCACATTACCGCCGCGTTTCACATTATGCCGGCGCGCATGTTCGACCAGAATGCGCCGCATTAACTGCGACGAAACGGCAAAGAAGTGGGCGCGATTCTGCCACTGCATGCGCTTATAATCCACCAGTCTGATCCAGGCTTCGTTAACCAGCGCCGTCGTTTGCAAACTGTGGCCGGGGCGTTCGCGCCGCATGTAGCGGCGCGCATGCATGCGCAATTCCTCATACACAATCGGAGTCAACCGTTCGAGCGCGTTCCGGTCTCCCTCGCTCCACGCGAGGAGCAGTTCGCTCACGTCGGTAGGCATCGCCCCCTGTTGTGCCGCGCTCTCCATAGCCCGTCGGATAAATTGTATCGTTTTCGCGTCGTCGTGATAGTTTCCCGTCGCATTCTGCGCCTAACAGAACGGAGGAACCCATGCGACCCTTAACTACATCCTTTCTTTTGACAGTGCTCTTCGCCGCTTCAGCCAGCGCCGACTCGCTCGCTTATGTCGTGAGTACGAACTACAACACCTTTACCGGCCAATTCGGCACGCTCGACCTGACTAAAGGCTCGTTTAACCAAATCGGTCCCGGCATCGCCGATCCGCTAACCGGATTGGTGCAGGGGCCAAACGGACGCCTGCTAAGCATCTCGGTATCTGGGAATTTGGATTCGGTCAATCCAGCCACCGGAGCCGTCTCTGTCATCGGAGCCACGGGCCTGGGCACTCTAGCCGACTACATTGCGGAACTCAATGGAACGTTCTATACAACCGATCTGAACAGCAACCTTTACACCGTGAATCCAACCACCGGAGCCGTTACTCTTATAGGCAACACCGGTATCCCGCCATGCCCGTCCCTTACCAACCCAAATGAAGTCAGTGACTTGAGTCTATTTACGTTTGGTGGAAAGCTTTACGAAACATTTGACGGGATAAACTTAACCACGTCGGCCGTGGTCGACTCCCCCGAACTTTATCAGATCAATACCACCACTGGAGTGGCCACTTTGATAGGCTCGACCGCCTTTGGGCTCGACGCAGCCGTGCAAGTGAACGGCAGTGTCGATGGTTTGGCGTTTGGCTACACAGGGTCGAACGAAGTGCTCTCCTTAAACCCGGCTAACGGCAACACCGCGTTCCTCAACGACTACGTATCGTCGCCTGTGCCTAATGGCGTGAATTCGTACGACATCGAAGGAGCAACCCCAGTTCCCGAGCCCGCTCCGTTCACCCTGGCCGGTATCGGAATAGCTACTGTCGTTGCTGTTAACTCGCGAAAGCGCCCTTCACGAAACCAATAGCGACAAACAACTTGGACGAAAACAAACCCCTCACCGCTTTGTTTTCGTCCGAATAGTCCAAGTACAAGATGTGCGACGAATTCTCGTTTGGCTTTCCACATTTCTGGTCATCATAAATTCAGTTCCGGCTGCGCTGACTACCTTCGCCGAGTCACGTTACAAAATCTCTCCCAGAAGCCGGATACCCTCTCGAATCTCCCGCTCACTCAGCCGCGCATACCCGAGGATGAAGCCTGCCCGCGCCGGCTGCTTCAGCCAACAGTGCGCGATTCCGTAAATACCCACACCCTTGTGTGTGGCGGCAGCCACCACATCCGCCTCAGTCACCTTCTTCCGCGGCCACAACACCACCTGCGCCCCGGCACCTTCGCCTGTCACCTCCACCCGATCCCCCAGATACTTTGCGATTGCCTCCAACAGCGCCGTCCGCCGCGCTTTATTTCTTCTTCGCAGCCGTCGCAGATGCCGCTCATACATTCCGCCTGCTATAAAATCCGCAAGCGTCTGCTGCTCAAGTGACGCCGAGTGCAGATCGCTCAGCCACTTCGCTGCCGTCAGCGCCGGAACCAACGATGCTGGCGCAATCAGATACCCGATGCGCATGGATGGAAACACTGTCCGTGAAAACGTTCCTATGTAGACGATGCGCCCTTCACGATCAAGCCCCTGCAGCGACTCAAGTGGGCGCCCCTCGTAATGAAACTCGCCATCGTAATCGTCCTCCACTATTACCGCATTTCGCCGTCGTGCCCACTCCAACAGCGCCAGCCGCCGGTGCAATGGCAAAATCGCTCCTGTCGGAAACTGATGGGACGGCGTCACGAACACCAGTCCGGCATCATCTGGCAACCGGCCGGGGTCCAGTCCCTCTCGGTCTACCGGAACTGGACGCAAACGCGCTCCCGCCGCGCGCAGCGCCTCCCGAATCCCGTCATAATTCGGATTTTCAAGTGCCACCGCGTCGCCCGGATCAACCAGCACCCGAATCACCAAGTCCAACGCCTGCTGCGATCCGTTCACCACAATCACCTCGTCCGGATTGCACACCACCGAACGCGAGCGTCGCAGATGCGCGCAGATCGCCGCCCTCAACTCTGTATTTCCCTGCGCCGAGCCGTAGTCGAACTGCCGTATCGAGCCCTTGCGTGCCTGCCGCGTGAGCAGCCGCCTCCACACTTCGAATGGAAACGTCGCCAAATCGCTCCGTCCGTAGATGAAGTTATAGCGGGGCGCTGCGGGCTGTGGCAGCGGCGTGTCAACCGTCGCCATCGAACCACATACCACATTCCCGAACCGTGACAGTCGCAATCGCGCCAGACTGCGACGCGCCTGAGTCGTATTTCGCGCCATTCCCTCCGACACAAACGTTCCCGAGCCGCCCCGCCCCGCGATAAACCCCTCTGCCAGCAGGTGCTCGTACGCCAACAGGACCACAGTTCGCGAAATCCCAAGTTGCTCAGCCAAATCACGCGTCGATGGAAGCCGCTCGCCAGGGCTGACGGCTCCACTTAGGATCCCCTGGCGCATGCCGCGATAAACCTGTCGAAAAAGAGGCTCTGCGCCACGTGAAAGTGGTATCGCGAATTGCATGAAAAGTGGTTCTTCTAAAGTACCAGCCCCGGCTTTACTCTTGACCTATGCGCTTTCGTTTTCTCCTTCTGCCTTCGCTGCTTACCTGCTGTGGCCTTATCGCAACGCAGCCCCCACCGCCACCGGCTACCGCTCCCCCCGCACCCCACGACGGCGCGCACGACTTCGACCCTCTTCTCGGTAATTTCACTTTCCGCCTGCATTACATGCTGCATCCGCTTACTAGTACGCCCGATTGGACCGACATGAAAGGCGTCGACGCCTGCTACAAAGTGTGGGACGGCCGCGCACAATTAGACACTCTCGAAGTGGACAGTTCGAGCGGTGGCCATATTGAAGGTCTAACTCTGCGTCTCTACGATCGCGAGGCGCGCCAATGGCGGCTCTACTGGGCCAATAGCCGCATCGGACGCCTCGACCCTCCACAGATTGGTGAGTTCCTCGACGGCCACGGCGACTTCTACACCACCGATACCATTAACGGCAAAACCACTCTCATCCGCTACGATTGGTCCCGCCTGAACTCCGGCACACCGCACTTCGAGCAGGCATTCTCGCCCGACGGCGGCAAAAGCTGGGAGGTGAACTGGATCACGAACCAGACTCGCACTGGCGACGCAGCCTGGGGTCAGCCGCAGCCGGGCCGCCGCTCCACGCCGCCTCCCGGCGCACCGCCTCCACCACAAGCCACCGCCGCAGATGGGCAGCACGATTTCGATTTCGACTTTGGTGCGTGGAAGATGCACATTCGGCGACTTGTGCATCCGCTAACCGGCTCCTCCGAGTGGACCGAAATGGACGGAACCACTATCACGAATAAGCTCTGGGACGGCCGAGCCAACCTAGCCACCGTCGAAGCCGACGGCCCTTCCGGTCACCTCGAACTCCTCGCACTGCGCCTCTACGATCCACGCGCGCATCAGTGGGACATCAGCTTCGCCACCAGCGACTCCGCTGTGCTGAGCGTTCCCGCTGTTGGCAGCTTCACCGATGGACGTGGCGAGTTCTACGATAGTGAACTCTTCCATGGCCGCAATATTTTAGTTCGTTTCTCTATCTGGCCCGTCTCAGCTAGCGAAATCCGTTCCGAGCAGGCGTTCTCCGCTGACGGCGGCAGAACCTGGGAGACAAACTGGATCAACACTTACACTCGCGTCAGTGACTAGCGAGGCATTGCCACAGCCTTCTGGCAACAATGACGACTCTGTCCAACCACTGGCCAGCTTCTCCGTAACTCGGGTACGAGGCAATCTCTGCGAAACCTCCAATCTTCAGAGCTGTGGCAACTTCCTCCAACGTCCAAGCCCGCATTTCAAAATCGTTCTCACTCGACGTCCTCACACCATCGCGCTCCATTTCAAAGCGCTCGTGAATGAGCATAAGCCGAGACCCATCGTCCAACACCGTCTTGCTCTCAAAATGCAACCTCCCATCTGGCACCGCAACACTCCGCCGATAGACAGAATTCTGCATGTAGCGCGCGCGCGTCCCGGTCCACTCCCGCACATCGAAAATCAATATGCCGCCCAAACGCAACCACTGACCAAACTGACGAAACATTACGCTCCGATCCGGATCTGTAACAAAGCCATTCAGTACACCACGACACAGAACGGCATCGAATTCTCGCGCAAAAGAGAGATCCAGCAGATTGCCGACCAGAAATTCGGGCACCTCTGCGTCGTTAACGATGCGTTCCCGGGCCACACCAATTAGCGCAGAAGAGCGGTCGGCGCCATAAACCTTAAACCCTCTCTTTACAAGTTCAACCGCGTAGCGACCAGTTCCACAACCGGCGTCAAGAATGTCGGAACCGCTTGCCACCCCATGTTGGCTTAGTACTTCCTCAATGAAATCTACGCGGGAGATAATGGGCTCGGCCAGTAGCAGATCATACGCCCACGCGAATTCGTGATAAAAGGGCCGAGCCGACTTAATCTCCATACGGATCATTATTCCCTGGAACCAATTTCATAATGGTCCTGAAACGCCTATACTCGCGTCGCCCAAATTGCCGGAAATGATATGACTATTGGCAGAGTTTCGTTGGCGGCGGATGACAACAGCCATATCTTCAGACACGCCTAGCAAGAATATTCGTGAATCCACTCACGGCCACCGCGGCAAACTAGCCGCACTCACCATCGGTGCGCTCGGCGTCGTTTATGGCGACATCGGAACCTCGCCTCTCTACGCCATCAAAGAAATATTCTTCGGCCACGGCAATGTCTCGGTCACGCCTGAGCATGTGCTTGGCGCCATATCGCTGGTCTTTTGGGCGCTCACTATTGTGGTTGCCATTAAATATGCAGTGTTCGTGCTACGCGCTGATAACGAAGGCGAAGGCGGCGTCTTTGCTCTCTATGGCCTCATCCACAAATTAAGAAACCTCCGCCCAACCGTCTTGCTATGGGTGCTCATGCTCGGTGCCGGCCTGCTCTTCGGCGATGGCATTATTACGCCCGCCATCAGCGTTCTGTCCGCCGTCGAAGGCTTAAACACCGCCGCGCCGGCGCTCAGTGACATAGTCGTTCCCGCCACCGTGGTGATCCTAACCGGCTTGTTCGTGTTTCAGTACAAAGGTACGGCAAAAGTGGGCAGCGTATTTGGCCCGGTGCTCATCGTATGGTTCTTTGTCATTGGACTGCTCGGCCTGCAGCAGATCATAAAAACCCCGTCTATTCTTGCGGCCGCCAATCCACTTCGCGCCGCCGCCCTCATACGCGAAATCGGGCCGTATCCAAGCTTGCTCGTTCTCGGCGCTGTCATGCTCGTCCTCACCGGCGGCGAAGCTATGTATGCGGATATGGGCCATTTCGGCGTAAAGCCAATCCGTATCAGTTGGTTCATGTTCGTCTACCCGATGCTTCTGCTGAATTATCTGGGCCAGGGCGCATATCTTCTCCGCGGCGCGCAAGTTGTCAAGGGTAATCTCTTCTACAGCCTCGTGCCTTCCGCGGTCATGTATCCCATGATCATCCTTGCCACTGTTGCCACCGTTATCGCTTCACAAGCCATGATTTCGGGCGCCTTTTCTCTTGCTGCGCAGGCCGTTAGGCTAGGTCTTTTTCCGCGTTTAGTCATCAACTTCACCCATGAAGACCATTCCGGCCAAGTCTACGTTCCCTCGGTCAACTGGGCTCTGTATGTCGGCTGCGTCCTTCTAGCAGTGCTGTTTCATACCAGCTCCGCGCTCGCCACTGCCTATGGTCTAGCTGTTGGCGGAGTTATGACGGTCACCTCGTTTGCCATGTTGTACGTAGCCCGGTTCTACTGGAAATGGAGACGGCGCAAGACCCTGCTTCTGTTCGGAACCTTTGCCATTATCGATATGGTTTTCCTCATCGCCAACACACTCAAGTTCCTCGAAGGCGGGTTCGTCCCGGTATCCATCGGCCTCGTCCTGTTTATCGTAATGCTTTCTTGGAAATGGGGTCGCCGAGCAACCACGCTGGCCTACACCGCCATGCCAACTATGAAAGTCTCGGAGCTCATTCAGATCCACAAACACTCCGAAAATTTCTCCGAACGCAGCGCCATCCTCATGATTCCCAAGTCGCTGTATGAGACTAGTAACTCGCCGGCACTCATGCAGTTATTGTGGGATCGCTACGGCATTCTTCCGCGCAATATCGTTTTCCTGAGTGTCGTTCATCTGAAAACTCCCTATATTCGCGGCAACCGTTATGAAGTTCGTTCATTCGAACGCAGCGAACGCGGCACTATCGCCAGCGTTGACGTTAAATTCGGGTTTATGGAAGATCCGAATGTCGAAAGCGTGATCGAAGAAATCGCGCGCCACCACGAAATTAATCTCCCAACCGACAAGCGCCAATGGATCGTCCATGTTTCCACCGAGCACCTGGTACCTGCGCCAAAGCTAAGCTTCCTCGTACGCATCCTGTTCCCGATTTTCAATTTTTTACGGCAAAACTCGCAAGCCGCTTATTACTACTACGGCATGGGCGACAAGGTTCAGCTCTCAGCCGAAATCATGCCGGTGCGGGTCAGGTAGTCACCTCACTGCTGCGTGACAGGGAAGCAGGCTTGCGACACGGGCGTCTCAAGCCTTGCGCATACTGCGTTGAAGCGCTCGTCCGAACACCAAGCATGCGGGGCTGAAGTCACTCTCAGCTAGCTAGATCTGAGACCTATTTAATGATCCCGGTAATAGCCGCAATGCCGATGGGAACCAGTATCCAACCAAGTATGCGGTGCACATGAGCATAGACGCACCCGAACCGCCAGTCCTGTCGAGGCATCCAAGAATCTGCGAGATGCAAGTCGATAAACGGCGTCAATAAATCGAAGCTGTACCAGAAAGGGTTATACCTCTGGGAAGTATCATCATTCCTTCTCGGTACAACATTCGCGGGGCTCCGAAATATCAGAGCCCCGAATATAACGAACCCGAAACAGTAATAAAGGGCATATTCAGGATGTCGCCCGTACCCGACCAGAAAATGAAGAAAGTCACTCCACAGCCGGGGAAGAAATTCCAGATTTTCCCGCTCTTTTCCCTTCATGTGGAAAAAGACAGCATCCGCGTCTTCCGGCTGAGCATGCGTTCGGTAGTAACCTTCAAGCTCCGTGTAAGATCGCGCGCTATATTGCTCAGCGTGGTCGATCAACGTAAGAAGTTGACATCCCACAGCAGGCTGTAAGTCTTTATAGCTGAGACCCTCCAGAAAGATTCTCTTAGGCAAGCACAGCCTTGGCGGCGTACTTCCGCACACCTGCTGCCCAAAACAACCCACATCCAGGTTAAGCACCGTCTGTATATCAGCGTGTCTGAGATCCAGGTCTTTATCGATTGTCACGCCGGAAAGATTGAGCCCCAGCGTTTTCACGTCCGTGAGCGATAGCGAGCCCAGGAATCGAGACGGTCGGAAGGTTACGTTCTCCTCGGTTGCCGTTCCAAAGAACATCTGGCCTTGCACGTCCGCCTGGTCGAAGCGGACCTCTTCCGTATCGTTCGCAAACACATCCTGGCTGGCGAACAGGTTGCCTTTGACTCTCAGCTGAAAGAACTCAGCGCCACCGGCAAAGACGACGTTGTTCATGGCGAGCAGATCGTCGATCCGTGTGTTGTTGAAACTAACTTTAGTATTTTTGTTGGTAAACTTGCTCCCGCTAAGATAAACGGGAGCCGCAAAATGGGAGGAAGAAAAGATGACGCGATCAGCGAACTCGCAGTCCTCCCAATGCAGTGTCACCGGCACTTCTAAACTGCCCAGGTTAAGCGGACCTTGAAATATAGCGTTCTTGATGGTGAATCCGAGCCGACTTAGTTTCTTTCGTTGCTCCTCATTTGTAAACTCTTCTTCGACTACCGACGAGCGAATTGTGCGCGCTTCTCGGTCCAAGCCAGTGAAGTCGGCGGGTTTGCCGCTAACAGCAGCGCGACGAACTTCCTCCTCTGCGGCAGTGAAATGCCCCTTCATCTGCTCAGCGTCGGTCGAGGCAAGCGCCAGCCTGACAGTCGCAAGGGACAGAATGCAGTAGCTGAGTAGTCGTGTCAACCGGATCTTCCCCCTGTGACTCTAAAAATGCGGCCTCTATATATTTACACTCGAGGAGTCTGCCCGTAAACTCGAGCAAGCGCGAATCTCATTCCTAACCGTCAGCGGCCAGACTTATCGGCGGCGGTGTTCAGTTCCAACGACTTTGCCTGTAGATTGGCTCCGCGAATCCATTGCAGAATGGTTTCGTATTGCCAGCTGGATTGATTGCCAGGCCATCTTTGTCCGCCGTTGTGAGTTGCCAGATAGTCGGAAACATTGCCGGCGGAATCGGTGGGGCGGGTTGGCTTAATTAGCATCAGGCTGTGTTCGGGATCGTTGATGTCCACCACGCGCATCGCGTATTTATAGTTCTCTTCGCTGTCCTGCGGCGAGAATTGGCCTTCCGCGTTTGGCGGCTGCAGTCGGAAGATGACATGGGAAGCATGGCACATAACGCAGGCTTTCCCATCGGCTCCCGTAGTGGCAAGGATAGGTTCAACCTTGGCCACGAAATAATTGAAATCGAGAACTGCGCCCGGTTTTACATCTTGCAGCGCTTCTCCCAGCTTCTTTCCGGAGAGTACATTTTTGGCGATCAATTTTAGGCGGAAGTTAGGATCGTTTTGCATGCGCTCCATGGCGGCTCGAAACTCAGAACGTTCCTCGATGGCGGGCGACTTTCGGAGGAGATCGAGCGCGGCCGCGCGAACATTGGCTTCCGAATCCGTGAGGCTGGCAAGTACAGCGTTTAGGACGACCGGCTCCGCCAGAAGCTTGACGGTTGGATTCGTGGGTTTTTTCCCGTTGGCGTATGCGCCGCCGTCCTGCGAGAGTGCTCCACCCGCAACACCGCCCAAGCGACGGAGGAAGTTGGGTTCGCTGACTTCTTCCATGAGGACAGTTCGCTGCGAACTACCTAGGCGGGCGAAGATCTCATTCGATAGATTGGCTTGGCTGGCTTCCTGCAAACGATTGAGCGCGATTTGGATGGCAGCCCGCTGGACATCTCGATTGGGGTCGTTAATAGCGCCCACCATCTGTTTCTGCACAGCAGGATCGTTCATGAGGTCTGGAAAAGCCGCCGATGCCGTTAAGGCGTACGCATAATTCTTGCTGCGCGGTTGTTGATCCAGCAGCTTACGAAGCGCGCTGATTACTTCCTCTTGATGTGTCCAGGACGAGCTTTCGGGTAAGACGGCCAGCAAAGGGAGCACAAGTCGCTGGGTATCATCAGTGCCGGTATTGAGTATGGTGGTGATCGTTCGAAGTAAGGAGTTATCGGGCTGGGCGGCGGCGGTATCGATGTTGAGGCTTCCCCGCTGACCGTTCTCGTAGACATAGTTGACAGCCTCGCGGACCTGACGGTCTGGATCCAGCGCTAGCTTCAGAGCTACTGCTGCGAAGTGCGCGTCACCTGCGGCGCTCAGTGTGCTGCCGGCTTTCAAAACATCGATTTTCAAATCGCTATCCGCTCCGTTTAAGCATTGGATCAACGCCTCTTCTAACTCGGGCCCGGAACTCTTGTAGAAGTGAATCAATTCGCTGTCATTGCCCACACGCGTTTGGAAGAAACCGTTGTGTACGTCGTAATCGAAGTCGGCTGTGTCGCGGTAGGGTTGATATTCGTAGCCGGGAACGTGCAGATCAGGAACGCCGGAAACATATTTCGTGAAAACGGCGGGCAACGCGATAGAAACCTGGCCTTCTTTCAGTTTGGGAAGTGAGTAGTGGCGGATGTGAAAGTCCCACAGCGAATCGAGAATGCCGCGCCGGCCCAGCGGAGTAGCGGAGCGAAGCACCTTGGCCAGAATCTGGGCTTGATCGTGTACAACCGCTTCATAACCTTGGCGAATGCGTGCCTGGTCAGGCGAGGTTCCGGCTGCGTTGATCCAGGCTTCAAGATAGCCGGTGTTTTCATCGAGAGTATCGTAGATGGCTTCGTGGACAGCGCGACTGACGGTGGGATCCTGCTCCGAGTTCATGCGAGTGGCGAGGGCTTCGAGGATAGCGTTGCGAGCTTCGGGTTTGTCAGAACTCCAGTAGGACCATTGCCAGAGACCGCGCGCGGTATTGAGACGCACACCGGCGGAGGGGTCGTTCAAATCGTGAATGAAGGCTTGAAGCAATTCGTCGTCTTGCGCGACGTATTTGAAGTGCTGATTGAAGAACTCGGTCGCGCCCCATCGTGTACGCGCATTGGGTGACGAGAGGGCCAGCACAAGTTGGGCGCGGCCTTGCGCGGCAACGGCGGGACGGCGTTCCAGAATCATGCGTAGCGCCCAGCCGGATGTTCTTTGAACTATCTTGTCTGGATCTCCCAGGGCGGTGACCAGGGATTGAATCGATTGCGGATCAGCCATGTGGCCCAGAGCTCGAGCGGCGGCTTCACGCGCCAGTGGTTGCTCGTTCTTCAGCAGAACTTTGCGAATCTGTTCGAGCGTGGAGGCAGAAGCGAGGTCCCAGAACTGGTCGAGCTGTGAGAGCAGCAAGGGCAGACTGTTTGGAGTCAAATCTTCGGGTGGTGGGGGGAAGGCATCGTTCCAGCGTTTCTCCGCTGCTGGCTTCTGATCTGGGCCCGGGTAGAGGGTGGACAACGCCATGACGGCAAATTGGGTTGCGCGAAAAGGTGTGTTGAAGCCCTGGTAGACGGGGTCGCCTTCCCAACTGCCTTCGGGGCGCTGCGCACGCAACATCGCGTCCACGGCGCGTTGCAACGCAGGGTCGGTTTCGGGGCGATGTCCGGCAAGAGCGAGCACAAGCACCGCATGATAAGAGACGAAGTCGGAGGGCTTGCCATCTTTCTCGAATGGATAAGCCCACATGCCGTTGGGCTGTTGATAGCTGTATAACTTCTCTATAAGCTGATCTAGCTGCGCAGCGTACTTTTGACGATCAATAGTGGCCAGAAGCTGAATCTTCCAATTGAGGTCGATCATGTTTTTTGGCTCCTCGGGTAGCGCGAGGCTCAGCACCATGTCCCTCTGATCCAGCCATTGTTTGTCGTGGGTTTGCTGATAGAGCAGGTCAAAGGTGTCCCAGCTTTGAGAAGCGATTTCGAACGCGCTGACGTCGGGTTCGCAGCCGTCTGGTTCATCACCAGGGAGGACAGTCCGGTCTTTGTAGTGAATCTTCAAATAGTTGGCGTAAGGGATTTCGAAGCTGGCTAGGCGCGGCAAATCGTGGGTGACGTTAGCTTCGTAAAGATGTTCCAGCAGCGGAAGCCGGCTGGCTACGGTGCGTGCGGTGTAGATAACTCGCACCCAGTCTGTCCCAGGCTCGCCATACAGCGGGCGCTGATTGTTGTAGATGCGATCGGTAAGAAATTCCAGGGCTGGGCGTTGCGTCGGGGCGTAGCCATGAGATACGGCCGTTAGATACCCACGCGTCGTGAATTGGGTGGGATGGCAGGCGATGCATTGCTGGGTGTCGCCGTGGTTCATGGTCGTGCGTAGCGCGATGGCACCCCGGCGCGGTGTATTAGAGAGCCAGCTATCGCCCATGTTCACCAGGAAGTCCATTCCGGTACGAACGGCTTGGCGAGGATCGGTATAGGGCGGAACCGGATACGCGAAGGTGCGTAGCTGGTACGACGGGTGGTTGGCGTCAACTCGCACGTAATAGGTTTGTCCCGGTTGCAGGATACGTGTGCGGAATTTGTAAAGGCCTGGATAGTTTTGCGTCGCCTCGATCTGGTAGACAAAAGAGCCGTTGTTATAGGGGACGATGGCGCTTTGGTCTTTGTTCGGAGTGAAGATATCTACGTCCAGTGGGACTTCGCGATCGGTGATATCGAGCACGAAGTAAACGAGTTTGGGTTGCGGTTCTCTATAGGTGAATTTGAACCATTGGAACCCTTTGATAAGAGCGGCGTAGCGATCTTCACCCGGCGCTGGCGCGTAGGGTCGTTCATCGGCTCCTCCGAAAACTGTTTGACCGAATTCGATGGGCTGCGCGGATTGCCATGTGTCGTTGGGCATGGCGGCGATGACAGCGGGTGCCGTTTTAGATTCCAAGATGCGGTGGAAAGCGGTGGTCAATTGAGGGACTTCGGCGGAAGTGCCACGCACGGTCGCGGTGACATTTCCGCTGGCGCGAGGGTGCAGAGTGAGATAGAAATCCAGATCCTGCGCGTGCAGCGTCTTTTCGGCAATGACGCCCTTGAAATCGGCGATGGAGATGTGAAAGGTCGCCTGCGGCTGCAACTGGGATGGATCTTTCAATGCAATTGTGATGGCGTACAGGGAATTGAGGTCGCCGGCGCCTAGCACGATGGTGCGATCTGCGCGCGGGGAGCGGGCCCCGGTGTGCGCTTCAAACAGGAGCGGGAGAGCACAGAGCAGGCATGCAATCAGTACAAGTCTCAGGGGTAGGCGCAGGGTTTTGGGGTGTGGCAGTCGCATGTCAGTCGGCACTCTTTGTTATGTGATTGTATGCGAGTGCGGGCGGGACGGAATACTCTTCGCGGTGGGCTGCCCGATGCAGGCTAGTCCACTCTCGAGGCGATCGTCCGCGTGGAACGGGCGCGGATACGCTCGATCTGTCGCCAGTATCGCGCTAGCTCAGATACCAGGCATTTACCCCGCATGACTTATGGAACGGATGTAGAGGCAAAGTGAAACAGCAGGCCGCCCACAACCGCGCTTTCCCCATTTCTTCCCCTGTTCGTTTCGAAACTTCGGCCCCTCCCCTCAGTTCAAGCCCCCTGCACGCGCTTCGCCTTCCCCTTCCAAAATTCCTCACGCAACTCCCGCTTCAAAATCTTCCCGGTCCCCGTCTTCGGCAGCGGATCCTTGGCGAACTCAATCAACCGTGGCAGCTTGAACCGAGCCAGCCGAGCCTCCAAATGCTGCGTTAACTCCTCATCCGTCATCTGTTCGCCGGGCTTTAGAACCACAATCGCCACCGGAATCTCGCCCCACTTGTCGTCAGGCGCGGCTACCACCGCACATTCCAGCACCTTCGGATGCGCAAAGATCGCCCGCTCTATCTCGATGGAGGAAATGTTCTCGCCGCCGCTGATAATGATGTCCTTCTTGCGGTCCACAATTTGGATGCAGTTCTCACTGTCCCAAGTGGCCATATCGCCGGTGCGCAGCCATCCGTCTCTCAAGACCGCAGCCGTGGCCTCTGGTTCTCTGTAATAGCCGTCCATCACATTGTCGCCGCGAATCGCCACCTCGCCCACCGTCTCCATATCCTGAGGCACTGGCTTTCCCTGGAAATCCACCACCTTGACTTCGCATCCCACCACCGGCAAACCAGCCATGGCGCTCGCCTCGTGCCGTGCCACATCGCTGGCATGCGGGCGTAAGTGCTTCAGCCGCGCGGTAGACGCTACCGGCGAAGTCTCCGTCAGCCCATAACCCGCGAACACATGGCAATGGAACGCTTGTTCCAACCTCCCAATCAACTCCGGTGAAGACGCCGCGCCGCCCAGCATAATGTACTGCAAGCTCGAAATTTCGTACTTCGAAAATTCCGGGCAGTTCAGCAAAGCATTGCCCATCACCGGCACCAGCAGCATGCAAGTGGCCCGTTCATTCTGAATCAACTCTAGAACCTTCGGAGGATCAAAGCGCCGCACCATTACCTGCGTTGACCCCAACATGGTCGCACCCTGCGGCTTGCCCCAACCGTTGGCATGAAACAGCGGAATGGTATGCAGATTCACGGCCGTGTCATCATCCGGAACCGAGTTACCAACTGAAATGGCATGCAGATACAGAGTCCGATGCGACAACATCACGCCCTTCGGCGCGCCCGTGCTTCCGCTGGTATAAAACAGCTCAGCAATCTCGCTCTCATTGATCGAAAGGAAATCAGGCCGGTCAATCCTTCCAGTTGCCAGCAACTCTTCGTATGTAAGGTCCGCCTTTGCCGGTGTGTCGCCTGTCGAAACGTATGTCCGGATGCTGGGACAAGCGCGCCGGAACGTATCTATCAGCGGCGCAAACTCTGGCTCGAACACCAGCATGCCGGCCTCCGCATGGTTCAGAATCTCGGTCAGTTCCACCGGTGTCAACCGCACATTTAACGGCATCGCGATCGCGCCCATCAATATCGGTCCGTAATAACCCTCCAGCAGTTGGTGCGTGTTGAAGCTAAGAAAGGCCACCCGGTCGCCGCGCTTCACACCTTCTCTCTGCAAACCAAACGCCAGCCGTTCGCAACGCTCTCCGAACTGCGAATATGTGAACCGCCGGTCTCCTGAAACCACTCCAATCTTAGGCCCGTATAGATCCACTCCACGATACAAACAACGAACCGGTGTCAATGGCAAAAACATGCTGGCAAACCGACCTTCCTCGGCTTACCAGCATATCCGCACGCATTTAAGTCAATCGCAACTCAGCGCTAGAACACAAACTTCGCCGAAAGCTGCAGTTCGCGGGGTGTGCCGCGGCCTGTTGCGTAGTTGCTGATGGTCGTCGTAATAACACCGAAGTTGCTTTGCGATAGATCGGCATTCGGCGCACCAAACTGGGCGCGATTGAAGACGTTGAACAGGTCCGCCCGGAAGCGGATGCTGGTCTTCTCCGAAATGCTGACGTACTTCGACAGACCCATATCTAGCTGCGAAATTCCAGGCGCGCGAAAGGCATTGCGGCCTAAGTTGCCAAAGGTCTGGCTTGCCGGGGTCGTGAACGCAGCTGCATTAATCCAATCGGTCGGATTGGAGCCGCCCGTTGGAGTTAGGGACATCCCGTAGATGTAGTTCGGTCGTTCTTCGCCGCTGACTGCATAGTATCCCGGAACGGCGCTGTTTGATCGGTCAATCGTTATATTCACCGGCAGACCGGTTTGGGCCGTTCCAATGGCGCTCACTTCCCAATTTCCAAGAATCGAGCGCCCAACCCCAGGAGAGCTCAAATACTTTTTCCCGGCACCAAACGGCACTTGATACACGGCCGACAGATTGAACGTATGCCGAATATCGTCGTCGCTGTTTGCCTTATCGCACGCGCGGCAGAACGAATCTTGCGGCGTGTCTGATTCCCCACCTCCGATGCTGTCGTCGTTAATCGAGTGCGACCACATGTAGTTGGCCGATAGCAGCAGCCCATTTTCAAATGGCCTGCGCACACTCATTTGCAGCCCTTCGAAAGTGCTGTTGCCCACATCTCCGCGCCACGAAACAGCTCCGAATGCCGGGTAAGGAACCGCTGTGGTTCCAGGATAAGCCAAGTTTGTGTAAGTCGTGGTCAGTACGTCGGTACCTTTATTACCCATGTAATTGATGGTGCCCAAAAGCTTGGCCGGCAGCGTCTGCTGCAACGAGACGGTCCAAGAAGAAACATAATCATCTTTCCGGTTCCGATCTAAGTCGCGCGGCGAAACAACACCCAACCCGCCATTTTCCGCATACGCCAGAAATGGAGTCAGCGGGTAGGTCAGTCCCGGAAACGACGTATTGGTGAAGGAGTATCGGTCAACCGTGTTGGAGATCGGCAGATTCTGATCGTCCAACTGGCCGTCCGTGTGATAAATGCCCGCTCCCACCCGAACCACTGTGCCGCCATGCGACCACGCGATGCCCATTCGTGGATCGATGTCGTCGTAGCGCGGATGGAAGTATGCGTCAGTGCGGGGACAGAAGCCGCCACAAGTGTTGAAGTCGAAAGGTACGTCGTTGTTGCCGATGGCGTGCAACGCGTTGAAGATGTTGTAGCGGACGCCGGCGTTAATCGTCAGATTCGGAGTTGCCTTCCATTCATCTTCGACATACGCGAAATATTCAGTCTTTCGCTGCCGTACCAAGGGAAGAATAGCGGTGTAAGACGCTGTCCCCACCGCGTCGTTCAAGAAGTTGGTAGTCGATGTATAGGTTAAAGTTCCGCTGCTTGATGTGCCCTGGTTCAACAAGAAGTGTTTGGCCTCAAAGCCAGCCTTGATAGTGTGGTTGCCTTTGGACCAAGACAAATCATCTATTGCGCTCATCGACTTCGACGGATTGTCGGAGGTTGTATCTCCGCCCAGTGAACTGAATCCCGACACGCTGAACGTGTATGGCAGGGGAGATATGTTCCCACTATGATAAGTATCCTGGTCAATTCCAAACTTAGCTTCGTTCACCAAATTGGGCTTAAACACATGCAGAAGTTCCACTTCGCCATCGTTGAATTTGGTGTCGTATCCCGTCAGCACAATCAGGGAGCCGGTGGGCGTCTTTTCGACAGCCTCGTCCGAGTTATAACGAACAAAGGCGGTCGTTTTGTCCGACAAGTGGTAGTCCATCCGGATCATTCCAGAATCCTCGTTGTCCACTTGTCTGCCATTGGCCACGTAGTTCCAAACCGCGGCCTTCGATGTGGGTGAAGTTCCAGTCGGATAAGCGTTGATGATGGCTGCTAACGCCGGTGAGGTCAGGTCAACCTGCGCGCGAAACGCAGGGCTGGGCACAAGACCAATCTGCGTGCCGTCCAGGCGTTGCCGCAAGCCTTCATAGTTGGCATAGAAGAAAAACTTGCTCTGCTTGATTGGTCCGCCCACGCTTGCTCCAAATTGATTCAACAGAAACGGATTGGGTGACGATCCGTTGAACGGAGTGCGCGCTTCTATTACGTCGTTCCGAAAGTAATCAAACAGGTTTCCGTGAAATGTGTTGGTCCCGGAAGGGGAAACAACCGCCACTTGCCCGCCCGCTGTGCCGCCCTCCACATCCGCGCCAAATGTTTGCGATTTCACATCGAACTGATCTATGGAATCCAGGGGAATCGTCAATCGCACATACTCGCGTTGCATCTGGTTGAAGACGGCGGTCGCATCCACGCCATCCAGCGTCAAGTTGTTGTCATCCAATCCGTGCCCTGCGAAGCGAATCGTACGCTGGTCGCCCGCGCCGTTATCAATCGCTCCCGGCGCCAACGAGGTCAGTGTCGCCCAATTGCGCCCGTTTATCGGTAACTCATCCACTTGCTTCTGCTCGATAGGCGAACCGACGGTCGCGTCCACGCGATCAATTTGCACCATCGCTTCTGTAACGAGCTCCAACTCTTTCTTTCCAACCACTTCGAGTTTGATATCGAGCGTGCGTGTTTGGCCTACTTCTTGCCGAACGTTATTGATTTGAAATGTCGCGAAGCCCGCTTTGCTGACTTCAACGCGGAACATTCCCACTGGCAGGTCAGACATCTCGTAAGTGCCTTGTGCGTTTGTGTCGCTTACGCGTTGTAATCCGGTTGTCACTTCAATGGCTTTCACTTTGGCATCCGGCACGCGTTTGCCTTGTTCATCCAAAACGGTTCCGGTCAGTGCGGTTCGCGATACTTGTGCGTTCACGCACAAGACTAGAGACGCGAACACAAAAAGAGCTCCCAGAGCCCGACGGCAATTCATTAGCAACCACTCCTTGATTGCAATATCGTAATGTTTGTAAGCAACAGGAATATGAACGCTACAACAAAAAACCGACATCGTGTGATGCCGTATCCATCCGCGTTGTCAGCCGCGCCAAACAGTAAATACCCGTCGTTCTATAATTCAAGCAAGTGTATTTGTAGCACTTCCCGGGCGTGTTCTTGTCGCCAAACCTGGCCTCGATGGACATACTAAGGGCGCAAAGTCATTGCGCATGCCCTGCGAGATGCAGGCATAGAAGACATTTACACCTGACTCCGATCGAGCGCTCACAACAATTGTGTCGCGCATCGTGGAGTCGATATGCGAAAAGGAGATGACGAATGTCGTGTTCAAACGGCTCAGCCTGGCTGAAGTATTTTGGCCCGGCGCGCCGTTCAAGCGCCTCCTTCATTTCATTCGCAATTCTTCAAACCAAATTGCCTGAGAGTTTTCTCAGCTCAAATCATCCGTTACTGCTTTGCTCCCCGCAAAGCTAACGTTAGGAAAAGGAAATTAATGCAAGACAGACTGAATATCGCCGTGTTTGTCGATTACGACAACATCGAAATTGGCGTGAAGTCCACACTGCGCCGCGAGTTCGACGTATTTCTCGCGCTCACCGCGTTGAAGGAACGAGGCGACATTGTTGCCAAGTTCGCCTACGCCAATTGGGGCCGCCAGGAAGGCGCTACCCGGCAGATGGCCGAAAACGCCGTCCAGATGGTCCAGCGCATACCCTCCCCGCGTGGAGACAAAAATGGCGCCGACATCAACCTCGCTCTCGATGCGCTGGAAATGGCTTTCACTCACGCGCACGTGAACGCGTTTGCCATCGTCAGCGGCGACAGCGATTTTATTCCCCTGGTAAACAAACTCAAGGAATACGGCAAAACCGTTTTCGTTGTAGGCGGCAAGGCCTTTACCAGCACCATCCTGCAACAGAACTGCCACGAATTTGTCAGCTATGAATCGCTGCTCGAAGATGGCGGCGGCCCAATTGTTTCTACACCCATGCCCGATCGGCGTGACGTACGTCCCGAGCACATTCGTAAGGACAACGGACCGCAACAGGGCAGTCAACAGGGTAGTCAGCAAGGTGGCCGCCAACAACAACAAGGCAGGGATCAAGATAAGGATAGGAAAGATCGCGGACCGCGTCCGGCCCCATTGGAACTTTCGCAAGCCATGGCGCTGGTGGAACGTGCGCTTCAGGTTTTGGAACGCCGCGCCGTTCAACCGCAACTCGGGCTTTTGAAGAGCACCATGCTGCAACTGGACCCCGCCTTCAGCGAACGTGCCTATGGCAGCAGCAGTTTTTCTGATTTTGTCGAGCGTCTGAAAAAAGCCGACTACATCAATGTCACCGGTTCCGGCGGCCGCTACATCATCGAGCGCCGCGGCGGACATGCCAGTGGCGACAAAGCGGCACGCCCCGACGACGCGCTTCCGCTACTCCGCGATGTTCTCGAAACACATCGCATGGAGCTCGAAGAAGGCGGCGCAACTGCCGAGGAACTCGAGCAATGGATGATTGCCGAACATCCAGCTTTCACTCCGCAAAAATATGGCTTCCAGCGTTTCTCCGAATTGCTGAACTACGCGCAGGATAAAACCGTTGTGCGCAGCGAGCCGGACGAAGAGCGCGGCTTGGTTGTCCATTTGGGTGCCGAGTTCTATCCGCCAGCCTTGCCGGCGCATGATCCGGAACCGACGGTCGAAGAAGAAGAGGATGAGCCCCAGCCCATTGTGGAAGGCCAGCCCACCATCTTTGAGCCAAATCCCCCGCCGCCCAAGCCGAAGAAAACGGTTTCGCCCCGCAAGCGCGCGCCTGCAGGCAACGCTACTCGCCGTCCTCGCAAGCGCAAATCCGATTAAGCTTTGAAACGTCCGTGGCCGTCGCTTCACAGAAATGAAGAACGGCCATGGGCAAAAACAAAGCGTTTCAATATAACCCCGATACTAATTCCTGGGAAAAAGTTGGTCGCCGCCGTACCAAGGCCCTGCTTGGTGAACAAAACATGGGCTTTTATATGGGCGAACGCGGCTATTTCGTCATTGAGGGGCCCAGCGGCGCCGCCGGCCACGATGTGAACCACAAGGGGTTCGACATGGTCGCTTACAATCCCGAAACCCGCGACCTGATTATCGACGACAACAAGGCCCTCCGGCGTACCAGCCCCATCAGTTCCGCTTCCGCTCTGGAAACTCATCTCGAAGAAAATCTGGAAGGGCTCATCCAGCGGCTTGAAAAATCTTCCATGCGCGAACGTCTGCCGCACGCCGAAGAAATCCTCGGCAAGCTAAGAAGTGCGCTTCGCTCCGTTCGCTCTGGCTCGCGCTGGCCCAAGGGTGTGCGCCTGGCTGTTTCGAACGCCTCCGGACATTCCGCCGGTGTGGGCGGAAAGCTGGCCAAAGCCGGTGTCGAATTCATCGATTACAACGCTTTGAAAAGCGTCAAGCGTACGCGCTTCATGAATCCCGAACTGCGCAAGGTTGTAAAAGGTTTCGAGCACAACGCGGCTCGCTGGGAAAAACAAGCTGCCGAAAAGATTACCGAGCGCGAAGCCAAACTTATTGAAAAGCGCGTGGCCAAAGCTGTTTCTGAACACGCCGCCAAGTTCGCCGAAAAGCGCCTTCCTAAGCTCATCGCCAAGGTTCTGCTGAATAAATCCGCAAAGGCTGCGGCCCACCGTGCTGCTTCGCTGGTTCCCGTCGTCGGCTGGGCTTTCGATTTTGACGATGCAGTGCACGGCGTCGAAGACATCACTCGCGGCCACGTGGCGCGCGGACTCTCCGGCATTGGCTTGTCCATCGCAGATGTTGCCTCTGATTTCCTCCACTTGGGCGACGCTGTTTCAGGCGTAGGCGGCACAGCGCTCAGCATCGGCGCTCAAGGCGCAATCATGGTGGGTCAGCTCGCCGTTGAAATGGAGCGGGCTCAAGACAAGATGGACGAGCTGCAGAAAGAAGTTGCCGACAAAGGCGCGCTTCCGCCCGATCAACGCCTCCGCGATTACTACGACATGGATGAAGAAGCCATCAACGATTTGAAAAACGACTTCAATCAACCCGACGACGCGCCCGACAAACCCGTCGAACTTCCGCCCTTCCCAGATGATGACGAAGACACGCGCTACCTGCCTCCGCCGCTCTACTTTCACAATCCACCGCCTCCGTCTCAACGGAAGCCCTATGAACCGCCGGAACCACTCATCGTCCCGAAGCACCAAGCACCGCCGCCAATGCCTCAACGAGTGCCGCGCGACTTTCCCTGCGTCTAAGCCAGCGCCGGTTCACCAGCGGGCGCCGGGTACCACTCTGAGAACCAAAACGCTTCTGGAGTGGAACCAAGCTTCTGATACATCTCCAGCCGCATTTTGCCTTCTTCAACAGTTGGCGTGTGACCCGCAGGAATCCACCACAAGCAATAATGCGGCTTGGCCATTTTTTCGAACCACTTCTTCCGATCGCGGAAGACATTCAGGTGCTGCGATCTATAAGTGAAGTCCTTCAGTGCCTCAATCGATTCCCAAACCGACATGTTCACGATGATGAAAGGATCGTCATTGTACGCCAAATCGGTTGCATTGCCTTGCTCCGATTTCAGCCGCCAGATGAAGCCTGCGCTGTTATCCGCCAACTGATTGATGTGATCCAATTGCAGAACGAATTCCACTATCTGCGGATCATCAATCGGAGCTATCAGTCGAGCAATATTGATCTGAGCGAGTTGATGACTGGACATTTATCGATTATGGCGTGATGAGATCAACGCTGCCAGAATGTGCGAATCAACATAACCACAGAAATCGTGAACCCTACCGTCACCACAAACCGGCGCACCGCAACCCGCCCAATCTTTCGTGCGACACCAGCCGCTCCGTAACCGCCAATCGCGGCCGAAATCGCCATCGGCACCACGTATTGCCACGAAATCATTCCTGCCGAAATAAAAATCAGCGCCGCAATGCCGTTCACGCATAGCCCATAGAAACTGGTCAATGCGCTCATCTGCAAAATATCAGTCATGCCCAGCACACCCAGCACTGAAAGCATCATGATACTCATTCCTGCGCCGAAATAGCCGCCGTAAATAGCCACTAAAAACACCGCCAACACTGCATATTGCATGCGGACTTCATGCCGGTTCCCGCTCTTTGCCAGCCGCGCTTGCACACGCGATTGCAGCGTAAATAAAACTGTCGCAAACAGAATCAAGAAAGGTACCAGCCGGTCAAACAACGAAGCCGGAGTCATCCGCAGCAATATCGCACCCGCCGCGCCTCCGGCAATGCACGCCCCGCCCAAGTAGCGCATCCTGATATCCGTCTGCCCCAGTTCCTTCCGAAATCCCCAAATGCTCCCCAACGAACCCGGCCATATCGCAATCGTGTTGGTCGCATTCGCCGTAATCGACGGCAATCCCAACCAAACCAGCGTAGGAAACGAAATCAGCGTGCCACCGCCCGCCACTGAATTGATCGAGCCCGCCAAAAACGCCGCAACGCACGCAGCCAACAAATGGGTCCAGTGAATCAAACGAACTTCAACCTCATATCGAGTGTCTTACACTAAAGTTTTCGCCCCTCCGTTTTGTCAGAAACCACCACACTTGATAGCGCGCCTTCCGTTCGCCCAATCCCAACGGTATGGAAGCCGAGCGTGAATCCTTGGCTCATCGCCTTTGTGGTTTCACTTGCAGCGTTCATGGAAGTGCTGGATACCAGCATCGCGAACGTTGCTTTGCCGCACATTGCCGGAAACTTGGGCGCAACTAGCGACGAAAGCACCTGGGTCCTCACTTCGTACCTGGTTTCAAACGCCATCGTGCTTCCGCTCACCGGCTGGCTGGTCTCGCTGTTTGGGCGCAAGCGTTTCTTCATCATTTGTATATCGCTCTTCACCGCCAGTTCGTTGTTATGCGGTATCGCTCCCTCGCTGCCTATCCTCTTAATCGCGCGCATCGTGCAAGGCGTTGGCGGCGGAGGCATGCAACCTCTGGCGCAAGCCATTCTGGCCGACACATTTCCACCCGAAAAACGCGGCCTTGCCTTCTCCGTCTATGCCATCACCGCCATCGTCGCGCCCGCCATCGGTCCCACGCTCGGCGGTTGGATTACCGACAACTACACCTGGCGCTGGATCTTCCTTCTTAATCTCCCTGTCGGCCTAATCGCTTTGTTCTTGCTGATACGCTTCGTCGAAGATCCGCCATTCCTGAAGCGCGTCACCTTGAAAGAAGGCGGCATCGATTACATCGGTTTCGGATTGCTCGCCATCGGTGTCGGCTTCCTGCAAATCGTGCTCGACAAGGGTCAGGAAGACGATTGGTTCGGTTCGAACTTCATCACCACACTCTCCGTCATTGCGATTCTCAGCCTAATTAGCCTCGTCTTCTGGGAGCTGAATCAGAAATCGCCCATCTTGGATATCCGGTTGTTCGGCCACTTCAATTTCGCCACGTCCAGCTTAATGATGCTCATGGTCGGCGGCATATCTTTTTCCACCACCGTGCTGATGCCCCAATTTCTGCAATCGCTCATGGGGTACAGCGCCGAAAGCGCCGGCATTGTTCTCTCCGCCGCCGCCATCATCTTGCTCATTGAATTGCCCTTGGTGGGCCGCTTAACGAGCGTCATTCAAGCCCGCTATTTAATGGCCTTCGGCTGGTTCGCGCTCATGCTTGCCATGTTCTATTCCACCCGCCGCATCGACCTGCAAATGAGCTTTGCCTCCGCCACCTGGCTCCGCATCACGCAATATGTGCCCATGGGATTCATCTTCATTCCGGTCACCATGGTCGCGTATCTCGGCTTGCCGCGCGAAAAGAGTAATTCCATCGCGGGCCTCATCAACTTCGTACGCAACATGGGCGCCAGCATCGGAACCTCCGCCGTTACTACCGTTCTCGCGCGCCGTGCGCAGGTTCATCAAGTCATGCTGGCCAGCCACACTGGTCCGATGAACCGACCATTCCGCGCCGCCGTCAACGCTATGACAGCCCGGCTCGGTTCTACCGGTTCACGCTCGGAAGTCTATGCCATCTTGTACCGCTCCATGAAAGATCAAGCCTCCGCCCTGTCCTACCTGGACACGTTCTGGCTGCTGGGCATCGCCACTGCCATCATGTTTGTGCTTTCTTTCTTCCTGAACAAAAACAATCCACGCCGCAGAGTGCAAAGCGAAACCATGGCGCATTAAAATCTTGGGAGCATGACTCGCAGAACTTTCTTGCCCGCCCTCGCCGCCGGAGCCGCCTTGATGTCAACCGCCGCCATCGCCACCGGACGTTTGAAACAAGGCGTCACCAAAGGCGTCTTTCGCGGCTCAAACATGACTCTCGACGACATGTGCCGCGAATCCGCCAAACTCGGCATCTACGGTTTCGATCTCATCGCTCCGCAAGATTGGCCAACGTTGAAAAAGTACGGCCTCACTCCCACCATGACGCCGCCGCCCTATGCCGGAACCATTCCCATCGGAATCAATCAAATCGAAAATCATGATCGCCTCGAAAAATCCACACGCGAAATTATCGCTCTGGCCGCCGCTGCTGGCTGTCCCAACGTCATCACGCTTTCCGGCAGCAGACGCGGTATGCCCGACGAGCAAGGCATTGAAAACTCCGCCGCATTTCTGAAGCGCGTAAAAAATCAAGCCGAAGACGCCGGCGTCACCATTTGCCTGGAACTGCTGAACAGCAAAGTGGACCACAAGGATTACATGTGCGACCACACTGCCTGGGGCGTTGCCGTCATGAAACTAGTCAACTCGCCACGAGTGAAATTGTTGTTCGACATTTACCATATGCAGATCATGGAGGGCGACATCGTCCGCACCATCCGCGACAACATCCAATACCTCGGCCATTTCCACACCGGCGGAAACCCCGGCCGTCATGAAATCGATCAGTCTCAGGAATTGAACTACCACGTCGTCGCCCAAGCCATCGCCGACACCGGCTTTACCGGCCTCATCACGCACGAATACTCGCCCGTCCACGACCCGTTAACGTCGCTCGCGCAAGCGATCCAAATCTGCACTGTTTGAATTGCTGAAGAAGTTCCGATGCCAGCCCAGCAGCGCCACTAACCCTTCCCGAGCCGCTACTGCAAAAGAGCGGTCTCATACTCGCAACCTCCGTATCACCCCGGCAAAATAGGTAACCTTTTGCACCTCAGATCGTTTGACAGCCCGCTTTAATGAGGCACCCGATTGATACCGATCCCAATCTGCACTGTTTGGAACCTTTCCGAGCCGCGACTGCAAAGGAGCGGTCCCATACTCGCAACCCTGTTTTGATTTGGTCAAATCTGTTGAGGGAATGATGTCCGAAACAGCCCAAAAGATAGCGATCCATTCTGCACTGTTTGGAACCTTTCCGAGCCGCGACTGCAAAGAAGCGGTCTCATCCTCCCTGTTTTGGGTTGCTTAAATCGTTTGCCGGCCCGCTTCAATGGGGCCCTGATCAAAATGCCGCCGATATCGAAATACGTTACCGCGGCTGGGTCGTCCTGCGGTTTGTTACTTGAAACCGGCAGGGAGACCGCGCCCAAGTTTGCCTCACCCATCCCTTTGGCGGCTTATTACTCATTGGAAAGTAGCTTTATTCGACATCGAGCCCCTTGAACCTTCGCCTCGCGCCGTGGCGGATGTGAAGCACTTCAACTTCGTTCTGCTTTTCCAGCACGCGGTATATCGCACGATAAATATGCGGCTTGTTGCCGTACAGCAAATGCCTGAGCTTGTCGCTTTCGGGCGTTAGGGGGCATCGATTCGGCTGCTCTTCCAGACTGAGAATCGCCGCTCTGAGCCCGCGATACCACATCAGCGCCGCGTCGGAATGTTCAGCGTTGATCTCCCGGTACACATGGGCGAGATCGCGCTGTGCACGGGCGGTGAAGTTAACGAGGTATGCCATGCTCGGCTTCGAAGTCTGCGAAAACCTCCCTCGCTGGCCGTACCTTCCCCTGTCTTGCGTCTTCCAGCCCCTGCCTGATGCCCTCCTCGGCATCGGCGTGGGCGGCAATGTCGAGCAGCCGCTGGTACGCTTCGGCGTCCTGCACGATGGCCGCCGCCTTCCCCTTCACCGTAAGCACCACCGGGCGCTTATTCTTTTTAAGCTGTTTCATGAAATCACCGGAACGGCGACGGAAGGTCGTCAGCGATTGGATGTCCTTGGTAATGTCGATCATGATCCTACTCCTGTTTCCTAAAGCACCTTTTTAGGTGCTACTAACATAGCGCAGTTCACGCCAACGGGTTCGAACCCAGTCGCCCGCTCCATGTTTTTCAAACTGTCGCTACTGCACATAAGCCGGTGTCGGGTTAATCCTGGACCCCGGGCAGATCCAAAGAACCCGCCGGAATCAGAGTTGGCTTACCTTCGAGGCGCTTCCACTGTTTCCGACCGTCCAATTGGGAGCGGAAGGCCCATAGCTTGCATGGCTTGCTTCAATGAGGCCCTGATCAATTGATCAGGGAAAGTTTGTTCTCACTTCGAGGGAACGGTGGATAGTCAGGCTTCAATGAGGCCCTGATCAATTGATCAGGGAAAGGGCTACACGGTCCCGATCCTCGGGTTTGGTGAGCCGGCTTCAATGAGGCCCTGATCAATTGATCAGGGAAAGCTGAATGTCGCGCGCGAGTCCCTAACGCGGTTTCGCCCGCTTCAATGAGGCCCTGATCAATTGATCAGGGAAAGTGTGTCGATCTTTTCGATCAGTTAAGTCACCGGCAAGCTTCAATGAGGCCCTGATCAATTGATCAGGGAAAGTCCGAAATAGTAAGGAAACCCAAATCGAGCAAGTCCGTGCTTCAATGAGGCCCTGATCAATTGATCAGGGAAAGAGCCCCTACACCAACTATTCTATTTTCAAACACCTGCAGAGCCCATCGCGAGCACCACATCATCCTCTCACGCATTCAGACCCATTTCTCAATCCCATCACCTAAAACCTCAACCCGCTCAGCCACATACAGCCCGCGAGCGAATCCCACCAAATCATCACCGTGCCGCCGCTCGCGCCTCACCGCGTCACGAAAACCGGGTAATCCGGAATCCCGCCCTCCACATACTTCGCCAACAGCCGGGCCTGCACTTCCAGCATTCTACGGTACGAAAGCCGGTAATCAAACAACGGATGCGTCACCAAGGTATCCATCCGCGCTTCATACGCCTGATAAAAAGCCTTCCGACCCTCGGGCTTCAATGCAACTGCCTTTCCCGCCGCGACAAAACTGCGGTCCGTAACCATCCGCGTATTGATCGCCTGCAACACCGCCGACTCCACAATCAAAGGCCGAAACGGCTCCATCAAATCCAACGCCAGCGCCGGACGCCCATACCGAGGCTGATGATAAAACCCCATCATCGGATCAAATCCCACCGCATAACAAGCAATCGTGAAATCCTTCGCCAGCATGCTGTAGCCAAGCGACAGCAGCGCATTTACCGGATCGCGCGGCAGGCCGCCGATTCCGCAATCCGAAATCAAACGAAAACTTGGCATCTTCATCATCCTCCACCTTCAGCATCCCGCCAAACTCCCCAAAATACAGCCGAGCCCCGTTCCCCTCCACGCCTAAAAGCTCTTCCAATGACCCCGTTTCCTCCGCCCGCAAAGCCATCCCCTTCATCTGTTCCAAGACCAAGCCTGGAGGCTCCTCGTGGTTCCGCATCAGCATCGTTCGCTGATTGCGTATCTTCCCCGCCACCAATTTCCGCGCTAATCGAAGGCAAAACCAATCTTGGTCCACTAACCGGAACTGCGCCTTGCGCAAAAACACATTCTTTGTCGAAAGCCCCGTCGTAATCCCATAAAACCAGCCGCCCTGCGAAAAATAACAAATCGGAATCTCCGCCTCAGTGAGCGCCTGCACCGCTTGTGTGCTCACTTGAATATTCCCCATCACGTTCAACTGGCTAATCTCATTCATCCGAATTTCCTGCCGTAGCGCGTCTTTTTCTTTTACTTGCAGCACCGCGCCCGACTTTCCCACCCGCAAACCCTGAGTGTTCAGATACGCCGGTCGCAACTCGCTCCGCGCCGTCATCAACCGCCTCACGTCTGCCTTTGGAGTCTTCCTCGGAAGCCGTCCCGTCTCGAATAAATCAAGCTGGTTTCCGCTAATCTCATCGCCTACTTGCAGCAGCGCATTCGTTTCTTCGGGAAGACAGATCCCACACAACGAGCATCCCGGACATTTGGGAGAATCCTCTAACGGAGGCGGCAAGATACCGGTTCGAGCCGCAACCCACGCGTCGCGCACCGCATTCAGCGCTTCCGCCACCAGCGAGTCATCTACCCGCAGCCGTACTCGCTGCTTCGTCGCCGAATAATAAGCGATCACTTCCCGGCAGTCATACCCGTTCTCCTGCAGGATGATTGCCTGCAGCGCAAGCTGTACGCGGTCCGAAGGCCACATCTCCAGCGCCTCGCCTGCTTCCTTAGGCCGCCCGCGCTTGTAATCCACCGGTGTAACGACGCCCTCGCGCGCCTCCACCAAATCGATCTTCGCAATCACGCGATGCATCTCGGACGACAACGTAATCGCGCGAGTTTTCAAATCATCTGGAAGTTCCTCCGCCGCCGGCAACCCCTTGCCCTCTTTATCTACCCGAGCATGCTGCTGCGAGCCCTCTACTGTATCTTTGCTCTCGACAAAGATCCCCTCCACCCATTCATAAAAGAACAACCGAGGGCAATAGACAAACTCATTCACCATGCGCGCCGGTAGATAATCCGGCAAATCAGGTTCTTCAGGAGATGGTTGCAGCACTGGGGAGGTGGACATGGATTGTTCTCCGATTCAGAAACTAAACAACGATGCAGGACGCATCGACCCGTGTATAAGGACGGCCAAGGGCAGTAATAACCCGATCCCCACGACCCTCGGAGGGACCAAGATTTACGAACAGCACCTGATCCTCATTGCAGTGGATAATCGCGTTAAGCTCCGCGCGTAAACGAATCAAATCCATCTGCGTAAGCTGGCACTCGAAAACCGAATATTGCAGATGGTCTCCAAAACCACGCATGAGCTTGAAAACCTGCCGCAGCCGCTTGTCGTCCGAGATGTCGTAAGAGATCAAATAAGAAGTGCGCATCAATACTCCCAGGGATTGAAGATGGGAACTCCAAAACCAACGAAATCCTTGATGTTGCGTGTTGCCACTGTCAACCCATACTCCAGTGCGGTGGCCGCTATGATGCCGTCTGCTATTTCAACTTGGATACCGCTGCTGCTAGCCGCTCCTGTCCATAGCCCTAATCGCTCAGCAATTGGTTCAGTCACCGGCAAAATTCGATCGCCGAAGAATGGCCTAAGCACAGACTCAATCCAGCTTTCCAACCGATTCCGCTTCTGACCCTGCGGAAGCTTTCCGATGCCCTTGAAAATCTCCGCTATCGAAATGACGCTCAGAAAGAGAAGTTCGTCGTCCGTCTCGTACAGCCAGCGCACGACGCTGGGCTCAGGCCTCGGCTTCATCGTCTCGGACGGAACATTTGTATCCAGCAAAAAGCCGGTCACAAATCAACCGAGCGGAGCGTGTCATGCGATCGCTCAAAGTCCAGATCAAGACCCTTAAATGGCGACTCAGCGAACAACTCCGCCAAACTCTTTTTTCCAGGTGGCCGCTGATATTTGGACGACTTTGCGGTTGCTGGTCTCAGCGCATTTAGGCTCCGGAAAAGTACCTCATCTATGTCCGCACCATCCGCCTGCAAATTTAGCAGCAACGCCTCCAGTTCGGGTTTCTTGATTTCCAGGGTCATGAGGTCACCTTACGACGATCATACGTCAACCTGCGCCTGACCAGAATATCCCCACCACCCGATGTAAACCGTTCTCGGATTAATCCTATAACGTCATCTGCCTGAACTTGATATATTGGCATCGCATTTTACAAACCGTCCAAGAGGACCGTTTGGAGGATTAAGTATGGAAACGGGAAAACTACAAGCAAAACTGCTCGAATCGTGCACCGGACGAATGTCGGCTCTTCGAATGTCGCTGACGCTTCAGCCGGCCGGGGGCATTGGCGACAAAGTCGCGCCTCCAACACACGAAGGCGGGAAATACGCCTATGAAGATCGCATCATAAGCGGGGCAAAGGTCCAGACCGTACTCTTAGATTCGGTCCAGTCGCAAGCAAACCGTCTCGAAGACGCTTTGCTTTCCCGCATAAAGGCCGGAGCGGTCAAACTGCCGATCCTCGAAGTGGAAATCCCACATCGGGAAACACTCACCTCACTCAGCGTTCCGCATCGCATCCATGACGCTATTTTTCGCGATTGCCGTTATGAAGGCAAACGCTTCAGAGAGTCAGACCTCGGAAAGCAGATCACTGCGGCAAGAGCCTGGAACGCAACTGCTATGTTCCGCTACTGTCCCACCGCGCTCTTATTCGGCACCTGGGATTCACAGAGCGGCTCCGGCGTGAACAGCGCGAAGTTTGCCCGCGCTCTCGTTTCCGAAATCATCGGTGTCAACGTTACCCCTGGCGTTCGAACGTCCTCTCGAATTGATCCGCTCGGGATCAAGGCGCTGAAGAACACAATCTACAAAAGTCCGACTGAGCAGTGGACGCTTGATGCTCCCAAAGGTGCCAAACTCTACGGAAAGAGCGGATCTCCTGCCGACATCAACCACGGCAACATTCCGCCCACCATCACGAACGTGGAGAAAGGCGAAGGCGGAGGTGTGACGGTTAGCGAAGCCCGCCAAACTGCTGTTCTCTCTTTCGCCCAGCTACGGAAACTCAAATTTCCAGCAAACGGAAAATCAAGCGCAGACATTGACGCCGCCGGGCGCGCTGTCTTGGCGGCACTGGGAACCTATGCGCTCACACTTCAGATTGACGAGGGTTACCAACTTAGATCGCGTTGTCACCTGCAACCCTCCAAAAGCGCCAACTTCGAGTGGCTGGGCGCCACCGCCGAACAATCGGAATTCTCCACAATTTCCAGCGACGAAGCGTTGGATGCATTAAACAGCCTCTACAAACACGCCTCAGGGCTCGGCCTCACCTGGGAACAACAGCCCATCCGTGTAGAACCGGAGGTCAAACTACTCACACTAATCGAGAAGAGCGATGCCGTGGGCGACGAAGTCGAGGCGTCATAGCGTGCTCGCAATCGAAGTCGAGTATTTACTCGGGCGCGTCTACGCGGCTGAGTTTCGCGACTCCGCCACCCCCGAATGGCCGCCCCACCCAGCGCGCCTCTTCTCCGCCCTGATTGCTGCCTACCACGATATCGACGGGACCGACGGCGAGCGCGCAGCCTTGCTATGGCTTGAAAAGCAAGAACCGCCGGATATCATAGCTAGCGAAGCGGGCGCTCCCTCAGCAGTGGTCGACTTTGTGCCCACCAACTATGCAAACAAAGCTGGCAGTACTCTTCCCGAGCAACGAACCAAACAGCCGCGCTCATTTCCCGCGCAGAGTCCGGCCACACCAATCGTCAGGTTTGTTTGGCCGCTTGATGATGTCCCAGAACAGCACTACGTGGCCCTCCAACAATTAACCGCGCGAGTTACCTCCCTCGGAAGGGCCTGCTCGCTGGTTCGCGTAAATGCATTCCACGGAAAAAACTTGAACCTAGTTGAACCCCCGACATATACTCCACACGAAGACGGCACAACCGTGCTGGCCGTTGCTGGCGAAGGACGTTTGGAAGAACTGGAACGCACCTTCGCATTGGGTCGCAGGCCACAGCAAGGGGCGCCCGCTCGCTACCTGAACGTGAAAGCGGACGCCCAAAACGTTCCGGCTCGCGGCCACTTCGGGGAAATGATCATCCTTAGGCGTGTCTTCGGCACGGGCCTTCCAGTCACGGCGACCACGATCCTCACCAGACAATTAAGAAAGGCCTTTTTAGATCACGCAGGAAAGGAAAATCCAGTTCTGAGCGGTCATGATCCAGATGGCAAACCCACCAAGGAACCGCACCTCGCCTTCGTCGCATTACCGAATGTGGGCGGCCTTTATGGTGATGGGAACCTGATGGGACTGGCTGTGGTTTTGCCGGCCTCAATATCGAGTGCCGACCGCGGGAGGACCCTCCAAGCCTGTGCCCGCATCGAGACACTCAAGCTAGGCAAGCTCGGAGAATGGAAGCTCGAAATAGCAAACTTCGATGTCAACCGTCAGACTCTCAAACCAGAGACTTGGATGGACCCCTCAAAACACTGGGCCACCGTAACTCCCATCCTTCTGGACCGCTATCCAAAGAAAAACCTCCCTGCAGAGGAACTCCTCGTAACGGCTTGCGTCCGCGCAGGCCTGCCGCCGCCCGCAAACTGCACATATGGCGCCTTTACTCCACAAGATCGCGGGTTAAAGGGCGTCCCTCCGGTGTTTGCTTTTTCCACCGACCGTTGGGCCGTCCACGCAGTATTCGACTTCGACACCAAGGTAAAGGGACCAATCCTTGTGGGAGCCGGGCGGTTCTTCGGCATGGGACTAATGAAGCCAATCCGCCCGCCGCAGCAGGAGATCAGCCACTCATGACCGCCGCTGATTTTCCAGAATTTTATAAGGCAGTGCATGGCTTCAAGCCGTTTCCTTGGCAGGAACGCCTGTTAGAGCGGGTCGTAAGCGACGGTTGGCCCAATCCAATAGCTCTGCCGACAAGCTCCGGAAAAACTTCCGCCATTGACGTGGCCGTATTTCACTTGGCTCTCGAGGCGGGCAAGCCCGCACACGAAAGACGCTCCCGCCTGCGAACATTCTTTGTAATCGACCGCCGCGTTGTCGTGGATGAAGCTTTCCAGCACGCAACTAGACTTGCGAAGAAATTGCGCGAAAGCGATGACGAAATCGTCAAATCAGTCGCCGACGCCCTCAAGAACTTCGGCGCTAGGCTTCCGCTTGATGTTGCCATTCTTCGCGGTGGAATGTATCGCGACAACACATGGGCCGATGAGCCAAACCAACCACTCGTCTGCGTATCAACCGTCGATCAGGTGGGCTCCAGGCTTCTCTTCCGCGGTTATCAGGTGAGCGACGCGGCGAAACCTGTACACGCGGCTCTTGTAGGTAACGACTCGCTAATCATCGTTGACGAGGCGCACCTGTCGAACGAGTTCCTGCACACACTGCGTTTTGTTCAATCACAACCGGTAAGCATGCGTTCAGTGGCACCTGACATCAAAGTGGTGGAAATGTCGGCGACAATTGGCAGACCAGCACCGACCGAACTCAAACCGTTCGAACTCACAGACGCCGACTACGCCAACCATGTTCTAGGCCGCCGGCTTACCGCCGCCAAACTCGCCGAACTCCGGTCACCGGCCAAAGCATTTGAAGAAGAAGTAGCATCAGCAGCCAAGACCCTGGCAAGCGGGAACAACGTCTTAGTCATCGGCATCGTAGTGAATACGGTGGCGTCGGCCCGCTCCGTTTTTGAGCAACTCCGAAAGCTCAAAGATCACGACGCCATACTCCTGACAGGCCGAAACAGACCATTTTCTTCCGCCAAACTCTGGAAGGAGAACGGCGACAAGATCGCAGCCCGTGCAGATAGGCCGCCTCTCGACCGCCCGCTGTTTGTGGTCGCAACACAAACAGTGGAGGTCGGAGCCAACATCGACTTTGACGCCCTTGTCAGCGAATCCGCGCCCATGTCCGCCCTGCGGCAACGTTTCGGGCGGCTAAATCGCTTGGGTCGCACGCAAGAGTCGCACGCCATCCTGGTCAGGCGTCCCAAAGAAGATCCTGTATATGGAGACGCCACTGCAAAGACCTGGGAATTCTTAAGTAGCCTCGAGAAGGTAAACTTTGGCGTGGTGGCAATGAATCAGGCTACGGAAGGACACAATGCCGCAGAGTTTGAGAATCCATCGAAACTAAGTCCAATCCTTTTTCCGAAGTACTTGGAAATCTGGGCGCAAACAAATCCGACACCCGATCCAGATCCAGATGTTGCGCCGTTCCTCCACGGCAGAGACGCCCAGGACGACGCTGATATTCAAGTGGTCTGGCGCGCAGATATAGACGATGAACGTTCACCCGCAGAATGGCAAGATGCCGTCGAAGCTGCGCCGCCGGTCTCACTTGAAAGTCTGGCCTTACCACTTGGCGCCTTAAAACGTTGGTTGCGCGGTGAAACAAAACTAAACGTAAGCGACCTGGAAGGCGCTCCAGGAATGGACGACGACCCGCGCAAAACAGCTAAACCCGTTTTGATCTGGGATCGCCAGGGCGAGAATGGCAAACTGCTAACCCGCGCCGAAGATATCCGGCCTGGCGATGTGATCATCATCCCTTCCGCGTACGGAGGCTGCGATCAGTTCGGTTGGCATCCAGGATCTAACGCACCAGTCATCGACATCGGTGACGAAGCCAATAATGAGATGGCGTCTGTTGGTATGCGAAGACATCGACTGCGTTTAGCACTCCACCCGCAGCTTGCCGCATTGGCGGAAAAAGTGATGAATCCTCCGGATGAAGAATCGCCCGATCAACATCCATTCGAAGATCTGTTGACACTCCTCCGCACGAACGAAGAATACAAAGACCTTCCGCACAAAAAGCCGAGAATTGACCAAGACGGTCAAGTTCTCATCTGGCCTCGAATCAAAATAAGACCCAATCTAGAGCAGATGAAGCCAGAAGACCAGGACGATGACTCCGCTGGGCTTGAGGAATCAATCAGCTTGGACACACACACAGTCGGAGTGATGAACCACGTACGCACCCACGCCAAGGGCTGTGGCCTGGGCGGTGAGCTATTCGATGACTTGCTGCTAGCTGCTGAACTGCACGATCTTGGCAAGTGGGACGCGCGTTTTCAGACCATGCTGCGGCTTTGCGCGCCAAGGAAAGCGGCCGAGGTCCCTGGCCCACTGGCAAAGTCAGGAGGCAGGTTGACCCAGCAGGAACGCAGGACCGCCCAAGAGAGATCTGGATACCCAAAGGGCGCCCGGCATGAGGCCGCCTCAGTCCTCCTGGCATCTGAGTCAGGCCGGTTATCAGAAGCTCACGACGCCGATTTAGTGCTACATCTGATCGGCGCACATCATGGATTTGGCCGCCCGATGCTGCCACCCTGGGAAGAAGCCGAAACCGAGACTGTCCTTGCACATTACAATGGCAAACAACTGCAAACAGGAACAGGTCGCCAGTTGGCCAGATTCGATTCCGGATGGATTGATCGCTTCTCGCTTCTTAATGCGCGCTACGGCTATTGGGGCCTTGCTTATCTCGAGGCAATTCTGCGCCGGGCAGACTGCGTTCAATCTCGCGAGGAGCAGGAACCGAAGGAGGAGCAGGAACAAAATGAGTGAAATTGTTTGCACCGGCCTAACCGCTGGGACCCCCATCGGCTTCCTCGCAGCACTTGGGACATTCCGCCATGCTGCGGAGATGCCCGCAACCCTTGGCGAAGTGCAAATGCGCTGGGTGAAACGTGGCAGCCAGTGGTGCGCGGCGTTGCTCACACAGAACCACGTTGGGAGCGCCGAATTGATTGACATCCTAGTGAAACGTGTTGCCACACTTCGCCCGCGAGCCGAATTTGACTGGGCCGAACAAATCAAGAAAAACACCCCCGAACAGTTTCAACGCGCCGCCGGAAATAATCCCGAAGCGGCTGAATGGTTCGCCGCGTTCGCCACCGACCTCAAACTCTCAAAAGACGAAACCCTCCGTTCGACCCTTCTAGATATGACCGGCGGCCAACAGAAATTCCTGCTGAAGTTGAAAGAGGCCTCGAATGCGTTAACCGCCTCAAACAAAGTGGCCGAGGCGCTACTGAAAGAGGCAATACTTGGCCCATGGCAGTACCAGCCGTCGAAGAAAGCAATCGAGACAGACAACAGCCACTCAATGGGACTTGATCCCTCCACGCAACTTGTTGGCGCATTTACATCCGAAGAACCTGCTGGAATCAAAGACAAGCGTGGCATCCGTGGCGCAATTTGGCTCGCCTTCGAGGCGCTTCCACTTTTTCCAACCGTCCTGTCAAATAA
The DNA here is from genome assembly GCA_963696305.1 of Bryobacterales bacterium. Lineage (GTDB taxonomy): Bacteria > Acidobacteriota > Terriglobia > Bryobacterales > Bryobacteraceae > Bog-105. The sequence goes on along the minus strand of CAVOJX010000019.1, from coordinate 161,070 downwards.
CCGCCTGCGAACAACGCGCTTCTTCGATCACAAAGAAGCCGGCAACTGGAAAACCTACTTCGAATGGGGCGTCTGGGATCAGCCAATAACACTCTCGACGTGCAAAATCCTCCTGGCACAGCCCCGCGAGGAATGGACTCGGGCAAGAGGCATAATCGAGCGCTTCCACAGCGAACGAGTGAATCTGAACAAAGACTACTACTCACTGGCTCCGGCGGAATTAGTCACAGACTAAGGCCTCCACCAACCCGCCCAAGACCGCCATCCGAGGAGGGGCCGTATCGCAAGTCACAAAACTCAGAAATTTCAATTCTCCTAACAAAATCAATAACTTGCCTCACACCGATACCACGCCTTCCCACCGCCGTGTTCCACAATACACTCAGAAACTAGATCTAGGCCGACCCGCGAGGACCACCGGCCGCCAGTTGTTTGACATCCGAATACTTTTTTCTCTCCTTTCTGTTGCCTCTGCCGGATTCGCGCCATACGTCCGGCAGACAAAGGCAGGGGAATGCTCCCACGAAAGCGCTTACATCTACCCTCATCATCTCGGGGATCTCGAAAAACGCAAAAAACAAAAAATTCTTAAACGAACCCACTTGTTTCAACCCGAAAACACCGACTTTCGCCATTAAAATCAATAGCTTGCAGAAACCAGCCCCAGATCGTAAATTTGGGTTCGTTTTGGCTTTTTTGACTAGGGCGAACCCTGGAAAGCAAGTTGGATTTGCACAAGATTAGCCGCGTTCTCAACCACTCACCACCCAACGGCCAAAGAGATAACGATCCAAATCTGCACTGTTTGACCCAGACAAATCCGACCTAACCCTGCCCGAGACGCCGCGTCCCTCAACTAGACTCACTGATTGCACATGTCAACACAACCAATAACCGATCGTCATCGCCAGATCCTTGCCACGCTCTCTCAAATGGACAAGCAATTCGGCAAAGGCTCAGTGCAGATGCTGGGTTCGCAAGCGTGCTTGCCGGTTGAAGTAATTTCCACGGGCTCGGTGGCAATTGATAACGCACTCGGAGCAGGCGGTCTTCCTCGGGGAAGGGTAATTGAAATTTTTGGCCCTGAGTCATCGGGCAAAACAACTTTCGCGCTGCATGTCATCGCCGCCGCGCAAAAACTCGGTGGCGCAGCCGCATTTATCGATGCCGAACACGCGCTCGACCCAACCTATGCCGCAAAATTGGGCGTCGATATCGAGAACCTGATTATTTCGCAGCCTGATTACGGTGAACAAGCACTCGAAATTGCCCATGCATTAGTGCAATCGCAAACATTGGATGTGTTGGTCATTGACTCTGTTGCCGCGCTCACACCCAAAGCCGAGATCGATGGCGAAATGGGCGATTCCCATATGGGTCTGCACGCCCGCATGATGTCGCAAGCGCTGCGCAAACTCACCGCGGCGGTCTCTCGCGCGCACACAATTTTGATTTTCATCAATCAATTGCGCGAAAAAATCGGCGTCGTCTTCGGCAATCCCGAAACCACCACCGGCGGACGCGCTCTGAAATTCTACGCTTCAGTGCGCGTGGAAATTCGCCGATCCACTGCCATTAAAGATGGCGAAACCATTATTGGCAATCGCACCAAAGTGAAAATTGTTAAAAACAAAATCGCCGCGCCATTTCGCGAAGTGGAAGTGGACGTCCTCTACGGCCAAGGCATCTCTCGTCACAGCGATGTCTTAGACCTGGGCGCCGAAAAAGGCCTCATCGAAAAGAGCGGCTCCTGGTACAGCTACAAAGGCGAGCGCATCGGCCAAGGTCGCGAGAACGCCCGTCAGTTCCTCATCGGCAATGCCGCCGTCTGCGACACCATCGAAGCCGATCTCCGCCAAACGCTTGGCTTGACTCAAACACCCAAGAAAGCGCCCGAGTTCGAATTGCAACCTGCCAGCACGCCGAAACGCGCCACCGCCGCATCTTAGCAACATCAAAACATAAGTCCGGCTCCGACACAGTTGTGCGATAGGGAATGCGAAAGGCAGCGCCTTTTCTTTCTCGCTTATCATCAAAGAACCATGCGTCCGGTGGCCCTCTCTGTTTTGGATTTAGTCGCCATGCGGCCCACAGAATCGCCAGGTGCGGCCATAGCGCGCAGCGTACAAACAGCACAACATGTCGAGAAACTCGGATATAAGCGCTACTGGCTGGCGGAACATCATTCCATCCACGGGCTCGCTTGTTCAGCCACACCTGTTCTGATCGGCCATGTCGCGAACGCCACCAAGACTATTCGCGTAGGGGCCGGAGGCGTAATGCTTCCTAATCATGCCCCGCTGATCGTGGCGGAACAGTTCGGCACTCTCGAATGCATGTACCCCGGCCGCATTGATCTTGGATTGGGTCGTGCCCCCGGTGCAGACCGAGCCACTGCCTACGCCCTGCGCCGCGATTTGCGCACCAACGGAGACAATTTCCCCGACTTGCTGCACGAGTTGCAAGGATTCCTGGCTGCGCCTAGGCCCGGCCAGCAAGTCTTTGCAGTTCCCGGCGAAAATACCAACGTCCCCATCACTCTTCTTGGCTCATCCGATTTCAGCGCTCAACTCGCGGCGCAAGTTGGTTTGCCATTCGCGTTTGCGGCTCATTTTGCTCCAGACTACATGTTGCCCGCGCTGCGTCTTTATCAGCAAACATTCAATCCCAGTGCGCTGCACCCGCAACCATATTCGATGGTAGGCTTGCCAATCATCGTTGCGCCGACAGATGCAGAAGCGGAACGTTTATTGACAACTCCGCAGCAGCGCTTCCTGGCTCTCATTCGGAATTTGCCGGTGGAGTTAAAGCCCCCGGTTGATTCTATGGACGGTCATTGGACTCCTATGGAGCAAAAAGCCGTTAACGGACGTTTGCAGCAAGCGATTGTGGGCAGCCCCGAAACTGTTGCTCGGAAACTCGAAGACTTTGTCCAGCGCACCGGTGTACAAGAGATTTTCGCCGTTACCGATACATACGATCAGTCAGACCGTTTGCGTTCTTATGAGTTGCTGGCAGGGCTTGTTAACGCAACTTGAATTATTGTCCCTTGCTGAAAATAGCATCCAGAACCTGATACCGCGCCCGATCAGGCTCGGGCTCGGCTTTGCTCTGAACATCAATCCGCATCCGCATAAATCCTGTGTCCGGGCTATAAGCCGGCCATTCCGGTAGACCTGTCCCATTTGGATTACCCGCCTTGATGAAGTTCACGAAGTAGCTCTGCAGCGTATCCGAAACTTTGTGATCATCCGCATCCCAGGTATACCGGGGATCCAGATCAAGATTTCCCATCGCATATTGGATCTCCGCCGAATGCACGGCACCCAGCGGCTTATTTGCCGCATTTGTAGGCGGTGGTGTCTGCCCGGGCATCCCAAGATACGGCGGCCGCACTCGCGCATAAAAATAACGGTAAACCGGGTGCCCGCCGGTCTTCACTTGCAACTCGGTCCACGTCCAAGTCGAATGCGCAATAAACCGCGCGCTAGCCAGATCTGTCGCCGCCTGCGGTACCTCGTCATCATTCTTGGGCGCATACACTTTCAATACTTCGTCCGCCTTCTCGCCATAAAGCCTATGAATCGCCGCCGCAAAGTTCTGAACGGTTGGCTCGCTATCGCCTAGCACCATCCGCGCCGGCATCTCCTGTGAATTACTTCCTGCCAGCAGCGGCACCTTCGCCTGTTCGCCCGCCTCGAAAATCTCCAGCGGAGTTTTGGGCAAGAAGTATCCATCGATATTCGGAGTGAACCGCAGTGGGGGCAGCGTCGCGCTTCCTGGAGCGCCGCCTGCCGTCGGAGCCGACTTGGCCAGCGCCTCTTGAATCTTCTCCGCACTCATCGCCCGCAACTCCTTCACCGATCCGGCCCCCGCCGATTCGGCAAATCGTACGCCATCTTTCTCCGTCTGTGCGAGCGCTCGCGGCGGCATCGTCGAAATCAATGCGCCACTCTCGCCAATCGCTTGCGCCATTAAATCTCGCGACAACGGCGACGCCATCAACGCGCTTACCGACATCGACCCAGCCGATTCTCCCGCCACCGTCACCCGTTTCGGGTCGCCTCCAAATGCCGCTATATTCTTCTTCACCCACTCGAGCGCCGCCACCTGATCCAACAACCCGTAATTGCCCGACGCATGATGCTCCGACTCATTCGTCAAATCCGGATGTGAAAAGAAACCGAAAATATTGGTACGGTAATTCAGCGAAACCGCGACAACTCCTTTTTGTGCCATGCTGGCGCCGTCATATCGCGGCTCCGACCCATCGCCATTCTGAAACCCGCCCCCAAACACGTACACCAAAACCGGCAGCATACCTTTGTTGGACTTAGCCGGCGTCCAAACGTTCAGATACAAGCAGTTCTCGCTCATCCCATTGCTGCGAAACCAATAATCGGAATTTGGCCCCAAACGTTGCATGCACCGCGGCCCAAATTCATCAGCGTTCAGGGCTCCTTTCCAGTTCTTCACTGGCTGCGGCGCTCGCCATCGCAAATCTCCTACCGGCGGTGCCGCAAATGGAATCCCTTTGAAACTTCGCACTCCGTTCTTTGCTGGCTTCGTCGTCTCCACGATGCCGTTCGCGGTCCTCACTCGATCTGCCGCGAATGCTCCAGACGACAACATCAAAACGCAGGCAAAGTCCATCAATCGGAAAAGCTTCATAATTTCACTGGGTCCACCGGGAGCATATCAAAGTGGAACGGCAGCGACGCCCAGGTTTTAGACAACATCAAATACTGCGCAAGTCGGGAGCAATCCAATCCCGGCGTGCCTCGCGACTCGCGACAACATCAAAACTGTAATACTCCGCATGCAGATTCCGTCTCTCACCAAACTCGTTCACCGCATGCCGCGCAGCCAGCCATTCGTCCGCAAAACCTCGCGTGGCTGCACGTAAGACCAACACCCAGAATCGGGTCAACGTTTCGTGATATCCCGATGTCTCGGTATTGGCCGTCCCCACTGCCGCGTTGTAGCGCTGAATCCCCTCCCGGATTCTTGCTAACGCCTCTTCTCCATATCGAATTGCATAGCACCCGCCAACCGAAACGTGCGCCGCGTGTGTCCACTCGGCTTTAGGCAGCGTTCCCGCTTCCCACGCCGCAACGAACCTCCCGAACCGCTCCCGATCCTCAACGAACCGATTTCCCATAAGTAACTTTTGCAACGGCGTCACGTCGCCATGGAGCGTTCATAGCTCTTAATCTTACAAGCGAAAGGGCGCACTTCCAAACTCAACCCTTGGAACGTTGCACTCCCGATTGTGAGACAACGAGCGCAACGCAGAGACGACACTCTTCAGTTTCCGATAACCGCACTTATCGGCAACTTCGATTCGCATACAGTGCGTGACATTAGGAAGAGGGCACTCCAGCCTCACGCTGAAGCATGCTGAGCGCAGGTGCGAACAGGTGGTCGAAGCCGTCATCTGCCAGGTAATGGGCGCCTCGTCTGACTCTCTCGAGTGTGCTGGGCTGAAGAAGCCAAGATCGCAGGCTCTCAGCGGCCTGCTTTGATTCTTGCCAGAATCCATGTTCGAGTGTGTGACCATCATCGAAATCGGCACCGCGCATAGTTACAAACTGGATTAGGTGTCTGTCGGCACTTTCTTGGTCCACACTGCTCAAGGCCGCGAGATACAACCTCAGGTCTTCGCCTGTTTGCGCAACGGAGTCCAGCACCTGCTCGATGTCAGCAAACGCCGGCATACTCGATTGCAGGGGGAAGCTTTTCAACGCATTACGCCATAGCGCATGGAGGTAGCTTCTAACAGCGAGAACCTCATGCGAGGGCCATGTCATCCACCTCGCATAGCGCAGTTTTCCGGACAAAACTTCAGGGTCGTAACCGAAACCCTCCTCGGTGACGCCTTCAAAAAGACGGGGTAAGAGGTACCGGAAGTCGTCCACCGTTCCCTGTGTCGTCATCGCGCTGAAGGAATAACTTGCGAGATCGTGAAGAGACAACTGCGGAAGAGTTGTAGCAACGAGCGGTTGGGTCGCGCCCGGTTCGGTGCACCCGCAAGGGAACGCCTCGATCCGTTCCGGTTGCGGGTAGGAAGCAAAGGCCTTGTAGAGGCCGGTCATGGCATCGTTCAATTCGGCCGCTATAGAAGGGAAATTCAACTTACATCGTATCGGGCCGACCGTCTCCGAGACACGCGGTTATCAGAAAGTATGGTGGCAGCAAGGTTTTGTTCTACGAACTTCACTCGGGAGGATCGTCGGTTAAATTGAAGGTCGCCGAAAATGATTGCAGGCCGCCCCCATTTTCGCCGATTTGGACTGCATCAGCGCGATCGAATAACTCGACTAGTTCACTCTCCACTTCTCGTTCGGCTGCGAGCCGCGCGATTCTATCCTCGGGAGACAAAGTGATGCGGCAAAACAGCGGCCAGTTTGGAGCTCCAGCCTGCACTTCACCCCACAGTTGTCTCTCTTCTTGAGATAACAGTACGCCATCCCACAGCTTGAAGCGAATTCCAAAGATCGACCAGATAATGTTCTGTTCATCTTGGGAAAGCATGGCTAAATTTCTGAGACTTGGCAGTTCGTCGTCCCAGCAAATGCTTCCCAGCGGTATTGCTAAGACAATGCGTCGGGCGTCCGATCTGAAGTGAAGATCGTTCAGCATGTCGATTGTGGGTTTAGTGAGCATCATGTGGTTTGATATTCCGACGGCCACTCCGCGGTTGGTCGAGCCCATGGACAAGCTGTCAGTTGCGCCTTCGGTCTTAAACTTACTCTCGCATGCGTCAGGCGCGGTAGACGCCGTTATCGGAAAGAGGCAGGCGGTCCCCACGACTAGCCCTCATTGCGACGCCTAGCTTCTGTTGAAAATCGAGGGCTCATTCAGTAATCTAAGTCTGGTGCCAACAAGTGCCACAGACTATACTCGCAAGACCCTCTGGTCTATGCTTAAGTGGCTTTTTCTCTGCATAGCGGCTCTCATCACCCTTGCCCACTCCGCATTCGGTCTGCTGATCTTAACCTCGATAGGCAATCCTGGCGGGTTTATGGCGCCCTTGTTGCCCCTTCCGTTCCCTGTGTTCCTCCTTGCATTTAGATCACTGCGTTTGGCCAGCCTTGGTCTGTTGGCGCTGCTGGTTCCGACCTCGCTCTACTTTAAGCGTTTGGATGTTTATCTGCTGGTCGCCGTTCTATTGGTCGCCGTTTGCTGGCTCATCTCCGCGCTTGGTGGAAATCTGCCGGATTCGGAATTCGAGGAAGCCTCCTCGGAGAAGTGAAGTAACTTCCGTCTCTCCCTCAAAACCTAACTTTCACCGGTCGCCGCTCGTCATAAGACTGGCGAGCCGCCAATCCCAATACCACAGGAATCCGCCCATCCGCGCCGCTCACCGCCGTGCACTTATCCTGCGTCACAGCGTCAACAAAGCTTCGCATCTCCAACGCAAAGCTCTCCTGATACCGTTCCATAAAGAAATTCAGCGGTAGATCTCGACGCACTTCATTGCCCGTGCTTATCTCGGCCTCGTTCGGATAACAATTCTCCGAAGCAATCTTCCCCAGACTCCCCAAGACCTCAACTCGCTGATCGTAGCCATAGGCCGCCTGCCTACAATTGTCAATCGTCCCAATCACGCCGTTCCGAAATCGCAGCATAATCACCGCCGTGTCCAAATCACCCGCCGCGCCAATCGCTTCATCCACCATGACTCCCGCCGAGACGAAAACTTCTTCCACCTCATCGCCAATCAGAAATCGAGCCATGTCGAAATCGTGAATGGTCATATCCAAGAAAATGCCGCCCGAATTCTTGATGTAAGCCAGCGGCGGAGGCGCGGGGTCGCGGCTGATGATGTGCATCAACCGCACTTTGCCAATCTCGCCCGATTGCACAGCCTTCTTCACACGCGCGAAATTCTTATCGAAGCGCCGGTTAAAACCAACCTGCAGCTTCACTCCGGCCTTGCGGACAGCCTCCAACGCTTCATCAATCTTCGAAAGCTCCAGCGCAATCGGCTTCTCGCAGAAGATATGTTTGCCTGCGCGCGCCGCTTTGCAAATCAGCTCGGCGTGCGTGTCCGTGGAAGAACAAATCAATACAGCCGCTATCTGGGGGTTGGCGAAAATCTCATCGCTTGATTCCGCAACGTTCGGAATGCTACAGCGTTCTGCCAGCGCAACTGCGGCTTCGCGATTAATATCCGAAATAGAAACAATCCGCGCCTGCGGCAGTGTAAATGCAATTGTCTGCGCATGCACATTTGCAATGCGTCCCGCACCAACAACCCCGATACCGACCTGCGTTTTCATTTCCCCTCCGTTAACGAACGCAAATACTCCCGGTTCCGTCGAGCGCTTTCTTTCGGCGCACCCATCCCCGGAAGAATATCTTGCTCCACCAGCACATACCCGTCATATTTGTGCTCGGCGAGCCATTTCAACACAGCGCCGAAATCTACACAGCCCTTACCTAACTCGCAAAACACGCCGTGGCGCAACGCTGTGAAGTAATCCCATCCGTTCGCGCGCGCTTGGGCGGCAACTTTCGGCTCGCAGTCCTTGAAATGCATGTACCAAATGCGTTCGCCGAATTCGTCTAGCGCTTGTGTCACCCGGTTGTGTCCTGCGCCATAAACAAAATGGCCCGTGTCAAACACCAAGCCAAGTTTTTGCGGGTCGGTGAACGCCAGAAGCGTCTCAATCTCGCGCGGCGTCTCCACATATCCCGCGCAATGATGATGAAAAACAGTTCTAAGTCCCGTCTCTTGTAGAACGGCATCGGCAATACGGTTAGCTCCGTCTGCAAACGTGCGCCACTGCTCTTTCGTTAAGCCCGCATCCGCCGGAACTCGCCCAGCCAGACGCGTTCGGTCCGCATCCGTGCCGTTATTGTCGGCCAGCACTAGATACGGCTTCGGCGTTGCCGCCACGGCAGCTAGCAATTTTGCCGTTTTGACCGCCGTTTCAACTCCCGCCGCATGCGCTGCTTTATCTTTTAAAGCCACGGGCACAAAAGCACCCAGCATCACCAAGCCGCGCCGTGTTAACTCGCCTCGCAACATAGCGGGATCGGTTGGCATGTATCCCCAATCGCCCAATTCCGTGCCCGCATAGCCCGTCGCCGCCAATTCATCCAGCATTTGGGCATACCCAATCTGCTCGCCCTTGGTTTCAGCGAACTCCAGGGTGCCCCACGAACAAGGCGCATTTCCAAACAAGAACCTTCCCGTTTGGCTCACAGGAAGTAACGCTCTTTCTTCTTCGCTTCCTCGTATGCGGCACGTGCTTTTCGAACGCTCTCCATTTGCGAGACTTCCGCCACCGCGACGTCCCACCAAGATTCATAGCCCGGCACGCGCGTCTCCGGATCGGTCTGCACCACAATGACCGTCGTGCGATCCATCGTCTTCGCCTTCTCCAATGCCTGCTTGAATTCAGCCAAACCGTTCGCGCGAATCGCGTACGCGCCTAAACTCCGCGCATTGGCTTCATAATCAATCTGCAGATAGTCGCCATCTAATTGGCCGGATTTCGCTCGTGAACGGAAACTTGTTCCAAAGCCTTGCTGCCCCAAAGACTGGCTCAAACCGCCAATGCTCGCGAAGCCATGGTTATCCACCAGCACAATGATCAACTTCACGCCTTCTTGCACGGATGTGGCAATCTCGCCCGGCATCAGCAAGTAAGTACCGTCACCCAAAAACACATATACTTCGCGCGATGGATCCGCCATCTTCGCGCCCATGGCACCTGGAATCTCATAACTCATGCACGAGTAGCCGTACTCCATGTGATAACCGTTCGGAGCACGCGTTCGCCAGAGCTTGTGCAAATCTCCCGGATGACTCCCCGCCGCCGAGATAAGAATGTCGCGCGGTCCAGAAGCTTCCCACATTGCGCCAATTACTTCACTCTGCGCCGGCAACGGTTTGAGACCCAGTTGGAACAGCCTATCCACCTCGGCCTCCCATTCATGCTTCAACCTGCCCGCTTGCCCACTATATTCGCCGCCAACCTTGTAATCCGTCAGCGCTGCCGTCAAACGTTCCAAAGTCACCCGCGCATCTGCAACCACCGGAATGGCCGACACCTTATACGCATCAAACTCCGCCGTATTGATGTTCACGAAGCGTACATCCGGATTCTGAAACGCAGTCATCGAGGCGGTCGTGAAATCCGAATAACGAGTGCCAATGCCAATCACCAAATCGGCCTCGTGCGCGAAACGATTCGACGCCAGCGTGCCCGTCGCACCCACCGCGCCCATGGCTTGCGGATGGTCATAGGGCAGGGAACCCTTGCCGGCTTGTGTCTCGCCTTCTGTTATGCCCGTTGCTTTGCAAAAACTCGCCAGCGCATCCGTTGCTTCACTAAACAACACTCCGCCGCCCGCAACGATAAATGGCTTCTTGCTGGCTCGAATCGCTTCCACCGCGCGCGTGAAACTTAACGCATCCGGTTCCGGCCGCCTTATCAGCCAAACACGCTTGCGAAATAGCTCTTCCGGATAATCGTACGCCTCCGTCTGCACATCCTGCGGCAAAGCCAGCGTCACCGTTCCACAATCGCTCGGCGACGTCAGCACCCGCATCACTTCCGGTAGCGCGGTAATCAACTGTTCCGGCCGGTAAATTCTGTCCCAATATTTCGATACCGTCTTAAAACAATCGTTCACGCCAATTTCTTGCGTGTAAGGCGATTCCAGTTGTTGCAGCACCGGAGCCACATTCCGGCGCGCAAAAATATCACCGGGCAAAAGCAAAACGGGCAGCCTGTTAATGGTCGCCAAAGCCGCGCCCGTAATCATATTCGTCGCGCCAGGCCCAATAGAAGAAGTACAAGCAAATGCGCGCAGACGGTTGTTGGTCTTGGCGAAAGCCGCCGCTAGATGCACTGCCGCTTGTTCGTTGCGAACGGGAATATACGGCAAATCCAAATTCTCTTGCAGCGCCTGCCCTACGCCCGCCACGTTGCCATGCCCAAAAATTCCCAGCACGCCCGCAAAGAAGCGGTGTTCCTGGCCATCGCGCTCAACGTATTGATTCTTCAAAAATCCCAACAGCGCCTGCGCCATCGTGGCTCTACGCGTTCCCATTTACGTTCTCCTTCACCTCTAACTCACAAACACGCCTTCAGGCGATCGGAATGTGCGCCAGGTATGCGCCCAATATTTTGCAGCGCTTGATCTACGCTCCAACTCTTATGCACAATTCCCCCAACCGCCTCGGCCATCGCCAGCGGGTCCTCTGCGCCCGGAAACAACACGTTCCGTCCAACCAGTGCGCCACGCACATTGGCGCCCGCATGTAACGCCGAAGCGAGTTCACGTAAAAATGGCGCTGGATCACCAGCCGATTCTCCGCCCAGCAATAGAATCGGCAGCGTCGTCGCCTTCGCCACCGTTTCATAACCTTCGCAATACGGCAGCTTCAACCACAAATACCGGCTGCTATCTCCCAATGCCGACGCCACTCCCGCCAGTTTCGCCAGCGCATCGGCCTTTTTGACTACCGTGTATCCTTTATCCCCGCGCACCACTGCCAGCGGTTCTAAGAACATCGGGATCGAAAACTCATTGCACTCGTTAATCATCTGCGCGCACTCGAGCATGGTCTTCAGCGATGCTCCATCTTTTTCATCCACGCGCAGCAACAGCTTCGCGCCATCGAATTTCCATGCACGAATCGTTTCGGGCGTCGGGCCAGTTACCGGGTCATCCATCTCCCAACTCGTACCCGCCAATCCGCCGCGATTCAAACTCGCAATCAGTAACTTGTTATCCAACAGCGTAGGCGCGCCAGCCAAGCGCAAGAAGCCATCCACCGCAAGCAAATCCTCCAGGATGTCCATGGTCGCCATTACGCCATCCACCTGCTCAGTCACCAGCACCCGGGCAATTCGCGCCAAATAATCGCGCCTATCAGCCATTGCCAGCGCGTTATCGCCAACCTTTGTCACGTTGCGTGCCGGATGATCCGCCGCCAGCAAATTCAATTTCCCATCGGTCGTAAGCTTCGCGCGGCGTTTGCGTTCATGCGCGGAACGCAGCGCAAACTCCGGATCATCCACCCGCGTATTTGTCAGCCGCGCAGCGAGTGCCGCTGGAAAGAATTCTTCACTGCGAAACATTCTTTTCCAGTTCCTTCCGCTGGCTGCTCATCATGTCTTCCACTTCCCGCAACAGCGGCATCGCTTCCGAACAACTGGGCCGGCTCACCACAATCGCCGCCGCCGCGTTTCCATAATGCAGGCATTCCAACGTAGGCTTGCCGCTTAACAATCCATACAAAAACCCCGAAGCAAATCCATCGCCAGCGCCAATTGTGGAAGCAACTGGCACCTTGTACGGCGGCAAAAACACAGACTTGCCGCCCGACCAAACCCGAGTTCCCTGTTCGCCCAACTTACTCACCAGCAGCGGCACCCGTTCGCGCAGCATCTCGGTCGCTTTGTCCAGATCCATCACACCGGCTACCAGCATCAGTTCCAATTGATTGCCAATAAGCACATCGACAAACGGCAGCGCCAGTCGCACCGCCAACCCTGCCTCAGCCGTGTTCGCCCATGACATCGACCGGTAATCCACATCGAACACGACTTGTCTGCCGCTTTGCTTGGCGCGCTCCAGCGCTAAGTAGGTCGATTCGCGCGACGGGGACTTGCAGAGCGACGTTCCGTTCGTCACAAACATTTTTCCCGATGCAACGTAATCCAGCGCGGCATCTGAAATCTGCAGCATGGTGTCCGCCGGTTCATGCCGGTAAAACACCTGCGGAAATTTATCCGGCGGAGAAACCTCCGTCAGCGCCAGCGATGGCAAAAACCCAGCGCGGCGCTGCACGTGACTGGTATCCACACCCTCCGCTTGCAAAAACTCAATCAGGAAATCGCTCAAGCTATCCTCACCCAGACAACTGACAATTCCCACTCGCGAACCAAGCCGCGATAAGCCCACCGCCATGTTTGCGCTGCTGCCACCCAGATAGCGCGAAAACGTGCGAACGCGCGCAAGCTTCACGTGCGGCTCTTCAGAGACCAAGTCGTAGCCGATCCGGCCTAATATTGTTACGTCCATGCCTCTCTGTTTTATCGAACCAGCGGTAGCCGGGGGTCTTTGTCCTTCCATTGCGCTCGCACCCACGCATAATCCGGATCGTCCGAAGCCGCCATGGAATGGGCACTACCTGCCAGCGCATTCAAGTAATAAACGTCGTAGCCGTGCGCCGCAACCACCGGGTGATATCCCTCCGGCACCAGCACAAGTTCGCCATCGCGCACTGTCATAGTCGCGTCAATGCGCCGGTCTTTTGTATAGACCTTCTGAATCGCATAACCTTCTGGCGCGCTGATGCGGTAATAATAAATCTCTTCCAAATCCACCTCTCCCGGCGGATTGTGCACATCATGTTTGTGCGGTGGATAGCTCGACCAATTGCCCGCCGGCGTGTACACTTCCACAACCAGCAAACGGTGCGCCCCAGATCCCGGAGTAATCATGTGATTAATCTGCCGAGTCGCATTTCCGCCGCCGCGAATCTCAACGTTCACTTGTTCGGGCGCAACCAATCTCGCCGGATAACTCACCGCCGCCTTGGCATAACAAAACGCCAAGTCGCATCCGTTGTCTGTGGATACTTCATAGCGCGTGCCGATCGGCAAGTAAAGCGTGTAAGGTAATCCATCGAACACATGCGCCCGCCCGCCTATGTCTTTCCATGCGCCGTGCGCGCAACTCACCGAACACTTGCCGCCCAACACCACAATGGCCAGTTCGCGTTCCGCCGTTGCCCCGCTTCTGATCTCATTCGCGCTCAGCTTCACGCTTTCAAACGCCAAATACTCAAAGCCGAAGGTGGCTATCTTTCCTGTAAAGGCTTCGGGACGAATTAACAATTCCTGCATAATGCAAAATTCACCTTGACGCACACGTTTGCAGCAACAGCTATCTTATGCCAATCCGTACAAATCTAAGGAATTGTGCAAGAAAAACTCGCCGCGTCTTCGGTGTTTCCCTGTCCTTTATATTTCGCAATCGCCGGATAAGCGCAAAGCGGCCGGCTGCGTCCTGGGAACGCATCGCCCATGGCAACAATTTCCGCCGGCACTTTATTCTGTTCCACCCACGCTTGTATCGCACCTAGCGTGTCAAAGTTGTCCAAACCCGGACCACCACTGCAATGGTTCATGCCCGGCGACAGGAACAAGCGCGCGAAGCTTTGTGATTCGCCACCGTTCTTTTCCGCAATCTGTTTGTAAAAACGAATCAGATCCAGCGCAGAAAACACCGGGTCGCTCATACCCGTATAAAGCAACAACTTTGCATGATGCCTGCGAAATCCAGACCAGTCCGTCGCATCCGCGTTAATCTCCTTCGCCGCCTTGTCTATGCGATGCGTATCGATATCAAAGTTGAAATGGAAAATGTCAATCTTCGGCTTCTCGCCCGCCAGCGCCAAGCCATTAAAAAACGACGGGAATATCAGAACGTTGATGGATGGTATCTGCTCGTTGCCCGTCATCCACGCACGCCATCCATCCGCGCCATCGCCCGAATCATACGGCCACGCCGAATAGATCGATTTCCCATTCGATTCACGCGGCCCATCAAAAATTGTTTGAATCGCTTTCACCTTCGCGTCCGGCAAACAACCCGCCGTCTGCCCGCCCGTGCATCTCAAAACACTGGGATCGAAATGGCAAGCTTCCGGATTAAAAATCAAGCCGTCTTTCAAACCATCGGCCGCATCGCACTTGTCTAGAATGCCGCCTACAAGCACCTTCAAATCATCCTTGGTCAACGACTGCGCAAGATCCGGCGTCCCATCCGCTTTCTTCGGAGCAATCGCTGCCAGTTGATCCGTGTTCCAAGCCTCAGCAATCGCCGCATGCGTCAAATTAAACGCAGGCGCGCCTGCAATCACGCCATCGAAATAATCCGGATAGCGCTCCGCCATGTTTAACCCTTCGCGGCCGCCATTGGAACATCCTTGAAAGTAAGAATGTTTAATCGGAGCGCCATAAAAAGCCGCCAAAACCTTGCGCGCCGCATCCGTCACACGCTTAGTCGAAAGATAGTTGTAATCGGCACGCGCTTGCGGGTCTGATCCAAAGCTCCCATCCGCAGTCATTGGATTCGGGTCCGAATGTCCGCCATCAGTCGCCAACACCGCGTACCCCATCGCCAGGGCCGACTTCCGTTTTTCCGTCGGTCCAGCGCCCTGCAGTCCCAACGCCGGATTCAACACTCCATCCAATCCGCCGCCGCCCATGAACAACAATCGCCCCTGCCATTCCACCGGCATGCGAATTTCAAATTTGTCTCCATAGTCTTTGCCGTCAGCGCCTTTATGATGGTTCACTTCGCCATGCACCACACAATGCGCCGGCAAATTTGTGATCACCGTAGGCGGCCCAAACACACTAGAAAGAGTAAACGGCTTTCCTGCGGGCATTTCCACAGCATCCGCAATCGTCGTATTCTCAATCGCAAGCTTCGTCAAATCCGCGCAGCGCGTTTCCGTAGCGAACTCCTGCCCCACCAGCACTCCGCTCAAGCCCACCGCCATCACCCAACCCAAAATTGCCACGTAAGTCTCCTTTTACTCCCCACCATCGGAATCACACGCCTTGCACCTGCCGGAGTTGTGCCAAGCTCAACCGGCTCCCCAACCGATACTGCGAGGTCAAAACACGTGAAGAGCCCGCTCATCGAACTCGTAAACGTCAGCCAGCATGCGGAAACTGAATCAAAGACCCGCCAGGAATCTGGTTAATTCTTTTCTCCTCCAGCGCTAACCTCACACTGCGCCGCACAATCCGCGAATGTTCCCACGCCACCGCTTCGGCCCGCGCTCCTTCTCTATCCGCAATCGCATCGGCAATCGCCTCATGCTGTGAATTCGAAATCAACAACGCATCGCGATGATCTTCCGATTCCGATTCCGCAAACACAAACGCGTTCGGCGAAGAAAACGGCAGCGCCATCACCTGCGCAACCGCCTGCGCCAATGTAGGGCTCTTCGCCAGATTCAACAACTCCGTGTGGAACCGCTCATTGATCTCGCTGTATTGCCGAATTAACTCCACGCTCGTCATAGAACGCTGCAGCAGTTCGTGCGTTTCCGCAATGCAATCGTAAAGCGGATCAACTTCCGTTCGTGTCTCCCAGCGTTCACTCGCCCAACGCGCCGCCGTTCCCTCCAACACGCCTCGCAAATCGATTGCGTCCAGCAAATCCTGCACCGAAAATTGCCGGACCACAAAACCGCCCTTCGGACGCATTTCCAACAACCCCTCATGCGCCAAGCGGTCTAGCGCCAAGCGCAGCGGCGTCCGCGATACTGCTAACCTCTCTGCCAGAGGCGCCTCGCGAATTCTCTCACCGGCTTTGAACTCCCCTTGAACGATCAGTTCACGAATGTGCAGTAACGCCCGCGTAGTCTGCGAATCACCTTCTATCGTGTCCATGAATCTGCCTGCAAGCGTATCACTGCGAAACCCACCGCCCGCCGTTTTTCAGGCGCTAGAATCTGTAGCGGCCAACATCCACCCAGCAAGCGCACCGAACACCAAACTAAAGCCTAATGTCTCCCGGAAGTGTGTATTTGCTACCTCCACAGGCATCAACGGATTCGGCAGCAACAGCGTACCCGTCCAAATAGATAGAAATAACGCCATCAACACCGCCGCCTCCCCCCTGTTACCGCGCAGCATTCGAACCAGCGGATACAAACATCCCGTATATAGCAATGCCCGGCCCACCTGCAGCGCATATACCCAGGGATTGTTCACCCAATTGGCTTGCAGCGCCGATAAAAAGCTCGGCTGTTCCAGACCACCATAGTATTGCCGCACCGCTGGATTCTGCCAAGCTACGTAGTAGCCGAAGAACATATACAAGAAAACAAACGCAACCACAAGAATCGCAACTGTTTTGAACTTCAAACCGCCAACCACGGACGCCCTGGAGACCGACGCTGGCCACTTGCCCAAAATCAATACAGCCAAAGGCGCAAACAAAGCCGCCGAAATCGCACCCTGCAAAAAAATAGCCCGAATCGTTTCATGCGACAGCTTATTCCAAAGAAAAAACACCGTCTCCACTTGAGGAGCCACCGTCGCAATGCCAAACACGCCCACAAAAATCGCGCCCGCCAAAGTCCAGCCACGCCATCTGGAACGCAGTATCAGTGCAGACACCACAACTCCAACGCAGACCGAGAGAGCCAGGAAAATGCTAAGAAAATTCGCCCCCGCAGGTGTCTGTCCACCCGCTTTGCTCAGCCCTGAGCCAATTCCTCCAACAATCGAGCACACAACAAAACCAACGCATACGCCAACAATCCTGATCCCAATCACAAGCGCCTTCCCAACGTTCACCCAAAGCCTCCTATCCGCTACCGCCAACAAAATTGACTGTATAAGATTTGCCATGATAGTTATCCAACTAGACGACGTCGATACGAACATATGCTCCAACGCACGACACAAAAAATGTTCAGCAAGAAGCAAAATCAAACCCGTTTTTCAATCTTCACTAACTGACATGGCCTTCACTAAATCCAACGGCGCTCGCATTTACTACCGCTTAGACGGCTCGCCTTCCAACCCGCTGCTGGTCTTCGTCCACTCTCTCGGAGCAGACCATGGAATGTGGGAACCTCAAGTCACCGCCCTCTCTCCATACTTCCGCATCCTGCGCATCGACGTGCGTGGCCACGGCGCATCCGATTCCACTCCCGGCGAATATTCCATCGAACAACTAGCCAAAGATGTTCTCACCGTTGTCGATTCTGTCGCTGGCAACACCACCTTCGCCTATTGCGGCCTCTCGCTAGGTGGCATGATCGGTCAGTGGTTAGGCGCCAATACCCAACGCATCACGAAACTCATGCTTGCCAACACCTCGCCCCGCATGCCCGATCCCGCGCTTTTCGACGCGCGCCGTAAACTCGTACTCGAACAAGGCATGGCGTCGGTCGAGGAAGTCGCATTGGGCCGCTTCTTTATGCCCAGCACATTAGCAAACCTGCCGCCCTTCGTTGAATCCAGCCGCGCCGTTTTACTAACCACCAACCCGCAAGGTTACGCCGCCTGCTGCTCCGCCATCCGCGACATGGATCAAACCGCATTGCTCGCGTCTATCCACGTCCCCACTTTAGTTATTGGTGGCACGCACGATCAATCGACGCCTTGGCAAGGTCACGGAAACTTGCTCGCCGCCCGTATCCCGAACGCTCGCGCCGTTGTCTTCGATGCCGCTCATCTGTCAAACCTGGAACGTCCCTCTGAATTCAACGCCGCCCTCTTTGATTTCCTCCTCAGACCCGCTGGAACGGAGGTCGCATCAGCATGAAGACTCAAGTCGGCATCATCGGCGCAGGCCCCGCTGGATTAGTGTTGTCTCACCTCCTGCATATGGAAGGCATCGAATCCGTCCTAGTCGAATGCCGCAGGCAAGCGTATGTAGAACATCGCGTGCGCGCCGGCGTGCTCGAATACGGGACCGCCAAGCTTCTCGCCGAAACCGGAGTTGGCGCGCGCATGCTGGCAGAGGGTCTTCGGCGTACCGGGATCAACCTTCTGTTCAATGGCCGGCGTCATCGCATCGATTTCGCCGCTCTTGTGGACAAGTACGTAACTGTGTACCCCCAGCAAGAGATTGTCAAAGATCTCGTTGCCGCTCGTATCGCTGCCGGCGGCTCAGTCTTTTTTGATGTCCGGAACACATCCATACATGACATCGATTCCGCCAACCCGAATATTCACTTCGAAGATTCCTCCGGCGTTCAACAAAACATAGAATGCGATTTCATAGTCGGCTGCGATGGCTTCCATGGCATTTGTCGCCAGGCCGTCCCTGCAGATCTTCTTCAGGTCTATGAACGAATCTATCCGTTCGCGTGGCTGGGAATTCTTGCCGAAGCGCGTCCCGCTTCAGAGGAGTTGATTTACGCGCAACACGAACGCGGCTTTGCGCTTCTCAGCATGCGGTCCCCACGCATTTCTCGTCTCTACCTGCAATGCGCCCCGGACGAAGATCTAATTCGTTGGCCTGACGAAAAAATCTGGCAGGAATTACAAACCAGGCTTACTTGCGAAACCGGTTTCCGCCTGGAAGAAGGTCTGATCGTTCAAAAAAACATGGCGCCCGTTCGCAGCCTCGTAACCGAGCCCATGCAGTACGGTCGCCTTTTCCTTGCTGGAGACGCCGCGCACCTCAATCCCCCTGCGGGCGTGAAAGGCTTGAACTTAGCGGTTGCCGACTCGCGGACTCTTGCCTACGCCCTGCGCGATTTCTATCGGAACAAAAACGAACAGTCTCTTCGCAACTACACCAAAAACTGCTTACCGCGGGTGTGGCGAGCGCAGCATTTCTCTTCTTGGATGACATCCCTGCTGCATCGTTTCGAGGGCCCCTATCAGAACTTCGATTTCCATCGTCAAACCGCCGAACTGGAACTCATCACAACGTCGCAAGACGCCGCTCGCGTGCTTGCCGAAAACTACACCAACGCCTGCGCGCAATAAGCTCGCCACCCTCGCCTGCTCACACTTTTCATGCTATTGTCAAATGGCGTCACAGGGCGTCCCCGGTCCGCGGAAAGGACAGAAGTCCACCTGCTTTCGTTGCTATTGCATTCGAACTGACTTTCAGCCTGCTAATGCGGACTTCAGGCATTCAATGAAAGGAAGTTCTATGCCCGTAAAACCTCTCCCCTCCAACGCGAATCTTAACCATTTAAAACACCAAGCTAAAGATCTGTTGCAGGCTCATCAGCAACATCACGCCCAAGTCGCCCAACGCCTCCGCGAATTTCATCCCCGCTTCGCCCGTACATCCGATGCAGAAATCTTCGCTTGTCAACTCAAACTCAGCGACGCGCAACTCGCCATCGCACGCGAACGTGGCTTCGCAAACTGGGCCGCTCTAAAAGGTCATCTCGAAAGCCGTGAGTCGGATAATCTCCATCGGCTCCATCACGAACGGATCACCGATCCGATCTTTCGCCAGGCCGTCCATCTGCTCGACCAAGGCGATGGCGCTGCTCTCCGCCGCCACCTGCAAGAACATCCCACCGTGGTGGATCAACACGTAGCGTTCCCGGGAGGGAATTACTTTCGCAATCCAACGCTCTTGGAGTTCTGCGCCGAAAACCCCATTCGCCACGGAACCTTGCCCCAAAACATTGTTGAAGTCGCAACCGCGATCCTTGAAGCCGGAGCAAAGCGTAACGCATCCGCAATAACCGAAACGTTGGGCCTCGTCTGTTCCGGTCGGATCGTGCGGGAATGTCAGGCGCAAATCCCGCTAATTGACCTGTTGTGCGATTACGGCGCAGACCCACAAAGCGCCATGTCCCCGGCGCTCGTTCACGCTGAATTCGAAGCTGTCCAAGCCTTGATCCGTCGCGGAGCCCAGCTAGATTTTCCCGCCGCAGCGGCTTTGGGCCGTCTTGAAGATGCCCGCCGACTGCTCCCTAATGCCAATCCCGAACGTCGCCACCGCGCCCTGGCCCTGGCCGCGCAATTCGGCCACACCAGCATCGTCCAACTGCTGCTTGACGTCGGCGAAGATCCGAATCGCTACAACCCAGTCGGCTGCCATTCCCACTCAACCCCGCTCCACCAAGCCGCGCTAGCGGGACACTATGAAATCGTTCGCTTGCTGGTCGAACACGGTGCCAGCTTAGACGCGCAGGATACCGTTTGGCAAGGCACACCGGCCGGTTGGGCAAAACATGCTAATAACCAACAAATGGAAGACTATCTTGTCGCGCTGAAAAACGCCACGCTAGAAACCGCCAAGCCTAGTCCTCTAGGGTAGCGGCATTTCCGCCGCCTTTCTTCTCCCTATACTTGCTCTGCTCGCGTCCTAAAATGTCGCTATGGCTCCGCGCTTCATCGCAATCTTCCTCGCCTGTGGCGCATTACTCTACGGCCTTTTCAGGCAAGACACGCCAACCCAACGCGGCCTTGTCACTTTTGAATCGTCCGATATCGCACTCGTCGAAGGTTTTGCCTGGGCCAAACACCAAGCGCTTGCCTATGTTCATTCCGGCGATCCGGTCGGCGAATGGTATGACGCATCACTTCCCAATCGCGATGCCTTCTGCATGCGCGACGTCTCCCATCAAACGCTTGGAGCGCACATCCTGGGTCTCGCTTCCGTCAACCAAAACGTGCTGCGCAAGTTTACTCAAAACATTTCCCCCACCCGTCAATGGTGCAGCTTCTGGGAAATCAATAAACTCAACTTACCTGCGCCTGTCGATTACAAAAACGACAAAGACTTCTGGTATAACCTGCCTTCCAACTTCGACGTGCTGCACGCCTGTTACCGGCAGTATCTATGGACGCGCGACGAAACTTATCTGCGCGATCCCGCTTTCGCCAACTTCTACAAGCGCACCACCGAAGATTACATCCGCGCTTGGGATCTCGACGGCGACGACATTCCAGATGCCCTACCGAAATACGGACATCGCGGCATCCCGTCTTACAACGAGGAGATGAACGTCACTCCGCGCCAAGCCGGCGATCTGTTAGCAACTGAATATTCTGCCTTGCTCGCTGCCGCCCGGCTCAGCGAATTCAGCGGTGCCGCTGCGAACGTCAATGTACTGGAACGCCGAGCGCAAAAAATTCGCGCTACTTACAACACCGCCTGGTGGAATCCTGCCGAGCACCGCTTCTACACGGCCAAGCTGCAAAACGGTTCTTTCTACGCTGGTAAAGCCTTCGAGCCCGATTACTTCCCGATCTACTTGGAACAAATCGCCGAAAGCGGCGAACACTTGACTGGACAACTCCAACGCGTACTCAAAGACAGCCAGGATGCCAGCATCAATGTCGAAGCCTTTTCCTATTACCCCGAAATTCTCTATCGTTGGCGTGAAAACGATCAAGCCTACCGCTGCCTTTGCCGCCTGATCAGTGCTTCTCTACCGCGCCGAGAATATCCCGAAGTTTCCTTCGCCGCCGTTGGAGCATTTGCTGGTGGCCTAATGGGAATCCACCCCGACCCGGCAGCCAAAATTGTTGTCACCTTGTCGCATCTCACTGCCGCAACCGAATGGGCTCGCATCAGCCACGTCCCCGTTTTCAACACCGAGATCAGCGTAAAGCACAGCGCACAAACCGAAACCAGCTTCACGAACGAAGGCGATACCAACATCGAATGGAAGGCTGAATTTCCAACCAAAGATGGCGCAGTTTCAGCCCTTCAAGTGTCCGTTCCACCCAAGCAAACCATCACGGTCCGTGTCACCAACGGAAGGCCAGTCACAGTTTCTGCAGAAATATTTTCGCTTCGCCCAACTCCAATCAAATCAGCCCGATAAGCCCAAATTCCATTGCTGCGCCACCCGCGCTCGAATATACGTTTCTGAATTTGACAAGCCATTCTTAGTTCAGGCTGATACCCAGCCCCATTTCTAACCTAAGGACTAAACAAAATGACGAACCTGAACAAGGCCATTGAGGCCACCACTACCCCTGCATCCCCGGCCCAAACGGGTCGCCGCTCAGATCTAGGAAAAGCTATCTCGTCGAAAAATGCCATGAAATGTTTGCGCAGCAAACTCCAACCGGTGGACCGGATGAGGGTGTAAAACAGTTTGTGTAAACTCGGTTCTCAAAAAGAGAGAGGAAGATAGGAGAACCGAATGGCAATCAGAAAAGAACTAATCGACGAATTGATCGCGACCAGCGGGGGCAGTTTGATCGGCCCGGATGGGCTGGTGAAAGAACTGACCAAAGCCCTGGTGGAGCGCATGTTGGCCGGCGAGATGAACCATCACCTGGGTTACGAAAAGCACGACCCGGAGGGCTATGGCAGCGGCAACTCGCGCAATGGAAAAAGCCGCAAGACGCTGAAAGGCGAATCGGGCGAGATGACGATCGAAGTGCCGCGCGATCGCAACGGCACATTCGAACCCAAGCTCATAGAGAAACATCAACGCGCTTTGAAGGATTCGATGCCAAAATTCTGTCGATGTATGCGCTCGGAATGACGGTGCGAGATATCCAGGGACACCTGCATGATATGTACGGTGTGGATGTGAGTGCCGGTTTGATTTCGGAGGTCACCGACAGCATTCAGGAGGAGGTGCGAGCCTGGCAAGACCGACCGTTGGAGGCCCTCTATCCGATCGTGTATCTGGACGCATTGATGGTGAAAATGCGGCAAGATGGCAAAGTGGAAAACCGTGCTGTGTACACCGCGATTGGCATCAATGTGGAAGGGCAGAAGTCGGTGTTGGGGCTGTGGGTGAGCGGCAACGAAGGAGCTAAGTATTGGATGTCGGTGCTGCAAAACCTGAAGAATCGCGGCATGAAAGATGCGTTCATCATTTGCACAGATGGGCTGAAAGGCTTCCCGGAGGCTATTGAAGCCATCTTTCCCAGCACGCTGGTACAGACCTGTATCGTGCATTTGATACGTGCGAGTTTGAGCTTCGTGAACTGGAAGGAACGCAAGGCCATGGCTGCGGATTTGAAGCCCATCTACCGAGCAGCGTCAGCCGAGCTGGCGGCGCTGGCACTGGCTGAGTTTCGAGTTAAGTATCCGAAGCATCAGGTGGTGGCTGATGTGTGGGAACGCAGCTGGCAGCGAGTTATCCCGTTCTTCGAATTCCCGGAGGAGATTCGCAAGATTATTTACACGACCAACGCGGTGGAATCGTTGCACATGACGCTGCGAAAAGTGACCAAGAATCGCGGCTCGTTTCCGACGCAGGAAGCCGCCATCAAGCTGCTGTATCTGGCGCTGCAGAACGTCGCACGCAAGTGGCAGACCGTCCAGGGCTGGCGCGAGGCGCTGCGCCAGTTTGCGATCCGCTGGCCGGAGAGAATGCAGCTCGCCGCGACGGCATAAAAGCAAAACATTCTATGAATGATGGAACCGAGTTTACACAAAACTGTTGACAGCACCTCCCGGAAACCAGCACGGCTGCTGCGCCCCGCACACGCTCATCTGCCGCACGAATCCATGGACGAGTACAAAACCGTCGAACTCTCTTGGTGCAAAGCTTACTCGCCCAACAACGAGACCGAATATCACATGGTCACCGAACTGGTCAACGCCGACTGGTTCCTCCAACGCGTCTCCCGCGCCCACGCATCCGTCGAAGAAAGCATCTACCAGTCCAATCCCGACCCGGCAACCTGGACAGAGGAACAACAAAGAACTCTCGCCCGCCACATGCGCTACAAAACTGCAGCCAGCAACTTGGTAGACAAGAAGCGCAAAGCCTGCGAAGACTAC
Organism: Bryobacterales bacterium; assembly: GCA_963696305.1. Lineage (GTDB taxonomy): Bacteria > Acidobacteriota > Terriglobia > Bryobacterales > Bryobacteraceae > Bog-105. The sequence goes on along the minus strand of CAVOJX010000019.1, from coordinate 136,827 downwards.
CGCAAAGCCCGCAAGTCCGAATCCGAAAGCGTCGCCAAAATGGCGCTGGCCAAGGAACGCCTCGAAGTCTACAAGAAAAAGAATCGCCCTGAAGAGACCTGGCAAGAACATCTCATCAGCATGAAGAAGCAGGCCATGTTTGCGCCAGCAAACTCCAACCGGTAGACCGGAAACCATAGCGCTCGGCTTCAGACCACCAGAGTTCGATCCCACGAAGCGCTAAAGCGATTTCCAAACAATTTCTAAAAAACACCCCACCACTCAAGGGACAACTGCGTCCAAACTCCAAACCAAACACCGTTCATCCCGGCAAATTCACTCAGCCGGAACTAAGTAGGTCAGGCCCTCGGCCTGTGGCGACCTCGTACGCCGCCAAAAACCATCCCGTCCTTACCCTTCTTCACCCCAAATTACCTACATTCTTCATCTCTTCGCCTATGCCCACCATTTCGTTTCGTAATCCGGCGTCCGTCACATACTCCCGCTCGCACATGCCTTAGGATTGAAGCAGTGGCAACGCCACAATCCAGTGAAAATCTCCTTATTCATCACGTGCTACAACGACGCTCTCTTTCCAGAAACGGGCAAAGCTGTTGTCCATGTCCTCGAACGCCTCGGCCACACAGTCGAATTTCGCGAAGCCCAAACCTGCTGCGGCCAAATGCATACCAACACAGGCTATGCCAAGGAATCACTCGAGCTCATCCGCCATTTCGTCAAAGTGTTTGATACTGCCGAAATCATCTGCAGCCCCTCCTCCTCTTGCGTCGCCATGATTCGCGATCACTATCCGCGCTTGGCCGCCGACTCCAGAGACACGGAACTCATCAATGCCATCCAACGCCTCATCCCCAAGGTTTTTGAATTCACCGAATTCTTAGTGGACAAACTAGCCATAACCGATGTCGGAGCCTTTTTTCCCCACGCCGTCACCTTCCATCCGTCCTGCCATTCCATGCGCTCGCTTCACCTGGGTGACAAACCAACGTCTCTGCTCCGCTCAGTTCGCGGACTAACTTTGATCGACTTGCCTGAAAACCAACAATGTTGTGGCTTCGGCGGAACCTTTTCCATCAAAAACCCCGACGTCTCTGCCGCCATGCTGGCCGACAAAGTTAAAGGCGTACTCGAAACCCGGGCCGAGTTCTGCGCTGCTGTTGATAACTCTTGCCTGATGCACATAGGCGGCGCACTCTCACGCCAGCGCACCGGAGTCGCCACGGTTCACATCGCCGAAATTCTCGCTTCCACGGAGGCGAAAAGCCTATGAGTATCCGAGTCGGCGAAGCCGCGGACGCACCGCCGTTCTACACGGCCGCCAAGCAGTTAGTGCAAAATACGCAGGTTCGCCGCAATGTGCGCAACGCCACCGGAGTCATCCGCAACAAGCGCGCCAAGGTCGTCGCCGAACTAACGGACTGGCAGGAACTTCGCACGTCCGGCCACGCTATCAAGCAGCACACGCTTCGCAATCTCGATCAGTATTTGCTCCAGTTCGAATCCAATTGCATTGCCGCCGGTGGCCAAGTGCATTGGGCGGTAGATGCCGACGAGGCCAACAGTATCGTCGTCGACCTGATCAAAGCACACCACGAAAAGGAAGTCATTAAGGTCAAGACCATGACTTCCGACGAGATCGGACTCAATCGCGCTCTCGAAGCAGCCGGAATCGCCCCGCACGAAACCGACCTTGCCGATCTCATCGTGCAACTAGGCGAAGACAAACCTTCGCACATCGTCGTGCCCGCGCTGCATCGTAACCGCGCTGAAATCCGACAGATCTTCATGCGCAAAATGGGGCTCACTGCTCTCAGCGATAACCCCGGAGATCTCGCCGCTGCCGCCCGCCACTACCTGCGCGAAAAGTTCCTTTCCACGCCCATCGCCATCAGCGGAGCCAATTTCGCTGTTGCCGAAACCGGTTCCGTTTGCGTTGTGGAATCGGAAGGCAACGGCCGCATGTGCGTCTCGCTTCCCAAAGTTCTTATCACGCTGGTCGGCATCGAGAAAATCATCCCCCGCTTTGAAGATCTCGAAGTTTTTCTCCAAACGCTTCCTCGATCCGCGACCGGCGAACGCATGAATCCGTACAATTCCATCTGGACCGGCACTCACCCTGGCGACGGTCCTGAAGAGTTTCATGTGGTTTTGATCGACAATGGCCGCACCCAGGTTCTGGCCGACGAGGTTTCGCGCGACACGCTCGATTGCATCCGTTGCGGAGCCTGTCTCAACGCCTGTCCCGTCTATCAGCAAACCGGCGGACATGCCTATGGCTCCATTTACGCCGGTCCCATCGGAGCGATTCTCACACCGCAATTGCAAAGCCTGCACCATTCGCAGACTTTGCCCTTCGCATCCTCTTTATGCGGCGCATGCTACGAAGTTTGCCCGGTCAAAATCAACATTCCCGAAATACTGGTCCATCTGCGCGCCAAAGTTGTGGCCCAAGGCGATGCCCCTCTCGTCGAACGTATCGCCATGAAAGGCGCTGCAGCCTTGTTTAAGAACTCCACGCGCTTATCCTTGGCGCACAAACTGGGCCGCATCGGGCAAATCCCATTCGAACACAACGGTGTCTTGCGTAACCTTCCCGGCATGCTCGCCGGATGGAGCGCGGTCCGCGACATGAAACCCATCCCGTCGGAATCATTCCGTGAATGGTGGGCCAAACGATGACAGACTCAAAAGACAAGATTCTAAATCGTATCCGCCACGCCGTAGCGCAAAGTCCAAGCGCCGCAGACTCCATCCCGCGCCAATACCGACAAACTGCCGAACCCGATCTGCAATTATTCGAAGACCGTCTGGTCGATTACGGTGTTCGCGTCTATCACTGCTCGCCTCAACAATTGCCTGACACCATCCGCACCGCGCTCTCAGCCGCAGGCAAAAACAAGCTCCTCATTCCATCCGGTTTGCCGTCGAACATCCTGCCTGCTGACATCTCGTTCGAAACCGACGCCCATCATTCCTACGCGGATCTCGATCATTCCGAAGGCGTGCTGACCGAATGCGGAGTAGCCGTCGCTGAAACCGGCTCCATCTTTCTTCGCCACACCGAGGCCGAGGGCAGACGTGCGCTAACCCTCATACCCGACTATCACCTCTGCATCGTCCACCGCAATCAGGTCGTTGCAACCGTGCCCGAAGCCATTCGCAAAGCTGCCGAATTCGGCCGCGTGCCCATCACAACCATCTCCGGTCCCTCCGCAACATCAGATATTGAAATGACGCGCGTCAAAGGTGTGCACGGTCCTCGAACTCTGGACGTTATCCTCGTCGCAGACTAACTGCGAACCAATTCCGCTTCATATGTCTTTTGCTGCGCCGAAGCACGGCCGCGCTTCAGGCTATTACGAAGCCGCCTAAATGACAGCATCAAACCTGTGTAGACCAGCACACACGCACCTAGCGAAGCTATGGCAGCAATCGCTTGGCCAACCCATCCGCCCCATTCTCCCGTATGCCCGAATCGGACAAACGCACGCAGCCTTTGCCCCAAACTGCCATCTTCGAACTTGGTCGTCTTGACTACCGCGCCGCTATCTCGATTCGACAAATATTGAACGCGCTTTTGTGGTTGTCCACCGCTGCCTGCATCCACAACCGTCGAAATCGGCGCACTGCCGTCACGTGCAACGTTCAGCGTGATCGTATTCCAATCCTGGTTGAACTCCGTCGCAATCGCGAACAACCTGTCATAGTTCGGCGCAACTGCAACACCCGCTTCATTGTGCGGACGTCGTCCATTCTCACCACCGTCGCGTCCGAAACTCGGCGCTGCCGATCCACTCAATCGAAACAATAAACTGTTCGCCCATTCAAACGACATCACCACCCCCGTCAATGAAATCACCAATAAAGGAAGCGCGCACCAAATGTCAATTGTGTTGTGCCAGTTCCAATCCCGCGCCCGTCCGCGCAAACCTCCCCGAAATAAACTCGATGCACGTAGCGCTTTCCAGCTCCATTTGCGCGGCAGCCAGATAAACAAACCGATCACAATCAAGCCGCCAAACAGCAAATTCGAAACACCCGTCAGCCATCTTCCGGCGCTTTTTGAGCCCATCGGCGCGCCCAGCGTCCGGTGCAACCGCTCCACCATGAAGAAGAAATCATGAACGCCTGCCGAACTGCTGCCCAGCACCGCGTCCGTATAAGGATCGACATAAACTGTCTTGCCTCTGCCAATGGAAAACTGCGTTGCCGCTTGCGGCTGATTGCGCAAAACAATCGCCGTAGCATCCCCCATGCCTGCGCGTCGCACCGCCTCCAGTTGGTCGCTGATCGGACGCTTCTGCACATCTTGCGGAATAGCCACCGTCCGAACGTCCCGGTCGGCAAAATCGACAATCTGCCTTTCGAAAGAAAGCAAGACTCCCGTTGCGGCCATGATGAAAATGAACACCCCGGCCGCCACGCCCAAACACAAATGCAACCAGAACAACGCTTTGCGAATCATGCTTCAAGCCTGCCAACCCCATCTGAAAATTGCCTGAAATGTAGTACCGTGTTCCAATGAAATCCAGGAAATATGCGCGTCTTGCTTGTTGAAGATGATCGCGAGGTAGCGGAATACGTCCGTCGCGAACTAGAAGATGAATCGTTCACCGTGGAAGTCGCGCACGATGGCGCATCCGGATTACGCCTCGCCGAATCACGCGCTTTCGATATTCTCGTTCTGGACGTCATGATGCCGTTTATGGACGGCTTGCAAGTTACCCGCAGCCTGCGCCGGCAGAATATACAAACGCCAATTCTTCTACTTACCGGTCGCGACGCTCCCGAAGAAATCGTGCGCGGACTGGACGCAGGCGCTGACGACTACTTGACGAAGCCATTCTCCTTCGACGTGCTCCTAGCCCGCATTCGCGCCCGCACGCGCAAATTTGACCAGAAGAACACGCAGCTTCGCTTTGCTGATTTAACTCTTGATCTGGCGGAACACAAAGCTTCGCGCGGGAATCATGCCATGACATTAACGCGTACCGAATTCGCCATTTTGGAATGCTTGTTGCGCTCGGCCGGTCGCGTCGTGACAAGAGATCGCCTCATCGAAACGGTTTGGAACGACCGCGATGTTAGCGAGAATAACCTCGACGTCTTCATACGTTTTCTGCGTTCCAAGGTCGATGCTCCCGGTTTGCCAAAACTCATTCACACCGAGCGTGGCCTTGGCTACAGCCTGCGGCAGGATTCATGCTGAAGCGACTAAGACCGCGATCCTTGCGTGCGCGTTTGGCACTTCAATATTCCTGCGCACTAATCCTGGTAGCTCTTGTATTGGCCGGTGCAAGCCGTTTGGCGATGGCCATCAGCTTAAATCACGCTTTAGATCAAGGCCTCCGTTTCCGCCTCATCGGGATGCACCACTTCATCGAAAACAACAGCCAGCAAGGCATGAAAGAACTCTCGGTCAAGCTGAGCGAAATGGACAGCCTCGGAGACTTGTTTCAGGTTTTCGGCTCGCACGCTGAGCTTATTGCCCAGACCGATGGTCTTTCCCGTCATGACGTCAGCACGCTGCCGCCGCCTGATCCAGGTGCCGGTATTCTCTTTCGTAATGCCGGCCCTCACCGCTTTCCACTACGCATGGCCAGCCAGCGATTTTATGTTGGTAATGATTCGCTCATCGTCGAAGTTGCCGAACCGCAGATCAAATATTTCAATGTCTTGCGCGAATTCGATTCTGTCCTGCTCGTCGCCGTACCCATTGCTTTAGCCGTTGCCGCTTTTGGTGGCTACTGGCTCAGCCGTCGTGCGCTCACGCCTGTCGATCGAATTATTGAAGAAGCGCGCGCTATCCATTCCCATAATCTGTCGGCAAGACTTTTCGTTCCCGAATCCGGCGATGAATTACAGCGTCTCGCCGAAACGCTCAATCAAATGCTGTCCCGCGTTGAACAGTCGCTGCTCCAAATGCGTCAGTTCACCGCCGATGCCTCGCACGAATTAAGAGCCCCGATGACGCTGATTTATACCTCCGCGCAATTTGCTCTGCGCCGTGAACGCAGCCCCGACGAATTGAAAGAAGCTTTACAAAAAATCTTGCGAGAAGCAAAACGCTGTACCGCTCTGATCAACGATCTCCTCGCCCTCGCGCGCTCCGATACTGCCAAGAAACCCCTCGAATTGGTTCCGACAGATCTTTCGGCCATCGTCACAGAAATGGTCGGCGAAATCCGCGTTCTGGCCGCCGACAAGGGGATAACCGTTTCCACCAATTTGCCCGCCCAACCGATCAAAGCAGCGCTGGACGAAATTTCCTTCCGCAGGATGCTTCTAATCCTGCTTGATAACGCAATCAAATACACCCCTTCCGGCGGCACTGTTTGCGCAAGCGCGAAGGTCGAAGCCAACAATGCTATCGTCGCCATTACCGATACGGGAATCGGCATTCCACCCGACCAATTGCCCTATGTTTTTGACCGATTTTGGCGTGCCGATAAGGTGCGATCGCGCGACGCAGGGGGATCGGGTTTAGGCCTGGCAATTGCCAAAGAGATTGCCATTAGCCATGCAGCCGAACTCACTGCCGAAAGTTCTGTCGGCCAAGGCACCACTTTCACCGTAAAACTTCCCGCCGTCCTTTCAGAATGATTTAAGGTTCGTGGGCGACGCTGGTTTTTGGAGCCATGCTCATGAACTTGCGTAAATACCCACAATTAAAATTTCAGGTTGCACTGGCAATCGGAGCTCTTGTCGCGCTCGTTCTGTGCGTCCAATGCGTCCGGACATACTTATATACCGGCCAAGTGCTGATCCCACAACAGGCAGAACGCGAAGCCGACCGTCAAATCGGAGCACTTTCCGCCGCCGCCAGAAGCGCGGGCATTACCGATCCACGGGCGCTCGGTCCGGAAATTGACCGCGTCATGGAAGCGTCGCCTGATCGTATTTTGTGGATTCGCGTACTGGATGACAACAGCAATTCGATCGTCCAAAGGGGCACGCCAACCGGCCACACTATCGTTCCCAAGCGCTGGTGGCAACGTCTGGAAAAGCACGAAAGCATAGGAAATTTAGTCGAGACTCCCCAAGGAAAAGCATACACTCCCCTTACACAAAAGGTAATTTGGATTGCCAGCCGAAGTCGAACCGCCGTTTGACGGTGAGCCTGAAGGAATGGGGATGCTGTGCCGAATCGTGATATCGTTTTCCCCCACGAGAACTTCCTTGACCACGAGGCGTACGATTCGCTGGCGTTCAGCGACGTCTAGCGTTTCAGCATGGCTGCGCAAGCGCGCTAGAAAAGCCGTAAGGGTCTCGGCCAGTCGCAGGAAGGCAGTCCGATCATTGATTTGATCAGTGATCGCTTGCAGCTCTGAGCGAAGCATCTGTTCACGATTGCGTAGCGCTGGCATGCGTTGCCGCAACTGTTCGATCGACAAGAGCTCTTCCTGGTAAGCAGTGAGCAGTCGTTCAATGCCTTTGCCAACCTGTATCAGTTCCCGCTGCAAGCTCTGCTCACGTTTTTTGGTCGGATCGGACGCACGCGCTGCGGCCAGCCGACGATCGAGTTCCTGTTGTATCAAGGTCGGTTCTTCCAGCAGGCGGATCACCTCGGCCCAGACAATCTGGTCGAGCAGGTCCTGTCGAACGAGGCGGCGGTTGTCGCAAACGGGACCACCCAGTTTTCGCCAGCTATCGGAGCCAATGCACTTGTAGTAGTGGATCTTACGCGCGCTCGTGTACGTCGATGTACGCGAGAAGGCGTAGCCACACTTCTGACAGCTGACCAGCCCCTGCACCACACTCGGCTCGATGGTCCGCCGGCGCGATCGAATTTTGTTTTCCTGCAGAAGTTCTTGAGCACGGGCGAAGCTCTCTTCGCTCACCAGGGCTGGCACCGGGATCTCGATCCACTCTTCGCGCGGGCGTTCGTGACCTACCGTCACGCTGGGCACAGTCACACCCCGCCGACGTTGTGGGCGCATCACGCGAGTCCGCGTGGAAACGCGCGTCTTGCCGAAGCAGGCGACGCCGCGATAAGCAGGGTTGCGCAGTACCGCCCAGACAGTCGAGCGTTCCCAGCGAGCACTCTCTTTGCGAGTCGGGATACTTTCAGCGTTCAGCCGACGCGTGATCTCGCCAATACTGAATCCTTGCACGGTGTACATCGCATAGATGCGCTGCACGACACCAGCCTCGGCTTCATACACGGTATATGCGGCCGGCGCCTCATCGGTTTTGCGGATATAACGATAGCCATACGGAGCGCCGCTCAGCACGCTGATCTCGCCAGTGTGCGCCCGGTGTCGCTTACCGCGGCGCGACCGCTCCAGGATCTGTGCCCGCTCATATTCGGCAATCATCCCCTGGAACTGCACCAGCAGCTGATCTTCCGCACTGTCGCCTTGCGGCGCTTTTACAAACAGCGTCTCGACTCCGTGGCGGGCCAGTTCCTCGATCAGCAGAATCTGATACGCATACTTCCGGCTGAGACGGTCCGGCGCGTACGCAAGCACAACCTGGATGTGCCCTTCGGCGGCCAGGTCCCGCACGCGCTCCAAGCCGGGGCGCTCCAATGTCGCTCCACTATAGCCTTCATCTTCGAAGACCCACTCTTCGGGCACCTCCAACTCGTGACTCTTGGCGAATTCGATCAGCGAGGCTGTCTGGCTCGCAATCGTGTTCTCCTCGCGCTGCTGCTCGGATGAGACCCGTGCGTAGATGGCTGCCATCCTCATTCTTGGACTCCTTTAGACATCCACCGACCGGCTGTTCCCGCGTGGGCACCAGAATATCGTAGGCCTGCGCGAGTTTTGACTCCAGCAGGCGATCAAATGAATAGGAAACGTGAATTTGCCATGAGCCGCTTTTGAGCCGTGGCTCAGCCATGTTTTCTCAGGGTGCGTAGAAACGAGTTCAACGCCGCTGTCACAATCATTCCAATGGTCAGGCCACTGCTCCGCGCGTATTTCCGCAGCCGTTCCACTGTGTTCGGCGGAAGCTTGAGCGTGATCGGCACGGTAGCTTCGGTGACTGCGACCGGTCGATCCAACTCGGATGCCTCCTCCAGGTATCGATATGCTTGACGCTCTGACAGCTTGAACCTGTGTGACAAGCGCTGCACTGCCTCGGGCAATGGAATATGGCGCTGGAGTAAGCCGAGAGCAGCATTCAGCTGCAGAGCCTTGTTCGCTTTGGTCGAGCGCGCCATATGTCATAAACATATTACTTCTTAAGGCGCAGGTCAAGCACCGAGTGCTTTGCTCGCCAACCCTTAATTACGCGTTCGAACTGGAAGTTACCTTTTGTGTAAGGGGTGTGGTTGTAGCCTTGCTGCCAATTCGCATGCCACCGCCGCACCAGCCTCAACCCAACCAAGCACCGCCTAATGGTGGCTGGCATCCCATGGCATATGTTGTCGAAATAGCCATCCCGCTGCGCGCCGTCGCAATTGTTTTCAAGACTCTTCTCGACAACCTGATAATTGGCTTAATTGCTTCTATCGCGCTTCTGGCGTCCGTAATTATCATTGCTCTTCGCACTCCACATTATTTGCGCGGTAAATATTTGGAAAGCGAACTCGAACTCGCTCGCCGCGTCCAAAAAGACATGCAGCCCAAACCGCATTCCGTCTCTTCGCAACTCGAATTCGCTGCCGCTTCGGTTGCCGCCGACCACGTTGGTGGAGATTTTTACGATGTTTTTGAATCACCGTCCGGCGAAATCGCGATTGTCCTCGGAGATGTTTCCGGCAAAGGCATTTCCGCGGCGTTGCTTGTCGGCGTGCTTCATGGCGCCATTCGTTCTTCAACAACATCGCGGCACGAATTCGCATGCGAACGCATCAATTCTATGCTTTGCGAACGAACCGCTTGCGAACGATTTGCCACCTTATTTTGGGGTGTATTTGATCCGGCTACCAGTACTTTGCGCTATGTGAATGCCGGCCACGCCGCCCCCATGCTTCTTCGGCATGCGACTAATCGCATTGAACGACTGAATGAGGGCGGACCCGTCCTCGGTGTGCTTCCGGATGCTCATTACACCGCCGGAACAGTCAAAATCGACGATTCCGATACTTTCATCCTTTACTCAGATGGAATTAATGAAGCAGCCAATCGAGATGACGAAGAATTCAGTGACGGTCGAGTGCAACAAATTCTTTCTAATGTCGGTGATTCCACTCCAAATGTGCTGTGCGATCGAATCATGCGTCAAGTAAGCGCCTTTGCGCAAGCCGGTCCGCCCGCCGATGACCGCACTCTAATGGTTGTCAGATTTCCAAAAACCGCCGCCGATTTTTCCGCTGGTCAAGAGATCCAGGAACCAGATTTTCTCCACGCGAGCTAAATCAATTTCTTCTGGCGCTCTCAGCACAAAACGTTTTACCGCTCGTTCCGAGATCCACCACGTGTCGCCAGTCCTGTCTGTGCCGCGCCGCTCTGCCGCCAGCAGTCCTCGCCGTATCCAGTTCAGAATCTTATGTACGTCAACGCCTAATCCATTAGCCAACCCATTCGCTGAATATCCGGAAAGATTCTGCTTAATTCGCATACGCGTCAGCCGTATCTGTATCGCCCCAATGGAACGACAGAATCCAGCCGCCGCAAATCGTCGGCGAATACCGTTTGGAGTCAAATGACCAAACTGCTCCAACAAATCCTCTTCTTGCTGTGTCCAAGGTCGTTCCTTCGCTCTGGTCACCCCCAGTTCCGCACCACGTTTGGACACTACATCTCGAGGCCAACCAATTTTTCGGCTGACGGCACGCAAAGCCTGTCGATCCCCCTGCCTCTGTTTCTGATACGCCTGACGGATTTCCATATCTATAGCCGGCGTCGGTACATATTTACGCTTGCAGCAAATCATACAAAGCAAAATCGTAGCCGCAGATTCTGAAAATTTTCTGAATTAGTTTTTGCTTCGCAATTCCGCGCGAATCTCCATCCAAATTTGAAAATAGGCCCACTCCGGCGGAGCGTTCGCCTCCTGAATATGGTCGGGACGCAGAATTAAATTTCCGGTCGATAATAGGATTTCGCGAACTTTTGGATTTTGTTCCAGCTTCGCGCGCATCGCTTCCACAATAATTCGGTAATGCTCGCCCTTGCTCATCGAGCGATAAACAATGCGCTTGCCCTCGAACGTCACCCAATCGATTCCAAGCTTGGACATATTCCTTTCCCCAACATCGCCCGCCGCCTTGGCCTCGAACGCCGTCATTTGCGCAACCTCCGCGCGGGTGTGCGGCCATTTCAAAAGAGCGCTTTTCGCGCGAACGTCATCCGGCCCTTCCGGATAAAGCATCATCTGCCAAAAACCTTCCACGCTCGCATAGCGGACACCGCGCAAAGTAAAAGGAGTCGCCGCAAAATTCGAAAGAATTCCGAGTTCATTCCGCTTCGACAGAATTACCTCGCCCGCTTTCGCCTCTTGCGGCAATATTTCCCAATCTGGTTTGTGCGGATCAATCACCGGAGTCCACCAATGCGCAGGGTAAGAATGTGCGGCAGCAAAGAAAGTTAGTACAAGGCCAATTAGCATTTTCGGCTTCTAGAAATGGAAGCCGATTGTAGCAGTCACCGTCCGAGGGGTCACATAATGCGTGCCGCTGAAAGTGGAAAGAAAATTGTATAGCGCTTCTTTATCCATCATGATTCACGACCGTGATTCGCGCGCTGCACTTGTACTTGTCGCCATTAAATAAATTGTCTTCGCCCACTCCGATGTCAAACAGATTGCGCGACGCAATGCGCGGCGGATTGTGGTCGTCGTTCTCCGTACCTGCGGCGGGAATGCTGACTAGCGAAGACGTGTATAATCGCCGCCGGGCATAGGCCGTTAGGACTGATCGGAGTAGTCGGCGTAGCCTTCACGCCTCGCAGCAGAGTCCTCCTTCGAACTGCTGATCGGGCGTCAGGCTGGAAACATCCACGACGCTGTCGGTCCCATTCGGACCGTTCGCGCAATCGCCTCCCGCGCATGGCACCGGGCCAGCCACCAGACCGCTGTCGTAGCGCCAGTTGAAGCTGATCCACGGCCCCTTCTTCTACGGCTGGTATTGCAGGTGCGGTGGTCTGGTTAAAAAGCTCGTCGTGGTCGATGCGGAACACGCTAACTCGCTCCCGGCGTCGCGCCAATACCGGACACCTGCGGGCCGAAAAAGCGCGCCGCTACGCTCGACATCACTACAAACGCCGTCAGCCCGTGGAAATTCGGCACCGTGGCGCGAATCGCATATCCGGGAATTTTCGAGCTCTGCCACTCAATCGGATAAGTGATGGGCGTGTTGCCCAGCACGCTGAAATCGAACGCCTTGTGCGTGTACTTCCAGATGTATTCCGCCGTCCACCACCAGATACTTCCCAAACGCCTGCTGCAGACCGACGTGAAACTCATTGCGGTGGCCGGGGCTCAGCGGCGTCGTCGTCACGCAAGCGCCGCCCGGAACCAGCGTCTGGAACGCCGCGATCACCGGATCGTTGCATCCCAAGCTCGCCAGCACCAGGTTCTCGTTGAACGGAGTCTCCATCGTCCGCGCATAAGACGCCGCAGCACCGTGTTGGTCGGCTTGAAGTTGTAAGCCATCCCAAGCGCGGCTCCCCTTGCGCGGCTTGCGCGATGCCGTTGTATTTGTCGAAGCGCACACCCAAGATTGAACGTCCAGTTATGGATAGTGATCGCGTCCTGAACGTAAAAAGCAAACTCCTTGATATCGGCATGGCCAAAGAATCCGTACGAGCCGCTTGTGCGTGTTCGGGCAGCCATCGGACGCGGGCAGCGGCGCCGTTCTGGTCAGGTCATAACAGGCCAGCAGCGGAATAAACGCCGGTACCGATCCTTGCCCCACGTTCGCCTGCAAACCTCCCGTCATTCAGCTCGGGTTCGTCAGCAAGGGATTCGTGTCGGCGCTGCCGTCGGCATTCAAGCAAGGCGCGTTGGCCGTCGGATCCACCAGTCCGAAAGCGTCTCGTTCCGTGATAAACGTGTGCTCATAATTCGCGCCGATCTTTAAGTTGTGAACTCCCTTCACGTAGGCCAGGCTGGTGCGCGCGCCGGCATTCGTCAACCGCCGGTTCTGCCCAACCGTGGCCGACTGCAGATCCGGCGTGAAATCGGCGAACGGATTGTCGCTCGGATAGTAGTTGTATTGATCCTGGCGGACAAATGCCGCCAAACGTGAACACCGTGCTGGGATTCAGAATCCTGCGTCCAGACCGGCGCAACGTTAAACGTTCTAATTTGCGAGCGTTGGTCCTCCGGAACCTACTGGCAAGCCATTCGGACCCAGGCCGCCGTTGTTCACCACCAAGCCGTTCCAAGCCGTTGCGTTCTGCGCGTCGTACGAATTTGGCGTTTGGAACCACGAACGGGTGAAACCCAGATTCACGTTGACGGTGTCGGCGTCGGAAAGCTTGAAATCCACGCGGTCAAATAGCATTCTCCTCATTGCCGTGATCGTGGAACACCTGGAATTCCGGGCCATCCAGGAAACGTCCCGTGTTCAAACCGCTTGACCGAAATAAAGTTTCCCCACGTCTGCCGCCATATGCGAGATTCGACAGCTCTCTGCTGGAGGTGCCGAAAGTGCCGTAAGAAGTCGGTAACGTCTGCCGTGCGGAGTAGTCGACTCCGAGCCCTGATCGGGTTGTCGCCACAATCACCAGGCTGGTTTTACCGCCGTATTCCGCCGGCGGCGCGCCTTCAATCACTTCCATCGACTGCACGGCATCCACCGGGATCTGATTCGAGAATACCTTGCTCTGCTGATCGGTGATCGGCTGGCCGTCAAGCGAGAACGAGTTGGAAGCATGATCGCCCAGTCCGTGAAACAGACCGTTCGAGTCCGCCGAGACTCCCGGCGTGGCCAGCGTCACCAGACGAACTCAGCGAAGACGAAGCACTTTCGAGCGGCAGTTTTTCGAACAGTCCCGATCCACATCGGTATGAGTTGTGGATCGGTTTCCACCAAGTCCGTCCCATTCGACACAACATCAACCGTTGTAGCTGCGGCGCCGATTGTCAGTCCTATCTTGAGCGAAACGGGCACCGTTGATCGAACATCTACGTCTTCAACTGTCGGCTGGAAACCTTTTGCGCTTACAACCAGGTGATAGTTATTCAGCGGAAGATTTGGTAGCTGAAACATCCCCTTTGCGTCTGTGTGCGCTGACTGATTATATTGCGAGACTGGGTTTTGAACCTCCACTGTAGCGTTGGCGATAACCGCACCGGAGGGATCTTGAACGGAACCGTGAATAGTCCCAGAACTTCCACTAGACTGCGAAAAAGCACTCATGGCGATCAAGCATCCAGTTAGAATCAGGCCTGAAGAGATCTTAAGCATGCCCTCAGTTGTAATTCGCCCGGCGGTAACTCGCCTAGACTTTTCTGTTCAATGAACTAAATCGTCGAATGGGCGGGCTTCTTTCGGCGCAGACGGACTTCCCTCAGTTTAATGAGTCATCGTTGGCGCTTGAACAATTGCCCGTTCCGTTCACATCCAATTCCGCCCGCCCGTTTGAAATAGCAGCCCGTTTGCCGTCGTTCGCTCGCGTTCATAAACCAAAACAACTAAACTCCGGCTTTGACTCCGTTACGAGTTCTAATAGTGGACGACGAACCGTTGGCCCGCAAGGTTCTGCGCGAAGAACTGTCGTGCCTGGACGAAGTAGAAGTTGTGGCGGAGGCCGACAATGGCGAGTTAGCCCTACAAACAATCACTTCTGTCTTTCCGGATATTGTCTTCCTCGATGCACAGATGCCGGCTATGGGTGGATTCGAGTTAATATCCCGGCTCAGCGGCGGTCCGCTTCCCGCCATAATCATGGTGACGGCGTTTGATCACCATGCGCTACAAGCCTTCACTGTTGGCGCTGTGGATTACTTATTGAAGCCGGTTAGTCCAGCCCGACTGAAACAGGCACTCGAAAAGGCTGTCAGGCTTCTTCGCAGTCCACAAGCTGTGGCGGAAGAAGTTGTCCATTTGCAACACGCCCTCTCACCCACGGTGCGACCACCACAAGTACAGAGAATCGTTGGAAGGTCTGGTTGCGAATATTTCCTTCTGAACCCCGATGACGTGCTCGCATTCCAGGCCAACGGTGATTCCGTGTCCATCTTGACCACAAAGGGAATTTTTATTGCCCTGCAGAATTTAAGAACAATCGAGGATCGCTTCCGCAATGGTCCCTTTCGCCGCATCCACCGAAACGCTGTGGTTAACCTGAATCGAATTCAAAAGATGAGCATGATCACCAGTCAACGGTGGCTGATCACCCTATCTGACGGTCACGAATTCGTCGTTAGCAAACGCCAAGCCCGCCTTATTCGCGCGGTGATTCACGAGTAGATCTATCTTCTGGTTTACTTGGTTAGCGGGCAACGTTCGAGTGTTTGCCGCAGCCGTGTTTTCGCCCCAGTCGGCATGTCTCGCTTCGATTGCGCCAAATGCCGCAACATGTCCGCCACATCGATGCCAAACCTGCTGCAGTTCACGCAATGCTCTAGGTGCTCCCGGACCTGAGCCACCACTTCCGGCGCCAATTCACCATCCAAAAACTCGCTTAAACCCGCCAGCACCTGGCTGCACCACATGCCGCCTTCCAAACAGTTATTCCGTACATCTTCACAACGTAATACCGCAGCTAAGTGCAGCCGCGCCCTATGCAGCCGGCTCTTCACTGCCGCAACTGAGATTCCCAAAAGCTCAGCAATCTTTTCTCCTGAAAAGCCTTCCCACTCTCTCAATAGCAGCGTCTCTCGCTCAAGAACCGGCAGCTTTTCCAACGCCGACGCCAAACGCTTTGTATCTTCGGCCAGCATCGCAAGGCTTTCTGGAGAGGCGCTGCCCCATCCTGCTTGCTGTGCCAGCGTTTCCAGGTCCAGGTCGCTTTCACTAACCACACGCGTTCGCTCAAGCTGCCGCAACGCCGCGTTGCGTGTAATGTGAAATAGCCAAGTCCGGCCAGACGCCTCGCCTCGAAACTGTGCCGCAGCTTTAAGCGCGGAGAGAAACGTCTCCTGTAAAAGGTCCTCTGCGTCTTCGCGCTTGCCTGTTAACAGAAGTCCATGCCGAAAGACTGCCGCTTGGTGGCGCTCGACAAATATTTCGAACGCAACCTTATCTCCGATCGATGTTAATTGCAAGAGTTCAAGATCTGACTCTTGCGTTAACCGACCTTCTGACGAGGACATGTAGAAATGCCGAGCAATCGATAGGCCGGACAGCTTCCAATCAAGCCGGTAACCAGCGGGATCAAGCCCACATAGCCCCAAGCTGTGTGCGGCCCGACAAATGCCAGGCTCAAAACCCCAAGACCAACCATCACTCTTAAAACTCGATCCAAGCCACTTTCGTTACGTGCAAGCATATTTTGATCTCCCTCGACTGCATAGAGCAGTGATCGCAAAAAAGGATTCTAGAAGTTTGTGCCTTTCGTCACACTACTGCAGGGATTTTAAGGCCAAATTCAAAAGCTCTTCGGGAGTCCACACCTTTAGTTCGATTTCAGCTGAGGATCGCGCACGAATTGTGATTGGTTGCGAATAAGCCTCCTCAAATTTCAGAAGTTCATGGTCCGTACCCGGGACAAGCGCAAACAGTTTGTAGTGTCCCGCGGGAAGCTTCCACAGACTCGGGCGCGAACACGGCAGAATCCGTTCGTTCTGATTGCCGTTCATTTGGCCACCACTGTCAAAAGCATCAATTCCAATCCACGCGTCGGCCATCTTTTCAGGACAGGCGTGCTTAATACGCAGCGTGCCGATAGTGGATGGATCGTCTGGATGTTGAGGCGTCACTGCAATACGAGGTACTTCCTTCAAACCGACTTGAATCGCCCCCGCTGGGCTACCCTTCGGACCAACTTGCACATCAAGAGCCGCTTCCTCATTGCGAAATTCCTTCGGATTTTTAGAGTCCTCGGACAACTCGAAGTGAAGCCGATACGTACCTGCAGCTAAGAACTCACAATGGAAATGCTCGTCTGCCACGCGCCAATCGCATGGCTCGCGAATATCCGACTCCGCCATTCCTGGATCGGTCGAAATCGCGTATAAATCATGTAAGTACGTACGCGTCTTCTCTGGTCGAGAACCATCGGCCAACGTCACTGACCCTTCCAGAGAATATTGAGGTACCGTGCGTAAGTGGAAATCGATGCCATCAACTTGTTCGCCCGGGTGCAGTACAATCTGCGGCGAAATCATCGAAGCCAACCCGCGGCGCTTGCCGTAATCGCGTGGTTCGCCGGGGGCGTATTCGCGACAGCGCGCAAAAACCAAAAGGCGGTCGGCGCCCAAGTTCGTAAACTGAAACGCGCCTGTTTCATCCGTCTTTGTCCAACCAGCCGTGCGTAGCTTTTGCCCGTTCACCGGAGCATAACGGAGCGCTAGAACCTCACAGCCGGACATGGGTTGATTGTGGTCGTCGTAGACGTGGCCTGTGAGTTTGGTTTCTGGAATTGCCGGAACGGTTAATCCCATGTGCCGCTCACCCATTCGCACAACGCATGTAGGTACGGTAAAAAGCACACCTAGCAACTGACCCGAATCCGGCGGCGCCACATACAGCGAGTAACAGTTTCCAGCATATTCAACCCTGACACTAAATCGCCCTAACTCATCGGCCGTGGCAGCTTCTCGCGATCCGTTAAGCTCTCTGAATCGAATCTTGGCGTAGGGCACTGGCCTATGGTTGATCACATTTATTACTGTTCCTGCAATCACTGTCGGACGAGAGTCTTCAAAGCTGCCAAGTAAGGAACAGATTGCCGCACAACCACACAGCATTATCAGGAATTGGGCAAATATTCGCACGTTTAGAATGGACTCCTGCCACGCCGCAAAAGTTCCCTCTTCAAGGGACTTAGATGTCCACTTCAATCTACCTTTCAGTACGAAGTAGTGACTCCCCGCCTCAAGCTTGTTCTCGTAATCGCGTGATATCCATAGACTACGATCTGATAGATCAAAAACACACACAGTATGTCCAGACAGATCTGCGCCCCGGCCAAGTGCTTGCTCAAGTCGCGAACGCCCTCTCCTAATAACGCTGTCGGGATCTGAGACAGTGTGAATAACGCTAACAGAAGCGTCACTGTCCTGATTTCAAATGAAACAACTGCCTTGTATCTGACAAACGGAACCAAGAGACCGGCCGCAATAATTCCCCAATAATAAGGAGTCACGATTCTCTCACGAATTTGCGAGGCCTTCATCAATATTCGTCCGCCATGGAAACTTTTTCCATCCGAAGGAATGATGTAACGATCTGCGGGGTCAAGGTGAAAATACAAAACCGTAAAGTGAACCGGCGCGGCCCATCTCCAAATGTCCAACAGCAACCGCGGATGCGTGAGGTAAGGGGCAAGAACAGTTTTTGTTGTTATCGGTATGCGCTGCGTACAGCCCTCAATCCCGTGGCTGAACTGAGCGAGTCCGTCCGCGCAATCCGATTTCCCCACGGATCAGTCCCTACACATTCCAAGTCTGAGTCTTTGACGCCAAGCTGTCGCAATTGGTCGTCCGGCAGTGGCAGGTACGACCCGAAGTAAGTCGAGTTGTAATAATTCGCCGTATTACCCCGGCGTGAAATGCAAAGTACCACCCAACCAAGGACGTGCAAATTAGCGTTACCGATAACAACCAATCTTGCCTTCGCCTCTCGATGAGAGCCATAAAAACCGCGACGCTGCATATGAAAACACCAAAACAGAAGTACTGAGGTTTTGCTCCGCTACAAAACAATGAACCAGTAGAAACCAAGATGAAGCGCGACCATCGATTCGGCTCCAAAAACCCAACCAGCAACACCGCTAAAAAAACAAAAAACGTGTGCTCGCCGTAAAACGAGTTTAGGAATGCAATATTGTGGCCCAGCGAGAAAGCGCAGGCAAACAATATGAATACGGCCAATCTCACGATCCAGAGACGTACTGTCGCCGGATTTACGCAGAGAAACGCAAGTCGGCAGCAGCACGCCAGAACAATTATCTTGGAAATCAGCGCCATGAAGAAAAGATCAAAGTGGCTGCTGAATAGGCGTTGCAATCGTGCGTGTGCCCACAAGTAGATCCAGCTAAGGTCACGCTCATGCAGCGGCTTGGTTGTGGAGTTGCTATAGGACCAGACGAACGCGGTCTTTCCGAAGCTGCCATATGGATTCACATCCAGTGGCTTATCGTCAAGCAGCGACTCGAAAGCATGAAAAGAGTCGCCCTGGTTAATCGTTGCCAGGTTCTTTGACCAACTGATGACGCACACACCAACCAGACAGACCGCCGTTAGGAAAAAGTAGGCCCTCATCTGTTTAAAGCGCTGGTCACTATCGTCGAGCTCCGCGTCATCTGTACGCCGAAATTCCAGTCACCCGTTCCCCAATCACAAGCGTGTGGATATGATCCGTTCCCTCGTACGTCTTCACCGTCTCCAAATTGCACAAATGGCGCATCACCGGGTAATCATCCATGATTCCGTTGGCACCCAGCAAGTCCCGGCTCAATCGCGCACACTCCAGCGCCATCCCCACATTGTTGCGCTTCAACATGGAAATATGTGCCGCCTCCGCCTTGCCTGCGTCTTTTAACTTCGCCACATGATACGCCAGTAACTGGCCCTTCGTAATCTCGGTTATCATCCAGGCCAGCTTCTCCTGCACCAATTGATGGCTGGCCAAAGGCCGATCATCAAATTGCTTGCGAGTCATCGTGTAAGTCCGCGCCGTCTCATAGCAATCCATCGCCGCGCCAAGTACGCCCCAACCAATCCCGAAACGTGCCTGCGACAAACAAGCCAGCGCCGATTTCAATCCCTTTGCGCACGGCAACATATTTCCTGCTGGAATCCTGCAATCCGAAAAGTGCAAACTCGACGTAACCGACGCTCGCATCGAAAGCTTTCCATGCAAATCGCTTGTCGAATATCCGGTTGTGCCTTTCTCTACCAGGAAGCCACGAATACCATCGGACGTGCGCGCCCATACAACTGAAACATCGGCCAGCGATCCGTTCGTAATCCACGTCTTCTCGCCGTTCAGCACCCATGTTTCACCATCTCGAACAGCCTTGGTGAGCATCCCGGAAGGGTTCGACCCAAAATCCGGCTCCGTCAATCCAAAACACCCTAGAGCTTCACCCGATTGCAACTTCGGCAACCATTTGCTTTTCTGTTCTTCGCTGCCAAAGGCATGGATTGGATACATCACCAGCGCGCCCTGCACGCTAATAAAACTGCGTAATCCCGAATCCGCCCGCTCCACTTCCTGCATAATCAGGCCATATTCCAGATTGCTCATTTCCGCACAACCATAGCCTTCCAGGTTCGCTCCGAAAAAACCAAGCGCGCCCATTTGGCGAATCAGTTGTTTGGGGAATGTGCCGTTGTTATAAGCGTCTTTGAACAACGGCTGAGCTTCTTCATCCACGAATTGACGAGCTGTTTGCCTCACCAGCAATTCTTGTTCGGATAGCAGCGAATCAAATTGCAAATAATCGACACCGGGAAATCGCGCCATAGCACTTCCAATTCTCTCGCACCATCCCCGCCAACGATATACTTGCCCTTGCCATGTTCCTTAAAGCCTGTGCTGTATCGCTCATCGCTTTTTCTGCTCTGAAAGCCGCCGCGTTAGATCCTTCGCTGCTGCAGGCCACCGGCAAGATCGACCCGCACTTTCAGTCATTCAACATAGAGATGGTGGAAGTCACCGGCGGCCGATTCTGGCGCCCCTACGCCGACCAGGCGAAAGCTCCAGACCACAACGGCGGCGCGCCGGCAGGCATGGATCCAGCGCTCTTCGAATTCCGTCATCCGATCGATTTAACCAACCCTCGCCTGCGAAAACTCGCGGCTGCTTTGTCGCCTTTCTACCTTCGAGTCAGCGGTACCTGGGCCAACTCCAGCTATTTTCAAACTGCCACCGAACCCGTTCCCGCCACCCCCCCGAGTGGCTTCAACAGCGTTCTTACTCGTCAGCAATGGAAAGGCGTAGTCGATTTTTCTAAAGCAGTCAATGCGCCCATCGTCACATCCTTCGCCACCAGCGCTGGAACGCGCGACACCTCCGGGGTATGGACCAGCGGCCAAGCATCCGAATTTCTCGCCTACACGAAATCGCTCGGTGGGTCCATCGCCGCCGCCGAATTCATGAACGAGCCAACCTTTGCCGAGATGGGCGGGGCTCCCAAAGGCTACAATGCTGCTGCTTATGCGCGCGACGTAGCGGTCTTCCGTCTCTGGGTGCGTCATGCCGATCCCAGTCTCCTCATTCTTGGTCCCGGTTCTGTGGGCGAAGGCGTTTCTCTTGGGCCCGTTACTGCATCCATTCACCTTCTCAGTTCTGAATCACTCCTCGAAGCCACCGCACCTATCGATCTGAACGCCTTCTCCTACCACTTCTACGGCGCGGTTTCCAAACGTTGCTCTGGCCCTGGCGATCCCGGCGTTGCTCTTTCCGCGGAATACCTGTCTCGGACGGACAAGGCCTTCGCTTTCTACTCCTCTCTTCGCGACCGTTTTGCTGCAGGCAAGCCTATCTGGATAACCGAAACCGGCGAAGCTGCTTGCGGCGGTGACTCCTTTGCCTCCACTTTTCTTGATAGTTTCCGCTATCTTGATCAGTTGGGAAGCATGGCGCAACGAGGGGTTCAAGTAGTGGCCCACAATACCCTTGCGGCCAGCGATTACGGCCTGCTGGACGAGAAAACTCTAGCTCCTCGGCCCAACTATTGGTCAGCTCTCTTGTGGCATGAACTGATGGGGACAACCGTCTTGAACCCAGGCCCGTCACCCGACGACAAACTACATACTTACGCCCACTGCTTGCAACACACACCCGGCGGCGTGGCTCTTCTGGTCATTAATACAGACCAGTCTTCTTCGCATGCTTTTCCCCTAACGCAGAAATCAACTGCCTATGTGCTTACAGCGCAAAATCTGCAAGCAGCCTCAGTAAGCTTAAATGGCGTCGAATTGAAGCTCAAGGCTGGCGGCGCACTGCCCAAACTTTCAGGCAAATCCATGAAAAAGGGCCAAGTTCAGATCGCCCCCGCAAGTATTTCTTTCTTTGCTTTCCCGAAAGCGAATAATTTGGCTTGCCGCTAGCGTAACTTTCGATGCCCGAACCATCGAACAAAACTTTAGAAGCTCTGATGGAAGCCTACCAAGGGGGCGATGCAAGCGCAGGTGATGAGTTGTTTATGCGCGTCAGCCGGCAGCTATATCGTTTTATGGCGGTTCAAGCGGGCGATCGCCGCCACGCTGACGACTTGCTCCAGGATCTTTGGCTCCGCGTTCATAAAGCGCGCAACACCTATCGCGCTGGTGATCCTGTCCTCCCCTGGTTGTACGCCATCGCGCGTTTTGTCAAAGTAGATGCTTACCGAAAACGTCGGGCCGAACGTTTTGAGGAGCCGCTGGAACCTGGCTTCGAACCTCAGGCAGTGGCCGGTCAGCCCGAGAGCAGGCTACCCGAAATAGATCAGTTGTTGGCCGGTCTTCCCGAAAGTCAGCGCGAAGTAGTTCTAATGTTAAAGGTCTCCGGGTTAAGTTTGGAAGAGGTGGCAAAAGCAACCCAGTCATCGGTCGGCTCCGTGAAGCAGAAGGCGCATCGCGCTTATGAAAAGCTTCGCTTGGTGTTGCGCGATTTCGGACCGCGATCTGCCGGAGGGACGACGCAATGAGCCGCGATCCACTCGACGGTATGCTCGACCACGCGCCGGATCTGCCTTCCGGTTTGGCGGAAAGAATCCGCTCTCAAATCCGGCAAGATACTAAGCCCGTCAAACCACTCGCGGGTGTTTCACACTTCACGCTTCTGTTTTTGGGTGTCTTTGCGATTATCAGCTTTCTTGTCGCGCTGGTGACCAAATTGAAAGCTCTCAATGTTTTGACAGTCGGAGCCGCCATCGTGCTCCTACTCACTCTTTACCTTGCTGCGCTCTTTTCCGCCACCGCCATCGCGCGCAGCATGCGTCCTGCGTCCGGTCGTCTCTACACCTGGCCCCTGGCCATGCTCGCGTTCGCCGCCTATGAAGCACTTGTCTTCCATTTATTCAACGACTACTCGACTACCCTCTTCGTCCACTACGGATCAGTTTGCCTGTTTCTGGGAACCTTGTGTGCTGTTCTAACGGCCATCCCCACTTGGCTAATTCTCCGTCAAGGCTTCATTGTTGACCCAACTCGCGCTGGAGCCACGGTGGGCTTAATCTCCGGACTAGCCGGTCTCACCGCTTTAACACTTCACTGCCCCATCCTTACCGTTCCCCATACTGCCATTTGGCACGCAGCCGTCCTGGTAGTCGCGGTCGGTGCAGGCGCACTTGTCGGTTCGCGAGCCAAGTAGCATCTCTTCGCTACAATCGTCTTTTCTCATGTCAACCGGCGCAATCCGCACCCGCCTTCCTTTGTCCGCCCTTTTGCCATTGGCTTCCTTGGGTGTGTTCTTGTTCTATGGTTTCCTGATGCTGCCCATGCTCGGCTTCGAATCTGATGAGATCATGTTTGCCTATGATCTGCAGCATCCCCGCTCTGCCCTTGGATGGCTCACTATCTTCCACCGTGACATGCCGTACATGCTCATGTCCTATTTGGGCGCGCTAAAAAGTTGGCTGTACCTACCCCTCTTCTCACTCGTTCATCCCACCGTGTGGACTATTCGCACCCCCACGCTTCTTGCCGCCGCACTCACCATCCTGCTGGCCGGCCTGCTTCTTTATCGAGTTCAAGATTGGTACGCCGCACTCATCGTTGTCTCGCTTCTGGCTACCGACATGGTCTTTCAAATCACAGCCGTCTTTGATTGGGGGCCTGTCGTTCTACAGAATCTTCTGCTTGTCATCGGCTTACTGACTTTTCTCAAGTGGTATCGCGAGCGACGGGATATCTTCCTTTTTCTCGCAGCGTTCACGATGGGTCTTCAGCTTTGGGATAAAGCGCTATTCCTCTGGAATCTCTCCGGCATGGTCGTAGCCGCGCTCTTACTCGCAGCACCTACAATCATTCGTCTGTGGAGTATCAAACGAGCCGCGATACTCCTCTTTGGCCTATACCTTGGAGCGTCTCTTCTCATTCGCTTCAACATCAAACATCACGGTTCTACCCTGAACGAAAACACACACTTCGCATCCGCTGAAGTCCCCGAAAAAGCGCAATTCTTGAAACGCGCTCTTAACTCCGAAGGCAGCGTGCTTATTGTTCCAAACTCTACCCCCGCAAAAGCAAGCTCGCCAATAGAATCGTTTGCGCTCCTCTTTGCTGGTTCGTCCAGCGAGCAGCGCTCCACTTGGCGCTTTGGAATTGGAATCGTGATCATCTTTGCCGCTGTTTTCGCCGCTACCGGCACGCAACGGAATTGGATTGTATTCTTTTTCCTCTCAGGTGTCATAGGATGGTTCGAATCCGCCCTAACCCAGAGTGCTGGCGGTTCCATCCATCATGTGATCCTGTTCTGGATCAACTGGTATTGCGCTTTTGCATTGTCCGCCTCCTGTCTCATGCAGTTTTGGTCTACAATCTCCAAACCAGCCATCCTGGCTTTGATCGTTTTGCTCACTATTCGCGGCGCTTGGTCCGAAAACTACGCGTACGCCAATCTCATTCGCTTCACTCCCATAGCTGCTTGGTCCAGTGCGGATGAATCTCTCGCTAGTCAACTTCTTCAATCGGGTGTCAAAAGGGCCTTGATGGCTGATTGGGGTATCGGAGATGTTGTTGCAGTACGCACCCAAGACAAGATCGCTGTTTCGGCAAAAGACCTCGAACTAAATGCTGGTCGCTTCGACCAAAAAGGGTTTACCGATTGTGTGCCTCCATCCTGCGTAGTCGTTACCCACACTCCAGACCAGATAAACTATCCTCTCGCCGCCGCTACGCTAGATAATTCGTTGAGCGCCGCTGGACTTAGTAAAGTAAACTCCACTACTGTGCGCGATTCGCACGGCAACGGTGTGTTTTCTGTGTTCGGACTGAGCCATACCGCTGTCGCCGTGAACCAATCACAAGACCAGGGATCAATCGGAGTAGTTGTTGCCAATAACTATCCCCACTCAGCCGAGTTCAAATTCTGGGCGAAGCCTATCGACAAATCTCAACTTGTGCAAGCGATCTATTGGTCCGCTCCAGGTGTTGACTCGATTCAGGTGCGTGTGAACTTTCCCGCCGGGCAACGTTTTGCTGCTGGAGGTTCGTCCGGGGAAGCCACAACCGGCCCATGGTGTCCGCCCGGAACAAAGCTCTACCTTGAAGAAAACCACAGTGACGGCGCGGCTTCCTCGAATCGGATACTGGCAGTCCTAACGATTCGCTGAACTAGGTTGGGTGGCCGATGACGTCTCGGCAACGGCAAGCTTTTATCGGATCGCAAAAATAAATAATCCTCCCCGCGAAGTATCATCACATTCAGCAGTTATCTCAGGGAGTTTGCGCACTCTGACAGCTCGAAAAGCTTGGGAAACTCGCTCATCGTCTGCGTAGCTTCTGTTGTTTAAACTGCTTGCACTTATCCTGTAGGCCGCCAAAAACGAAGTTTTATTCGACCCCAATACCGCCGGAATTACCCTAGCTAGGCCAACACCCATCTATCGCAACTGGTTCAGATGTGCTTAAATCTCTGCAGTAAATATCACGAATGCAAAACGTGTTCCGCTAAGACTCGGAACTATTCAGCGGGTGACAATCATCACTGACAAGTGTTCCGCGTTGCGACTACTCTAAAGCTACGCTGCCGTGTAGTTAAAAGCGTCGGTAGGAGTTCACGAACTTGGCGACTCAGGGGAGTTCCATGCGGGCCGCTGCCTTTCTGGCTTCGCTCATCTTATCTGTCGGCGTGTTGACTGCCGGCGATACAAACAAAAAATCCAATCCTATTAATCAACCTTCAGATCCCTCGCTTTATACCGGACCTGAAGTTTGTGCCATCTGCCATCAGCCCACTCCTTTGATTCCGCCATCCAGATTGTCTTGGGGTCGTGAGCCTGGAAGCTATGAACGCGGACCGCACTGGAAGACGGAGATAGATACTCACAAAGGTCCGCAATGGCACGGTTGCGAAGCCTGCCACGGGCCTGGCAAGGAACATGTGGATTCCGGCGGCGATCCCAAGAAGATTATTGGTTTCCCCAGTCTCAGTCCCCGCCAAGCCAGTGAGCGCTGCTTAGCTTGTCACGAAAGAAACGAGAGTCATCAGAACTTCCTCCGTTCCCCACATCTGGCGAATGGCGTTGGTTGCACAACTTGTCACTCGGTTCACTCCTCGAACCAGCGCAGCCTGCTTGTTTCCACTCCACCGGCACTTTGTTACGGCTGTCATCAAAATGTCATGCCCGACTTCTCCAAACCGGAACATCACCGTGTGAACGAAGGGCTCATGTCCTGCGCCGATTGTCATAACCCGCACGGCTCAACGGTTTCGAAAAACCTACGCACGGTTGCCTCACAAGGTCAGATCTGTACCAAGTGCCACGTGGATACGGCTGGTCCGTTTGTGTTCGAGCACGCTCCCACAAAACAGGAAGGCTGTGTTGCTTGTCATAATCCGCATGGCTCAGCCAACCCGCACATGCTGAATCGTCCGCAAGTAAACCAGCTGTGTTTGGAATGCCATTCGACAATTATGGCGCAGTCCATAGCGCCTGGTGCTCCAACTTTCCACAATCAAGCACAGAAGTATCAGCAATGTGTGCTCTGCCACGTGGCTGTACACGGGTCAAACACTGACTCCACATTCTTCAGGCGGTGAAAAATGCAGACCATTAAATTGAGTTCGATTGCAATCACATGTCTGTGCGGCGTTGCTCTCTGTGTTTACGCTCAGGCGCAGGATGCCAACCAGGCCGCTGCAGCCTCTACTGCGGTGGCGGCGCCCACTAAAGCGGATCCCAACGCTACCCCGAATCCAACCATATCGGATCCAAGCGAGACCATGTTCCCGCACGACGTGAAATCGCCTCCGTCGAACGTCGTTGCTCCAGAAATTCCGGACCAAACGATCTGGGATGGTTACGACACCCACTACGCCATCGAGTTTGGTGGCCGCTCCGTCGCCACTACGGGAAATCGCGATGTTAGCGATACCTTCGTCAATCTGCAGTCTGGTGTCAGGCTGATGGACCAGTCCCTCCAAATGCACTCCGTCAATCACGATGGACTGCTGTTCGATGATCTGAATCTCAGCAGTTTCGGCCTAGGCGGAGATCCCAATGAAGTGATTCGCATGCGTGTTAACAAGCATCACTGGTACGACTTTAGCGGCAGCTGGCGTCGCGACATCAACTTCTGGGATTACAATCTCCTGGGTAACCCGCTCAATCCGCTGACGAATAATCCTGCCGTACCTATTAATGTATCCCCAGCGCTGCTTGATCTGTCGCGCAAAATGCTGGACACGAATCTCATTCTCCTGCCGGACTGGCCAGTTCAGGTCACACTCGGCTATTCGCACTACACCAACGGCGGCTCATCCTACACCACAATCCATGAAGCTACTGAGGCTGAGCTTTACCAACCGTGGAGAGATAGCAGTGACTCGGTTCACGCCGGTGTCGCATGGCGTCCAATCGAGCGCACGCGTATAAATGTGGACGAGATCTACACGCATAATAAGAACGAAAACCTGGATTATCTCAACAGTTTTCCATACTCGCTCTCGAACGGTGCTCCGGTTAACCTTGGTATCAGTTGGGGCAATAATTTCCCCTGCGCATCGCCGTTCACTGGCTCTTCTGTCAATCCCACTTGCGGCCTCTACACCGGCTATTCGGATACGACCTCCTACTACACGAACATTCCTACCGAACAGGTTGGCTTCGAAAGCAGTTATTATCGGAGTCTGCATGTGAACGGACGTTTCACCTATACGGGCGCCGAAACCTTCATGCCGAACATGGAAGAGATCTTCAACGGATACACATCTACGCGCGTTCAGAGCGTAACCACCGGACGAGCCAGTATCGAACAGAACACAACCAGCGCGGATGCCGGACTTACCTATGAAATTACCGAACGGTTGTCATTCGATGATCAATTCCGCTGGTATCAATTCATCATTCCAGGTGCTGCTTCCTTTGTCCAAAACTATCTCTTTGCCGCTAGCGCGATCGTTCCGCCAAACACGTTTACCAGCGCAACCTGTCCACCTCCCTACACGGCTTCTACCTGCCCGCAACATGGAACAAGCACCTCGGCCGATGAGACCGCAACTAACTATTCCATGTTCCAGTCGCAAAACCAAAAGCGAAATACTGCCCAGCTCCGCTACGATTTCCCCAAGAGGGTAACTGCTAATCTCGGCTATCGGTACGAGCGTGAAGATATCGCTATCGACGGCTCCACCTCAGCCCTCGCCAGCTATTTCCCGAATAAACCGAATCGCGGCAGTTGCACTGCCAAGCCAGTCAGCGGCGTCTGTCAGGCCTCCTCCAGTTCTTATTCGTCACAAGGCGTTATCATCAACACCGACGGGCTTATTGCTGGCATAGCCGCCAGGCCGATTAACGGCCTGCGCTTAAATGCCGATGGCGAACTGAATTATTCGGATAACGTGTTCACGAATATCATGCCGCGCCATATGCAGCTCTATCGCGGCAAAGCTATCTATACGCCGAAAAAGTGGATCGACCTCAACGCCAACGTTCGCATCCAGGAAGAGCGCGACTTGGCTGCCGGCTTAGGCGACCTGCAACATAACCGCAGCTTTTCCTTTGGTGTGGTCTTCCCTATTTCTACCCGCTTCGGTTTTGAGGCGAATTATTCATACGATAACTACCTGACGAACTTGAATATTTGCTTTTCCGAGACGCCCACGCCTACCTATGCCGCCACCACGGCCATTTGTCCGTCCGGCTATCTTACAGCCCTCTCTTACTACCGCAACATCGATCACTTTGGTTCGGCTAGCTTCATGGTCAAGCCCATCTCCCGCGTCACCCTGAATCTGGGTTACACCATCACCAGCACAAACGGCAGCAATTTGCTTCTGAATCCGCTGGCGCCGCTGGGCCCCGTTGCTATCAACTACTATCTGCCGACAGTCTCTATCGCGATCAACGCCGCAAAGCGCATTACACTAAAGGCTGGATGGAATCTCTTCGATTACGATGAGAAATCCAATCCAGGACCCGTCGCGGCCCGTAACTTTGAATCAAACGTCGTTTCCATATCGCTGCGCTATGCAATGTAAATCCAGCTGGAGTATCTAAATAAAATGAAAAAACAAAACTGGCTGCTAACTGGCTCTTTAGTTCTGCTACCGGCTCTTGCCCTAACTTTGAATCTAAACCTGTCCGCTGCCCCTGCGGCAGATACCTTTAAATCCCAATGTGCCATGTGCCATGGGCCGGACGGCGCTGGCGCCACTCCGATGGGTAAGAAACTGAAGCTGCACGATCTGCGTGGACCAGATGTTCAGAAAAAGTCTGACGCAGAACTTACCGAGGCCATCACAAAAGGCAAGGTTCCAATGCCTGCCTATGGAACCAAGCTTACAGGCGATGAGATCCAAAAACTCGTTGTTTATATTCGCGGTATCGCTACCAAAAGTTAGTAACTGAATTTACTTGCCGGAATCTGTGTGCCAGCCTGGGTTAACCCACCGCCCATGCTGGCGCACAAATATTTCTGTTGCCCGCCCGGAACTGCTGCTTGTTTTTCCCTTCATGTCGGTTTCAAGCAGATATTCACTCCAAACAATAGCTACCTCGCCGAAATGCTGCACATCTGTGCGCAGAAACTCCAGTCGCACTAATCTGCCTCCGGATGCATGGAAATCGCCGGCGTCTTTTATTACTGCTGCCCGGTTCTTCCATTTCTCCTCTCCGGCGCTAATCACTATCGTTCCCTCCGGCACTAACTCATTCAGAGTTTTCACATCGTCGGCAAACCAGGCACGCCAAACCGCCTCTCTGGTTTTCAGTAATTCCACGTCGTCCTTCTGCGCCCAACAGTTCGCAGCGAACAGAATGAAGAATATCGTCAAATATCTCATCATTTCCCTTTGCACCTTTCCGTTTCATTCATAACTCCCAACAAAGCTGCCGCTGCCGAAGCTGAAAACACGGAATAATCCAGCGGAGATTTAATTCCAAGCGAAATCGCCATCGCCACGCCAAACAACGCCAACAGAGTCGCGCTCGCAAACGCCATGATTCGCGGCCACAGGCCGACAATTAGCAACACGCCAAGCGCTAATTCCAAAACCGTCGCCGCTCAACCCAGGAACGGAATGGTAAACGAAGGCATGAATGAATTCACTTCCGCCGTGTACTTCAAAAAGTTCGCGAAATTCCCATACCCTTCGTTTTTGCCATACCATCCAAACCGCGAAGCAATACCCGAAAGAAACGCCGTTCCTAAGGCGATACGAACGTAAATCATCGCCACCCTAACTGTCATTTCTGCCCCATAGCCGCATGCGTCACGTCGCTGCTCAACGCCGCATCGCGGTCGCAAACAAAATATGCAAGAAATCTTGCCGGCTCTGTTTTGCTCGCATTAGCTGAAATCATGTGAACCCCGTTGGCGTCTTCGTAGAAGCTTTCCCCTGCTTTATAAACCGCCAACTGCTCACCCTTCACCTGTGTCTGAATGGCGCCCTCCGCTACATAAACTAGGACAGGGCACCCGTGCGTGTGTGGCGGCGATCCTTCGCCCGGTCCGTATCTCACCTCCATAAGCGTCACCTTCATTCGCCCACCATCGAATTTGGGTATCATTCGCGAAGCGACTACCCTAGCCCGATCGCTAGCCGAAAAAAGTGTTGTGCCAAGACACGCCATTATCGTCAGTGTTCTTCGTAGGTGCATTCACAATCTCCTAAAGTGAACGATAACTATAAAATGGCCTAACAAGTCGATCCATTTATGCTATTTCGCCTATACCATTAAGAAATGGCCAAACAAACCGCGACATTTGAATTAGCACTTCCACCGCGAAATCCCAAAATCAACCCGGCGCGCTGGCTCTATTCCGCGTTGCGGGCCGAAATTCTGTCAGGCCGATTGCGCTCGCAAGCAAGGCTACCTTCCACACGAAACCTGGCGCTGGAATATGGCCTTTCTCGTGGCACTATCGTTAGCGCATTTGAGCAACTGCAATCGGAAGGTTATTTGGAATCTACAGTTGGCTCCGGCACACGTGTCAGCAAGACCCTTCCTGAGGCGTTTCTCAAAACCGCCCCGCGAGTTACAACCCTCGTCTCCGCACCCAATCAACGTTCCATCGCTCTTTCCGACTATGCGGGGCGAGTGCAACTCTTCGCCGGGTATGAGAACGGTCCAGTCTGCGCCTTTCGCCCGAATTTGCCCGCACTAAACCTGTTTCCTGTCGAACTATGGGCGCAAATTGCCGCCCGTTCTATTCGCCGTCTTTCCTTTCAACAACTAATGGGCTCGGAACCGTTGGGCTGCCGGCCGCTCCGCGAGGCGGTAGCTGATTACCTCGTGTCCTCGCGAGCCGTGAAATGCACCCCCGAACAAGTTGCCATCGTGTCTGGAGTACAGGAAGCCCTCGGCCTTACAGCCCGCATTCTCTTAAATCCTGGAGATCGCGTTTGCATGGAAGACCCCGGCTATCCAGGGGCCCACGCTGTCTTTGCCGCGGTGGGAGCCAAAATCTCACTCATCCGCTCTAGCTTCAACCACCCCGCCGCCAAGCTGATTTACATTACTCCCGGACACCAGTTCCCCATTGGATCTACCATGTCCCTTGACCGCCGTCTCCAATTACTGCAACGTGCAAAGCAATTTGGCTCATGCATCTTCGAAGACGATTACGATAGCGAATTCCGCTATGTCGGCCGCCCCGTTCCGGCTTTGCAAGGCCTAGTAGAAGACAGTCCGGTCTTCTATGCCGGAAGCTTTAGTAAGGTCTTGTTTCCGGGCCTACGACTCGGCTATCTGGTCGCGCCAAAGGAATTATTTCAGCCCATCGAAGCGGCCATTTCCCTAACTATCCGGCACGCTCCCATGCTCGATCAAATCGTTCTGGCCGAGTTCATTACGCAAGGGCACTTCGCTCGCCATCTTAGGCGCATGCGAAACACTTACTCCGAACGTTTGTCAGTTCTAAAAGAACAGGTAAGCCGCAGGCTGGCCGCAGCTTTAGAGATCACCGCAATCGAAGCTGGTCTCCAAACCGCAGCTTGGCTTGCCCCTGGCTTGGACAGTCGATCGGTTGCCAAAGCTGCCGCGAAGCGCGGAGTCAAAGTCACGCCATTGCAAGAATACGCCGTTCGGCCCATGCGCCGCCAAGGCTTGCAATTGGGGTTCGCGGCAATTGAGCCCAAGGAAATAAAACGCGGCGTACACGAACTCGCAGCCGCCATCGCCGAAGTGAGGCGCGTCTAGCTATCGCCGCCTATTTCGCTCCAGTGCCGATCTTGCTTAAAATGCGGTCGTGAATCCAGTGTTCGTCCCACCACTCTTTGGGGTCAATCTGGTAACCGTCCACCAACATGCTGAAATGCACATGGTCTCCGAATGCCATGCCGGTTGAGCCACTCACGCCGATGCTCTGCTCTTTCGACACCGTATCGCCAACCTTTACATCAATTCGGCTCATATGGCCGTACAAGCTTTCGAGTGAGTATCCATGATCGATAACCACGCAGTTACCATAAATGCCTAGCCGGTCTGCATAAATCACGCGGCCCGAATTGGCGGCTTTCACTACCGTGTTAGCCTTCTGTGCCAGATCATAGCCTAAGTGCACTTGTTCGTCGATCTTCTTGCCTTGATAAAAGTAACTCCGCCGGTCCGCAAAAAATGACTCGCGGGCACCCTTCACCGGGATGAACGGACCGGACCAAAGCATCTTATTCACCGTGTTCTTACGCAGATCATAGATAGTTTGATTGTTGGCCTTGCGCATGATGTTGTTCAGCTTCACAAACCTTTCGGCAAGGCTTCCCTCGCCCTGCGGATCAAGCTCACCAACTACCTTCGTCAGGTTTTGATCAGTCACCTGAATATTCGTGGAGCGGAACTTTTTCGGAAATACTCTATCCCAAAAAGTAGTTGTCACTTCCGTCCCTGCGGTATTACGCACAAACGCCAATGGTGTCGTGTCGGGCGATACATCCCATGGGTACGCAAAAAGCGAGAAGCGGCGGTTGCTGCTATCCGATTCACCTGGCATAGGGAAGCTTGTGGACGTGTAGTTCGCTACTTTCACTCCCGCGTCGCTCCAATTTCCTCCCAACGTCAACACAACCAGCTCAGCGCCGCCTTGGTTGATGTAGTGCTGCGCGCCGTCGGCAACAATTGTGGGCGGCCGCAGTACAACCTGCACATCCTGTTCAATGCTTTCTGTGGCGCCGCGAAAGTCGTTGCTCTTCGCCGTAATGGAAACGTGCGCCGCGCCTTCCTTCAAAAACGCCGCTCCTTGCTTCCCTACCGCAAAGTTGAAAGTCCGGCTGGCCTGCTTCGACTTATTCGAGTCTTCAAAAACCGTTTGCGTTTGGCCATTTTGCGAAACCGTCGCCGTGAAATGTTTGACGCCCGCGGCGTCATTCACCTGTACCGTTACGGGCGTCGCCGTTCCGATGGTAGACAATGGTCCAGCTAGTTTAAGTTCCGGGTGCTTGCCGGAAAACCAAATCCAGCCCACGGCAATCAGCACAAGGGCCAAGAAAGCAGCCAAAAGACGTTGTATCATTCGCGTAATTTTTCTTTTTTAAGTTTTGATAACTCGCCGGTCTACAATCTTGAAGTTTCCCTGCGATACCCAGGCAATTGCTTCTGAATAAATCCGGTGTTCCTCTACTAGTATCCGATGCGACAAGGTTTCAACCGTGTCTTCATCCAGAACCGGCACTGGTGCTTGCAACAAAATGGGACCGCTATCCAATCCGTCATCCACAAAATGTACGCTGCAACCCGAAATCTTGACGCCATGAACCAGCGCTTGGTGCTGTGCGTCTAAGCCTGGAAACGCTGGTAGAAGCGATGGATGTATGTTCAGAATTCGTTGCGGGAACCGGGAAACAAATTGGCCGCTCAAAATGCGCATGTACCCGGCCAGGCAAACCAGTTCCACTCCACGCTGCACAAGGATGTCGGCAACTTTGCCGTCATAGGAGGCGCGATCCAGTCCGGCCATCTCAAAAGTTTCAACGTGCAGGCCCAGTTCACGAGCGCGCGCTAGCCCCGGTGCATGCGGACGATTGGAAAAAACGCAGGCAATCTCGGCCTTCAGTCTGCCGGCACGAATGTTTTGCGCAATGGCTTCAAAGTTCGAACCACGTCCCGAAAGAAGAATACCCAGCTTCACAAGTAACTCACTCTTGCCGCTTTGCCCGAATGCGGTACCACGCGCCCAATCCTATAAAACTTCTCACGTAGCTTGCCCAGCATTTGCGACACGGCTTTCAGCTTCGCCTCCGATACCACGAAAACCATTCCGACACCCAAGTTGAATGTGCGCCGGTGATCTTCAATGGGAACGTTCCCCAGCTTCTTCAGCAGATCGAAAATCGGCTGCGTGGGCCATGTAGACGAGTCAATCTCAACGCCAAGGCCTGCCGGCAGAATACGCGGAACGTTATCCGTAAGGCCGCCCCCGGTGATATGCGCCGCGCCCTTCAGCAGCTTCGCGCTGTGTAGAGCCTGAATCGGTTTCAAATAGGAGCGGTGCACTTTTAAAAGCTCGTCCGCCACGCTGCCTTCCAGTTCCGGAAGCTTCGAATCCGGCTTCCACCCACCAACTTCGAAGAACAGTTTTCGCGCCAGAGAATAGCCGTTTGTATGTAACCCGTTGGACGGCAATCCAAGCAGCACATCGCCTGCCTTAATTGTTTGGCCGGTCAGCATCTTGCTCTGTTCCACCGCGCCAACTATAAAACCGGCAAGGTCATACTCGCCATTCAGATACATCCCCGGCATCTCTGCTGTCTCGCCGCCAATCAGGGCACAGCCATTACGCTTGCAACCGCGCGCAATGCCCGAGACGGCGGATGAACACACCGCAGCATCCAACTTGCCAACCGCAAAGTAATCCAGGAAGAAAAGCGGCGTCGCACCTTGCACCGCAATATCGTTCACGCAATGGTTGACAAGGTCTTCGCCTATCGTGTCGTGGCGGCCCGTAGCGAATGCCAGCTTCAGCTTCGTGCCCACACCATCGGCGGAACTCACCAAAACCGGATTTCGAAAACCCTTAAGCGCATATCCAGCGCCAAAGCTGCCAATGGAAGTAAGCACGCTTGGCGTCAAAGTTTTCGCTGCATGGCGTTTGATGAAGCTAACTGCGCGGTCGGCTTCGTTGATGTCTACGCCTGAATCTTTATATGTTGTTTGCTTGGGCACGACTAACGATACGAGTTTAACTGAGAGAGTGACCAACACGGAAAGGGCAGGATTCCCGCCTGCCCTTCAATAAGAACTCCCTAGTCTTGAGGGAATTCAAAATCGGCGTTATAACCGCTACCCGGATCTTGATAAAGCGCCGGTTGCTGCAACGGTGTCGAACCGATATCTGACTTGCCAGTCATCTTGTCGAGGGTGATTTTAGAATCCACCTTTTGACGTGCAATAAGGTCTTTTAAAAGAGGCTGCGTAAAGCTGGCCCCATTACCCTTTTTGTCTTTCATGTCCACACCCTAACCCGCCGTTTTCACCAACCACCATTCCTCGCGCTTCCAACCCAACTTTCTTTTGCGCTATAAGTAACTGTTTTGTCAATTGTTTCGCCTTAGTTTGACATTGCCGAAAATTTTCTTTCAGGAGTTGTGACTGACTTGTCTGCACTCAGAGGTTCCATTTTTAGAAGTCTGTTTGTCGGTGCCTTAGCGCTGTCTCTCCACGCCGCCGTTCCCTCCGCCATCGCCATCAAAGACGCACATGTGGTGACGGTAAGCGGCGAAGATATGCCGAAAGCGACTGTGCTGTTGCGAAATGGATTGATTGAAGATGTTGGTTCCCAACTGACCATTCCTGCCGATGCCTGGATCATCGATGGGACCGGACTTACTGTCTATCCGGGCTTTGTCAATGCTCTAAGCACATGGGGCCTCCCCAGCGCTCCCGCAGCCCGCACCGGCACGCAGCCAGCCGCCACGAACGCTACGCCCGAGCCACGAGTGCGAGGGCCTGAAGATCGTCCGCAAAATTTCAGCTACGAACGTGCCGCCGATTCGATTACGCCCTCCGATACAAAACTGGAAGCCGTAAGAGCCGCTGGTTTTACATCCTCCGCCACATTCGGTGAACGCGGAATCTTTCGCGGCTTAGGCGCATTTATTGACCTTGCTGGCGAACGGGGGCGCGACATGGTTGTCGCCGAACCTATCGGTCAGGAAATTTCCATCACCCGAAGCCCTGGTTTTGGTCGCGGCTTTCCCGGTGCGCTGATGGGCTACATGTCTTACGTCAGACAGATGTTCCTTGATCTGGACCAATATCAAGAAGCGAAAAAGTTATACGCTGCGAATCCGGTTGGCCAGCCTCGGCCTGAATACGATCATTACTTAGAAGGTCTAGCCGAATCACCGCGCCTTCTGCTGCCCGCCGTCGAAAGCCAGCAAATTGCAAGAATGCTCCGCTTTGGTGCCGAGTTGAAAAAGCCGTTTATGCTGTATGGCCTGCACGAAGCCTTTCAAAGCGTAGACGAATTGAAGCAAGCCAATATCCCGCTGCTGGTCAGTTTGAAATGGCCCGAGAAGCCCAAGGATACGGATCCTACCGACGTGCCCAATTATCGCGATTTAGTTCTGCGCGACCAAGCCCCTTCCGTTCCCGGCAAGCTGGCAAAGGCCGGAATCAAATTCGCGTTCTATTCCGATGGCGTGGACACCGCGGCCGATCTGAAGAAGGCTTTGAAAAAGGCTCTGGATGCGGGTTTGGCTAGGCCAGACGCAATTCGTGCATTAACGTTGACTCCGGCCGAATATTACGGCGTCGCAGATAGAACCGGATCCATCGCCAAAGGCAAAATAGCCAACTTGGTTGTAATGAAGGGCGAAGCTTTTGACGACAAGACAACCGTCGAATATGTGTTCGTTGATGGCATACAATTTAAACCCTCGCATGAAAGCCAGCAGCCTCCTCCGGGAGCGGGCCGCCGTGGCGCTAATCCTGAAATGGCTGACGACGAGGAGGATTTCCGCTAATGCGAAAACATTTAATCTTGATGGCTGCGTTAGTGGGTAGTCTGCACGCGCAAACACTCCTAATACGCAATGCAACTGTACTCACCATCACGAAAGGCACTCTCGCAAACGGCAGTGTTCTGGTGGAGAATGGCAAAGTTTCAGCCGTGGGCAAAGACATCAGCGCACCTACCGGCGCGACGGTCATTGATGCCACTGGCCAGTTCCTCATGCCTGGAATCATCGATTGCCATTCGCATACCGCCATCGAAGGCGGCGTTAACGAAGGCAGCGTTTCCGATTCGTCCATGGTGAATATCCGCGACGTCATTAATCCCACCGATATCAACATCTATCGCGCCTTGGCTGGCGGGCTGACGGTTTCAAACGTGCTGCACGGCAGTGCCAACGCCATCGGCGGCCAAACCATCGTCGTCAAGCTGCGTTGGGGCAAGACTGCCGATCAGATGATTTTCGAAGGCGCTAAACCCGGAATCAAGTTTGCTTTGGGAGAAAATCCAAAACGCCAAGGCTATCCGCCGCAGGGCTTCGGGCTCACCGGCACAACCCAGGAACGCCGCTATCCGGGCACTCGCTTAGGCGTGGAAGAAGTCATCCGCGAAAGTTTCACCGAAGCCAAAATCTATCAGGCGAAATGGGAAGAATACAACTCCAAAGTGGCGCGTGGCGAACATCCCATTCCACCTAGAAAAGATTTGCGCTTAGATCCGCTGGTGGAAGTTTTAAACGGTCAGCGTTACGTTCATGCCCATTGCTATCGTGCGGACGAAATCTTGATGCTCATGCGCGTCGCCGATGACATGGGTTTTAAAATTCGAACACTTCAGCATGTTCTGGAAGGCTATAAAGTGGCGAAGGAAATTGCCGCGCACGGAGCCGGCGCTTCCACATTTAGCGATTGGTGGGCTTACAAAATCGAAGCCTATGACGCCACGCCATACAACGCCGCGCTCATGACCAAGAAAGGCGTAGTAGTGTCCCTGAATTCCGATTCCGATGAACTGCAGCGCCACCTGAATTTGGAAGCGGCGAAAACCATGCGCTACGGCGGCCTTAACGAAACCGAAGCTCTGTCGATGGTAACCATCAACCCGGCGAAGCAGCTTGGCATTGATGACAAAGTTGGTTCCATCGAAGTGGGAAAGTCGGCCGACCTGGTTCTATTTGACAAACATCCGCTCTCTGGCTATTCGAAAGTTCTCAAAGTTTGGATAGACGGCAACCAATATTTCGATCTCGATAAAGATCTCGCGGCTCGCGCGGATTTCGCGAAGAAGAAAAAAGTGCTCTTAGACAAAGAGGCGGCGGCAGCCACCCCCGCAAGAGGGTCAAGAGGCGGCGGCAGTGCACCACCATCCTCTTCGACTTTAGAAGGGGACGCGCAATGAAACAGATTCTCGGCTTGATATTTTGCGCAGCGGGTCTGCTGGCTGCCGATAGCAATTCTATTTTGATTCGCAACGTAACCGTGCATCCGGTAACTGGGCCCGACATTGAAAACGGATCAGTGCTGGTCATCGACGGAAAAATCGAAGAGGTCGGCCACAAGCTTGCCGCTCGTGCTGGAGCGCGTGTTGTAGACGGCAAGGGGCTGCACCTCTATCCAGGCATGATCAACGCCGCCACCAACGTGGGCTTGGAGGAAATTGAATCTCTCCGCGACACAGTCGATCTGGATGAAATCGGTGAATTTAATCCCGACCTCCGCGCCGCCGTTGCATTCAACCCGTCCAGCGAACATATCCCCGTTACGCGTGCCGCGGGAATCACTTCGGTCATTACTCTTCCCGGCAGCGGCAGCCGGGGCAACCGAGCAACTGGAGGCACTGTCATTACCGGTCAAGGCGCGCTCATGCATCTGGACGGCTGGACCTGGGAAGACATGGCTGTAAATCGCGGCGCCGTGATGGAAATGGTATTTCCGGAAATCCGAGCGCGGCGCAATGCATTCTTCGGCGCGCAGCCAGCGGCCGGCGCTAACCGAACTTTTCAAGATGACGAGCGCGAATATCGCGAACACTTAAGCAAGATCAGCGACTTCTTGGAAGAAGCCCGCCGCTACAAGAAAGCCAAGGAAAGCAACCTTGCCGGCTTCGAAAAAGATCTGAAACTCGAAGCTATGCTCGATGTCATCGACGGCAAACAACCGCTCTTCATTCGGGCCGAGCGCGAACGCATGATCAAAGACGCTGTCGCCTTTGCCGACAAAGAAAAAGTGAAGATCATCATTGCCGATCCGCAAGAAATCGGCAGCATGGGTCCGGTCTTAAAAGACCATCACATTCCTGTTGTGCTGGGCAAAGTTTTTGAATTACCCGAACACGATGACGATCCGTACGACGAGCCCTACACGCTTCCCAATGAGTTCTACAAAGCCGGCGTAAAGCTCTGCTTCGGCACATTCGATGTGCAATTCGCACGCAACGTTCCGTTCGAAGCCGCGCAAGCCGCAGCATTCGGCCTGCCTAAGGAAGAAGCCCTCAAAGCACTCACCATCAACAGCGCCGAAATTCTGGGTGCCGGCTCGCAATTAGGCTCCATCGAGAAGGGCAAAATTGCCGATTTGATCCTTACCGACGGCGATCCGCTCGAGGCACGCACCAACATCAAGGCCATGTTTATCGCGGGTAAAGAGGTTTCTTTGGAATCTCGCCACACTCGCGAGTATGAAAAGTGGCTCAAGCGTAACTAATTCGTTTTCGATACACTCGCGAGAAGGTGTATTCAACGCAGAATGACTAAATTCTGGTACTTCGCTGCGATTTTCGTAGTTGGATCATGCCGCGCGGCAGAAACTCCGCAGTTCGACCGCGACATTGCCCCCATCTTCGAAAAGTCATGCGCCGCTTGCCACATCAGCGCGTCCATGGGCAACCTGCGTCTCGATTCGGCTGCAGCAGTGTTGCGCGGTGGCGCATCAGGACCCGCCATTCAAGCCGGGCACAGCGCCGATAGTCTGCTGGTGAAGCGCCTCATGGGTGTCGGCGGCGTCCGCATGCCCATGAACGGGCAGCCTTTGACCAACGATCAAATTACTCTGATCGAACGCTGGATCGACCAGACAGACTTCAAAACAATAACTGCAGAAACCTCCACCGGCACATCGTCCGCGCTATTCGCCAAAGAAGTTCGCCCTATCTTGGCCGCTCGCTGCTATTCCTGTCACGGTCCCGATGTTCAGCAAAACGGTCTGCGCTTAGACTCGCTCGCCGCCGTTCTGAAGGGTAGCGATTTCGGTCCCGTCGTGTTGCCGCATCAATCAACGAAAAGCCGTTTGGTTCGTCGCTTGATGGCGCAGGAACGTCCGCAAATGCCGTACGGCGGTCCAGCTCTATCAAACGATGAAATATCCGTCATCGCGAAATGGATCGACCAAGGCGCCCCAGGTCCCGATGACACAACACCTCTTGCCAAAGCGCCCACAGTAAAGCATTGGGCTTACGTCAAGCCTGTGCGGCCCGAATTGCCCGCCGTCAAAGACAAGGCTTGGGTTCGCGACCCAATCGATAACTTCATTCTGGCGCGCTTGGAAAAAGAAGGCCTCAAGCCAAATCCGGAAGCCAACAAAGCAACCTTATTGCGCCGTGTCTATCTAGACCTAACCGGTTTGCCGCCCTCGCCAAAAGAGATCGATGCATTTCTGAAAGACACGCGCCCAGATGCTTATGATCGCGTTGTCGATCAGCTACTCGCCTCACCGCATTACGGCGAGCGGTGGGCGCGTCAATGGCTCGATCTGGCACGCTATGCCGATAGCAATGGCTACGAAAAAGATCGCCGCCGCACTGCTTGGGAGTACCGCGATTGGGTCATTCGCGCGCTCAACGCCGATCTTTCCTTCCGCGATTTCACCATCGATCAAATTGCCGGCGACATGCTGCCAAACGCCACGCAAGACCAAATCGTCGCCACCGGCTTCAATCGCAATTCCATGCTGAACCAGGAAGGCGGCATCGATGTCAATGAGTATTACTATTACAGCCTTGTCGATCGTGTGAACACAACCGCCCAGGTATGGTTGGGCTCAACGCTTGGCTGCGCGCAGTGCCACAATCACAAGTTCGATCCGTTTCCGCAAAAAGACTACTATCGCTTCCTGGCCTTCTTCTCGCATGGGGAACATTTTGTAGACGGCGATGGAGACCACTGGATGGCCGAACCAAAGCTGTCGCTGCCAACTCCTGAGCAGAAGAAACAAGATGCGGAACTCGACACGCAAATTGCCGCTCTGGAAACAAAGCTCAACACGCAAACTCCGGAACTCGATTCTGCGCAAATCGCGTGGGAACAGCAAATGCGAAAAGCGCCCACTGATTGGACTCTTCTGAAGCCCATAGCCGTCACCTCTCTCGGCGGCGCCACGTTAACCGTCTCAACCGATGGTTCCGTGCTCGCGTCAGGCAAAAATCCACAAGCCGATACATACGAAGTGCAAGTGGAAACCGAAGCCCCCGTCAGCGCGCTAAGGCTCGAAGTGCTGCCGGACAGCACGTTGCCGCACAATGGCCCCGGCCGCGATCCCGCAGGCAACTTCTTCTTGAGTGATTTTGAAATTCCAAATGTCAAATGGAAAACGGTAACTGCCGACGAAGCGCAGGATGGTTACTCCGCTTCCAATCTTGCCAACAAGCGGAAAGGCGATCTGGCTG
The DNA here is from genome assembly GCA_963696305.1 of Bryobacterales bacterium. Classification (GTDB taxonomy): domain Bacteria; phylum Acidobacteriota; class Terriglobia; order Bryobacterales; family Bryobacteraceae; genus Bog-105. Next base: position 95,121 of record CAVOJX010000019.1, on the reverse strand, counting down.
GCTGGGCAATTAAAGAAGACGAAGGCTCTATTGCCAGACAAGTTGTCCTCGTCCCAACCACGCCCATCCCTGCCGGCAAATTCACCATCACAATGCGCCACGAAATGCGCCGCACCTCACGCAACATCGGCCATTTCCGCCTTTCCACCACTACCATCGCAACGCCCGGTTTTATTGCGAAGGTGCCTGCCGCTGTCAGACCGCTATTGGATGTGCCAGCCGAAAAAAGAACCGGGGAGCAAAAAACGCAGATTGCAGCCGTGTATCGCGCAGTCTCTCCCTTGCTCGACGACACTCGCAAACAGATTGCCGCGTTGCAAAAGCAAAAGGATGATCTCGGCATTGTTACCACCATGGTGATGGGCGAACAGCCAACATTTGTCCGACCCGCCGCTTTCATTCGGGAACGTGGCACCTTCACTAGCCCGGGCGAACTGGTTTACGCCGATGTTCCCTCTGCCCTCAATCCACTTCCAAAAGACGTCATGCCCAACCGCTTGGGTTTGGCCGAATGGTTGGTCAGCCCTGATAATCCTCTCACTGCGCGCGTCACCGTGAATCACTATTGGGAAGCCATCTTCGGCCGAGGCATCGTCGAGACCGCCGAGGATTTTGGCAGCCAGGGTGACCGCCCCTCCCATCCTGAGCTGTTGGACTGGCTCGCCACCGAATTCATGCAAAATGGCTGGAGTCCAAAAAAGATCCAGCGCCTGATGGTCACCTCCGCCACCTATCGCCAAGACTCGCGAGTTACTCCCGACTTACAAGCCCGTGATCCCTACAACAAGCTATACGCCCACGGACCAAGATTTCGAGTAGATGCCGAATTTGTACACGACATAGCACTAGCGGAAAGTGGCTTGCTTAGCGACAAGATGTATGGGCCGCCTGTGTTTCCCTATCAGCCTGAAGGTGTTTGGGACATCCCCTATTCAAACGATAAGTGGATCGAAAGTAAAAACGAAGACACTCGTCGCCGCTCTATTTACACTATGATTCGCCGCAGCGCGCCCTATCCGAGCCTCGTAACTTACGATGCCCCTAGCCGCGAATTCTGCACCGTTCGTCGCGTGCGCACCAACACTCCGTTGCAGGCTCTCACCAGTCTGAACGATCCGTATTTCTTCGGCGCCGCACGAGCCATGGCAAAGCGCATCATCGCCGAAGGCGGCACATCCATTGCCGACCGCATCCGCTATGGATTCCTGCTCACAACCGGCAGAAATCCATCGCCATCGGAGTTAAAAGAGGTGACCGAGTTCTATGCCAGCCAGCAGCGTGAATTTGCAGATAACCTTGCATCGGCTAACAAAGTAATTGGCACGCAAGACAACAATCCAGCGGAATTAGCCGCTTGGTCCATGGTTTCGAACGTATTGCTAAATTCGGATGAAGCGATCACAAAGGAATAACTAAAACATGCAAGCCGAAATCGATCGCGAACTACTAAAAGCCGCCACCCGCAGACACTTCTTCCGCCAAGTGGGCTTCGGTGTCGGCAGTGCCGCTCTAGGCGGCTTGTTGAACGACAAACTGCTAGCCGCCGAAACCGTCGCTCCCAAGCCAAAAGCGAAATCCGTCATCTTCTTGTTCATGGCCGGTGCGCCCTCCCAAGTAGATCTTTTGGACCCCAAGCCAATCCTGCAAAAATATGACGGCCAAAACGTTCCCAAGGAACTGACCAGCGGCGAACGCTTCGCCTTTATCAAGGGCACGCCAAAACTGCTCGGCTCTCCTTATGAATTCAAGCGCTGCGGCGAATCCGGCGCCGAAATCTCAGAGTTGTTGCCGCATTTGCAAGGCGTCGCGAACGATATCACCATCATCCGATCCCTCCACACCACGCAGTTCAATCACGCTCCCGCGCAAATTTTCATGAACACCGGCTTCCAGATTATTGGTCGCCCCAGCATGGGTGCCTGGCTTACGTATGGCCTGGGTAGCGAATGCAAAGATCTTCCCGGTTTCGTAGTGCTTATCTCGGGCGAAAATCAACCCGATGGCGGCAAGGCCTGCTGGGGTAGCGGTTTTCTTCCATCCACCTATCAGGGCGTTGAGTTTCGCTCGCAAGGTGATCCCGTGCTGTTCCTCACCAACCCCGAAGGCGTCTCTCCGCAAGCGCGCCGCGAATCGTTGGATTTGCTACGAAAGCTGAACGAAGAACACCTGGCCGGCAATGGCGATCCCGAAATTGCCACGCGCATTGCCTCTTACGAAATGGCGTATAAGATGCAAACCAGCGTGCCTGATCTGGCCGATATCTCCAAAGAACCGCAATCCATTCACGATCTGTACGGAACTCAGCCCGGCAAAAAATCGTTTGCAAACAACTGCTTGCTCGCGCGTCGTCTTGTGCAACGCGGCGTTCGCTTTGTTCAGCTTTATCATCGCGGCTGGGATAATCACGGCACCTCCAGTCACGATGACATTGTCAATCGTCTTGCCTTCGCTCTGCGAAGAGACCGACCAAGCCGCCGCCGCCTTGATTCAAGATCTCAAACAACGAGGATTGCTGGACAGCACCATCGTCGTTTGGGGCGGCGAATTCGGTCGAACTCCCATGAATGAAGCCAGAAACAATTCCAAGTTTCTCGGTCGCGATCATCATCCTCGCGCCTTCACCATGTGGGTCGCGGGCGGCGGTTTCAAACGTGGTTATCTGCACGGCCAGACGGACGAATTAGGCTATAACATCGCCACCGATGCCGTTGACGTTCACGATCTGCACGCAACCATCTTGCATCAGATGGGCATTGATCACACGAAATTGACCTATCGCTTCCAAGGCCGCGATTTCCGCTTAACCGATGTCGCTGGAAACGTCATCGACGCACTCGTGGCCTAGCGCGTCTACTCGCCAGTCCAGTCAAACGTCTGCACCGGCACTTTGTTTCCAGGCGAGTCAAGCGTCATCACTACATATACTTTCTTAGTCTGTCTCTCATACGAGACTTGGCCCAACCTAAGGTCGTTCGTGTCAAGCTTCACTTCACGATGCACCTTCCCATCCTGAATTACCAGCGTTGCGCCTAACGCGTTATCAAACACCGGAGCGCCGTTGTCCCAAGTGATTTTCAAATTGTTGCCAAAGCGCACCGCCGCCAAATCTACTTGATTCGAAGCTGGCCGGAACATTTGCGAAATGCGGCTGCCCAGCGCCCACGTACAGATGAGGAACAGCACTAACGCCAAACTCAAAATCGCCGGCCAGGGCAATGGGCGTCGTGGCGGTGTCCGCTCAAAATCAAAGTCCCCAAGATCCCCAACGGCTTCCGAAGGCACCTCTGGAAGAGATTGAAATGCCTTCTCTTCGAAAATGAATGGCGATGAAGCGGGCGTAGCGGAAAGCTGCCCGTCCATTGCCAAAAAGAAAAGGCCCTCGCGTGGCGATTCGCCGCCCGGGCCAATTAACAAATAGGAATAAATGCCGCCCGGAAATTGCGGCGCAACCATCGCACGGTCAGCCACGGTAAGCGTAATCGGTTCGCCGCGCAAGTGGCTGCGAAAGAATCCAACAATATCTCTTCCCGTTGAATTTGCTTCCGCCGCCAATACCGCCAGCCGCTTCAGTTGCTCCGATTCCAGCGTGAATTCTTTCGGCCGTTTCGTTTCCGGCTGCGGACTGCCGGGCACAATAATCAAATCGTCCAATCGCAGCGTCGGCGCATCCTGCCTCGGAAGCGCGCCCACAAACACTCCGCCTAACTCAACGCCTTGCGCCTCCGCCTTGTCCAGTTCCGGCCGCAGCCGGCTAATCAAGTCCAAACGCATTTCCAACGCGTACGGACACGTCTCCGGAATCCACCGAATATACAGTGGTTCTAATGTTCCGGTCTGTCGTCGTTTTGCCATGCCCTTGAAAGTGATGCCCGCGAACCGGGCCTTACTATTGACGATACACTCAATAGTGTTTGGCCGCCGCTCTTTATCTAGTCGCAACCCCCATTGGCAACTTAGAAGACATTACTCTGCGAGCCTTGAATGTGCTCCGCGAAACTGTCAACGCTGTCGCTTGTGAAGACACGCGTCAAACCTCCAAACTGCTGGAACATTTCCAAATTCGCAAGCCGCTAATCAGCTACCACGAACATAACGAAGCCAGTCGCGCAGCCGAAATTGTCGAACGTCTCCAGCGCGGCGAATCCATAGCACTCGTCACCGACGCCGGAACTCCCTTGATTTCCGATCCCGGCTATCGCGTCGTCGTAGCCGCCATTGACGCCGGCTTCCCGGTTGTTCCCTTACCCGGAGCCTCCGCTGCCCTAACCGCCCTCGCCGCTTCGGGCCTGCCTGTCGATCAGTTCCGCTTCATCGGCTTCCTGCCACACAAAACCCACGCTCGCCACTTGCTTTTCGAAGACCTAAAAACTCGTCCCGAAACCACTATCGCCTACGAAAGTCCGCACCGCATTATCGAATCTCTCAAGGATTTCACCGCCGTGCTCCCACAACGCAAAATCGTCCTGGCGCGCGAACTTACCAAAATTCACGAAGAATTCCTGCGCGGCACCGCCGCCGAAATTTGCGAAAAACTGGCCGCCCGGGAAAGCGTTAAAGGCGAAATCACGCTCGTCATCAACGGCGCACCGGAAGTTGTCCTTGAAGGCGACCCCAAAGCCGCCGTGGAGCTGCTCGAACAACAGGGCGTCGAAAGAATGGAAGCTATTAAGTCGGTCGCGAAGCAGATGGGCCTGCCGAAGCGTGAGGTCTACCGCCACTTTGTGGAGGACGCGCCGGGCGCTGCGGAGCAGGGCAACAATCGGCCGGACAAACGTCGTGGTTAGGCGGATAAAGACCAATTGCTAGCTTCGGTTCATCGGAAATGCGTTCGCTGATAAGCTGCCCCAGCATTCGAATAAATGCCGGATGGTTACCCGCTGTCGGCACGCGCACCATATGCATACCCAGCCCGTCGCACAGTGCCTTCGCTTCCGTGTCCAAGTCATACAGCACTTCCAGATGATCGGAAATAAACCCAATCGGCGCAACTAAAAGATTCTTCACGCCCTGCGCATGCAACTGCCGGATATGGTCCAGAATGTCCGGCTCAAGCCAAGGTTGATTCGCTGCCCCGCTGCGGCTCTGATAAACCAGTTCACCGGCCGCCAAACCTGTAGCCTCACGCAAAAGACGCAAATTCTCACGTAACTGCTTTACGTAATCGCTCGAATCCGCTACCGCGCAGGGAATGCTATGCGCCGTCGCCACAAAATGAATCGCCCCGCGCGCGCTCTCCGGAAATTGCTTCAAAGCGCTTTGAATACGATCCGTCATCGCTTCAATAAAGCCCGGATGATTGTAGAAGACTCGAATCTTATCTACCTGCGGCGCACCCTTTCCAATCTCCGCCTGGCAAGCCGCAATATTCTCTCTATATTGACGGCAACCCGAATACGAACTGTACGCCGAAGTAATCAGCGCTAACGCATGCTTCTTTCCGTCGTCGCGCATCTGCCGCAGTGTATCCCCAAGAAACGGATACCAGTTGCGGTTGCCCCAATAAATTGGCAAATCAATACCGTTCGCGCCCAGTTCGGGTCGCAGCGCCGCCATTAATTCCCGGCATTGATCGTTAATCGGGCTCTTGCCGCCAAAGTGGTAATAATGTTCCGCAACTTCCACCAAACGCTCCCTGGGAATGCCTCGCCCGCGCGTCACATTCTCAAGAAAGGGCATCACGTCCTCCGGCTTTTCAGGACCGCCGAACGAAACCAGCAAAATCGAATCGTACATTCAGCTTCAACTCTTCCTTGGGATGCGCGCTATGCTGTGCAGTTTCAGCATATTTGTCGAACCGCGCAAACCCACCGGCTGGCCAGCCATGAAAACAATTTTTTCGCCTGGTACGGCGTACTTATTCTCCACCAGCGTGGTCTCCATCATCTGCAACATCGCATCGGTCGATGTGGCGTCAGCGCAGTGAATTCCCCGCACGCCATAAACAATCGACAATTGCCGCGCCACCTGCTCGTTCGATGTAAATGCATAAATGGGGACCGGTGGGTGGTAGCGCGCCAGTAGTCGCGCCGATGACCCCGTGGTTGTTCCCACCGCCAGCGCGACCACACCTGCGGTACGCGCGCAATGATATGCCGCGTCCGCAATGATTTCTGGAATCTCCTGCTCGTCTTTGCTCCAACTGTCCGGATATCCTTTTCGCCGGATCGCCGCCTCGGTTTCAATCGCAATCCTGCTCATCACTTGCACGGCTTCAATTGGGTGTTTGCCTGCGGAAGTTTCTGCCGATAACATCACCGCGCTGGTGCCATCGTGAATCGCATTTGCCACATCGCTCACTTCAGCGCGCGTCGGCAAGGGATTCTCCACCATGCTCTCCAACATCTGCGTAGCTGTAATCACAAACTTACCGCGTGCGCGAGCCTTATCGATAATGTCTTTCTGAATGGCGGGTACTTTCTCCAGCGCCATCTCCACGCCAAGGTCGCCCCGCGCCACCATCACGCCATCGCATTCTTGCAAAACCGAATCCAGGTTCTGATAGCCTTCGGGCTTCTCAATTTTCGCGATAATCGGCTGCTTCGCGTCTTGCTCCTCTAACAGGTGGCGTAGCCGCAGCACATCCCGCCCCTGCCGCACAAACGACAGCGCAAAAAAATCTACTCCCTGCGCAACGCCGAAATGTGCGTCGGCAATATCTTTCTTCGATAACGAAGGCGTGCTAATCTGAACCCCCGGCAGATTAATTCCCTTCCGGTCGCTAATCATGCCGCCAACCAACACACGGCACTTCGCCGCAATCCCATTCGATTCCAACACGCGAAGTTGAATGGCGCCGTCTGCCAGCAAAACCGAGTCCCCAGGTTTCACATCGTTCGCAAACTCGGGATAAGTTGTCGATGCAATCTCGGCCGTCCCTTCCGTCTTCACGGTTGTGATAGTAAATATCGAATCCGGCGCAAGAAATTCCGGACCATCCTTGAAAGTCCCTAGTCGGATTTTTGGTCCTTGCAAGTCCAGCAGAATTCCGGCATGGTAACCAAACTCAGCGGACAGCTCCCGAACTTTCTTAATGCGGCACGCATGATCATCCTGAGTGCCGTGCGACGCATTCAAACGAAAAACGTCAACTCCGGTTTCAAAAAAACTACGCATGACCGGTTCCGGATCGGTAGACGGGCCAAGAGTGGCAACTATTTTTGTGGCTCGCATGAAAAAATTGATTGACTGACTATCGGCATGACACCCGTGGTCGCACTTAACGATTGCTAACGAGGAAATACAGTGGTAACTACCAATTGTACGATTTAAAAGTTTCTAGTAGATGTCGTGCCGTTGGCGGGCAATATTCTCTGTTACCAAACGAACGGCACAAGCGCTTTCGTCTTTTGCCGGTAATCTGTATACACCGAGCCGAACTGTTCCGTCATAAACTTCTCTTCTGTACGCAGTTTTAGAATGAGTCCGGCTACCACCGCCGCAATCCAAACCAAACCCCGCACCTCGCCGATGAAGATCACTGTACCGATCACCGCAAATGTAATGCCCGAATAGATGGGGTGCCGCACCAGCGCATACGGGCCGGTGCGAATCAATTCATGGTCCTGCTTCACTGTCACTGTGCCGCTCCAATTGCGACCCAGCTTCACGCGCGCCCAAATGGCAAACGCGAAGCCTGTGATCGTCATCACAAGGCCAATCCACGAATAAACTTCTAGCCTCGGAACGAATCGCCGATCTGCGATCCCGAAATACTGAATGACCACGAACAAGACGCAACATACGAGCAACGGTATCGGAAACAAACGCAATTGCTGCCCGAACGACTGTCGCCGCACGGTACGCTTCGTCGAAAACGCGCCAATCACCCAAACGGTCACAAACACCGCCCAAGCAATCACCATCGAAATTGATAAGCCTGTCACAATCGCTGCTGATCCTATCACGCGCAACATCAGCTAAGGATGCTGATCAAAACTCCATCTGCTATTCCCGTTTGAACGGTGTCTTGAGTCGCTCCTGTACCCACTTTTGATCGATCTGCAACTTATACTGGTCATGCCGAAACACAGACGTGGAACCTGTGGCCTGTGCGGCACGATAAGCTTCTATTGCCGCGCCCCGCTTTCCCATCAAATCCAGCAATTGCCCCTGCCACACCAGCGTCAGAAACTTGAAATTGCCATCTGTGGTCGTTTCCAGCCCTTTCTGGAAACACTCCAACGCCTCCACGTAATGGGCTCCGTCATAAAGCATGAGCCCTAAGGCAAGCCATGAGCTTGATGCCGCAATTCGAAGCTCGCGGGCACGGGGTAACAGTGCCAAGGCTTCGTCTCCCGAGCCCGTCAGACTCATCCCGTTGATCTTGCGCTGCAAGTCACTGGCGCTCAGTGGTGGCGGCGAATCCGGCATCCACAAAGCGTTCTGTGGATCTAACTTAACTTCTTTCAGCCGTGACTTACTTTCGAAAACCACGCGGCTGAAGGCTGCAAGCCGATCCGTGCGCTGCGTCTGCTCCGAGCCATCCTCAAATGTCGCAACTAACGGTACCCGCTGCAGACGCGTCCCATTCGAGACAACTTCCACCTCGGTGTTCCATCCGGCGGAGGTCTCATTCGACTCTCGCTTACCAACTCGATAACTGGCGTAATCGTTGCTGCGTACCCAGCTCTCAAAGAACCAGCCAAGGTCCTCGTCGCTCTCCTCTTCACAGATCTTTTCGAACGCCTGCCAGCTCAGCCGCCGCCCGTTAAAGTCGCCCAAACACCGGCGATAGGCTCGGTCAAACGCCGCAGCGCCGATCGTTGATTCCAGCGCATCCATCATCGCGCTACTTTTGCCATGCTCCACCACGTTGTTGAAGTCCCAATCGATGAGCTCCTCCTGCTGGGGTGTCAGATCCATCGTCGTGTCGATCCCCTCCTTCATGCCGTTGATATACCCTGCCGGCAGATTGCCAACCGGCGTCGCGATACCATGCGCACGCCGGTACTCGCGGTCAGCGAAAATACCCAAACCAATCATTAGCCAGTTCAGTGATGCCTCTCCTTGGGCAAGTACATATTCCGACCAGTACATATGCCCAATCTCGTGCGCGATGATCCACCGGAAGTGAGCCTCCGGCTTCTTTCCCATCTGTTCTTCGCCATGGATGGCCACCATCGCCGTGGCCACCGGATAACCACCCGCCGGATAATCCGTGCCCGGAATGATAGTCAGGGATTTTTGTGGATAGAAACCAAATCGATCTCGATAAAAACCAATCGCGTCTACTGCCGTTTGCAGCACCAATTGCGCGCACTTCGCGCCCCCTGCCGTGTGAACGGCTGCAACCTGAACGTCTCCCACTTGCGCGTGCTCAACCGAGTATTGCTTTTCATTGAGAATCATGGCGGCAAAATCACGAATGTCCTTCCCAGCCCAAACGCCCGAGTCAAACACACCGCTAGTCACCACGCCCCAACCAGCAGGAACCTTCATTCGCACCGCATAGTCGTCATGCGTTCCGAAGCCCCACCAGAGTTTCGGATACCACGCCTGCAACAGGACGCCACGAGCCGGGTCGAAGTCCCCCTTATAGGCATTGCTGAATTCCAGCATCAGCTCGAGTGATGCCCCAGGCTTCAGTGGCTCCGGCAGCTGTAGCAGCAGTGGTCCCGAGACCTTCTTCTGCCCAGAAGCTACCAGCAGCGCCGCAGGAACTCCGTTCACCACCGCGCTCACCGTCTTATCTGAATCAATACTCCAATCCAAGGCCAGCCGGTCCATGGGACGCGACGTCGTATTCCGAAACACAATCTGCTCGCTACCTTGAAGTACAGAGGTGTTCGTGTCGAACGCGCATGCAATGCGATAGTGCGCTCGCGGAGGTACAACCGGAGCCCAGAACCCGATCTGTGCATAGGCTGGTCTAAACAAGCTCCAAAAGATGAGTCCAACAAAAAGCTGTCGCATTTGCTGCCATCTTATTCCCTCAACATGTGCCATTCCGAAGCTTATAAACAAACCTCTGATCAAGGTGAACGTTTTATGTGGTAAGGCAGCGCTTAAGCTGCGCGGTCACGATGCGGCTCATTTCGCTGCAGCGCATCAATCCACTCCTGGTGAATATCCGCTGTCCATTTCGCCTTGAATACGTCGCTTACGGCCAGCTGCAGAAACAGCTCACGCACCGGCGCAGGATAGATTATGTTGGCGTCAAGCAGCGCCGAATGGATCATGGATTGCCATAACCCATATCGTTTTCCAGGGCGTCGGCGGCCAACTGGTCGAGAACGGCCTCTCGTGCCCGATTGATTCGGTTTTTATAATTCATGACATCTTCCATCAGTATTCGTCTATGCCTCCCAACTTTGCGATGCGGGATGGCGCGCTCTGCCAGAAGCTTGATGAAGTAGGGACGAGAAACATTCAGGATCGCGGCCGCCTGAACCGTGATTAGCTCGGCATTCTCCGGAATGATGGAAACTCCGCGCCCGGCGGCCATGGCGTCCAGGATATCCATGAGAAGAGCAACGGCACATGCCGGCAGTTCAAGCGGTTGCTCCTGCTCGGCATCGACAACCCGAACCAGCAATGATTTCGCCCGGCCCTCTATATCGCGAAAGACGCTGCCCAACTGTTCGAGCTAGGGCTGCTTCCTCCGCATTTGGCGCTGAATGGCGATTCATTGGCGGTGTGGGATGACGAGGGGCGAAGGAAAAGCGGTCACAATAGTAAAATATTTTTAATGTATCAATCTGCTCAAACGTTTACCCTGTGGAAAACCTTTCCTTCGCCCCCCAAGATTTGGTAACAGCCCTTTATAATGGTCTTGTAAGCCCGCTACAGGCGAAAACCTGGCAGCGGGCTTTTGCATTTCTAAACACCAGGAGCCCAAACAAATGACCGACCGATCCATCCGCCGCGCCGCACAACGCAAAGCAGTCAAAGCCGCCCGCAAAGCCGCCAAGCTCAACCCAACCACGGAGACCTCAGTCTCCGAAGCCCAACTCGCTGCCAATCGAGCCAACGCCGCCCTATCCACCGGTCCCACCTCGGACGAAGGAAAAGCCATCGCCTCCCGCAACCACACTACGCACGGACTAACCGCTCTCCCCAACCCCAACTTCAAAGTCCTGCCTACCGAAGACCAATCCGCCTTCGACCGCCAACTCGCCAGGTTCCACCAAGACTGGACCCCCACCACCGCCACCGAAGAAGAACTCGTCACGCGCCTGGCCGTTCACTCCTGGCTCAGTGACCGAGCCCTCCGCCTCCAATCCCAAATCCTGGCCGAAGTCGGCGAACAAATCGCCGTCGAAGAACGCAAAGACTTCGCTCTCTACATGCGCTATCACACCACCCACTCGCGGGGCTTCAGCAAATCACTCTCCGAACTAATGCGCCTGCGCAACTTCCATCTCCGCCAGGAAACCGCCGCCGCCGTAGCCGAACGCCGCGCCCTGCAAGCGCAAATTCGGTTCGAATCGCAAAAACAGAAAGCCGAACTCCACGCCGCTCGCATGGAAGCCCTCCGCCTCAAGCAAGAAGCGATCAAACAGCGAAATGAAAAGGCGCAAAAGCCCACGCAACCCGTTGTTCAAACAGCTTCCGCAGCAAAAGAGCTTGTTTGCACCGCCTAGAGGCCGTTCCGCAACGCCAAACGTGTCGCTTCAAGGTCGAATTATGTCCGGCAAACCGCGTCCAAGACACCATTCACAAACGGAACCGCCTCATCGCCGGAAAACTGCTTCGTCAGCTCAATCGCTTCATCAATAATCACCGGCCTCGGAAGGTCGTTTGTGTTTATCTCGAAAATCGCCAGCCGGAGAATATTGCGGTCCACCGCGGGCATCCGCTCCAGCCGCCAGTTCTTGGCTTTGGACTCAATCTCTTTGTCGATCTCTGGCATTTGCGCTACCGTCCCGCGCACAAGCTGTTCCATGAACGGATCGGGTTTCAGCGGCGGCGCATCGTCGCTATCATCAGGATCGTCCGAATGCAGAGTCAAATAGTAATGCGAAATCGCGGAATCCACAGTCTCGCGGCGCATGTCCCAGTTGAACAGCACTTGCAACGCGCGTTTTCTCGACCGATGACGGGCGGCAGACATTTAGATGTGGCCTTTCAAACTGTGAATCAGATTGGCAAGTTCAATCGCCACCTCGGCGGCCTCTGCGCCTTTGTTGCCGCTTTTACCCCCGGCGCGATCCATGGCTTGCTGCATCGTGTCGGTAGTCAAAACGCCGAAAGCGATTGGCACGCCCGTGTCCAAGCTAACGCGGTTCAAGCCATCCGTCGCGCCGCCTGCGACGAAGTCAAAATGCGGAGTGTCGCCCCGCACCACCGCGCCCAGCGCAACGATAGCGTCGCACGAACCGGCCAGATGTTTAGCTGCAATCGCCAGTTCCCACGCCCCCGGTACCTTCACAAAAAGTATGTTCTCGTGGGGACACCCATGCTTCTCCAAAACAGCTAATGCACCAGCCACCAGTTGTTCGGTTATGAATTCGTTGAACCGGCTGACAATGACGCCAATGCGTAGCCTCGACGCATCAAGAGAACCCTGGAATGTTTGATAAGACATTTGATAAAGCGCGCACTCAAAGCACTGTGAAGACCGCGCGCTATGGGATAATTCGGTTTAAACCTTACAGTTTACCGCAACAATGGATCCCCGCTTTATTCGTAATTTCTCCATCATTGCGCACATCGACCACGGTAAATCTACATTGGCAGATCGGCTGCTGGAGTTCACCGGAGCGTTGTCGTCGCGCGAGATGATGGCCCAGGTGCTGGACACAATGGACCTGGAGAGAGAGCGCGGCATCACGATCAAAGCCCACGCCGTGCGCCTCAACTACAAGGCCGACGACGGCAACATGTACGAACTCAACTTGATCGACACACCGGGTCACGTTGACTTCACCTACGAAGTCTCGCGCAGTCTCCAAGCGTGCGAAGGAACCCTTTTAGTTGTTGACGCTTCTCAAGGTGTAGAAGCCCAGACGCTGGCCAACACTTATCTGGCAATCCATAACAACTTGGAAATCATTCCGGTAATCAACAAGATTGATCTGCCGTCGGCGGAGCCGGAACGTATCCGCGAGCAAATTGAACAGGTTATTGGCTTGGACGCTACCGAAGCCGTGTTAGTTAGCGCCAAGAACGGCATCGGCATCAAAGAGACGCTGGAAGAAATAGTAAAGAAAGTGCCCGCGCCTAAAGGCGATCCGGCCGCACCGTTGCGCGCGCTCATCTTCGATTCCTGGTTTGATCCTTATCGCGGCGTCATCATTCTCACTCGCATCGTGGACGGCACTCTGCGTAAAGGTCAGAAGATTCGCCTGTATTCCAATGGCCGAACCTTCGAAGTGGATGGCGTGGGCTACCAATCGCCCAAGCCTGTTCCGTGCGACGAACTAGGCGCGGGCGAAGCGGGTTTCATCTTCGCCAATATCAAAACCGTTGCAGACGCCAAGATCGGCGACACCATCATGGATGAAGGCAACTTGGCTCTTGAGCCGTTGCCTGGCTTTCAAGAGATCAAGCCCATGGTGTTCGCAGGCTTATATCCGGTCGAATCGCACGAGCATGGAGTGCTGCGCGACGCGCTCGAAAAGCTGCGCCTCAACGACAGTGCCTTTAGCTTTGAACCGGAAAGTTCCGTTGCGCTGGGCTTTGGGTTTCGTTGCGGATTTCTCGGCTTGCTCCACTTGGAGATCATTCAGGAACGTCTGGAGCGCGAATTTCAAATCGATCTCATCACCACCGCTCCCAACGTCCGCTACAAAGTGACGCTAACCGGCGGAGACATCATCGAAGTCAACAACCCGCAAAAGATGCCTGATCCCTCCTTCATCCAACAGATCGAAGAGCCGATCATCGACGCTACCGTCATCACGCGCGAAGAGTACTTGGGCGAGATTCTCAAGCTGGTGGAAGAGAAGCGCGGACAGCAAAAGAAGTTCGAATATATTGGCGGCGGCCGCGTCATGTTGCTGTACGAATTGCCCTTGAATGAGATCGTGTTGGATTTCTATGACCGCTTGAAATCGGCATCGAAAGGCTACGCTTCGCTCGATTACCACTTGTCCGGCTACCGCGTCTCGCCCATGGTGAAGTTGGATGTCCTGGTGGCCGGCGAGCCCGTGGATGCGCTGTCCATGATTGTCCACCGCGAGTTCGCCTATGAGCGCGGCAAGGCTCTCATCGAACGTCTGCGTAAGCTGATTCCGCGGCAGATGTTCGAAATCCCTCTGCAGGCAGCTATCGGTAACAAAGTTATTTCGCGCGAAACCATATCGGCGTTGCGTAAAAACGTTCTGGCCAAATGCTATGGCGGCGACATATCGCGTAAGCGCAAGCTGCTCGAGAAGCAGAAGGAAGGTAAGCGCCGCATGAAACGCGTAGGCCGCGTCGAAATACCACAGGAAGCCTTCTTATCGGTCTTGAAGGTCGGCGACGATTCGTCGGATTAGTCGCTCTGATAGTCTCAGGCTGATGCCTAATCCGATACCGCCGCAAATTGACTATTTGCTGCTAGAACAATCCGACAATCCATCTGCGCAAATGACCAACGTGGCGAACCGCTTCGCTGCCTTTGTGAGTCAAGCCAAAAAGAGTATTCGACTAGCGGCATACGATATTCGCGTTCAAGATCCGCAAGCGGCAACCATCGTCCTCGATTCATTGCGCAACGCAGCCGCACGCGGCGTTCACGTGAAGATTGGCTATGATGCGGGCCATACCGCAGACGACCAATCCTCGTTCAACGAACAGTCGGCCGATCCTGCTCCTGCAGGCAATGCCGACTTTCTGGCCAAGCTGCACGGTGTCACCGGCATAGACATTAAGCCCATTAATGCCGGCCTGCGTCTCATGCATGACAAGTACATTGTGCGCGATGCGTTCAGTGTCGATGGTGGAGTTTGGATGGGGTCGCTGAACTTCTCTGATGATGCCTGGACCAAGCAGGAAAACAACGTCATCATCGTGCAATCCGGACAACTCGCCGGCTACTATGCGAACGATTTCGAAGAGATGTACCAGCACGGCTCCATCGATGGTACCGGGCTGAATGACAACGGCTTCATCATGGTGGGCGAGGAAGATTCTCAAGCCGAACTGGAAGTGAATTTCTCACCCGGACAAGGCCCGCAAATCGATTCCACTATTGCCGACCAGATCCGCAACGCCAAAAGCCGTGTGTTCATTGCCTCCATGCTCATTACTTCGGCGACGATTCTGGCAGCCATCCACGACGTCATCGAAAGCGGCATCCCGGTAACGGGCGTTTATGATCGCACGCAAATGCAATCGGCTTTGGATCAGATCGCCCAAAACCCGCACGGCGGCGCCCGCGTCGCACTGTTTCACCAAGTCACCCAAGGCTTCTCCAGTAAAGTGTCCACACCGTACTCGCCGTCTGCCGTTCACGATTACATGCACAACAAGGTCGCCGTAATTGACAACACTGTGACCACCGGTAGCTTCAACTTTTCGCGCAACGCAACCATGAATGCCGAGAACCATCTGAGCGTCACAAACGAAGGCTTAGCCAGCGCATATGTCACCTACATCGAGCATTTGATTGCTCGCTATGCCGGTTGACCGGCCAAACCCGTACACTAAAACTAATCGCATGCAAGTTACCGATAGAACAAAGGTCCGGCGTCTCCCTGCGCGCGGTTCTAATGAGTGGAAAGATATCTGCGCCATTTTGGATTCCGCGTTCCTGGCGCATGTCGGGTTTGCCATCGACGGGCAGCCGTTCGTCATTCCAACCTTGTTCGGCCGCAAAGATCAGACTCTCTTCCTCCACGGGTCTGCCGCCAGCCGCATGCTGCGCGAACTGGAGCACGGTATCGCCGCCTGCGTAACGGTGACATTGGTAGATGGATTAGTGCTTGCTCGTTCGGCCTTTCATCACTCAATGAACTACCGGTCAGTGGTTGCCTTCGGAACCGCGCGCAAGATCCAGGATGATGCGGCAAAGGCGGAGGCGCTTCGCTGCGTGTCCGAACAAGTAATTGCCGGCCGTTGGGCCGATGTGCGTCCTCCTGCGCCAAAAGAACTGAAGGCCACCAGTGTTTTGGCATTCGAAATAGAGGAAGCGTCGGCCAAAGTGCGCACCGGGCCTCCGAAAGACGACGCCGAAGATTATGAACTGCCTATTTGGGCGGGTGTTGTGCCCATCGTGATGGAGCGCAAAGAGCCAATTCCAGATCCCTTGCTAACCGCCCAGATTTTACCGCCGGGCTATGTCCGGTAGGGCTGTGGCGATAACATTGTTTGGAATGCAAGATCTGGTCAACATGGACGCTCTAGCGGCCAAGGTTATGGCGGTAATCGCAAAGACGCAGCGGATACCACCTGAAACGCTTTCAATCGACAGCACGTTCGAGGAACTGAAGATCGACTCTCTGGACGGAATCAACATCATCTTTGCGTTGGAAAATGAATTCGGCGTGAACATTCCCGATGAAGGCGTGCAGAACCTGAAAAGCATTCGTCAAGTAGTGGAAGGCGTTCACAAACTGCTGTTGGAGAAGCAGACCGATGCGCCGCCCCCCGGAGCCGCTTGAACCGGGTTGCGGTGACAGGCACAGGTCTGCTCTGCGCCTTGGGTAACAACGTCGCTGAAGTCTGGCCGAGAATCGTCGCCGGAGATTGCGGCATTCGGCCTTTGCTCGATCCCGGAAGTCCCGCCTACAAGTTCTCCGTCGGCGCAGAAGCATCGACCTTCGATGCGCTGCAACATTTCACCGAAAAAGATTTGATCATGTTGGAGCGCTTCGCACAAATGGGCGTGGTTGCCGCCCGCGAAGCCATTCATCAAAGTGGACTCAGCGGCAATAGCGTGCTTTCCGAAGGTACTGCGGTCATCACTGGAACCAGCGTTGGTGGGCAGTTCACGGAAGAAGAAGGCTATTTGCGCCTTTATAGAGAAAACAATCCCCGTGTATCGCCGTTAACTATTCCGCGCACCATGTCGAATGCCGGCGCCAGCCGAATTTCCATGGAATTCGGTATCCATGGCCCGGTGTACACAATATCTACAGCCTGCTCCTCCTCTAACCACGCGCTGGGTCAGGCGTTTCAAATGGTTCGAACGGGCCAAGTCACTGCGGCCATTTCGGGCGGCAGCGAAGCGGTCTTTTCGGAGGGTCTGTTGCGCGCCTGGGAGGCGATGCGTGTCGTATCGCCCGAAGTCTGCCGTCCATTTTCCGCCGGTAGAAGAGGTTTATCGCTTGGCGAGGGTGCTGGAATGCTGGTGCTCGAGAATTGGGACCATGCGGTATCCAGGCGCGCCAAAATTCTGGCGGAGGTAATCGGTTTCGGCATGAGTTCCGATGCCCATCACATAACTCAACCATCGGTGGAAGGGCCAAAACGTGCCATGCTGTGGGCTTTGCGTGACGCCGGAATTAAACCCGGTAACGTAGATTACATCAATGCGCATGGAACAGGAACGCTGGCAAACGACTCTATGGAATCGGAGGCAATCTGGTCTATCTGGCAGCAGGATGCCGGCCGATTGCTCATAAGTTCAACCAAATCTATGCATGGACACACCCTCGGAGCGGCCGGCGGTATCGAAGGCGTCATCACTGTATTAGCACTGCAAAATCAAATTGCGCCGCCAACCGCTAACTTCATCGCCACAGACCCAGCCTGCGATCTGAACATCGTGCCGAATCACTGTGTTTCGGCCGAGTTACAGGTCGCATCGTCCAATACCTTTGCATTCGGAGGTTTGAATGCGAGTATCGCGTTCCGCCGTTCGGAAGCGTTAGTCTAGTTTAGTAGAACCCAGTCAAAACAGACATGAACATTTCAATTGGTGCGGATCACGCCGGCTACGACATGAAAGAAAAGCTGGTCGAGTTTATGCAAAAGCTAGGTCACACGGTGAATGATGTCGGTACCCACACTCCTGGCCAGCCTGACGATTATCCAGACTACGCCATCTTAGTAGCTCAAGACATTCTGGCAGGCAAGGCCGAAAGGGGCTTGCTGGTTTGCGGAAGCGGCGTCGGAGTTTCGGTTGCGGCTAATAAGTTCAAAGGTATTCGCGCAGGTCTTTGTCACGACCATTATTCTGCTCATCAAGGCGTTGAACACGATGACATGAACGTTTTGGTGCTGGGGTCGCGGATCATCGGTCAAATGATGGCGGAAGATGTAACCGGCGCTTTTCTCGGAGCCAAGTTCAGCAACGAGGAACGCCACGTTCGCCGGCTTAAAAAAGTGAAAGGGATTGAAAACAATGAGCTCAAATAGTCAGGGTCTAATCGATTTTGAATACACGCTGCCCGCTGCCGTGCAGATTGCGTACGAGGCCGCCGAGAAAACTTGGCAAGCCGGCAAAAACACAGATCGGTTGTGGGCAAAAGATGCGTCCCTCTGGACCGGTGATGATGAGAGCAAGTGGTTGGCCTGGCTGACGATTGTTGACGAACAACTGGGCGCTCTTTCGAAATTTAAAGCTCTCGCGGCGGAAATTGCCGAGGATGGATTTAAACACTTTGTACTGCTCGGAATGGGCGGTTCCAGTCTGTGCCCGGAAGTGTTTGCGCTGACGTTTGGCAAACAGAAGAATGCGCCGGAACTTCTCGTATTGGATTCGACAGATCCGGTTCAAATAAAAGCGCTGCGCGACAAGATCGATCCCGCACGCACTCTGTTTTGCGTGTCCAGTAAGTCGGGCACAACACTTGAGCCCAATATCTACATGCAGTACTTCTTCGATGAGACGAAGAAAATAGTGGGCGATAATGCCGGTCGGCATTTCATCGCAGTTACCGATCCAGGTTCAAAGATGGAAGGCATCGCCGCCAGCCATAAATTCCGCGCCCTGTTCCATGGTGTGCCGGCGATCGGCGGACGATTCTCGGCGCTTTCCGACTTTGGCATGGTGCCTAACGCTGCCATGGGGCTTGATACCGCTGCATTTCTTAGTCGCGCCGCAGAGATGGTAACTGCTTGCAAAAACCCCGATGTGGCGGAAAATCCCGGTGTGCAACTGGGCTTGATTCTGGGAACAGCGGCAACCAAATTCAAACGCGACAAAGTAACGCTGATTTGTTCCAAAACAATTCACGATCTAGGCGCATGGTTGGAACAATTGCTGGCCGAATCCACTGGCAAACAAGGCCACGGATTGATTCCCGTTAACAGGGAGCCCACGTTTGAACCGGATAAATACGGCGACGACCGTGTCTTCGCCTACATCCGTTTTGCCAGCGATAGCAACCCTCAGTTGGATGTCGTCGTGGACGCGATTGAAGCGTCTGGGCAGCCGGTGATACGCATCGTCTTGAATGATCTTTACCAACTGGGCCAAGTCTTTTTCCAATGGGAAATCGCTACAGCTGTGGCCGGTTCGTTGATTGGTATCAATGCGTTCAATCAACCCGACGTGGAAGCCAGCAAAATCGTAACGCGCGATCTGACCGCCGCGTTCGAAAAAGATGGCGCATTGCCTGCCGAAACCCCCATCGTAGATCAGGACGGCATCAAACTTTTCACTGATCCCACCAACGCAGCAGCTTTGACTAAAGGCTCCAGCACTTTGGGCGGCGTGATTCGTGCCCAGATCGACCGCATTCAACCGGGCGATTATTTTGGCTTGCTGGCCTATATTCCGATGTTCCAGGAATACGAAGACAAATTGCAGGAGATTCGCAAACTCATCATTGAGAACAAGCGCGTAGCCACAGTGCTCGGCTTCGGCCCACGCTTCCTGCACAGCACCGGCCAAGCGTATAAAGGCGGTCCGAATTCCGGTGTCTTCCTGCAGATCACCTGCGACGAACCGGCAGATCTGCCCGTTCCTGGCCAAAAGTACACATTTGGCATAGTGAAGGCCGCTCAGGCGCGCGGAGATTTTTCGGTTCTGTCTGATCGTAAGCGCCGAGCCCTGCGCGTACACCTGGGCAAAAACATTGGCGCGGATTTAGATAGGTTGCGCGATCTCATCGCGGCCGGTTTATCGCACTAGTTTCGAACCTAATTCACACTCGCAGCTCGCCCGCCGATAAGCACCTTGTTAGGACAATATGTCAACAACAAGTACAAGTTCGCTTTCGGCGGGCGTTCAGGATCTTTATAACCAAGGTTTCTTGCCGTCAAGCGCCAGCAGCGGACTTCTTCAGGGCGCATCGAGCAGTCAGATTTCGCAATTGGCGAATTCCTCCATTGCCAGTCAGGAAGTGGACGCAATGTTCGGCCTGACGTCGGACACTTCGTCACTTAGCACCACGGCATTGGGAACGCTTACGACTGACCCTTTGACCGCCGCCGTTGACAACAGCATTCTGGCGCCGGGAACAGCGGCCGCAAACCAATTTCTTCCGCAAAGTTCCACCACGACCGGTTCAACAATCAACGTTCTGGCTTAGCTCCTTGCAGATTCGCACCAGATGCGAAACTAAAAGGAAACAATGACTGGCAATGATATCCGGTCGAAGTTTCTTCAATACTTCGCCGGGCAATCCCATCGTGTGGTTCGTAGTTCCTCGCTCGTGCCCACCAACGACCCCACCCTGCTGTTCACCAATGCGGGCATGAATCAGTTCAAGGAAGTGTTCCTCGGGCTTGAAAAGCGCGATTATTCGCGCGCCACCACATCCCAAAAATGCGTTCGCGCGGGCGGCAAACACAACGATCTGGAAAACGTTGGCTACACGCGGCGGCACCACACGTTTTTTGAAATGCTGGGTAATTTTTCTTTCGGCGATTATTTCAAGAAAGATGCCATCGCCTTCGCCTGGGAACTGGTGACGAGCCCGAATTGGTATGGGATGGCGAAGGACAGGCTGTATGTCACGGTGTTTCGCGAGGACGACGAGGCGGAAGAATTGTGGCAAAAAGTGGCGGGTGTTCCGAAAGATCGCATCTTTCGGCTGGATGAGAAAGACAACTTCTGGCAGATGGGCGAAACCGGACCTTGCGGTCCGTGCTCGGAAATCCATTACGACCTTGGTCCTGGAACTGCGTCTCCGGGGCGGGAGCATGAAGCATTCCCGTTGGATGGTGGTGGGCGCTTCGTTGAGATTTGGAACTTGGTCTTCATGCAGTTCGACCGTTCCGAAGACGGCAAACTGACTCCGCTTCCGCGCCCGTCTATCGACACAGGCATGGGGCTGGAACGGGTAGCGGCGGTGCTGCAAGGGGTTCTCTCCAACTACGATACGGATCTGATTCAGCCTATCGTGCAGCGCGCTGCCGAATTAATTCACGTAAAACGCCACTCGGACGAACGGGCCGAAACGGCGCTACGCATTAACGCCGATCATGCGCGCGCAACCACGTTCTTAATTCATGATGGCGTCATTCCATCGAATGAGGGCCGCGGCTATGTGCTGCGCAAGATCATGCGCAGAGCATTGCGTAATGGGAGGCTGGCAGGCGCATCTGAACCGTATTTGCACAAGCTGACAGGCTTTGTAGCCGATCTGATGAAGCCTTCTTATCCGGAACTGCAGGAAAGCATTGATCGCGTGGCGCGTGTTGTCCGCGAGGAAGAAAATCGCTACGCCACGACGTTCCAGATCGCCGAACGTTTCTTCAACGATGAAGCCAAATCCGCAGTGAACGGAATCCTTCCCGGCGCAGCCGCATTCAAGCTGTACGACACGTACGGCTTGGCGCTGGACGAGCAAGAAGAAATGGCTCGTGAACACGGTCTTACGATTGACCGCGAGAATTTCGCTGCGGAAATGGAAAAGCAACGCACGTTAGCGCGAGCTTCCTGGAGAGGCGCCGACAAGGCGCACATCGCGGAGGTCTATAAAGAGCTGCCTGCGTCGGATTTTGTGGGCCGCGAGACACTGGAAGCTCCCGTTGAAGTCGGTCGATTGATCGCCAACAAGGCTGCGGTTGAGCATGCGGATTCCGGCACGGCAGAAGTGTTCTTCCCGGTGACTCCGTTTTATGCGGAATCCGGTGGACAAGTAGGTGACACTGGTCTGCTGTTAGATCCGGAGACGCGCGAGCGCGTAGCGATTGTCGAAGGCGAATACAAACCAACTCCCACGGCATTCGTTTCAAAGATCAGCGTTCTGCGTCCCATTAAGACCGGCGACAAACTGATTGGTGTTGTCGATCAGAATCTGCGCGCCGCCATCATGCGCAACCACACGGCAACCCACCTTTTGCAAGCGGCTTTGCGCCAGGTATTGGGATCGCATGTGAAGCAAGCCGGCAGCGTGGTCGAGCCAGGCCGCCTACGTTTTGATTTCTTTCACTATGCAGCCATGACTACCGACGAGATCCAACAAGTGGAATGGATTGTGAATCAGCAGGTTCTCAATAATGCCGAAGTCCAGACCCAAATCATGCCGCTGGATCAAGCGCTGTCCACCGGCGCAATGGCTTTGTTTGGTGAAAAGTATGGTGACAGCGTTCGTGTCGTGAGCATCACCGATTTCAGCCGCGAACTGTGCGGCGGTACGCACGTCCGCAGAACCGGTGATATCGGTCTGTTCAAGATTACTTACGAAGGAAGCATTTCTGCAGGTGTTAGGCGAATCGAAGCCATCACCGGCATCGATTCCCTTCAGCGTTTTCAATCCACCGCGGCCCAACTCACCAAAGCCAGCGAGGTCTTGCACGTTTCCGACACCGCGGTTATCGAACAAATCGATAAGTTGGTAGAAAACCAGCGTGCGTTGGAACGGCAGGTGGACCAACTAAAGACGCAAGTGGCAAACCACCAGATCGAGAAACTGGAAGGCCGAAAATTTAACGCTGCAACCGTCATCTCCGCGAAGTTGGAGGGGTTGGATTCCAAGCAACTGCGCACGCTTGTTGACACCCTACGCAACAAGTGGGGCAGTGCAGTGGTTGTCCTTGCGGCGGTTAATGATGGCAGCATATCCATCATTTGCGCCGTGAGCAAGGACCTGACAACGAAGGTGCAGGCGGGCAAACTGATTGGCGAGCTTGCGAAAGCCATTGGCGGCAAGGGCGGCGGCCGTCCCGATAGGGCGGAGGGCGCAGGCAAAGATGTCAACGCCTTACCGGCTGCGCTGGCCAGTGTTTATGAAAAAGTAGGAGCGCTGCTCTAAATGACTAGCTGCGACGTAGCTATCGTTGGCGCTGGCCCTACCGGACTCGCATGCGGCATTGAGTTGAAGAAGCGCGGTATCGATGCGATTCTTTTTGACAAAGGCTGCGTCGTGAACTCCATTTACAACTACCCCATAAATCTGGTGTTTTTCACGACGCCAGAGTTACTGGAAATCGGCGATTTGCCCATGACCTCGCTGAACGAGAAACCAGGCCGGGTGGAAGGTTTGAAGTATTATCGCCGTGTCGCCGAACATTACAAACTGAATATCCACCAATATGAAAAGGTAACTGGCTTCAGCGGTTCGGATGGACAGTTTACAGTTACGACGGAAAAAGGAACTTACGGCGCCAAGAAGATCATTCTGGCCAGCGGTTACTACGACATTCCTAACTACCTAAACGTTCCCGGTGAAGACTTGGAAAAAGTCATTCACTACTATCGTGAGCCGCATCCGTACTACGATCACGATGTTTTGGTTGTTGGCGGCAAGAACTCAGCAGTTATCGCCGCGCTGGAACTCTTCTGGACAGGCGCACGAGTGACCATGGTCCATCGCGAAGACCATATTTCGTCGAATGTCAAATACTGGCTAAGGCCGAATATTGAAAATCGCATCAAGTGCGGCGAAGTGAAAATGTACTTCAATAGCAGCGTGAAAGAGATTCGGCCCAACGACGTTTTGCTTTCCACGCCAAACGGCGAGGTAACGATTAAAAACGATTTCACGTTCGCGATGATCGGCTACCGTCCCGACCTAGAGTTCATGGCGCACCATGGGATTCATTTAGATCCTGTGACAAAAAAGCCGATTACAAATCCGGAAACATTGGAGAGCGAGCGGAAAGGCGTGTACTTGGCGGGAGTAATTGTGGCAGGCATGCACACCAATGAGGTCTTCATTGAAAACGGACGTTTTCATGGCAAGTTGATTGCTGCGGACATCGCTGGCGATCACTCGGTTAATCCATCCCAAATATCGCCGTTTCTCTCGGGCGGTTTCAGTTCGGAGTAACAGCTGAGTCTTCAAGGGGAAACGAACTGGTTGGTTTTGTCGTTCGTAGCAATCGGGCAGAGCAACCTTCATTTCCTGAGCGTGAACGTTTTCCAGAATTACGAGAAAAAGAAGACCCTTACACCGCTAACAACCGCCGCCCGACGAGCGCTTCAAAGCCAACGTCCTGCTCGTCGTCGCCCCACCCGACGACGAGATCATGACCGCCGCATAGCTCGGCGTGGTTAATATGTAGAATCTGAATGTTCCGACACTGAAATCCTTGTCAACCTGTAAGCACTTCGATTGAACGTTCTTTGTAGAAGCTCGTGAACGTCACGCAAGACACCGGGATTTCGGGCTTAATGGTGGGCGGTGCAGGGATCGAACCTGCGACCTCCTGCTTGTAAGGCAGGCGCTCTAACCGGCTGAGCTAACCGCCCCGAGCGTGTACGCCTATTTATTTTAAGCCATGTTGACGTTTTGCTGGCGGAAAAACGTCAAAAGGTTGACAGGTAGGATGGGGATTACATGTATTTTCAATCACTTAGGGTTGGCGGATGACGTGCGATGAGAGCGGCATGAGCGTTTCATCCATATCTGATCTTGCCCGTCAGCATATGCTGAGCATCCTGGGATACTCCAGCAGCGGTACGGGCACCGATACTTCTTCCACCAGTAATCTGTCCATTGGTGGCACCAATTCGAATCAACTCTCGCCGTTCGCGCAGATGCTGGCTGAGTTGCAGAAAATGGAGCAATCGAACCCGAGTGAATATGCGCAGGTTTCGCAGCAGATTTCTACAAATCTGGCAGCCGCCTCGTCCACCGCGCAGGCGCATGGCGTGAGTTCGATGGCTAGCCAGTTGTCGACACTATCGAAAGACTTCGCAACGGCTGCTAAGACTGGTCAATTGCCAAATGTCGGCGATATCGAAAGAGCTATGCATGCGGCTGTGGGCTCGGCGTCGTCTGCGGCTAGTACTGCCCCATCTAGCGGCTCCAGTTCCGTCGGAAGCGGACTGCTTGGCAAAGTACTGAGCCTAGCGGGCTTCTAAAACTTGTCAACGAGTAACGCCGGTAAACTATGATGAGAATTCGTGAAAGTCTCTGTCATTATTCCGGCCGCGGGTCTGGGAACTCGCATGGGCCGCACCGCCCCTGAAAAGGAAGGCATCAGCCGCAAGCAGTTCATGTTGCTTAGCGGTTCCCCGATTCTGGTTCACACCATTCGCAAGTTCGTTTCGGCGCCATCGGTAGCTGAAATTGTCGTGGCATTGCGCCCGGACGATTTGCAATGGGCGAACGAGTTGTTTCAAAAGGAAGGACTAGGCAATATTGTGCGCACGGTTGCCGGAGGCGAATCGCGCCAGCAATCGGTTGAGAACGCGCTGGCCAGTATCGGTAAGGATATTCAACTGGTAGCGGTTCACGACGCGGTGCGTCCGTTTATCGAACAGGAATTAATTGAGAAAGTGATTGCGGAAGCGTCCGAATCGGGTGCGGCGATTGTCGGCATTGTTCCCGTAGACACGGTAAAGCAGGTGCACCGTAATAAGGTTCGCGCCACGCTGCCGCGCGAGCGTATGATTCTGACACAGACTCCGCAAGTCTTTCGACTGGAACTGCTGCGCGAAGCGTTCGCCAAAGCGCGTGAAGATGCTTTTCTGGGAACGGACGAATCTTCTCTGGTGGAGCGATTGGAGAACGTCGAAGTGTCGGTGGTGCTTGGCAGCGATCGGAATATCAAGATTACGAAGCCAACGGATATGGAGTTGGCGCGCTTGTACCAGTCGTTGGAGAAATCCGCGGAAGCGCGCTGATGTCGAAGTCGTCATTTCGCATTGGTCAAGGGTGGGACACACACCGCATTGAACCCGGACGTCCCTTAATTCTTGGCGGCGTTACCATTCCGAGTGAATTCGGACTTGCCGGACACTCCGATGCCGACGTTGTTTTTCACGCCGTTACGGATGCAGTGCTTGGCGCATTGGCGCTGGGTGACATCGGCATGCATTTTCCCGACAACCATCCCGAGTGGAAAGACGCCAACAGCCTGCAGTTTCTGCAACATGCCGTTCGGCTTGCGGCGAATGGCGGGTACGAACTGGTTAATGTGGACACCACCATTATTTTGGAGCGTCCGAAGCTGAAAGAATTTCGGTTGCAGATTCGCGAGAGTTTGGCTGCGGCGATCGGTTTGCCGTTGGATGCGGTGAGCGTAAAATTCAAGACCGCTGAAAAGGTGGGCCCGGTCGGGGAAGGTCGTTCGTGCGAAGCCACGGCGGCTGTTTTGCTTTCAGCCTCCACATGAAGAACGCTGCACGGCAAGTTTTTCGGCTGGCAATTGTGGCCTTCTCAGTTGTTGCTGCGATCTATGCTTTGAATCTGGCGCGTGCCGCTGTGTTATTCAACGAAAACACTCCTGTATCGGTAGCTGCGGCGGTGCGTTTGCAACCAAATAATTCGGACTATCTGGATCGGTTGGCTACGTGGGAGTCCGACGACCGCAAAGCTCTACTGCAGCGCGCGATTGCAGAAAATCCGTTTGATTACGACGCATGGATGCGGCTTGGCTTCATTGCCGAAATGGAGGAAGGTGATATTCCCGCAGCAGAAAAATGCTACCAGGAAGCCGCACGTGTCAACCATATGTTTCTGCCGCGCTGGACTCTGACCAACTTCTATTTTCGGCAGCAGCGAAAAGCAGATTTCTTTCATTGGAGCAGAGAAACGCTGGCGGTTACGCCCTATTCCTCCGAGCCGGTTTTTGCGCAAATGTGGCAAGTTACCCAGGATGAAGACACGCTCGAAAACGCAATACCGAACGTACCGAGAATCCTTTTGCAATACGCTTGGTATCTCAACAACAACAAACAGTACAACTCCGTTTCGCGCGTGGTGGAACGCCTGGTGCATTTGGTGAATAAGAACGAAGCGTCCAAATGGGGGCGTGACGATTTGCTGGCTGCCACTTTGGACAACATGATCAGCTCGGGCTATCTGAAGCAAGGTATCAATCTGTGGGCTGAACTGAAAAACGCTGGCTGGATTGAGCAAACCATTCCAAACGATCAGAGCCCTTTGACCAACGGCAGTTTCCGTTTACCGACGTTTCGTCATGGTTTTGATTGGGTTTTGATAGACAATCCCGGCACACACGTAGAGCAAATTCCAGAGGGACCGGAAATGCGCATTGGCTTTTACGGCGATGAACCGGAGAGACTGACGCTGCTGCAGCAATTCATTGCGGCTGCCGCCGGCGCGCACTATACGATGACATGGCAAGTGGAAGGGGAGGAACTGGGCGATCTTGGCGGCATTGCGTGGCATTTGCATGCGCCCGGGAAAGCAAATGAACCGGAGCTTGTTTCAGGCGACCTGATGGGAAAAAACAAGACGTGGGATTTCACTACTCCAGTAGGCGCTAACGCGTTTTTGCTTACGCTTGAATATGTTCGCGCCTTGGGTACGGTAAGAACGCGCGGATCGTTCGCACTGAAATCGGTAACGATGAGTCAGAAGTAGCGCTTATTTAGCTGCGCCGGCGACGAAGTCTTCGTATTTGCCAGCGAAGTCTTCAATCTTGCCGTGGTCGAAATGCCAGATGCGCGATGCGACTTCGTCCACCAAATCTTCGTCGTGTGTTACTAACAGCACGGTACCTTCATACTTTTGCAAGGCGATGTTCAGCGCGTTGATCGCTTCCAAGTCGAGGTGGTTGGTTGGTTCGTCGAAGACCAAAAAGTTCGGCTTTTGCAGCATCAGTTTGCAGAAGATGAGCCGCGCGGCCTCACCACCGGATAGCGCTTCGGTTTTCTTTGCGCCCTCTTCGCCGGTGAACAACATTTGCCCTAAGAGACCGCGAATTTCTTCACGTGCGGCTTGCGGATCCCAATTGTGCAGCCAGTCCGCGACGGTTGTACCGCCGGGAATGCTGCTGCGATGTTCCTGCGCAAAATAGCCAACTTGGGCTTCGTGCCCCCAAGTAACGAGGCCGGACTCGAGTCCCAAATCCTTATCGCTAACGCCGGGCGCGTTTGCCAGCAGTGCTTTCAGAAGTGTGGTTTTACCCGCACCGTTGCGGCCCATGAGAGCGATTTTTTCGCCGCGTTGAATGGACGCCGTGAAGCCCTTTATCACCTGCAGGTTTTCGTAACCTTTGGTGACGTCTTTGAATTCCAGGACGTGGCGTCCGGATGGCCGCTTCATATCAAAACGGATGTAGGGGCGGGCGATGTTCGAACGGGCGAGTTCCGTAGTTTGCAGCCGCTCTACTTCTTTCTTACGCGAAGTGACTTGGCTGGCGCGGGTACCGGCCGCGAAACGCGCGATGAACTCGTTCAACTGAGCAATTTTCTTTTCGCGCTGCGCATTTTCCGATTCGACGCGCGAACGGACTTGCGTCTTCTGCAGCACCATGTCATCATAGCCGCCGGTGTAGGTGATGATGGTTTGATAATCGATATCGGCGATGTGCGTGCAAACGCTGTTCAAGAAGTGACGGTCGTGGGAAATAGTAATGAGCGTGCCGTCGTAGTGAGTAAGAAAGTTCTGCAGCCAGTGAATGGATTCCAGATCAAGGTAGTTGGTGGGTTCGTCGAGCAACAGCGCGTTCGGGTGACCGAATAGGGCTTGCGCCAGCAGCACGCGAACTTTTTCGCCGCCTTGCAATTCGCTCATCTGGCGGTGGTGCAAAGGCTCAGGAATATCCAAGCCGTCGAGCAAAACTGCGGCGTCGCTCTCAGCCGTATAGCCGTCTTCTTCAGCGACAATTCCTTCTAATTCGCCAAGCCGCATGCCGTCTTCGTCCGTCAAATCGGTTTTGGAATACAGCGTCTCGCGTTCTTCCAAGGCCTTCCAGAGCGGCATGTTGCCCATAATCACCGTATCGATGACGCGAAAGGCATCAAAAGCATACTGATCTTGACGCAAAATACCGAGTTTTCTAGGCCGGACCACGTTGCCTTTTTGCGGCTCGGATTCGCCGGACAAAAGCTTCATAAACGTGGTTTTGCCGGCTCCGTTTGGGCCGGTCAGACCATAGCGGCGCTCCTGCAAAAACGCGGTACTGACGTCTTCAAATAGAATCTTGGCGCCGAAGCGCATACTGACATTGCTAACAGAAATCATGCGGAGAAATAAATCAGGCGGGGAAACTCCAGTTTATCGCAAAGCAGCGCAGAATTGGCGGTTGCGCGCTTGTAGCATGACCTACAATGGGAGGTAATCGTCCTTTTCTTCGTCCTAAATGAAAGAATTCATTCGAGATACCTTCCGCTACCGTGAGTTGATCTGGGCCTTGGCGTTGAAGGAATTAAAAATCCGCTACAAGCGTTCGGTGCTTGGTTTCTTGTGGGCTTTGCTGAATCCCATTCTTTTCATGTTGGTATTGACAGCCGTGTTCACCACCGTGATGCCCATGCAGGTGCCACACTACGCTATTTTTCTGTTGAGCGTTTTGCTTCCGTGGACTTTTTTCTCCCAGTCTCTGGCCTACGCGGCGGAGTCGATTGTGGGCAACGGTGAACTGATTAAGAAAGTGAAAGTGGCGAAGCTGGTTTTTCCGGTGGCCGCAGTGGTTTCGAATTTAATCAACTTGGGCTTATCGCTGATACCGTTGGTTCTGCTCGTGCTCATTATGGGGCATCCCTTCCACATTACGTGGCTTTACATGCCCGTGGCGCTGCTGGCGTTGACAATTTTTACTCTCGGAGCGACGTTCTTTTTTGCAGCTCTTAACGTTTACTATCGCGACGTCTCTCACATTTTGACCATCATTCTGCAGGTATGGTTCTATGTCACGCCGATCATCTATTCGCTTGACCAGTTCCCTTCGAAGTACCGTGTCTACTTCAAATTAAATCCTTTGCAATTTTTCCTGAACGGTTTTCGTCTAAGTGTTTACTACGGGTTGCTACCGACGTGGAACTCCATCATGGCGTCATTTGTCATAGCGTTCGTGGCGTTGTATGCAGGCTTTCATCTGTTTAGGCGGAAGCAAGACGAATTTGTGTTCTACGTTTAGCAATGGGGATGGATACCAACAATATTTCGATTAGGGCGGAACATCTGACGCAGCGGTTCCGCGTAATTCACGAGCGCCCTGACACGGTGCGCGAGCTGTTTGCGAAATTTCTTCGAAAACCCGTGAATTATCACGATTTCGAAGCGGTGAGCGATGTCTCGCTTACGGTGCGTAAGGGCGAGATGGTGGGGTTGATTGGGCGAAACGGCAGCGGGAAAAGTACGCTGCTGAAGATGATCGCGGGTGTCTACCGTCCTACGAAAGGCACGGTGCAGGTGGAAGGAACCGTTGCACCATTGATTGAATTGGGCGCCGGCATGCATCCGGAATTAACAGGCCGGGAGAATATTATTCTGAATGGCCTTTTAATGGGCTATTCGAAAAGAGACATGGCGGAGCGCGAGCAGCGCATCATCGATTTTGCCGACATTGGAGATTTCATCAACGCTCCCATCAAACAATATTCATCTGGTATGTATTTGCGTTTGGCGTTTTCGGTAGCGACCGAAGTGGATCCCGATGTTTTGTTGGTGGATGAGATTCTGGCGGTGGGTGATTTGGCCTTCCAGCAAAAATGTTTCAAGCGGCTGGATAGCTTTCGCGCCAGCGGCAAGACGATTTTGATGGTGACCCATTCGGTTGGTCAAGTGCGCGAACGATGCGATCGCGCGCTGTTTTTGGACAAGGGACAGCTGATCTATGACGGTGATGCAGCAGAAGCTGTTGGGCGCTATATGGAAGCCTCCGGCTTGGAAGAACCGGTTCTGGTAGAGGCTCCGGCCTTGCACGCTTAGGGTGTGTTTAGCTTATTCAACAGATTTGTCTTTTATCCTGCTCGAGCGCCAGATGGCGCATGGTATCTGCGCGACCAGGTGGGGGCGACAGATGTTTGGCTGAATACTACTGACGCCTGCCGGCTGCATGCGTGGTGGTTCCCAATGCAGCTGAGCCGCGTAGCAACGTTATTTCTTCACGGCAACGCCGGCAATTTGACGCACCGTATTGATCATGCCACGGCGTTGAAGCAAGCGGGCTGTTCGGTGCTGGTGATTGACTATCGGGGATACGGGAAGAGCGATGGAGTTCCAACGGAAAAGGGCTTGTATCTGGACGCTCAGGCCGGCTACGAATGGATCAAAGCTGCCGGGTTTAGCGGACGCCAAATCGTCCTGCACGGAGAATCGCTCGGCACAGCTGTGGGCACCGAGTTAGCATCGCGGTGCGAATGTGCAGCTCTGGTGTTAGAATCTCCGTTCGCTTCGCTCGGCGCGATCGCCAACATGGTATTTCCGCTACTAGGCCCAACGTTCGTTCATGGATTGACACGCGCGAGAAGATCAGGAAAGTAAAAGTTCCTAAGCTGATCATTCACGGCGAGCAGGATGATGTCGTGGCGATTTCGCAGGGCAGGCAAATCGACAATGCTCCTAAACCGAAGTAGTTCTGGAGCGTCCCTGGCGCCGGGCACAACGATTTGCTAGAAGCGTGCGGCGATAAGTATATTGACCGATTGCGTGATCTATATGGTGAGATCTGATTGGCGATCCTTGCAGGATCGCCGACTCGCGTTGAAACCGCTATTTCACCGAGGGGCTGTCGTCCGCTTTCAGATCGCCCAGCGCGTATTGAATCCCGGCTCGAAGGTGTTCCAGCATCGGCGTCATGGCATATACACGATCACTGTGGCCGTGCCCTTCGTAGAACACGCGCCCCTTGCCCTCGCGGCGAATATAGCTCAAGGCATAATCGGCATCGGTTCGCGGATGCGCTTCCTTCGCCTTATCCTCAGCGCTCATCTTGTCGTAGTCGATGCTCGTCAAGACATGCACGTTCTTGCGCGAAAACGATTCCTGCTGGAAGGTATATGTCTCGTCGTGGATCTCGAACTCCTTGCCATGGAACATAGCCGTCAAAGGACTGTTCGGATCGTCGATCTTGACATAAATCAGTTGCGGATCGGGCCAGTGAAATTTGAAGTAACCGCCAATCAGTTTGTTGAACTCCGGCCATTGCTGCACAGGCTTCGATTCCAGGCCTAAACGACGCTGGTCCAGCGGCGGCAACAACGAATTGAAGTGCGCCACAAAATCGGCGCGGGTGACCTTCCCCGTATTGCCTGTATCCAACTTTTGGAACCAATCGTCGGCAAGGGCGGCCCACTCCTGCCGGCTGACGGTTTCGTCATTATCCTTGTCCGCTGCTGTAACTAAACCGGGCAGCTAAAACCAACGCCCCTATGATTCAGCCCGGAAGCTGCCGCTCTTTGCGGCAGCCTCGCTTGCCAGGCAATCGGTGTGATAGGAGTCTGTCGCCGCGTGGATTCCGGCAATCCCTTTTCCGCCTCTCACGAAATTCAGGAACGCCGCTCGCCGCGCGGCCGTCACTGAGGGATCCGGATCGTCAAGGAAGCACGCAGTCGTACTGTCCAGGAAAATGGCATCGTATTTCTTGAGGTTATCGGTGTTGATATCCGCCGCGTCGTAACTGACGGTCGTGGTCCATAAACCGCCCTGGTTTCCCAGCGCTTCCACCGCCTTCGCAGCCAGCGGAATGGAGGCATGAACGAACCCTCCCGCGCCCGTATGCGCCATCACCAGCACCCTGCGCGTCGTGCATCGGCTTCGCACCGGGTGTAGTGGGCAAGGCTGCCATCATGGCGTCCACAGCCGCTTGCGGCACGGGGACCGGCGTCGAATTACCCGCCGGGTTGAAAGTGTTGGCTTGCCCAGGCTTGACCGCGGGCGGCGCAGGCAACAATTTGCTGATTCCGGCCAGAATCTGGGGCTGGGTCAAGGTCCCGCTATGAGTGGTGTCCCAGGCCGTAAACCAGGAATTGAAGCCAGACTCCATCTCGGGCCGTGTCAGCGTTCCATCGTTGTCGGTATCGAGGGCGGCGAATAGCGCCTGAGCAGTTCGCCCGCCGTCCGGTCCCTGCGCCCGCAAGCTTGCGATACCGGTCGCGAACAGCGCAACTGCACCCGCCCAAATAAGTTTCTTTCCTACGAATCCGCTTTGTCTCATAAAATCTGCCGATATGAGTCTATCGCGAACGGAATCTCAATGCGGCAGGTAGTCGAAGCAGCTGTGCCTCCAGCCGGGCTGATTGGAGGACCCCATAGTTGCAGCGCAAAGTCGGAGCTACTTTTTCAATATCTCTTTCTAGATCCGAATAGACCGCCGATGGCACGCAGCGGCTTGGTCATTCGCCAAGCTGCGGATGCTTCCATCTGGATTCTGCGG
Organism: Bryobacterales bacterium; assembly: GCA_963696305.1. Taxonomy (GTDB): domain Bacteria; phylum Acidobacteriota; class Terriglobia; order Bryobacterales; family Bryobacteraceae; genus Bog-105. The sequence goes on along the minus strand of CAVOJX010000019.1, from coordinate 61,842 downwards.
GAGCGTTCCTCATCCAAACTGGCGGACATGCGGGCGTTCAGCTTACGCACTTCTGAAAGATCGAACTCAAGATTCGCCATGTCGCTGTGTAAGCGTTCCAATTCCGCTTTTAAATCCTCGACGTTGCGCTGGGCGATGGAGACTTCCTGAATCAGGCGCGGCTGCTGCACCTTCAAGTTGTCGCGCTCAATCGAGGTCACCTTATGGCTTCGCTTTTCCTCAGTCAACTGGTTGGTCAGTTGAGCGCTTTCCTCTTCGCTTCTGCTGCGCAAAGTGTCAAGCTCAGAGCGCGCTGCTTGCAGTTCGGCCTGAATTCGCTTTACTTGGGCATCCGCATCGCCTGTCGCCTGCTTCAGTTTGGCTTCGTGTTCAATTCGTGATTGGGCCAAGTGCTTCGCGGCCTCGGCTCGAACTTGGGCTACAGCGGCCTCAAGCGCTCCGGAACTGACTGTATTGATGCCCGACAGTTTCTTTAATTTAAAGTCTTTCTTATCGTCTTGTTGAAAGAAGGCGACTTTCTGATTCATGTCTTTGACGGCTGATAGATCCAGGTCAACACGCATTCTGATTTCCAACTCCAAAGGCTGCTGAAATTCATCTTCATTGAGGATAGGCAGGAAAACGCTCGGAGATTCAGCCCACGCAAAAACGCGGAAGAATTCAGGTTCCGGCAGCCGGATGGCGCTGCCTTCCACCTGCAATGTGTCGGAAACATCGTTTGGATTCAGGCTCCAAAGCGTGTGTCCGTCTTCGCTGCGAAGCGACAAAGTTGCGATATCAACCACTGATGGCCGACTGGCGATGTCCAACCGAAGCGGCTGGTCTCCGACTCCGTTTGGCAGAACAAAGCGCATGGTTACCCATGGGCCCGGAGTAACTTGATAGCTCAATTCGGGCGATGTATCGTATTTAGATTCATGCGCGCTGAAAACGCGAAAGAGCGATTGCCGACTCTCATGCACGGCGAATTTGTTAGGTATTCCCATCTGAATCGCGTCCATCAAGTTTAGATCCATTGGTCCACGGTCTTAGATAACTTGAAGTTATCACTCTGTTGCTGTCCACAGGGTACGTACCGTAATTGAGGCTACGGTAACTTATGCGGATTGTGGAAATATGATCCAACTTGCCTTCCCGCAATGTAGTTTGGAAATCTCTCGATTTCTCTTACCGCGCACAGGAATAAGCTGCGATTTTTGCGTTTTCTATGCCTTGGACTGCCTTAGCGTATTGAACAGCGTTTGCCATAATCTGGCTTTGGGAACCGTCCAGACCTTTCTCTTCTAGAAAATCAGCTTCAGCGCAAACTGAATCTGTCGCGAAGGAAATGTCGTTCGAATCGTTCCGAAGGCCGAACTGGTGGAAACTGTTGTTGGCAGACCGAGGTTTGTGTGATTCGTAGCGTTGAAGAATTCAGAACGGAATTGCAAAGTGGCCAGTTCGCGAATTCGGAAATTCTTATTCACGTTCAGATCCCACTGCGCCAAGTTGGGTCCACGAAACGCGTCGCGTCCCAGATCGCCGAATGATGCGGTCGGGACGGTGAAGGTGTAACCCGCGAACCAGTTATTGATGGATTGCGAGAACGTTTGGCTTTTCGCGCTGCCAGACACGTTGGGCCGGAGAATAGCTTCGCCGCGATAGTCGTTGGTTAATCCCGTTACGTCCTGCGCAGCAGAAGGCGAATAATACACGTTTAACGGCGTACCGGTATCGGCGGTGATGATGGAATTCAATTGCCAGCCACCCAAAGCCGCATCGACGATTGAATTTGTATTCGCGCCAACTTGCCGTCCGTGGCCGAACGGAATGTCATAAACAAGGCTGGCAACGTTCATGAGTTTTACATCGAAACTGGATGGACCGCGCTCGGCAGAAAGATCACGGATATTTTGCGGATTCGCTTCGGTTCCTCCTGGATAGTATTCCAAAGCTTGCTCTGAATCGCCCATCGCCTTTGACCAAGTGAAGGAGTTTAAAAAGTAAAGGCCGTGGCTCAAGCGATGTTCAAAACGCACCGACAGGCCGTTGTAGTCGTTATCGCCAGCCGGGTCTAGCCAAGTAATGGGCCCGAAACTTTGTATAGGCCGCCGCGCCTGCACTCCCAACGTTCCGCCAAGCGCGTTCGGGAAGGCCTGATTGTAGTCGGCAATAATCGGCAGGCGCAAACTGTGGTTGCCTTGGTAAGAAACTTCAAGCGTGGTGTCTTTGCTCAGTGCTTGCTGAACGCTGAAAAACCAGGATTGAATGTAGGGCCAGCGCGTGTTGGCAGAAATGTAATCGATGTTGGAAACAAGTGGATTGAAATTTGCTGGATTATCAATACCAGTTGTAAAACTGTTTTGCGTGGTTAGAAACGTTGAAGGAACCGCGCCGCCGGCGGGAATCGATTGCGTCAAAATGCCAAACAAAGCTTGCGGCGCATTGATGCCTTCTTGCGCGCTGCCAGGGCGATTATCAAACGCGTAGCTGATTCCGTACCCACCACGCACAACCGTCTTCGTGTCGGGATTCCAAGCAAAACCAAGGCGCGGGCCAAAGTCTTTGTAATCCGGATTGACAAGAGCGCGGTCATATAAGCTTCCATTCGTTGCCTTAATCAGTGTGTCGCTGGCGGGGTCAAAATTCGTCCAGTTGTTATCGCGCTCCCAAATCGGTGTTGCAAATTCCCAGCGCAGACCAAGGTTCAACGTCAGTTTGTCGGTTACGCGATAGTCGTCTTGAAAATAAAGCGCGTGAACATGCTGGCGCAGATTTGTGACAAAGTTATTTCCAAGCTGAATGGTGGAGGGGAGCCCGAAAATGAAGTCGGCTAAATCGTAACTGGTGGAATCGGACGGAATAGAAGTGCAAGTTGGACCAATCAGCTTGCAAGTTGGTTTGCTGAACTGACCGCTATACGTGTCAGCGCCGTAAAGCGGGTTGACGTCCAAAACCTCGGTACGAATGGCGTTGAATTCATATCCCAGCTTGATAGCGTGACGGCCGATAATTTTCGAATAGTTCAGTTTCGGATTGAACGACGTAGGATTTTGAAATTGTGGATTGCTGGTCTGACGGCCAAAGGCATTGAAACCGCTGACTGACTGGCTATTGAGCCCGCCCGTGAGATTCGGCGATGTCGGTAACCCAGGTATTCCGTACAATGCGTCCATGCTAGGTCCACCTATGTAGGGAGGTTCTTTGCCGGCAAGAATATGGTCGAACCCAAAGCGGGCATCCAGTAGTGACGATGCGGTCACCGTCCATGTGTAGCCAACGGCCGCCTGCTGTTGGATCGCGTGGATATAACCGTTACCGCCGCCGCCAGAGGCGCCCGTAATATCAGGTTCGTAATATTGCAGATCCTTGCGCTGGCTGAAACGCAAGAAGCTTGTCATCTTGGTGTTGATCTGATAATCGAGTTTGGCGTCGTACTTATCGCTGTAATCGCGGATCAGCAGCAGCGCTTCGTAGTTGTTGGCGCGACCCGGACCATTTGGAGCAGGCAATGCACTCAGAACCGCCTGCGCAAACGGAGTCAACTGCGAAATAGGTATCTGCTTGCCCGCCGGATACAGCGTCTTGTTTAAAGGATCATACACACTTACCGGCAGAATTCCGGTCCGGTCGCTCATGGTCGGAATCGAATCGAAATTCAAATACCCCTGCAACTGGCGGTAGCCTTCGTAATCGCCAAAGAAGAAAAGCTTGTTCTTGATGATAGGACCGCCGATGGTTGCTCCAAACTGGTTGCGCTGCAGCGTCGGTTTCTGAAAAACCGCTGGGCTAAAAGTGAAGCCAATCGCGTTCAAGTCGGTGTTGCGAATAAATTCGTAAGCCGTGCCGTGAAACTGATTCGAGCCGGAACGCAGCGCTGCGTTAATCACTCCGCCACCAACACGGCCGTACTCAGCACTAAAGTTGCTGGTGATGATCTTGAACTCGGCAAGGGCATCCGGCGACGGCTGCACCACCTGGCTGGAATAGCCTTGGTTGCTGGTCGAATAGGCATTATTATCCAACCCATCCAGCAAGAAGTTGTTGTAGGTGCTTCGCATTCCATTCACATTGAACGATGCCTCGCGCGGAGTGCCGGAGGGAGAAAACAAGGCGGCGATCGGGGACTTATGCACGTTCGTGGCAAGCAGCGCCAGGTCGGCATAATCGCGACCATTCAGCGGCAAATCCACCACCTGTTCCGTGTGAATGATTTGGCCATGCTCGCTGGAATCAGTTTCCAAACTGGATGCCGCGCCTTCAACATTAACTACCTGGGTGGATACGCCAACTGTCAGTGCAATATCCACACGTTGGCGAACATCTACGTTCACTACAATCCCGGTAGTTGTGAACTTCTCAAAGCCGGCAACTTCCGCCATAACGGAATACTTACCGATCTTCACGTCGAAGAAGTCGTAGTTTCCGCTGTCGTCGGAAAGCACCTTCGTCTCTATCCCGGTCTGCTCGTTTTTCAGCGTGACGCTTACGTTTGGAACGGGCGACCCAGAAGGATCCTTGACTGTTCCGAGCACTTCCGAAGTCTCGAATTGTGCGAAGGAAGAGACGGCAAGAGACAGCAACAGAAATGGGAAAACGCGTGACCTTTTCATTTGAAGTAATCCCCTAGACCAAGAACTTATCAACCAGCAAACGAGGCGAGCTTATTGCTTGAGCATAGGGGCGATTTGTAACAGGCGTACGACAAATCTGTTACGAACGAGTATCGATACGGAGACAAGAAGGGGATTCCTACGGGGTGACCGCGACCTCAAGCCACCCCGAGCGCGGGCCCGGACCTTTTTAGTGTTTGTCGCGGTAGATCTGTCTGCTCAGGCTGTTCTGTTGATGATTGATCTGAACGCGCTCGCCTCTGGTCAAATGACCGTTATCCAGAACGCGATCGGCGTGAACTTCCTGTCGCACAGCGGATTCCTTACGCTCCAGGTTGGCGCCTTGGCGGGCGTTCAATCGGCCATCGGCGATGCCGTTGCCGATGCGGCGTTGTTGGTTTTCAAAGCGTTGATTGATTTGCGCAAAGCTGGTAGCCGCCAGTGCGCCGGAAAGAATTAAAGCGAATAAGGTGTTTTTCATTTTGTTGAACCTGCCTTTCAATTACATGAACGCAAGCTTCTCGGCAGCGTTGACCGTTGCGGCGTTAAAGTCATTTTATGTGGCATCCCGTAGTCAGTAAGTTGAACCTCGATACGACGCTGCAGTACGTGAAAGGCATTGGTCCCGCTCGCGCCCAAATGCTTGCGGCCAAGGGACTGCTCACTCTCAGCGATCTGCTTTATTACGCGCCGTTCCGATATGAGGACCGGCGAAATGTAAAGACGATTGATAAACTGGCGCCTGGCGAAAAGGCGGTAGTAATTGCTCGCGTGTCAAGCGCTAAGCTTTCCGGCTTTAAGCGCAAATCGCTTGGGCTATTCGAAGTCGTCTTTCAGGATCGCTCGAGTGATGACCTGCTGGCGCGCTGGTTCCACGGAGAGCGCTACGTGGATAGGTTGGTTTCCGAAACGCGTGGGCCCTATTCGGCAAAGTGGAACTGGATCGGTCCACCGGTCACCGCATGATGGTCCAGCCGGAAATCGAGATCTTATCCGACGAAGAAGATTCCGAAGCGGCGCTTCATTCCGGTCGAATTGTTGCTGTGTATGAAGCTGCCGGGCGCATCAGTACACGCGTTTTCCGCAACTTGTTCCATCATATTCTGAGCGAAGTAGAAATGCCCGACGATCCCTTGCCCCCTAGCGTGCGCGCTCGCATCGGCCTGCCGGATTTGGGCGAAGCTATTCGCCAAGTACATGACCCAGCTTTAAACGCTGAAGTGAATTTGTTGAATGAGTTTCGGCACCCGTCGCAAATCCGTCTTATCTTTGACGAATTCTTCTGGCTGGAATGCGGCTTGGCGCTCAAGCACAACAAAGCTAAGTTAGGCGCAGGCATTTCCTTCACCGTGACGCCTTCCGCGCGCGAGAAGATTAAAACGATGTTGCCGTTCAAGCCAACTGGCGCACAGCGGCGCGTGGTTCAAGAGATCGTCGATCAAATGAAGTGTCCACATCCGATGAATCGCCTCTTGCAAGGCGATGTGGGCAGCGGCAAAACCATCGTCGCAGCGCAAGCCGCAGTCATTGCTATCGAAAACGGATTTCAAGTGGCAGTACTTGCTCCGACTGAGATTTTGGCTTCACAGCACAATACGTATTTCAAGCGATTGCTAAGCAAACTGGATTATCACGTCGGATTCTTGTCAGGCTCATTGCCGGCCAAAGAAAAAACGCGCATCAAGAAACAGATTGCGGCGGGCGAACTACATGTTGTGGTCGGCACGCATGCGCTCATTCAAGAGGATGTAGCGTTCAAAATCTGGGCTTGGCAATTGTTGACGAGCAGCATCGCTTTGGCGTACGGCAGCGACTGGAGTTGATGCGCAAGGGTCAGCAGCCAGACGTTCTGGTAATGACCGCTACGCCGATTCCACGCACGCTCGCGCTAACCATCTACGGCGATTTGGACGTATCCACGATTGACGAATTGCCTCCGGGCCGCAAGCCAATCACCACCAGGCATGTTTCTGATGAGCGCGTGGAGGGCGTGTATAGTTTTCTGGCTCAGCAGGTAAGCGCAGGACGACAGGCGTATGTTGTCTATCCAATTGTGGAAGAAACAGAAACTTCGGCCGACATAAAGGCTGCGGAACAAATGTTCCATCATCTATCGGAGAAAGTGTTTCCCAATCTGAAAGTTGGCTTGTTGCACGGTCGCATGAGTTCGGAAGACAAAGAACGAGCAATGCGTGATTTTCAGAGCGGCGAAACGCAGATTTTGGTGGCGACTACAGTGATTGAAGTGGGCGTCGATGTTCCCAACGCTTCCGTGATGGTGATTGAGCACGCAGAGCGCTTTGGACTGGCACAGATTCATCAATTGCGTGGGCGCGTTGGCCGGGGATCGCACCAAAGCTACTGCGTACTGGTGACTGGAAAGCTGAGCCAGATTGCTGCTGAGCGCATCCGCACGCTGGTTGAATCGAACGACGGATTTTATATTGCCGAAATGGACATGAAGCTACGCGGCCCAGGCGAGTTTTTCGGTACGAAACAATCCGGCATACCAGGACTGCGGCTGGCGGACCTGATCCGCGATTCCGACGTGCTGGAGTTAGCGCGCAAGGAAGCGCAGGCGTTGTTAGAGGGGCGAGACACGGAAGAGTGGAAATCGGTTGTGCGCTATATACAAGAACACTGGCAGCGCCGCTACGGTTTGGTGCAGGTGGGATAGATGCGCGTTATCGCGGGTGAGCTAAAAAGAAGAAGACTGAAAGCCGTTGATGGTCTATTGGTGCGTCCGACACCGGACCGGCTTCGCGAGACCTTGTTCAATGTACTTGCCCTACAACTGCCTGGTAAGAGTTTTGTGGACGCTTACGCCGGAACCGGAGCAGTGGGCATTGAAGCCTTCAGTCGCGGTGCCAGCCGTGTAGTACTGATTGAGCGCAGCCCGCAAGCCATCGCCGTCATCCATGAAAATTTGTCTTCGCTGGGAATAGCAGCCAAAGTCACGATTGCTCGCGGCGCAGTGGCGCGATTGTTACCTAAATACGACTGCGACATCGTGTTTCTGGATCCGCCCTACGACCGGCCCAAGGAATATGTCGAGGCTTTCCAAGCTTTGGCCGGGATGCAATGTCCGTTGGTGATCGCTCAGCATCCGTCACGCATGGCGCTGGACGATAGCTATGGCAGCTTGCACAAGAAGCGGGTTCTAAAACAAGGCGACAATTCGCTTACTTTTTTTGAGCGCGCAACAGAATATTGATGTCCATCACATTTGTGCCGGTTGGCCCTGTGACGACGAGCGCGTTACGCTGCTTCAAGTATTCATAGGCGTTGTTGTCCGCCAAATACTTGCGCGCCACCGATGGATCCGTCACTGTTCTGCCGGTTACAAACGCACCCGCGGCATCCGTGGGTCCATCGGTGCCGTCCGTTCCGGCGCATAATGCAGCCACATCCTGTGTGCCGCGCAAATCCAATGCCAGCGCAAGCCCAACTTCTTGATTTCTTCCGCCCTTGCCTTTGCCAGCCACCGTAACGATAGTCTCGCCGCCCGTCAAGATGCAACTGCCCGGTGTGGCGTCACGCAGGATAGACGCATGAACTCGTCCCACTTCTCGCGCCTCGCCTTGGATACTGCTGGAAAGAACGGTTGGACGGTATCCTAGTGCGCGAGACTTGGCGGCTGCGGCGCGCAGGGCCTGACTGTTTCCCGCTATCACGATATTTCTAACATTGCGAAAAATCTCGCTGCCGGTTTTTGGAGTTTCAACACCAGCGGCTAGATGCTTTTTAACCGACTTTGGCACTTTATCGGTGAGGCGGTATTTTTCAAACACTCGGTACGCATCTTGAAACGTAGAATTATCGGGCGCAGTTGGCCCTGAACCAATCACGTCGATCGGATCGCCAATGACATCGGAAAGTAAAAGGCTAACCACAGCAGCAGGATAAGCCAGCGCCGCCATTTGTCCTCCCTTCAGCCGGGAGAGGTGTTTGCGAACGGAGTTAAGTTCGAAGATGTCCGCGCCAGCCCGCAGCAACAGGTCAGTTGTGCGTTGCTTGTCCTGCAGAGTGATACCTGCTGCCGGCGCAGTCATCAAGGCGGAGGCACCGCCGGAAATCGCGGTAATCAAAAGATCGCGCGCGTTGAGATTTCGCAGCAACTGTTCAATTTTCTGCGATGAAGCCAAGCCCGCTTCATCCGGAATTGGATGCGCAGCCTCAAACACGTCAGCGCGTTGCAAAGTTAGCTTGCCGTGGCCGTACTTTGTCAGCACAATGCCCCCGGTCAGTTGTCCTCCAACTGCAGCTTCGATCGCTTGACCCATGGGCACTGCAGCCTTACCCACAGCCACGAAGAAGACGCGCTCAAATGAACGTAGCGGCAGGCGCAGTTTATTCAGATGTTCTGTTGTGGCCCGCCTTGGATCCACGGCAGCCAGCGCGGCTTTGAAAATGGCAAGCGCGTGGTTCTTCATTTAGAACATCGGCAAGGCCACGATGCGTCTAATGATTTCTGGTGTGTCGTCGGTATCGATCGCGACTCGATAGTCAGCCCGCGAATAAAAAGGGCGCCGATCTTCATATAGCGTGCCCAAACCGTTTCTGTTGGCCGCCAAAGGCCGCGTTGTATCTTCACCCAGCCTTCGATGAATCAATTCCAACGGGCAATCCAACCAAACGGAAACTCCGTTGTTGCCAAGCAGCTTGTGGTTCGATTCCTGCACGAATGCGCCCCCGCCCAGCGCCAGTACGCGCGGCTGTCCCATCTGTACTTTCGCAATATGAGACCGAATCACCGCGCTTTCCAAATCCCGAAAGGCTCGCTCCCCTAGCTCGACGAAAATCTCTGAAATTCGCTTGCCTGCGCGGGCTTCAATCTCTTCATCGGTGTCCACAAACGGCCAGCCAATCTCATCGGCGAGTGCTCGTCCAATGGTCGATTTGCCGCTTGCCATGAATCCAACAAGATAAATTCCAGGAGTGCGCTTTAGCTTTAGCGTCATTCAACAAGTCGCAATTGCGTCCTAGTATATCGTCAGGGCAAGACGCATCGCCGCGACCACAGATAATGGTTCCATGGCTTCGCCGCTCGTACCGTTATTTCCGTTACCGCTGGTTTTGTTGCCGGCAATGCCGCTCCCGTTGCACATCTTTGAAGATCGCTACAAGGAAATGATGGGAGATATTCTGGAGACCACCGAATCCGGCGAACCGACCGAGTTTGGTGTGGTGTTGGCGAAGGATGAGGGCATCATTAACATAGGCTGCACCGCCACTGTCCAAAAGGTTATGCGCCGCTATGAAGACGGCCGCATGGATCTTCTCACCGTGGGTCAGCGGAGATTTAGAATCTCCGGCATCAATGAAGAGCGGTCGTACCTGCGCGCAGAGGTGGAGTTTTTTGAGGACCTGGATATGGATGAGGTTCCAGCTGACTTGAAATCGAGAGCAATGGCCGCTTTCAGGAAGCTGCAGAGTTTGGAGGGCCGGCGAAACGAAGAAGCCCTGGGCTCCCGGCTTAGCTTCCAAATCGGATACCTGCTGGACGATATCGACAAGCGTCAAACCATCCTGGCCCTGCGTTCGGAATCGGAACGCTTGGAACTTTTGGTGCGTGCTATTCCCGAATATCTTGTTCGCCAGGAACGAATCACTCTCGCCAAACGCGTGGGGCCGTTGAACGGGCACGCGAAGAAAGTGAGTGATGAATGATTGTCGTCAAGGAGAGGCAGTCGCTCATTTTCGACGCCGACGACACCTTGTGGGAAAACAATATCTATTTTGAAGATGCTTTCGATCAGTTTTGCGACTATCTGAACCACTCATCCCTGACGCCTGTACAAATCCGAGGCGTGCTGGATGAAATTGAAATTGCCAACGCCAAAATTCACGGCTATGGATCTAAAAGCTTCGCGCGTAATCTGCAAGCGTGCATGCATCATCTGGCCGAGCGCGACGTGAGTCCGGCTGACTTAAAAACAATTGATGAATTCGCGCAGGCCATTCTCGAAAAGCCCATGGAACTGATTGCGGGCGTAGAAGAGACTGTTGCCAAGCTTTCGGAGCGCCATTCCTTGACCATATTCACCAAGGGCGATCGCGATGAGCAACAGATAAAGGTGGATCGTTCCGGCTTGAGTCAATATTTTCAGCACACGGCGATCGTCAAAGAAAAGAATCGAGAGTCTTATTTGAAGTTGGCAGAAGATCGCGGGTTCGACCACCAACATACCTGGATGATTGGAAATTCACCCAAGTCGGATATCAATCCAGCGCTCGCGGCGGGCCTCAATGCGGTATATGTGCCGCATCCGCGCACGTGGAGTTTGGAGCGCGAAGAGGTACAAGAACATCCGCGTCTGCTGCGAGCGACTAAGATTACAGAGTTGTTGGAGTATTTCGGCTGAGCGGACGGCCCAACCTAATGAAACGCCGCTGCTGAGGTGGAAGCAAATTCTAGCAGAACTGACGGGAAAATCCCGAGCACCAAAACGCCAATCGCGCTAGCCCAAATCGCGAAATTCAAAGCAGGTGCGGGAGCACCGATCTCCACCGTCGCTTCCCCAGGCTCGTGCATATAAATAGCAACGATGATCCGCAGGTAGTAGAAGGCGGCGATGGCGCTATTGATCAATCCCAGGACCGTCAAAAAGACAAGGTGGGAATGCAGCGCGGCTTGGAAGACATAAAACTTGCCGAAGAATCCGCCGGTTAATGGAACACCAATCAGCGAAAAAATGAACAACGCGAATAGTGCCGCTAGCACCGGTTGGCGTCGCCCTAAGCCGGAAAGGTCTTCGATCCGTACAAAGCGTTCGTGGCGCGCGGCAATGTGGCTGATTACGGCAAACGCGCCAATGTTCATCAGCGCGTACGATGCCAGGTAGAACATGGCCGCTGCGATTCCCACTTGCGAGGCCGCAGTCAAGGCCACCAAAACATACCCGGCGTGCGCAATAGAACTGTACCCAAGCAAGCGTTTGACATTTGTCTGCATCAGCGCGCCAAAATTGCCAATCAGCATAGTCGCCAGAGCGCAGCCCCAAACCAAGACAATCCAGCGGTCGCCCATGGGCCGGAAGGAAGTCATGAAAATGCGGAAGAAGACGGCAAACGCAGCAGCCTTTGGACCAGCCGACATAAACGCGCTCACGGGGGCCGCTGCACCTTGATAGACATCAGGCGCCCACATTTGAAATGGCGCGACCGAGACCTTAAAGCCTAAGCCCACGAAAATCAACGCGGCGGCTACGGCCAATACTTGCAGGTTGAGACCGGAGACTGTTCCCGAGTCTAAGCGCTCGCGAATGGCCTCCAGATTGGTTGAGCCAACGATGCCGAAAATCCACGCAATGCCGTAGAGCAAAAACCCGGTCGCAAACGAACCGAGCAAAAAGTATTTCAATGCCGATTCGTTATTGCGGCGGTCGTCGCGCAGGTAGCCAGCCAGCACATAAGTGGCAATGGAAGATATCTCCAGCCCGATAAAGACCATGAGCAAGTCCGCAGCAGTGGCCAACGTGCACTGTCCCACCAAGGAGAAAAGAATCAGCGCATAAAACTCGCCACCTTGGGCGTTCTCGCGCTCCAAATAGCTGATGGACGCCAAAATACACAGTGCGCCCACAACCAAAACCAGTCCACGGAAAAACGTTGCATAGGCATCCACCACAATCATGTTCTGAAATGCGGGACCCAAATTCGAGTAAGCGAGCACATTCGCCAAAAACGCAGCCGCAATCCCAACTAAGGCCACATACCCGAGATACGTGCGCTTACCTTTGGCTATCGCCTCCAACAGCATGATCACGACGCCAAACACGGAAAGCAGAATTTCCGGCAGATAGCGTATGTAGTCGGTTCCGGTGGGGACAAAACTAGCGGGCATGTAAGACCTCCGCCAGTTGTTTCACATCATTCCGCCAAGGAGCCGTCTGACGGACTTGGTAAGTATTAGTCATCTGTGTCTGATCGATCAGATTTTTGGTAGCCGCGCTGATTACCGGCATGAACGTCTGCGTATAACAACCTAGCCAAACCATCATCACCAGCATCGGTACAACCGGTATCCAATCGCCCGCCGAGAGATCCAATAAAGGTCCGGTTCGATGATTCGTCTTGCCCAAAAACACGCGCTGATACATCCACAACATATAGGCGGCTGACAAAATCACGCCCGTCGCTGCCCAAGCGGCCCAACTGAAATTGCTGATCGCTGCGCCTTGCAGCACTAGAAACTCGCCAACGAAGTTGCACAAAGTGGGCAGCCCGATACTTGCCAGCAACGTTATCAGAAACACTGTCGACAATAACGGCGCCGGAGTCGCAACACCGCCCAAATCCGAAATCTCAAGCGAGCCGCTGCCCTGCTCCAGATAACCGGCCAGCAGGAAGAGCGCCCCCGTGGAAAGTCCGTGCGCCAACATTTGATACACCGCACCGTCGGCGCCCTGGTTGTTGAAACAGAAGATTCCCAACACAACGAATCCCAGGTGGCTGATGGACGAATAAGCAATCAACCGTTTGACATTCGTCTGCATTAGCGCAATTAGCGCACCATAAATGATGCCGATAATTGCCAGAACTGCTATCCAACCGGCAAAACGCTGTCCCGCGCCCGGAGCCATCGTCAGCGCGTAGCGCAGCAATCCGTACGTGCCCATCTTCGACATCACGGCCGCCAGCAAAAATGTCGCAGGCATAGGCGCTTGCGTATAGGTATTGGGCAGCCAAGTATGGAACGGGAAAATGGGCGTCTTCACGGCAAAGGCCATAAAGAATCCAAGGAAAATGAAAAGTTGTTGATCGGCCGTAAGCGTCACATGTCCCGAAGCGAAGGCGGCCAAGATACCCAGATAATCGGTGGTGCCGGTTAGCGTCAACAAGTAAATCAAAGACGCCAGCATCAGCACCGATCCGAACATCGTGTACACGAAAAACTTAACCGCAACCGGTCCGCGTTTGCCGCTGCTCCAAGCGCCCACCATGATATACATGGGCACCAGCGCCACTTCCCAAAAAATGTAGAACACGAAAAGATCCAACGCGGTAAAGACGCCAATCAGACCGAACTCAAACAAGAGCAATAGCGCCAGAAAACTTTTCTTGCGCTCCTTAATCATGCTCTCTGCCATCCAAACGGCAACCGGCAACAGGAACGTTGTCAAAATCACCAGCCACAAACTGATGCCGTCCACACCCATATGCAGGTCGATATGAAATCCCGGCGAGGTAATCCAGCGGGAATCAATCACGGAAGTGAAATGCGTTGGGTCGGCGTTGGTTGGGCTAATCAATCCGAGCGAGGCGAAGAACGTTACCAGCGTGGTCCCTAATGCGATAAAGAAAGGCATTCTGGAATCGCGCGGCGCAGCAGCCGCCAGAAAAAATCCCGCCAGCGGCAACAGCAGAAGTACGGCTAGAAGGTTCATTGTGACCCTCCCACCAAACCGAGGACAAAAATTATCAACAAAGATCCCGCCAAAACCCAAGTGGCATAGTTTCGAATGCTTCCCGATTGCATCAACCGGAATAGATTGCCCCAGCCTTTCACCAAATGCCCAAGACCGTTCACGCCGCCCTTATCGATGACGGTCTCATCCACGCCCTTCCAAAGGACAATCTTAGAAAACATTTCAAGTGGCTTCACAATCAGCGCAGAATAAATTTCATCCACGTAGTATTTGTTTGCAACCAGCGTGTACAGCGGCCCAGAGGCATTTTTCGCCGTCTCCGCCAGCTTCGGCTGAGCCACATACATGAGCCAAGCCACAGCAATACCCGCTAGTCCGCAGCACACAGAAACAATCATCGGGAAAGAGCTTTCATGTTCCGGGAGTGGGAAGGTGGGGGCAAGCCACTTCGGCACGCTCAACAATCCGCCACCCAGCGACAGCGCGGCTAGGACAATCAGCGGCCCAGTCATCACAAAGGGTGATTCGTGCGGATGGTGGTGCCCTCGATACTCGCCGAAAAATGTCATGAAGAAAGCGCGGAAGACATAAAACGCCGTGACTCCAGCCGTGATTGCGCCCACCCAAAACATCCATGGCGCCTTGTCGAAAGCTGCCCCGAGAATCGCGTCTTTGCTAAAGAAACCTGATAGGAAGGGGAAGCCGGAGATCGCCAAACTTCCTGCTAGCAGCGCAACGAAAGTAATCGGCATGTACTTGCGAAGGCCGCCCATGTGCCGCATATCCTGTTCGCCGCTCAAGCCATGGATCACGCTGCCCGCGCCCAAAAACAACAGCGCTTTGAAAAATGCGTGCGTCATCAAGTGGAAAATTCCAGCCGAATAAGCGCCCAAGCCGACACCTAAAAACATGTAACCGAGTTGCGAAACCGTCGAATACGCGAACACCTTCTTGATGTCGTTCTGCGCCAGGCCGATGGTCGCGGCCAATACCGCGGTCAACAATCCAACCACCGCCACCACATGCATCGCAATCGGAGTGTGGTCATACAAAAACGCCATGCGCGCAATCATGTACACGCCAGCTGTCACCATAGTGGCCGCATGTATCAGCGCGGATACCGGCGTAGGGCCGGCCATCGCATCGGGTAACCAAACAAACAACGGAATCTGCGCCGACTTGCCCGTGGCGCCAACAAACAACAGCAAGGTAATCGCGGTTAGCGCTCCAACGCTTGCTTCTACCGGAGCGTGCGCAATCACCAGCGCCAGCTTTCCAAAGTCCAAAGTGTGGAAGTGAACAACTAGCAAAAACATTCCCAACGAGAAACCGAAATCGCCAATACGATTCACGATGAATGCCTTATTGGCTGCGTCGGAAGCGTACTTCTCCGTAAAGTAGAAGCCCACCAGCAAGTAACTGCAAAGTCCCACGCCTTCCCAGCCAACAAACAGAACCAGCAAGTTTGAAGCAAGAACCAGAACCAGCATGAAAAACATGAACAGGTTCAAGTAGCTGAAGAAACGGTAATAACCGCCTTCTTTCTCCATGTAACCAATAGCGTAGGTGTGAATCAGAAGCCCAACACCGGTCACCACCAACAACATCACTGCTGTCAACCGGTCAACGGTAAAATCCACGCTCACATTCAGAAAGCCGCTCTGGAACCACGTGTAATAGCTTTCCGTATAGGCCACGGTAAATGGCATCAACTGATTGATGGCCAGCAAGACAAGCGCGAACGAAGCCGCCACCGATCCAATCGCGATCACACTAACAAAAGGTTTCGGCAACTTCTTGCCGAAAATTCCGTTAACCAGGAAGCCAAGCAGCGGAAAAATAGGAATCAGCCAAAGGTTCATGTGGGTTAGAGTTTCATCTGATCAATATCGTCGATCTGAAGTGTCCCGCGGTTCTTGAAAATCGTCAGGATGATGGCCAAGCCAACCGCGGCTTCCGCTGCTGCCACCACCATCACAAAGAAACTGTAAATTTGCCCATCAATGCGTTGCAGTTGGTATGAGAACGCAATGAACGATAAGTTCACTGCATTCAGCATTAGCTCAATCGACATGAAGACCGTAATCACGCTCTTGCGGTAAATAAAGCCCGCCACGCCTAGACCAAACAAAACAACGCTTAGTGCCAGATACCAAGCAAGAGGAACGCCATGCATAAGCTAATCCATTTCCTTTCGCGCCAGCACCACAGCGCCCAGAATCGCGATGAGAATCAATATCGATGTCACTTCAAATGGCAGCAGATAAGTGGTGAAAATCGCCTTGCCAATGGCCGCAGCCGTGCCGCCAAACCAGCTTCCGAACTGAACCGGAGCAGTTGGTTGCAGAACGGCTCGAATAATATACGCCAGCACCGCCACGAAGCCCGAAAGCAGCGGCAAGCCCGCAATTTGCGCGAACCAGGATTTGCGATTTCCCTTCTCTGCACCAGCGTTTAAAAGCATGATGACGAAAATAAACAGCACCATCACGGCGCCGCCGTAGACAATCAATTGCGCCATAGCCAGGAATTCGGCGCCCAGCATCAGATACAGAACCGCCAGCGAAATCATCACGCCAATCAGCGATAAAGCACTCGAAATAGGATGGTTTTGGATCACCAGATTGAAGGCGCACACAATCGCTACAATTGCGCAAACGATGAAAATAAATAGTATCCATATTCGTATTTATTTTCCGGGAATACACTGCCACGCCCAACGCAGTGGCAAGCAGGTTAATCAAAGCGCACGGAAACAGGAATGTCCAGGCAAAGTGCATCAACTGGTCATAGCGGAAGCGCGGCAACGTACCGCGAATCCATATATAAGTGAACAACAAGAAGCCGGCCTTACTGGCAAACCAGAAAATCGGCACAATGTAGGTCTGCAAAAAAGGCACCGCAAAAATCAGCGCCAGCGCCAACGTAGCCAGAGTGAAAACCGGATAGGTGAATCGGTCCCACTTACGTCTCTGGTATGGCCATGATGAACAGCAACGCTGCGCCCAAAAACACAAGTGTCGGAATCCAGTTCGAATAAGGAGCAGGGAACAACGGTTGCCATCCGCCTAGGAACAACAGCGTGGCCACGCAAGAAATGGTCACCATGTTGGCGTATTCCGACATGAAGAAACACGCAAACTTCATGCTGCTGTATTCGGTGTGAAAGCCAGCCACCAATTCGTTTTCCGCTTCCGGCAAGTCGAACGGTATGCGGTTCGTTTCCGCAAAGCCGGCGATCATAAATATGAGGAAGCCGAAAATCTGCGGGAAAGGCATTTGAAAAATGCTCCAGCGCGGAATAAAGCTCAAGTAATAACCAGCCTGCGATTCCACAATCCCGCGCAACGAAAGCGTGTTTGCCAGCAACAACGGCGAGACAATCACCAGCGTCAGCGGCAATTCATAACTGATCATCTGCGCACTGCTGCGCAAGCCGCCTATCAAAGAATATTTGTTGTTCGAAGACCACCCGGCCAGCGCAATGCCATAAACCGAAACTGCGCTCACCGCCAGGATAAATAGAATCCCAACATTCAAGTCCGTAATCTGCAGATATGTGGATCGGCCGCCGAATATCGGAACTGCGGGACCGAATGGAATAATCGCAATCGATATCAGCGCCAGCGACACCGCAATGAACGGCGCCAGCAAATAGAAGAACTTGTTCACGTAAGGCGGAAGCAGATCTTCCTTCGTCAGCAGTTTCAACACGTCCGCCATGGGCTGCAACAAACCATGTGGGCCCACGCGCAACGGCCCCGTGCGCGATTGAATGTGCGCTAGAACTTTTCTCTCCACCCACTGTAAATAGGCTAGAGTTGTCATAAAGACGGCGAAGACAAGCGCCATCTTGATCAGCGTAATGACAACGAAGAATGTCATTTATGCTCAGCCACCGTTTCTGTATAAATCTTGCCGGGCGCCTCTTGCACCGCGTTCAACATTTTCGAATAGCGCCCCAGCGATCCCGACGTGAAAAGTGTGTTGCGAGCCGATTCCACCATCTCCGGACGCGGCGTGTATTCCACTCGCCCATTCAATGGCGTAGTTTGTACGGATCCGCCCATCTCGATAGCTTCCGGTGAAACATCATATCCCCGAACCGTGCGCCTAATTTCCTGGGCAACCACTTCCGGCTTAGCAACGCCCAAATCCACCTTCATATCGCGCGCAATCAAGCTGATGATTTCCAAATCGGATTTCGGCCCCATGGTCTTTGCCGCGCGTGTCAACTTCTGCACTTCGCCCGTCACGTTGGTAATCGTGCCGCTCTTTTCATAAGCCGATAGAGCCGGCAAAATCACATTCGCCTGCTTTGCCGTTTCGGTCAGAAACATATCCTGCACCACAACGAACGCGTTGCTGGAACCAAGTTTATAGCGTCCCATCGGATTCGCACCAACTACCCACAAGGCATCCAAATCGTTCGCCGCCAGCATACCGAAGTAATTCAACCCCGGCGCTATCCCACCTTCTGAAACCGGAAAGTAGCCCGGCAACAAATCGGGCAACAGACCCATGTCGGATGCTCCGCGCGAATTCGAATAATCCACCAGGCAAACGTATTTCACGGGAATGCCCAAACTGTCGCCGAAACTCACCAACTGGCGAATCTGCGGACCTTTAATGGCATCGCCGAAAATGATCACCAATTCCGGTTCAGCCTTCAGCTTTTCGCGAAGGCCTTCCAGCGCTCCGAATTCTTTTCCAGCCTCGGCCCGCACAACCGTAGCGTAATTATCCTCGCGCACCGGCCCGGGCGTTACGGCATAAACGTGCGCCTTATGATGACGCCAGTTCGCGCGCAATTGATAAGCAATCAACGGATGCTGCTGGGCCAGGTCTGCTCCAACAATTAGCGCGGCCTTGCTCGAATACAACTCAGCCATGCTTGCCATCGTGCCGGTCTTGCCGTGCAGCGCGTCAATCATCGACGCCACATCACCCGTCCGGTGATGATCTATATTCGACGTGCCCAGTGTGAAACGAACAAACTTTTGAAGCAGGAAGTTTTCTTCGTTCGTCGTGTGGTTTGAGCCAATCACACCAAACTTGCCGTGCCTCGTCTTTATTTCGCCAAAACGCTTGGCCACCGTTGCCAGCGCGACTGCCCATGAAACCGCCTGCAACTCGCCGTGCGTGTTGCGCACCATGGGCGAAGTCAAACGTTCCGGATTGGTATTGAAATCAAATCCGTAGCGGCCCTTGATACACAGAAACTCGCCATTAATACCAGAACGATCACGATTGTTGGCACGCACAATTTCGCCATTGCGCACACCCAGCGTGGTCTTGCAGCCGTTTGAACAGTGAGTACAAATCGTGCCCACATGATCCATCTCCCAGGGCCGCGTTTTATAACGATACGTTCCCGAAGTCAGCGCGCCCACCGGACAGATATCGATACAAGCGCCGCATTCATCGCATTCCAGATGGTCGCCGCCGTTCGGAATAATTTCCGAAACTGCGCCGCGATTGCCAATGCTCAACGCATTCACGCCCAAGCCTTCATTGCAAATGCGCACGCACCGATAGCAAAGAATGCAGCGCGGGGCATCGTAGAAAACTACGGGAGACCACTGCTTTTCATCCGTGTGGATCTTGGTTTCCACGAACCGGCTCTCACCCGCTCCATACCGGAAAACCATGTCCTGCAATTCGCACTCGCCGCCCTTGTCGCAAACCGGACAATCCAGCGGGTGGTTCGTCAGCAGAAACTCCAGCATGCCCTTGCGTGCCTGCTTTACCTGCGCCGAATCGGTATGCACCACCATGCCTTCGGCCACCGGCAACGTACACGCAACCTGCAGCTTCGGAGTTTTTTCCACTTCCACCAGACACATACGGCAAGCCGCTTGCAGCGTCAGCCCGTCGTAATAACAAAAGGATGGAATCGAAATGCCGGCTTGCTTGGCCGCATTGATCACCAGCGTTCCTGGTTGGGCTTGCAGTTGTTGACCGTCGATTGTGAAATTAACAGGGTCAGCCATAAGTTCTTGTTAGATAGTCACCAGTTCCTGCTGCGGTTTCGCGCTCGTCTGTTTCAGCTTGGCTTCGAACTCGTCACGGAACTTCGCAATGAACGCACCAATCGGCATCGCGGCCGCATCGCCCAGCGGGCAGAACGTCCGCCCCAGCATGTTCGCCGCCAGTTCGCCAATCAAATCAATGTCGCTCAGCTTGCCGCCGCCTTCATCAAACCGGGTCAAAATTTTCTTCACCCACGTTGTACCCTCACGGCAAGGAATGCACCATCCGCAGCTTTCGTGAGCGTAAAACTTAATCGTGCGTAAGGCAACTTTGACTATGTCGGTGTCTTCGTCCAGAATCACCAATCCGCCCGACCCGGCCATTGTCTTCAACTTCCCTAGCGAATCGAAATCCAGCAACAACCCTTCACATTCTTCCGGCCTCAGCGCGGGCGACGAAGAACCGCCGGGAATTAGCGCCTTCATCTTTTTGCCGTTGCGCATTCCGCCGCAAACCTCGTTCAAAAGCTTGTCAAACGGGAACCCCATGGGCAATTCATAGACGCCCGGCTTGTTAACATGACCCGACACGCAGAACATGCGCGTGCCACCATTTTTCGGCGTACCTATGTTGGCAAACCACTCTGCGCCTTTGCGGAAAATTACCGGCACATTCGAGAACGTCTCGGCGTTATTTAAAATTGTCGGACATTGAAACGCTCCCACAACCGCCGGAAACGGAGGCTTCAGGCGCGGAATGCCGCGTTTGCCTTCCAAGGATTCCAGCAGCGCCGATTCCTCACCACACTCATAAGCGCCCGCGCCCGTGTGCGTGTAAAGATCAAAATCCCAGCCCGAGCCCAAAATATTTTTGCCCAGGTAACCGTGCTTGTACGCTTCCTCGATCGCTTTATCGACAATCGGAATCAAGTAGCGATACTCGCCGCGAATGAAAATGTAGCCTTTGTTCGATCGGATGGTCCATCCCGCGATCGCCATCCCTTCAATCAGTTGATGCGGATCGTTCTCCATCAACAAGCGGTCTTTGCATGTGCCAGGCTCGCTCTCGTCCGAATTGCAAACAATATAAGTCGGTTTGCCCGTCGTGCGCGGAACAAAGCTCCACTTCATTCCAGTGGGAAAGCCCGCACCGCCGCGGCCGCGCAAATGACGATGCTTTCAGCACATCGATAATCGCTTCCGGCGTCATCTCAAGGCATTTCTTAATCGCTACGTAGCCATCATTAGCCAGATAGGTATCAATCGATGCCGAATTAGGCAAATCGAATCGATATGAAATCGCCATCACTTCCAGCGGACTAGGTTCGTTGTAACGCATGTAATTCCCCTACGATGCCTGCCTTCCGTAACTGCCGTCTTCTAATGACTCAATCAGCCTGTCAAAACTCTCTGGAGTGACATGATGCAAGAAGTCGTAATTCACCTGCACAGCAGGAGCCCAGGAACAGGCACCCATGCATTCCACCTCTTCGAGCGAAATCAACCCGTCCTTTGATACTTGCTTGTTCCCCAAGCCCAGCCGCTTGCACGCATGTTCGTAAAGCTCTTCGCCGCCCACCGCCTGGCAGGCAATATTGGTGCAAACCTGCACATGATATTTGCCCAACGGCTTGCGATGCAGCATGGAATAGTAGCCAATCACTTCATCCACCTGCAGCGGACTCACGCCCACACGTCTGGCTACTTCCTCAATCAATTCGCGCGGAACTGAACCAACTTCATCTTGCGCGTAAAGCAACATGGGAACGATGGCCGACCGTTGCCGGCCCGGCGGATAACTGTTCAGCAACTTCGCGAATCGCGCTTCAAGTTCGGGTGAAAATGTCATCGCCGCCTACCGGTCCACGTCTCCCAATACAAAGTCCTGGCTACCCATAATGGCTATCGAATCCGCAATCAACTGGCCTTCCAGCATGGCTCCCAGCGCCTGCACGTTGCCGAAACTAGGAGTACGCATAAACACACGGTGCGGATTCGCTGTGCCATTCGCCACCACATAGAAGCCCAGTTCCCCGCGCGGCGATTCCACCACCTGATAGACCGAATTTTCCGCTACCCGGAATCCCTCGGTCACTATCTTGAAGTGATAGATTAGCGACTCCATCTGAGTCTTCATCTTTTCGCGGTTGGGCAACACCACATGCGGAGCGTCTGCTTGCCACGGCCCACTTGGCATTCCTTCCAGAGCCTGTCGTACTATTCGCAAGCTCTGCCGCATTTCCTCCATGCGCACTTCAAACCGGCCATAGACATCATTTGTTGTCCGCGTGGGAACTTCAAACTCAAATTTGTCGTAGCTTGAGTATGGTTCGTCTTTGCGCGCATCCATTTCCAACCCGGCCGCACGCAGCATCGGACCCGTCACGCCATAATCCAGCATCAGATCCAACGAAAAATTGCCCACACCCTTGGTTCGGTTGCACCAAATCGGGTTCGAAGACAGAAGGTTATGGTATTCGTCAACCCCGTGCGTCAGCTTGTCCACAACTTTCGAAATCACTTTGTGCCAGCCGCGCGGAGGTTCCAACGCCAACCCGCCAATCCGGATGTAACTGGTCATCATCCGCTGCCCTGAGAACATCTCGAATACCTTCAAGATCTCCTCGCGCTCGCGGAAGCAATAAAAATAGACTGACATTGCGCCAATATCTAGTGCGTGCGTTCCCAGCCAAGTCAAATGGCTCGAAAGACGCTGCAATTCGCACAACGCCACGCGCATCCACTGCGCCATCGGCGGAATTTCAAGTCCCAGTAACCGCTCCACTGCTAGCGCGTAACCCAAATTGTTAATCAGGTTCGAAAGGTAATCGACGCGATCGGTAAGCGGTGTGCCCTGCGCATATTTCTTAACTTCGAATTGCTTCTCGATGCCCGTGTGCAGGTAGCCGATATCCGGCTTGGCGCTTAAAATCGTTTCGCCATCCAACTCGAGCAGAACACGCAAAACGCCGTGCGTCGATGGGTGTTGTGGACCCATGTTCAACGTCATGCGCCGTCTCGTGGTTCCGTGCTCGGAAGTGTGCGTGACCCCCGCCGAATTTTCAATCTGCAGTGGAGTCTTGGTTTTTATTGAGCCTTCCTTCATTTGCCGTTACTCATCCTGATACGAATACTTGTACCCATGTATCGGGTAGTCTTTGCGCAGCGGATATCCTTCCCAATCCACTGGCATCATAATGCGTTCCGGATTCGGGTGGTTGCGGAAGCTCACCCCAAACAAATCCATAACTTCGCGCTCATACCAATTCGCAGCTTGCCAAACCCCGCAGAGCGATTCCACACTCTCGTCCTCTTTTAATCGCACCGAAAGCCGCAAGCGCACTTTGTGACTTACCGAGTGAAGAAAATAGACAATCTCGAAGCGCGGCGTGCGCGGCCACCAGTCCACGCCGGTCACTGCCGACAAGCGCTCAAAGCCGCCTTGCTTCAGCATTCTCGCCACCGGCAGCAACTGCAGCGGTGAAATAAAGAGCACTAAACCATCGGGAGTCTTCTTGGCGTCGATGATGGCTTCTGGATACGCAACGTGAACGGCAACAGCGACCGGATTTTCAGCAGCAACATCAGGCAGCACGCTTCGTCACCTCTTTTGCGTTCTCCTCCGAAGGCTTATTCACCGACCAATCCAAAACGCCCTTCTTCCAGATGTAGAAGAACCCACACAACACCAGCACGATAAACAGCAGCATCTCCACAAACGGAAACAGCTTCGCCGCTTTGTTCAAATCCCTATAAACCACCGCCCACGGATACAGAAAAATTGCCTCTATATCAAATAGGATGAAAACCATCGCTACCAGGTAGAACTTAACTGAGAATCGTTCGCGCGCGTCGCCTACCGGCTTCATGCCCGATTCATAAGGTGTGGATTTTACAGTGTCGGAAACTCGCCTGCCCAAAATTGCCGAAAGTCCAATCATGGCTGCGGCTACACCCACTGCGATGATGATCTGAATCAACACTGGAAACCATGTTGAAGCGTAGGATATAGACATTGGTTTATAGGAGTAAGTAATAGAGTACCAATCGACTCCTCGGGCCGAACACATATTTATAATCGAAGGTGGGTTAAGCGATGGAAGTATTCGTGAACGGGGAGCGCCTTGAAGTCCCATCGGATAGCAACGTCGTCCAGTTGCTGGAATTCCTGAAGATCGCCCCTGACCGAGTTGCGGTGGAATTAAACAAAAACATCGTGCGAAAACGCGATTGGGAAGCGACTTCCGTGGCCCAGGGGGCACATATGGAAGTGGTGGAATTCGTGGGGGGCGGCTGAAGCCCCGACGATAGT
Source organism: Bryobacterales bacterium (assembly GCA_963696305.1). Lineage (GTDB taxonomy): Bacteria > Acidobacteriota > Terriglobia > Bryobacterales > Bryobacteraceae > Bog-105. The sequence continues at coordinate 37,595 of CAVOJX010000019.1, read as the reverse complement.
TCTTGACACGAATTCCAGGTCTTGTACAATTCTCTAAGCTGTAGAATATTAAACGCAAACTGGCCATCATGTTCAAAACAAGGAAAGCACGTCCTGATTTAGCCGTTGAGGCGACGTCAGCGCGAACCGAAAAAGGTTCTAATTCCCGCTCTTACACGAGCACGGATGTCGCCAGAATTGCTCAGGTTAGCCTGCGCCAGCTCCAATGGTGGGATGAGCGGAAAGTAGTCTCGCCACGACATGAAGGTCACAAGCGCATTTATCTGGCCGAAGAAGTAGTTGAGATCACCGTCATTGCGGAATTGCGGCGCAAAGGCTTCTCGCTCCAGAAAATCCGCCGCGTTCTGCGCTTCCTGCAGCGCGAAATGGGTCGTCGCCTGGCCGAAGTGCTTTCTTCCGAATCGGGCCTTCACCTCCTAACGGACGGCAAATCGATATTCATGGAAGACCAGCAGGACCGCATCATCGATCTGCTGAAAAACGCACGCCAGCCGATGTTCCTTGTATCGGTGAGCGATCAAGTAAAACGCCTCGACGAAATGCCTAAAAAGGGACCAAAGAGCGAAACCGGCTTGGCGCGCAAAACCCGCGCGGTCAGCTAAGTCCGGACTTTCCTGCATTACTTTCAAGCGCGGCGCACCCCTTTTCTCGCCGCAAACATCCTATACTGAAGACGTCCACAAGTTCTAGATGTATTTGAGGGAGGCCTTTTTGTCCCACCGGCGGTATCTACTTTTCATTCCTTTATTTGTCGCTGTAAGCGCGATTGTCGGTGGCCTGTTCGGTCCCTTCACTCCGCCTGCGGCTGCCCAATTCCTTCACGGACGCACAGCCAGTTCCTCGGACGAAGATATTAGCGCCAGCATCAAGAACTTCACCAAGGTTTACGACATCGTAGATCAAAATTACGCGGACAAGCTTTCGCCGGACAAGGGCATTTACAATGGTGCCATCCCGGGCATGCTGCGTACGCTCGATCCCCACTCCAACTTCTTTGATCCCAAGGAATTTGCCAGCATTCGCGAAGAGCAGCACGGCATGTATTTCGGCATCGGCATGCTCATCGGTCCTAATCCGCGAACCGGCAAGCCAATGGTCATGCATCCTTTCGGTGGCACTCCCGCTTATCGCGCCGGCATTCGACCCGGCGACATGCTGGTGGAAGTCAACGACAAGCGCGTAGACACCATGACCACGAACGAAGTGGCAGATCTTCTCAAAGGTCCTAAAGGCACCAAAGTGCAGGTGATTGTAGATCGCGAAGGCTCGGCGAAACCGATCACCTTCAACTTGGTTCGCGACGAGATCCCACGTAACAGCGTCGATACGGCGTTCTGGATCAAGCCTGGCATCGCTTACATGCGTATCCAGTCGTTTACGGAAACAACCGGACGCGAAGTAGAGGACAACCTCAAACTGTTGGGCGAGCAGAACATAAAGGGCCTGGTTCTCGATCTCCGTGGCAATCCCGGCGGCTTGCTTGATCAAGGAGTTGCTACCGCGGGTCACTGGCTGGATCGCGGTCAGACCGTTGTTTCACACAAAGGCCGTGCCTACCCCGAAAAGCCCTATCTCGCTCGTGGCAGCCAATATGGCGAAAACTATCCCATGGTGGTTCTGGTGAACAGCTACTCCGCATCGGCTGCGGAAATCGTCGCCGGAGCCTTGCAAGATCACGATCGCGCCTGGATCATGGGCAGCGTCACATTTGGCAAGGGCCTTGTGCAAACTGTTTTCCAGTTGCCCGACAACACCGGACTGGCGCTTACGACGCAGCATTACTACACGCCTAGCGGCCGCCTGATTCAACGCAATTATTCGAACATCTCGTTCCTTGATTACTACTACGGGAAACACACCGATCAAAAAGATCCGATGGACGTGAAGCAGACCGATCTCGGTCGCACCGTGTACGGTGGCGGCGGCATCACTCCGGACGAGAAATTTGAATCGGCGAAGCTGGATCCGTTCCAAATTGCCGTGATGCGTAAGAACGCATTCTTCCAGTTCTCAGCCAATTATTTCTCCAGCCACGACACCAAGCTGGAAAAGGGCTGGAGCCCGGATGAACCGCTACTCGAAAGCTTCCACGACTATCTGATGAAGCAAGGCGTGCCATTCACGGAAACCGATTGGACTCGCGACCATTCTTGGGTACGCGATGAAGTGAAGGCTGAAATGTATATCACGGCATTCAGCTACGAAGATCACCTGCGACTGCTAGTGGAGCAGGATCCCGAAGTCACAAAGGCAATGGACGCAATGCCCAAGGCTGCCGGACTATTGGCGCAATCGAAAGCACGCTTTGAAAAGCTGCGCGCCAGCATCGCGCAGTAAACTAATTCGACGCGGCGCTCGCAGCTGAACTTAATTGGCCGGTTCGTTCCCAATCCTTAAGTTGCCCAAGTAGATTGTCAACCGCCTGGAGTCGCAATCCGCAGACGTTGCAGGAAATCAAATACTTCTTACTGATCGGGAACAGGGGAATGAAAAAGAGTGTACATTTCCCCGTCCGAACAATCGCCGAGTGAACAGTCTGCCTCTGGCAGTGCGAGCACGAGTAGGTTATTTGGCCTAAAACTACCGCAGCCCATCGAGTTCCGAAAATCAACATTTGATCTTCCTTTTCTTGAATTCTGAATTTAAACTACTGCTTCCGTTGGCGACACTTGGTCTAACTTTGCCGCAATCAAGAATAAAACAGTATTACTTGTATGCTGTAATTTACCTTTACATCGATGGACTCTCAACCGCTGAATCCTACCGCCATCGCTGTACCGCAAATCACGGTGCTCGACACCGGCGGTCAATATACCCACCTGATTGCTCGCCGCGTTCGAGAACTCGGCGTCTATGCGGATGTCCAGCCCAGCGATACGCTGGCTGAACTTCTGAAGGGCCGAAAAGGTGTGATCATCTCCGGCGGCCCAGGCAGTGTTTATTCCAACGGCACGCCTGACATTGATCCAAATTTGCCGCAATCGCACGTTCCGATTCTCGGAATTTGTTATGGCCACCAACTGCTGGCGCATCATCTTGGCGGAAAAGTGGAACGCGGGCAAAAAGGCGAATACGGAATCGCACACCTCACCGTCTCGTGCCAAGACGATCTTTGGAACGGACTGAGCGGCTCACAAATCTGGATGAGCCATTTCGACACCGTCGCTGCGGTCCCGGAAGGCTTTCGCGTTACTGGGTCCACTGAAGTGTCCGGCATCGCCGCCATGTCTGACCCGGCGCGCAAACTCTACGGCATTCAGTTTCATCCTGAAGTTGTTCACACGCACGCAGGGCAGCGGATTTTGGAAAATTTCGTCTTCGGCATTTGCAACGCTCGTCCCGATTGGGATATTTCTAAGCGCGTCCCGCTGGTCGAAGATCAAATTCGCGCCACGGTGGGAAAGCGCAGCGTCTTTTTCTTCGTCAGCGGCGGCGTGGATTCAACTGTCGCGTACACGCTTTGCCTGCGCGCCCTCGGCCCCGAACGCGTCTTCGGAATTTACGTTGACACTGGTTTGATGCGGCTGGGCGAGACGGCTTTTGTGAGGGGAGTTTTTCAGGAACTCGGCGCGGAAAATTTTATCGTTGAACGCGCTGAAGATGAATTTCTCAAGGCGCTAGATGGCCTTGTAGATCCAGAAGCGAAACGAAAAGCCATTGGCGAGCAGTTCGTGCTGGTGCAAGACCGCATCCTAAAAACTGAACAATTCACCGACGGACACTGGATTTTAGGGCAAGGGACGATTTACCCGGATACTATCGAATCCGGTGGCACTGCGAAGTCCGATCTCATCAAAACTCACCATAACCGAGTCGCCGGCATTCAGGCGCTGATGGACGCGGGACGCATCATCGAACCGTTAACAGCTTTTTATAAAGATGAGGTGCGTGGGATTGGCCGCGAACTGGGCGTGCCTGAGAAATTTCTCGCGCGCCATCCGTTCCCGGGTCCTGGCTTGGCTATTCGATGTCTTTGTTCCAATCTCGCTGCGCGAGCCGAAGCTACGCCTGACGGCATTTTGCTTCCTGTTCGGTCGGTTGGCGTTCAAGGCGATGAGCGGAGTTATCGAAAAGTAATTGCCATCGATCACAAGCCGACGCGCGCCGATATCGAAAAAACTGCGCCGGGACTTACCAATAAACGAAGCGATATCAATCGTGTTGTGGCGGTTTGCGGCGCAAAATCAAGCGTCGCTGAGTTTTCCGGTTTTCCTGCGGCGATTACCAAAACGCGGCTCAATTTATTACGCGAAGCCGATTCCGTTGTCCGAAAGTTCTGCACGCAGAGCGGTTTTGAACATGAAGTTTGGCAATTTCCGGTCGTCCTCATTCCTGTCGGCACGGAAACGGCTCCAGAATCCGTGGTTCTGCGCCCTATTAATTCCGTCGATGGCATGACTGCCGATGTTGTTCTGATGGACCCAGCAAATCTGGAAGCGCTGACAAATCAATTGCTTGCGCTGCCGGGTCTTTCCGCTGTGTTTTACGATCTGACGAACAAGCCTCCCGGCACGATTGAGTGGGAATAAAGCGTCAAAGCGGATGGTAAACTTGAGGTTCCCCCCTCCTGTTTAGCCATGCATATCAAGAAACAACGTCTGCTCACTCCTGGCCCCACGCCTCTGTTGCCTGCGGCTCTGCACGCGATGATGGGATCCGATATCCATCACCGCACCGAAGATTTTCGAAACCTTTACAAGCAGGTTCTTTCGGATCTGTCGCAAGTATTGGGAACCGCAAACGATGTGCTGGTTTTAGTGTCGTCCGGGTCGGGCGGCTTGGAAGCGGCCACGCAGAATTTTTTTTCTCCTGGCGATGAAGTTTTGGTTTGTTCGGCTGGAAAGTTTGGCGAGCGCTGGGTAGACATCATGAAAGCCTGGGGCATGAAAGCGACTGTGCTAACTGCGCCTTATGGCGATGCAGTTCCGCCCGTAGTGGTGGAAGAAGCGCTTACCAAGAACTCGAACATCAAGGGTGTTTTTGTTCAGGCTTCGGAAACTTCGACCGGTGCTATTCACGACGTGAAGGCGATGGGTCTGGCGGTAAAGAAGACGAACGCTATTTTTGTGGTGGACGCCATCACCGGTATTGGAACGATGCCATTGGATATCGATGGATGGGGATTGGATGTGGTGATCGGCGGATCGCAAAAAGCATTTATGATCCCGCCCGGACTCGCGTTCGTCACCATCAGCCAAAAAGCTTGGGCGATGGGCGAAAGTTCGAAGGCGCCGCGCTTTTACTTTGATTTGAAGCGGGAAAAGAAGAATGCGGTTAATGGCGAATCTGCCTGGACACCCAACACAGCGTTATTGTTGGCTTTCGCCGAAGCTCTGAAATACATTAAAGCGCTGGGCATGGACAAGGTTATTGAGAACGCGCAGATGCTGGCACATGCCACGCGTGAAGCCATGAAGGCTTTGGGTCTGGAATTATTCTCGACGCATCCTGGCTCGTCGGTGACGGCTGTTCGTCCGCCCGCAGGAATGGATTCGGGCGTCATCATTAAGGAATTCCGCTCGCGCTTCAACGCCATCATCACGAATGGCCAAGGTTCAATGAAGGGGCAGATTTTCCGTTTGGCCCATCTTGGATACTTCGATTTCCACGATCTGTTTGCAGTGGTTGCTGAATTGGAAATCATTCTGGCCGCTAAAGGCCACCCGGTGAAGTTTGGCACGGGTGTGGCGGCTGTTCAGGAAATCTATGCACAGGCTGCGCTGCCTAAGCCCGAGCTTGCAACCAAGTAAGAGCAACATCAAAAATGAAAATTCTTGTAGCTGAGCCGATGGCTCCGGCCGCTTTAGACCTTTTGCGCGCGCAGAAAGGTTGGGACTTAGTTGTAGCCGATCCCAAGACGTATTCCGAGCACCTTGCCGACTGCGACGCGCTGGTTGTACGCAGCGCGGTTAAGGTAACGAAAGATGTGCTGGCGAAAGCACCAAAGCTTCGCGTTATTGGACGCGCGGGCGTGGGCGTGGATAACGTTGATCTGCCTGCTGCAACAGAGGCGGGAGTGCTGGTGATGAATACTCCAGGCGGCAATGCGATTTCGGTTGCCGAGCACACTCTGGCGCTTATGCTTTCCATGGCGCGTTCCGTGCCGCAGGCTTCCGTTTCGACGAAGAGCGGCAAATGGGAGAAGAAGAAGTTTTTAGGCAACGAATTGCGCGGCAAGACGTTGGGCATTGTGGGCTTGGGAAGTATCGGGCGTGAAGTCGCGAAGCGCGCCAGACCGTTCGAGATGACGATTGTCGGCCACGATCCATTCGTAAGTCCGCAAGCGGCGAGCGCGTTGGGTGTGGAATTGGTTTCGCTTGACGATTTGTACAAACGTAGCGATTACATTACGCTGCACGTTGGGCTTACTCCGGAAACAGACGGCATGCTCAACAGCAAAGCTTTTGCGCAGATGAAGAAGGGCGTGCGCCTGGTGAATTGCGCGCGTGGCGAATTAGTCAACGAGAAGGATCTGGAAACGGCTCTGGCATCCGGTCAAATAGCAGGAGCGGCGCTGGATGTCTTTCAGAAGGAGCCTCCAGGCGAACATCCGCTGTTCGCGCAGGAGACTATGCTGGCGACGCCGCATATTGCCGGATCGACGGAAGAGGCGCAGGAAATCGTTGGTATTCGCATTGTCGAGCAGATGATCGACTACCTGAACCACGGTGTTGCTTTGGCGGCGGTGAACATGCCCGCGATGACCGCGGAACAATACCGCGCGCTTGGCCCGTATGTGAATTTGGCTGAGCGTCTGGGCTTGTTCCTGAGTCATGTGGCGGTGGGCAACATCCACACGATTCGTTTCGCATACGAAGGACGCATCGCAGAAACCAACACGCAACTGCTGCGCAATGCAGGGTTGGCGGGTGTATTGAGCCGTTCGATGGAGCATAGGGCCAACGTTGTGAACTCGATGCAGATTGCTTCCCAGCGCGGCTTTCGCGTGGTGGAGCAATGCGAACCGAGCGACGGCACAATGAATACGATTCGCATTGTGCTGGAAACGGATCAAGGCAGCTTCTCGGCGGTTGGCGCAGTGGTTATGGACAAACCGCGTCTGCTGCAAGTGGAAGACATTCCTTGCGAAGTGACGTTGGACGGGAACTTGATGTACTCGCGAAACCAGGATGTGCCGGGCGTGATCGGCTACTTGGGTACGGTTCTGGGCAAGAACGGCGTCAACATCGCGAGCTTTGCGCTGGGACGGCAAGATGAAGCGCAGCGCGTGGGGAATCAACCGCTAATGGCGCTTTCGATTGTCGAGACCGATCAACCGGTGAGCGAAGACGTGATTCAACAACTGTTCCAGAATCCAGCCGTGAAGTTTATTCGTCCGGTGGTGCTTGGCCGGAATTAGACTCGCCGCATTTTGACGGCTTCCACCAGATGATCGGGCCCTTTTTCCAAAATGAGGTGGGCACGGTCGCGCGTGGGACCAATGTTGTCGCGCAGGTTCTTCAAGTTGATGTCTTCCCAGATGCGGCGCGCTGTTTCTACAGCCTCCTGCTCGGTTTGCTCGGCGTAGCGGTGGAAGTAAGATTCGGGATCACGGAAGACAGTCTCACGCAGACGCAAGAAGCGCCGGATGTACCAGTTCTCGATGACCTGTTCATCGGCATCCAGATAGATAGAGAAGTCGAAGAAGTCGGATACGAACATGCGCGCACCGTCACGCTGTTCGGGCGATTGCAAGACATTCAAGCCTTCGATGATCAGGATGTCGGGACGCCTAACTTCGAGTGTGCGACCGAGCACGATGTCATAGACCAGATGCGAATAGACGGGCGCTTTTACAACCGGTTCACCGGCTTTTACGTCGGCTAGGAAGCGGAGCAGTAAACGTTGGTCGTAGCTTTCGGGAAAGCCTTTGCGCAACATAAGGCCACGCGCTTCCAGCACCGCATTAGGGAATAGAAAGCCGTCGGTGGTGACAAGCTCCACGTCAGGATGGTCAGGCCAGCGAGCCAAGGCGGCGCGCAGGACGCGAGAGAAGGTGCTCTTGCCCACCGCCACGCTGCCTGCGATGCCGATGATATAGGGCACGCTTTCGGGCGCGGGCGCGCCAATGAACTCACGCTTAGCTTGATAGAGATGCTGAACCGCCGCGACGTGGAGATTGAGGAAGCGGGATAGCGGAACAAACACCTCTTCCACTTCACGGATGGAAACCGATTCGTTGACGCCGCGTAGGGCGTGCAACTCCTCTTCCGTGAGAAGCAGCGGTGTATGAGCGCGGAGGGCTTTCCACTGGCTACGATCAAATGTTTTGTAACGGCTGAAATCGGATGTGCGAGCGAGCATTAGGGCGTGGCGACGGCACTAGCCTTTCGAAAGAAGATGATGTGCTGCATTGGAAGCGAGTCTACTACCTTTTCAAATCGAAACCCTTCTGGAGTCACTTCCGCTTTCACTTCCTGAACGCTCATTTTATGCTCTGGGCGAATGGGAACACTAGGATCTTCTTTGCGATACTCGAGCAGGACAAGGCGGCCATCGGGTTTGAGCGAATCCCTGATGCGATCGAGCATGCGCTGAGGACGGGAGAATTCGTGATAGACGTCCACCAGAATCACGAGGTCTAATTTCTCTTTCGGCAGACGCGGATCGGATTCAGTACCCAAGATGGTGACCACGTTGGTGACATGCTGGGCGGCTGCGTTAGCGTTTAGCCGTTCGAGCATGGCAGGTTGGATATCGTTGGCATAGACGACGCCGTCGGGAGCAATGACCTTAGCGATGCGTAAGCTGTAGTAACCGGTCCCAGCGCCGACGTCGGCAATCAACATGCCGGGTTTAAGATTTAATTCAGCGATGGCTTTATCCGGATTTTCTTCGCGCTGGCGTTCATCGCGGTCTAGCCAATCGGCGCCGCTGATGCCCATGACCGGGGCAATTTGCCGGCCGGTAACCGGGTGGGTGGCTTGTGCAAAAGCCAGGAGAACTGAGAAAAGGTGAGCAAGAAAAACACGTTTAATCATCTGTGGCGCCCGAGAACCCTAGTGTGCCTTTCTCTCCTGATTGTGTCACCTAAGATTTGGACGCAGGAGGCGGCAAATCCGCTGGCAGTGATCGACGCGGGCGTCCAGCGATCTGAAGATGCGCCGTACGTTCCCAAAGATTTCGAGTTTCTACCAGGCGACTATGTGTATTTTACGTTCCACATTTCGGGTTTCGCTACTAAGTTGAACGAAAAAAACGAGACAAAATCGATTTCGGTGGAATACGAGATACGGCCCGAAGACGCCAACCATGTGCCCTTGACCGAGGCGGTTAAGGGTGCGATTGCGGATGCGCTGGGCAAAGAGGACAAGAACTGGATACCCAAGCGCCGCGCTTCATTCTTGCTGCCTTCCTTTGTCGGCGCTGGAGAATTCAATATCCACGTGACGGTGAAAGACCTACTTGCGAAGACTGAGACCTCGCGCGATTTTCCATTTTTGATTGGCGGCATACATATTGACCGGGTAGATTCCATTCAGGCAAACGATTTTGAATTTCTGCGTAGCGAAGACGACGACCACGCGTTGGAACTGCCGGCCTATGCGCCCGGCGATTCCGTCTGGGCGCGATTCAAGATGATTGGCTTTCAACATGAACCAGGAAACAAGTACAAACTTTCTTACGGCATAAAGGTTTTGCGGCCGGACGGCAAGCCGTTTTTGGATAGTCCGAACGCGGCGAAGATTTCCGACTCCGGCTTTTATCCGGCGCAATTTGTTCCTGGCGATTTGCAGATTACGACGCCCAAAAACGCGGCGCGCGGTACTTACGAATTGACTCTGACAGTGCGGGACGAAATTGCCAATCAGAGCTTTGAGCTAAAGCGTACGTTCACAATTGAGTAGCGATTGCGAGAAGCCTGGAAATACCTTCCGAAAAGGTCTTTTCGGGAGTTAGCAGGCTTACCACTACAAAGGCGCCAGTTTGGAGATCGAAAAAATATCCAGGCTGAACAATGGTTTTCTTTTCGAAGAGCAGCTTGGTTATCCATTCTTCCTCCGAGAGGATTTCAGGCACTCTTAGGATTGCCGACCAGCCCCCTTCGCAATGCAAGCGATGGATGGGCGAGTGGACAAGCAAGTTATCCAGCGTGGCCAGGTTGCTTAGCGTTCGCTGGCGAATTTCGACCCGAAGGTTTGCGCCGATCTGAAGTAAATCATCGGCCGCCAGTTGCACGGGAGTATTGACGGACAGATAAGTATCGAGAATGAGTTCGAGTTTCTTGCGCGCAATCTCGCGTTCGAAATCAGGTCCATTTATGCCGATCCAGGCCAATTTCATTTGCGGCATACCCGCCGCTTTGGAAAGTCCGTCGAGGGTGAAGCTCAGCACCTGATGATGGCCGTTCAAAGAAGAGCTGCGATTCGGAGATGCTGAAAAAGCATATTCCTTGAAGACTTCGTCGGAGATGAGCGGCAGGTTGTGATGGATAGCGAATTCCTGCAGCCGCGAAAGTTCCGCCGGCTTGATGAAAGATCCGGTGGGATTGTTTGGATTCACCAAAACAATGGCGCGAGTGCGTTCGGAGAGCGCAGATTGTAGCGACGGAAAATCGATATACCAACTGCCGTCGTAATTCAGGCGGTAATGGCGGATGTTGACAGACTCAAGATTCGCTAAGTAGTCGAACAATGGATACGAAGGCGTTGGCACCAGAACCTCGTCGCCCGGATTGGCAAGGAGTTTGAACAAGAGTGCGTAAGCTTCGCTGGTGCTGGCGGTCAGAAGAACATCGTCCGGTGAAAGTTCAGGAGCAGTTCGAGTGGCGATGGCTTGGCGCGCTGGGAGATTGCCGAAAGGATCTGGCCGATAGCTGAAGTTTTTGATTTTCCCGAGAGCGTTGGTGATTGCTTCGTGCGGGTAAGCTTCGAAGGCGTCGGTTGGATTAGAAATTGTCAGATCCAATAGGGTTATGCCAGCGGAACGTTCTGCAGCGAGCAAAGCGATGAACTTGTTTTCGGCGGAGGCGAGAGCGGCCAAGCGGTGAGAATAACGGTACAAATCGTTACTGTGTCACGAACGGCACTGGCCGCGCAAGATTTATCGGACGCGAACTTGAAAAGCGGGCGTCTGTGGCTGCTTAGGGGATCGTTTCTGAGCAGTTACCGAAGCACTGGTTGCAAAGATGGTGCGCTCGACACAGGATCCGCCGTCCATAACGAGCGCGGATTCGAGCACTTGTGCTTCGAACTGGTTCACTTGGTCGGCAGTCATGACGGGGCTCCAGGTGGCTAGGAGTTGCTGGCCGATAAGAGCGCCGAGAGCCACGGCAGCGAATGCTCCGGAAGTTGGCGCGCTGCGGCCTTGCCCGATGACCGATAAGACGCCGGTAGTGGAACCAAGACCGAGACTCAAGATGGTGCGGAGGCTGTGGTTTTGATTGCGAGTAATGGCGGCGAGCATGATCTGCCTGCCGATAGGACGCAAATTAGGATCTGATTCCATGAGCGCTGTGTAGATGGCGCTGCTGGTGATGGAATTCTTTGTGTCGGTGGTATTGCAAAGATTGATGTCAAAGCCCTGCACGCCCTTTGGCAGGGTTCCGTAATTCAATTTGAGCAATTGAGACGGAATAGCGGTTCCGGTGATAGTGAATGTGCTTTGCGCAGTTAATGGCGCGGAGACCAGCGCGATGGCCAGCCATATTTTGTAAATCATAAAAGTTAATTGGTTCGCGCTTTCCAGCGCGTCCTTCCGCACACAAGCTTGGAATGAGATTTGCGCAAAGTAGGGTTGGCGCGGTGGTAAGTGGTTGATTTGTCAGGTGGAAAGTTTTTTCACGTGGTTTGTGACTGACTTTTCGGAGGAAGACTACTGCCTGGGCGGGGCGTTGGGGTTTTTGTGGGTGATATCGAGGGTTACGCCGAGGATGGGTGGGTTGGGGTCGCCTTTGTAATACATTTCGAAGTAAATGCGCTTGCCGTCTAGTATGAGCGGGTATTTGGTTTCGATTTCTTCGGTGATGAGGCGTTTGAATTCTTCTTTGGTGTAGCCGATGGTGACGATGTCGGCGGGGAAGAAGTCTTCGCCTTGGTCGGAGAGGAAATTTTCCAGTTCGGGTGGGCATTGGGCGTTTTGGAAGACGATTTGGCGGCGGAATTCGGCGGTGGTTCGCCACCAGTTTTCGTCTTGCGCTAAGTATTCTTCGTTTGGTGGGGTGAAGACGAGCGGGAGTCGGTTGCCGTTGGGGTCGAAGTTGACTCGGATGACTTGGCGCGGGATGTAGAAGTTGTCTGGGGCTACGAAGGGTTTGGGTTGGGGTTTTGGTTCCGGGTCGGGGTCTGGGAGTTTGGGTTTGGATTTGGATTCTTGGGCGATGGTGGATTGGAGGAGTTTGAGGGCTTTGTGGAATTCTTTTTGGGCGGCGGCGTTGCGTTTTTGGAGGAGGTTGTAGGTTTTTTGGGTGAGTGGGTGCCAGAGGTGCATGGGGAGACCGGTGCGTCGGAGGTCGAGGTGGAGTTGGAGGAAGGCGTGTTGGATGTGACGGCGTGGTAGTCGGCGACGATTAGAGCCGTTCTCAGGACGGCTAGGAGGATGGCTCCGCCGGGGAATTGGGTGAGCCAGTCTTGCTCTAGTTGTTTGAGGGATGGTGGTTTAGTTAGGAGTTGCATTCTGAGGTTAGTGTGCGGGGTGGGTGGGCGTGATGTTGGTGGTGGGTGGAGGTAAGTTGTTGGTGGGAATGGGAGATATTTTATTTGGGAGTTTTGTGATTGGGGTTTTGGAGGTGTGGGTGTTGTGGGGGTGTTCGGAGGATTTCGCGGGGAAGGTTGCGGACTTTGGGATAGCGCAAATCGCGGGACAGCCAACGCATTTCCCGGGTTGAAAGATGCGGTGTTTTAGCGAGATTGTTGGCGTGAAATGCGAAGGCAGTCCCGGATTTGCTGTGGTTTGTTAGAAGTGCCGGTGGAGCGTGGGATTAGTTCTTGTGGACTTTGGAAGAGTGCCGCGGGGAAGGTTGCGGAACTTTGGTAGAGCGCAAATCGCGGGACAGCCAACGCATTTCCCGGGTTGAAGGATGCGGTGCTTTAACAGGATTGTTGGCGTGAAATGCGAAGGCAGTCCCGGATTTGCTTGTGGTGCGTTAGAAGTGCCGGTGGAGCGTGGGATTAGCTCTTGTGGACTTTGGAAGAGTGCCGCGGGGAAGGTTTTCGGACTTTGGTATAGCGCAAATCGCGGGGACATGGGCGGTGCAGACCGTTGGTAGAGCGCGAAATCGCTTTCGCGTTGTTAGAGAAGGCCGGATTTGCTTGTGGGTTGTTAGGGGAAAAGCGTCGAGATGAGTCTCGACGCGGCAAACAGGAGTATTTGCGCCACGCCTACGTGTTACGAAACGGATTGTGGGTGTGGAGACCGATGGGGGATGAGGGGAAGGAGTTAATGGGCTCGGAGGGCTTGAGGATCGAGTTAGAGCGTTGCCTTCGTTGGTTGGTGGGCCGGTGGTGGGGTAAGAGATAAAAGGTTGGTTGAGTTAGTGGGTTGGAGGTGCGGGTTACATAGTTAGAGTTCGTCCTCCGTGGGCGGGGTGTAGCCGAGTTCTATGGCTTGTTTGGTCATTAGTTCGAGGTGTTCTTGCCAGGTGGGCTCGGGGGCGTTTTTGTTGGTGGCGGTTTTTAGTTTTTCGGCTAGGATCTTTTCGTTGATTTTGGTTTTGCGGTGGTCTTCGATGGCTTTGCGGCATTTGGCTACGGCGTTGGCGTGCGCGGTGCGGTAGCGGGTGAAGCGGCCTACGGTTCTCTGTTCGGCCTCTGACCAATCGAGGGGATTGGGCTTTTCGGTGTAGAGGCGCTTTTCGATTTCGAGCAGGGTTTTGGTGGCTCGTTGGAGGAACCAGTCGGCGTGGATGAGTTCTTGGACCAGATGGCGTTCGGCGTCGGTGTGGGGCGCGAATTCTTTGGTCCAGGTGTTTTCGAGGGATTGCAGGTCTGCGGCGTTTTCGTGCGGCAGGAGCAGGGCGTCGATGGCACAACAGCCGTGCTTTAGAGCGTTATTGTTCATGGTTTGAGTGTGCGGGATGCATCTTCGCCTCTTGGGCGAAAATGCGGCGATGTTGTTGATTTGATGGAGCGAAGTATTTTTTTGAGTTTTGTGACTGGCTCTTTCATGGTGGATAGAATGACCGATGTTCGCGTGGGCCCGAATGCTGGGAGTTGTATAGGCACTTCTAAGGGGGGGCGGAGGGTATTGCGATTGGTGGTGATGAATCCGTTGAAGGAGGGGGGATGTGGAGGACTTATTGCGGCGGATTGAATCAATGATTGGCGGATAAGAGCACGAAGCGGGTGAGGGCCATGGCGAAAGCGAAGATTGCGCCTCCGTAAAAGGTTGCGAGCTTACTCGGTTCTCGCCCCAGATTGCGTAGCTGTTGACCTATGCGGTGCATTGTGAATCCAGTCAGAATGGGCGCTATGAAGAGGCTGATTCCAGGGAACATATGGCCAGACCGAAATAGGCGGTGGGGGATGCGACGGCTGGGTAGTGCGCTGAGGGCCTCGGCGGCAAGTTCGAATAGGATCTCAAGCAGGAATTCGCTGATGATCTCGAACAGAATTCTAACTGGGACGAGGAGCAAATCTTCCATGGGCTGGGATGTTTCTTAGATCTCTGAGATGAAGGCTTCCGCGCTTGACGCCGATGGTGATATTGAGCAGTGAATCACATAGGGTATCCATGTTTCGAGCATTGGTGAAAATTTATCGAGCGAAGGACATCAGGTCACGCATTTTGACCAGGGGTGTCGGGCTTACGTTGACGCCGGTTGTCTGCGTTTTGCTGGTTATATGGATAACCAATAGCGTTGCGAATTCGGTTGCGGTGGATGGTTATTCGGGCTTGGCAAATAAGGACTTAAACCGCGTTGTGTTGAGCGTGGCCAGCGCTTGCAAGCTTTATAACGGCTATCTTTCTCAGGCAGTTAGCGGTGCGAGCACGGTTTTGAACCGTACCGGTCCTGTTCATTTCGACGCATCGGAAAGTATTACGTGGCAGGCGAAGAATCAATTCACAGCCAAGACAACTCCGGTGAACCTTCCGTTGATGATGGTTGGCGAAACTGCGTTGCGTCCGGTGGTGGACCCGGGTAAACCTGCACCTGTTGTGGATGAGGTGGAAGCGCTTTATCACTTTTCCTCGACGGTTTTTCAGCGCATGAATCCGCAAGGGGACATGTTGCGAGTGTCGACGACGGTGAAAAAAGCGGATGGAACCAGAGCCATCGGCACCTATATTCCGGCAATCGGACCAGATGGGAAGCCGAATGTTGTCTTGAGTACGGTGTTGCAGGGCAAGACATACCTTGGCAGGGCGTTTGTGGTGAATGCGTGGTATATGGCGGCGTATCAGCCTATTAAAGACGCCTCGGGTTCAGTAATTGGGGTTATTTACACGGGTATTCCGGAGGCGCAGGTGCGCGACAAGATTTTGGATTTTAAGAATACGTCAGACGTTAGCGGAAGCAGCGACGTTTTTATTGTGCATACGGCTGGGAAAGAGCATGGATTGTTTGTATTTGCCAATGATGCGAAGCTCTCCGGACAGCCGGCGTGGGATTATCGGGACGCGCGCGGCGGCCTGTTCGTTCAGGACGTCTGTAAGAGTGCGCTGAATAGCAAGGGCGGCATTGCCGAGACTAGCTATTGGACGCCGGCAACAAAGGAAAAGCCTGCGCAGAAGATGTTGGTGCGGTCGCTTTATTTCCCGGATTGGGACTGGGTGATTGCAGTACAGGAACCGGAACAGGAGTTTGTCGCTACACCGGCCCGGATTAGAAACATTTTTTTGGTTAGTAATTTCCTGCCTCTGCTGATGGTGATTGCGGCGACTGCCGGGGCTATTTTTATTTGGGACCGATTGGCGCGCGGGATGACGGAGCAAGTGGCCAAAGTCATGAAGAAGTTGGAGAAGAGTTCGCGTCAAGTGACGAAGGTGGTAGAGAAGATCAGCGGGAGCGCGGATAGCGTCGGCGATGCAGCGGAGGAGCTATCTCGGACTACGCAGAGTCAAGCGTCATCGGTTGAAGAGACCGCGACGACTACCAGTTCAATAGCAAATACGGCAAAAAAGAATTCAGAAACCGCGGAGACAATGTTGACTCTGGCGAAGAACTCCGAATCCATGGTTGCGCAGGCGAAGACGGTAATGGGCCAAGTGAATGGGGCCATGGAAAGCATATTGTCAACGAACGACGAGGCGATGTCGATCATTGACACGATCAATGAGATTAGTTTTGCCACCAATATTGTGGCGCTGAATGCTTCGGTTGAAGCGGCGCGGGCAGGCGAAGCTGGGCGAACGTTTGTCTTTATTGCCGATGAGGTGCGGGATTTGGCGAAGAAGGTGAGTGCCGCTGTGCAAGAAACGCGGCAGATTATTACTCGATCGAGAGAGCAACTGGATTCGGGCACTCGTTTGTTTGGGAAGCTGAGCTTGTGTCTGGATCCGCTGAATGAGAATGCGGACCATGTGAGACGGCTGGCGTTCGATGTCACCAATATCTCGGCAGACCAGGCTAACGGTATGCAGGAAGTTCTCGGCGCTGTGGAGCAAATCCGCCGGTCCACTGAACAGACGACCGATGCGGCAGTTCAGAGTTCGCTCGATGCCAGCGAGTTGCGATCTCAGCTGGCGACGCTGGTGGTGTCGGTTAAAACGGTCGATCAGGCTGTGGATGCTTTAAGCGAAGAGTTTTTGGCACGGTAAGACTGCGACTTAGCTCTATAGATACGGAAGATTGGGACGCAGGTTGAGTTTTTGGCTGACGTAACCGATTTTGTGGAAGCCAAAGTTCCAGAGCAGACTGGCGGCGAAGCTGGCGATTTCGTCATTAGCGGCCGATATGCAGACGCCGGTTTGAAGCGGGAGGCCGTCCATGGCGACAGGTAGCTCGCTTAAGCAGAACCGTAAAGCGGATTCATGGCAAAGGGGATGTTTGGCGGTTGGGACACGGTCTTCGACAATGTCCAGTACGAGTGTGTTCCAGGTTGCCTGGCGAATGGTCAGAGCGTCGGCGTTGACGACTTCCAACTCGCCCATACCTTTGTCGGCCTTGCGCCATTCATCGAGGGCGTCTGGACCGAACCAGCCGATGAGTTCTGAATTAGGATCAAGGTTGGCGGAATCTTCGCAGGGGCGCAGTTGTTCCACATGATCGGCCAAGACGTAAATTTCGCGGCCGTCGAAAAACTTGTTTTGTTTTGCGGCAAGCCAGCAGTTTAGATCTGGCAGATTAAAGCTGCCGGGGATGAAACCGGCCCGGAACTGTTCAGGAGCGCGCAAATCGATGAGACGTGCGCGGGCCTTGGATACGAGGAAGCTATCCAGTGTTTCCGATTGCCCAATCAGAGGCGTTTTACTGTCATTGGTAGCGGGCGAATTTGCAATTTGGCCCGCTGGTAGTTTGCTTTTGCGACCGAAGGAAACCAACACCTATACCTCCTTAAACGGTACGCTTAATAAGTGGTATATTGTCCGATATTTCTCAGAAAATTCTTAAATCATTACGAGAAACTCGATTAGGCATTTGGTTTAGCCAAGGGTTTGGCAGCCTTCACCGATTTGATCGTTATCGCTTTGATAATAATGGGGTTATCCGGCTTGTCATCGGCATTTCTAGCAACGTTTGAGATGGCATCGGCAATTTCTTGTCCGGAAACAACCCGGCCAAAAATAGAATAATGTCCATTTAAATGCGGGGCTGGGGCGACGGTAATAAAGAATTGGCAACCGTTGGTATCGGGGCCGGAATTTGCCATCGCGAGCACGCCCTTCTGGTTGAAATCGAGTTTGGAATCGATTTCGTCCGGGACGGTATAGCCAGGATCGCCACTGCCATCGCCTTGCGGGTCGCCGCCCTGAATCATGAAGCCGGGAATGACGCGGTGAAAAGTGGTTCCTGGATACAGGGGTTTGTGGGTTAAGCGTCCTGTTTTGATATCTTTCCAGGCTTTAGTGCCGGCGGCGAGCCCGGTGAAATTGGCAACGGTTTTTGGGGCGGAATTTTCGTACAGAACGCAAACAATGTTTCCCATGCTGGTATAGATGATGGCGTAAAGGCCGGGATCGGTGGGCAAGTCAACGGGAGGCAGCGGTGGCTGCGGGGTGGTTTTGGTGGCGGATCGAGGCTTTGTCGGGGTCGTTTGGCCGCTTTTGGAGGGGAGCGGGGAAACCAACATTATAAATAGGACGGCAAGGGTAACGAGATAGCGCATTCACGCCGATTATATCCGCGAATACCTAGAACATGAAGTATCCGTCTAATTTCAAAACCAAGACTGACGTTGGGGAGATATACCAACAAGCGTCAATTGCCGTACAATTGGGGACAGCGTCTAAAAATATGAGACACTTCCTAGCATTCATGACAGTAGGTGCATTGCTGTTTACGGCAGCGTGTTCGCAGAGTCCGGAGAAACTTGTTTCGGAGGCGAACAAGTACCACGACAACAAGAAGTTCGAAGAGGCCTCGATTTTGTATGAGAAGGCAATCGCCAAAGACAAGACGAATGCGGAGGCATATTACCGGCTTGGAATGAACTTGCTGGATCAGGGTAAGTTGCGTGAAGCGCGGGCGGCGTTGCGGCGGTCGGTGGATTTGAAGAAGACGACGGAAAATCAGAGCGCGCTGGCAGCTCTTTATTTGCGGGTGTATCAAGCGAATCCGAACAGCAAAACGTTTGTAGGGGAGTTGAGAGACCTGGGAAACGACTTGTTGAAGCAGGACCCGAATTCGTTTCAGGGTTTGCTGATTGAGGGAAGGATCGCGGACCTGTTGGACGGGGATAAGGCTAAGGCAGAAGAAAGCTACGCGAAAGCGAACGGCATAAAGAAATATGCACACGACCTGATTCCGGTATATGCGGATGTCTTGGTTAGGGACAATAAGCGCGACCAGGCGGTCACGCTGTTGACGGATGCGACGAAGTACGACCCGGCTTGGGACTTGGGATACGCGCTACTGGCGCAACTTTATGAGGGAAGCAAGGAGCCGGATAAGGAAAAGGCGGTATTGCAGCAATACCTGGATTCGAATCCGAACAATCGGAACGCTATTACAGTAAATGCGCTGGAGCGTTTGAGGGCGAATGATTTTGCGGGCGGCGAACAGTTGATGATGCGGATGACGAAGGATCCGAAAACTTTTCCGAAGGGTGAGATGGATTTGGGCACCTATTACGAAAAGGCGAACCGGCTTGATTTGGCCAAAGCGGCGTATGAGCGGGGAAAGAATGACGATCCGAAGAATGCCTATCAATATGACCGGAAGATCATTGAAGTGGATCTTAGGACGAAAGACATGAAGGATGCGGTCAGCCGGGCGAAGCAGGTGGCGGAGAGTAACCCGAAAGATCCGTCTTCTACCGTGACGTACGCGTTCTTATTAGTAACGACGAGCGGCGCTGACAGTTCGGTCGCAAATGTGGATGTGATTAAAAAGTTGGTTGACGCGGCGCCGACGAACACTACCTTGCGCTATTGGTTGGCGAAGGCGTATGTAGCGGCAGGCGATCGGATTCCGAAGAGCCATGATCTTGCGTTGACGACAGTGAAGCAAGTGGTGGACGATGCGCAAAAAGACCAACAGTCCAAAGGTGTTCAGATGATTTTGCCGGCGGCGAAGGTTTTGGAGGCGGAACTTGTTTTGGGAAACGGCGACTTTGCACAGGCGTTGGATTTGATTCAGCAATCGGAGCAGGCTTTCACGCAGATCGATCAGGGACGCGCCGCTGGTATGTTGCTGCGGGACCCGCTGTTCGATCCCAATATCCTGGTGATGACTTCGCATGTGGTGAAGGATGCGGCACTGCTTGAGAAGGCGGAGGCGGCACACCGTAGTGGCGACGAAAGCGGGGTAAGGGCAGCCATGGGACAGGCACAAGCGGATCTGGAATTTATAGCGGGGAAATTCCCCAATTTGGCTGAGGTGCATTTGAATCTGGCGAGTATTTATTTGCGTGAAGCACAGTTCGACAAAGCCTTGCAGCAGTATCAAACTGTACTTGCCGCAAATCCGCAGAATCTAATTGCGGAGATTGGTCTGCAAAAGACGAAGATGGAAACAGGGCATGCGCAAGAGGCGATTCAAACAACGCAGGATTTGGTTTCCAAGAATCCGACAAACGTAGCGTTACGGCTTGCTTTGGCACAATTGATGGCGCGCGCGGCTGGTTTGTCAGCTGCGAATTCGCCGGCGCAAAGGCAGTATTTGCAGCAGGCCGAAGACAATTACAAACAGGTCTTGACGCTATCGTCCGCGAATAAGGAGCAAGTCTGGTGGGAAATCGCCACTCTTCAGGAGAAGCTTGGCGAGAAGGATAACGCTATGGCATCGTTCGAGCAAGTGACCAATGTCGATCCGAAGAATGCAGCCGCGTATATGGAGCGGGGACAGTTGCTTGAAACCGAAGGTCGTCAGAAAGAGGCGATTGACCTGTATAAGAAGGTATTGGACATTAGCCCGGACAACCCGCTGGCTCTGAACAATATGGCAATGGCCTCGGCTGATAGCGGCACAAATTTGGATCAGGCACAGTCTTGGGCGGAGCGGGCGAAGAAGCGCATGCCCGACAGCGCAGATATAACCGATACACTTGGCTACGTCTATCTGAAGAAGAATTTGACGGCGGAAGCCGCCGACACCTTCCGTTCTGCGATCGCGTTTGGAATGGCGGAAAAGCCGGCGCCCAGTGCGTCTCTGCCGATATTCCGGTTTCATCTAGCAATGGCTCTGCTGCAGAAGGGCGACAAGCAGGGCGCCAAAGAGCAGGCTACGAAGGCGATGCAAGGGGCAACTCCGGACTTGCAGGGCAAGATCAAAACGTTGATCGGGCAAATCGGTTAGATTGGGTGACATTGGCGGCGACCCCAAGTGGATGGCGTGAGCGTTACCCCGCACTTCCATACATCGCTCCGTTTGTAGCCATATTGATCTTCATCGGCATACGGCCATACTCGCCGTTATCGGCGGCACAGGAATGGCCGTTGCAAGTTATACTGCTGGCCGTTCTATGTGTGTCTTGCTGGCCGCGCGAATTGGACAAACGCCCGCACCATTTATTGGGAAGCGTTTTGGTGGGCGTTGCAGTGTTTTTCATCTGGATCGGTCCAGATGTGCTGATTCATGGATACCGAAACGGCATTTTGTTCAGCAACAGTTTGCTGGGCACACCGCATTCGACGCTGCCGCCTGAAGCACAGCGAAGCACCTGGGTATTGGTTTGGCGGACGCTGCGGGCGACTATCGTCGTGCCGATTGCGGAGGAATTGTTTTGGCGCGCGTGGTTGATGCGCTGGCTGATCAAGGGCGATTTTCGATCTGTGGCGCTGGGGACGTATGCGGCGGCGGCATTTTTTGTGACGGCGCTACTGTTTGCGTCAGAACATGGATCGTATTGGGATGTGGGCTTGGCAGCGGGGCTGATTTATAACTTTTGGATGGTTCGGACCAAATCCGTGGCTGATTGCATCGTGATGCATGCGGTGACGAATGGAATTTTGTGCTGGTATGTCATAGCGACAGGAAACTGGCAATACTGGTTTTGAGTCTAGGAGAATATGCCTTGCCTCATGCTCGTAATTGCGCTAGCGTTTCCGCGCCTGGTGATCGTTCTCCTTTGGTTTTTCACCCATTTCTTCACCGGTGTCTATCACGGATTGATCATACCGATACTTGGTTTTCTGTTCCTTCCGTTGACACTGCTGGTCTACACGTACATCGCCAAGACCTATCCGCATATTGAATTGCCGCAGATTATTGCAATTGCGATTGCGGTGATCATCGATTTGGGATTGGTGGGATCGCATCGACTTGGGTCTTCGCGGTCGTAATTGGCTAGGCGCGAAGTACGCAACTTAAGCGATTATCAATGCGGGCCGTTGACGATTCGCAGCAGCCTTGATGCGTTTGGGCAAAGGCGGTGTTGGGGTCCATCAGTTCCAGTGATTTCGGTGCGGACGTATAGTGAGCAGATTCCCCAGCATGAAATTCGTTACTTAGTTAGTACTCGGCCAAGTTGACAACTCCACTTCGTCGGTTCGATACTCCGGGTTATCTTCACGGATTTTCTTGGAGGAATTTCGCTTGTCAGGTTGGTGGATTCTAAGATCATGTTTGGGGTTGGTGTTTTGTGGAGCAGTCTTAGGCGCTCCGGTCTCATTCGTAAGTGGATATGCCGGTTCGTATTTCCAGCCTGGCCCCGGCTATGCGATTTCCTACTCCCTGCCCTACAGCAGCTCCCATAGCACCTCGCAGGCTATCACTGGTGAGTACGTCGGCACCTATTCTGCCTCCGAGTCAGCTTCGGGAACAATTACAACGGCTAGCTTACAGGTCGCCAACGGATATAGCGGAACTCCGGGAACAATACCCTATTCCAATTTTCAATTCGTTTCCGCCAACTCTTTCTCAGGCGCCAATTTACTCGTGAGCGGACCGGTTTATGTGTCTGAAAGCGTCTCGGTCAGCTACAGCTTTCCGTCAAGCAGCAATAACCCAGGATTCAGCGAAAGCCTCGGCTTTTATGACAACGCGGGAAACCTTATTGGCACAGGCTGCACCGTACCGACTTCATCGTCTGGTTTGCAAGGAACGGCTGGATGCTCAACTGGGCTTGTCTACATAGAAAGCTCCTCGAACATCTCGATCAATAGTAGTCTCGGTGCGTCCGTGGTAGCGTTTTCGCCGGGCGATGCGGCAAGCTTCCAAGGAGCTGCCACGTTGGGGCTCTTGGATGTGTACGATACGAATGGGAGACTGATCGAGGCAATAGATTTGAACAGTCTAGCGACAGCCACTCCAGAGCCCGGTAGTGCAGCCTTTTCCTCACAGGATTGATTTGTCTTCTTGCCGCAAACGCGAAGTTGCGTCGCTAATGGAGCACTCTGCGCTTGAATGTTGGCAGGAATGGTAGATGAGGGCAAAAAGGGCTGAACGTACCTACCATCCGTTGCGGGCGACGATTTGGTTAACAGCGTCATCTGTCAAGACGTGAAGCTCCGCCTGGTTCTGAGCGACGGGGGTCACTGCTAACTTCTGCCCTTCTGCCATGAGCGCTTGAATAACGTGGGATTATCCAATTCTTGCGAGTCGCGATGACTCCAGTGAGTTGCTACTGCGAGGTAATCTCCCGGCGCGAGGTTTTCAAAGGGGAAGGAGCCGTTATGCGCTTTGGTTCACGCCAGTCCTCCGAATTCCAGCCGGCTGGAACCAGCAAAAACGAAAGCGCCTTTCTCGTCGTCGGCCAATTTCCTTGCGACGGTGGCAGTTCCCCGCTTGAGATTCAAGGTGACTTCGGCCCCAACGCTGTTCGACAAATCGATGAGTCTCTTGTTGGTCATGTGGCGATTCAACTCTATCGTTTCGACGTATAGCCCAAGCGGCACAGAAACGTGCAGGCTATAGCGAGCAGGGGAGCAGCCCGGGAAAGCAAACGCGCCGTCAGCTGCGGCTTTGACGGCCTGTTGATCGCTAAACTCAAAAACATTGGCCGGGCGAAGTTGGATAGATGTTTGTTGAAACTCCTCAGCCGTTCCTTTTTCCAATACGACGCGTCCTTCTGCTTTGGGCGCAGACGTTGTCAGCATTATGCCGTCAATGTCACCATGCGCTACAACGATGTCTTGTCTCCTCCAGACGTGGAGTGTGTAGTAATTGGGAGTGTTTCCCTCGCCCTTCACAGCATTGACTGCTTGCAAAGTGAGCGCGTGCTCTTCAAGATCGCTCCAATCCGCGACCCTACCTGCGAGGGAATGCACCTCGATGTCACGAAGTCGGATGACTGCGTCCGTGTACTGCTGGCCAAACTGTAACTGCACTGTCTGGGCATCATCTGCGTTCGGCGCGCTTGGAAAGTACAAGCGAGGTTGCTCGTGGCATCAAAGCCTGAACGATCACCCCGCGCGCCGGCTTATCGTTGACATCGCGAACGACACCTCGGATGGTCGCAACCGGGTTCAGCTCTAAAACAACATCGGATGGCTGTCGGCCGGCGTCGATATTGACTGTTGGTGTAATTCCTACGGCGACGTATCTCTCGGCGAGGGCAATGAGGAGGTAGCTTCCTGACGGAATGTGCTCAAGTCTGAAGGTGCCGTCTGGACCGGCCTGCACTTCATGTTGGGCACAAGCTGCTTTGGTATCCTTGACAGTCATGCGGCCCACGCTAACTGAGGCTGCCGGTATAGCATTACCAGTGACCGAACTGACGACCCGGCCTTCTATAGTCCCTGTTTCAGTCGAACCTCGACCAGCTAACTGACTCAGCACAGACAGAGTCAGACAAAGCAAAAACAACATGATGGGAGTTTTATCATAGGTCAACTGACTGCAGCATGAATTTCATGAGTTAGATCTGTGCACCTCTTGAATGAGTGATGCGGCCTTCTATTCGGAACGGACGGCGCGCATAGGATCGAGTCTTGAGGCGCGTCTTGCCGCATCATGCAAGCCAAAAGTCGCAACCGTTGCTAAGGTCGAGGCCACTGCAACGAATGCTGCCGGTTCGAGCGACGCTCACCGGCATAGGGATCTCGACTCCTTTCAGTTATGGTTACATAGAGTCAGAATCTGTAAGACTGATGGATCCGGAACGACGTCCCACGGCCACACAATACACAGAGCACACATTGGGAATGGGGCGGTCCTTGTCCCCACCTCGGCACACCGTGGAGGGTTTTGCACTCTGTTGTTTTGCACGGCGGCAGAGTGAGCGAAATTGAGCCCAGACCAGGGGCAGCTCAAGAGCAGATTGCTGACGGTCCTTTGCATTTCAATTGGTGGCCGAACCGACAGGCCCTTCGCGTAACGTCTGTCCTTGGATATGTAGTGCCCACTTCCTTCAGCAAAGATCGCCACGCGGTTTGGGGAGGCCGCTACAAATTCAGAGTGCGAGCGGCGCATCGCTGCAAGCTCTTCTGGCGTGTCAACCCAGGTATGTTCTGCAGTGATATCGATTATGCGGAGATTCAACGGTATGTGTACGTCGCGCATGTGACGCGCGGTAGCCGGATAGGCTTGATCCTGGCGGAACAGATTGCGGCCAAGGTCGGGTTTTTCCTTCATTAGATCTTTGGCCAGAGGTGTATAACGCGCGGAGATGGCCGCCGCCTCTTTATCGTCAAAAAAAGAAGGATGTTCGCGTCTCTCACCACAAGACCTTTGACTTGCTTGTCCTCAGAGGCGAGGATCTCGCTAATGAACCCCCCGTAGGAATGAGCCACTAATATGATGGGCCCGTGAATGTCGCATTGATTGAGAGCGCGACGTAACGCCCCTGCCTCATTCTCAATTCGATATGGCTGCGGATTAGGGTCACTCTTCCCCAAACCGGCCCGATCGTAGACTACGGTTCTGACTTTTGCACGATCCCGGATGATCGGCTTCGATATTGGACCACTCGCTTGAATCCTCCCCGCCGCCGCTCTCGAAGACAATTGCTGGAGTTCCATCTCTCCCCTGCTTTGCATCCACAGCGCGTACCCGCCAACTGATGGGTCAATTCAATAGATCGTCCAGGCATACAATTATGTACTTCCACTTTGTTCCATTCGTTCCCCGCGAAACAGACGCTTTGCCGGCGTCACGCGACACGAGGGGCAACTTGGGTGCCATAGTGGCAAGTCTAAGTTAGCCGAAGATTCTAGGGCTCCCGCCTTCTGTGACCGGAACTACGCGTTCATTGTTGAGTGGACACTGTTCGGAAGACGGACGGCTGTCAATTCCAGAGCAGCGATCTTTACGATCGGGCGTTTATTCCGCAAGCCCCCAACTTCCGATATTTGACGATTGAGCCGGTCGGCGTCAACTTGGCTTATTAAAGCCTGCGCTGAAACTCACGGGTAATCCAAAAGTTTACATGCCGGCAATGAGCTTTTTGTTCGCCATTCGGAGCATTTGTCGGGTTGGGGAAACTTGAGCGCAAAGCCACTGTCGCCCGGTCCCGGGTCATATGCCGGCGTGGCAGCTTTGCTTTTTCGAATCGAGCAACCACGCAATCGCTCGCTCAATGAGCTTATTGGTGTTGGGTTCGGTATAGCTCTCAGGCTTGTGACCAATTGCCGTATAAAACGAACGGCCCTTGCCGATGCATTGCGTCCAGGCAATCGGATGATCGCCCATGTGCAAGTCTAATTTTCCACTCATCGGATTGTAAGTGCTTTCGTCCAGCGTTATTAAAACGTGCGCGCCCGTTTTTCGCGGATCGGTTTTAAAGGAATACCATTCGTCCTGCATGGTCCATTCGGGCTGAATATTCTGGACGATCGGGCTCTTCGGATCGTCCACATGCAACTTTGCATTTTGAAATTGCGGATTCATGGGATGGCTCAGGAACCGCGCTCCGATCAGCGTGTCTGCATACCAATCCCAATCCACGTAAGGGTCGCCACCTGAACCATGAACAGCAGCGAAGGCGCCTCCCTTTTCGATATAGGACTTAAACGCCTCCCGCTGCCCAACGGTCAGCACGTCACCGCTCACGTTATTCCAAATCACTGCATCAAAGCGCTTTAAGTCCTTCGCGTTGAATACCGCTGCATTGTCAATCAATTGGAGATTCCAATGCCGGCGGTTCGCCATCTCTTTAAATGCCGCGATCGCACCATCTACCGAGGGGACATCCTTAAAGCCGTTGCTCTTAGAAAACACTAAGATCGCGGGATGTGCAATCTCTTTCGGCAACTCCGGCGGCGTCTGGTCATAACGTGCACAGCGCGTTACCGCTGCTTCATGCGACACCGGAACAGCAGCCAAATCTTTGTCCAATTTGTCGAGGGTCTCTTTCGGGATTGGCATGAACTCGCTCGCCATCACCTTAATGGTCAGAACATCCGCCAAGGTCGGCGGCGTCGCACCAACCAGAATGGGAGGCATCTTGGAAAGGAAGCCCGGCAAATCTTGATCCACAACCGCCTTGGCCGCCGGATTGATCAACAGATCTAGCAGCGGTGTTCCCGCGGAATAAGCCCGAAAGGCTGCAGGACAATTGGTAGTTAGGTCTGCGCCAAAAGAAACGGACGCAAAAATGGAAAAGGACAGAGCCAACGATCGAATCATCATACTTCTGTCGAGTACACTATCAAACTTGATTCTTCTTTTCCGACACCCCCAGCGGTTGAGAATGTGACAAACACCCACTTCATCCATCAAGGATTGAGACTGGCGGCTCACTTTCGTATCACCGAACAGCCCAGGAGCGTCTCATCCGCTTTGCAGCTTGCCGCTACTACGCGAGCAGGTGGCGCATATTGTTGATCACATCGTCCACCGTTTTCTCGATATCGCCGCGGCCTGCTTCATGCCATCTCAGCAGCGCGATTTCAAAGGCGGAAGTCGTCAGTGCCGCCAAGATTTTGGGTGCGTCGTCACCTTTCCGAGACTGCTTCATGCGGCGAGCGTATGCCTGTGCCACTTCGGTTTGCACTTCAGGTGTACGAGAGGCTTGCGCTTGTTTCGCGGCCGGATATCTTGCCGCTATCTGAATGATCTTCTCCAGCCGGGGATAGCCGGCGGCTTGCGTCATTACCTGGATGATTGCCTCCTTTATGACACGCGAGTGCGAGTATGTGGGCGGGCAAGCTTTAATCACTTCGCTCAGCGCTGTCGCCAAGTCAGCGCCACTCTTGCCCATCAGATCCGCCTTGGAATCGAAATAGCGGAAGAAAGTTCGCTGGGAAACACCGGCAGCTTCGACGATCTCGTCGATCGTCGTTTCATCAAATCCTCGTTCGGCGAACAGATCGATCGCCGTCTCCCAGATCATGGTACGAACGAACTCTTGTTTTCTTGCGTGCAAGTTTGAGCCTGAGGTCGCAGGTGAGGCTGGCGATTCGGAAGGATGCGTTCGAAGGCGAGAGGGCACGTCCGTATAAATAGCAAAACAGGCAGCGATAGTCAATAATGCTGTTTTCTGTTGACAATGGCAGTTTCTGTCATTTACACTTTTCATACGGCAATGAAGGTCGTCCATTCCGACGTTTTACTTGCGTCCGTAGTCATGACCGGAATCGCGGCGGCTAGCTCTTCTCGCAGGGGTAGGCAAGCATGGCTGTGGAGTTCCGCTTTCGACATCGGAGTAGCGATGACTCAACGGCAAAGCCGGCCGAACAACGACAGGTGGTTGAACGGCGTTTCAGCGCATTATAAGAGGCTTCATTGAAAAACGAATTCGTACAGCATATTTTCAGATATCATTCCTCACACGAACGGGGACGGCGTCCTGGCAAGAAGCTGACTGCTGCGGCGGCGGCGTTCATGCTGATGATCGGCACTGTTGGTGCGCAGTCTTTGGGTGGCATTCATACCGATGGGACCGCTTTCAAGGATGATCAGGGCCGTACCTTGATTTTGCGCGGCGTCAATCTGGGGGGCACCAGCAAGATTCCGGCGAAAACATCATCGGATCCAGCAGAGGTCACATTTGTCGGACGCCCACTTCCGCTTGCGCAAGCCGACGAGCATTTCCATCGACTGCAAAGCTGGGGTCTCACTTTCGAGCGGCTGATAGTGCCCTGGGAAGCGATTGAGCACGCAGGTCCGGGTGTTTATGACAAAGCGTACTTGGACTATCTGCACGAATTGGTGAAGCGAGCGAACGCCTATGGAATTCGCGTGATCATCGACTTGCATCAGGATTTCTACTCGCGGGCCTCGGGTGGCGACGGTGCGCCTTACTGGACGCTTTCGAAAGTAGGGCTATTTCCTGATCGCACGAATGAACCCGGAGCGCCGCAGAAGCAACCGGCTCGCGGCCCCGGATACTGGCCACCGACGGCGGCCCGGTTATCGGTTGACACGATGGAGACGCTCTTTTGGGCTGGCGACGACTTCGCTCCGGAGCTGAAGGTAGACGGTACGCCCGTGCAGGAATGGCTCCAGAACCCAAACCCCTAAAGGGGCTTAAGCTTGAGTAAATAAAGAAACAATAGTATTTTATAACCAACAATATTTTTAAAATGTCAACACATCACCATGAAGATAGTATCCAGCACTTATTACGAGGGCGACCAGTCTAAACTCTATTCGGGCGTAATGCAGTCATGCCACCATCGATGTAAATTCGGAAGAAAGTAAAATGCAGGTAAAAAGGATCTGGAAGATATTCTGGATACTGCTGGTCATTACTATTGCTGAGAGTGATCATGGGTATGTTCTTCAGCCACCTCTTGCCGAAGGCCCTTGCAGCGGATTTTTCTTTCTTGCTCACTCTTTTTAAGGCCGGTTATATATGTGGCAGTGTTTATGCACCTTGGCGATGAGTTCAAAGAATTTTATGTGACCGTCTTGATGCCGCTATTTTGTTTATATGGTTCATTATTGCGTTTCTTGCGGATGGTGGGTTCTGGTTGCGGATGAACAGATGAATCGCCGGCGCGCCATAACAGTGCTGTACAGGAAGCAACGAATAATGAGTGAAGAAAAGATCAAACAATAAGATATTTTAGCACTAGCGGTAGCCGTATTGCTACCGCTATTTTTTTATTTAGTGGTGAGCCAATGAATGTCGAAGGGGAAAGTAAAGATGCCTCGTTATTATGGTGTGGATAGGGTAGACAACCAGGTGATAGATGGTAAAGAGGATACCGATCTTATACTAGACCAGGTTGCCGTAAATCTGGTACTTACCAACCAACTGGGCCAGAAAGTATCGCTGAATAAATAGACCTGAAAGGGAAGATAGCTGGTGATGGATTTCTTTTTTACCACCTGCCCGAGCAATATGCCCGCAACTCACGCGAATATGCAGCAAACTGCAGACCAGCTTTCAAAGGACCCTAAAAAAGAATCATCGCTGGATACAATGTGGTACAATTTATTTCCATTACGGTAAACCCTGAACGGGATTCTTTCCCGGCGCTGAGGGCCTATACCGACCGTTATAAGGCCAACCACGACCACTGGTGGTTCCTGACCGGGGATAAGAAAACGATCTATAACTTTATACGGAATGATCTGCGCTATACCGGCCAGGGCCGGGAGATGGCGGGGCCGATGATTTTATCCATACCGACAAATTTGTGCTGCTGGACAAGGACAGGTATATACGCGGCTATTATGATGGCCTGAGCGACAGCTGATGTGCGAAAGTGCGCCGGATGATATTGTGTGCCTGACGTTGGACGGAAGAAAACACGCCCTGAACCCCTGAAGGGGAATCCATAAATTAAGCGTAATGACTTAATCTTTGCGTTCAGGATATGACTGAGCAGAATTATTTTTTTCATTTAGTATTGACCGTAATAATTTACACAACTCTGCTTAATGCTTTATATTTCATATTTCGACTTTATGTTATGCTCACACCGGTATTGAAAAAGAATGATAAGAAAGCGAGGCTGCTGATATGGGTGGTCCTCGTTTGTGATATTTGGGGCAGTAGTGTTTTCTGACCAATTTTAAGCCACTTACGGGCCTGAACCTCGGTTTTAATGTTCATTTGCTTGCGTTGTTCAATGCGATTATCAATGGTACTGTTTCCATTTTACTGATATGGGCGCTTTGGCTGTTAAAAACAAGCAGTATGAACTCCATAAAAAGATTATGCTTATCGCTATAATATTATCTATTTTATTTCTGTTACCTTTATCGGGCACCACTTGCTGGCCGATGAAACAAAGTATGGCGGTGTTCACGACTGGTTGTATCATTCTTCTACCTGTTTATTCTTATTACGCATATTTTCCTCGCTACGGTTATCCTTCCGTTTATCCTGTTTACCGCATAGGTCATTGACCGGACATATGCCAAGCACAGGAAACTCGCCAAGATATACCTGGCCTTTGTGGCTGTATGTGAGTGTTACCGGGGTATTGGTATACGTTCTGATCAGCCCGTATTATGTGCCGCATATATAAGGCATAAAACACAGATTTAAAAAAGATGTAAATTTGAGTTTAAGCTAAAGGCAATAAACAATGGGACTCACATATACAACTGTTTTAATCAGCAATCCCCGGAAACCTCGAATTAGATGCTATAGAGGTACGGGGGTCCCCACTGAGAATACCGGGGCGTTAATGATGGAGTTTACGAAACAATTGTGGTACAATTGCGATTAGATGATTGGAAAAGCGATCTGTTACAATTGCAGACGGCAGTATAAGCAAGTACCATTTGTTGGGCCTATCAGGATTGATTTTGAAAACCGTTTTTGCTTTACCGGGGCATTTGTTTTGGGAAATAAACCACTTCTTGGGGCAGTGCCAATGGAAGAAATGGACCTTGTTGTCCACCCCTCAAAACAAAGGGTAATGCCAAACCCTGAGCACCCGAATATCCCGCAGTATATTATGTACTAACGAGAATACTTACCTGGTATGTGATATGAGATTTCGCTGTCGCCTTACCACACTTTAATTTTACCATATGAAAAGAATTGTGTTGGCTGGTTTATTGTTGCTCATATTCAGTTATGCGCAGGGGTGTGCAGTATGTACAAAAATGTAGCAGCAGGCCTTGATGATAAAAACACCAAAGGATTGAACGGCGGCATCATATATCTGCATTTTTACCGCTTATTATTATGGGCACGCTGGGTTTTGTGTGGTGGCGGAGCAATAATTCACGTTCATAGTCAGCGATAAGTGATGGAGGTTATTATAGTTTTGGGAGATGAAATATTAAACTCAACTTAAATTTCCAGTTTATGAATAAATATTTTTTAGCCTTAGTATGCCTGACGACTATAATTTCCGTTTCATCTTGTAAGAGAAATGTATTGAGAGGGGAGGGTAAAAAATGGTCTGCTTCACCTTCTGTTACCTCTTAGCGCGGTGGATATTTCGTTACCGATCAAAACGGATATTACCGTACCAAACGGTGTACAGCCCGGCATACAACTAAGCGGATATGAAAATGTGATAAAGCACATAAAAACAGAGGTAAAGAATAATGTACTTTATGTGACTGTAGACCTTGGTGATATGTGGGATATGAATTGCGATGATGTTACTGCGCAGATCACAGTTCCTGCAATCAATGCACTTACGTTAACTGGGGCGCCTGATGCGTCTGCGTCCGTGATGTCAGCGGGCCGGATTGAACTGAACGTCCAGGTGCCAGTAAGGTAATAATAGACAATATTAATGTAGACAATTTCAGTTCTGATGTTTCTGGGGCGGCGGATATAGAGGTAAAGGGCGGTGCAGTTAAAAAGGCTTCTTATGAAATCAGCGGCGCCGGAAAAGTCCTGGCTTTCCCATTACAGGCTTCTGAAACTTCGGCATCTCTGTCAGGGGCAGGAAAAAATGAAGTAACTGCACTCACCAGCTATTGCTACCATCAGTGGCGCGGGTACAATAAGATATAAGGGACAGCCCAGGGTTCTCTGTTACCCAGAAGTATCAGGGTGGGGAACATATCTGATGCTAATTAACAACTGGATTGGCAGGATTTTTGTTATATTTATTGGTAAATAAGCTGTTATGCCGGGAAGATATTATTTTACGAATACTTTTGTTTTTCACATTTTTTTTGTGGCTGCGAATAACAGCGTTTGCACAACCTGATGCATTAGAACGCAATTTGTGGTATAATGAAGAAAAGACGGCCAAGATATAAGGATACGAAGCTGTGGATGGAAAGTTTTATGGGAAGATAGTATGGCTTAAAGTGCCGCTGGATGAGAATGGCAAACCAAAAGCAGACAAGAATAACCCTGATATAAACCGCAAAAATGATCCTGTATAGGATTGCTGATATTAAAGGGTTTCAAAAAAGATGGTGAAACGGGGTATGCAATGGCGCGATGCTCTGACCCCAAAAATGGGAAAACCTATAGTTGTAAAATAACCAATAAAGGTGATTTACTTGATATACGGGGACCTGTATAGGGTTCTAGACTTATAGGCCGGACAACCGTGTGGACGAAGGCATAAATTAGTTGTAAGTCATAAGTTGTAAGTTAATTTAGATGTCCATTCTCTCGTAGCAGATCACGGGTGTTAGATTTATCCAAACCTATAATAATGGGGATACTTAATGCTACACCAAATAGTTTTTATAATAAAGGAAGGGGGAGCGATGTGTATGGTATGCTGCAAATGGCAGAGCGAATGCTGCGTGAAGGCGCAGCAATATTAAGACGTCGCGGGGCTAGTACCAAACCGGGGCAACCGTTAATAATGCCTGATAAAGAGCTGGAAAGAGTAATGCCGGTAGTGCACGCGATAAGCAAAAGCTTTCCGGAAACGTGGCTTTCCATAGATACTTATAACGCAAAAATGGCAGCGGAAGCCGTAGCTGCCGGGGTAAGTCTAGTAAATGATATTGAAGAACAGCGGAAGGTTTGATAAGGAAATGCTGAAAACGGTTGCAGGGATTGCAGGTACCTTATATAGCGATGCATATGCAAGGAACGCCACAAACCATGCAGCTATCGCCCCGGTATCAGGATGTGGTAAGGGATGTTTACCAATACCTGCAATATATTTGCAGGGAATGTGAAGCGGCAGGCATTAAGGAAGTGATAATTGACCTGGGGTTTGGTTTTGGGAAAACCGTAGCACATAATTTTGCCTTGCTCAGCAATTTAAATACATTCAGCACATTGGGTAAGCCAATACTGGCGGGGCTTTCCCGCAAATCGATGATATGCAGGCCACTTGGTGTAAACCCGGATCATGCGCTCAATGGTACTACAGCACTGAATATGGTGGCGCTGGAACAGGGCGGAAATTTACTAAGGGTACATGATGTAAAAGAAGCAATGGAGGTGGTGGAATTGTATAAATGCGTAAAGGGTTATTCCAATCTATAAACAGGGTAGCGCATAAACTCGGGCTCAAAGTATGGTGAATGGTGGTATACGAAATCGAGCTGGGCTGCGGCATCTTTGGCAAATGCAGGGTCATTCGTTTTTCTCCTCCAGGGAGTTTTTAAGTCCGGGATCTTTTTTAAGCAGCTTTGCCGCAATATCCTCAAATACATAGGCGCTGTAACCCTCTTTCTGCTGCAATATGCCATCAAAAAAGTTCCATGCAAAAAATGCGTCGGGGGCGGTGGGCTCCAGTGTCTCTACAAGGTAGCGGTTTGCAGGCTGGTTGACCAGGATAAAATAATCGCCTTCAGAAAAACGCATGGCAATTTTATTAGGCGTACCTTCACGTTCTTATGCAGGTAATGCCTTTCGTAAGGGTGCGACACGGTTTCGTAATCATCAATATGATAGGCTGTTACTGTGAGGGTGGTATCGCGGTTTAACCGGCGTATATGCACACCATTTGAGCGCAAAATGCTGATAACAGGCACCCATGTTTTGGGAATAATGTATGCTTTTGGCGCAGTGACTGTTTTGGAAGGTAGAGTGGTCGTAAAAAGGCACGTTTTTAGTAAATGGCTTTTTATGATTGTAATAAAGACGGGGTAAGCCTGATACATCACTTGTCTTATATGCAGCTTCATATCCTTTGAACAAAACGCTATCACACCGGGTAGTATCTACTTGCCAGTCGAGAACGAATTCTTTTTTACTAATGAGTGCGGCTTTGTCGTCATTACGCACTTGTTTTATTTCCTTAGCATGCTCAGATCCTAATTTAATAAAGCTTTGCATGAGTGTGTAGGTAGCCATTACGCGATCTTTGAAAGGTTTGAGCATATGTGTTTCAGGTACGTAAGCCATGACCTGGAACAAGGAGGCATAACCGCTTGAAAACCTAGGAGGCTCGTAAAATTCGCGCCAGCCGGCATCGGGGGTGCTGCTGAAATCATTTACATAGGGTACCAGGTCGTACCCCCGCTCTTTCATATCTTTATATACAAGCGGGGTAAAAGTGTTGTACATGTAAGCGCCGGTTTCCCCACCCAGTTTATCATGCTGGGAAGCAAGCAGGGTCATTATATGCTGGTAATCGGCGCCATCACTTACGTGGTTATCGATAAAAATATCGGGGTTGACCTTTGTAAATAATTCTTCAAGGCCTATAGTTTCCGCAGCGTCACATTTTATGAAGTCCCGGTTAAGGTCGAGGTTGCGGGAGTTGCCACGGAACCCGTAACTCTCCGGGCCGTTCTGGTTAGCCCGGCTATAGTTGTTCCTGTTGAGGGCTCCGCCTATGTTGTACATGGGTATAACTACGAGTACCACATTTTTGGGTACATTGATCTTGCCGGTAGCGGCATCGCGTAGCAGCATCATGCAGGCATCTACACCATCAGGCTCGCCAGGGTGAATATCGTTATTAATAAGTATTACCATGCCGGCCTTCTTTTTTTATCTCGTCTTTATCATAATTAGCATCGCTTGTATAAGATACATAGCGAAGAGGGTAGCCGATATCGGTAAGTCCTACATCACCGATGGCTATAGTGGGAAAAGAGTCGCGAAGCTTTTTGTAAAAATCAAATGCTTCGAGGTAAGTAGCTGTTTGTGTGCCATTTGAGCGCTCGAAAGGGGTAATGAATGTAGTATCTGTACCAGTGGCTTTTGCAACCGGCGCTGCAAACAATATTATGAGAGCGAAAATAAGCAGGTTTTTCATGTGTTTAAATATAATCATTGAAGCCATTAAAAGCGGTACAACCTTAAAACTGAACGCCAAAATGGAAATTGAGATCAACAATAGGAGCCCGGGCCCGATAGATAAAACAAATGCTCATTATACACAGCAGGAGGGTTAGTGACCTGTGCGAATTTAAGGCCGGCATTGACCTCCATAAAAAACCAATCGAAATTAAAATGCCGACCTACGCCGCCGCCGCCAAATACATAGGTGCCGGGACTGTTATAATTGTTTCTGCCATCCCCGAGGATGGATATCGCGGATACCCATTATTTTGTATGTAATCGGCAAAGCCGATCCCTGCCTTAGCATAGATAAAATTTTCAGAGTTACTTTTACGGTCGGTAAAATACATGCGATATTCGAACGCACCCTGGTAGCCGGGGAAAAACCCCCAATATTCGGTATAACTCAGCAGAAGGGCATTTTGTAGGTTTAGCCGGTATTCTGCTTTTATACCTGCTTTAGATAAAACGCCAATCGGACTGGTTAGATATATTGCAAAACGGGGATCAAGATATTGCGCGCGGGCTGTAGTACACGACAATATTGAGAATAGTATAAAATTTTTTATTAATAATTTTTTATTCATGCAAATACTAAAATCTATACAAGGATGCTTCAAAAGATGCCCCCCTATTTTACCCAAAGCTAAAATAATATTTCAATAGGCCTGTGTATCCTGATAAATCATTTATGAAAATGGAGTGATAGCATTATTTTATGGCTTATTTATTATACATTTTCGTATTTTTAAAAAAATAGATTTAGCATTCAACTAAACAAAGCAACAGCCCCCGGAAAGAAATGAAAACTTTAGATATTGATATCTTAAAAGAAGAGCAAATATCCGACCTCGTTATTAATAGTCTGCCCGGTATTTTTTATTTGCAGGACCAATCAGGAAAATGTTTGCGTTGGAATAAGAATTTTGAAAAAGTTTCTGGGTATACGGCGGATGAGATCAAAGGGTTAAGCCTTCTTGATTTTTTTGATGCTAAGGACCATACCCGGATTATAGGTGTATTCTGGAAGGTTTTCCATGAGGGTGGTGCTGAAATAGAGATCGAGGCCGTGACTAAAGACGGAATAAAAATTCCATATTATTTTTGCGGAAAAGCGGTTAATTATGAAGGAATGCCTTGCCTGATAGGAATGGGCATAGATATATCGCAACGGATAAACGCGGAAAATGAGATCAAGAAGGCCCAGGAAAGGCTCAATTATCATATTAACAACAGCCCGCTTGCCGTTATTGAATATGATAAGGACCTGAAAATCACTTTCTGGAGCAAAAGAGCAAGCGACCTTTTTGGATGGACTGAAGAAGAAGTGCGGAGTAAAAAGGTGACAGATTTCCTGATATACAAGGACGATATTAATATTGTCAGGGAGAATTTACTGCTGGCAAGTGAAAATACATCAGAAAGAGGCCCAATAGCGAACAGGAATTATACTAAGGATGGTAAGGTATTATATTGCCGCTGGCACAACTCTTTTCTGACGGATAAGAGTGGTAATATAGAGACGATCATGTCGATAATACGTGATATAACGGACTTGTGGCGTGCGGAATTACAACGGGAAGAAATGGCCAATGACCTGATAAAAAGGAATAATGAGCTGGAACAATTTACGTACATTGTTTCCCACAACTTACGCGCCCCGATAGCGAGCCTTATAGGCCTTACCAATGTTTTGTCGGAGTATGACCTCAGTGAAAATGAAAAAGAAGAGATAACCATGGGAATTTTCCAATCCGCAACCCGACTGATGAGGTCATAAGAGACCTGAACGATATCCTTCATTTTAAAACAGCGATGAATGAAAAGAGAGAAATGGTTTGCTTCTCAAAACTCGTTGCTGAAATTGAAAAAAGTACAGGGCAATATTTCAGCAATGTTAAATTCACAATAGAAACAGATTTCTCCGCTGCTGACAATTATTATACGCTGAGGAATTACCTGACGAGCATATTCAACAACCTGATATCTAATAGTATCAAATACAGGCAACCGAATTTAGACCCGCTAATAAAAATAAAAAGTGAAATAGAGGGGCAAAAACTAATCATGAAGGTGATGGATGGGGGGGGGGGGGGCGGC
>CAVOJX010000018.1:0-21427 GCA_963696305.1 Bryobacterales bacterium | reverse complement strand
GGCTGTGCCTGCCCGTGTCCGAGTCGGTCTCCTCGACCGCCAGCTCGGCGACCGACACGACCGGGCCGGCACATGACCGCCACCATTCGACGTCTGCGCGGCCGGTTCTCGGCGACCTGGACTCCGGGATGAACGACTGCCTTCGTCGTCATCTTCACCGTGGCCCTGATCGTCATGGCCGG
The DNA here is from genome assembly GCA_963696305.1 of Bryobacterales bacterium. Lineage (GTDB taxonomy): Bacteria > Acidobacteriota > Terriglobia > Bryobacterales > Bryobacteraceae > Bog-105. The sequence continues at coordinate 21,245 of CAVOJX010000018.1, read as the reverse complement.
CCTCTGCCCCTGATGCGGCCTCGCCCTTGCCGCCAAGGTCCAGGCCATCGACGACGCCCAAGCCGTGGCCCGGGCCGGGGCCCAGGCCATCGACCTCCCCACCTATCGGGCCACCGGCCAGATCACCCTCGATCCGCCGAATCCAGCGCCCACGCCGAGCGCTACCTGGCCGCCGCCGAGCACCGGCACCACCCGGCGCCAACGGCGAGCAGGTCACCGTGACCGTCACCATCAGCCAGCCCACAGCAATACGTACTCGTCGATGAAAAAAAAAAAAAATGGCCATTGTTAGTGATGCCAACTATGTGAGCATTGATCCGATTGTGAAGGACGTTTATGGGATTCCGGCGGCGCAGATTCATTTCGCTTGGGATGAGAATACCTTGCTGATGTGGGAGCATGTCAAGCAAGCGTGCGAGGAGTTATTGCACGCCAGTGGCGCCGAGTACACCGGTTCCGGAGATATTGATACTCCGGGGACGAGTTTGCATGAGACGGGTACCTGTCGCATGGGGAATGACCCGAAGAAGTTTGTGACGAACCGCTTTGGGCAGACCCATGATGTGCCGAACTTGTATGTGTGTGACGCGAGCGTGTTTCCTAACTGCACCGACAAGACGACTACGCTTTGGATACTGGCATTTTCGCTGCGTTCGTGTGAGCACTTAGTTCAGACTTTTAGACACTTAGAGCGCGCTGGTTAACAGACTGTGCGCTTAGTTAATTCAGAAAAGGTCACCAACAGGTGGAAATGTCAATACTAGGCTGAGGGCGAGCAGCGCGAAAGCAAAGGCGTTGATGCGCCCTATAGCAACACTCTTTTTTCCCCATCGCCATTCTAATGTCGCCCAAACAACAAGCCAGCCGAGAACAGCAATAGTTGTTACCCGGATAGAGGCCCAGTCGGCTTATAGAAAACGAGGCCGTTCTTGATGGCGACGGAGTGGTCGGCGAAGATGGACAGGATGGCCAAGATAAAGCAGCCCAGGGCCGCTGAAATAATGGCGGCGACGCCAGAACCGTTTGTTAGGGCTAAGACGTCAGCGCGAGGCTTCATTTTGTTTCTCCGTGACTGAGAAGGACCGGGCCACCCTGAACCGGCGCGTACTTGTTGATCATCGCGCCGAAGAAACCCGCAACTGCCCGCAGCAACAAACGAAGCCACGGCAAAACAGAGCACTGCGATGCGAAGTTGTCGATGATTTCTGAGGTCGCGGCCATACCGGATGAAAACGAACGCAACCATGGTGATCGAGATAGGAGCGAACCAGGCGACGTGCTCCTTCCACTCCATCCCCAGCGAGTGCCAGCCGATGGTGGCTGGGCTCGACATCAGCAGCCGCTGCGGAAACATCGAGAGATCGACTGTTCCCGGCGGAGGCGCCGCGCGATACCACGGATAGATGACGTAAGCTCCGAGTCAGCACCGCCGCCCATGCAAGCACAACCATCGTAATCAGGTAAACTTCAGGAAGCGTTCTTGGCCAGCCGTGAATTCGGACGGTGCAGACGCGGTGGTGAAGCGTAAGCTCCACCAGCGCGCCGGAACATGCCAGCAGGTAGAGCGCACCGAATCCCATGCCATGAATCAGCGTCCAAAGTCCGCGTGCCGTGATTTCCATTTACTTCTGCCTCCATAGCGGATTCCGCGCGCTGCAACTCGCGGCCATTGAAGCTCATCGGTCATTCGAAATCCCGTTGCGTTCATCGGCCCTCGCACCAGGGAGTGCCCGCGTCGGATTTTTTTCTCTTTTCCCCATGTCCAGTACATGCCGACATAGGCATACTGCTCGGTCTGGCCGGCTACGGAGTGGCCATAGCAAAACAAAAACTGCTCGCCCGGGTGATGCTTGAAATGATAGTAGCCGCCGATATCGATCATCGTCGAGGCTTGGGTCTGGGCGGTGGCGAAGCCCTCGCGCCCATGGGAAAAGACCTCACCTCCGAGTTCCAACCGCTCGCCGAAGGCGTATTTCAGCAAGAATCCGCCGTATACGGGAAGTTGCGGTATTGGGTTTGCGGAACGATCGTCTCATCCGCCGCCGCCGTCCAGGAGCCAGTGTCCGATATTCTTTTGCAGCCAGAGCGGAACTTTGTACCAAACCTTTCCCACGCCGAGTCCCTTGTCGTAGTTGCCGGTCGGTAATTCGAACATCGTAAAGGTGCCGATCTGGGGAATGTACTTCGATTCTTTAATGAAGGCGATCTTTGCGCCGAATTCCATGTCCGTGAAGCCGAAAGCGCAAGGGCCCGATGCCGCCGGGAGCATAGATCGGGTTGTTGGACGGGTTGACAGCGCCCCAGGGAGCGATGATGTGCAGTTGCACCCTGGGAAGGGCGCCCCAATTGAATTCGAAGGCCGGCCCAGTGGAGTCGATTTCCGCCGGCGTTCCATCCATGCCGCCGAAAATGTAGAACTCGTAATGCTGAAAGTCGACCGGAACCGGATCATCGGTTTGAAACGGAGGCCCCTGTGCCCGGAGTACATGCGGAGCAAGCACCAAGAGCAGAAATAGTATCAGGGAAAAGTGTTTGGGCCCGAGCCACGTGCGAGTCGTTAACGACTTGGGAAAGGGCCGTCCGCGCAAGGGATTCCAGATGACTGACATTAGAGCTATTCGCTGCCTTATCCGCAGAATCTTTTGTTAAATATTGATTTATTTAGGCCCGGCGCTCGCGATCAACAGTAAGATTCGGCCCGCCAACATAGAATAGCTTGCACATGCTTCAGGAAGCGAGGGTTGCTTTCATTTCGTACAGTTGATGTTTCGGTGGCAGGAGCGCATTGGAGGTGCGACTTATAAACAGATTTTGGGTTAGGGAAGGCAAAGCTTGATTTGGGTCGTTGCACTCCACCTATTTCAGCGCAAGATTGTTTAAAAGAGGTTAAATTTTCCGACTAAGCCAATGCCTAATTGCGTTCCCCATGTGCTTTTGATGGTGCCGCCGTCGAATAAGAGGTTCCAGACGGCACCGCCGCTGAAGTTGACCTGCAATCCGTCATCGTTCAGGTCGACGTTGATGTTGACGGGGAAGGCGCTGAGTTGTGTAGTGGGCAGGGTTGGTCCGCTGGTATTGCCTTGCGCTTGAACTTGGGCGTATGGATTCGCCAGGTGGAACATGCCGAGATGGAAGATAGGGTCGACCCAGGTGGCGTTGGCGAAACAGGCGACGGTGAAGTTATTCCCTTGTCGGTCTTGAAAGCCAATTGGACTTTGCAGGAGGCAGCCGGTGGTGACTTCCAGATGGTTGTCTTTATCGCTTTTCATAAAGACGGTTTGTGCGCCGATGGCGAAAGTGTCGACGACGGGTCCGCGGAAGAACCCGGTGAACTGACGCTGGGTTTGCGCTATCTGTTGCCAGGCAACTTTGCTGCTTGCACCGATAGCATGAACGGGCGGAAGCGCGATGGGTTCCAAGAGGCCGGGAACGCGCTCGGGAGATAGCGTGCTGAAGGTCGTGGGCGGTAGATCTAGTTTCAGCCTCGGTTGGGGAGGCTGCGGATCGGGCTGGCCAAGCGTGAGCGGCGGTATTTCGAACCAGGGCTTTCTTGTCACCTGGGCTGGGTTGAGAGCGAAGCGTGTTCCATAAACGGTTACCGTGACGCCGATGAGAGGGAAGAGCGCGCGACGGGTTTCGGGACCGACCTCACCATCGACCTGAAATTTGGGGTCGGACTCACGTTGCTTTTTCTGAAAGGCGATGACGGCGTCGCGAGTATTGTTGCCGAAATCGGCATCCGGGTCGAGGCCAGCGCCATTTCGATTGAGAGCGTTTTGGACGGCGCGGACGTCTTCGCCTTTGCTGCCTTTTCTCAAGATTCGGACGGACATGCGGATCTCCTTAGGCGCGGCGGTGGAGGTTCGATGCCGCGTTCGTGATGTTGTGAATGTGGATCGGCTATCGTTTCAGTGGCTAAGGCTATTTTGGGGGCTTGTGTTTCCGGTCGCAGTGCGGTTCCTTGGGTTGTGCTGTCGAGTTGATTGGTCTCCATTCTCTTGGTGAAGCAATGCAAATGGACTGGCTGACCGCTAAGTTGTGCGTGTCGTTATTCGAACGAGCGCATACGCGGCCACCGCAACCGGCACGAATACCACCAGGGCAAATAGCCGCTGGGTCGTTCCTTCCTCAAACACCGGCGCGATCCTATGCATCATCAGCGGCATCAGCGATGCCAGCGCAACAATGTTAAGAAGCAGATACGTCCTTAAAGCCGCGCCTTGCCGCCAGAAGGCAATTAGCAGCAGTAGCGGCGCGATAAGGATCGCCGGCATGAGAAATTGCCAGGAAGCATGCCGTGGATCAGGCATAGGAAACATTCCGGCCTTCACTGAAAGGACACCGTTGGCGACAACGGAGAGTGCTACAAGCCACGCGAGGGCGGTCCAAGTGATCGTCCGCAACGCCCGAAATAGCCCAAACGCACCGGCCAGTCCCGACAGTCCGGTAAGTGCCGCCCCGAGGTTGAATATCCAAGGATGGTGAGAGTTTGTCGTCCCCAGCATGCTTGCCGTGTCGCGCGAGAAGCTGTAGGCCGGGTAGAAGGGCGCGGCAACCAACTGCGTTCCGAAGTAAAAAACGGGAATGGCGATGGCGGCGTACAACGCCCAAATAGTCGCCTGTCGGAAGGCGGGAGGGTACGAAGGCACTTGTTCCATTGCCTTTTATACGCACCGGCTTACACGAAGTTCCCAACAGGTGGATAGTTGAGGTTATCTTCTCAACGATGGATGTCAACGATTGATGCCGGGAAGCGAAGCGTCATGTTCAGGCGTGGCACGATTGTTAGTTGAGCGGAATTTGTTGTCCACCAGAACGACTGAGGTTTCCACTTGGCGGTCAGGGATGGACCAGGCTGCGTCGGCCTAGGTGCCAATGAGGACGGGGCGCTGGGTGAGTTCGCGGAGATGGAGCAGGAGGCTGCGTCCGATGCCGCGTTTTTGGTGGTTGGTGCGGACGTAGGCGTGGCGGATGAGAGGGACGTCGTGCATGTCTTGCAGGCCCATGACTCCCAGGAGAATTCCGTCTTCTCCAAATAGGCTCCTTGAGGCAGCGAAAAATCCGGGTGCGGGAGCGGTTCTTACAGGAGCTTATCGGAAAACGGGCCCGGATCGTTTGTCTTTTAGAAGAGAATCTATGATGACGGCTTCTGAAACGCCGCTGCCAAGCATACCGACGATTCGGCTAATCTGAGCGCTGGTTGGCGCCTGGCCGGGTGGCACAACGCGCGATAAGACATACTGAAGTTTGGCGGCATCAGCTACGCTGCCGCCTGTCATACCGATTGCTAATCCAATATCGTAGGCATTTGATGCTGGAACGTCTGTTGGGTCGGTGGCCGTGGTCGACTCTCCGAAGATCGCTTTGATGAAGGATCTAAACTTGCCCGGCACCCTAACTCCTTAACAATCGGCGCTCTTTCCGCTGATTGTATCGAGAAAGGTTCGAGCGTTACAGCTTCACGGATGCGATCGATAAATCGATACTCATATTGGTCTAGGGCGCATTCCTGATTGGATCGGTCTTTCTCATTGTCAGGAGTGTGCGGCGCTCGTCTGAGTCTGGAGGATTTTACGTTGGACAAACGGCATGGTTGCCTCGCAGTTGGCGGCGCTGGATGTTGGATGAGAAAGAGACTCCTTCCAAAACACATCATGGCGGAAATTGAGAACTCAGCGTAGGCGGCGAACGAGTTCAGGATTCCCCAGACCGTGCCAAGGAAACCGATGAACGCGACGGTTGAAGCGACGGACGCAAGACTGGTTACGCGGGATTGTAAATGGCTGCGAACCTGGGTGGACTTGCGTCTGGCCGCAGTCTCGGCACACTGAATCGCGTATGGCAGGTATTGACCAGACGTAGCCATGGCTTAAAACGCAGACACCGGCTCCATTCTTATTGTTCCCGATTCTGGCAAATGATTATCATCCACGATGGCGGCTGCAATAACCTAGTTGCATGGTAGTTCCAGGCAGGCACCGGTCCATTGCGTTCTTTATTGCGATGGGTACGGGCATGGTTTTGGTGGTGCTGCTGCTGTATATCGGCTGGGTGCAGCTGAACTGGCGTACCGGGATTCTGTTTTTTGTCGGGTTCGTTTTGATGGCCTTGATTATCGCGGGTGTGGTTTTGAATACTACGTTTCTGGTTCGCGAGATTCGGCGGAACGAACAGCATGACGCCTTTATTAATGCCGTTACGCATGAATTGAAAACTCCGGTGGCTTCGATTCGGCTGTATCTGCAGACTTTGCAGACTCGGAATGTGGACGAGCAGAAGCGGCAGGAGTTTTACCGCATTATGCTGGACGACAGCGACCGTCTGGTAACCACCATTGAACAGGTTCTGCGCACCGGCAGGGTGGGGGCGTCGAGGAAGCTGGTGAACTATTCGCTGGTGGACTTGGACAGGGTGATAGAAGAGAGTTTGGCGCGGACGCGGGCGCTGCATCATTTAAGTGAGGAGAAGCTGCAGTATGAGCAGCCTTCGTCGGTTCGGGTGTTGGGGGATGAAGAAGAGTTGCGAGCAGCGGTTTCGAACTTGATTGACAACGCGGTGAAATATTCGGGCGGTACCCCGGATGTGCGTGTGGAGGCGAAGATTGAAGGGAAGTATGTTTCGGTGCGCGTGAAGGACAAAGGGATCGGGATACCGGCTGACGAGTTGCGGCGCATCTTTCGGCGGTTCTACCGGGCGAGCGTGGCGGCCAAACGGGCGAAGGGTACAGGGCTGGGGTTATTTATCGTGCGGGCGGTGGCCAAACGACATGGAGGGGTGGTTTGGGCTGAAAGTCCGGGTCTTGGACAAGGTAGTACGTTTACATTGCAGTTGCCGATTTCAAAATGAACAAAGTGTTAATCGTCGAGGACGAACATCATATTGCCGAGGGGTTGCGTTTCAACCTGGAGGCGGAAGGCTACGAGGCTCATGTGGTCCCGACTGGCGAAGAAGCGCTGGAGCTCTTGACCGGGCCGAGTAAAACGGCGTTTGACCTGATGGTATTGGATGTCATGCTGCCGGGCAAAGACGGGTTCAGTGTGATGTTGGAGACGCGGCAGGCGGGACAGTTGATACCGACGTTGATGCTGACGGCGCGTGGGCATTCGAGCGACGTAATAAAAGGATTTGCTGCCGGGGCCGATGACTATCTGCCCAAACCTTTTGAGCTAGAGGTTTTGCTGGCTCGGATTCAGGGCTTGTTGCGGAGGCGGCATTGGTCGGCGCAAGTGGCCGATGCGGAACAACCGCAACAACAACAGAGTGTATTTCGGTTCGGTGATTCGCCCGAGAAGAGTGTGAACTTCGACTTGCTGGAACTGACGGTGGGTGAGCAAGTTTACCGGCTGACATTGATGGAATCCAACGTCTTACGGTTCCTGGTTCAGCACGAAGGGAAGCCTGTCTCGCGGAAGCAGATGATTGAACAGATTTGGGGGCTGAAGGAAGACACGGATACGCGACCGATAGACAATTTCATTGTTCGATTGCGACGCTATTTGGAAGAAGATCCAACCGCACCTAGACATTTGATTACGGTTCGCGGCGTTGGATACCAATTTATTGCTTCACCCGGGCATGTGAAGTGAAGTAGCGAATGTAGACGGCATAGGTCGAAGGGGCAAACCGAATCCTATAAGCGTGGTAGCATAGCTCTATGACTTTTGATTATGAAGCGCGTGCTAGCGCGCTGAGACGGAAGGGACTGCTGGTAGCAATTGGAATGGTGGCGATTCCGCTGTCGATTCAAATGCCGGCACGTGCAGCCTCGATCCCTGATCAAGTACAGAAGCCAGCAATGCCGATGGATCCGAGAGTGGAGACTTTACACAATTTCTTCAAGAAGCTGGATTGCCCGGTAGCCGGGATGGCGGAGGATTTTATCCGAGTGGCGGATGAGAACCATTTGGACTGGCGCCTTTTGCCGAGCATTGCCATTGTTGAATCTGGTGGCGGCAAGGCTTACCGGAACAACAATATTTTTGGTTGGAATGGCGGTAAACAGGCGTTCGAAAGCATTCTGAGCGGTCTAGAGACGGTTGCCGCTAAATTGGGCCAGAGTCCTTTATATAGGGCTTACGATTCTTTTGGGAAGCTGCGTACATATAACCCGAACAGTGAGTATGCCAATTCAGTGATGGCGCTGATGAACCGAATCAGCCCGATGATTAGCTCTCGAACAACGGAAATGCAGCCGAGAGCGGCGCTTTCATTTGGCCGCATGTTTGCTGCCGTTCGGAACTAGTTAGCAGACGGGTTCAAGCGTCGCCAGATGTTGCAAAGCGGGTATTCCAACCCTATGGCAAAAGTCGCCGAAACGCTCTGAATTGAGCCGGTTAGCTTTAAAATGTTCAAATACTGGACGAAGTTTTCCGGCTACTTCCTGTCTTTTCACGTTGGTTGCGAAGGGAGTGCCCATGCGTGTACCGTGCGGAGCCGCGCCTAAGTAGAGGGTGTACATGTCTACGCTTGCGCCAACGATTCCGATTTCCGATGTGTAAGGGCGGGAACACCCGTTAGGGCACCCGCTGGTACGCAGTGTGACTTCTTCATCGGCCAAGCCAGCTTCATTCAACTGATTTTGAATGTCGGCAGCTACTTCCGGCAGGATGCGTTCCGATTCGGTGATGGCTAAGCCGCAGGTGGGCAGCGCGGGGCAAGCCAGGGAGTGGCGCAGGATGGGGGGCAGATCGAGACCGGTGGTGATGCCGTGTTCGGCCAATAGGCGTGAGACTTTTGCTTTATCGGCATCTGAAACGCCCGCTATATAAAGGTTCTGTTGAGACGTGAGGCGGACTTCGTAGCCGAACTTTTCGACGATAGTTCGCAGGCCTTTGCGAGTTTCGCCCGCGACGCGTCCCGAAATGATGCGAACGCCAACGAACCATTTATCGGCGCTTTGGCGATGCCAACCTAAGTAATCGTTGGAGCGATGCCATTCCAGATGGGTGGGTGGATCAAGCTTGCGACCGACGCGTGAGTTCAACTCAGTCTGGAATTCAGCTACGCCCCAAGCGTCCATTACATACTTTAAACGCGCTAGTTTGCGATTAGTGCGATTGCCATAATCTCTATGGATGCTTACAATTGCAGACACAACCTCAAGTAAAATGTCTTTATCGGCGGGAATGTCGCAGATGGGGTCTGCCAGGCGCGGATGCGAAGCTTTGATGCCAGCGCTTTGTCCCATTCCTCCGCCAGCCAAGATAGTGAACTTAGTAAGCTTGCCGTGTTCGTATTGCGGGATAATGCCGATGTCGTTAGCGTAGACGTCGGTAGTGTTGTCGCCTGGGAACGCGAACGAGATTTTGAACTTCCGCGGGAGATACGTTGCGCCGTAGAGCGGTTCGACGGTGAATGGATCTTCAGGTGTTTCGACCGTAGCGGCGTGATCGTCACCAATCCAGACATCGTAGTAGGCGGTAGTCTTGGGCTTTAGATTTTTGGATAAATGCAAGACGAACGGCTGAATATCGCTGCGTTCAGCGTTCTCAATAGGTGCGGGGCATGAGACTACATTGCGAACGACGTCGCCACAGGCGGCTAAGCTGGTGAGGTATTTTTCATTCAAGCCGCGCATGAGTTCGCGAAGCCGATCCTTGGGAACGTAGTGATATTGGATGGCGTGGCGGGTGGTGATGCGGAGGTTGCCTGCGGCGAGATCGGAGAGACGGTCGAGGGTGAGGTATTGGTCGGCGGTCAGGATGCCGCCAGGGATTCCGACGCGCACCATGGCCGTGATTTTGTTTATTTTCTGCTTGCGAAGATCGCGGTCATCCTGCTGATAGATGCCATGGAATTTGAGGACAGCGGTTGATGGTTTCGAGAATTCGGGAAGCGAGTTTTCCAATTCCACAGCCAAAGTGCCGTGCAGGAAATGGGCATCTACTTTGGCCTTTTCAGCCGGAGACAACGGTTTGTCCATCTATATACTAGAGTATATCGGAGAGTTGAAAGATTAGGAAATGCGAATTAATTGGCAGCGCCTTTCACGGGCTTGGTTTTTGTAGCTGATTTTGCAGTTTTAGACGGTTTGCGGTGCAGCGGGTCGGCGGGCTTGTGATTGAGTTCTTGAGAGAGAACTTCGACTAATTTGGAAAGCACTTTGATGCGCGCCCAATATTTGTCGTTGCCTTCGACCACGGTCCAGGGGGCGGGGATTGTGCTGGTTTTCACCAGCATCTCTTCCACAGCATCTTCGTAGGCGTCCCATTTTTCGCGGTTGCGCCAGTCTTCATCGGTGAGTTTCCAAGCTTTGTAGCCGACGGCTTTGCGTTGTTCAAAGCGTTTGAGTTGCTCGTCACGCGAAATGTGAATCCAGAATTTCAGAACGATGGCGCCAAAATCGGTAAGCTGGCGTTCAAAAGCATTGATTTCTTTGAAAGCGCGTTTCCATTCCGCTTCCTTGGCAAAACCTTCGACACGTTCGACCAGGACGCGGCCGTACCAGGATCGGTCGAAGATGGCGATGCTGCCGCGTTCAGGTAGACGACGCCAGAAGCGATAGAGATAATGTCTGGTTTTATCGTCGCCGTGAGGGGCGCTAATGGGATAGACAATGTAGCCGCGAGGGTCGAGGCGTTCGGTGATGCGTTTGATAACACCGCCCTTGCCGGCCGCATCCCAACCTTCGAAAGCTAGAACGACGGGGCGCTTCTGCGTGTACACTTGATAGCCGAGTTCGCGGAGTTGTATTTGGCGGCGGGCTAATTCGCGGACATAATCTTTGGGATTGAGCTTACGAGTGAGGTCGAGGACTTCTAGCATTAGGCTGCGTCTCCTTCCATGGATTCCACGACTTTGCGCAATTCGGCATCGCGTTCGGAATCGGCCGCTTGTTCCACTCGTGGCGGAGCGTTAGCGCCGAGACGCTTCTCCATGGCAGCAATGATGGTGTCGAAGACTTTTTTGCGCGCGAAACTTCCGGAGGTGGCTTCGACAATGATCCAGGGCGCAAATTCAGAATCGGTTTGCTCCATCATCTCCTCGGCGGCCTTCAGATATTCGTAGTATTGTTTGTGGCGCGTCCAGTCTTGGGGAGTGACGCGCCAAGCTTCGAAGGGATCCTGTTCCTGGGCTTTGAGACGCTTTTTTTGTTCTTTCTTGCTGATATGGAGAAAGAACTTCAGTATGGTGGTTCCATCGTCGGCCAGCACGCGTTCGAAATCCTGAATGTCGCGGTAGGCTTGACGCCACAGCTTTTCGGGAATAGTTTCTTCAACGCGATCCTCAAAAACGCGGCCGTACCAGCTATGGTCGAAGATCAACATTTCGCCGCGGTTCGGCACCTTCTGCCAAAAGCGCCAAAGCCAGGGATATTGTTGTTCGTAGGTGCGCGGCGGCACGATGGGATACAAACGAAAGCCGCGCGGGTCTAGGCGTTGAGTCAAGGCGGAGATAGTTTTGCCCTTGCCGGATGCGCTCCAGCCTTCGAAGACAATGATGGTGGGATGGCCGTTATCCCAGCAGGCTTTTTCGAGATCGTAGAGGCGCTGCTGCAACGACGGCAGCACTTCTTTGTACTCATCGCGCGAAAGTTTTTTTTCCAGGTTTATGTTTTCGAGCACTTTGTTGGTCTCGCGAGTGACGCGACCCCCTCAAAGTAGTTGAGTTTATACCCTGGTGCCGTAACCACTGTCGTCGAGCATGGTTTGACCGCGATCGAGGATGGACTTCGACCATTGCATGAAAGAGTCTACAAATAGCTGTCCGGAGTGGTCTGTCTGGATGTTTTTGGCCACCACTTCGAAACCGGCTTGCATGCGCGGAACATTGCGAGCCAGCAGCATTAGAATGTGGGTGCGTTCCTTGGCATCAGTTGCATTGTCGAGCATGGCAAGATCGAGTGCGGTGACATGCATGAAAGCGTACTGATCGTGGAAGACGGCCGTCATGGGGAGCGGCTTGTCTTTGCGCATTGGGCTTGGGAAACGATCGGACGGACTATTAGTGATTAGTTGTGCGGCGGAATGGAACGAGATGCCAAGGGCGTGCAACTTTTGGTGTGCTAACTCTCCGATAAGCGCTTGGGCGAGACCGAGGGAGTTATCGACAGTGGCGTAAATTGGGCCGAATTCGGTTTCGTGCGAATGGCTGGACGAGCCAAGAGCGTTGTCGCGCATGCGTGCTTGTTGCGGATCGGTGTAGGGATAAAGCGTAGTGGCAAGGCGAGTGAATTGCGCGTAAGCGTTGGGCCAGCGCGACAAGAGATCTCCGGCGGCGAGGATGTTGGGATGGTCGATGAGTGCGGGTTGAAAGGCATCGCTAAGCATGCCGCGTTCGGGTGCCAGACAAACGGCGACTTTACCGTTGCAGAAGGTGACTATGCTCGCGTTGGTGCGGCGATTTTGAGCCAATTGGAGAATGAGTTCGGTGTCGTAGCCGTCCGCTTGTGGCACGGCCATTCGATCCCAGTTGATGTTCATCGGACACCTGCAATTTCGACCAAGCGAGCAGGACGCGATGGCGGCAAATAGGGAAAGCTCAGGCCGACTGCGCCGCCTTCTATTTCATCTGCCGTTCCGATGTGCCGGATGAGTTGGTCGCGTGAAGCAGTGCCGGTTTGCAGGCACATACGGAACAGCGGAGTTTTGATTTCGGCCACGCCGTGAAGTTCAGACCAGGAAACAGGCCAAGAAAGACATTCACGCAGCCAGGCGGATTCTTCTGCGAAGCCGCTGATGTCGGCCAGATTCAGGAAGCGTTCGGTTGCATTAAGCGAGACGGAGCAATCCTGGTGGCAAGGCTGGATAGGAAGAGCGGAGATGCCAAGGGGCGAAAGTAATGCGGTAGGCTCAGCGGCGGCGGACTTGCGCAGGCAGCACTTAGGCAGCGCGAGCAGCGTTTGGAATAACTGGACGTTCCCGGTTTCCCAAGCAGTGGTTGCCCGTTCGACAGCGGCGGGTGTGCCTGCTATGAAGACGCATGTGTCACGTTCGCCTGGATGTGTGGAGATGGCATTGGGCAGGGCGGCAGCGGGAAGCATGGCCGAAGCGAGTTGATGCTCGGTAGCTAGTTTCTGCAGCCGCGAGAAATTGGAGACGGGCACAAGGCGCACGGCGCATTGATCGCCGCTGAAAGCTGCCAGATGAACGGTCATTTGCTCTAGCATGTCGGGCAGGTTTTCCAAACGCGGCTCCCACTTCTGGCGCGCGGTTTCGCTTACCCAACTGATTCGGGCGGGGCTTGGCGTGCTGTTCGTGATAGTGACAAAGGCATTCTCGCGATACCAATCGGCCAAGAGGCGGTTAATGGACGGATTTTCGCCGCGCTGCCACGCTTGGGTGAGACGCTCTTCAATTTCAAGGCGCACCGGCTGGATAGTGAGCGGAACTTTACCGGCAAGGATCATACGGCGTTCCAGCATGATGAAGAGGCGCATCCATTCTTCGCAATGTTCGGTTCGATTGCGCCAATCGCCATCGATGGCAGTGCCGGGGCATTGACCCTTGCACATGAGGAAGAAACGGCAGCCTCGGCATCCTTTGTCCGCTTGCGGAGTTCGGTATAGAGCCAGATAGCGTTCGTAACCCGCGGTTTTGGATTTGATGAAACCGATGCCTTCTTTGTTGGTGCGGCCACAATTACTGGATTGCCCGTTGCCTTCCACGCCTTGAACGGCTTCTGTTGTGTAGGGATCGCAGGCGCGCCAGGTGCAGCCGACTTGCTGGTCACGGCCTTCGAGTAGTGCTTCCATTTCGTCGAACAAATCGAAATGCATGCCTGGCAAACTGTTTTGCACTTCGGCGAAGGCGAGCAGAGCTTCGACATTTTCACGCGCGGATAAAGCGTAGCCGTCGCGAACGGAAGCGTGGTCCACCTCCAACAGATGCAGGCGCACGTTCTTGATACCGATGGCATGTATGCGGCGAATCCAATCGGCCATAATCGGCAGCTTGTCGGCGGCGGCGTTGCCTTTATGCAGGGTGATGATGAGTCCGGGCGCTTGATATTCGCGGCAAAGGCGTTCGATGGCGCTTTCCACCTTGGCGGTGGATTGGCGTGTCTTTTCGAGTGTGCGGTGCCAGCGCGCGTCGTTCAGTTCGCCGGGGCCGTCGATGGAAATGCCGACCGAGACCTTGTAGCGGCGGAAGAGGTCGATATGACGATCTTCGATAAGAACGCCGTTGGTTTGAATGGAACTGCCGCCGGAGGTTTCCAGCCCCCAGGCAAAGAGGTCTTCCAGGTCTTCAAAGCGCATCAGCAAGGGTTCACCTCCGAACAAGGTGAAGCGACCTCCGATTCGGCGCGCCTCCGCCTTCATTTTGTCCAGATTGTAGTTCATCCGCTGATTGCCAGCGTCGCGTTGCGGATTCTGGTAGCAGTAATGGCAAGCCAGATTACACGCCACGCCTAGGGGACGCAGTTCGATGCCCATAAGAAATACCTCTTTGCCTTTTGGAGCTTGTGGCTAAAACTGTTGACCGCCAGGGGGAGGCAGGTTGACATCAATATGAGTGGCCCGGACGTCGGTGTGAACGTTGTTGGCGTCACTGTGGACTGCAGGCGTGTCGGTATGCGGCGCGGTGATGGAGTCCGTATGGCCCGGTTTACTTGAGTCAACGTGCGGGACGGTTCGATCAACGTGGTAAATGGAATCGATGAGTGGCTGGGCGGCTGGAGTGGCAGCGGCAGTTGCATCTTCCGGCTTGGGCGACGGCGACACTGTATCGATGTGACCGCCTTTTGGATTTACGACCGCATCCAGATGATGAGGCGCGACGTCCAGGTGCGTGGTGGTGTCGGTGTGAGAAGCAGCGGTATCGCCATGCGGCGTGCTTGCGTCCGAGTGAGGTTTGGTGTCTGTGTGTTCAAGAGTAGTGTCGATGTGTGGCATTTGTAGGTCCTCCTTGTTGCCAGTTTGTACGTTTGTTTCTGTAAACAACGCGAAAGGCGTTTCAACAAATGCGAAAAGAATTTCTTCGAGTACTGGGTTAAAGTTTCCGAGTTTGGAAAACTTCCATAGCTAGTCTGATTTAAAAAACGTTTCAATGTGCGAAACTTTCTCTAAAAAGCAACGTATTATAATCAGTCCATCTATGGGAACGGACAAAAGCAAAGCTGACCTGTTACCAGGCACCCTTGACATGCTGGTACTCAAAATATTGATGAGCGGCCATTTACACGGCTACGCGATCGCGCAACTGATTCAGCAACTATCCGACGACCTGCTGCGGGTGGAGGAGGGTTCGCTCTATCCGGCGCTGCAGAGACTGGAACTGAACGGATGGATCACTGGCGAGTGGGGCCTGTCAGCGAATAACCGACGGGCTCGGTTTTACAAGCTGACTCCAGAAGGGCGAAAGCAACTGGCGGATGAGTCGGCCCGCTACAAGCGGGTAACGGGTGCGGTCGCTCGGATTATGGGATTTGCTCAGAGGGGGAAATAGAAAGCGCGTGTTTTCAAGTTCAAGTTGGGGACGTTTTCGACGCCGGTTACGATTTTTGCTTTCGCACGGCGAGCGGCAACGGTTGTTGTGGGAAGAAATGGAGTTTCACATTGAGTCAATGACTCAAGACTTCGCTGCGGAGGGAATGTCCGAGGACGAGGCCCGCGCGGCGGCAAGGAGAAAATTCGGCAATATGACACAGAAATCAGAAGAGTCCGGCGGGGTGTGGTTGGTTCGTTGGTTGAGCGATCTGGCACAGGATTTACGCTACTCGTTTCGCGGGATGCGGCGCGACGCCGGGTTCACCACGTTTATGATTCTCATTGCTGGCCTCGGCATCGGCGCCAGTTCCACGGTTTTCAGCGTAGTGAACGCGCTACTGCTACGTCCACTTCCGTTTCGCAACCCAGAACAGTTGGTGTGGATTGCAAACCAGGAGTGGGACATCCAGGTGAACAATTTTCGGGATTTGCGCCAGATGAATAAGTCATTCAGCGATGTGGCAGGGTTCGCCGGTGTTGGCGTCGGCCAGATTCAACTGATGGGAACTGCCGCGACGGAGCGGCTGAACAGTGCCCGTGTTACCCAGAACTTCTTCCCTTTGCTGGGCGTACAGCCGATGATAGGACGATCGTTCACCGGCGAGGAGTGCCAGCAGAAATCCGGCAATCCTCCGGCCGTGCTGCTCAGCTATGGCTTTTGGCAGCGGCACTTTGCTTCTGATCCGGCTGCGGTGGGAAGCAAGCTTATGCTGAACAACAAGCCTGTCACTGTGGTGGGCGTATTGCCTGCGTCCTTGGATTTTGCGAGCATGTTTTCACCCGGCACTCCGGTCGATGTCTTCGTCCCATGGCCTCTCACTGACGAAACCAACGGTTTTGGAAATACGACGCAGGGGATTGGAAGGCTGCGGCCGGGTGTGACGGTGCAGAGCGCTCAGGCTGAGTTCACGCTGCTGGCCAAACAACTCGAAAAAGAGCATCCCGTCCCTGAACGCAACCCGGTCGTGGCGAGGCTGAATCCGTTAAACAAGCACGTGAGCGGACGAGTAACTCCGGCCCTGATGGTGCTGGCCTGTGCGGTCGGCGTCGTGATGTTGATTGTGTGCGCGAATCTTTCCAATTTGCAACTCGCGCGGCTTGGGATCCGCCAGAAGGAAATGGCAATGCGGACCGCGTTAGGAGCGGGGAGCCTCCGGTTGCTGCGGCAAATGCTTACCGAAAGCGTCACGCTCGCTTGCTGTGGCGCGGCGCTGGGCCTGGTTCTCGCGCTGGCGGGGACACACGCTATAACTCATCTGGATGCATTCAATATTCCGCTGCTGACAAGTGTGCGCCTAGATGGAGCTGTGCTTGCTTTTACATTGCTGGCGGCGGTACTTACCGGCATACTGTTTGGTTTGTTGCCGGCTCTTCGAGTCCGGTCGTTCGCAGTCGCGGAGGCGCTGAAGGATGCCAGTCGCGGATCCAGCGGAAGTCGGGGCCACGCATGGGTCCGCAACGGGTTGGTAGTTTCAGAGATCGCCTTTGCCTGCACTTTACTAGTTGGCGCGGGACTGCTGATGCGGAGCTTTCTCGACGTACTGGATGTGAATCTGGGATTCCAACCGGAGCGGGCCGCCGCCATGAGGGTCGATCCAAGCTTTCAGCTTTCGACTGCCGCGCAAACGAACTCCTATATCGATGAGGTGCTGCGCCGGACGCGCTCGCTTCCCGGCGTGCGTGCTGCCGGTCTCACTGATGTTCTGCCGTTCGTAGGAGATCGATCGTGGCAGGTCAAGGGCAGGGGAGTGATCTACCCGAAGGGCCAATATCCTCCGGAGCCCTTCATTCGAGTCGTGACCGAGGGATACTTCGAGTCGCTCGGGATCCGCTTGCAGGCAGGAAGAGAATTCACCGAAAGGGATGGCGCATCGGGCGAACCGGTTGCCATCGTCAATGAGACCCTGGCCCGAATCCTATGGCCGGGCCAGGATGCAGTTGGGAAGTTCATCACGCAGGACGGAGGCCGGCAAGTAGTCGGTGTGGTCGCCGATGTCCGACATAAAGCTCTGGAGAAGGCAGGCGAGGCGCAACTGTACCTGCCGATGCGGCAAACCGGGGACTACAGCGCCATGAACTTAGTCGTGCGGAGCGTGATTCCTGCGGACCGGCTGGCGGCGTCCGTTCGAACGGCCCTCAAGCCTATCGATCCCGATCTGCCGGTTAGCGAATTTAGGACGCTGGAGGACCTTGTCGACAAAGCGGTGTCTCCACGACGCTTTCTGGTGTTGCTGCTAGCTGGATTCGCAGGCTTCGCTCTGTTACTCGCCTCGCTCGGCATTTACGCAGTCATTTCCTATTCGGTGAACCAGCGCGTGCAGGAAATTGGCATTCGTATGGCTTTGGGAGCCTCCGCAGGTGATGTGCAAAGCCGCATTCTTCTCGGTACGCTCGGATTAGCTGCGCTCGGTTTGCTGCTGGGAATCGCCGCATCGCGAGCTTTGACAGGTGCGCTGGAAAGCTTTTTGTTCGGCATCACCTCCGGCGATCCGGTCACATATGTGGGCGTTAGTGCGCTGCTGATTGTGGTTGCGGTGATAGCCGGATACATTCCGGCATGGCGCGCCTCTCGAATCGATCCCATGGTTGCGCTTCGCGAGAATTGAACGGCATCCGCGCAGCCTAACTGATTTGCCAGTAGATCGAATAGCGCTGGTTCTGCAATCGGAAGAGCGGAAGCATTTGAACCTGCGTGGATTGACCCAGTGTGCGGAATTCCAAGGGCTGGTTGGTTGCTTGCAGCCATTCGGAAGGGGACTTGTTTCCTACGTTGAACTGGGGAATCTGTAATGCCGGGGCGCTGCGTGGGTGAATGCCTTCCGGACCCAAAACAACTTCGGGTGTTAGCCCCTCGTTACCGAGGCCGCCGGCTAGAACGATAGGACCGTAAAGAATGGCGCGCAAGGAAGAATCGTCCGGCATAGCTTCGTAGCGCAGTTGCATGGGCAATCTCATTTCAACGGTGTCTCCCGCGTGCCACTGGCGAGCGATGCTGACATAGCTTCCTGGACTGGCGATGGATTCCAGTGTTTTGCCGTTAACCTTGACTTCCGCTGGAGACGCCAGCCAAGCGGGCATGCGTATGTGCAGAGTCATTTTGCCGGCGCGTTCTATGATGAGTTTGGTTTGCGGAGAATCCGGGAAGGATGTCTCCTGACGCAAAGCGAAATCCTTCTCGTGCCATTCCAGGCGTGAAGGAATGTAGAGATTAACAAAGACGCCAGATTCGTTGTGGAAGTAGATGCTGTCGGCAAGTTTGGAGTATTCTTCTACACCGGTGCCGTCGCAACACCAGAACGAGTTATCGACAGTGGAGAAGGTGCGCCAAGTGCCAGGCGTGATGCCGAGGTAATACTGCATAGCGCCGTCTTTCTGGATAGTGCCGAGACGGTGATTGTAGAGTGCACGCTCAAAATAATCGAAGTAGCGTGGGTCGGCCGTTTGCTGATAGAGCATGCGGCATAGCTTCATCATGTTGTAGGCGCAGCAGCATTCTGTTGTGGAAGTGCCTTGCTTCAGTTCGGCCGCCAATTGATTCGGACCCACCAGCCAGCCCTCGTTGTTGCTGGTTCCGCCGGTGACATAGGCGCGCGTGGTAGTGACTTCGGAATAGAAATATTGCGAAACTTCGCGAAACTGACGGTCGCCGGTCATCTGATAGCGGCGAGTGGCGCCGATGACTTGCGGAATGTGCGTGTTAACGTGTAAGCCGCGCAGTTCATCGCGGTGCTGTGCCAGCGGAGTGAAGAAGCGCTTCTTGGTGAACCGGTCGCCCACTTCGCCGTAATGGGTATCGCCCGTGATTCCGGCCAGGATGTACAGAATGTCGTTCATGCCACCATATTCGGTATCAAGCGCCATCTGCAGTTGCGCTTCGCTAAGAGCTTGTGTCCAAGTGTCCGCCCAATGCGCCATGCCTTTGACAACCGTTAGGGCTTGGTCATTGCCGCAGAGTTGGTACATATCCACCAGTCCGGCCATGATTTTGTGAATGGTATAGAACGGCGCCCAGACTTCCACGCGATTGCGCAGACGATCAAACAATTCGATGGGGAAGGCGCTTAAGTAGCCATCACTTAACTTCTGCTGGCACTCCGCCAAGCCCGCGACCAGGCCGTTGGCTTTGTCGCGAATTTCGTTGTCTCCGGTGGACGCGTACATGAGCGCACAGGCGGAAAGATAGTGGCCGATGAAATGACCGCGTAGTTCGCAATCCGGCTTTTCCCAACCGCCCAAGGGCTTTGCTTGGGATGGCAGTCCTGCGTTCACGCGAAAGTTGTGCAGCAGACGATCAATGGGCAACGCATGCAAATAGGCCCGATTCCATTCCTGCGCGGTTAGAAACTCGCTGGGCAACAGACGGACGCTGGTTAGGGGGAAGGGAACTGCGGCTAAAGCAATGTCGGAGCGCATGAATGGCGCGATGGTTTCGAAAGGCAGAAACTCGGGCTGAGTTCCACCAGAGACAGTGGGCGCAATGGGGTCCCCCGGGACGGAAGCGGCAGTGATTGGGGATTTGGTTTTGGTTTGTGCGGCTAAGTTAGCGGCTGCAATTGCGGTGGCGGTAAAAGCGCGCCGGCTGATTTTCGACATCGAAGACCATATTACTTAAACTCCGCTGCTGCGCCGGCGATGGGCCAGGATTGCCATGGCAGCTTTTGATGCGGGCGGGCGTTTGAGAACGCCGCAAATTTCTTGGCCAGCCACAGCAAGCCGATTCAAATCTACGCCTGTTTGAATGTTCATGCCCTGCAGCATGACGACCACATCTTCCGTTGCGACGTTACCGGTTGCGCCCGGTGCGTAAGGACATCCGCCTAATCCGGCGGCGGAAGAATCGATTACGCTGACACCGTTTTGAAGGCCGATCAGAATATTGGCGAGCGCCATGCCCCACGTGTCGTGAAAGTGCAGGGCGAGTTTGGAGGCGGGAATGCTTTCCAGTAGGATCTTCAGCAAGCTTTCTATCTGGATCGGTGTTCCCACGCCGATGGTGTCGCCGAGCGAAACTTCGTAACAGCCCATCTCTAAAAGCTCGGCAGTTACCTTGCGAACGGCTTCGGTGGAAACGGGCCCTTCGTAGGGGCAGCCTGCCACGCAAGATACATATCCGCGCACGCGAATGCCATTTTTGTCCGCTAAGGCGACGACATCCTGATAGCGGCTCAAGCTTTCGTCTATAGAACAGTGGATGTTGTGTTTAGCAAAGGTTTCCGAAGCAGACGCGAAAACGGCAACTTCCTTCAGTTCCGCTATGATGGCCGCTTCCAGTCCCTTGAGGTTCGGGACCAATGCAGTGTAGTTCACTCCTGGGCGGCGACGCAAACCCCGAAAGACGTCGGCTGTATCGGCCATGGAAGGTACGGCGACCGGCGAAACGAAACTGCCGGACTCAATGGTTTGCAATCCGGCCAAAGCGAGATTTTGGATGAAGGTGATTTTTTGGGCGGTAGTGACGGTTCGCGATTCATTTTGCAAACCGTCGCGCGGACCGACTTCTACGATTCGCACCGACTCTGGGTAAGACACTAAAACTCCACCTCCACGTTCTTCTTATGTTTCGGCTTATCGCGGCGGCTTTTGTCTTCGATAACGCGAGCAGGCTTAGGCGTGCCGATGCGCTCACGCGCTACAGCTTTTACGCGTTTACTTTTGGTCTGCGCCGATCGCTTCTTCATCCGCCGTTAACAGAATTGTACAGGCATGAAGAAAAGAGAGGGCTCGGCGTGTTGGCGAGCCCTACCGATTTGCTAGTTGCGTGCGGCGCAAGTGTAGGTTACCGTTCCTGACACCGCACTCGCGAAGTTGATGGTAATGG
>CAVOJX010000017.1:0-57608 GCA_963696305.1 Bryobacterales bacterium | reverse complement strand
AACCGTCCCTGAAAACGTGCTGGCGCGAACAGTGATCTTCACCGATCAACTGTTCGCGCCGCAAATGCGAAATAAACTGACGCATTTTGTAGATCTGGAGCCAATCGGCAAACACGCTCGAGCTCGCGTCCTGGAAGGTTTGCACCAATATCAACAAGACGCGCCCTTGGTAAGCTACTTCGTCAGCCCGGGGATAATTACGCTTGTTCCGAAAGACGATCCGCCCTATCGATTTGTCTTTTTCCCGAATTCACCAACTGCCGGTTATTAATCAGTCTGGAAGGCGATCTGTATCTTCGTTTGCAATTGGAAGAGAATTTGGTTGGATCAATGCCGCCCCCGAATCCTATCCGGGTTCGAAAATCGTTGATTCCTTTGCCTACTGGGATTATCAAACCAGCGATTTAATCGGTACAGTTCGCGGCACAACCGTTCTGTACAAGATGGGCGACGATCCCTGGACTATCACGATGCAGCAAATCATCGGCATTCCGGGCCACGAACTCGTAAGGAAAGTTTTTACGCGTCCGTTAAAGCTGCCTACCGCTGGCTAGCTTCACCGGCATTTACTTTTAGATTGAATTCATGCGAGCGATTCTTGGGAACACTCAGGCTATTCCATTGAGAATTCGCGAAATGTTTGGCTAAAAACACAATTTGTCCGACATGATACGGATAATGCGCCAACTGTCGGTTGATCGCCTGGAGCACCGAATGCGGTTCGCCGCGAATCGTGATTGTTTTTGTGAGGTCGGCGTCGTTAAGCGGTTCCAGCGCCGCGAACAGCGTGGCCCAATTCTTCCCACATCTTTAAAAGCTCTTCGCGCCTGGCGGGCGGCTCAATAAACTCAGAATCGCGATTGCGGTTAGGCTTTTCACCATCGGAAGTTAGAAAATTTGTCCAACGCGACCGCATATTCCCCGCAACATGCTTCACAATCACTGCGATTGAATTGGATTCGTCATCCAGCGTGGCGAATAATTGCTCATCCGTTACCTGCGCCATGGCCTTTTCAGCCAAAGTCTTGTAATAGCGAAAAAGTGAAAGCGAATCTTCGACGTAGGATGTCGTGTATTTCAGCGCCATCGCATAATCTTATCCCTCAAACGTGGCTTGACAATAAAAAGTACTTTGTGCTAGCTTGAAGGTGCGATAACGTGACGGAGATGAGTGCAGTAACGGCAGCAGGAACAAAAATTGCAATTGTTTCTTCCGATGACGACGCGGTTCAGCGAATTTTTGCGAGCGTAGAAAAAAAACTCGGCGCTATCGATTTTCTAATCATTCCGCGAAGCGTTTCCATCGACTCTGGTCGGCCCACACAGAGTTCCTTACCTTCCGACGTATTGAGGTTGCGCTACTAGAGCCTCACTGCTGCAGCGGGATATTGTCTTCCGACGTAAATGGGGAAGCAGGCAAGCCTTCGCCATTAACCAAGTTCACAACCGGCGCTCCCTCCCATCCATAACGGACGAAGCGTGGGTTCGAAACTCCATCAGCTTTTAGAACCACTGTATCGCCGTAAATCCTCGCCTCCGCGGTGACAAAGTGCCTGTCCGGGCCAGCAATTTGGAAAGCGGTAAGTGGGGCGCCGTTCGACGCTTTCAGCCCACCCGTGACATGATCGAACCAAACTCGGATTTCAGATCCCTCCAAGCTGGTCTCGCGGAACATCGGGCCGGAGAACTCGAGCTTCTTCCCGTAAGCAATCGACTCCGCAGCCAAAGCCAGACGCAATCCCACGTCTTGTTTGTCGGGCGGATGAACATTATCCGGCGTGCCGATATCAATGGTCACGGCCATGCCTGTATTGATCACTGAAAGGGTGCGCCGCTGGGCTTCGCGGACAATATGAAATCCGCCATGGGGACCCGTGCTAAAGCTTGCCAGTTGAACAAAGAGAAAGGGAAAGTTTCCTTCGTGCCAGTGCATGCGCCAATCGGCAATCAGGGCAGGGAAGAGACGTTCATATAAGCCGGAACGGTCGGCACCGGCATTGCTTTCACCTTGATACCAGATGACACCCTTGATTTTGAACGGAACGGCCGCAGCAACCATGCCGTTGTAAAGACCGGCTGGAGCATAGGATTCAGGCTTGGGATGCCATTCGTGCTGCGGCTTTGGCTTGCCTGCCTTTGCAGCTTCTTCGTCTTCGCGCTTTTCGGCCTTGAGCATGGCGGGTACGTCGGCCGTATTATCAGCCATGTGCCCCCACGTTGCAAAGACCGGATCGAGTGCCGGGTCTGAGCCTAACCCTTCCATGCTCACCCAAGATTCCGCTGGTGTTCCGCCCCAACTCGAATCGATAAGCCCGATGGGTACATGTTCATCTTTTTCAATTTCGCGCCCGAAGAAATAAGCTACCGCTGAAAAGTCGGCCGCAGTCTTGGGATTACATTCCGTCCATTGGGCGTCGAAATCCGGCAGCGGATAATCCGATCCTCGGTTCGGCGTGCGGAACAGCCGAATGTCGTTGTGCGTCGAATTGCGGATTTCCTCCTCACTGTTCTTGATGACAGCGTTACCTTCGAAGCCTTTCAATGGCATTTCCATATTGGACTGGCCTGACGCGAACCAGACATCGCCGATCAAAACGTCTTCCAGCGTGATCTCATTGCTGCCCTTGATGTGCAACCGAAACGGTCCGCCTGCGGTCATCGGTGGTAAAAAGACTTCCCAGTGGCCAAAACTATTCGTCACCGCGTGTTGAGCCTTACCTTCCAAATCCGCGCTCACTTCTTCACCCGGTTCCGCCCATCCCCACAGGTGAATGGGTTGGTCCCGCTGTAAGACCATATGACTTGCCAAGAGCTTCGGAAGGCGCACTTCAGCCGAGCAAACCGTGGCAGTCAGAAGCCACGCGAATAAGCAGACGTTTCGTTTCATCTTAAGAATCGTATCTAAACCTTAAAAAACAACTTCTTCTTATAAAGAAAATACAGAAATAGCCAAGCTGCGGTAAACTCACCGACCGCCATCGCGAAGTGGTTCCAGGAAGTAGGCAAGAGTGCGTAGATGCCGCCAAATAAGAACTTTGCAGCGTAGTTGAAGTCGATAACGGTTTTCACCAGATAGATGGTGATTGAGTTCATTCCGATCACCACGAAGAATGTCGTCCAGCGGCTGAAATGCAAAACATCTATCACCAGATAGAAAAGCGAAAAGAGCGTCAAACTCAGGCCGCCGACGAAGCACACAAACGAACTTGACCACAGGTACTTGTTGATCGGAAAAACCAGATTCCATGCCAGGCCAATGACAATCAACCCTGCCGCGGCGCCCAACATGTAGAGAACTTTGCGTACAAGATTTGTTCGCAAGTAATCCGATTTCACAAACTCGCCAGTGAACATCCCCAGCAACGCCGTGCAGATGGCGGGGAGGGCGCTGACAATGCCTTCGCTATCGCCGTAGGTGTAGCAACAGAATTTGCCGGGCAAAAACAAGCGATCGATATGTCCATCGAAATTTCCCTGCATGGAAAACGCATCAAAGGTGCCCAGATCGTGAGCCGGGAAAGCGAGCAAAAGCACCCAATAACCAATGAGAATTCCCCAAAACCAAACGATGCGAAACTTCAAGCTGGTGTTGATGAAGATTAGGGAGGCGAACATCGACGCCAAGCCAATTCGACCCAAGACGCTGGCGTAACGCATATTGGAGAAGTCGAAACGCGATTCCGTTGTTGTAAATAATTCCAAGCAGCACAAGCAAAAGACCGCACCCGATGATGTGACGGTATAACGCGCGGCGATTCTCCGGTCCGTGATAACGCTTCGCCAGTGAAAACGGAAAACTAATTCCCGCGATAAAAAGAAATAACGGAAAAATCATGTCGTAAGCATGAAAGCCATGCCACGGCACGTGTTCCAACTGTCCGGCCCACCACTTTAAAATTGGCCAACCGGTTAAGGCAGCCAATGCCGGAAAAATTGAATCGCCTCCCATGATCCAGAACATGTCGAAACCACGTAGGGTATCGAGCGATAAGAGGCGTTTTGATTGTGATTGAGTCAGGTTTTCCATGAGTGAAAAATGTGCTGTGTTGCGCGCTGAATATCAGGCGAGGAATTGAACCATTGCCAGATGCTTTTCGAGCGCAGATTCTCCGCGCTGATTAATGTGATGCCAACGTCGATACCAACAACATCCGGGTTTGCCCAGCCGCTTTGCGGATTGAAGGCATCAACAAAGCCATAACGGTCGTATGAATATTCGCCGAAGTTGGCGTGCATATAGCGCAGCGCAGGCAAGCAGATTTCCGGCGCAAACATGAGCGAGCCGCCGGCCGCGCAGGGCGCTACTGTGCCGTCCATGGTTTCGCGCGAAAGCGGATTCCCCCAGCCTACGTATCCCACTTCGCTATCGGACGCCGTGATGCCCCAGACATTTTCAGAGTAGCTGGGATAAATGCCGCGCAGACTCAAGCAAAAGGCACGATGGGCGTAGGTGGCCGTAACTGAGTTTTGAAAATAATCGATTTCAAAAGGCGGACCGTCACGAAATCCGGCTGTGTACATCCAGGCTTGCGAATATTGATGAGTGAAGATGGGTCCGCGTCCGTAGTAATTGTAGCCACAGAATTCAATTGGTTGGCGATCAAACAGATACCAAGTTTTTACCGGGATGGGATGAGTAGGCGACGCTATTGCGAGCAGATAGAGAATGTTTCCCTCTACATATTTGAACCATTCCGCGCGCAGGAAGCCTTTGTTAGGAAACCAACCCATGCGTAAGAAGCCGTCGTCATGGTCAACCATCCAGTTGAAATCAACTCGCTCAAACAGCCTTTGTGCCAGCCATACGATTTCCGGGTCCTCCTTGTAACACTGTTGAACGGTCAAGACGCCCGCGATGAGGATGGCTGTATCAATGGTCGAAAGCTCGCAATTCCAGACACGCGCCCCGGTTTTACGATCGACGAAATGGTAGTACCAGCCGCGAACATGTTCCTGGTTGTAGAAGAGGTGACGAAGCGACGATCGCAGCCGGGTATGGATTTCATTAGGGTCGGCCCACCGCCTTGCTGAGGCAATACAAAGCGCACACAGTCCGAAACCGCTGGCTGCGATGCTGGCAACATCCAAATGGCGTCCGGTGATTATCTCTCCACTCGCTCGGCACCGATCCAGCACTAACCCGGTATGGGGATCGCTTTGTTCCCAAAAATAGAGAAATGCGCGGCGCGATAAGTCTTCCAGAAATTTGTCGTCATCCGGCAGAAGCGCGTCGCTTGTGGCTGCCAAGGGCAGCGCACTTGCTAATGCGAGAAAGTTGCGGCGAGAGACGCTAGTCATTCGAATGTTACAGTATCGTGTGTTCGGAGAAATGGCCTTATGCGATGTATTTCCATCTGCCTGCTGCTGGCTGGTTCGATGCTAGCGCAAGACGCGCAACAATCCAACAGCATATCCTCCCTGCGCGTTCACGGTGAAGCGACAGTCAACGCAGATCCGGATGAAGTGCAATTTGATATTGGCGTAGTAACGCATGCGGCGACAGCCAAAGCAGCTACCGACGACAATGCTATGCGTTCGAATGCTCTGGTACAGGAGTTGAAGACGTTAAATCTGCCAGCCGACAAGATAAGGAACACCAATTTCTCGCTCAACGCAAATTACAGGTATCCATCCGATGGCGTGCCGGTCATTTCCGGTTATACGGCCAGCAATAGCGTGCGCGTGCTGTTGGAAGACATTAACAAACTGCAAACAGCGATCGAAATTGCGATTAGGTCTGGCGCGACCAGCATCAACCGGTTGGCCTTCACGCTGCGGGACGAAAATACTGTTCGTTCACGTGCGCTATTCAACGCGTCACATCAAGCGCAAGCGGAGGCACAAGCACTCGCGTCGTCAGTCAACATGAAACTTGGCAAATTGCTAAGCATTGAAGAAGGCCAGCCGGTAATCGTTGCTCCGCCGCGCGAATTCAGTTTTGACAAATTGCAATCAACCGCAGTGACACCTATTTCGCCCGCGTCGATAGAGGCTCACGCCGATGTCAATTTGACTTACCAAGTAACACCGTAGCGAATTTTATTTGGTCGGATCGACTAGAGCGCCGTAGACCGCTGCTTGGCTTTTGTATTCCAGTTCGTGGTTGTCGCTGCCGCCCATACGTTGAATCATGGAGACAAAAACGACGTCGTTTGTCGGATCGACCCAAAACCATG
Organism: Bryobacterales bacterium; assembly: GCA_963696305.1. GTDB lineage: Bacteria > Acidobacteriota > Terriglobia > Bryobacterales > Bryobacteraceae > Bog-105. Next base: position 51,432 of record CAVOJX010000017.1, on the reverse strand, counting down.
TTCCGGCAGCGCCATCCCAGAAATATGTGCCCTTTCCAACTGGCGATGCGGCCTCTGCCGGATCGTACACTACGGCGCCATTAAACCCGTAGCCAAAGCCGGGACGCATGATGTGCTGGCCAATTCCAAATTCGCCTGTGAGTAAGTTGGCGGGTAGATGATTCGAAGTCATGAGCTTGACCGTGGCTGGCGACAGGATTCGTTTGCCTTCGAATTCACCTCCGTTTGCCAGCATTTGGGCGAAGTGATAGTAATCTTCAGCAGTGGTAACCAATCCGCCGCCTCCGGAAGGCATGGTTGGCTCCGTGGCATAGTCTGTGGGCGCTCCGTCTGCGGTAGGTGTGAGTGTTCCCGCAGTGTCAGCGCGATAGTTCTTTACGAAACGGTCACGCTTGGTGTCGGGAACGAAGAAGCCGGTGTCTTGCATCTTCAACGGCGCAAAAATATGTTCGCGCATGAACTGCGGAAGAGTTTGTCCCGATAGCTTTTCGACAATGTGTCCTTGGATATCCATCGAAGCGCTGTACGTCCAGCCCTTTCCCGGTTGGTAGTTGAGCGGAATGGTGGACAGCTTTTGCACCATCTCTTGCAGGTTTGCAGACTGCATTACTTTCTGGTCGTGATACATGGCATCTACAACAGTGTGGCCAGAGCCATAAGAGAAACCGGCAGAGTGCGACATCAGTTCTTTCATCGTGGGAGCGTGGTCCGGATCGACCAGCACTGGTTTCCCCTCTGAATCGACACCTTTGAACACCTTCAAATGAGCGAACTCTGGAATATAGCGTGAGATGGGATCTGAGGGAAGCCATTTGCCTTGTTCGTAAAGAATCATCATGGCCACGCCCGTGACAGGTTTGCTCATGGAATACGCACGGAAGATGAGATTCGGCGTCATGGCTGTGCCGGCAGCCAAGTCGCGCTGGCCATAGGCGCGATACTCAACAACTTTCCCATGCCGGGCGAGAATGGTAACCGCGCCGGCCAATTGCTTGCTGTCAACCTCGGTTTGAATCAAGCTGTGTAAGCGTTCCAGGCGTTCGGTAGAAAAGCCCACGCTCTCGGGTTTGACGATGGGTATATCGGCGGCGCAGGCTGCGAATGTGACGTACAGGGTAAGACCGATGGCACGCATCAAAGATGGTGAATTCATTTCCCGCACATTATTTCACGACTGAGGGAATTAGAATAGGGCGGATGAGGCCAGAGCCGTTTGAGCAAGAAATTGCGGCGTCTTCGAATGGCCGTGATGCCAATTCAAAGCGCTGGCGTATCGCGTTACTGTTGGCAAGCGGCGTTTTAGTCAACTACTTTGACCGAATCAACATTTCCGTGGCACACGATGCGCTGCACTCCGAATTGGGAATTTCGAGCCTCACGTTCGGGCTGCTGCTCAGTGCGTTCAATTGGACTTACATGCTGACGCAGATTCCGATGGGCGCATTGTTGGACCGCTTTGGCGTAAAGCTGGTGACGCGGGCCAGCACGTTGCTATGGAGCATTGCTTCATTTGCGGGGGCGATTGCGCCTGGGGTGAATGGTTTGTTTGGGGCGCGCCTTTTGCTGGGCGTTGGCGAGGCGCCGACCTTTCCGGCGAATGCAAAAGCAATTGGGCAATGGTTTCCGCCTGAACAGCGAAGCTTCCCAACGGCCATTTTCGATTCTGCGGCCAAGTTCGGTCCCGCGATTGGTGTGCCTGTGGTCGGCATTTTGATGATTCACTACGGCTGGCGATGGAGCTTTGCGGCGACTGGAATTGTGAGCCTTGCGTACTTCGCGGTGTTCTACTTCACCTATCACGATCCCGCGGATTTCAAAGTAGTGGGGAGTACGGAACGACCAGGAAGCGCGCCTCTTGCTTACCTCTTAGGTCACAAGAAAGTGCTTGGGCTGGTTTTGGGTTTCTTCGGATACAACTACTGTTTCTTCTTATTGTTGTTATGGCTGCCGACTTACTTTTCTGAATTGAAACTCTCACCGTTGCGTTCGATACTTTACTCCGCGATCCCTTGGTTATTTGCCACTGCGGCCGATCTGTTTGTGGGCGGCTTTCTAGTGGACCATTTGATCGTGAAAGGGTATGACCATAGCCGTGTGCGCAAAGGCGTGTTGATTACGGGTACGTCAGCAGGGCTGCTTGTGGCGGGGCCGGTGTTCACGCAGAATCCGATTTATGCGTTGGTCTGGATTACGCTGGCGCTGATGGGGCTATCCGCGGCAGCGCCCGTGGGATGGACGGTTCCGGCTTTGATAGCGCCGCGAAATAGCGAGGGAAAAGTGGGCAGTATTTTCAACACGGGTAACCAACTAGCCGGCGCAATTGCGCCAATAGTTACCGGGTATGTGCTGAAGAGCACGCATTCGATGGGACCGGCATTTGCCATTGCGGCGGTGCTGTTGATTGCCGGTATTGGATCTTACTTGTTTTTGATGGGAAGAATTGAGCCGATTGCGGCCCCTACGCTGGGTGACCGGTCGCAAGCCAACGAAATAGCATGAAGCGATGGCCGCACAGAGTGCAGCAAAAGGGAACAAGAAGCCACTGGAGAATTCGTTCGACGGCGGATTGAGTGCCCACACTCCGGTAGTCGACGGAACGACAGTAGGGGCAGTGTGTGAACGGAATCGTCATTAATCTTGTCCCCGGGCGTAGGTTAGCGGGACAGGCGAAGTTTTGTTTTCCAGCGCGCTTCCCCAGACATTCGTCGCTCTGGAAGGATGAGGGGTAATAGGACGGCGAACCGGCTTCTTTCTTTGCAGCGCGAGCTTACGGGCATCGGCACGCTCGCGCTGATGAAGGCGCATATCTTCTTCAGTGAAGGTCATCAATATTTCTTGACTGTTTTCAATCGTCTGTCCGACATGTCCAAGGCAAAGCAATGGAAGGTCTTGCAATGGGATGTCGTATTTCTGCGCCAGAGTAAGATCGGCGCGAACCATTCGCATGGTTGTCGTCTTATCCGCTTCGAGGCGTTCGAATGAGAATACCCGATAGCCTTTGTCTTGTTTGAATCCAGTCAGAATGAAGTGCATAGTTTAAACTCCTGTTTGCAAATTGTCCAGGTCGCTGGGGCTGAAGTTTCCGTCCTGTTGTTCCACCATTTCGATGACTTCAGTGGCTGCGGCGCGGACGATGAAGATGCCGCGGAATGCTTTGGCAGCAACGACGTGCATTAGAATTGCGGGTGTTGTTGCTGGAAGGCCGGGCATCACGGACGAGATGCGAGACGGTTCGCGCACCTGTGTCAAGGAGACACACCTATACCGGAACTGAATCTTCACAGTACGTCCTTATGTTAGGGCTGCTGATGGGAAAGCCGCTTTAGCGGGCCAATGGTGAGCTAAAGATTATGGCCAAGTAGCTTCGATGAGCGCAAACAACTTGCAAGCTGGCAATCGTGCTAACTCATTCAATAGCTTAGACTAATTCCGATGGTCCTGTCAAGGATACGGTGTTAGCTGGGCGTGTGCGCTTAGGAATGTAACACAGGATAGAACACATCGGTCTGCCACTTTGTGGGGTCTGGCTCAGTGCCCGGATCGGTTGGATAGGCCTCAAAACACGGGCCTGAGATTCGTTTTCCATTGGCCGCACACCACTGCATCAGAGCTTGATGAGTTACATGCAAATCCGCATAAGGTCCGAAATGACTGGCAAAGGCATGCGGACCTGCGGGCAGATCCAGCCATTCGCACTCCTGCGCTGGAGTGACATCCCCCAGCACTTTGCAGCCGACGGCCATATCGCAATCCGATTCGCGCCAATTCAAATACACGGCCATGGGCATGGATGCCATCTTTGCTCCACTTGCGCGAAGGCATTCTCCGACGTTGTGAATCGCCTTACCAAAGGCAGGGCCAATCTCTTTGTGCCCGCACGTGGTTTTCTTCACCAGAATGTGTTGTGCGGGCAGTTCACGAAGCTCAATTTGCGTAGTCATTTTGCTAGTCTAAGAGTTTTTGTTCAAGCAGTCACGGCCTTTTCTAAATCGCTCCAGTTCTTAGGTGAGGCTTGCGCGAGTTTGATCCAGTCGCCCGGCAGCGAAAGTCCTTTCGAGGCGATATCAATAATTCCCTCAACGGTCTGCTGTTGATCAGCGGTAAGCCCGGACAAGGATTTGAGGAATGAGACGAGTTTTGCGACATGGGAACGGAAAGCGCCACGTGCGGGCGTGTGGCCTTGCGACAAGAAGGCCAGCAATGCGATGGAGGTTGCAATAGCGCGCTGTTCCACGTTTTGGCCCGGCATACCCCCGTCGGCATCCATGCGAGTTGCCAAATCAAGTAAGACTTGGTCGTCAGCTTGTTGTACAGGAAATGCTGGACTCGCATTCGGCGCGGCAGGTGGCGCTTGTGGCGACGCCATAGAAGCACGGTTCCGTGCGCCGAAGATTCGCGAGAATACGCCAGATCCAGACGATGGCTTGGGAGATCCTGGTCGTATTGCTGGGGGTCTCGGAGGAGCTGCTGAAATTGTACATGGGGCACCGGCGCCATCGAAGCTAGTCGCCATCACGGACATAAATTTGCCTGGAGCTGAAAAGTATGCGCCGAATTTAGTGTCCTGCGGCATGCCCAGCGGAACGACGCGCGTTTCGGGCAGCTCGCCGGGACGATCGCCCTTGCGCTTCACAACGGACACCAGCGACATTTCGCGACTGGCAAGACCATACCTTTTACTGAGAGCCAGAAGTCGCGCAGCGATGCGACTTTCGGTACGTTTTTGAAGCGGAGCCAAAGCCTCAGTCGCGGGGTAGCGGCTTTCCCAATCTGTGATGAGCCGCGCGCCTTGCATCAGGTAGACCGTCTCGCCTAAAGTACCGTCGTTGAAACTGACCGGCAAGTTCAAGCTGCCGCCATCCCAGTTCAGTTGTATTTGATTCCCGTCTTCTTGAGTTTCTTCACCAAACAAGAGCACGGGCGTTCCGGAAAAGACCATACCAGTTGGAGCTGGTTGAATGTTGGCGCCGGCCGTTAGACCCGATGCAATGGGGCGGCCAATAGAGGCGAACAGATCGACCGCTGAAAGATCGACTCGTTCGCGTGCAGAAACGAAGCGGCTGACTCCGCCAGTCTCACGTGCAAGCAGAGATAGAAATCGGTCTTGACTGGCGCTTCCAATTCCCAGGCAATGCAGCCGCACGCCGGCCGTGCGAGCCAGGGCTAGAATCTGCTCCGTTCCGGACACTTGTCCATCGGTGAGAATCAGCACATCGCCGCCTTTGCCGTCCAATAATGCAGAAGCTTGCAGAAAGCCTGCAGCTAGTTCCGTTCCGCCGCCCGCTTCGACTTGCGTCAGAAATTTTTGGGCTTCGTTGCGCATGTCGCGAGTGCCCGAAACGAGTGTTGGCCGGAACATCACTGTGTTGGTGGAAAAGGCGGCTAAGCCGAAGGAATCCGATTCGGAGAGTGCGCCCAGACACGCTGCGATGGCTTTTCTCGACTGCTCCAGAGGGTCGCCTTGCATCGATCCTGATCGGTCGAGCAGTATTACGACTCGGCGCGGCGCATCGATGACTGATCCGAAGGCGGAGGATGGAACGATAGCGGCGAAGTGGCCGTTGCCATCCTGTCTTCTTCCCGCCAGGACTTGCGGCGCGACCGATTTGAAGTGCGCGTCCAATACCAAATCTCGATTGGGAACGTCCCGCTCGGCATTCAACGTTACCGAGGCTGAAGATCCGCCCGCCTGTTGGCGCACCTTCACCACATGGGAAGGTGAACCAATTTCATCGAATCCCAACCCGCCTACTAGAGAGAGGTCGAACCCGACTTGGTGCAACGCCGAAGCGTCTTCGCGAAAACGGGGAAGCAGCATGTCGCCAAACTGATCCGCCGGGAGTTCTATTTCGCCTTCGCCATCTGCCGTCAGCGCAGCCTTAGCACGGCTATGGTAGCCGGGAGCCAGCGTGAATGGAAATCTAAAACGGAAACCTTGATCGTTCAACTCTACGCCGCATAGGATCTCCAGATGCACCGTGACAGTTTCTTTGGGTCGAATGTTTCCAACGGTGAGATTGATTAGACCATCGCCATATTGACGGACAAGCGCCGATAAAGAGCCGCGCTCAATCCCTTCCTCATACGCCTTTACCGCCGCTTCTGTTGCCTTGAGTTCAGAATGAGCTTCAAAGCCCTCACCGGTGATTCGAAATTGACGAAGGGCGGCATCGCGCGGAAGGGGAAACGAATACACAACTTCCAAGGGGTTCTCTTCTTCCGATCGGAAGACATGCTGCACTACCAGGCGCGCGCCCGCCGGCAGCACCTGACCGGTGAGCCATAGGCGCTGCATTGCAAGATTAATTGGTTTTGCAGTTGTTGCTGCAATAGGCCCGAAATTAGCGGTTGCGCCCATGTGTCATCTCTCCTTCTGGTCGTTGCTATCAAGCTCGCGCAAACGCGCGGCCAAATCATCCACCGCTGCACGAATTTGTTTCATTCGCCACGGACTTACATCGCCACGCACGAAGACCATGACATCGTCTTGCACGACATGTTGCCACCAGGATACGGGTTGGAGTGTATTTCTAGCCTCGGTCCCTTGATCCAGTGCGTGGGCAATCTCGGAGAGCATCCGGCCGTTGTTTTGCAGATCTTGGATAGTTTCCAGCCGCCGCAGGTGTTCGTCGGTATAAACAGCTCCACGACCCGCCTTTACGGGCCCGCTTAGAAGACCGCGGGCAATGTAAAAACGAATCGTGCGAGCTGGAATACCGGATGCGGCGGAAAGCTCCGCAAGCGTCTTGCCATTGCTCATTCCAGCTTTAGAGTAAAGCCAAATATAGCCACTGTCAAGTACTGTTTTGTTGCGAAGCTTTCTAGGTTGAACTCGGAGATCGGTCTTTTAGAAGAGAAGTTTCAAAGAAAGTTGAACGACTCTGGGAAAGTTCTGTTGATAAAGATTTACAGTCCCAAAGCCGGTGTACGTTCCATTGGATTGGCGCACAGCGGGACCGTCGCCCGGATTGTTGTCGGGTCCCGGAAACAGTACGCTGTTGGTAAGGTTCAGCGCTTCGGCGCGAAATTGGAGTCTTGCGGTCTCGGTTACAGAGAACTCTTTGTGAACCGAAAGATCCAGATTGGGGATGCTGGGCTGACGAAGCGTGGAAATCTGGTTGGGCAAGTTCATTAACCCATATTGCGGAATGCTGGACCAGCATCCTAGCGCGTTTCCATTGCTGTAGTTGTTGTAAATGTAGTTGCTGAGAGTTGGTCCGCCATTCGGAGTGAAGCTGTGATTGCAGTTATAGTAAACACCTGTGTCTAGACTTACGGGAAATCCAGTTTGAGCGATGAATATGCCATTCACTCGCCAGCCATTGATAAGTGCACCCACTACGCCGTGAGCGTTAGTGCCGATCCATTGCGAGCCCTTGCCAATAGGCACTTGCCATTCGCCTGTGAGACTGAACACTTGGGTGCGATCTTGAGGCGAAATCTCGTACTTCAAGCCCGGATCCTGGTAAGGCCAACCATTCTGATATCCCGTTGCAGTCATGGTTTTTGAGTAAGTATAGGAGGCCTGATAACTCAAACCGTTCGAAAAGCGCTTGTTGAGTTTCACTTCCAAACCGTTGAAGTTCTGACGGCCCAGCGGGTCATTGTACTGCCCAATCAATCCACAATATTGAGAAAGAGGCAGCAACAAGGTAATCCGCGAGATAGTTGGATTGGAACCGCAGGTTGAACTAGTTGGAATGCCGGGAACATTGTAATAGGGGTTCGGAACCTGCTGATTGAACAGCGTCGGATTGGCGATGCCTTGTTGTAGCTCAGAGTACGGCATGACGCCGTTATCCCAAACGAACACGCGAAGTCTGTCTGTGTAGTTGCCAACATAACTCGCGTCCAGCACCATCTGGAATGGCAATTCGCGTTGAATTCCGAATGAGAATTCTTGCGACCTGGGAATGCGGCGGCCTGGAAAATCGACCGATGCGCCATTACCAAGCGCTGTTAGAAGCCCTAAACTGCTACCGACAGGAGTTTCATAACCGGTGGGAAAGGGAGTGCCAGACGCAAAATAGTTTGTAGGCGTAACCCCGCCATTAGTTGTGTTTACGTAAGGAGTGGTGATGCTAAAGCCATCATTTGAACCACCCTCCAAACCCACAGCATAGAAGATTCCATAGCCGCCACGAATCACCGTCTTGTCGTCGGCAGCGTAGGCGAAGCCGAAGCGGGGTTCTATATTTGTCCAGTCGGTATTGTAGGCATCTTTGCTGTTGCCATTCGTTCCTGGAAACTCCAAGCCTCCATACACTGTCGATAGCGAGGCTGGATTGATACCAGCGGCCAAAAGTGCTGGCCCGTCGGCCACCAGATTTGCCTGGAAAGCGGAGCTATTGGTAATTGGGTTAACGCAGGTAAAACACATACCGCGGTTAAGCCGGTCATATCGTTCGCGAAGGCCAAGTTGAACGTCATACCGCAATCCGATGTTCAACGTCAACTTTCGCGATGCCTTCCAGTCATCTTGCCCATAGAAGGAGAATATTGGAAAGCCTTCCATCAATGTGTCGTTGTAGTCAACGCCTCCAGAAGATGGGTAGCCCAATAACATGTCTCCGACAATGAATCCGTCATTGACTCCCGGCAGCGTATTGCGCTGCAGCGGGTTGTACTGCGTGTTCTGAGTTCCGAACGCGAAATCTCCATTCGGATGTCCTACAGAGCCAGGGTTTGCATATTGTAACTCGCCTATCTCTCCGCCAAAATGGAAAGTGTGGCTACGCCAGGTTTTTGTCCAGTCATTGTCGAAATAGAAGCTGTTGTAGGTATCGTTACTGACGTCATTGCCGACTACTTGCGGGTAGTAGGCGCCAGCGTTAAATTCTGGTAGAAGCTTGCGCGTTGTTGTCGGGACGAGGGGCATGTTCAACCCGATTGACTGAGGAGTTTCTGTGGCGTTTATGTTTCCGTCCGGGAAACTGTCAAGGAAGCGCGAATACGACAGCTTGAAATCGACCAGCAATGTTGGCGTGAAGATGTGCGTCATATCCTGGCTTGCAATCAGCACCTGCCGCATGGTGTTAATGTTCCCGTTCTCTGCTGGCGAGGGGAAGCCGCTAACGTTGCGGAATTCGGTGCCGTGCTGATAGGCGAACATGCTGTAAAAGCGGGTCTTATCGCTGGTGTCGTAGTCAACACGAGCGAACGGTTGCCCGTAATTGTATTTGTCGGGGACGTTGGCCGTGTAGTTGTTTTGCAATCCGCCGTTGCCCGTGTTTGGAAGCGGATAGAGATTCACAATCGCCGCTCCTATAGGGCTGATCCGGCTGGCGGGAATGGTGTCGTTGGGAAATTCGGTCCGAGCGTATGCGTTACCGGGGCAATTTCCAATGGCGCCTCCGGCTACGGTGCAAACCGTCGTTGTGGGGTCATAAATCGTGAAGCCGGTCTGAGTGAAGTCAACTCCTTGACCGCTTGCTGGGCGCAAATAAACCGGAGGAACACTGGTGACTGTAGTGAATGGTATCCCTTCGATGTATTGTTCGTAACTACCGAAGAAAAAGATCTTGTCTTTCTTGATTGCGCCGCCGAACGTGCCTCCGAATTGATTCTGATGCAGATTTTGGCGAGGAATTCCGTTTAGATTGTTTTCGAAGTTATTCGCGTTCAAATCGCCGTTTTCGAAATACTCATAAGCGTCGCCATGAAACTGGTTGGTGCCGCTCTTTGTGATCATGCTGACCGTGCCACCGCCCGTCCTTCCATAGCGTGCGTCATAGGTGGGCGACATGACGTTAACTTCTTGAAGTGCGTCGATGTTGGGTGAGTACTCCCATGTGCCTTGATTTCCATTGTTCTGCAATGAGATGTTTGTCCCATCCAAGAGGAATTGCTGGTAACCTTGAACACCGCCGCCGATGGTGTAGTTGTTTGAAACGTCCCAACCACGAGTTCCCGAATAACCTTGCGCCCCAAACTGCGTTTGTAAGAACTGCGATCCAGGCGCCGTACTAATGAGCGTATAGACTTGCCTGCCGTTAAGCGGCACGTTTTCCAACTCTCTCTCGGTAATGATGGCGTTGCCGGAACCGTTCTCCGTCTCGATTAGCGGAGGTGCGGTAGTCACATTTACCGTCTCTGTTGCGGTGCCTAACTGGAGCGTTAAATTCAAGCCGCGCGTCACGCCACCTTGAACAAGTACATTTTGCTGTACCTCGGTCTTGAAGCCCTGTATTTTTGCTGTAACAGTATAAGTACCCGGGAGGACGTATGGAATTAAGTAGTCTCCGGAGTCCGTCGTCTTTGTTTTGTAGGTCTGCTGGGTGGCGTCGTTGACAGCCTGCAAATCAACATTTGCCACTCTAGAACCAGAGGGATCAACGATCGTCCCGGTGATTGTGCCACGAAACTCTTGAGCTAGCGTAGCACCTGAAAAAATAACAGCAAGACATGTTGTTGCAATGATTTTTAAGAAACCCATTTGTAAACCTAACCTTTTGTAATGGCCGAAAGCACTGGAAGCAGATTGCCTTCCGTGGCACAAACTTACTAGCCTGAAAGCTTTGCTGCGAAGGTACCGTGTTTGCGGCTTTAACGGAAGGGGAATTGACCGTGAAAAGCGCGGTGTCACCCGAAAGTTACGGTTACCAAATGGATATTTCCGATTGGAAGACAAGTCATTTTAACCGTTAAGTGTCACCTAAAGGTGGCGCTTGTCGTCTAATGGCTGAGTTGGGAGCCTTAGCGCATCGAAGCGGCGAAGTGTCAGATGTAGAGCAAGCGCGACGTCTAGTGTCCCGAGTTGCCGATAGCAGCCGTTTTCAAAAATCGCCTCGCTTGCGAGAGTTTCTGTTATACGTTGCTAAGTGCACACTAGAGCACCGCCTGTTAGAAGTTCGTGAGCAGGTGATAGCGGAACGGATATTCAACCGGAAACCAGAATTGGGCGGTCAGGACAGCATTGTTCGCGCAGAAGCTCGTAATCTTCGCAAACGTCTTGAACTGTACTTCGCGGATGAAGGGCGAGATGAGCCAACCATCATTGTGATGCCGAGAGGCGGCTATTCGCTGGCGTTTATTGTGCGAACGTCGGAGCAGTTAGATTTTTTAGGCGCAGATAAACAACCGGAGTCAGAATTACAAACTCTTTTGCCGACGCAGTCGGATGCGTCCACTGATGTCGTCGTAAAGCCGTCGAAGACCGAATTTCCACACAAGACCACTCGATATAAAACGCTGGCGTTCATTTTTTTTGCGACGACTTTTATCTTTGCCGGTCTGGCGCTTTTTTGGTATCTCAGAGATGCGAAACTTCGCATGCAAATTGGCGAAGTACAAACCACTTTCCCGCTGGCCGCAATCTTCAACGACCGTCAGAGCGGGCTGATTGTTACTAGTGATACCGGCATGCTGCAGATCTCGTCGATGTTGCTCCGCCGCCGCGTGTCACTTGACGAATATGTTTCTCGGAACTATCCAACCATTCCTCCGACAAACCCGCCGAACCTTTTGCAGAACTGGAATATTTACGAATTTACCGACGGGCGAGAAATGACAGTCGCTAACTTATTGTTAAGTCGAAACGCCCGATTCGCAAATCATATATCTCTTCGCTCGGGTCATGCTGTTCAACTTCAGGATTTTAAGGAAAACAATGTCGTATTGATCGGCAGCCCGATAAGTAATCCCTGGGCTCAGCTTTATGAGGACAAATTGAATTTCCCTTGTGAGTTGGCAGCGGACGGACGCATCGTCTACCGGAACCGCCGGCCTCATCGCAATGAGCAGGATCAGTTCCCCTCCGATGACGATATCCAGCATCATAGAACTTACGCTCGTCTAGCTTTTTTGCCCGCGACCACAAACTCACCGGCTGCGTTGTTGATCGCTGGAACCACGGCACAATCGACACAATCTGCGGGCGAATTGGCAGTTGATCAAGCTAGGCTATCCCGGGCCTTGCGGGGAATAGGCATCGATCCGTTCGCCCAGCCGCGGTTTTTCGAACTTTTAATCCGTCTGGATAACTTTGTCGGTGGGGCCATCCTGCCGGAAGTTGTCGCCTGGCGGCTGTCGCCGGCTGTCGAACACTGACTTCAGATTCTAGCCACAGCAAATCACTCAGTCTTGGCGTGTGAGGAGATGATCGGCATTCGGAAGGTGAAACGAGTCTCTTCACTGGTGGATTTGACGCTGAGTGTCCCACCATGCGCCTTCGCAATCTCTGCGGAGATGTACAGTCCAAGGCCGAGCCCCTCTTTTGAATGTTCCCTTGAACTTCGGAAGAAGGGTTCGAAGATATGCGCTAACGTGGCCTGCGCAATGGGGTCTCCGGCATTAATAACGGATAGTTCAAAAAGATCCTTATTGCTGCTAGCCTCCACCCTCACAGGCTTTTGCGCCGAACCATATGTGAGGGCGTTTCCTAAGAGATTTGACAAAAGCTGAGCTATTCTCCCGGTATCGCAATTGATCGGATCGGCAAACGTGAATTCGGTTTCAACGCTGTGCTCGGGATGAACCGACCGTAATTCGCTAACAACCTCCGCAAGAACAGGCCTCAGGGGCTTGCTGTCGTCGCGCGTCAAAGGCATGCCAGTTGTGAGACGCCCCCGTGCCAAATCAAGCATGTTGTCAATCAACGAGTTCATGCGTACGGCGCTGTCCCGAATCTTAACCGCCATATCCAACACATTTGCGGGCAGCGCAGACTTTAGCATGAGCTGGGAAAAAATGGTGATGGAGCGCATCGGAGTGCGCAGATCGTGACCTAGAATGGCTAAAAACTGCTCACGAAGTTCCGCGATCTGAATCTCAGCAGCCAGAGCCGATTCGGTTTCCGCCAATTTAAGGTCGGAATCGAGATGTTTCGCTATAAGAGACGCAAAGAGGCGAAACATTCCGATGGTCTCAGGAGTTTTCAGACGCGTAGGGCGCGGATCAATGGCGCAGAGCGTTCCAAAAAACGAGCCGTCCGCAAGGATGATGGGCATCGAGATATAGCTCTGAAAACCATATAACGCTGGAGTTGCATGATTACACCAGACTTCGTCCTCGGTTACGTTGTTGATGATGACAGGTTTATGGCTCTGCCTTATTTCGTTGCAGATCGTTGTATCTAGCTTCAACTCACCGCCTGGCTTGAGTCCAAAGTCGATTTCGTCGAGCACGCTGCACGCAATCCAGCGGGTACTCGTGACTCTCGCGACCGCAGCAAACCCCATGCCGGTAGTGTGGCAAACAACCTGAAGAATTGTTGGAATAGATTCAATGCGCTGGACTCTTTCAACTTCGCTCTCTGACCCTTCAGGCATGGTCTTAATGTAACTTACAATGATCAGCAGCTTGTTGGACTGGTCTTAGAATGACTCCTTATGAGTGATCCGGAATTCTCATCGGCTTTAAACCAGAGCCTTGGCATCACGCGCCGCGTATTTTTGTGCTCGACAGCGTCGATGCTGTTGGCTGCCGGTGAGCAACCGGGTCACGAACTCGCTGACAACGGGATGCGACTGGAACTGCACGCTGGCACGGATGCCGTATATCTATCTAGCCTCGCATTGAATCGCGATGCAGGCTGGCCTGGCCAGGGATTCAGTCGCAACTTGCTGCCTGCAAAAGCGGATACGGTCTTGTTACGTAGCGGTACGGCAATCCAGGTGGAAGGGTCTGGCTGGCATGGTAGTCGCATGGCGGATCCATCGCGGGTCACCTCCGGACCCGGCTGGTTCCGTGTGGAAGAGATATTTCTTGGGCCCGGCGAGAGGCCGCTAGTCAAAGAGGAATGGAAGATTGAGCTAGGCAAATCGGGCCTGCGCTGGCAGATTAAGCGCATATTTCTGGAAGAGTGCCGGCTGACGGCTGATCGTTTTCCATCGCTTGTGTTTTGGACGCAAGGCGCCAATGAGACTTACGCCGAAATTCCAGGCTTCCTGGATACCGAAATGCGGCTGGACGGCATTAAAGGCTTTGCCGTGGATGTCCAAGCACAGTGGTACGAAGTTGTGTCAAGCAAGCGAGAGCAGAGTATTCACTTTTCGCCGTCGAATCTGAACGCCCAGATCCGTATCTCCACGGGAACTTTCAACTATGCCAAAGCGGTTGCAGATGGAACGGCGTCGGCTGTCACACTTGGCGCCGAGAGTGTAGATCGCACGAACGTGAGTGAGGAGCGAAAGCGCGGCGCGGTTCAGATCCAGGACTGGTCCTTCGCGCTTGCACCGGCTAGCAGCGGCGGATTAGATGTCCAGCTGCCAGATGCCAAACTCACGACACAGCTTACGAGCTTCGCAGGCGTCTACAACCAGTGGATGGGGTGGATGTTTGGCAACAATCCCGCTAGCACGCCCTGTTTGCACGAGATGGCGTGGTTTCCGATGATCCACGGCATTCAGCGCACGAATGCCGAATTGCAGCGGGCGTCGGAGCGCGAGCTGGAGTTCTTCGCGAGGACTGGCGTCGAGCCGAACGGTTACGTCTACCCGCGCTGGTGGATTGAGGGCTACTATAAGGTGCCGTGGGGCAACTTGCACGACCAGATTCCGCACTTCATCTTGGCCTTCTACCATCAGACGCTGACTACGGGCAACCGTGAGTTTATGCGCTCGCTAATGCCTGTCGTGTTAAGGGTGGCACGCTATATGAATGCGCTTGATTCCGATGGCGACGGCGTGGTGGAGATCCCGGAAACCACTGGTCTGGCCAACGGAAAGCGAGAGTGCTCTAACTGGTATGACATCATCAAGTTCGGCCATAAAGACGCCTACATTAATATCCAATGTGTAGCCGCACTCCAGGCTTTGGCGGAGTTAGGTGAGTGGCTTGGAGACGCCGAGGTCGCCAGCGAATACAAGGCGCGGCACGCCCGAGCAGCCGAGGCGCACAATCGGGTCTTCTGGAACGACGCGCAATCGTTATACAGCGATTGGATTGATGTCAACGGCGAGCGGCGCAACTACTTCTACACAGACCATAATCTGATGGCGGTGATTTACGGAGTCTCAGGCCCGGATCGATCGCGGCGCATTATCCGCAACCTCGACGAACACTATGCGGGATTGTGCCGCCAGTTCAAGCTGCAGCGCGACGCCATTTATGCCACACCCGCCAATATGCGGCCGGTTTCTCAGCTCGGTGACATGGTTGACTTCGGTAAGCGCAGCAATCAGACGGTCTTCCCTGGCTATGAAAACGGATGTTCTTTCTTCCACTCAACGGGATTTGAGATCGCAGCCCGTGCCGCCGTCGGTGACAGTAAGGGCGCATACCAGACGTTCGAGCGAGCGATGAATTTCGGTTATTCACGCAACCGGTTATGGGGCGCGGCGCTTAAATGGGACACCGGTTCGCTTGTCAGCGAGCCGCTGTGCAGTTCGCTGCTGATAGCTTGGGGCTTCCTTCGCGGCTGCTTCAATGCCTGGCCCGCACTAGACGGCTTGCATATCAGCGGAAATGCGCCGTTGCAATTGGAAGGCGCGCGGTATACGTTCTGCCATCTGGGAACAGACGTCACGCTCGAAATACGCGATGGAATCGCCAGACAGAGCACCCAGGAAAAAAACTCCTAGCCTCTTCACTGAAAAGGCATGGCGATCGATAATTTCGCAGCTTGTAAAACTTTCGTAAAATAAGAGCGCCGATTAATCCCGGCGCTCCTTTCAGTAGGTAGACTAATTGGCTGAGATGCAGAGAATCCTCGTCATCGACGATGATGAGAACCTGCGTGACACGATTGGTGTCATGCTCGAACGTGAAAACTTCACACCGCTGTTTGCCGGCGACGGTAAGAGTGGCTTCGACAAAGCAATCAGCCTGAAGCCAAACCTGCTGCTCGTTGACCTGCGCCTTCCCGGAATGAGCGGGGTCGATGTTTGCAAGCGTCTCCGCGCCGATCATATCTCCACGCCCATTATCGTGCTAAGCGCTATCGGTGACGAGATGGACAAGGTTTTGCTCCTCGAAATCGGAGCTGACGATTACATCGTGAAGCCGTTCGGAACGCGCGAACTGCTCGCCCGCATTCGCGCCCTCCTACGCCGAACTGCGAAAGAAACGGTCACCGTCAATTTCGCGGATGTCGAGATCGATTTCGAACGGCGAATCACAACCAAAGCCGGTTCAATCATCAAGCTCGCCCCGGCTGAATACAACCTTCTCGTTTTCTTTCTGAGAAACGTCGACCGGCCTCTTACTCGTGATCACATTTTGAACGCCGTCTGGGGTTATGAATCGTACCCGAACACTCGCACTGTCGATGCACACGTCGTACGCCTGCGGCAAAAGTTGGAGCCCGATCCAACCTTGCCCCGCCACTTTCTGACCGTTCACGGCGTCGGGTACCGTTTTCTTCCTTAAGCCGTACACTATGGACCACGTGATCGCCATCGTGGAAGATTCCGAAGACGTTGCGGCGCTGGAGTTCGCGCTCTCCGCCATACGCGGCGCTAAGGTCATGCGAATGAGCGACGGTCGTAGCTTGATGAAAAAGCTGGAAGCGGAATCCTTCAACTTTGCCGCCATCGTAACCGACCTAAACCTGCCTTTCTTTGATGGATTCGAAATCATCCAGGCTGTGCGCTCTAACGCGCGGCATTCGCGAGTTCCGATCATTGTCATTACTGGCGACGGCCGAACGGGCATTGCGCAGCGAGCTAAAGAACTCGGTGCAAATGCTTTCTTCCTTAAACCATATTCACCCGGCGAAATTTTCCGTACATTGGAGGCGCTACTCAATGCTTCGTAAGCTTTGCATATCCGTTTGCCTGTTCATGGCATCGTTGCGCGCGCAAGAAAGTGGCAGTCAAGAAAAACTGCTTCAGGAAGTCCTGCGCCGGCTGGACAATCTGGAAAACCAGAATCGCGAGTTAATGGAGCAGATTAAGGAACTGCGTCAGCACCAAGCGCAAAATCTGCCGGCAACCGTTCCACCCACCGAACCAAAACTCGAAGAACGCGTCGAAGTGGCCGAGCAGCGTGTTGCTGAACAGGCGCAGACAAAGGTCGAAAGCTCACAAAAGCTTCCGGTCTGGCTCTACGGAACCTTGCTCTTCAATGCATTTGCAAACAACCGCAATCCATCCACCGCCTTGGGCCAATACGGTTTGCTTAGCGGCCCTTCGCCTGACGGCGCCACTGTTCGCCAAACTATGTTGGGATTCGGCTTCCAAGGCCCAAGCTTGCCAGGGGGAGGACATGTTAACGGCGATATAGCGATGGACTTTTGGGCTGGAGCTTCCGCACCATCCTCCAATTGGTTACGCATCCGGAGAGCCGGAATCTCGCTCGATTGGACGAACACCACAATTTTCGCTGGACAAGATAAGCCGCTCATCTCTCCATATGAGCCCAATTCACTAGCCGAAGTAGGCGTGCCGGCTATGGCAGGCTCGGGTAACTTGTGGTTTTGGCTTCCGCAGATGCGATTTCAACGTATAGCTCATGTCTCGGCCAAAGATGGATTCGACATGCAGGTAGCAGCCCTGCAGGTTGCCTCCTATTCTCCGTTCTCGGCTTATTCAGGCGGTGTCAGGCCGGCCATCGAAGCCCGTCTTGCTTTTTGGCACAAGACTGACGAAATCAAAAAGTTCGAAATCGCTCCTGGTTTCCATCTCGGCTCAAATTTATTCTCCGGTAAAGAAACCATTTCGCATATCGGCTCGCTAGATTGGCTATATAAGCCGTACCCCCGGTTGGATTTCAGGGGCGCTGCTTACTATGGCCAAAATGTAGCTTCTCTTGGTGCACTCGGCAACGGTTTTTATCTCAACGAATACGCAGTCGAACGCCCAGTTATCTCTGGCGGTGGCTGGGCGCAGATTTCGGTTCCCGTGAATAATCGCATCACGCTAAACGCATTCGGCGGCTCGGAGAATGATCAGATGGAGGCTCTTTATTCCTCATCGAATATCGCTCACACCGGCAGTTTCGCCGGTAATGTCGTGCTGCACCTGTCTTCAAACGTGCTGTTGAGCACGGAGGTCCAGCGGCTGTGGACGCGCACCTTTGCAGGCATATCTGAAACTTACAACCACTATGATTTGGCTCTCGCGTACCTGTTTTAGCTCGCTTTGTATGACATGTGCACTGCTGCAGGCGCAGACTGCCGTACGCGGAAGTGTAGTTCTGACCGGAACTCCTCAAGCCAAGCGCGACTATTCGAACGTCGCCGTCTGGCTTGAGCCGCAGAGCCGCACAAGCCTAACCGCAGTGCCTGTCGCTCACAAAAAAGCGGTAATCCTTCAAAAAGACAAGCGTTTCACGCCCCACTTGCTAGTTGTCCAATCCGGTACAAGTATCGATTTTCCCAATGCCGATCCTATTTTTCACAACGCTTTTTCGAACTTTGACGGTCAATTATTCGACATCGGACTTTACCCCCCTGGGACATCACGAGCTGTAACTTTCAGTCGGCCCGGAATCGTCCGCGTCTTCTGCAACATTCACTCAACCATGTCCGCGGTCATTGTGGTTGTGGATTCCGCTTATTACACAACCACACTCAAAGACGGCAGTTTCATCATCCCGAGCGTTGATAAGGGCGAATATGTCCTGCATTTCTTCGATGAGCGAACGCTTCCGGAAGCACTCGAACGACTGAAGCGACCGATAACAATCGCCGCTGAGTCCCTGACGCTCGAAAGGGTCACAATCTCCGAAGCCGGTTATCTCCCGACATCGCACAAAAACAAATACGGCCGCGAATACCGCCCTGAACCCAACGACTCCTACACGCCAATAAGCCAATGAAGAACCAGCCGCACCCATCTCTTTCTCTCCTGTGGCGCATCCTGCTATCTACTTCATTTGCCATCACCCTACTATTCGGAGTCACCGGCTGGCTGGTGCAGACATACGCAAATCACGTCACCGAGCAAACTTTACAGCGCGAGATCAAAACTAGCTTGGAGGCCTACCGCGCGTTGTGGGCCGAACGCGCGCGTAACGTTTCATCCTTGAGCAAAGTGATTAGCTCTATGTCCGACGTCCGGGCCGCTTTCATGACTCGCGACAGCGCGACCATTCGCGATACTGCGGGTCAATTATGGGCTGGCGCACGTCTGCAAAACGCTACGTTTCTGGTGCTCGACCCCGTCGGTAATGTGATTGCCTCACTGGGCGGTCAACCAGTGCACATCGTGAACCCCGGACATCTGTTGGAAAACGCCCGCTTGCATTTCCCCGAACAATACTCAGGCTACGCCGTTTGGGAGAATCGCCTCTATTACTTAGTCCTGACGCCCGTCTATGTCCAAAGCGGAGATGGAACCGCGTTGTTGAATGTTCTCCTGGTTGCACTGAATGTGAACGATCAACTGGCGGAAGCGATGAAGCGCAGCATCAACGGTTGTGATTTTGCCTTTGTCGCACAAAACAAGTTGCTTGCTGCGAGTATGCCCTTGCGCGACATCCCGAGCCGCACTGCGGGCCACCGTTTGCAAGGGGATTTCTGGCGGATGAATATCGGCGGAGTGGATTCCTTGCTGCTCGATATTGAGCTTCCATCGGTGGCGGATTCCGCCGTGCCCGAGCTTTTCGTCATTCGTTCCTTCGCTGAAGCAAGCAATCTCTATGCGGAGTTAGAGAAGAACGTCGCCTCAATCTGGTTTGTTGCTACCTGTATCGGTCTGGGGTTGACTTACTGGATGACAAGACGGATACTGCGCCCGATTGAAGCTCTGGATCACGCTGCTGGACAAGTTATTCAGCTTAACTACGACTACCGCGTTCCCGTTGAAGGCCGGGACGAGCTCGGCCGTTTGGCTGCCACCTTCAATGCCATGTGCGATTCCATCAAGTCGGCTCGCGCGGAGGTAATTACTCGAGAGCGAATCGCCACTATTGGCAGATTGGCTACCTCCATCGTTCACGATTTGCGGAACCCACTCGCCGCGATCTATGGCGGCGCGGAGATGTTGATCGACAATAGGTTGTCCAATGATCAGCGCAGCCGCCTTGCGACAAACATCTATCGATCGTCTCGGGAGATCCAGGACCTCCTGCAGGAATTGCTTGATGTTTCGAGAGCGAGCGACAAACCTCCAGAGATTTGTCGCCTTGCGGACATAGTCGACTCTGCCTGCCACTCGATTGAACGAATTGCTCAAAGCCAAGGCGTTTCGCTCGATATTTCAATTGACGAGAATGTCGAAGTTCTCGCGGATTCCGACCGCATGGTCCGTGTTTTCCTCAACATCATGAACAATTCTCTGGACGCGATGCCCAACGGCGGCGTTTTGAAGATCACGAATAGTTGTGAGCCTCATTCGATCGTTGTCAACATAGAGGACACGGGCGTTGGCATCAGTCAAGAAATCTGGCCCAACCTGTTCCTGCCGTTTTCAAGTCACGGCAAGAAGAATGGCCTCGGACTCGGCTTGGCGTTATCTCGGCAGACCGTCGCTGAGCACGAAGGTGAACTGTGGGCGGATCCCAACGCTGTTTGCGGAGCGAAATTCCACGTACGCCTCCCCCGTTCAAACAGCTGATCACAGAGCTCCTGCCTTATCCTGGACCGCGATGTCGGGGGTCACCCTTGTTGCTTCTGCAACTTCTTGGCAACGTCTTGAACCTGGCCCCACACCTGCAGCAAATTCCCACTCCACAACTTTCCAATCTGCTCTTCTGTATAACCGCGCTTCACCAACTCCAACGTGACATTGAAAGCCTCGGCCGCGCTGTTCCATCCGTCAATCCCACCCCCGCCGTCAAAGTCTGATGCAATCCCAACATGATCAATGCCAATTAACTTAACGGCATAGTCGATATGATTCACAAAGTCGCTGACATTCGCTCTCCTTGGCGCGGGCATCTTGGCGTCGATCTCCGCCAACTTCTGGTGATATTCGTCCTGCTTCTCCGGCGAAAGCGTCTCCACCCCGTATTCCGCCAGCCCACGTCCACCTCTTCGACCGCCAGGCCCTGTCCCAGCCGCGTTGCTGCCCTCCACCGGACAAGCTCTCGTTGCATTCGGCTCGCTTCCAGCAGCACTGCCGGTAACTCGGGCAGCGGCCATTCCACTACCCGCACGGTTGCGCCCGGTTGGCAATCCAAATTCCTCGCGCAGCTTCATAATCGCCTCCGTACGCTCTGGCGGCTCAGGCTTGATATAAGCAGCGAACCCAACCACCTGAATAACTCCGCCATTCTTCTTCAGCACCAGCAATTGTTCATCGTCCATGTTGCGGCTGACATTCCCCAGTGCGCGCACCCCGGAATGCGAAGCAATAACCGGAGCTTTGGAAAGCCGAATCGCCTCCATGTTCGCGCCCTTCGAAGGATGCGAAAGGTCCACCATCATCCCTAACCGATTCATCTCGGCAATCACTTCCCGACCCAGCGGAGACAATCCGTTGTTATACAAATACCCTTCTGTCTCGCCGGTATTGGAATCCGCCAGTTGATTGTCGCCGTTGTGCGCCAGCGACATATATCGTCCCCCGCGGTCATAAAACTCTTTCACTCGCTTAATATCGGTCCCAATCGGATATCCGTTCTCAATGCCAATCACCGCAATCCGCAGGTTCTTCTTATGTAAGGCAAGCACGTCCGCCGGCGTCAAAGCCAACCCGATGCTGTCCGACGCAATCTTCTCTGTTAAACGATGAATGGCATCAAACTTCGCCACCGCCTCTTGATACGCCTTGTCATAGCCTTCCTGCGTCAGCGGACCTTGGCCGACGTAAGCGATCATGAACGACACGTCCATGCCGCCTTCCACCATTTTCGGGATGTTGACCTGTGTAGTCAGCCGCATCGTGTAATTGCAATCGGCCGTAAAGTTGGCCGGCTCAATGTCGTTATGAGTGTCCAGCTTCAACAACCGGCTATGAATCGCCTTGGCCTTTTCGATCAATGCTGCATCGTTCGATTGAGCCTGAGTCATAGCCGTTGTTAAGACTGCAATCAGAAGCGTTTTCTTGATGTCCATCAAAGAATCCTCTCGTCCCCGCGCGTTGAATATGTCAAGGTCCAATCATGTTAGCAAGCCGTCTTTCAACCTTGAACCCGCTTTCATAATCAGCGCCATTTTCGCCCCTCGACGAGGTTGCGACTCCGTAACCGCTCTTTGAGTAATCGAATATGAATCTCAATGGAGAAACTGGACAAACCGCTTCAAACAGGACAACCCATCCCACGCAAGAATGATTATCGCTGGTGATTGACACAGTTTTTCCAAATATGATAATCTCTATAGACAAAGAGATTATATTGATACTTGCCATCATAAATGTAACTCTTCAGCCGTCTCTCAGGCCGGCCGTTAACAGCCCCGCCCCGTGCTGTTGTTGTCGCTACTAGGCAGCCTTCCCCGATTCTTCCCGAATCCCAAACCCTTTAGTAGAAGCAGTTCCAAATTCCCCAGGAGAGGTGTTTCATGTCGTTACTTTCCAAATCCATCATTCCGCTGTTGATCCCCATATTAGGCTTCGCAGCTAACAACAATGTTCCTGATTCCGCAGCCTTGGAACAGAAAGCCAAGCTGATTCACCGCAAGATTCTCACCTTCGACAGCCATGTCGACGTAACCACCGGGCTCGATGCGTCCATAGAAGGCAAGTCCCAAATTGACTTGGCAAAGGTCGAGCGCGGCCACTTGAATG
Organism: Bryobacterales bacterium; assembly: GCA_963696305.1. Lineage (GTDB taxonomy): Bacteria > Acidobacteriota > Terriglobia > Bryobacterales > Bryobacteraceae > Bog-105. The sequence continues at coordinate 28,879 of CAVOJX010000017.1, read as the reverse complement.
GGGCCGCGCTTGCCGTGTTTGTTCCCCAAGCGAAGCGCACTCCCGAAAATTATGCGAAGGCCAAGGCCGATGCGGAAGCGAAATATCAAACCATCATCGATATCGCGAAGAAAAATCCAAGCCGGGCGGCGCTTGCCTATTCTCCGGCCGACGTTCAAGACCTCGCGAAGCACGGCAAATTCGCCGTCGTGGTCAGTTTTCTGAATGCGTTTCCGCTTGGCCAGGATTTATCGCAGATAGACGCTTGGTACGACAAGGGCGTCCGCATTTTCGGCTTTACCCACGCCGGCAATAACGATTGGGCCGATTCGTCGCGCCCCAATGCTGGCTATGGCGACAAGCCGGATGAGGCGGGCGGATTGACGGACCTGGGCAAAAAGGCCGTAGCCAAGTTGAACGAAAAGGGGATCTTGATTGATGTCTCACAGCTTTCTTCCAAGGCGTTGAACGATACGCTGGCCTTGACTAAGTCGCCCGTGGCTGCAACCCATTCGGCCGTGAAGGGGATTGTGGATAATACCCGCAATCTGAGCGATGACGAACTGCGCGCGATTGCTCAGAATGGCGGCGTTGTGCAGATAGTGGCCTTTAGCAACTATTTGCGGCCGCTGCCACAGGGTGTGCAGGATAAGGTCAAGGCCTTGCGCTCGAAATATGGATTGGTTGGAAGCGACGATACTCCGCAACAAGCTTGGCCCGTCGAACGACAGAAGGAATTTAGCGCTAAATGGCATGAAATCACCGGCGCCGCTCCAAAGGCCACGCTTGCACAGTTTGTGGATGCTATCGACTATGCGGTGAAAGTGATCGGCGTAGATCATGTCGGTATTGCTTCCGACTTCAATCATGGCGGCGGAGTTGTCGGTTGGAATGATGAAGGTGAGGCTCCCAATGTCACCCGAGAACTTCTGCGGCGAGGTTACACTGAGCCCCAGATTGCAAAGCTTTGGGGTGGGAACTTTCTTCGTGTCTGGGGCCAGGCACAGAATGTTGGCAAGCATCTAAGCGCCCATGCCCATTCTCCGGCTAAGGCGGTGAAGCATGCCTAACACCACTTGGTTCCTCGATAACTACACGCCATTGGCCCGTACGTTGCTACGGATTGTGTCTGGGTTTCTATTATCTCTGCACGGCCTGACGCTGCTGTTCGGGTTCTTCAGCGCACCCGATCATCCGGCCAAACCCGTCGTCGCATTCTCACTTCTGTGGTTTGCGGGTGTTCTTCAATTTGTCGGCGGTCCCTTACTCATTTTGGGCCTCTTTACACGCCCGGCGGCTTTCATCCTCTCCGGCCACTTGGCGTTTGCCTACTTTCTGGCGCATGCGCCTAGAGGATTCTGGCCGAATTTGAATGGCGGCGAACTCTCCGCTCTTTATTCGTTCGTGTTCCTCTATCTTGCCGTAGCGGGTCCAGGTGATTACAGTCTGGACGGCCTCTTAAACAAAGTAAAGAACAAGAACCAACATACCCAGCTAGCTACTGCTGTTTCTGGGGCCATATCCGGGCAGTGACTTTTGTTTTAACAACTTTTCTCTTATTTGGATAATCATGCACAAATCTCGTAATACCTATAGCCGCGCGCTGCTACTTATTTGGACGACAGTTCTATGTGTGGCAACCATGACAGCGCAGACCTTTCGCGGTTCTATTAACGGCAGCCTCCAAGACCCTTCCGGAGCTGCCGTTCCGGGCGCCATAATAACTACAACTCAACTGGCTACCGGCGTCTCCAGAACCACAACGTCCACTTCCAGTGGCGATTATACGTTTCCGGATTTGCCCTTGGGCGACTACACCGTAGTTGTCTCGAAGCCTGGTTTTGAGACCTTGAAAATCACCCCGGTCACGGTCACTGTTTCGCGCGATACCGCGCTGAACAGCCACCTGAATATCGCTTCACAGGGAACAACAGTTGAGGTCCAGGGAAACGTTGCCCAAATTGAAACAACGTCCACTGCGGTGACCGGCGTGGTCGAAGAAGAAACTGTAAAGGACTTACCCCTGAACGGTAGAGATTTCCGCCAGATCCTGAAGCTGACTCCCGGAGTTAGCAACACAACCGGTCCAACAACAGTAAATGGAAGCCGCACTCGTGGGAACAATTATGAGATTGACGGTGCTGACAATAACGACGGATTTCAAAACTATGCATCAGTGAACCAGGGCGGCGTCGCGGGCATTCCCGGAGTCGTGCTGCCGGTGGATGCCATTGATGAGTTTTCGGTTTCTACCGGTGGTACAGCCGAAGCTGGCCGCAATGGCAGCGCTTCTATCAACATCGCCATTAAGTCCGGCACCAACCAGTTCCATGGCGATGCTTTCGAATTCCTACGCAATGAAGATCTTTCCGCCAACAGCCCTTTTGCTCCGGCAGGCAGCGCCAAACGCGAAATTCGGAACAATCAGCCCGGTTTCTCACTGGGCGGACCCATATTTAAGAACCGCACATTCTTCTTTGTCGCCGGTGAATTGCAAAAAGCTATCGCCGGCAACTCCACGGCTGTTACCACTCCTTCCGCGGCGTGGGTGTCAGAGTCGGAGCAAGTGCTGCAAAAGTATGGAGTGCAAGTCAACCCAGTGTCCTTGGGTATTCTCACTTTTTATCCCGCGTCGGCGCTCACTGGTCCGGCTACCGGTAATAACTATGTGGGAACGGACCCAAGCACCTACTACAGTTACAACGGAATCATTAAGCTCGACCAGGAAATCAACTCCAACAATCACTTTGCGCTGCGCTATTTCGGAGGCACCGGATCCCAAACGGCTCTAGTGAACAACTCGGCGCCTTATCTGGACTATTATGAGGTTGCTCCCATCTGGGTGCATAATTTCTCGGCTGTTTTGAACTCTACCTTGGGTCCAAGGCTTGTGAATCAGTTGGTTCTGGGAGTGAATTACTTCAAGCAGACGTTCAACGATGAGGACACCAGCGTTAATCCGGCATCTGTTGGTTTAAATACCGGTGTTACAGATCCTACGCTAAGCGGCGCACCCACAATCAACATCTCGGGCTTCGCCATTGTAGGCGCCACCCAGCCCACGGGCCGAATCGACACTGTCGGTCACATTACGGACACGCTTTCGTACACCGTAGGCCGGCATGAGCTGAAATTCGGAGGCGAGTTCCGCCGCGCGGCTTACGATATCTTCTATCGTTCGAACGAACGCGGCTCCTTCAGCTTTGACGGAACCCAGGGGCCATGGGCAAAGGATCCTACTGTTTCTTCGTCGCTTAGAGCTTTGTCGGACTTTTTGGCCGGATATGTCAGTTCCAGCAGCGGCGCTACTATCGCCATCGGAAACTTAGAACGAGACTATCGCGAAAACTCCTACGCGGGCTACGCTCACGACACATACCAGGTAACTCATCGCCTTAGCTTGAACGCCGGTGTCCGTTGGGACCATTTCTCCCCGCTCGGAGATATTGGTAACAACCTGACCACTTTCGTGTCAAGTCAAGGTTTGGTTGACGTAGGTCAGTCCGGAGGTATCAGCAGCCTCTATCCGTCCAAATGGAATAACTTCGCGCCTCGCTTCGGTTTCGCTTTCACTCCAGCCGATAACGGCAAGACCGTCATCCGGGGTGGGTATGGCATCTATTACGACACTCCCGCCGTTTCTTACTTCACGGCTAACACACCCGGCGATGGAGCTGCCGCTGGAGTACAAGGAAATCCATCCGGACCGCTGCCCGTCTATAATTTGACTCGCCGGGGCTTCACGCTGGTTTCCGGACAGCCGGTATTCAGCGCAAATCCAGTACCGCCTTACGGAGCCTTCGGCGTCAGCCAAGACTTCCGCACAGGCTATGTGCAAAACTTCAACCTCAGTCTGCAGCAGCAAGTGGCAAAAAAGACGATACTGCAAGTCGCTTATGTGGGCAGCTTGGGCGTTGCGTTGCCTGTGACGCTCGACATTAACGCTGCTTTGACGGGAAGTGGAAGCGTGCAGTCGCGCAGACCGTACAACGCCTTGTATCCCACTCTAGGAGCAATTGATGAGTTGGAAAGCGTAGCGAACTCCAACTATAACTCGCTTCAACTTACTCTGAACCAGCAATTGTGGCATGGGTTGGCAGCGAAAGTGTCTTACACCTGGTCGCACTCGATTGACGACGCCTCCGATGCTCGCTCTGTTATTCCGGCCGACAGCTATGATTTGGCCAACGAGCGTGGCAGCTCCAGCTACGACATACGCCAGAACTTTGTCACGTTTCTGAGTTACTCGGTTCCCAGGGTGCCGAGGATTCCGAAAGTTATAGGTGATGGCTGGCAACTCAATACGCTGATCACTGCGCAGACTGGTACTCCCATCAACATTGCCGCTGGCACCAACCCCAGCGGCAGCGGCGATGGTACCGACCGTGTGAATCTCGTAGGTAATCCTTTCGCCCTGAGTAGCACCCGTTCCGGCTTAAGTGTGGTCTATCTAAACAAGGCCGCCTTTGCCGCTCCTGCTGCGGGAACTTACGGCAACCTGGGCCGCGATGCCATCTATGGCCCAGGCTTTTTCTCTATCGATCCTTCACTTTTCAAAACGTTTCACGTCACCGAACGGATCAGCCTTCAGTTCCGAGCCGAGATGTTCAACGCTTCGAACTATGTCAATCTTGCTAATCCAACTGCCACGCTAACCTCGGCGTCGTTCGGCCTGATAGGCAATACCAAGAATGGCTCCAGCGCTCCGGGACTCGGATTCGGCGAGCCTAGAAATACCCAATTGGCGCTGAAGCTAATTTTCTAACCAACCATAAACAAAAAGGAGAACAGAAATCGGGCTCTGGCAGTGATGACACACTTCGTAGAGCCCGAATTCGCTCCGCTAATCGGTTTGAAAATGGAAATCACGTCACCTTCCGGCGTATTCTCGCCGCATCGATGCGGCAGTTCAAATTCGCTGAACTTCAGCGAAACGCTCCTGCAGCGCATCAAACTCAGCCTTTAACATCGGATTCGGACTCGGTAGACCGTCAACTACCTGTTTGGCCCAGATGAAATACTGTGTTCGGCGTTCGACGCTCCAATCCGCTGGTGGACTGTTCAGCATTGCTCGCAAATTAGAAATCTTGTCAGCCAATTTGACGAGTGCTGCGCGCGCCGACTTCTTTGGAGCATTGACCACCTGCAGACGCTTGCGCTCTTCTTTTCGCAAGGACTTATCGTCCGTCACCTCAACTACCACTCCCGCGATTTCGTCGCCAAATCTTTCTGCAATTTCCTGCTTAGTTACGCCTGCATCTTCAATGCAGTCGTGAAGCAATGCGGCAATTATTGCGGGAACGTCTGGCTCCGGTGTTGCATTGGCGACCAGCGCCGCCACCTCCAGCAGATGGTTGATATATGGCTCCGCCGCCACTCCTTTGCGCCTCTGCATTGCATGCTTTTCAGCCGCAAAACTGGCTGCATCCATTACCATTTTCACCATGCAAGTACTGTATCAACTGATGCGACTTACCCCATCACACGCCGCATCCAGTCTCGGCGCGTTCGAGTTTCCGCCGTGACCTTTCCGATCGCGAACAAGCTGCGACAATAAGCTTGTGAATGCCATGTTTCTTGAGCTGTAAATCCAGATCGGTATTGGCGAAACCACTGGAACACCAATGCTCTGCCACCACCACATCGCCTGCCCGAGATTGGAATTCCGGGCGGATCTTACCGCCCCATGTACCAATGGTGGGCATTCCTCATTTTGCCAAACACTCGCAACGTATCTATTCTTATTGGTTGTGCGCTGAACTGAACGTATTATTGTCCTTCAAATGCGCTTCCGGAGCCCTTGCGAACTCACGCGCGTTGACGGAAACGGGCTGCCCGCCATGTTTGGGGTATAACTTCACAACCGTGTCCGGTTGCAACGCTCCCTTGGCCTCAAGAGCTTTCACCGCCTTCACAAAGCCTTCGGTAGGAACCCGGTAGTGGCCTGTCGTGCCTTCAATTTCTTTTAGCTTGCCGCCTTGTACCTTCCATTCGCCAGCCGCCTGCACGTTCTCGCCGCCAAGAAAAGAGGAATGATGCATGCGGGTGACTTTCGAGACGTGCGAGTAGAAGTTTCCGTCCGGATCCATCACGAAGATACAGTTTTTGCCCACTAACCCGCCGTGCCGGGCTTTGAACTTATCAACTAACGATTCACTATCGAACTTGTCCACGGCATCGCCTTTTCCAGTCACTTTCCGCGACATGCCCCCTGCTTCGTCAATCGTCACCATGTAACGCCCACGCTTCACTTCGTTGTCCAGATACTTCACGCCTTGTTTGAACCACTCAAAGCACTTGTCCTTTAACGCGTTTCTTTTCTTTTCGTCTCTGATCCCGTCAATGCCGCTGAACAGTCCTGCGTTCCATCTTTCCGCGGCAGCCCGTTGATCTTTGTCGATGGTCTCTTGAACCCAGCCGAAGAAATCGCGGTCCAGGTTAAGCCCCTCATACTCGTCATAGGCCGCAGCCAGATAGTTGCCCATCCGGTGATTCGCATCCAGAGCTTCCAAACGATAGCCTTGAGCGTTGGCGTCGGTCAGGCGCGTTCCTGGCTTATCGGCGTGCAGAGCGCTTGCTTGCGCCATCACCGGGTTCACGGGCGGCGCGGCCACCCCCAGTCCTGTCACACCCCCGCCCCCATTACCGCCGTAGCCACCGTTGCCGTAGCCACCGTTGCCGGCGTAACCGTTGCCGCCGTAACCCCCAACAGCGGCGTAACGGGCCAGGCCGTCACCAGCCTCAGCGGGCAAATGGTATGCAGCAACTGCGGCTAAAACAGGATCATCCGTCGGCTTGCTGCAATCATCGACAGCACCGGCGAACGAGGGGCCGGAATCGACAGCGGCTAAGACGGCGGTGTCGTGATCGGAACGCATCAGCGATCCGACGGGATTCGAAGTTGACATTGCATTCTCCTCTTAAATCTCTGATCTGGACGGGCTGAGATTAACATCGCCGGTGGCTGAATCCTCGCCCTTGCTGGATAAAGGGGAATTTGCGCGCAAAAGTGTTCAAAATTTTTTAAATAATCGCATGCGAGATGCATTGTCGGCATTTTCACATCGTAAGTTGAACAGCTATAATTGCGCTCAGCCCACAAAACGTGACTCCAGAGAAATATCGCAACGCTGGTGAACTGTTCGATAAGCTCGTTGGACTTCCGGAAAATGTGCAACGGGATTACCTCGAAACCGCATGCGCCAGCGACCTGGAGCTTCGGCGGCACGTGGCAGATCTGCTGAAAGCCGAGCGGGAGACGCCGGAATTCTTCTTAGAACAGCCGGCTATTCACGTTGCGGCTAACCTGATCACGAATTTGTCCCAAACCGATGCGTTACCTGGTACTCAACTAGGCGCCTACGTCCTTGGTCGGCAAATCGGCGCCGGCGGCATGGGTGCCGTCTATACGGCGCAGGATGTAAGGCTAAATCGGAAAGTCGCGTTAAAAATCCTGCCTGCGCTTTTTGTTGATGATCCCGACAGAATCCGGCGACTGCGACAAGAAGCGCAGGCCATCTCCATGCTGAATCATCCGAACATCGTCTCGATTTACGATGCTGAGCTTGCTTCCGAACGTTCATACATAGCAACCGAGTTTGTAGAAGGGAAGACGTTGCGCTCAGTGGGAGCCGAAGGTCCAATGGACCTGAAACTCTTAATCGATATCGCGATTCAAATCTGCTCGGCACTCGCCGCCGCTCATCAGGCTGGCATTGTCCATCGCGATATTAAGCCGGAAAACGTGATGCAGAGGCCGGACGGAATCGTCAAAGTGCTTGATTTCGGACTGGCGAAATTATTTGATCCAGTCAGCGGAGAGAACAAGCTTCCGCTGGATACGCCCGAAACCGCGACTGTGCTGCACACACGGCCGGGAAGCATTGCCGGAACAGTACAGTATCTTTCGCCCGAACAGATCATGGGCAAACTAGCCACGCCGCGCAGCGATATCTTTGCGCTGGGCGTAATGCTCTACGAACTGTCAACCGGGGTACGCCCGTTTGCGGGGCCAACGGAAGGCGCGGTTCTATCCGCCATCCTGAACCACACCCCACCCATCCCTTCCAGCTTGCGCCCCGCTCTGACGCCGGATTGGGACGCACTTGTCATGCGGGCGCTTGAGAGAGATCCTGAGCTCCGTTTTCAAACCGCGGCCGACTTGCGGTCCTCGTGCAGGCTCTTGTTAAGAGCAACCGAATCTCCAAAGCAAACCGTGCCTTCGGCTCAAACCGCCAGCCGTCGTCATCGAATCGGCTTATGGGCGGCTGTCGCTGCAATAACGGCTGGTGTGGGCGCAGCTGGCTTGTGGCTCGGCTCTGCTTGGCATCGCGAACCCAATCGTGTGCCCAAACAATTTACCCGCCTTACCGAGCGCCCCGGCGAAGAGAATTTTCCTAATCTCTCACCCGATGGCAGCCAGTTTTTCTATTCCAATGCAGCACGAGGCAAGTGGGATATCTATTTGCAACGAACAGGCGGAAGCGCTCCCATCAACTTGACTGCCGATTCGCCAAACGATGATACTGAGCCGTCACTCTCGCGCGACGGCACACGCATCTGTTTCCGTTCCCAGCGCGATGGCGGCGGCCTATATGTGATGGAAGCTACCGGTGAAAATCCCACCCGCATTGCTCCGCACGGTCACTTACCCTGCTGGTCGCCTGATTCGAAAAGCATCGTATATTCCGATGACACCTTCACTTTACCCAGCGAGCGAGGTCCGCCTACATCGCGCCTCCACGTCATCAATCTGGCTTCCGGCCGGGAACGCGAGTTAGGAACTGGCGATGCCGTGCAACCGAATTGGTCTCCACACGGGTATCGCGTTGCGTATTGGGCCGTCAGCCAGTCCGGCTCAACACGAGATATTTGGACCGTGGCCGCCGATGGCACTGCTCCATTGGCCGTCACCAACGATGCGGCGCTCGATTGGAATCCTGTCTGGTCGCCGGATGGGACTGAACTGTACTTCATCAGCGACCGTGGCGGTTTGATGAATCTATGGCGCGTGCGAATCGACGAGCGTACTGGTCATACTCTTGGTTCACCTGAACCGGTCACGGTTCCGGCCCCCTACATTAAATTTCTGAGTTTTTCGGCCAACGGACAAAAGTTTATCTACTCTCAAGCGCAGCGCCGCGTAAACCTGTATTCCGTAGCGTTCGACAAAACGGCGCAGAAAACGATCGGAGAGCCGGTGCCGGTCGGCTCGTCAGCCATTAACATGACTAACTTCTCGTTCTCGCCGGACGGCACACAATTGGTCTACGATAATGTCGGCGACCCGCAAGAGGATCTTTGGATCTCGAATCTCGACGGCTCAGGTCGCCGGCGCTTGACCACAGGGGGTCGCAACCGCGCACCGCAATGGTCGCCCGACGGTGCCGAGATCCTGTTCTTCTCCGACCGATCCGGATTTTATAACGACTACTCCATCCACCCCGACGGCAGCGCTTTGCGTCAGTTAACGGCGGCAACGTCACCGCATAACATTCAGGTGGCGACTTGGATCGACGGCGGCAAGCGCATTCTAGGCTCGGATATGGGAAGCGGCCCCTTTATCATGGATCGCAATCCGGCCGCGCCTGTTACCGATCCGCAGCCTTTGCCCGCATTCAAACCAAGCGCGGGCTCGAAAAATCATCTCAGTCTTTTCATATCTCCCCCGGAAAACGGAATCCTAATCGGATTTCTGTCCGAGTTCGGAGATATCGTCCGCTATTCCCTAGCGACGGGGAAGCTTGATCTGGTCGGCGGTTCGGGTCGCCCCGCGTGGGTTCCCGGCTCCCACAATCGCCTGTTTGTCCATGTTCTACACGGCGTCTGTTATCTCCGCGATCTTGATACGAACCGGCAAAAACAATTGTTTTCCGTTGCGCCCAACGGGCTATACTCGCTGGCTTTTGAACCCAGCGGGCAGCGGCTTTATTTCACCGAAAGAATTCAAGATGCCGACTTGTGGATGGCGCAATTCTAGTACAACCGAAACTCTGGTTTATATGGAATTTGTGTTATGGTTAGACCAATTTGGAGCAAGTGGGACAAGGGCCGCACGCTATGCTTTCGCCGGACAACCCCGAAATTACCCAGATTCTGGCGGCATGGCACGATGGCGATTCAAACGCATTGGAGCGACTGACGCCGCACGTGTACGCAGAATTGTACCGACTGGCACGTATCCACCTTGCCGGCGAAAAAGCCGGACACCTTCTGCAGCCCACCGCCCTGGTCAATGAGGCGTTCGTGCGCTTAATGGAATGGCAGCCGGACAAATGGCAAAACCGGGCGCATTTCTTTGGCGTCTCGGCCACGCTGATGCGCCGAATTCTTGTGCAGTTCGCTCGTGAACAGGCGGCAGCCAAGCGCGGCGGTGCTGGGGTGCGAGTTTCCTTGTCCGCGACCGATGAAGTCGGGACTAACAAGGATACAGATCTGATCGCGCTCGACGACGCCCTTATCCAGCTCGAAAAACTGGACCCGCGCCAAATGCGCATCGTAGAGCTTCGTTTCTTCGGAGGTTTGACTTTAGAAGAAGTGGCCGACCTAATGCGCGTGTCGGTAAGTACAGTCCGTCGTGAATTCCGTATCGCCCGATCCTGGCTTTATCATCAATTATCCCCCGCCGCTGGGTGACACCCGTCTCCGTGACAGAACTTGCTTCGTATGGTTGCGCCAGGCTCAGGGAAGCGGCTCCAAAGGTGGTCCTTGATCGGCCCCGCCAGCTTGGGCCTCATAGGGAAAAGATTTATGAGCCCAACTCGAGACCAGCCAGCATAAGATCCGTCCCTTCGACTAACCGGCAGCCCGATTTTCCGCATCTGGCGCAACGCAGACACTGACCTGAAACGGGATCGCCCTCCGAGTCACAGTTCACACAGAAGATTCGAATCGGAACCTCCTCTATAACCAGTCTCGAACCCTCCAAACATGTTCCATTGCACGCCAATTCGTATGAGAAAAGCAACGCATCTCTCGACACTCCAGACAGAGCACCCAGCTTCACGTAAACCGCACACACTCGCCCCCCGCCGTTTCGTGAGGCTTCCTCCTCCGCCCCTTCAATGATGCTTAGCGCCACTGAAAGTTCGTGCACGCTTTGTTACATTGTGCTGATGCGGATGTAGCGCTTTATATCAGGCATGGACGCTACTAACGTAGCTATAGCCAGCATCACGACCAGTCCGCCGACGATATTCTTCAAAGTCATAGTTGTACCTGTAACTCCCTTTCGATCAAAGATTCCACCATTGTAACTGCCCCTTCGATTGCATCGCGAACGGGAGGAGTTAGGCCCATCTTCCCCTGTTCGCCACCCAGATCTGCCGGCTCGCAACCGACCAGTAACACCCTGCTTAACGAACCGCCCATTGCTCTTGCCGCTCGCAACACTGTTACCGGATCCATTGCGTGGGCGTCTATCTGAACCGCTCCATTCTCAATATCCAGATCGGGCTCTATTGCGTAGAGCGTTCCCGGCGCTTCGCCGCGCGAAACCGCGTCAACCAGTATGGTGAGATCGGCAGGCTCAAGCAAGGCATAGGTCAAATCGAGACCGCGAATCCCAAAATCGACTATGCGCACATCCTCCGAGTGACATCGCAGCGCTAGGACCTTAGCGACTTCGCAGCCAAATCCGTCGTCGCCCTGAAAGATGTTTCCGATGCACGCGACAAGAATACTCACACCAGTTCCACTTCTTCAACGCCGAAAAAGAAACGGTGACCAATTTGCTTGGCTGCTCCCAAATCCCTCCCTGGATCGTTTTCTATCGTGACAGCCAGGTGAATGTTGTCTTCAAAATCGCGCTCCACGGCGTCGATAATCGCGATTTGTCCGTCAAGCGCGATGTCGAATATATCTGCTCTCTTTTTAGGCCGCAACCTCACGCGGTCCCCCTCTCGAAACTCCAGCTTGGACGCAATCCGCAATCCCCGGATCGCGCCATGCATTTTGGCGAATGCCGCCGGCGGCAGTGCTTCCGTGCGTTCGAGAATCGCTTGGCCACGGTCGCCGGCTGCAAGAAGTTCACGTTTCTCTTCGTCACTCAGCGTAAGCAGGCGCAGACTCAATATCTCGTCAATCTCCGTTCCGTCGAACAGATCTCCAGGGCTTTCAGGCGAAATCTGCGGATAGTCGTACAGAATGATAGGCGAGGAAAGCATTAGGCTACGTTCGCCTTCACGGCCGGCTAGTACCGGCCATGTCCCCACGTTCTTGCATGCCGCTGCGGCGCTCCGATATTCTTCAGGCGGATCCATCAGGGATATGAAGTTCCCCTCCTGGACGCCAAGAAGAGTATGTGTCGACATCATGGACGATTCCTGTTCGCCCTGCTCGCTCAAATTGAGAATTCTGGCAGTCAAGCGAAATGCGTTATCGTTTACTGGGATTGATTCCAGTTCAACAGCACCGTAAATAGGTGGAAAAGAGAACAAACTGCGACTAGGCAGTGACGTTAGTGATAATTCTCGGAGTAATAACTCTCGTTCTGTCTCTCCTTGAAGAAAGCGGATTTTGACGTCCACCTCCGTTTGTACGCTGCCCTCTACCAAACATTCGGTCTGCATCATGGTCCGATCTGTTCCGTTCACAGGCCCGAGCGTTCCGAACTGCCACCGCTGCTGATTTTTAACTGAGGAGCGCCGGTACGGATACAGCAGGAAACCCTCGTAAAGTACGGCATTAGCAATTTCTTCCAGCGGCTCGAAATTCATGACACAACCTCATGCTCCGTCGCGAGCAGGCTCTCGATTGCCTCTTCCCAACTCACCAGGCCATGACGCCTCTTATACGTGTCCAGAAGTTCGAATGCATCGCGTCCGAGCCGGAGCCACGCACTATTGGGATAGTAGTGATCCATCATTCCGTGCCATACCTTTGCGGACAGACGGAATCTTGCTTCTTTCTCCCAGCTGATCTGCTCAATCTGCAGCGGACCGCCAACAGGCGAATAAAATACAGTGCCGCTGAACTGAAAGCATAACGGCAAGTCTCCATCCTTCACGGCATAGAAGTATTTCGCCGATCCGACATTAAAATCGAAGGTGCATGGCACGCTGAGTTGTGTGCTTACCGATCCGACGAACGAGGGCACTGTCGCCGATACATGAGTCCAAAGTAACGATCGCAAGGTCTGGCTCCATCGATCCGGCTCGCCAAAAAGATCACGAAGTCCTTCGCGCTCGTCTCCGTTGTAATGCCGCCTCGAAGCCTCAATCATGATCTGGGCGCGAAGTGCAATGCTCTGAATCGCACGATCAACGTTCGGGTTCTGAACTCTGACGCCAAACGCAATAGTGGGAGCCGCTGCAAACGGAATCGTCTGGGCACTTTCTATACTGAATGTCAGACTCGACATAGACTCGCTTTCCGGCGCAACTCGGCAAAGAAGCGAGCGATCTCTCCCCACACAAGCGCTCCTCCTGACAGACCACGCCAGTGCATCCGAATCAAGCCCACAAGCCGGTAGCACTCGTCAATCGGTACCAGGAAGTATTCGCGGCTACCTCCTACTCGATTGACCAGCAGTGCTTCAACATCGGATTCCAATTCGCTTAACGCCGAATTCGCCCGTGAAACCTCCTCCCACGCATCAATACGAAGCAGCGATTCGGCTGCTCCGCCTGGTCCGGGATAGAGTGCCACCCAACGCTGAGCAGGCGTGCTATAGCAAAAGAAGGCGAGCGAGATCGGAATCATCAGGTCGTCCCATTGCCCATCGCTAAGTTGAAAATCCTTCAGTGCGCGTATGCGCTTCGGTACCTTGCGGCGAACAGATGCATAGAGCTTCACACAGTCGTCGCAAGCGCAACTGATTCTACGCGACTCCGGCTCGAACGTGTGTGCATGCTCCGCATCGAGCGAAACCCCACACGTATCGCAACGCTCTTTTGATTCTCGCGCTCGAACGAATTCGCGGAGTGCTGCAAAGGGAGCATCCGTCATCAGGCACCCCTGAAAGATGCCGCGCCCACCGAAGCCAGTGGAACGAAACCATTCAACGCAGCGCTCTCCTCGATGACCAACTGCGTTGCGTCCGGCACTGCCTCTCGAAGCGTGCCTTCCACCGAATCCTTCAGCCCACAGCTGGCTCCGATCAGACGAACCTTCACAATGCCATCTAACACACTTATCAGCTCAGCATTGCCGTGCATTTTCCCTACGGCATGTTGCGCTCTTGTCGCCATATCGTCCGGGTGCAAGCCATGCAGCAGAAGTAAACTCGCCACTAATCCGTCGCCTGCAAATTGGCGGATAGCAGTTTTGCCGCTTTCCCCGGAATCGAATACGATTTCCATCATGCGCTCAATACCCGCTCCGTGGAGATCAAGAACCGCCTCGATAAGAGCATGAGCAACGTTGCGGCTTTCCGTATCCGGCAAGCGCCCCAACTTCTGCACTAACTCTTCAATGCGGCGGCCACGCTCTTCGTCTGCTTTCGCCATGATCAGTGAGATTGATAACCCAGCGTCGATGAATGGCGAACCTCCACCGTCTTGCCGTTACCCACGTACATGTGAACCCCGCATGGCAGACAAGGATCGAAACTGCGAACTGCTCGCATAATGTCGATGCCCTTGAAGTTTTCAGGTCCATTCTCTTCAAAAATGGGCGTATTCTGTACTGCATCCTCATACGGTCCGGGCGTTCCGTACACGTCTCTCGGATTGGCGTTCCACGGCGTCGGCGGGTAGGGATGATAGTTGGCGATTTTGCCCTTGCGAATCACCACGTGATGCGAGAGCACTCCCCGAACGGCTTCGTGAAAGCCGCAGCCGATCGCTTCATCCGGTACCGTGAAATCTCGAAATGTCTTCGTGTTGCCGTTGTGTAACTCCCTCATTGCCTGCTCCGCGAAGTACAAAGCGGCGGCAGCAGAATATGCCTGGAAGTACGTGCGTGCGCGATCACGCTCAATCGCGTTGCTCCACTTCGGGATCTTCCATTCAAATTCAACCTCGGGCTTACCTGCGGTTTTAGGCAGATAGATCTTGACGCTCCTTCCTGTGGCTTTTACATAGCCGATATCGACGATGCCTGCCAAAGCCGTTGCCCAGAATCGAGCTATGGGTCCGCCACCAGTATCTAAAGCTAGATGATCACCAGTTCGCTTGTCATACCAACGCGGCGACATAACCCATGAATAGTTGCCTTTAAAATCCCGCTTCTGGGGACGCGGAGTCGTGGTCTGGTTCCATGGGTGATTTCGATCGACCGGGTTCCCCAGGGGATCTTTATTAACGAACACTTCGTCGTTTTCCCAGCTATCGTAGTAAGAACTTCCCAATAAAATCCGGATCCCCAAATTGATATCTACCAGGTTGTTTGTCACCAGTTCGCCATCGACGACGACCCCTGGAGTTACATACATGGCCTTGCCCCACCTGTCCATGTTCTTATACTCGTAGTCGCATACTTCCGGGTCTTGGAAAGATCCCCAACACCCGAGCAGAATACGGCGTTGACCTACCTTTTCATACCCGGGCAGCGCTTCATAAAAGAAGTCGAACAGGTCGTCGTGCAAGGGAACTACCTTTTTCATGAACTCGACATACTTCATCAGCCGGACCATGTAATCGGTGAATAGCTGAACCGTCGGAACCGTACCCACACCGCCTGGATACAAGGTGGACGGGTGCACGTGTCGGCCCTCCATTAGGCAGAACATCTCGCGAGTTAGGCGGCTCATCTGAAGGTCTCCAAATAGAAACCTCCCGTAAAGGGATTCAGTGCCCGCATGATATCCGCAATCGTTTTGTATCCATGCGCGTCGGCGTGTGGCGAAGCTGTCTTCTCCGCTTTAGCCAACACTCCCGGGTTCGTCTCACGCACCATCTGCTCGCAAAAGTCCACCCCAACCAGATTGTCTTGGTAGAGATTATGGTCGAACATGTATTCCGCGGCCTCACCCAGATTTGTGATCCATTCACCCATGTTCGGAGGTCGAACTCCAAACGCCATGTTCTGCGCATAGCAGGCACACGTTGCGTGATTGTCTCCGCAAATGCCACAGATTCGGCTCGTAATAAATGAGCATCGCGAGGGTCCTTGCCCTTCATAAAGATGCTGTAGCCTCGGAAAATCGAAGAAGTGCTGTGGCACTCCGCCACTTGGCGATTTGCAAAGTCGATCTTCGTGTAAATACCTAGGCTGCCGACGATCCTTGTGATCGGATCCCAATTCATCTCAAC
The DNA here is from genome assembly GCA_963696305.1 of Bryobacterales bacterium. GTDB lineage: Bacteria > Acidobacteriota > Terriglobia > Bryobacterales > Bryobacteraceae > Bog-105. The sequence continues at coordinate 12,707 of CAVOJX010000017.1, read as the reverse complement.
CAGGCGCCTCTGCGAAACCTCTTTGGAAACTACCGGTTCTGTAACTGTTGACATCGTTACTCTCCCTGATCACGCATTGTTAATGCATCTTCGGACTAGAACGCTAGCGGTCGGTAGCCAGTGGTCAGTCGAGAGCCGGTGTGCCGCCATTTTGGTTCTTTGTTGACTGTGGAATGCGTTATGCTGCGGAGCGATCTGACCGCAGCCCCATAGACACTTATTGCCGCAGCAGAAACTCGGGCTCCGGGTGGCTCATCCATGAAGGGCATGAACTTATCCGGAAAGCCGGGCATCGTGCATCCAATACATATTCCTCCCACGTTTGGACACCCGCCTATTCCAGCCATCCAGCCGCGCTTGGGAACGTTGCAATTCACAACTGGCCCCCAACAGCCCACCTTAACTAGGCATTTGGGCGAATTGTAATCCTCTGCGAAATCGCCCTGCTCGTAATACCCGGCCCGGTCGCAACCATCATGAACAGTTGCGCCAAATAGCCATTTCGGACGTAACTGATCGTCCAGTGGAATCATGGGCGCCAGACCAGCCAACTGGTACAGCAGATACAACAGCGTTTCCATGAAATTATCCGGCTGTACGGGGCAACCTGGGACATTTACAATAGGCAGGCCAGCTTTCGATTTCCAATTCCAACCCAGATAGTCGGCTAAACCCATACAGCCCGTCGGATTGCCTTCATTGCGTGGATCCCGCCGTAAGTCGCGCAGGTTCCTGCACCGATAATGGCCGTTGCTCTGGGAGCTAGCCGATCGATCCATTCGCAAGTAGTTATTGGCTGCCCGGTCTCAGGATCATTTCCCAGCGCAGCCCAATATCCTTCTTTTTTGATCTTTTCATTGGGGATCGATCCTTCCACTACTAGTACGAATGGCTCCAACTGGCCCTTCCACGCCTGATACCAGTACTTAAGAAACTCGTCACCCACCTCGTATGCGAGTACCGGATTGTGCAAATGGACTTTGGGCAGCCCCGGAATCGCTCCTAACAAGACGTCTTCTATACTGGGCTGCGAAGCGGCCGTGATGGATACTGTATCGCCATCGCATCCTAACCCCGCTGTAATCCACAGAACGTGGACTTCCCTGACATCCGGAGCCCTTTGGGTCGAGCGGCCGTACGGAGTGACATCTGCCGGCATGGGCGTAATACCTCTCTCCGCCTGCAACTCTATCCCTTCTTCCGGGAGCGGGCAAATCGCAAAACTACCGATTTAGTATCGCCTCCGAAGTTATCATTCGGCATCAAACCGGAGTCAATCAACGCCGTGGTTCACACGTCCGGTCACGATGGAAACAGTTTGCGAAAGAGTGCCTATTAGTGCTGTTATTGTCATTGCCACCAACGAAGTCGCAATTCCAGGTGTGTGGAGTTATACAGGGTCGAATGGGCCGTTGTCTACATTGGCCTCGAACCTACCGGATATCCAGTTCCGCAAAGCGCGGTGTATTGTGCAATTGGAGTTACCCGTGAGTGACCCCGATGATCAAATGCCGACTGTCCAGCAGTGCTGCGACAATTTACGGTGTTGGCCACCCACCGGCTAAATGCCAGTTGCGACCTCCATCTCTACGCCAATACCAATCACGGCCTCACTCCCATGTCCAGCAGAGCGCCCTGCGCCTTCAGATAACCTTGCGCCGCTGCTTTCCGATACCACGCAACTGCCTGGTTTCTATCCACCGGAACTCCGAAACCGTTAAAGTAGGCCCAGCCCATCAGATACATGCTAGACGCATCGCCTAGATCGGCACCTTGGCGGTTATATTTCAGCGCCAGCGCAGCGTTCTTGGAAACACCCTTGCCAACCGTGTACATCGACCCCAGCAGACTGACTATAGATGTTTCGCCAAGTTGGGCCGCTTGTTGAAAGTAGCGCGCCGCCGCCGCGTAATCCACTTGAGTTCCCCAACCGTTGTAATACAGCAATCCAAGACCGGCCATCGAATGCGCATCTCCCGCAGTGGCGGCTTGTTGGTACAGCGGAAAGGCTCGAGCGTAGTTTTTCTGTTCATAAAGCTGGTCTGCCGCCATTCGCGTTGACGACAGATTGATAGGAGCCGGCGTGCTCTTGCCGCCGCTCTCCCGCAGGCGTTGCGCGCGTATTCTCAGTCCGTTCGCCATATAGGGGTTGGTAATTTTGTTTGCGGTAGCCTCCATCTCGTTTGCGTCGTTTGAACGAACGGCCGCCTGAAATAGCGCCACCTCATCGGCCGAAGCGTTACCAATGGGAGGGCTAACCACTGGATGGGTAACCGGATTCACAGGCTGGGTAGAAGACGGCGTCAGCGAAGGCCCAATCCCAGCAGGTGCGCCATTCGGCGGCGTTGCTGTCAGGGTCCGCGCCAGCAGGAAATCTCCGCTTGCTTCACCGGCCTCATAAGGTACTTGCAGCGGTCCGGTCTGCGCGCTGTGCGCCCGAACTTGCTGCGTCACATAAAAAGATAGGTCCTGAAACGTGACCAGTCCATCCGGTCCGGCCGCTTCTCCATCCAATCCCTTAGCCAAAAAATAACTGAATGTCCCCTGTTGTAACTTGTCGTCTTCGTAGCTGATACGCCCGGCCTTGGTGGAAAGAAGAATACGTGTACCGTTGGAAGCCTGCAGGTTCGTAAAGCTGCGCGCTTCGCCCACGCCCTTGCCACGCTCATCGCGGCAAGCATCAAGCCAAATCACGCGCCTTGGTGCTTGTGTATTGACCAGCGCCTGCTCCACTGTTTTGACGCTCAACCCGCTGCTGGCCAGGTTATTGATGTCTGCGTCCAATGTGGCAAGGTAATTTTCACCATCAATAGCAAAACCGTGTCCGGAAAAGAAAAAAATAATCGTCGGATTTTCACCTGCCATCGCCTCGCCCGCTTGTTTGATCGCGTTCATAACCGCGCCCTTAGTAGCATCCGAATCTTTTAGTGCAATCACAACATAGCGTTGGCGTTTCAGCGAACTCGCCACCAGATCAACGTCCCGCGCCGGATAGTGCAGCTCGCCCAAACCGCTATATTGCGGATACTTGCCAACTCCTACCAGCACCGCCACGCCCACCGTCCCGGCACGGTTAAAGTGCGCAGCTTGATTGGCCTCCACCGGTGCGAGCCGCTTCTCAGTCTGGGCCGCAGCCAGACAAATCGCTAACACAAGACACAGAATGCACTTCCACCCACCCACAAGTTTCATCCTCAGTACGCGATTATCCCTTACCGAGTCTTGATATCGGTTCCTAGACTCCACCCGGTAATGTCCGGTTGCAGCGTTTTCTTTCAGATAATCGGGTGTTTTTTCATGGAAGCTGTAACTCCCGGTACCAGGCTTGAAGGCCCACATCTAAGGTGTGAAACAATCGATTTTCCCGTCTATTCGCCAAGTATAAATTGCTGAAAACAAATAAGGGCAAAAATGTTTGGACCGATTTTTTCACACCTTCCTGTCCCGAAAACCCTGTCCCGGAAACCACGGAAATGACATCCCATTTGCGAAACATATCCCACGCATTTCCTCATTTCGGTCATTTCGGTGACAGTCACCACAATGCATAATTCCCTGAGAGCACTCGTCGCCCACCTCTACGTCCTTGCCAAATGTCCAGAAGATCGCGGGCCGTCATCCTTGGCTGCCCCCATCACCTCACCCAACGCGGCAATAACCGGCGCGAAGTATTTTTCAACGATTCCGAACGCGAAACCCACCTGGGCATTTCGGCAATTTCAATTTCGGCGACCATTTCGGTGACGACCATTTCGGTGACCGACCATTTCGGTGACATTTCTGACATTTCGGTGACAGTCACCACGACATTTCGGTGACAGTCACCACAATGCATAATTCCCTGAGAGCACTCACCGCCCGCCTCTACTTCCTTGCCAAATGTCCAGAAGATCGCGGGCCGTCATCCCGGGCTGCCCCCATCACCTCACCCAGCGCGGCAACAACCGGCGCGAAGTATTTTTCAACGATTCCGAACGCGAAACCTACCTAAAACTTCTCAACCACTATTGCTCAGAATATGGCGTGACTATCCTCGGCTATTGCCTGATGACAAATCACGTCCACCTCATTGCCACACCGCAGCGCGAAAACTCGCTCGCGAAAGCCCTCGGGCGCACGCACAATGACTATTCGCGCTGGCTGAATGTGGGCCGCCGCGAATCTGGTCATGTCTGGCAAAACCGGTTCTATTCCTGCCCTCTAGAACGGCGCCACCTGTGGGCCGCGCTGGCATACGTAGAACGAAATCCAGTACGCGCCGGAATGGTAGCCGAGCCAGCCAACTGGCCCTGGTCAAGCGCCGTCGCACACATAAAGCCAATGTGCAAAAGCGACTGGTTGCACATGGACGTCTAGCAAGAGAACTGGACTCCAGAGACCTGGGCGATCGCGCTGGCGCAAGGCCTGGACGAAGCCAGTGTCCAGGCCCGTCTGGGGGAAGCAACCAGAACCGGACGACCATTGGGAGACAATGCCTTTCTGGAGTTCTGTGAGCGACACTGCGGAATGCCGTTACGACCGCAAAAGCGGGGACCCAAACCCAAAGCGGATGTAAATCCCGTGGCACTGTCGGCGACACGAGCAGCTAATCTGGAGTTATAGTGAGCTTCTGCCGCCAAGGCCCACGGAGTTTAAACATCTCGCCGTATTCCGGCATTTCGATGCCTGTCCTGGAAACCCTGTTGCGTCCTTCACATCGCCCCAGCCGGAGACTAGAACTGCAGCGCGGCAGGCCGCAGGTAATCAAGCAGGTTATGGATGTTAAGCAGAAATGATTAAAGCCGACATTTCCAGGAGGAGCTTTTGCTTGGTGCTGGCCTTCTTGACTACGCTGTCGGGCTACGGACAGCCGCCACAACGAGCGGTTGAGCGAATTCGGGTACGGCTGATTGGCCTTGCGGACCGATGGTCTGACTACGGTTCGAGGGGAGATACTCCTAGCTTTCGGGACTTCTTGGGCGTCAGACTTAACTCAAAGAGCCGAACTGGGGTGCCAACAGAGTTTGTCAAACTCCGCTTTTTGTACTGGCCGCAAGATCATGCAGATCCTGGAGATCTGGCGAAGGGGACATCGAAAAAAGAGGACTTCGCCGCGACGCGGGATCCTTCATGCGACGAGACGTTCTCAAGCCTTAGCGTTGGCGGGCAGATTTCCTTTCTCGATCCGCAGCTGAGGCCCTCGCGGTTCGTTCTGCTTCCGAATGCACCTTCGAGGAGGCCTCTACAGCAATTCGTCCTACCGTGTTACGAAGTTCATTTCCACCATTTCGGTGACAGTCACCACAATGCATAATTCCCTGAGAGTACTCACCGCCCACCTCTACTCCCTTGCCAAATGTCCAGAAGATCGCGGGCCGTCATCCCCGGCTGCCCCCATCACCTCACCCAACGCGGCAATAACCGCCGCGAGATATTTTTCAACGATTCCGAACGCGAAACCTACCTGAAACTTCTACGCCACTATTGCTCAGAATATGGCGTGACTATCCTCGGCTATTGCCTGATGACCAATCACGTCCACCTCATTGCCACACCGCAGCGCGAAAACTCGCTCGCTAAAGCCGTCGGACGCACCCACAACGACTATTCCCGCTGGCTAAATGTGGGCCGCCGCGAATCTGGTCACGTCTGGCAAAACCGGTTCTATTCCTGCCCTCTAGAACGGCGCCACCTGTGGGCCGCGTTGGCATACGTAGAACGAAATCCAGTACGCGCCGGAATGGTAGCCGAGCCAGCCAACTGGCCCTGGTCAAGCGCCGTCGCACACATAAAGCCAATGTGCAAAAGCGACTGGTTGCACATGGACGTCTAGCAAGAGAACTGGACTCCAGAGACCTGGGCGATCGCGCTGGCGCAAGGCCTGGACGAAGCCAGTGTCCAGGCCCGTCTGGGGGAAGCAACCAGAACCGGACGACCATTGGGAGACAATGCCTTTCTGGAGTTCTGTGAGCGACACTGCGGAATGCCGTTACGACCGCAAAAGCGGGGACCCAAACCCAAAGCGGATGTAAATCCCGTGGCACTGTCGGCGACACGAGCGGCTAATCTGGCTTTATGGTGAGCCTCTGCCTCCAAGGCCCACGGAGTTTAAACATCTCGCCGTATTCCGGCATTTCGATGCCTGTCCCGGAAACCTCGGAAACCCCCGGAAACCCTCGCGGAACCGGCAAGTGGCACGCTGGCCTTTTCCGGGGGAGTAACGTCTTGCACACTTCTTCCTGCGTCTTTTGTGAATAATAGGCGCGATGTGTCTGTACAATTGATTTTGGCTCCGTCACACTCAGTCCCATAGACAAGCAGAAACCCGTTGTCGGCGTCAATGAAGCTGGAACAGATCACGTCAAGGGCGGGTGAAGTGGACCCAGAGGGAACTTGCACCGAGTTGTTGTTTAACGGCCCGACCGTATTGAGCTTGCCTTTGGTCACGTGTGCCCAAATCGGTGACCCGTCATCGGCCGCCTCCCCAGAAACAGCCAGCGAAGGAACCTCCTGCAAATCTGACCGGAGCCACGTTTTCCCGGAGTCGGACGTGCGATAAACCGCGACCAGTGACCTGTAACCGTCAATCTTTAGGCCCCTAAAGGTCATCACGAACGTGCCATGCTGCGAATCGCTGAATCTGGGCGGCGCGGCATGTCCGAAAGGATCGATTGTGTCGTTCGGAATAGAAGGGGTCTGCCTTTGCCAAGTAAGTCCGCCATTCCTTGTCGCAAACAAGTCCCCTCCTAGGACGCCACCCGCAATCCATCCTGCGCTCGGGGAAATCCAAGTCATCTTGTCGACGGTAGGTGGCTGAGGCAGTTCGGTCCAATGCTTGCCGCCATCCCTTGTGGCTAGCAAGATGCCGTCTTTGAAGTTTGAACTTGAGGTGCGTTGCAGCTCAATCCAGCCGTTGGTTGAATCCAAGAAGAAAACGTAAGAGGTTCCGGACCAGACCAGCGGGAGCGACAAGAACTGGCCTGCGGCATCCACGGCGTTCTTCTGCCAAGTCTGCCCGCCGTCCGCAGTCGATGCCAAGGCCAGTGAGCTCTGAGTTTGGCGGGAAATTGTGACCCATCCATAGGATGTGCCGAGAAAGAATACAGACGAAATCGTATCTTCCGTTTCGAGGGAAGGAGTGATATCCTTCCACGAAACACCTCCACTATCTGTCCATAGCAGGCGACCATTGTAAAGGGCCCAGCCAGAGCTTCTACTAACGAGGCGTGCGTCCAGCCGCGGGCCGAGAACGGCAGATGGAGCAAGCGTAGAGAACGCATGAATAGAAATGAGAAGCGCACAGTAGGCGCCAAATCCAAGTCTCAAGGATTCGATCCCCCGGTTCTGTCGACCGCCCCAGAAATTACCCGTTTTTAGGGATTCCAACAAGCTGAAAAGTACGCCCCCCCAACGCATTTGTCAAGTAGTATTCTCGTTTACATGATAATTTTGGCGCACACGCGGGGGCTAACCGTGGCTGACCGAACCAACCAACCGAACCAACCGGAACGGACAACGTTTTTCCGAACCAACTTAGTGCTCCCGCCCCAATTCAAACTGGCACTCCACACCGAACCAACCGAACCGGGCTAACCGGGACGGACGACATTTTTCCTCATCCGACCAAAGACGCGACATCTGGCCAGAACCCGTTCGTGAATCCTGCTCCTCCGCCTTCGCCGATATGGCGTAATGCGAGACGCATTTCGGCATTTCGGCATTTCGGTGGCATTTCGGTGACAGTCACCACAATGCACAATTCCTTGAGAGTACTCACCGCCCACATCTACTCCCTTGCCAAATGTCCAGAAGATCGCGGGCCGTCATCCCCGGTTGCCCCCATCACCTCACCCAACGCGGCAATAACCGGCGCGAAGTATTTTTCAACGATTCCGAACGCGAAACCTACCTGAAACTTCTACGCCACTATTGCTCAGAATAGGGCGTGGCTATCCTCGGCTATTGCCTGATGACAAATCACGTCCACCTCATTGCCACACCGCAGCGCGAAAACTCGCTCGCGAAAGCCCTCGGGCGCACGCACAATGACTATTCGCGCTGGCTGAATGTGGGCCGTCGCGAATCTGGTCATGTCTGGCAAAACCGGTTCTATTCCTGCCCGCTAGAACGGCGCCACCTGTGGGCCGCATTGGCGTACGTAGAACGAAATCCGGTACGTGCCGGAATCGTCGCCGAGCCAGGCAACTGGCCCTGGCCATTGGGAGACAATGCCTTGCTGGAGTTGTGTGAGCAACAGTGCGGAACGCCGTTACGACCGCAAAAGCGGGGACCGAAGCCCAAAGCGGAGTTAGACCCCTTGGCACCATCGGTAATGCAAGCAGCTAATCTAGAGTTATGGTGAGCTTCTACCGCCGAGGCCTATGGAGTTTAAACATCTCGGTGCATTCCGCCATTTCCGTGCCTGTCCCGGAAACCCCCGGAAACCCCATGCTGGCCACGGTCAAGGTGTCAACAACCCAGCTAACCAAGCTATTAATGAGGACCAAGATCAGCAAAATGCAGGCCCTTTGCCGCGAGGAACGTACACAATCGGCAAACAGCAGGATAATGTGACAGGCATCGGACGCATGCTGTATGGTTCAATGCGCCTAACGCCTGACCCAGGCAATGAAATGTTTGGTCGAGGTGGCTTCCTAATGCACGGCGATAATGCAGCGCACAATCAGACCGCGTCAGAAGGCTGCGCCGTCCTTCCTCCTCCGGCGCGCGACATCGTGGGTCAGAGCGGCATTAACGCTATGCATGTGGATCAATGAAAACGAAGATCTTTACATGCTTAATCGCCCTCATTCTGTGTGGCGTACGGCTAGACAGCCAGCCGACACCGGACAGGCATGTCGCCGTCAATCGGGATGGTGACTCAGTGCTCAAGGGGAGCGTCTGGGGCAGAGCAATCCGAGTTCTCTTAAGTGCCAGCAAGATTGACATAGGAAGTCCACAGGAGGCTCCCCCTTCAGTTCGGGAAACGAATTGTACCTATTCGGCTTACCCTTGCAGTCAGGTTCGAAATATCAGGATATGGGTGGGGACAAAGGAGCTCTTTGTCCCAAGATCGGCCTTTGCGGATTGCTCGGACATAGGCACTATGGCACTTGCTGCCAGCGGGGGGAATTTTATATTGACACTTTTGGGCGGGGATGGCGCGGAGGGATACGTAGTCAAGATCTTCTTCGACGCCGGCAGGGTTAAAAAACGGGAAGTCTATACGATAGAAGGCGGCGAGAGCCTTGCTCAGACCACAACGTATATGGTTTTGGAATCCCTAAAGTGATGTTCGCTGAGTGGGGAGCGGGGAATGATTCGATTAACCAGAAGTTTACCGCCAAAGAAAGAGATTCGCAGAGTGGGTTGGATTATTTTGGGGCGCGGTATTACGGGAGTGGGTTGGGGCGGTGCGTGAGTCCGGATTGGTCGGCGAAGGAGGAAAAGGTTCCCTATGCAAAGCTCGATAATCCGCAGTCGCTGAATCTTTACGTCTATGCATTGAATAATCCCATTGGCCTATTGGACCCAGGTGGTCACGATGGCGGCTGCGCCTTCTTCGGCAGGGTCGGTCAGGCCATCTCAGCCACTGCCGCAGACTTTGGTATCACCGAAAGCTCGGTACGGCAGGAGGACAACGTCAAGAAGTCGGGGCTTGACAGCGTCCAGCGAGATTCCCTGCGTACATCAATGCAACAGAGGTCGACGCCGGTAGGTAGAGAAATAGCCGAAGATCACACAGCAAAGAGCATATGGTCTCGGCTCAACAAGGACTCAACGCAGCTGGCTGAAAGCGTTGAACGAACTAATCCCAAATTCAACGCTGCCGCCAACATTGCTGGCAAAATCGGGCCATTGCTTGGTGTGCTCGCAGTGGGGGTGTCGGCCTATAACATTGCAACGGCACCGGCGGGCGAACGGGGCCGAGTTGCCTCGGGTGAGGCCGTCGGTCTGGTGGGTTCTGTCGTCGTGGGAAGAGCGGGCCAAGCTCTTGGTGTAGCGCTCGGCAGTGAGTCTTGGCCCGGGGCGGTAGTGACTGGAGCGGTGGTGGGCGTGGGCGGCAGCATTGTTGGTAACTCTTTAGGCAGATCCCTTGGGGAGCATCTTTACGATGCGTTCAAGCAATGAATCCCGGTAATCTGTATGTACGGCTGATGAGTGTCTTCAATTTCGGCTGGTTATTTCCGGCTCCGAAGGACGCGACCGCCCGCCTCCTTCATCGACTTATCCAAGATTGTCCGCTTTGTGGGAACAGCCTTGCCGGTCACGCCTACGGTCGACTAGCAAGCGTAGTTGGGGAGAGTAATCGGGCGGCGCTCATAAGCCTATTTGATCTAATGGAGGCGCACCAATGGCGTGAGGTAAGTCGCCTCAACCGGTTCGAGTCGGACTGTATCAATGTCGTCGTTTACGCAATTTTTTGCCGAAAGGGCGGAAGCGCACTCGCCATTCGTAGCACTGTTGACCTGCACGAAGCAGAGTCGGTCGTCAAAGTAGTGAAGTTTACGGACGATGAGGCGCATCTCATTCAGACTCTAGTGGAGAGCGAAAAGAGTTTTGGCTAGTAGTACTTGGTGGTCATTGGCAGGGCACTCAAGCACCTTTTTGAGGGAAACCTTGCCGATGATAGGATGTTGGGGATCAATGGAACGGAAAACCGGGTTAAGTCCGCAGACTGCTAACACTTTTGCGGTCTTGACCACCTCGCGGTCCTATTTGATCACGGGCCCTTCTTTGGAGTTTCCGGGAGTTTCCGCGGGTTCCGGGACATTCACCGAAATGGTCGGAATACACGGGAGATGCTCCGCAGTCCTCGGCAGCAGCATCTCACCACAGACTCCGGATCAGCGGCCCGCATGGGGTAGGGTCCCGGGGGCCGGGACCGCCACGACGATGCATAATTGCAAATTCGTCGCTGCGGCACACATTCCGCAAACTCCCGGGCCCGGGCCTCAAGATACGCATCGCCACCGACAATGCACCACGAAGGTTGCCGGAGTCTTTCATCGCTTCGTCATAGCCAAGAAGTTGCTGCCTCTGAGGACCTAGCTATGACTCCGGTAAAGTCGCCTTCGTCGTCAAGGCCCACATCCCCCACATGGCAACCACCACCATAGCCATCTCGAAGTTCGATTCGTAAAATCACACCTGCTCGCTCCAGATGGACAAAATCCCCCCGCTCGAATTTCAAGTGACAAAACCTCAAACTTTTTTATCTCCCCATCTTTCCAACCACTTAACTCAAATTCCTCATATCGTCGCGCCGCGCGATACCAAACAATCAAGTCAGAAATTCATGCTTTCCGACCAACTTGATCCTCTCGATAGCGCCGCCGCCGAGCCGCTGGAAAATAATTTAACTCCCGCTGGGGATAAACACAAGATTCGATCCCCGCGCCGATCCGACGCCACATCGGAAGACCCCGCCGACCCTCCGCGCCCCAAGCGTAACTGTGGCCGTACGGGTCCCACCTCAGCCTTCGGGCGAGCTACCTCTTCCCGCAACGCCACCCGCCACGGCCTCTGCTCCGAGACCCTCATCCTCTCTTATGAAAGCGAAGCTAAGTGGCTCGAACTCCTCGCCTGCTGGCTCTCCGACTACCAGAATCCCGCCGATAACTCGCTCCTCTATACCTTTGTCGTCAAAGCCGCCCAAGCCGAATGGTTCCGTCAGCGCGCACAAAAAGAATATGACTTCTTCCTCCGCAACCATAACGACCCACCCATGTACGCCTGGACACCCCAACGCATCAAAGAACATGACTTACTGACGCGCTACGTCAACGCCGAGCGCCGCTTCCAACGCGACTACCGCACGCTCGAACAGCACTGGTAAAGTCACGCCAAGTTCGTTCCGCAAAACACTAAATCCGTCGCTCAACCCGATCACGAACCCGAATCGATTGAGGATGAAACGCCCGAAGTCATTATCGAAAACGCCGATACCGGCGAAACCCTCGATGTTCACCGCAATTATTTCCCGCCTCCACCCGATTTCAAACCCGAACCGATCATTCCTGGAGTCTACAGGCCCGGTGAACTGGGCTATGATCCACCAACTTCATACAAGCGAGGCCGTCTGCGACGTTAAGAAGAAAAATCGGGACACTCCGGGCTCGTAACAGTCGCTCCACTTAAAAAACCACAGCAGTCGTGTCCCCTTTTTTCGCTCCACCACAGTCCTGCAGTCCTAGTTTGGGGTGAAAAATGTTTCTGACAGTGTGCCAATTCTTCTTCGCCGCAAGGTGTTCGAAACGTTGGCCAACAGCTCTTTGACAACCAAATGTTATGGTGCGCCCGGAGAGAGTCGAACTCCCGACCTACTGGTTCGTAGCCAGTCGCTCTATCCAACTGAGCTACGGGCGCACGCCAGCCTCTATTATAGATGCGTATGTCTACGGAAAATGCCTTCGAAACCGAAGTCAAATTATCTGTGCCCGGCTGGGCGCATTCCGACGCACTTGTGCGCTTCGCCGCCGTTGGGCTTACCGTTGCGGCGGCACGCGTCTTTGAAGCAAATTTCGTGTTCGATACTCCCAAGCAAGTGCTGCGCGCAAATCAAGAATTGCTGCGTTTGCGCCGCGTCGGCGACCGGACGGTGCTCACCTGGAAGGGCCGTCCCATCGAAGGTCCGCACAAAAGCAGGCCCGAACTGGAAGTCGCCCTCGATTCATTCCCTACAATGGTTCAAATCCTTGAACAACTCGGCTATAAAACATACTTCC
>CAVOJX010000016.1:0-54774 GCA_963696305.1 Bryobacterales bacterium | reverse complement strand
GAGAGTGACTGCGTTGCGCTATCGATTTTTGTTGGTGCTGGTGGGAATTGTTGCCGGAGTGTCCTGTACTTTGCAGGCAGCGGATTCAGTTTCTGGTCCGCGGCTGTATGTGACGAACGAAGCTTCGGGTGATCTTACTGTGATTGACGCGACCACTTATGAAGTGGTTGCTACGGTTCCATTAGGGAAGCGGCCGCGCGGGATTCATGCGAGCCCAGACGGGAAGACGATCTATGTGGCGCTAAGCGGATCTCCGATTGCGGGACCGGATGTGGATGAAAGCACGTTGCCGCCGCCGGACAAGAGCGCGGATGGCATCGGCGTTTTTGATGTAGCGCAGATGAAAGTGGTCCGCATCATGAAGGCAGGTTCGGACCCTGAGAATTTCGATGTCAGCAAAGACGGCAGCCAGATCTACATTTCGAACGAAGACGAGGAAGCCGTGAGTACTGTGGATGTTGCGTCTGGCACCGTTGTGAAGGTCGCTAAGGTTGGCGCGCAGCCAGAAGGCGTGAAGGTGACGCCGGATGGAAAGCACGTTTGGGTGACGTCGGAAGAGACAGGGACGATATCGGTGTTGGATCCCGCTAGCGGACAAGTAGTCAGTACATTCAAGGTGGGTCACCGGCCACGATCGGTTGCATTTTTGCCGGACGGGTCGAAGGCGTATGTCAACGCGGAGAATGATGCGACGGTAGTGCTGGTGGATGTAGCCACTGAGAAAATTTTGCAGACGATTTCGCTTGGCAAACCAGGGGCAGTTAAGCCGATGGCGGTGCTGTTATCGGGCGACGGTTCGAAGCTTTATGTGAGCACCGGCCGCGGCCATCAGGTTTTCACGATTGATACGGCGACTAATAAAGTTTTGGGATCGGTAGAGGTTGGGCCAAGGCCGTGGGGAATTGCGCTTTCGGCTGATGGAAAAACGCTCTATTCGGCGAATGGGCCATCGAATGACATTTCGGTGGTTGACCTGGCCAGCAATACGGTGGTGAAGAAGATCAAAGTGGGGACGAGCCCCTGGGGTGTAATCGTCCTGAACCATTAGTGCTTACTCTTTGGGCTTTTTCCGGCACGATATCGCGTGAACTAGACGTTAAAGGGCGTGAAGTCCTGATCTAGTGCATCCGGTCCGCCCGCACTGGAATCCAGATCGATTCCGCCACGCGCACTCGAGTTATGGACTGCGTGGTGAAGACTCGCAAGACTATTGGCGGAACTCTGCGGACGCCCTTTGGTTTTCTTCTTGGCCTTATTACGGGTGACGGTAGCGATCGGGGGGTTATCTCCGCTTAGTTTGAAGAAACCGATAGCGGATTGCAGGTTGGCGGCTTGACTGGCAAGTTCTTCCGAGGTGGCGGCCAATTGTTCAGCGCCCGCGGCATTCCGCTGGATGACGTGGTCAAGTTCCTGTATAGCCTTATTTACTTGTTCGGCGCCAGTTGTTTGTTCAGAGCAAGCGGCGGAGATTTCCCGTACTAAATCGGCAGTCTTCAGAATACGAGGAACCAGGACAGTCAGTTTCTGACCCGTATCTTCGGCGGTTTCGACGCCAGCCTTGGTAAGGCGGCTGATTTCCCCGGCGGCCGATTGACTGCGTTCCGCCAATTTACGGACTTCGGATGCCACAACAGCGAACCCTCTGCCGTGCTCGCCTGCGCGAGCCGCTTCTACGGCTGCGTTCAGTGCCAGCAGATCGGTCTTGCGGGCGATTTCTTCGATGATTCCAATTTTCTCCGCAATCTGCTTCATGGCGTCTACGGCATGAGTTACAGCGTCGCCGCTGGCTTTAGCATCGTCGGAAGACGCAGCCGCAATTTTTTCGGTTTGCCGTGCGTTATCGGCGTTTTGTTGAACGCTAGCGGCCATCTGTTCCATGGCGGCCGTAGTTTCTTCAGCCGATGCTGCCTGCGCGCTGGTGCCTTTCGATAAGGCTTCGGCCGTAGAGGAGAGTTCGGCACTGCCATTTGCCAGGTTATTTGAAACATCTGCCACTTCTTGCAAGGTCTTTCGCATATTGTCTTGCATGGTGTTAACCGAGCGTGCCAACTGCGCGAGTTCGTCGCTTCCGTCGACCATCAGAGGCGTGGTGAGATCTCCGGTGGAAATGCGATCCATGTTTTTCACCATCTGAATGAGCCGCACGATCACAGCGCGGCGAACCAGCCAAAGGCCAAAGACGCCAGACGCCAAAAGGAGAATGACTGAGAATACGAGTACCAATTTCCCGTTGCGTGACACTTCGGCACTGAAATCGGAATACTTCTTTTGCTCCGTCACCGTGAGTTGAACCGCTACTTTATTCAGTAGTTCGGACGGCGCGCGGTCAGTTCCGTTGACCAAGGCATCAGCATGGTGAAGGTCCTTGTCTTTCTCAAACTGCACCAGCGCAGCACCGCACTTTTGACCCATTTGTTCGTGTGTAGCCAAGAATTTTTCGAGCATGGCCGCAGCAGTTGGATCTTTCACGCGCTGTAACAACGCGTTTGTAGCGTCTTCAACGGACCTCTCCAAATCAATAAAAGCTTTTGAATGTGTGGCAAGTGCTTCAGGGTCGTTGCCGCAAATGAGCGCATCCTTCCACTCCTGGACTTGTTTTTTGAAAGACAATTGAACAGCTCGGGTGGCCTCCACGTTAGCCACGTCCTGGGCAATGAACTGCTGGTATCCGACCGACAGCTTATAGGTCTGGTAGTTCAAAAACAGGCCTAAAGCGATGGCAAAACAGACAATGGCAACAATGAGGAGATACAGCTTTTTGGATAGGGACATATTCTCTGTAGCGGGAAGAGACAACCATCGGCGTTAAACGAAGTCGGCATTAGTCCAAGTAAAGCAACGAGGCAGGTGGTTTTGATACGACCGGACATGCGCCTGAACAGCGTATTCTGAAACCGAAGATTACAGTTTGCAGCTATGCGGTGTTTGCGGCCAAAAGCGAAGCGGATTCGTGGTCTAGATAAAGAGTTGTATTGGGATGAAGACGCAGGATGGAAGCAGGCGTTTGGGAAAGATGTCGCCATCAAGACAGCGCGAGACGGCGCTAGCTTTGCGAAGATCGGGAACGACTGAAATAATTTCGTTCGACTGCATGAGTTGATGAATGGAAATTGTGATCGCTTGGGTTGGGACTTCGTGCAAGTTTGTGAACCAGCCCTCGCCGACTTGTTGAGGACGGGCGGGCGTCGTCCAGTACTTGACAACCAGGTAGGGATCTTCGGTCTCGAAATAGGCGGGTGGGTCGTTGAACGCCAGGTGACCGTTCTCGCCGATGCCCGCAAAGGCGAGATGATCGGAGAGGCGGTGATGGCAGCAGCCAGGCTCGTGATCGTTTCAGCGGATGGACCCAGACCATCTATCAAGTGGTAATTCGTTATGCCGGCGGGCACGATGATTCGCTCACGGATATATCGGGCAAAGCTCGCTGGGTGGTCGATGCCGATGCCAAGGTATTCGTCCAGGTGGAAAAGCTCAACACGTTCCCAGGGGATGGCGGAATTCGTAGTGAGGTATTGGAGAAACTGCAGCTGTGAATTGCCAGTGGCAAACAAGATACGGGCCTGTTCGAATCGGAACAGGATTCTGTGGATGGAATCGGCAGCGTGCTGCGCGGCTTGCAGGGGCGGGATTTGCAGAGATATTGGTTTGCATTTTAAGGTGCACGAGAAGGACACCTTCAATGTATAAGGCCGTTTCCCACGCGGAAAGTCATTATCAGGGTTGCCATCGTAGTGTAGTCGCCGTTTTACAGGATCTCCATTGTATCTGTTTACCCAAAAGCCCGTGTGTCTCACCTGAGGGGTCAGTGCAAGCGTCTGAAATCTCCTCGCCTACCAATAACTTTCGCACGCAAGGTGTTATTGTCGGCCTTTGCTGGCGAGACGTGTTCTACGGACGAGCATTACTCACAATTGCGGTCTTGGCCCCGCTAGTTTGCACGGGTACCGATTGGACGGTCTATTTGCAGCACGCAGGGCCATTGCGAATTGGTATGTCATTGGCCACCGTGAGGAGAGTCTTAGGAGATCAGACTGCGCGACTGACCGGCAACGAACCGGAAATTCCGTTGAACTCCTGCGCCTATTTGCAGAGTACACGCGTTCCGAGAGGGCTTGGGTTCATGTTCGAAGGAGGGCGCGTGGTTTGAATCGATGTCTTTAAGGTTGGAATCAGGACTGCAAGTGGCATAGGAGTCGGAGATACCGAACACCGAGTCAGGCAACTGTATTCAGGCCGCATCACCGTCCGAACATCACCCCTACGACCCCCATGGCCATTACCTCAAATACTCGCCAGCGATCGGCGATGAGCACGAATTCGGAATCGTTTTTGAGACTGATGGCAAAAAGGTTACTAGGTTTCACACAGGTAAGATACCGGCGATTGCATTGATAGAAGGTTGTAGCTAGAAATTCCATCTTCAAATCGCTCGACGCTCATCCGAAAGAACCAGCGCCCCGCCCAGCCTTCCAGCGTTTCGAAAAGGTCCTTTGCGCACCATTGGGCCGGGGAGAGTCCTGGCTGAAACCGTGAAAAGTCATACGACCCAATCAACCCTCCGGTTTTTCACGATAAAATGTTTTACAGTGCCGCAAGCGGCGGGCAGGCTCAGAATACTTTCTGTCCCTTTCGGGAGACGATCCGAAAAAGCGCTCCTCTTTCTCTTCGGGAGAGGAGGCCGGGACTGACGTCGCCACCACCACCAGAAGCAGAAACAGTGAGACCGCTGATGAGTTGTGAACCGCCGCAGTGTTCGCATGAATCGTTGGGCATGGATAACTATAGCCCATGAGGGTACTCATGATCTCCCGCACCGTCCCAAAAGGGTAGTTTTTGACACAAGACCCCGAAGCAATGAAATCAGGGCTTGCAGCGTCCTGTATGTCTGGCCCAAACCGGGAGACACGGCTATGCGTGTCGCGGGAGGACCAAGACGCCAAGCATGCGTATTCCCAGCGTTCAATGCTAGGTCTCAACCATGTAGCGTGCTACATAGATGTGCTGTTTTTCTAGCATCTGGTACGGAGATTGTACGAGTGAGTTTTTTGGGTTGTTGGTAAGTGGTTAAAGGCCCCTAATAGAATCAGTAGCTTACAGATTCCAAACGGGTAGTCGCCCTTGGAGGAGGGTGCTTCTCCCGAAGGTGGCCGTGCCGGAGGATGAGGTACGACGTGACTCTTCAACTCCACTAATTTAGTGGTGGACGGGTGGCAAAGGTCTCAGTTTGGATTTGCGGACCAGCCTGCAGTTTGTTTGGCACTCAAGACTTATACGTTGGCCAACGGGCTTCGGCCGCTGGTAATGCTGGGAAGTCTGTCGCCAGCTCGGTTTGATACCAGTACGCGACTGAATGGAACCCGTCGGTGGTCCGCGCTGCCGGCCTTGATGTCCCCCGGGGACAGCGTCTGAACCAGAACTGCATCGTCTGGATGGCGCAGCGATACAGCCAGCAGCGCCGACCTGCACGGTTCCGGCAGATGGCGGATAATCAGGTGCGCAGTTGTCGGAGATGCGCAAACTCTTTGCCGTTGAAATCCCACGCACCGTTCATGTAGTCTTCGGTGCCCGTACCAGTGATGGCAGGGTGGTTTGGATTGTCGATGAAAATCATTTCGTCGCCTTCGCCGAACCAGCCGTCGGAGTTTTGTAGAACGCCGAACGCAATGCCCATCAAATGTCCGCGACCTTTGGTCTCGCAGAAGACGTAATTCTTCTCTTTGTTGAGATTTAGTTCCGCATCCGGGTAGGTCTGTGCCGGGTTGGGCGTGGACTGACGGTATTGCGCGTGGAAGTAGAGGGCGTCAGGCGGAAGCGCATGACTCCCGGTAGTCGATATTCGAATAGAAAGAATCCACCGCGCCTTTACTCTCGTTGGTGACAGTGATGCCGCGCTGATTGTTTGAACGGCATCGCGAAGTAGGAATTCAATGCCTTGACTGACGAGCAGTTGAGGAAAACCGATTGATATACAAAGTAATCGCCTAAGTTCAGCCCGAAGAAGTCGCCCATTGGCACTTCCACGCTGGGCTTCGAATTTCCGTCCCAATAGACGCGCATAACCAATTCTTTAAGATGTCTACCGCTGCGAGCGTTGATGGTAAACCAGATGTGTGTGATGATGCCGGGGCTGTTGATTGAAACACGTCCAATTCGCCGCCAGGAGCGATGTGATAAAAGTCGCGATTACCGCCCGTTCGGTCAAAGCTTGATTGCTTGAGAGATTTGTAGTTGCGAAGTCGAGCATATTCGGGCAGATCCGCCGTGGAAGCGGATCCAGACTGGGCCGCCGAGACTACCGCAGCAGGTGCAAGAAGCGCTAAACCTGTGGAAAGCGAAGAGGAGAGGAAATTTCGTCTACGTGGAGATTCCGGCATGACGATATCATATACGCTTTTCGTTATGCAAGGGATACGGAGAGTAGATTTGTGTGATTCGAGAATTATGTTGAGGACCCGACGGGTTCGAGTCCTCACCTCGGAGGTAAGGAGCCTGACACGGGTGGATCGATGTGTCAGTGCGCCTATAGTTGTTCTAATGATAGCGCTGCATTTTAGGCTAATCAACAAAAAACGACAATAAACGGCAAATTTTTCCGGCGTGTATACAAAGCATTAGTACGCATCCGTTAACGATACGGTTTGAAGCCAAATGCCTGACCGTTCCCGCTGCCAAATGACTCCTGATCTCGACCTGTCGGTTGGGTTGGAGAACGTGTAGTCATAAAGTACTGCCCGAATGTACTTAGGGGGGCTGGGAAATGGAATGGGATCAAGCAACGCTTTAACGGAGGCTTCGTTCCGAAGAAGGCGGAGAACTAAATTGCCCACCCATGGACTGTCCTGATAGGTTGACATGGCCGCAAACCACAACTGCCAATCGAGGCGTGGCTGATGCGGAGCGACCAGAGGGAGCCGCTTGTGAACATCGCCAGGCTTGAATCGGAAACTGTACTCGGTCCAGTGCACGAGATCGTTCGAACCTTCCAAAACGATCTCTGGACGCGTGGTCGTCATTACGGCAAAAAGACCGTAGGAGTTGATGACTTCAAGGGAGTCGATGGGGCTAGTAATTACACGCGCCAGATGCCGCGAAGACGGAAAGGCGGTTCCTTCCGCCTGTACCAAGCCAACAATCATCATGATGGCGAGCACAGCGTTCGCAATTCTGCCGAACCAGGGACGAAGGGGCGTCTGGGTTGGGAATGTGCGCTTTAATATGCGCTCCAGCGGCAGGTAGGTCACCTCGTCAAAACACCACAGGCAGAGCGTTAGTGTCAGCAGATTGAAGAACGCATAATTGCCCGTTAGCAAGATGGCCACTTGCAGCACAATAAAAGCCAAGCCTGCTATTCGTCTCCACGGCACCGGCAGAAAAAGGAGGAAAGGAACGACCAGCTCAATAACCAGTGTGACGGCAGTGAAGGTATCCAGTATCCAGTTCGGCAGCCGGTATGCGTAGTATGCAAGTGGACCTGGCAGCGGCTGCGTTAGGAAATGGTAGCGAAGGGCGTGCAGGTTGCGCCAGTTCGGATCGCCCGAGGTGAGTTTGACAACTCCCGATTCGAACATCAGCCGAAAAAGAAGAAAGCGGTATGCCCAAATGAGCCAAGGCGCGCCGGAGAACAACGCTAGAAATCCGCATTCCAGCAGCAAGGCGTCCCATTGAAAGTTAGAAAACGGTTGGCCCGCAGTCGTGATGGACAGATAAAGGAGAAAACAGACGGCGGCGGTGTACCGGCTGAACAGGCCGGACAGAAGCATAAGCGCACTGATACAGCCAAGGATGCAAACACCTGTGAGCGCAGCATTGGATGCATTAAACCAATAGAGCGAGGGTACGTAATAATAAGCCTTCGCACCCAACTCATTGTGCAGCGTAACAAGTTCATTGGCCACTGGAACAATGCCATGGTTGCCAAGTAACCCGACAATTTGCGGCCACCACGAAGCGAACGCGGCAAGGTAAACGAAGCCAAGTAGACGTAGGAAGAGAGCTTCAGTGAGATCGAATCTCGGTGGATCGGAAAAGCGAGTTAAGGTGTCCATCGCGGTGAGGTCTGAACGAGAGTCGCCATCATTGTATAGCGGTGACGGCGTGTGCCACGCAGCATTTGTTGAGCTGTTTTGCCGGTACCGGACACCGTGCGTTCTTATTTGGCCGTATCGAAAGGCAGCCCGAATGGAGATAGTGCGTCGCGAAGCGCTTTGTCTTCGCCGACAGCGATAATGGCCATGCGCGAAGCGGAAACTATTTCTTGGCAGTTGCACCGACGTCAGCAACCTTGATGGAATTAATTTTTGCGTGTAGTCACGATTGCGTCTGGGCTCAAGCCGTCGCCCGATTGACCACTAAGGTTCGCTTGCGACCGCGCCGTGCGACTGCAGGAAGATCGCTTCAGTCCTGAGAAAGCGCGTTTGACGGGGGCTCACTTCTTCCTCAGTAGGACTTGTGGTAAGCATGCGGTTCAACCCGTACATGATTTCGCTTACACTAGCGCCCGTGATGGCATTGCTTAAACTGCCAAAAAGGCGAGCGATGTGCTATGTTGCAATTGTGGCGCGGTAGCCAAGCGGTAAGGCAGAGGTCTGCAAAACCTTTATTCATGAGTTCGATTCTCATCCGCGCCTCCAGCAAAGTTCTTCGTTTTTCATCCCATCAACCGCCTTTGAGCTTCAGCGAGATGCGATTACTGTGGAGCATAAGACTTAAGAAACATCGCACACGACAGTTTTTTTTGCATCGGCCACCTTAGTGGCCCTTACGAAGGCGATTCTGTTCTTGTTTCTCAAACGCGGGTATGAGGCGAGCGCTAATCCACTCAAAGGCGGCGACGAGTCCTTGTTGCCAATAGAGGCGACCGATTTCGGCTTCCACTTTCGTAGGTTCGCCGATCGTTCCCAGAAACTGATTGGAAGTCATTCGAACACTTTTCGGGCCGTCGAGAATGCCATCTTCGCGGAGTATGCGTTCGCGAACGTAGAGGGACAAGACCGCGTCGCCGATCCAGGCATCTTTGACAAGTTGGGCGCGAGCATCAGGCCCGGGTTTAGTTGACATTCAATTCGATTGTCGCTGAGTGCCTCATTAGGCGAGGCTACACGATGCAATCAAATGTTACTCGTCGCGAAGGGCGATGGCTGGATCAATGCGGGAGGCTTTTAGAGCAGGCAGCGTGGCAGCAATAAGACCGACAAGCGCCAGGGTGCCTGCGGCAGCGGCGACTACCGCCGGGTCAGTAGCCGTAACGCCGAAAAGTCTGCTTTCGACCAAGCGCGTGAGGAAGTAGCTGGCGAGCAGACCAATGACGAGGCCGGAAGCAACCATCCAAATAGTTTCGGTGGCTATCATGCGGACGACGTCGGAAACGGCAGCGCCGATGGCCATGCGCACGCCGATTTCGTTGGTGCGTTGAGTGACGCCGTACGCAAGAATGCCGTAGATGCCGATGGCGGCGAGAGCCAGCGCCAAGCCGCCAAAGAGCATGATGAAGTTTGCGACGAGCCGTTCCTGGTCGAGTTCTTCGTTGATCGATTTCGCCAAAAAGCGCGTGTGAACTTCTATGTTTGAATTTTCGGCCAGCACGGCGTTCTTCAATTCAGGAAGCGCTGCGCCCGAATCGCCGGCAAGACGCACTTCGAAGTTGGCGAAGTCATTTCTCCCCCCGAACTTGCCCTGTGCAAAGGAAGCGAAGACGCGGGGCCGCACTTTATCACGCAAAGAGTGATCGCGCGAATTTTTAGCGACTCCGACAATTTCAAAAACTTCCTTCTTCTCGGCGTAGAGATCGGTTATGTGTTTTCCGATTGGATTGCGGCCCGCGAAGAACTGTTTGGCGAAGGCATCATTGATAACACACACGGTTAAGCTGTTGGGGACGTCGCGGTCATCAATCTCGCGCCCTTGCTCCAAAGGTATTCCAAGCGCTGAGAAGTAGTTGGGACCGATGGAATCAAACGCGCTACCCTTGTCATCTTTGCCCGTGGGAGTGTAGCCTTCCACTGAAATGGTATCTCCGGATTCAGAACCGCTAAAGAGTCCATTCATCGAGTAAGTGACCGCTTTTACTCCGGGAAGCGCACGGAGCCTTTCGAGCAGGTTCTGATTCACATGTCCGGTTGCCTCCGGCTTGTAGCCAGCGGCGGCGATATCGATGTTGACCATGGCCAGGCGATCTTTGCTATAGCCGAGGTCGATGTTTTCGAGATTGAGTAGAGTGCGCAGAAACAATCCAGCGCCCATGAGGAGGATGACGGAGAGTGCCACTTGCGCAGCGACGAAGGCGCGCCCGGTATTCAGTCTTCGGCGAGATGAGGTGACGCCGCGTCCGCTTTCGCGCAATGTGCTTCCCACTTGAGCACGCGATGCGCGGAGAGCAGGCAGCAAACTGCAGATCACGGTAGTAACAATTGTTACGCCGCTGGTGAATGCGAGTACCCGCCAATCAACATTGGAATTAAGATGAATAGCATCTTCGCCGGAAGAAGCCATGCGTAGCAGTAAGGGCGCGATGGCTTGAGAAAGCAGCAGACCACAGGCAGCTCCGATGGAGGACAATAACAGGCCTTCGGTGAAGAGCTGACGGACGACGCGAAACTTGCTTGCTCCGAGCGCCACGCGGACCATCATTTCGCGTTGACGAGCTTGTGCACGCGCGAGCAGCAAATTTGAAATGTTGGCGCAGCAGATTAAGAGCACAGCGCCGACGGCGGCGAATATGACGTAAAGCGATTCAGCAAAACGAGTGCGCAGGGTGGATGCTCCAGTGGAGGCAGGGCGCAGCTTCAGATACTGATCCATGAAATCTTTTTTTTGTTCGCCAGAGAGCGATTGATAGCTTTCTTCGAGCGAGGTTTTAAAGATGGCGCTAGCTTGAGTTTGCGCGGTTGCGAGGTTGACACCAGGCTTTAGCCGACCGAACACGTGCAGCCACATGATCTTTGTAGTGGGGTCTGAATAGGGATGCAAGAAATCCATTCCAGGCATCACTTGCATCTGCATAGACAAAGGTAACCAGAAGTCGGGGTTTTGGCCCACTGTTTCGCCGGAAAATCCGCGCGGCGCTACTCCGATGATGTCGAAGGCGGTTTTTTGAATGACGATGCTTTTGCCAATGACGCTGGGATCGCGTCCGAAACGGCGCCCCCAGTAGTCGTCGCTCAGAACTAGATAGGGTGAGCCGCCGAAGCTCTTGTCCGCATCTTCAGAGAAAAATCTGCCTATTTGAGGCTGGATACCCAGGACTGAAAAGTAGGCGCCGGAAACCATCTTGGTGGTTGCATCCTCTTGCGCGCCGCCAATGCGGATGTGGTGTCTGGGCAACTGGGCTTCCGCTGCGAATAAGCCTTGCATAGCTTGCACTTGATGCAAGTCCTGGAACTCCGGCCAGGTCATCATGCCGCGCTCACCAGAATTTTCGCCCATGCTGATGCCGGACTGGGCTGGATCGTTGAAGATGATCAACGTCTCGGGATCGTCAACCGGGAGAGCCCGGTAAAGCGCACTGTAGAGGAGGGTGAAAAGGGCTGTGTTAGCCCCAATTCCAAGCGCCAGTGAAAGAACGGCGATGACAAGGAACCCGGGAGTTTTTGATAGGTTTCGCCAGCCGTAGAGGAGATCCTGCAGAATCGACATCATCGGTTTATGGGCAGTTCAGTTGCCGAAGTCTAAAGCATTGAAAGCATTGTATGAAAGAGGAATGGCCGTAAGCGGGCAATGTCCGATGTTGGGATTTCGATGGCCGGTTTGGATGGGCTTAGCGGGGGAATTAGCTACAGTTCTTCAGCGGTAATTTGATAGCGGAAAGTGTCTGGATTCAAGCAGTCTAGCCGGCCGTCGCGAGTTTCAGCTTGTGGGTACATGAAGAAGTGCAAAGGGGGATCGCTGGCGCCGGGAAGAATGACATCTTGCGTGTAGTTGTAGGCGATCCAATTCATTTCCCAAGCGCCGAAGAGGCGACGGCGAGCGGCGGCGACGAGTTGGTCGGAGAGAGGACGATTGCCGGGAGGTTCTTCGAGCATGACTTTGCGGACGTCGGCAGGGTCCACCGGAACCCAGCCGTAGTTGGTGAGATACACTTCGGCGCGGCAGTGTTGTGCTTTGGTCACATTTGAGGAGGAAGCGCCCAAGCTCTTGTAGCCAAGTTGGGAGGGAGCGACCCGGACGCCGTAGAGATCACGTGCGGGAAGTCCGGAAGCACGTGCAAGGCCGACGAAAAGGGCATTGAGGTCGGCGCATTTACCGCCTAGGTCTCCGGATTCGAGCATGAAGCGAATGTCTCCGAGGCCGCAGCCACGTATTTTGGGGTTGCGATAGGTATTATCGACGATCCAGTCATAGATGGTTTGCGCTTTGTCGCGATCGGTTTTGGCATTCCTGGTAATCTGATCGGCGGTTTGTTTGACGATGCCATCGATTGGCAAACTCTTTGAGGGTTGGAGGAACGGCTGTAGCTCTGCGGCTGATGCGTGAGGCCGGGAGCCTGCTGATTTGTCAATTGGGACGGACCAACTGCGCGTGGCGACGCGGGTGATTACGGTGAGCGCGGGTTTGAAATTAGCTGGAAATTCGGCGGTAACGATGCCGAGAGACTCATCAGTACCTTTGGCGAGTTGGATTTCGGCGCCTTCGCCTGTAGAGCTGGTGGAGAGGTTGCGCTGAAAAGGGGTGTCCTGGAGAAGCGGGGTCGGGATCCAGATTCGGGTTGGGCCGCAGGATTGAGAATTTCAACTTGGGTGGTTAATTGAAAGGTGCGCCAGGGGTTCGGCGATTGGGCTGAAAGGGAAGTGAGCGGGGCAAGGGCAGCGGTGATTTGGTGAAGAAACCGACGTCGGTGCATTTTTTTGGAGCTGAGTTTATCAGAACATTCTTTCATTGAGCGGATGGAGCGCCACAGGCCACCAGAACTCTGTTTCCAAACTGAAAAGGCCCCAACCTTCTTGGCTAGGGCCTTTTCATCTGGAGTGGTAACTCTTTTCGAATCGAATCTACGGACGCCGTACCGTTGGATCTTCCTTATCGGTTCTCCTGATTGCGCCTTTGACCGCACCGTACGCTTGCTTTGCGTGTCCTTTCAGTTCATCGACCGTACCTTCATCCTGCAGATCAGGATTGCCAGTTAGTTTGCCGATGCCCTGCTTGGCCTTCCCCTTCAATTCGTCCAACTTGCCAGTGACTTGTTCTTTTTCCATTTGTTTGGAATGCCTTTCAACTTGTGGACACATCCCCTACCAAAAACGTTACGGATAACAACTCACCGGCATTTTTACCTGCAGAGTGCCTAGGATTTCAGTTTTATGTACGTTTGATACGTCTCGTCATTGATTTCGGTGAACGGGCGAAGGGTGAGGTCTGTGAGCTTGAAGTCTGAGGTTATGGTGGGTTGAGTTTCGGCAATGGCAAACAGCACCTGCGGCCCTTTGACGATGGCTACTTGGTTTGGAGTTTGTGGATCAACCGGTTGAAGAGTTACAGGCTGTTGGATATCTAGTTCGATGCGGTCTCCGTTTCGCCAAGTGCGCTTGAGCGGTGCGAAGGAGGAGGACTGCAGTTCTGTTGTTACTCGTTTTCCATTTACTGAAAGCGAGCTGGACTTGCCCGCTCCACGCTGGGATTCGGAAGTAAAATGTCTTTTCAATGGGGGTGGCCGCAGATACCGTGAATTTCGAATGGTTCTCGCGTGGGTAATTGGTTTTCTGTGTCAACGTTAGCGAGTTAGCGCGCAATATAGAGGGCACATATAGGTTGATATAGATTCCGTCGGAGGACTGGAAGTAGGTGCTGATTAAATAGTCCGCAGCAATTTGCGGCAGGGTGCCGGAGCAGCATGGCCAGCGGGCATCATGATCCCAGCGGTAGGGCGAGTCAGCAATAGGGAGACGGTAAGTTTTGTGGGCGGCGTGTTGATAGTTGGAGTAGTAGAAGCTGGAACCATCCTCTTTAATGGGTTTTGCGCCTAGGACAGTGTTGTAGAGAACCTTCTCCATGCTGTCGCCATAGCGAGGGTCGCGCGTAAGAGTCAGAAGGTAGCGCATGACTTTGAAGTGGGCATACGCGCCGCAAGGGGTTTCGAAGCTGCGGTTTGTGTCGGTCAAGCTGGCCCCTAATAAACCTTTGCCCGGTTCGACGAAAGCTTCGTTGGGACCCCAGCCACCGGTAGCGAAGCTTTGCTCTTTCCAGATGCGATTGACAGCATTGGTTACGGCGCGGAGATATTTAGGATCGCCGAGTTTGAAGTAGCCTTGCATTCCGGAACTGAGTGCGTTGACGTGGCTATAGGCATGGAGGCCGGGCAGGACATTTTGATCTTCAGAGAGCGGATCAAAGAAAGTCTTGTCGAGCAAGAAACGCTTACCCATGTCGTAAAAGAGAGGGTCACCGGTGCGTTCATAGGCGAGGAAGAGATTTTCGGCTAGGGTGTAGGTCTCGTCCCAAGTGTAGGTTTCGTCTTTGTGGGGTCGTGTGTGTGCTCTTCCATGGTAAGAGCGCGTTCGGGCATGTGGGGACGAGCCGTGTTAGTGGTTGCATACAGGATTTTGACGGCGTCCGGATCGCCGATGAGGGAGTGAGCATCAATGAGGGCCGTGAGTACGAGTTTGTCGTAGGTGTAAGCCGGGGTAGCGGAGGATCCGAGAAGATTTTGCCAGAGCGAGAGTTTCGGAGAAGCCTGTGATGGAGGCTGTGTACTTTGGCGCGGGTGTGGAGCGGAGTTAGTAGCTTGGGTGAAACGGGGCCAAAGCTGAGACATATTGGCGAAGTGGGCGCCGGGACAAAAATCGTCACAGGCCAGCTCGCCGTATCGTCCTCCTGGAGCGGGGAGTCCGGCGCGTTGACGGAAGATTTTCAGAAGGCGGTTGTCACCAGGTCGAGGAAGAAGTTGTGATTTTGATTGGATCTTGCTCGTTTTTCGAGCGGCGGAGTCTTGAAGTTGGACTTGGTTGTAGGAGAAGCGTTTCGAGGGGAGCGGCGATGGGCGGTGGGATTGCCGCGGCGACGCTGGTAGCGGCTAAGGATCGGAGGTTTGCGTGGGTTCGGATCTCGCCCTTTTTATATTGATGACTGCTTGATGATCAGGCAGCGGTGGTCGGTGGCCTGGATTGTTTCCAGATTCGCTACCAAGCGACTTCGCCTAGGTTTAGAGCGTTCCAGGTGGTATCGAAGGCGGATCTCCCCCCGCGGACGACGGCGGTTGGAGTGGCGTCGGGAGGGAAGTCTTACCTTGGCGGCGAAAGGGAGGAGGAGAGTTTGGCACGCGTAGAGCCTTGGGTGCGAGGGAGGAGGTGCCAGAGAGTTAGGGCGTCTTCGTGTTCGAGCTTGGTAAATCACTGCATCTAGTGACGTTGGCATCGCCCTCTCGTGTGTCGGAGGGATTCGATAAAAGTAGCCGAGGCATTTTGTTAAATAAAGGGGTGCCAGCGCCGCTTGATTTTGTAGATTCGACACTGGGCTCCGGCTGGGATGAAGGATTCAAGTCCGTGGCATTTTGAAGCCCACCCATCCCTATGGTGACGCAGTAGTCTGGTACCATCTGGAGCAACATTGGAGTATATTGGCAGCCAAGATCAACGGCACGGGCGGCGGACAGATCGACGACAAATCGAGTGGGCGGCGCCCAAATGAAAGCGTGAGGGTTCCGCGTTCGAGGGAGAAGCGTTGTTCGGACTTGGCGGAATCGGCGATGCCAACGCGCGCGCCGGATTCGTTTTTGACTTCGCCTACGTCGTTTGATTTGAGTGTGGCTTGGACACCACGTGGAGTTTCGATGAGTTGACCTTTTCTAACTGCAACGGTGGGGAGGCCTTGGTCTTACGAAGTTCCAATTCGGTTAGTTCGGCTCTGTGCGGAAAGAACAGACTGGCGGCGAGAGAGATGACGATGAGGGCGGCGGGGGCGAGTACTCAAAGGAGCAATCCACGGCGGCTTGCGAACTGATGGCGCAGGGGCGCGAGAAGTTGTTCCAGGTGGACGATTTCCAGATCGGCCGTACCGCTGCGGTTCCAAAAGGTAGTCTTCATTCATACAGCTTTTCCTGTTTCGAGGAGTGAGCCGAGCATTTTCAATGCCACGGCAAGAACTCAACTCGGGACAGAGTCGGGAGCTGAGGCCGGTTTGGGCGGCAATTTCGGCTCCGTGAAGCCTTCCACCAAGCGAAGAACAAGAGTTTCGCGATATGTTTCGGGAAGAGCTTTGATGGAATCGAGGATGGCGAAGCCCTCGCGATCGGGGACGGCCGATGGCGGCGAAGCTTTGCGCCACACGAACAGTTTGCCGTTGTGGTGCCGACGAGGGCGGTGTTGCGGCCGACGGCGACGAGCCAGGCTCCGAAAGGTTGTGGATTCGCGAAGGGCAGGTAGGCGTTCGAGGGCGCGAAAACGAACACATCTTGCATCAGATCTTCGGCGAGGCGGAAATCGGCGTGAGATAACAAGATGCCGCTAACGAGTGGTCGGAATTGCCGATACGAGTGCCGAAGGCCGCGCGATCACCGGCTTGCGCCTGTTTGACGAACGCGGCTTCGGTTGTCCGCGACTCGGAAGTCATCTACACGTTGCTGACATTATTCCAGCAGAGCGGCGATATCGTTGGCGTCGGGATTGTGGAAGTATGTTTTGGCGTGGGTCCATTCGACCGCGTTGTCTTTGACTGGAATGAGCGCGCCCGTGGCGTAGTTGGCGTAGTCGGGATTGGTGGCGACGAACTTGATGACCCAGGAGCCGCCGGTGGGCCATTCGCGAGTGACGGTGTAGAGGCCGGGTGTGGAAAGCGCGATGACTTTCAGCGGGATGACTTGTTGCTTGCCGTTGATTTCGCCAGTAGCGGTGGCGGTGACGCGGGTTTTTTCTGGCGAATGGCAGGCGGTGATTTGGACGAGGGCGACCCCGTGTTTTGTTTGGACTTCGGGGTTGGCGGCGGGGTTGCCGATGACGAGAGTGAGCGCGCCTGCGAGGAGATCGGCTGCAAGGCAGGCGAAGGTGGTTAGGGCGGCGAGATATTTGATCATTCGTTGCTCAATTCTGGAGTTCAATTTTGAAATCCGTGGACAAGACGGATTGGAGGTGTCGAGCGTTAACGGGAAGTGAAGCGGGCTGAGAGGGAAAACTAGAGTTCGAGATAAAAGCTAGTCACAAAAGTTTGAGTTTTCGGTCAATATTGATTAAGCGGATTACTTTCAATACTTTAGGCTGTGGATATTGCCTCGGGGCGAGGCGGCAGGAAAATAGGATGGGCGTACACGGCTGGTAGGTTTGAGTCGCGTGGAACTGCCGCGCAGAGGAGATATATGGTTGAACTTTTGCTCACTTTGATCGCTATGTTTGATCCGCCGACCCCGCCTATTCACAACTAGGCGAGGTTGGATGGAGAGAACAGCGATTGGATGAGTTTGTTTTTCATTGTTGTTACCTTTTGAAATTGAGGGATCACGGGGGTTGCGGTTTGGCCCCCGTTTTCTTAGCGATACCCCGGTTGAGAATTTCGGGGTACGGAGCGCACTGCATAGGCATGGAGACCATGCTTTGGTACGGGTCGAGCGCGTTGTGCGCCTGCGTGATACTAAAGCTAATTCGCGAGCGATTAATTGGGCGGGCACCCTTCACGGCGTTTGGGGTGATGCAAGGAACCATGCTGGGGCGCGATTTGCTGCTGGCGTCTGTGCCGCTTTACAGCATGAAGTACACCTGGATTTGGGAGGCAACGCTGCCCGCTATTTTTATTACCCAAGCTGTATCGGGCGTAGCTTGCTATCGAGCGATCACGCGACTGTATCCACAGATTGGGTCGTTTGCCACGAAACTTTTTGCAGT
This sequence comes from Bryobacterales bacterium, assembly GCA_963696305.1. Classification (GTDB taxonomy): domain Bacteria; phylum Acidobacteriota; class Terriglobia; order Bryobacterales; family Bryobacteraceae; genus Bog-105. Next base: position 36,976 of record CAVOJX010000016.1, on the reverse strand, counting down.
TGCAATCTTGGTCACGGCTCTGATTTCGTTATCGGGTTTGCCGCATGAATTGGCGCAGTTGCGGACTGCTCCGGTGTTTCTTTCGTTGCTAATTTGCTATAGATTGGTGGACACGCTGCTGGCAGGAGGATTGGTGCTGGCGGTTGCATTCTTGGCATACTTCCCTTCCCCTTTACGAAAACTACCTTCCAACATCATTCGACACACGGTGCTTTTGGCCGCATATTTCAGCGTTTATGCCATTGCTAATTTGATGCCGCTGGCCCAGCAACGACTGATAGATGAGATACGAATGGCTGTGATTTGCGCTTTGTATCTGGCTTGGGCGGTGGGATTATCGGCAGCGGGTGAGGTAGCAGAAGCGTGGCCTGCGTTGGATGAGGCCAAGCGACATTTAGTGAATAATCGGCGTGAGGGTGGCTTCAGAACACGCGCTCACGCGGCACGTTCTGGGCGAAAGTAGACTTGGCGCACCATGCCGTAGGCAGCCGCGTCGCAGATGTCCGAAGCTCCGGGAATTCGTAAACGATAGAACAAGCCCGCCAGGTGGAGTGCGCAACTTTGAAACCCGAGAAACAGCGATTCGGCGAGGTAATCGGGCAAGGAGGACCAATCCTGGTCACGTGCCATGGCTTCACGATAAAGCTGGCGTGCGCCGCTGATTTCCAAGGCGAACAATTCACGGTAACGGTTGAATTGAAGTAAGCGCTCTTGCCGGTCCTCATGGCCAGGCAAGGAAGCTGGATCGGATTCAGGCTCCAGCGTGCGCCAGCGGAAGATATGCTCATCTAAAGATACGCGCATGCCAAGGCAATAGCTGATGGCCCGGGAGGCATCTTCATCGAGATCCTGATAGCGGCGGGCTAGCTGCTTCAGGAGATGGAAGTCGCGCGGGATGAAATCCGGATCAGTCGGCATCCCCACGATCCACCTTTATATAAGGCTGCGGAATAGTACCCGTCAATGTTTGTGAAGCGCAAGCGGAGTTCACGATGGAAGGCTAGTAGCAGGAGCTAGGAAATTCTCTCAAAAAGTTTTTGAGAATTTTATGCGTGAGTTGACGGCTTTAGTTTGTTGCCGGTTTTTCGATTGCGTCGATAACAAGGAAATCGCCGGGTCCGCGACCAGGCGCGAGGTTGAGACCCACGAGTGCCATAGATGCTTTTGCGCCAGAAAAGGAAAGTGGAGGCGGAAAGGGTTGCGTCGGGTCACTTACGGCGGGCAGGGCGCGGGGGAGTTCTAGCAGAGCGCGATCGCCAGCAGGAAGCTCAAGACGCATGTTGAATCTTTCCTGAAGGCCAGTGCGGTCGATAACCGTCCGATTCAACAATACAGAGAAGCCTGCGCAAAGGTCTGCAACGGTAGCAGCTTGGAGTGCAAATCCACCCGAATGTAGCTGGGTGGTGCCGCAATCTTCAGCCGTAGGTAGGTTGTTGAAATTCCTGGGAGTGCAGGTACCAGTAAACGGCTGAAGTTTCGAACCACCGGCGGCGACCGTCAGCGCATAAACAGGCACCTCTCTACTTTCCATATGGAGCTTTAGCTTGAAATCCCGTTCGAGAATGGCCTTTAGAACCGGGCCATTCATCACGGTGTGCGCCGTATTTCCATCCGCTTTCGCATCGATCTCGTAAAGATTCGATGTGGTCCAAGCTGGGCCCCCGCTGACACCGAGCGATGACGCAGAATTCATGTTGCCGTCGGCGAAGAGGCCGTACGCTTGCTGAATGAAACGCTCCACCGTTGTGCATTCGGAGTGTAGTATTCCGGGAGCCCAGTCCTGGACTGCGCCTTTGCGAAAAGCGGGACAGGTGCGAATGGAGATAAGTTGGTAAGCAGGCGTGGGGATGCGTGATTGCGCAACAACTTGGGGCGCACCCAAGACGCCAACCATCACAGGTAAGCCGAAGACGGCAAACGCAGTTCCGGCCAGGACGAGTTTCTTGGTGACAGTCAAATCGCGAGCAACGCAGCCTTTCAAAATCGCCTGAATCCGTTTTTTGAGATCGGAACCGGTTACACCCGCCGCACACGTTAATGGGATTTCCAAATAGTTCTTGCAAACGTTCAGAATGGCTTCAGCGTAAGTTTGCGGCTCATTGCCGAGGCTAAGCACGGCTTCATCGCAGGCTAACTCGCGTTCTGCTATCAGACGCGCGCCGATCCACCACACTAGCGGATGAAACCAGAAAAGCGCTTCGACAAGCATATGAAGGGTCGCAGTTAGATTGTCCAGCCTTCGGGCGTGGCATAACTCATGAGCAACCACAGCTTTCATTTGCGCTGGTTCCAGGCGTTCTGCGATTCCACTTGGCATGAGGAGAATGGGTCGAAAAACGCCAACGAGAGCTGGCTCCAGCAATGAATACGAAGAACGAATTTGGACATTTCCAGCAACATTTAGTGGAGTGCTTTGGCGTACCGCCTCCCGAATACGTCTCCAACCTCGGACACGTATCAGCACAATCGTTGCAAATCCGACTGCCCAGACCCCAATGATCGACCTGATACACCAATCATTCACATGTTCAGTGGGATCAGTTACAAGCGCGGCGTTTGAAAACGGTTCACTGATTTGTACCATTGAAAAGGCAACAACCGGAGGCGTGTGTGTCACACTATGTTCCGAATTCCAATCGAAGTGTCTACCGAGACCGATCAGGAATGCGAACGGCAGAAGGAATTTCAGAGACGCACTTAGCCACAACCAATAACGTACATGGGCGCGATTCTTTCGGAACCCTATACTTATTGCGGCTGCGATCAATGCGAATATGGTCGATTGCCATAGATGATTGGTTAGTTCAGGAAGCATTTTGCGACCCGCGTCCTTTCTGTTTCCCTTCCGATTCACGGCGCTTGATCATGGCTTCCAACTCTCGAACTCATTGAGAGTTAGCTTCCCAGCGTCGACCAGTTGGGCCATCATCGGCTGGGCTTTACCGCCGAAGAAACCGAGAATCTCATCCAGCAACCGGTGCCGCGTTACGTCTCGCGACACAATCGGTTCAAAAATATGAGCGTTGCTGATCTTGCGCACGCGGCGCAACGCCTTCTTCTCTTCCATTCGATATATCGTTGTCTGAATTGTTGTGTAGGCCGGACGAGGTTCTGGAAACGACTCTTGAATTTCACGAATAGAAGCCGTCTCACGAGCCCAGAGAATATCTAGTATTTGAAGTTCCAGCTTTGTGAGTTTAGGCTTCGACACCGGTTCTACCATCCGGTTAGTTAATGCTACTACCCTTGTAGTAGAAGGGCGAAGCAGAATCGTAGCTCGGAATTTTCAGATGAATGTTACCCAACTATTAGGGCTGCCTACGAGTGGCTGTCGAGGTTCCGATTTTGGCGAGGGCCATGCTTTCGTGGAACCGGCAGTGTCGCCTTGGTCCTTTAGCGCAAGCCCGAGATCGTAATAGAGGACGGCAGACAGCGGATCAATCTGAAGGCCGAGTCCAAAATGTGGCGATGGCTTCCGCATGTTTGTCCGGTGGTGTACAGTGCGCGCGCCTAGACTTTCGTATGCGGGGGACCCAATTTCCGGGTCAAGCTGGTGCGGCGCACTGCCTCAATTTCATTTGCAGGCTGTTTCGCCAATGTGAGCGCCAGATTGAATTCGCTGGGTGCATCTTGTGGATAAGACTGCGCAGCGAACGCCAATACTTGCGAGGCTCGGCTTAGATCGCCCGCTTGCCCCAACATTGTCCCATCAGAATGAGGCCGCGCAACAAATAAGGATACTCATCCAGCGCCTGTTGGTTCTTAGCCACTGCGGCAGTGCGCTCTCCTCGATTATTGAGTTCCACGGCCTCTTGGAACAATTGGTCAGCTTTCCATTTGAAATCTCGAGATAGAGCGATGCAGAATCATTTGGTTGCTGCTAATGTGAACTACATCGCTGTTGGCGTCATGCGCCAAGTGAGCGACCGCAGCCGCTAGCTGTGGGTCCATATCGGCCAGCGCCATATCTCCAATGAAGCCTCCGCCAGGCGCGGTGGGATCAATAGAAAGGTCGTGGGCGACCGTGCTGAAGGAATCTCCTTTCGCCAGACGTGCTTGCACGGTTTTCATTTTGCCGTCACTATCCACTACGATCAAACGGAGATACTCGCGCTTGGGAATCACTTGCGAGGCGAAATCTTTATTGCGAGTCTGCACAGGTGGCCCGGATTCCGGATGAACCCTGATCCAATGATCGGCAAGGCGGAATGAATCGGATTGTACGGTCGGCATGTGACATCCGACGCAACCTTGTGTCTGGTTGATAGGGCAGATTGCAGCATGTTGCGGGACAGATTGCGAATGGCAGCGGAGGCAAACGTTGACTGACGATTCAGCGACGGTTTTTGAATCCTCGTGCGGATTGTGACACGACGTGCATGTCAGTTGCTTACCGCTTTGGATATAACATTCCGAATGGCGAATAGCCGGCACTTGGCTGGACACAAGAAGATCTGCGGGCATCGGATCAGAGTGGCCTGCGGGATCCAGGCCGCTGTGGCACTGGGCGCAGACTTCGATGATGGCGTCGCCCCGCAACTTCTTGGGCCTGATCAATTGAGCGCCAAGCGTTGTGAACGAGCTAACGTGCTCGGAGCCTTCGCCATGGCAGCTTTCACAACGGACTCCCCCTTGATTGCCCGCGCCCAGCGTGCCGGGCTTGCCGTGACAGGTTAGACAGCGGAGTTCGAATCTGGGGCTTAGCACCCTGCCCAGTTCGTCTTCCCTATCAAGGGGCAGATCTTTGCGAAATCCAGGAGAGAGAACAAGAGTGCCAGTATGAGAGAGCGCATAGCGAGCCTCCATCACGGCTAGACGTTCCAGCGCAATGCCACCCAATTGATCCACGCCAAGCAGGAAACTCAAGCCGTGGCGCTCGCCGCCAACCATCGCTTGAACAGGCAAAGTTAAGGCAGGCTCCGGCGGACTTGCTACCGAAAACTCAATGATGTTACCGCTTCGTCGGACCTCGTAATGCACCTTTTTGCTGGAAGCCGTATCTTTGCCTTCGTCGAAAGTAAGCGGCGCAAGGGTAGCCATGTTTCCATGCCAAGTGTGAGCCATAGCGGTTTTGGATTGGCTCTCGAAGATTTTTGTGTGGCAGGAACCGCAGACTTCAGGTCCCACGTAATGAACGGCGGGCGATTGAGCAACGAGATGGTTTGCCAGCAAAGTAAGTGCCAGCAATGACGTGCGGAGGTGCAATTCAGAGTTTAGAACATCGGCAGCCAGCGGTTCGGCCCACGAGATTATTCAAGTGCGGTGATATCGGGTTCGGGCAAGTAATGCGATGACAAGGGCGCGAAAGTCAGCGGGAAACCGCTTAGTTCAGTCGCGTAATTCGGTGCGAGATCGTGTTTCGAAGTTGCTGTGGATCCCTAGCGATTCGAGGATTTTCTGAAATTCGGCACAGCGTTGTTCTTTGTCTCGGATAATGCGTTCGAAAGCGGCGGCAACGTCCATTTCTCCGTCGTTGGCGGCATCGCGTTCAAACTGGCGGTACATGACGATTTGGCCTTGTTCTGTGGCTATAGAGTTCCGCAGGTTATCTGGATCATTGTTGATGAGTGCGTCGAGCCTTGCCTCTTTGGCGAAATGGTTCGTGCGGCAGTTGTCGGCAGCGTCTTGAAACGCTTTGGCAAGACGCCAATCGTCGTCCATGCGCGCGCGTGCAGCAAAACGGCTGTACTTGGCGGAATTTAGGGCATCACATTCCATAGCGGACAACAGATTTTTTTTGGTTCGCGGACTCATATTGGGAACTCCTATTGATTTCTAAGAAGACGCCGCTGCGGCCAAATGGGCTTTGGCTGTTGAGACGTCAGGATCGTTTAAATAATGGCTTTCAATGCGGCGCAGATCTGGACCCAGGCTGTAGACAAGCGGAACGCCATAGGGAATTTCGAGGTTCGGAATGGCTTCGTCGGAAATATTGTCCAGATATTTGATGAGGGCGCGAAGGCTGTTACCGTGCGCGACAATAAGTACCTTTTCATCGCGGCGCAAAGCGGGAGCGATTTCATGCTGCCAGCAAGGCCAGAGTCGCGATGCCGTGTCGCGCAGACTTTCGCCGACCGGCAGTTCATCCGGACGCAAGAAGCGATAGCGAGGATCTTGGCTGGGCGATCGCGGGTCGCGCAAGTCCAGCAGCGGGGGCGGGATGTCGTAACTGCGACGCCAGAGTTTGACTTGATTGAGTCCAAATTTGGCGGTAGTCTCGGCTTTGTTCAATCCTTGCAAGTCTCCGTAGTGGCGTTCGTTCAAGCGCCAGCATTTGCGCACCGGAACCCACATCAGGTCCATTTCGTCGAGAACTAGCCATACCGTGCGGATGGCGCGTTTGAGCACAGAAGTAAACGCAATGTCGAAGGCGAATCCGTTGTGCCGGAGAATCTGGCCAGCTCGCGCAGCTTGGTTGCGACCTTTTGGACTGAGATCGACGTCGGTCCAGCCGGTGAAGCGATCCTCCATGTTCCAAGTGCTTTCACCATGGCGGACCAGGACTAGCGTGTGCATACGGAGACTCCTTTCTTCAAACACTCAGCACCGGGCACGGTGACTGCTGAATGATGTTGGCTAAATGTGTGCGGAAGCGGCCAAAGCTCGCCTGGACGTGGCCGCGACCGATGACGACAAGATCCGCATGGACGTGTTCGGCGGCTTGACGGAGAACACTAGGGACAGATCCGCCTTCGATGGTGAAGGGCCAGTCTGTCCCGGCCTGTTGCTGCGCCTTGACAATGGCTTCAGTTGCTTTGTCCAGCAGAAATTGTTTGAGATGGTCGTCCAGGCTGCTGCCGGTTCGAACTTCAGGGGCGGCAACAGCGTGGACAATTTGAACGCTGGCGCCAAGATAAGCGGCCATTTCGCTGGCGGCTTGAATGATGAGTGCGAGATCTGAATACAAGTCAACGCCACAGACAATGTGCTCTATCTTTTTCTCCAGATGGCTGGCATGAGCGGTGGTCCAGACTGGGCAGGCGCTTTCATGCAGAACCTTTGAGGTAACCGAACCAAGCAAAAGGGAACGGAAGTCTCCGAGGCCGCGATTCGGAAGCAGAATGAGCCCGATGTTGTGCGTGTTGGCGTAATGAACGATGCTATGCGCGGGATCACCTTGTTGCATGATGCGAAGCGTAGAGAGCGCACTGAATTCCTCCAGAGCAAAATCCTTCAAAGCGTCTTCGCGGTGCTGACAAATCAACTGTTGGTACGATTCGGGCGCGATGGGAGAAGAGACATTCGGTTCCAACACGTGGACGATGGTCACCTTGCTGTGATATTTGGCGGCGATCCAAGAAACGTATGAAGCAGCTTGGCGTGCATTTTCCGAGAAATCTACCGGAAATAGAATTTGGCCAAAATCGAACATAACCCGGCATGCGTAGTGCATGTGAGATGCCAATGCGGTGGACTTGAAATTGCCAATAGATTGAAGCGGTTGCCATGTAAGAGGGCAAAGCAATGCTGACGAAGCTGATCATGAAGGAAATATTTTTCCGGATGACGGATGACGGTGAAGGGCTGGTTGAGACCTGCCGTTATTCGCTGGCGTGTTTTCCGAAGCTATCGATTGGCTTTAGAAGGACAGTGCGGCTGATGAACGAGAGTATCGATCGGGATGGAATCAAGACGAGTCCGCGTCACGTACCGCCTGCGCCTTAAAGACCAGATTGGTGCGCTAACAAGCGCAGATGATTTTGGGCTTGTGAAACGCAGGGTGAAACGAAAGGCAAAGCCGGTGGCAAGATGATTGCACGCCGCCGGATGGGAGGATGTTATGCAAGTCATTAGCGGATGGCTGGAATATCTAGACCAGATGAACATCCGATACTCACATTCAGTCCATAATCGTGCACAGACCGCATACGAGACTGCCAATGCGGATAAGGTGCCCGCGCACGAATTCGCCAAGACTGTGGTGTTCTACAGCGGCGGTAATTATGGCCTTGCAGTGGTTCCCGCGGATGAATTCGTTGACTTGGCGAAACTCAGCCACTTGTTGGGGATAACGTATTTGCGGCTTGCGGATGAAGCCGAGTTGGCGCTGCTGTTCCCCGATTGCGAAGTGGGCGCGATGCCGCCGTTTAGCGAATCGTGCGACATGCCGGTAGTTGTGGACACGGCTTTGGTGCAACAGTTCATCGCATTCACAATTGGCACGCATCGAGATACCGTTCGGATGAGCTTTGAAGATTTTCGCCGTCTGGCAAAGCCCACAGTTGCGTCAATTTGTATCCGGCGCGCGGCCTAAGTCATGAAACCGATATTGGTAGTCTACGCGACTTGGCATGGCCAGACGAAGCGCATTGCCGAGCACGTAGCGGCAAGGTTGAAGGCGCGTGAATTGGCGGCCGAATTAGTGGACGTGTCGATGATGCCGGACGACTTTTCGATGTCTACTTATGGTTCCGCGATAGTGTGCGCTTCGCTGCATTTTGCAAAGCACGAATCGGAGATTCGCAGGTTTGTAAAGGCTCACCGGGCGGAGTTAGATGCGATACCGTCCACCTTCCTATCGGTGAGCTTGTCAGAGGCGGGAGTGGAGAGTGACACGATTTCCCAAGAGAAGCGCGAACAAGCGGCGGCGGATGTGAAGCGATATATGGAGGCGTTTTTCGAAGAGACGGGATGGCGTCCGGCGCGCATCAGACCTATTGCAGGCGCTCTCCGATATCGCAGCTACAATTTTGCCGTGCGCTTCATGATGAAGCGCGTGGCGAAGAGTGTGGGTCAGCCGACTGACACGTCTCAGAATTATGAGTTTACGAATTGGGCGGCGCTGGACCAAATGATTGAAGATTTGGTGGAAAGCCGGTATTTAACTTCAGCAGCCTAGTGATGGTGAGGGCGGACATTTGAGAGTTGGGTGTCCGCCTTTTGTGTGTTCAGGTGCGATGCCATAGACTGTGGCTGTGATGAAGTGCATTACGACTCACGTCGGCGGGTGGTACTAACTGGAGAGTTTTGTGGTGAACCCTTGTCCACGCACTGAGCCGTCCGGCCGCATATGTCTCTCCGAAGTTCCGCTAATCTCATAGGATTATCAATGCAGATGCGAGGTCAATGCGTTGAGCTTAACGTCCGCCTGATGAAAGAGGACATAGACGTGGTCCGCCCATCTTACGCCAAGCTACCAGCTGATGGGAACTTCGAGGAGTTACCACCTCCGTACTATGATCCGGAAAATGACACATGGGAGTTCCACCATCGTTAATCGTAGGGGCTGAGATACAACACTGGTCGTCCGGCGATGCTGGTAGCTGTTCCAACTCAAGCGTTCCGCTCTTAATATTGCAAAGGTTGCGAAAGAGCAGCGTTCTCAGTTTCTACTCAGTCTGACTAATGAATTTACCATCGCAGCCCACAGCACTTATGTTTCCGGAAGCGATGCAGTGGAATCACCTGTACCGAACTAGGCCAGTATATCGAGTTGCTCCACCGTGTCCTTGCAAACCTACGGGACTTGCTTAGTGGTTCAGACGAAACTGTCTTGGTTGGGAGGTTGTCGTTGAGGCAAGCCGACTGATGCTTCCCGTTGAAGCTGCCTATCGCCGAGTTCAGGAGTTGATGGGCATATCATCCTAGCCGTTGAGAAGTGTCCAACGCTTGCGAGGCCATTCTCAACGGCTAGGATGATATGCCCATCAACTCCTGAACTCGGCGATAGGCAGCTTCAACGGGCAAGCATCAGTCGGCTTGCCTCAACGACAACCTCCCAACCAAGACAGTTTCGTCTGAACCACTAAGCAAGTCCCGTAGGTTTGCAAGGACACGGTGGAGCAACTCGATATACTGGCCTAGTTCGGTACAGGTGATTCCACTGCATCGCTTCCGGAAACATAAGTGCTGTGGGCTGCGATGGTAAATTCATTAGTCAGACTGAGTAGAAACTGAGAACGCTGCTCTTTCGCAACCTTTGCAATATTAAGAGCGGAACGCTTGAGTTGGAACAGCTACCAGCATCGCCGGACGACCAGTGTTGTATCTCAGCCCCTACGATTAACGATGGTGGAACTCCCATGTGTCATTTTCCGGATCATAGTACGGAGGTGGTAACTCCTCGAAGTTCCCATCAGCTGGTAGCTTGGCGTAAGATGGGCGGACCACGTCTATGTCCTCTTTCATCAGGCGGACGTTAAGCTCAACGCATTGACCTCGCATCTGCATTGATAATCCTATGAGATTAGCGGAACTTCGGAGAGACATATGCGGCCGGACGGCTCAGTGCGTGGACAAGGGTTCACCACAAAACTCTCCAGTTAGTACCACCCGCCGACGTGAGTCGTAATGCACTTCATCACAGCCACAGTCTATGGCATCGCACCTGAACACACAAAAGGCGGACACCCAACTCTCAAATGTCCGCCCTCACCATCACTAGGCTGCTGAAGTTAAATACCGGCTTTCCACCAAATCTTCAATCATTTGGTCCAGCGCCGCCCAATTCGTAAACTCATAATTCTGAGACGTGTCAGTCCGGCTGACCCACACTCTTCGCCACGCGCTTCATCATGAAGCGCACGGCAAAATTGTAGCTGCGATATCGGAGAGCGCCTGCAATAGGTCTGATGCGCGCCGGACGCCATCCCGTCTCTTCGAAAAACGCCTCCATATATCGCTTCACATCCGCCGCCGCTTGTTCGCGCTTCTCTTGGGAAATCGTGTCACTCTCCACTCCCGCCTCTGACAAGCTCACCGATAGGAAGGTGGACGGTATCGCATCTAACTCCGCCCGGTGAGCCTTTACAAACCTGCGAATCTCCGATTCGTGCTTTGCAAAATGCAGCGAAGCGCACACTATCGCGGAACCATAAGTAGACATCGAAAAGTCGTCCGGCACCGGATCGACACGTCCACTAATTCGGCCGCCAATTCACGCGCCTTCAACCTTGCCGCTACGTGCTCGGCAATGCGCTTCGTCTGGCCATGCCAAGTCGCGTAGACTACCAATATCGGTTTCATGACTTCGGCCGCGCGCCGGATACAAATTGACGCAACTGTGGGCTTTGCCAGACGGCGAAAATCTTCAAAGCTCATCCGAACGGTATCTCGATGCGTGCCAATTGTGAATGCGATGAACTGTTGCACCAAAGCCGTGTCCACAACTACCGGCATGTCGCACGATTCGCTAAACGGCGGCATCCACGCCACTTCGCAATCGGGGAACAGCAGCGCCAACTCGGCTTCATCCGCAAGCCGCAAATACGTTATCCCCAACAAGTGGCTGAGTTTCGCCAAGTGAACGAATTCATCCGCGGGAACCACTGCAAGGCCATAATTACCGCCGCTGTAGAACACCACAGTCTTGGCGAATTCGTGCGCGGGCACCTTATCCCCATTGGCAGTCTCGTATGCGGTCTGTGCACGATTATGGACTGAATGTGAGTATCGGATGTTCATCTGGTCTAGATATTCCAGCCATCCGCTAATGACTTGCATAACATCCTCCCATCCGGCGGCGTGCAATCATCTTGCCACCGGCTTTGCCTTTCGTTTCACCCTGCGTTTCACAAGCCCAAAATCATCTGCGCTTGTTAGCGCACCAATCTGGTCTTTAAGGCGCAGGCGGTACGTGACGCGGACTCGTCTTGATTCCATCCCGATCGATACTCTCGTTCATCAGCCGCACTGTCCTTCTAAAGCCAATCGATAGCTTCGGAAAACACGCCAGCGAATAACGGCAGGTCTCAACCAGCCCTTCACCGTCATCCGTCATCCGGAAAAATATTTCCTTCATGATCAGCTTCGTCAGCATTGCTTTGCCCTCTTACATGGCAACCGCTTCAATCTATTGGCAATTTCAAGTCCACCGCATTGGCATCTCACATGCACTACGCATGCCGGGTTATGTTCGATTTTGGCCAAATTCTATTTCCGGTAGATTTCTCGGAAAATGCACGCCAAGCTGCTTCATACGTTTCTTGGATCGCCGCCAAATATCACAGCAAGGTGACCATCGTCCACGTGTTGGAACCGAATGTCTCTTCTCCCATCGCGCCCGAATCGTACCAACAGTTGATTTGTCAGCACCGCGAAGACGCTTTGAAGGATTTTGCTCTGGAGGAATTCAGTGCGCTCTCTACGCTTCGCATCATGCAACAAGGTGATCCCGCGCATAGCATCGTTCATTACGCCAACACGCACAACATCGGGCTCATTCTGCTTCCGAATCGCGGCCTCGGAGACTTCCGTTCCCTTTTGCTTGGTTCGGTTACCTCAAAGGTTCTGCATGAAAGCGCCTGCCCAGTCTGGACCACCGCTCATGCCAGCCATCTGGAGAAAAAGATAGAGCACATTGTCTGTGGCGTTGACTTGTATTCAGATTTCGCACTCATCATTCAAGCCGCCAGCGAAATGGCCGCTTATCTTGGCGCGAGCGTTCAAATTGTCCACGCTGTTGCCGCCCCTGAAGTTCGAACCGGCAGCAGCCTGGACGACCATCTCAAACAATTTCTGCTGGACAAAGCAACTGAAGCCATTGTCAAGGCGCAGCAACAGGCCGGGACAGACTGCCCTTCACCATCGAAAGGCGGATCTGTCCCTGATGTTCTCCGTCAAGCCGCCGAACACGTCCATGCGGATCTTGTCGTCATCGGTCGCGGCCACGTCCAGGCGAGCTTTGGCCGCTTCCGCACACATTTAGCCAACATCATTCAGCAGTCACCGTGCCCGGTGCTGAGTGTTTGAAGAAAGGAGTCTCCGTATGCACACGCTAATCCTGGTCCGCCATGGTGAAAGCACTTGGAACATGGAGGATCGCTTCACCGGCTGGACCGACGTCGATCTCAGTCCAAAAGGTCGCAACCAAGCTGCGCGAGCTGGCCAGATTCTCCGGCACAACGGATTCGCCTTCGACATTGCGTTTACTTCTGTGCTCAAACGCGCCATCCGCACGGTATGGCTAGTTCTCGACGAAATGGACCTGATGTGGGTTCCGGTTCGCAAATGCTGGCGCTTGAACGAACGCCACTACGGAGACTTGCAAGGATTGAACAAAGCCGAGACTACCGCCAAATTTGGACTCAATCAAGTCAAACTCTGGCGTCGCAGTTACGACATCCCGCCCCCGCTGCTGGACTTGCGCGACCCGCGATCGCCCAGCCAAGATCCTCGCTATCGCTTCTTGCGTCCGGATGAACTGCCGGTCGGCGAAAGTCTGCGCGACACGGCATCGCGACTCTGGCCTTGCTGGCAGCATGAAATCGCTCCCGCTTTGCGCCGCGATGAAAAGGTACTTATTGTCGCGCACGGTAACAGCCTTCGCGCCCTCATCAAATATCTGGACAATATTTCCGACGAAGCCATTCCGAACCTCGAAATTCCCTATGGCGTTCCGCTTGTCTACAGCCTGGGTCCAGATCTGCGCCGCATTGAAAGCCATTATTTAAACGATCCTGACGTCTCAACAGCCAAAGCCCATTTGGCCGCAGCGGCGTCTTTTTAGAAATCAATAGGAGTTCCGAATATGAGTCCGCGAACCAAAAAAAATCTGTTGTCCGCTATGGAATGTGATGCCCTAAATTCCGCCAAGTACAGCCGTTTTGCTGCACGCCGCGCATGGACGACGATTGGCGTCTTGCCAAAAGCGTTTCAAGACGCTGCCGACAACTGCCGCACGAACCATTTCGCCAAAGAGGCAAGGCTCGACGCACTCATCAACAATGATCCAGATAACCTGCGGAACTCTATAGCCACAGAACAAGGCCAAATCGTCATGTACCGCCAGTTTGAACGCGATGCCGCCAACGACGGAGAAATGGACGTTGCCGCCGCTTTCGAACGCATTATCCGAGACAAAGAACAACGCTGTGCCGAATTTCAGAAAATCCTCGAATCGCTAGGGATCCACAGCAACTTCGAAACACGATCTCGCACCGAATTACGCGACTGAACTAACGGTTTCCCGCTGACTTTCGCGCCCTTGTCATCGCATTACTTGCCCGAACCCGATATCACCGCACTTGAATAATCTCGTGGGCCGAACCGCTGGCTGCCGATGTTCTAAACTCTGAATTGCACCTCCGCACGTCATTGCTGGCACTTACTTTGCTGGCAAACCATCTCGTTGCTCAATCGCCCGCCGTTCATTACGTGGGACCTGAAGTCTGCGGTTCCTGCCACACAAAAATCTTCGAGAGCCAGTCCAAAACCGCTATGGCTCACACTTGGCATGGAAACATGGCTACCCTTGCGCCGCTTACTTTCGACGAAGGCAAAGATACGGCTTCCAGCAAAAAGGTGCATTACGAGGTCCGACGAAGCGGTAACATCATTGAGTTTTCGGTAGCAAGTCCGCCGGAGCCTGCCTTAACTTTGCCTGTTCAAGCGATGGTTGGCGGCGAGCGCCACGGCTTGAGTTTCCTGCTTGGCGTGGATCAATTGGGTGGCATTGCGCTGGAACGTCTAGCCGTGATGGAGGCTCGCTATGGCTCTCTCATACTGGCACTCTTGTTCTCTCTCCTGGATTTCGCAAAGATCTGCCCCTTGATAGGGAAGACGAACTGGGCAGGGTGCTAAGCCCCAGATTCGAACTCCGCTGTCTAACCTGTCACGGCAAGCCCGGCACGCTGGGCGCGGGCAATCAAGGGGGAGTCCGTTGTGAAAGCTGCCATGGCGAAGGCTCCGAGCACGTTAGCTCGTTCACAACGCTTGGCGCTCAATTGATCAGGCCCAAGAAGTTGCGGGGCGACGCCATCATCGAAGTCTGCGCCCAGTGCCACAGCGGCCTGGATCCCGCAGGCCACTCTGATCCGATGCCCGCAGATCTTCTTGTGTCCAGCCAAGTGCCGGCTATTCGCCATTCGGAATGTTATATCCAAAGCGGTAAGCAACTGACATGCACGTCGTGTCACAATCCGCACGAGGATTCAAAAACCGTCGCTGAATCGTCAGTCAACGTTTGCCTCCGCTGCCATTCGCAATCTGTCCCGCAACATGCTGCAATCTGCCCTATCAACCAGACACAAGGTTGTGTCGGATGTCAGGATACCGACCATCCGATTGATTCCGCCTTGCCGATCATTGGATCAGGGTTCATCCGGAATCCGGGCCACCTGTGCAGACTCGCAATAAAGATTTCGCCTCGCAAGTGATTCCCAAGCGCGAGTATCTCCGTTTGATCGTAGTGGATAGTGACGGCAAAATGAAAACCGTGCAAGCACGTCTGGCGAAAGGAGATTCCTTCAGCACGGTCGCCCACGACCTTTCTATTGATCCCACCGCGCCTGGCGGAGGCTTCATTGGAGATATGGCGCTGGCCGATACGGACCCACAGCTAGCGGCTGCGGTCGCTCACTTGGCGCATGACGCCAACAGCGATGTAGTTCACATTAGCAGCAACCAAATGATTCTGCATCGTCTATCTCGAGATTTCAAATGGAAAGCTGACCAATTGTTCCAAGAGGCCGTGGAACTCAATAATCGAGGAGAGCGCACTGCCGCAGTGGCTAAGAACCAACAGGCGCTGGATGAGTATCCTTATTTGTTGCGCGGCCTCATTCTGATGGAACAATGTTGGGCAAGCGGGCGATGAAGCCGAGCCTCGCAAGTATTGGCGTTCGCTGCGCAGTTTATCCACAAGATGCACCCAGCGAATTCAATCTGGCGCTCACATTGGCGAAACAGCCTGCAAATGAAATTGAGGCACTGCGCCGCACCTTGCGCTTGACCCCGATATGATTGCCGCATACGAAGTCTCAGGCGCCGCACTGTACACCACCGGACAACCTGCGGAAGCCATCGCCACATTTCGACTCGGCCTTCAGATTGATCCGCTGTCTGCCGTCCTCTATTACGATCTCGGGCTTGCGCTAAAGGACCAAGGCGACACTGCCGGTTCCACGAAAGCGCTGGCCCTCGCCAAAATTCTGGACCCGTCTACAGCCACTCGTAGGCAGCCCTAATAGTTGGGTAACATTTCATCTGCAAAATTGCGAGCGACGATTCTGCTTCGCCCTTCTACTACAAGGTAGTAGCATTAACTATAGGATAGTAGAACCGTGTCGAAGCCTAAACTCACAAAGCTGGAACTTCAAATACAGACATTCTCTGGGCTCACTAGACGGCTTCTATTCGTGAAATTCAAGAGTCGTTTCCAGAACCTCGTCCGGCCTACACAACAATTCAGACAACGATATATCGAATGGAAGAGAAGAAGGCGTTGCGCCGCGTGCGCAAGATCAGCAACGCTCATATTTTTGAACCGATTGTGTCGCGAGACGTAACGCGGCACCGGTTGCTGGATGAGATTCTCGGTTTCTTCGGCGGTAAAGCCCAGCCGATGATGGCCCAACTGGTCGACGCTGGGAAGCTAACTCTCAATGACGTTCGAGAGTTGGAAGCCATGATCAAGCGCCGTGAATCGGAAGGGAAACAGAAAGGACGCGGGTCGCAAAATGCTTCCTGAACTAACCAATCATCTATGGCAATCGACCATATTCGCATTGATCGCAGCCGCAATAAGTATAGGGTTCCGAAGAATCGCGCCCATGTACGTTATTGGTTGTGGCTAAGTGCGTCTCTGAAATTCCTTCTGCCGTTCGCATTCCTGATCGGTCTCGGTAGACACTTCGATTGGAATTCGGAACATAGTGTGACACACACGCCTCCGGTTGTTGCCTTTTCAATGGTACAAATCAGTGAACCGTTTTAATCTCCGCGCTTGTAACTATTCTCTGACTGAACATGTGAATGATCTGGCGCAGCAGGTCGATCATTGGGGTCTGGGCAGTCGGATTTGCAACGATTGTGCTGATACGTGTCCGAGGTTGGAGACGTATTCGGGAGGCGGTACGCCAAAGCACTCCACTAAATGTTGCTGGAAATGTCCAAATTCGTTCTTCGTATTCATTGCTGTAAGCCAGCTCTCGTTGGCGTTTTTCGACCCATTCTCCTCATGCCAAGCGGAATCGCAGAACGCCTGGAACCAGCGCAAATGAAAGCTGTGGTTGCTGATGAGTCGCGCCACGCCCGAAGGCTGACACTAACTGCTACCCTTCATATGCTTGTCGAAGCGCTTTTCTGGTTTCATCCGCTAGTGTGGTGGATCGGCGCGCGTCTGATAGCAGAACGCGAGTTAGCCTGCGATGAAGCCGTGCTTAGCCTCGGCAATGAGCCGCAAACTTACGCTGAAGCCATTCTGAACGTTTGCAAGAACTATTTGGAAATCCCATTAACGTGTGCGGCGGGTGTAACCGGTTCCGATCTCAAAAAACGGATTCAGGCGATTTTGAAAGGCTGCGTTGCTCGCGATTTGACTGTCACCAAGAAACTCGTCCTGGCCGGAACTGCGTTTGCCGTCTTCGGCTTACCTGTGATGGTTGGCGTCTTGGGTGCGCCCCAAGTTGTTGCGCAATCACGCATCCCCACGCCTCTACCAACTTATCTCCATTCGCACCTGTCCCGCTTTTCGCAAAGGCGCAGTCCAGGACTGGGCTCCCGGAATACTACACTCCGAATGCACAACGGTGGAGCGTTTCATTCAGCAAGCGTACGGCCTCTTCGCCGACGGCAACATGAATTCTGCGTCATCGCTCGGTGTCAGCGGGGACCCAGCTTGGACCACATCGAATCTTTACGAGATCGATGCGAAAGCGGATGGAAATACGGCGCACACCGTGATGAATGGCCCGGTTCTAAAGGCCATTCTCGAACGGGATTTAAGCTAAAGCTCCATATGGAAAGTAGAGAGGTGCCTGTTTATGCGCTGACGGTCGCCGCCGTGGTTCGAAACTTCAGCCGTTTACTGGTACCTGCACTCCCAGGAATTTCAACAACCTACCTACGGCTGAAGATTGCGGCACCACCCAGCTACATTCGGGTGGATTTGCACTCCAAGCTGCTACCGTTGCAGACCTTTGCGCAGGCTTCTCTGTATTGTTGAATCGGACGGTTATCGACCGCACTGGCCTTCAGGAAAGATTCAACATGCGTCTTGAGCTTCCTGCTGGCGATCGCGCTCTGCTAGAACTCCCCCGCGCCCTGCCCGCCGTAAGTGACCCGACGCAACCCTTTCCGCCTCCACTTTCCTTTTCTGGCGCAAAAGCATCTATGGCACTCGTGGGTCTCAACCTCGCGCCTGGTCGCGGACCCGGCGATTTCCTTGTTATCGACGCAATCGAAAACCGGCAACAAACTAAAGCCGTCAACTCACGCATAAAATTCTCAAAAACTTTTTGAGAGAATTTCCTAGCTCCTGCTACTAGCCTTCCATCGTGAACTCCGCTTGCGCTTCACAAACTTTTCGACGGGTACTATTCCGCAGCCTTATATAAAGGTCGATCGTGGGGATGCCGACTGATCCGGATTTGCATCCCGCCGATTTCCATCTCCTGAGCAGCCTAGCCGCCGCTATCAGGATCTCGATGAAGATGCCTCCGGGCCATCAGCTATTGCCTTGGCATGCGCGTATCTTTAGATGAGCATATCTTCCGCTGGCGCACGCTGGAGCCTGAATCCGATCCAGCTTCCTTGCCTGGCCATGAGGACCGGCAAGAGCGCCTTACTCAATTCAACCGTTACCGTGAATTGTTCGCCTTGGAAATCAGCGGCGCACGCCAGCTTTATCGTGAAGCCATGGCACGTGACCAGGATTGGTCCTCCTTGCCCGATTACCTCGCCGAATCGCTGTTTCTCGGGTTTCAAAGTTGCGCACTCCACCTGGCGGGCTTGTTCTATCGTTTACGAATTCCCGGAGCTTCGGACATCTGCGACGCGGCTGCCTACGGCATGGTGCGCCAGTCATACTTCGCCCAGAACGTGCCGCGTGAGCGCGTGTTCTGAAGCCACCCTCACGCCGATTATTCACTAAATGTCGCTTGGCCTCATCCAACGCAGGCCACGCTTCTGCTACCTCACCCGCTGCCGATAATCCCACCGCCCAAGCCAGATACAAAGCGCAAATCACAGCCATTCGTATCTCATCTATCAGTCGTTGCTGGGCCAGCGGCATCAAATTAGCAATGGCATAAACGCTGAAATATGCGGCCAAAAGCACCGTGTGTCGAATGATGTTGGAAGGTAGTTTTCGTAAAGGGGAAGGGAAGTATGCCAAGAATGCAACCGCCAGCACCAATCCTCCTGCCAGCAGCGTGTCCACCAATCTATAGCAAATTAGCAACGAAAGAAACACCGGAGCAGTCCGCAACTGCGCCAATTCATGCGGCAAACCCGATAACGAAATCAGAGCCGTGACCAAGATTGCAACTGCAAAAAGTTTCGTGGCAAACGACCCAATCTGTGGATACAGTCGCGTGATCGCTCGATAGCAAGCTACGCCCGATACAGCTTGGGTAATAAAAATAGCGGGCAGCGTTGCCTCCCAAATCCAGGTGTACTTCATGCTGTAAAGCGGCACAGACGCCAGCAGCAAATCGCGCCCCAGCATGGTTCCTTGCATCACCCCAAACGCCGTGAAGGGTGCCCGCCCAATTAATCGCTCGCGAATTAGCTTTGAGTATCACGCAGGCGCACAACGCGCTCGACCCGTACCAAAGCATGGTCTCCATGCCTATGCAGTGCGCTCCGTACCCCGAAATTCTCAACCGGGGTATCGCTAAGAAAACGGGGGCCAAACCGCAACCCCCGTGATCCCTCAATTTCAAAAGGTGACAACAATGAAAAACAAACTCATCCAATCGCTGTTCTCTCCATCCAACCTCGCCTAGTTGTGAATAGGCGGGGTCGGCGGATCAAACATAGCGATCAAAGTGAGCAAAAGTTCAACCATATATCTCCTCTGCGCGGCGTTCCACGCGACTCAAACCTACCAGCCGTGTACGCCCATCCTATTTTCCTGCCGCCTCGCCCCGAGGCAATATCCACAGCCTAAAGTATTGAAAGTAATCCGCTTAATCAATATTGACCGAAAACTCAAACTTTTGTGACTAGCTTTTATCTCGAACTCTAGTTTTCCCTCTCAGCCCGCTTCACTTCCCGTTAACGCTCGACACCTCCAATCCGTCTTGTCCACGGATTTCAAAATTGAATTCCAGAATTGAGCAACGAATGATCAAATATCTCGCCGCCCTAACCACCTTCGCCTGCCTTGCAGCCGATCTCCTCGCAGGCGCGCTCACTCTCGTCATCGGCAACCCCGCCGCCAACCCCGAAGTCCAAACAAAACACGGGGTCGCCCTCGTCCAAATCACCGCCTGCCATTCGCCAAAAAACCCGCGTCACCGCCACCGCTACTGGCGAAATCAACGGCAAGCAACAAGTCATCCCGCTGAAAGTCATCGCGCTTTCCACACCCGGCCTCTACACCGTCACTCGCGAATGGCCCACCGGCGGCTCCTGGGTCATCAAGTTCGTCGCCACCAATCCCGACTACGCCAACTACGCCACGGGCGCGCTCATTCCAGTCAAAGACAACGCGGTCGAATGGACCCACGCCAAAACATACTTCCACAATCCCGACGCCAACGATATCGCCGCTCTGCTGGAATAATGTCAGCAACGTGTTGATGACTTCCGAGTCGCGGACAACCGAAGCCGCGTTGGTCAAACAGGCACAAGCCGGTGATCGCGCGGCCTTCGGCACTCTGTATCGGCAATACCGACCGCTCGTTCACGGCATCTTGTTATCTCACGCCGATTACCACCTCGCCGAAGATCTGATGCAAGATACGTTCGTTCGCGCCCTCGAACGCCTACCTGCCCTTCGCGAATCCACAACCTTCGGAGCCTGGCTCATCACCATCGCCCGCAACACCGCCCTCGATCATCACCGCAAGCGCAAACTGTTCGCCATCACGCAAGACTTCGCCGCCATCGGCCGTCCCGATCGCGAGGGCTTCGCCATCCTCGATTCCATCAAAGCTCTTCCCGAAACGTATCGCGAAACTCTTGTTCTTCGCTTGGTGGAAGGCTTCAGCGGACCCGAAATTGCCGCCCAAACCGGCCTCACTCCCGACTCTGTCCGAGTTAATCTCTGCCGTGGCATCAAAAATGCTCCGCTCACTCCTCGAAACAGGAAAAGCTGTATGAATGAAGACTACCTTTGGAACCGCACCGGTGCGCCCGATCTGGAAATCGTCCACCTGGAACAACTTCTCGCGCCCCTGCGCCATAAGTCCGCAAGCCGCCATAGATACTACTTCATACTCGCCCCCGCCGCCCTCATCGTCATCTCTCTCGCCGCCAGTCTGTTCTTTCACAGAGCCGAACTAACCGATTGGAAACTCGTAATCCAAGGCCTCCCCACCGTTGCAGTTAGAAAAGGTCAACTCATCGAAACTCCACGTGGTGTCCAAGCCACACTCGAATCAAACGACGTAGGCGAAGTAAACATCGAATCCGGCGCGCGCATTCGCATCGCCAATTCCGCCAAGTCCGAACAACGCTTCTCCCTCGAACGCGGAACCATTCACGCTTTCATTTGGGCGCCGCCCACTCAATTTGTCGTCGATACTCCCGCCGCCCGTGCCGTTGATCTTGGCTGCCAATATACTCTGAATGTTGCTCCAGATGGTGCCGGACTACTTACCGTCACCATGGGATGGGTCGCTTTCGAATCCCACGGACTTGAATCCTTCATCCCAGCCGGAGCCCAGTGTCGAATCTACAAATCAAGCGGCGCTGGCACCCCTTATTTCACAAATGCCTCGGCTACTTTTATCGAATCCCTCCAACACTTCGACCAAACCGGCGATCCAACGTCACTAGATGCCATCATTGCCCAAGCTCGAACCGAAGACGCCCTAACTCTCTGGCACCTCCTGCCTCGCACCCAAGGCTCTACGCGTGCCAAACTCTTCACTGCCTTCGCCGCCAAGGTAAGACTCCCTCCCGACGCCACTCAAGCCGCCATCATCCGCGGAGATCAATCCGCCCTCGATTCCGCCTGGAACGCTCTAAACCTAGGCGAAGTCGCTTGGTGGCGAATCTGGAAACAATCCAGGCCGCCGACCACCGCTCCCTGATCATCAACCAGTCATCGATATAATCAGGGCCGATGCAACCCACGCGCCGAACCTTCCTCCAATCCTTAGCCGCTACCAGCGTCGCCGCGGCAATCCCACCGCCCATCGCCACTCCCCTCAAAACCTTCTCCTACAACCAAGTCCAACTTCAAGACTCGCCGCTCAAGCGGCAATTCGATCAAAATCACAACTTCTTCCTCAACCTGCCTGACAACCGCCTTCTGAAAATCTTCCGTCAACGCGCCGGACTCCCCGCTCCGGGAGAAGACATGGGCGGCTGGTATGACGATTTTTGTCCCGGCGCCCACTTCGGCCAATATGTCTCAGCTTTGGCCCGTTTCGCCCAAGCTACTAACTCCGCTCCCACCCGCGCCAAAGTACACAGCCTCATCACAGGCTTCTCCGAAACTCTCGATCCTACTGGCAAAATCTTCTCGGATCTCCGCTACCCCGCTTACACCTACGACAAACTCGTCCTCGCCCTCATTGATGCTCACTCCCTCATCGGCGATCCGGACGCCGTCAAAATCCTGTATGCAACCACTAACGCCGCTCGTCCCCACATGCCCGAACGCGCTCTTACCATGGAAGAGCAACACACACGACCCCACAAAGACGAAACCTACACTTGGGACGAGACCTACACCCTAGCCGAAAATCTCTTCCTCGCCTATGAACGCACCGGTGACCCTCTCTTTTACGACATGGGTAAGCGTTTCTTGCTCGACAAGACTTTCTTTGATCCGCTCTCTGAAGATCAAAATGTCCTGCCCGGCCTCCATGCCTATAGCCACGTCAACGCACTCAGTTCCGGAATGCAAGGCTACTTCAAACTCGGCGATCCTGAAATATCTCCGCGCCGTAACCAATGCTGTCAATCGCATCTGGAAAGAGCAAAGCTTCGCTACCGGTGGCTGGGGTCCCAACGAAGCTTTCGTCGAACCGGGCAAAGGTTTATTAGGGGCCAGCTTGACCGACACAAACCGCAGCTTCGAAACCCCTTGCGGCGCGTATGCCCACTTCAAAGTCATGCGCTACCTTCTGACTCTTACGCGCGACCCTCGCTATGGCGACAGCATGGAGAAGGTTCTCTACAACACTGTCCTAGGCGCAAAACCCATTAAAGAGGATGGTTCCAGCTTCTACTACTCCAACTATCAACACGCCGCCCACAAAACTTACCGTCTCCCTATTGCTGACTCGCCCTACCGCTGGGATCATGATGCCCGCTGGCCATGCTGCTCCGGCACCCTGCCGCAAATTGCTGCGGACTATTTAATCAGCACCTACTTCCAGTCCTCCGACGGAATCTATATCAACCTATATGTGCCCTCTATATTGCGCGCTAACTCGCTAACGTTGACACAGAAAACCAATTACCCACGCGAGAACCATTCGAAATTCACGGTATCTGCGGCCACCCCCATTGAAAAGACATTTTACTTCCGAATCCCAGCGTGGGCGGGCAAGTCCAGCTCGCTTTCAGTAAATGGAAAACGAGTAACAACAGAACTGCAGTCCTCCTCCTTCGCACCGCTCAAGCGCACTTGGCGAAACGGAGACCGCATCGAACTAGATATCCAACAGCCTGTAACTCTTCAACCGGTTGATCCACAAACTCCAAACCAAGTAGCCATCGTCAAAGGGCCGCAGGTGCTGTTTGCCATTGCCGAAACTCAACCCACCATAACCTCAGACTTCAAGCTCACAGACCTCACCCTTCGCCCGTTCACCGAAATCAATGACGAACGTATCAAACGTATAAAACTGAAATCCTAGGCACTCTGCAGGTAAAAATGCCGGTGAGTTGTTATCCGTAACGTTTTTGGTAGGGGATGTGTCGACAAGTTGAAAGGCATTCCAAACAAATGGAAAAAGAACAAGTCACTGGCAAGTTGGACGAATTGAAGGGAAGGCGAAGCAGGGCATCGGAACTAACCGGCAATCCTGATCTGCAGGATGAAGGTACGGTCGAGCACTCAAAGGACACGCAAAGCAAGCGTACGGTGCGGTCAAAGGCGCAATCAGGAGAACCGATAAGGAAGATCCAACGGTACGGCGTCCGTAGATTCGATTCGAAAAGAGTTACCACTCCACAATGAAAAGGCCCTAGCCAAGAAGGTTGGGGCCTTTTCAGTTTGGAAACAGAGTTCTGGTGGCCTGTGGCGCTCCATCCGCTCAATGAAAGAATGTTCTGATAAACTCAGCTCCAAAAAAATGCACCGACGTCGGTTTCTTCACCAAATCACCGCTGCCCTTGCCCCGCTCACTTCCCTTTCAGCCCAATCGCCGAACCCCTGGCGCACCTTTCAATTAACCACCCAAGTTGAAATTCTCAATCCTGCCGGCCCAACCCGAATCTGGATCCCGACCCCGCTTCTCCAGGACACCCCTTTTCAGCGCAACCTCTCCACCAGCTCTACAGGCGAAGGCGCCGAAATCCAACTCGCCAAAGGTACTGATGAGTCTCTCGGCATCGTTACCGCCGAATTTCCAGCTAATTTCAAACCCGCGCTCACCGTAATCACCCGCGTCGCCACGCGCAGTTGGTCCGTCCCAATTGACAAATCAGCAGGCTCCCGGCCTCACGCATCAGCCGCAGAGCTACAGCCGTTCCTCCAACCCTCAAAGAGTTTGCCAATCGATGGCATCGTCAAACAAACCGCCGATCAGATTACCAGGAATGCCAAAACCGATCGCGACAAAGCGCAAACCATCTATGACTGGATCGTCGATAATACCTATCGCAACCCCAAAATACGTGGCTGCGGCCTCGGAGACATTCGCTTCATGCTCGAATCCGGAGACCTAGGCGGTAAATGCGCCGACCTCAATGCCCTTTTCGTCGGCCTTGCACGTGCTTCCGGACTTCCCGCACGTGATCTCTACGGCGTCCGGGTCGCTCCCTCCCAACTTGGCTACAAGAGCTTGGGCGCTTCCTCCTCAAATGTGACCAAAGCACAACACTGCCGCGCCGAAGTGTATCTCACCAACTACGGCTGGGTTCCGGTGGACCCTGCCGACGTCCGCAAAGTCATGCTCGAAGAACCTCCCGGCAATCGTCCTCTCTCCGACCAACTCGTCGCCGCCGCTCGCCGTCGCCTCTTCGGCGCTTGGGAAATGAATTGGATCGCCTACAACTACACGCAAGATGTCATTCTTCCCGGCGCCAGTGATCCCCCTTTGCACTTCTTCATGTACCCACAAGCTGAAACTCGCGACGGCCGGCTAGACTGCTTGAATCCAGACACTTTCCGCTATCAAATTACCGCTGAAGAACTGTAGCTAATTCCCCCGCTAAGCCCATCCAAACCGGCCATCGAAATCCCAACATCGGACACTGCCCGCTTACGGCCATTCCTCTTTCATACAATGCTTTCAATGCTTTAGACTTCGGCAACTGAACTGCCCATAAACCGATGATGTCGATTCTGCAGGATCTCCTCTACGGCTGGCGAAACCTATCAAAAACTCCCGGGTTCCTTGTCATCGCCGTTCTTTCACTGGCGCTTGGAATTGGGGCTAACACAGCCCTTTTCACCCTCCTCTACAGTGCGCTTTACCGGGCTCTCCCGGTTGACGATCCCGAGACGTTGATCATCTTCAACGATCCAGCCCAGTCCGGCATCAGCATGGGCGAAAATTCTGGTGAGCGCGGCATGATGACCTGGCCGGAGTTCCAGGACTTGCATCAAGTGCAAGCTATGCAAGGCTTATTCGCAGCGGAAGCCCAGTTGCCCAGACACCACATCCGCATTGGCGGCGCGCAAGAGGATGCAACCACCAAGATGGTTTCCGGCGCCTACTTTTCAGTCCTGGGTATCCAGCCTCAAATAGGCAGATTTTTCTCTGAAGATGCGGACAAGAGCTTCGGCGGCTCACCCTATCTAGTTCTGAGCGACGACTACTGGGGGCGCCGTTTCGGACGCGATCCCAGCGTCATTGGCAAAAGCATCGTCATTCAAAAAACCGCCTTCGACATCATCGGAGTAGCGCCGCGCGGATTTTCCGGCGAAACAGTGGGCCAAAACCCCGACTTCTGGTTACCTTTGTCTATGCAGATGCAAGTGATGCCTGGAATGGATTTCTTGCATCCCTATTCAGACCCCACTACAAAGATCATGTGGCTGCACGTGTTCGGTCGGCTAAAGCCTGGTGTCAACCTCGCAACCGCGCAAACTCAAGCTAGCGCCATCTTTAAAACCTCGCTCGAAGAAAGCTATCAATCGCTCTCTGGCGAACAAAAAAAAGATTTCATGGATCAGTATCTGAAGCTGCGCCCTGCCTCCACTGGAGCATCCACCCTGCGCACTCGTTTTGCTGAATCGCTTTACGTCATATTCGCCGCCGTCGGCGCTGTGCTCTTAATCTGCTGCGCCAACATTTCAAATTTGCTGCTCGCGCGTGCACAAGCTCGTCAACGCGAAATGATGGTCCGCGTGGCGCTCGGAGCAAGCAAGTTTCGCGTCGTCCGTCAGCTCTTCACCGAAGGCCTGTTATTGTCCTCCATCGGAGCTGCCTGTGGTCTGCTGCTTTCTCAAGCCATCGCGCCCTTACTGCTACGCATGGCTTCTTCCGGCGAAGATGCTATTCATCTTAATTCC
Source organism: Bryobacterales bacterium (assembly GCA_963696305.1). GTDB lineage: Bacteria > Acidobacteriota > Terriglobia > Bryobacterales > Bryobacteraceae > Bog-105. Next base: position 10,449 of record CAVOJX010000016.1, on the reverse strand, counting down.
AATGTTGATTGGCGGGTACTCGCATTCACCAGCGGCGTAACAATTGTTACTACCGTGATCTGCAGTTTGCTGCCTGCTCTCCGCGCATCGCGTGCTCAAGTGGGAAGCACATTGCGCGAAAGCGGACGCGGCGTCACCTCATCTCGCCGAAGACTGAATACCGGGCGCGCCTTCGTCGCTGCGCAAGTGGCACTCTCCGTCATCCTCCTCATGGGCGCTGGATTGTTTCTGCGCACTCTACTCAATCTCGAAAACATCGACCTCGGCTATAGCAAAGATCGCCTGGCCATGGTCAACATCGATATCGCCGCCGCTGGCTACAAGCCGGAGGCAACCGGACATGTGAATCAGAACCTGCTCGAAAGGCTCCGTGCGCTTCCCGGAGTAAAAGCGGTCACTTACTCGATGAATGGACTCTTTAGCGGTTCTGAATCCGGAGATACCATTTCAGTGGAAGGCTACACTCCCACGGGCAAAGATGACAAGGGTAGCGCGTTTGATTCCATCGGTCCCAACTACTTCTCAGCGCTTGGAATACCTTTGGAGCAAGGGCGCGAGATTGATGACCGCGACGTCCCCAACAGCTTAACCGTGTGTGTTATCAATGATGCCTTCGCCAAACAGTTCTTCGCGGGCCGCAATCCAATCGGAAAACACATAACCGATCTCTACGCCGAGAAGAAGGAAGTTTTTGAAATTGTCGGAGTCGCTAAAAATTCGCGCGATCACTCTTTGCGTGATAAAGTGCGGCCCCGCGTCTTCGCTTCCTTTGCACAGGGCAAGTTCGGGGGGAGAAATGACTTCGCCAACTTCGAAGTGCGTCTTGCCGGCGATTCGGGCGCAGCGCTTCCTGAATTGAAGAACGCCGTGCTGGCCGAAAATTCAAACATAGAAGTTCACACGCGCTTTTTGGCGAAATCGATCAACGAAGAACTCGACCAGGAACGGCTCGTCGCAAACTTCATCATGCTCTTTGGCGGCTTGGCGCTGGCTCTCGCCGCCATCGGCATCTACGGCATTCTTGCGTACGGCGTCACTCAACGCACCAACGAAATCGGCGTGCGCATGGCCATCGGCGCTGCCGTTTCCGACGTCGTCCGCATGATAGCCACCGAAACTATTTGGATGGTTGCTTCCGGCCTCGTCATTGGTCTGCTCGCCAGCTACTTCCTCACGCGCTTGGTCGAAAGCAGACTTTTCGGCGTTACGGCTACTGACCCGGCGGTAGTCGCCGCTGCCGCAGGCACCCTGGCGCTTGTCGGTCTTATTGCTGCCACGCTGCCTGCTCTAAAAGCCTCCCGCATTGATCCAGCCATCGCCCTTCGCGACGAGTAACATTTGATTGCATCGTGTAGCCTCGCCTAATGAGGCACTCAGCGACAATCGAATTGAATGTCAACTAAACCCGGGCCTGATGCTCGCGCCCAACTTGTCAAAGATGCCTGGATCGGCGACGCGGTCTTGTCCCTCTACGTTCGCGAACGCATACTCCGCGAAGATGGCATTCTCGACGGCCCGAAAAGTGTTCGAATGACTTCCAATCAGTTTCTGGGAACGATCGGCGAACCTACGAAAGTGGAAGCCGAAATCGGTCGCCTCTATTGGCAACAAGGACTCGTCGCCGCCTTTGAGTGGATTAGCGCTCGCCTCATACCCGCGTTTGAGAAACAAGAACAGAATCGCCTTCGTAAGGGCCACTAAGGTGGCCGATGCAAAAAAAACTGTCGTGTGCGATGTTTCTTAAGTCTTATGCTCCACAGTAATCGCATCTCGCTGAAGCTCAAAGGCGGTTGATGGGATGAAAAACGAAGAACTTTGCTGGAGGCGCGGATGAGAATCGAACTCATGAATAAAGGTTTTGCAGACCTCTGCCTTACCGCTTGGCTACCGCGCCACAATTGCAACATAGCACATCGCTCGCCTTTTTGGCAGTTTAAGCAATGCCATCACGGGCGCTAGTGTAAGCGAAATCATGTACGGGTTGAACCGCATGCTTACCACAAGTCCTACTGAGGAAGAAGTGAGCCCCCGTCAAACGCGCTTTCTCAGGACTGAAGCGATCTTCCTGCAGTCGCACGGCGCGGTCGCAAGCGAACCTTAGTGGTCAATCGGGCGACGGCTTGAGCCCAGACGCAATCGTGACTACACGCAAAAATTAATTCCATCAAGGTTGCTGACGTCGGTGCAACTGCCAAGAAATAGTTTCCGCTTCGCGCATGGCCATTATCGCTGTCGGCGAAGACAAAGCGCTTCGCGACGCACTATCTCCATTCGGGCTGCCTTTCGATACGGCCAAATAAGAACGCACGGTGTCCGGTACCGGCAAAACAGCTCAACAAATGCTGCGTGGCACACGCCGTCACCGCTATACAATGATGGCGACTCTCGTTCAGACCTCACCGCGATGGACACCTTAACTCGCTTTTCCGATCCACCGAGATTCGATCTCACTGAAGCTCTCTTCCTACGTCTACTTGGCTTCGTTTACCTTGCCGCGTTCGCTTCGTGGTGGCCGCAAATTGTCGGGTTACTTGGCAACCATGGCATTGTTCCAGTGGCCAATGAACTTGTTACGCTGCACAATGAGTTGGGTGCGAAGGCTTATTATTACGTACCCTCGCTCTATTGGTTTAATGCATCCAATGCTGCGCTCACAGGTGTTTGCATCCTTGGCTGTATCAGTGCGCTTATGCTTCTGTCCGGCCTGTTCAGCCGGTACACCGCCGCCGTCTGTTTTCTCCTTTATCTGTCCATCACGACTGCGGGCCAACCGTTTTCTAACTTTCAATGGGACGCCTTGCTGCTGGAATGCGGATTTCTAGCGTTGTTCTCCGGCGCGCCTTGGCTCATTTGGGCATACCGCTTTCTTCTTTTTCGGCTGATGTTCGAATCGGGAGTTGTCAAACTCACCTCGGGCGATCCGAACTGGCGCAACCTGCACGCCCTTCGCTACCATTTCCTAACGCAGCCGCTGCCAGGTCCACTTGCATACTACGCATACCGGCTGCCGAACTGGATACTGGATACCTTCACTGCCGTCACACTGGTTATTGAGCTGGTCGTTCCTTTCCTCCTTTTTCTGCCGGTGCCGTGGAGACGAATAGCAGGCTTGGCTTTTATTGTGCTGCAAGTGGCCATCTTGCTAACGGGCAATTATGCGTTCTTCAATCTGCTGACACTAACGCTCTGCCTGTGGTGTTTTGACGAGGTGACCTACCTGCCGCTGGAGCGCATATTAAAGCGCACATTCCCAACCCAGACGCCCCTTCGTCCCTGGTTCGGCAGAATTGCGAACGCTGTGCTCGCCATCATGATGATTGTTGGCTTGGTACAGGCGGAAGGAACCGCCTTTCCGTCTTCGCGGCATCTGGCGCGTGTAATTACTAGCCCCATCGACTCCCTTGAAGTCATCAACTCCTACGGTCTTTTTGCCGTAATGACGACCACGCGTCCAGAGATCGTTTTGGAAGGTTCGAACGATCTCGTGCACTGGACCGAGTACAGTTTCCGATTCAAGCCTGGCGATGTTCACAAGCGGCTCCCTCTGGTCGCTCCGCATCAGCCACGCCTCGATTGGCAGTTGTGGTTTGCGGCCATGTCAACCTATCAGGACAGTCCATGGGTGGGCAATTTAGTTCTCCGCCTTCTTCGGAACGAAGCCTCCGTTAAAGCGTTGCTTGATCCCATTCCATTTCCCAGCCCCCCTAAGTACATTCGGGCAGTACTTTATGACTACACGTTCTCCAACCCAACCGACAGGTCGAGATCAGGAGTCATTTGGCAGCGGGAACGGTCAGGCATTTGGCTTCAAACCGTATCGTTAACGGATGCGTACTAATGCTTTGTATACACGCCGGAAAAATTTGCCGTTTATTGTCGTTTTTTGTTGATTAGCCTAAAATGCAGCGCTATCATTAGAACAACTATAGGCGCACTGACACATCGATCCACCCGTGTCAGGCTCCTTACCTCCGAGGTTGAGGACTCGAACCCGTCGGGTCCTCAACATAATTCTCGAATCACACAAATCTACTCTCCGTATCCCTTGCATAACGAAAAGCGTATATGATATCGTCATGCCGGAATCTCCACGTAGACGAAATTTCCTCTCCTCTTCGCTTTCCACAGGTTTAGCGCTTCTTGCACCTGCTGCGGTAGTCTCGGCGGCCCAGTCTGGATCCGCTTCCACGGCGGATCTGCCCGAATATGCTCGACTTCGCAACTACAAATCTCTCAAGCAATCAAGCTTTGACCGAACGGGCGGTAATCGCGACTTTTATCACATCGCTCCTGGCGGCGAATTGGACGTGTTTCAATCGACAGGCCCCGGCATCATCACACACATCTGGTTTACCATCAACGCTCGCAGCGGTAGACATCTTAAAGAATTGGTTATGCGCGTCTATTGGGACGGAAATTCGAAGCCCAGCGTGGAAGTGCCAATAGGCGACTTCTTCGGGCTGAACTTAGGCGATTACTTTGTATATCAATCGGTTTTCCTCAACTGCTCGTCAGTCAAGGCATTGAATTCCTACTTCGCGATGCCGTTCAAACAATCAGCGCGCATCACTGTCACCAACGAGAGTAAAGGCGCGGTGGATTCTTTCTATTCGAATATCGACTACCAATTGGTGCCGTCGCTTCCGCCTGACGCCCTCTACTTCCACGCGCAATACCGTCAGTCCACGCCCAACCCGGCACAGACCTACCCGGATGCGGAACTAAATCTCAACGGAGAGAAGAATTACGTCTTCTGCGAGACCAAAGGTCGCGGACATTTGATGGGCATTACGTTCGGCGTTCTACAAAACTCCGACGGCTGGTTCGGCGAAGGCGACGAAATGATTTTCATCGACAATCCAAACCACCCTGCCATCACTGGTACGGGCACCGAAGACTACATCAACGGTGCGTGGGATTTCAACGGCAAAGAGTTTGCGCATCTTTACAACGGCGCGCCGTTCATTGCACTGCCGGAACGTACAGGTGGGCGCTACTGTTTGTATCGCTGGCATGCCGACAATCCGGTTACGTTCGAGACCTATCTGCGCCACACCATCGAGCACGGCCACGCCAACGACCGCGCGGACAATTTCTATTCAGTCGCGTACTGGTATCAAACCGAGCTGGCGACAGACTTCCCAGCATTACCAGCGGCCGAAGCCCGTTGGCCAACGTATAAGTCTTGAGTGCCAAACAAACTGCAGGCTGGTCCGCAAATCCAAACTGAGACCTTTGCCACCCGTCCACCACTAAATTAGTGGAGTTGGAGCCGCGTCGTACCTCATCCTCCGGCACGGCCACCTTCGGGAGAAGCCCTCCTCCTCCAAGGGCGACTACCCGTTTGGAATCTGTAAGCTACTGATTCTATTAGGGGCCTTTAACGGCTCCAACAACCCAAAAAACTCACTCGTACAATCTCCGTACCAGATGCTAGAAAAACAGCACATCTATGTAGCACGCTACATGGTTGAGACCTAGCATTGAACGCTGGGAATACGCATGCTTGGCGTCTTGGTCCTCCCGCGACACGCATAGCCGTGTCTCCCGGTTTGGGCCAGACATACAGGACGCTGCAAGCCCTGATTTCATTGCTTCGGGGTCTTGTGTCAAAAACTACCCTTTGGGACGGTACGGGACATCATGAATTACCTCATGGGCTATAGTTGTCCATGCCCAACAATATATGTGAACACTGCGGCGGTTCACAACTCATCAGCAGTGTCCTTGTTGCTGCTTCTGGTGGTCAGGGTGACGTACGTCCCGGCCTCCGCTGCAAAGCGAAAAAGAAGCGCTTTTTCGGGTGGGCGTGGGAAAGGGACAAAAGGGAACCCCTTTTTGCTGACCTGTGCACCTCTTGCGGCACTGTAAAACGTTTGTGGGTGAAAGACCCGAAACGTGATTGGGTCGTATAGCTTTCCGGTTTCAGCCAGGACTCTCCCCGGCCCAAGGTGCGCAAAGGACCTTTTCGAAACGCTGGAAGGCTGGGCGGGGCGCTGGTTCTTTCGGATGAGCGTCGAGCGATTTGAAGATGGAATTTCTAGCTACAACCTTCTATCAATGCAATCGCCGGTATCTTACCTGTGTGAAACCTAGTAACCTTTTTGCCATCAGTCTCAAAAACGATTCCGAATTCGTGCTCATCGCCGATCGCTGGCGAGTATTTGAGGTAATGGCCATGGGGGTCGTAGGGGTGATGTTCGGACGGTGATGCGGCCTGAATACAGTTGCCTGACTCGGTGTTCGGTATCTCCGACTCCTATGCCACTTGCAGTCCTGATTCCAACCTTAAAGACATCGATTCAAACCACGCGCCCTCCTTCGAACATGAACCCAAGCCCTCTCGGAACGCGTGTACTCTGCAAATAGGCGCAGGAGTTCAACGGAATTTCCGGTTCGTTGCCGGTCAGTCGCGCAGTCTGATCTCCTAAGACTCTCCTCACGGTGGCCAATGACATACCAATTCGCACTGGCCCTGCGTGCTGCAAATAGACCGTCCAATCGGTACCCGTGCAAACTAGCGGGGCCAAGACCGCAATTGTGAGTAATGCTCGTCCGTAGAACACGTCTCGCCGCAAAGGCCGACAATAACACCTTGCGTGCGAAAGTTATTGGTAGGCGAGGAGATTTCAGACGCTTGCACTGACCCCTCAGGTGAGACACACGGGCTTTTGGGTAAACAGATACAATGGAGATCCTGTAAAACGGCGACTACACTACGATGGCAACCCTGATAATGACTTTCCGCGTGGGAAACGGCCTTATACATTGAAGGTGTCCTTCTCGCGCACCTTAAAATGCAAACCAATATCTCTGCAAATCCCGCCCTGCAAGCCGCGCAGCACGCTGCCGATTCCATCCACAGAATCCTGTTCCGATTCGAACAGGCCCGTATCTTGTTTGCCACTGGCAATTCACAGCTGCAGTTTCTCCAATACCTCACTACGAATTCCGCCATCCCCTGGGAACGTGTTGAGCTTTTCCACCTGGACGAATACCTTGGCATCGGCATCGACCACCCAGCGAGCTTTGCCCGATATATCCGTGAGCGAATCATCGTGCCCGCCGGCATAACGAATTACCACTTGATAGATGGTCTGGGTCCATCCGCTGAAACGATCACGAGCCTGGCTGCTGCCATCACCGCCGCTCCCATTCATCTCGCCTTTGCGGGCATCGGCGAGAACGGTCACCTGGCGTTCAACGACCCACCCGCCGATTTCGAGACCGAAGATCCCTACCTGGTTGTCAATCTGGACGATGCCTGCCGGCGTCAACAAGTCGGCGAGGGCTGGTTCACAAACTTGCACGAAGTCCCAACCCAAGCGATCACAATTTCCATTCATCAACTCATGCAGTCGAACGAAATTATTTCAGTCGTTCCCGATCTTCGCAAAGCTAGCGCCGTCTCGCGCTGTCTTGATGGCGAAATCTCTCCCCAAACGCCTGCTTCCATCCTGCGTCTTCATCCCAATACAACTCTTTATCTAGACCACGAATCCGCTTCGCTTTTGGCCGCAAACACCGCATAGCTGCAAACTGTAATCTTCGGTTTCAGAATACGCTGTTCAGGCGCATGTCCGGTCGTATCAAAACCACCTGCCTCGTTGCTTTACTTGGACTAATGCCGACTTCGTTTAACGCCGATGGTTCTCTCGAGCCCTTTCGCTACAGAGAATATGTCCCTATCCAAAAAGCTGTATCTCCTCATTGTTGCCATTGTCTGTTTTGCCATCGCTTTAGGCCTGTTTTTGAACTACCAGACCTATAAGCTGTCGGTCGGATACCAGCAGTTCATTGCCCAGGACGTGGCTAACGTGGAGGCCACCCGAGCTGTTCAATTGTCTTTCAAAAAACAAGTCCAGGAGTGGAAGGATGTGCTCATTCGCGGCAACGACCCTGAAGCACTTGCCACACATTCAAAAGCTTTTATTGATTTGGAGAGGTCCGTTGAAGACGCTACAAACGCGTTGTTACAGCGCGTGAAAGATCCAACTGCTGCGGCCATGCTCGAAAAATTCTTGGCTACACACGAACAAATGGGTCAAAAGTGCGGTGCTGCGCTGGTGCAGTTTGAGAAAGACAAGGACCTTCACCATGCTGATGCCTTGGTCAACGGAACTGACCGCGCGCCGTCCGAACTACTGAATAAAGTAGCGGTTCAACTCACGGTGACGGAGCAAAAGAAGTATTCCGATTTCAGTGCCGAAGTGTCACGCAACGGGAAATTGGTACTCGTATTCTCAGTCATTCTCCTTTTGGCGTCTGGCGTCTTTGGCCTTTGGCTGGTTCGCCGCGCTGTGATCGTGCGGCTCATTCAGATGGTGAAAAACATGGATCGCATTTCCACCGGAGATCTCACCACGCCTCTGATGGTCGACGGAAGCGACGAACTCGCGCAGTTGGCACGCTCGGTTAACACCATGCAAGACAATATGCGAAAGACCTTGCAAGAAGTGGCAGATGTTTCAAATAACCTGGCAAATGGCAGTGCCGAACTCTCCTCTACGGCCGAAGCCTTATCGAAAGGCACCAGCGCGCAGGCAGCATCGGCTGAAGAAACTACGGCCGCCATGGAACAGATGGCCGCTAGCGTTCAACAAAACGCCGATAACGCACGGCAAACCGAAAAAATTGCGGCTGCGTCTTCCGACGATGCTAAAGCCAGCGGCGACGCTGTAACTCATGCCGTAGACGCCATGAAGCAGATTGCGGAGAAAATTGGAATCATCGAAGAAATCGCCCGCAAGACCGATCTGCTGGCACTGAACGCAGCCGTAGAAGCGGCTCGCGCAGGCGAGCACGGCAGAGGGTTCGCTGTTGTGGCATCCGAAGTCCGTAAATTGGCGGAACGCAGTCAATCGGCCGCCGGGGAAATCAGCCGCCTTACCAAGGCTGGCGTCGAAACCGCCGAAGATACGGGTCAGAAACTGACTGTCCTGGTTCCTCGTATTCTGAAGACTGCCGATTTAGTACGGGAAATCTCCGCCGCTTGCTCTGAACAAACAACTGGCGCCGAACAAGTAAATAAGGCTATACAGGAACTTGACCACGTCATCCAGCGGAATGCCGCGGGCGCTGAACAATTGGCCGCCACCTCGGAAGAACTTGCCAGTCAAGCCGCCAACCTGCAATCCGCTATCGGTTTCTTCAAACTAAGCGGAGATAACCCCCCGATCGCTACCGTCACCCGTAATAAGGCCAAGAAGAAAACCAAAGGGCGTCCGCAGAGTTCCGCCAATAGTCTTGCGAGTCTTCACCACGCAGTCCATAACTCGAGTGCGCGTGGCGGAATCGATCTGGATTCCAGTGCGGGCGGACCGGATGCACTAGATCAGGACTTCACGCCCTTTAACGTCTAGTTCACGCGATATCGTGCCGGAAAAAGCCCAAAGAGTAAGCACTAATGGTTCAGGACGATTACACCCCAGGGGCTCGTCCCCACTTTGATCTTCTTCACCACCGTATTGCTGGCCAGGTCAACCACCGAAATGTCATTCGATGGCCCATTCGCCGAATAGAGCGTTTTTCCATCAGCCGAAAGCGCAATTCCCCACGGCCTTGGCCCAACCTCTACCGATCCCAAAACTTTATTAGTCGCCGTATCAATCGTGAAAACCTGATGGCCGCGGCCGGTGCTCACATAAAGCTTCGAACCGTCGCCCGATAACAGCACCGCCATCGGCTTAACTGCCCCTGGTTTGCCAAGCGAAATCGTCTGCAAAATTTTCTCAGTGGCTACATCCACCAGCACTACCGTCGCATCATTCTCCGCGTTGACATACGCCTTCGACCCGTCCGGCAAAAATGCAACCGATCGTGGCCGGTGACCCACCTTGAATGTACTGACTACTTGTCCGCTAGCGGGATCCAACACCGATATCGTCCCTGTCTCTTCCGACGTCACCCAAACGTGCTTTCCATCCGGCGTCACCTTCACGCCTTCTGGCTGCGCGCCAACCTTAGCGACCTTCACAACGGTGCCAGACGCAACATCCACAGTACTCACGGCTTCCTCGTCTTCGTTCGAAATGTAGATCTGGCTGCCGTCTTTGCTGACATCGAAATTCTCAGGGTCCGAACCTGCCTTCATGATGCGGACCACTTTCATCTGCGCTACATCAAAAACGCCGATGCCATCCGCGCTCTTGTCCGGCGGCGGCAACGTGCTTTCATCCACATCCGGTCCCGCAATCGGAGATCCGCTTAGCGCCACATAGATCGTCTTCCCGTCTGGGCTCGCATGAATCCCGCGCGGCCGCTTCCCTAATGGAACCGTAGCAACCACTTCATAAGTGGTCGCGTCAATCACAGTAAGATCACCCGAAGCTTCGTTCGTCACATACAGCCGCGGACCAGAAACTGAATCCGCTGCCTGCAAAGTACAGGACACTCCGGCAACAATTCCCACCAGCACCAACAAAAATCGATAGCGCAACGCAGTCACTC
>CAVOJX010000015.1:0-218005 GCA_963696305.1 Bryobacterales bacterium | reverse complement strand
TGCTGTGTAGCCTGGTTCAGTTGCGTGCTGGTCGGCTTCGGCTGAGTCAGGCGCACCCGCTGTGCCCGTCCAGCGCCTCCGGTTGCGCTGGGACATCGCCAGGTGCGCATCAATCTCCCGAGCCAACTCGCGCTCCGCCTGCCGGCCTCTGAATAAGTTGGCCAATCTGGCAAAAAATCGGCGCATCGTCACACCTCCTCCGAAAGCAGCTTATCCACCAGTCCCGACATCCGACGCCACCGCAGCGTCTCCTCCGTCAGCGCCTTCTCCCCGTTTTTCGTGATGGCATAAAACTTAGCCTCGCGATTGCTCTCCGTCTTCCCCCACGATCCCTTAATGCGCCCCTGCTGTTCCAGCCGAACCAGCGCCGGATAGAGAGTGCCCTGATTCAACTGCAGCGCGTCCTCCGAAACCTGTTGCAGCCGAGTAGCAATCGCGTAAGCATGTTGCCGCCCCATAGTCTGCAGCATCCGTAAAATAATCAGATCCAGCGTCCCTTGAAGAACTGCAATCCGCTCATTCTCTTCACTTGGCATCCAAGTAGTCTCCCTGCTTTAGACTATGGAACACCTTCACTTGCCTGTCAAGTGGAAACCCCACGTTTTTTGGGCGGTCTTGCTAACATACGGAATGGATGCCGATACGCTCTCGGATCATGTATATAGAATCGAAGGCTGACAGCCTTCAGGGTCACGCTCGAATTGGCCGTGTCACGTTTACGAAATCCGGAAAAGGGATTTACTATAACGGTCGCGAGTTCTTTCGGATCAGCGGTTTCAAGGCAAACTACGCTGAAGCCGGTACACAGGACGAATACTGGATTTCTGGCCCGCGCCGAGACGGGCAAGATCGGCTTTATTCGCCGAGCGGCTTGCCGGTAGAAATTGACGATGATGTCCGAGAGGAATACTGGCGCGACATCCGTAAGAAGCCTGAACTCTCGTCCCGCAAGACGACCTAAAAGAGGTCGCAAACGGTAGCCTTCAGGACAAAAAACAAAATCAATGAAATCCGGGCCTGCAGCGTCCCCTATATCCCACCCAAAATGGAACCGTGAAATTCGGCTATGCGCAGAGGGTCTCCGCAACGGTCGCCAAAATGCACAAAATGGAAACCAGCGCTCTTGCCCTTATCGTTCGCTCGGTTCCGACTCAGGAAGCCGCTCTATCAAGCTGCTGTAACTGGCGCGCTGCAGAACCTCGCGCGCAAGTGGCACACCGTAAGACTGGCGCGTGGCACTGCGTCAGATTGCTATTCGGTTCTCCTATCTTCCTCTCTTTTTGAGAACCGCGTTTTACACAATCTGTTTTACAGCCTCACGGGGCCGAGCCTAAACAAAAATATCGACACCGCTGGCTCGGGAGGTAATCGCCAGCTCTTTGACCACTCTTTTCTCAAAATCGCTAAACCTGAAATTCTCAGTCACAGATTTTCAAAAGAATCTTCCCGCCCACTAACTTTAACTACCTCAGCCACCTACACCCAAAACATCATCCTCCACCTCAACCCGGATCGCATTTCGATAAGGCACCTTAGTCTCAGTGGAAGCTTCCCATTTTCCACCTCTACAAAGGAGTTATAAACTTATGTCGAAACGATCCGAACGCCGCGAAGCCGAGCGCCTCGCCCGCAAACAAGCCTACCTAGACGCGCGCAACCAAACCGCGCAATCCGCGTCCCTGCTACCGGACGCCATCCGCGACGCCATCTCGATGATCGGCGAACTCATGCCAGGAGCCATGGCAGAACTCACGCCGCCACCAGTTCTAGAACCAACCGAACCCCCAGCGCCCACCACTCTCGAAGGTCGTGACCGCTCCGCCCGCAACGCCACCAAACACGGCTGCTGCGCCGACACCCTCATCCTCGAACACGAATCTGTAGAAGACTACAAAGCTCTCCAAACCACTTGGTTCACCACCTACAAACCCAAAGACGAAGGCGAAAAGAACCTCATCGAAAAACTCATCCAAGCCGACTGGCTCTACCAGCGCGCCACCAACGCCCTAACCGAAGTCGAAGCCGACCTCTACGACGCCAACCCCAACGCCAGCCAATGGACCGAGCAGCAACAGCGCACCTTCGGCCGCTTCCAGCGCTATCAAACCGCCAAAGCCAACCTATTCAATCAAGCCAAGAAAGCCGTAGAAGACCACCGCAAAGCCCGTCAAGCCGAACTCGACCGAGCCGCTAAACTAGCCCTGCTCGAAGAACGCTTGAAAGCTTTCAAAAAGAAGAACAACCAAAAAGAACCAACCTGGCAAGAGCATCTGGACGACATGAAGAATCAAGCCATCTCGTTAGGCTTCACGCCACCCACAGAAGACGAACTCTAACTCGTCCCGCCAATCTAACTCGCGACCACTCGCACCACAACTCCGTCCCAACCCCAACAAAAACCCCGTTCACACCTCCAAAACCACTAATCCCACCACCAATTCATCTCTCTGACCCCTCCTGCCCGGTCCCCGACACCTCAACCACCCAAGCCTCCGCAGCCATCAACGAAGCCTCGTCTCCATTTTCCCCCCAAAACCCACCCACCTTCGCCACTTCTTCCCCATTCGTTTCGAAACTCTCTTCTGACCCCTCACCCCTGTCACCTGACCACTGCTTTCCCGCCCCCAATCTCACTTATCCGAAACAGTCTGGCTAATCACCTGCTTCCCATCGTTCCCCGCTCCAACCTGCACCACCAATTCCCTGTTATCCTTTGAAGCCGTGTACATCACCATCTTGTCTGTGTTCATGTCCGTATCAATCTTCCAACCCTTGTTCGGCAATTCCGTCTTATAGAAGTCCGCAATCTTAGCCATCGAATCCGGGCTCTGAACAATCGTCTCCCGCGAATGCTTCTGCTCCGCCTTCACATCCATCTTCGACACCCCGGCATACAACGGCGTGTCGCTCGGATAGTCGGTAATCGGCTTGCCCGAATTGATATCCACACTGTCGCCATCCTTGTTCACGTGCACGGCGCTGCCGCCGTCCTTATCCTTACTCACGGTTACTGTCGAGCCGTCCCCCGTAACCACCGTATGTGACGAGTGCGAGCACCCATAGAGAACACATAACACCGCCGCAGCGGTCAAAGTTTGCTTGAGCATGCGAACATTAAATCAGATCTGAAACCCGTTTGTCTTCACTGATAAACTAAGGTGGTTCCATGGCAGTGCCCGAAGACTTGCTCCAAATTCTGTGTTGCCCGGTCTGCAAAGCGAAAGTCGCGCTCAAACTCGATGGCAGCGGCCTGAAATGTCCGGACTGTAAGCGCGTCTATCCCGTACGCAATGACATTCCCGTCATGCTAAAGGACCAGGCCACAATTGAGCCTTAAGTACCATGACGGTTCTCGAGCATCTTCCGCAAGGCGCGCGCGTAGCCATCATCCGGCTGCGATCGCTGGGTGATTGCGTCCTCACCACGCCTGCCATATCCATCTTAAAGACCGCTCGCCCCGATCTCCAATTAGGCCTCGTTGCTGAACCTCCGTTCACCGCCGTCTTCGAGGGCAACCCGCTTATCAATCAATTGATCGCGCCCTCTTGGCAAGCCGTCCGCCGCTTCGGTTCTAATCTCTGCGTCAATCTCCACGGCGGTACGCGCAGCCAGTGGATGACCGCTCTCTCCGGTGCCCGTTGGCGCGCTGGCTTCGCCCACTACAAGTCCACCCTGCCTTACAACATCCGTATTCCGCGCGCTCAAAAAATCCTTGGCGTCAACCGCACCGTCCATACCGCCGAACACCTCGCCTCAGCCTTCTTCGCCATGGGCGTTGATATGGCGGAGATCCCCCGCGCCCAGCTCTTCACCGACGCAAAACTCCCCATCGACATCCAAGGTCGCTTCGCCGTCTTGCACCCCTACGCATCCACGTCCGAAAAAACCTGGCCCAGCGATCGTTTCTGTGAAGTCGCCCGCTACCTCCAACTCTGGAACATCAAGCCCATCTTTCTCGCCGGCCCCACCGACGATACCTCGCCTTTCAAAGCCCACACCGTCTATCAAGGCTCCCTTTCCGACGTCAAAGCTCTCCTATCAAAAGCCGCCGTCTTCATCGGTAACGATAGCGGCCCCGCACACATGGCCGCTGCCTTCGGCGTGCCCAGCATTGTTCTTTTCTCCACCACCAATCCCGCCATTTGGGGACCTTGGCGCACCGAACAGGAAGTGATTGTCGCGCGTGATGGCTTGCAAACCGTCACCGTCTCCCGCGTCATTGCCGCCCTCGAGCGCTTGCGCACCCTCGAAGAGGCACACGCTTGAAAGATTTCTCCCGCCTATTTCGCTACGCCCTTCCTTACATTCCCGCCCTTATCGGCTCCATCCTATTAATGACAGTCGTCGGTCTTACCCAGGGCATCCAAGTCAAGCTCATCCCGCTCATCTTCGATCGTGTGCTCGATCCCAAAAGCGCCGACACTCCCGCCAAAATCTTTGAAGTTCCCCACACCCACTTCACCATCTATCTCAACGATTTCTTTCCCGCCTCCAGCCACGTCAACATCTGGACCATGGTGGCCATCTCCATCCTGGTCTGCTACTTCGCCAAAGGTGTCTGCGACTACTTCGGTAACTATTTGGTGAATTGGGTCGGCGTCAGCGCCGTCACGGACCTGCGGCAGGATGTCTTCGACCGCGTACTCCATCAAGACTCCAAATTCTTCGAAGACAACTCCACCGGCGGAATCATGTCATCCATCATGAACGACATTGATCGCGTGCAGGTCTCGATCTCCAGCATGCTGGCCGATTGGATGCGCCAAAGCTTTACCGCAATCTTTCTGTTAATTGCTCTGGTCAGCATCAACGGACGCCTCGCTCTCATCAGTCTGTTCGTTTTTCCCGTCGTAGCAGTCCTCACCATGCGTCTCGGCAAGCGCATCCGCCGCACCACTCGGCACGCGCAAAACATGGCCGCCGGTCTCAGCGAGATTCTTCAGGAAAGTCTTTCCGGTCACCAAGTCGTCAAAAGCTTCGGTGCAGAGGATTTCGAATCCCATCGTTTCCGCCTCGCGGGTCAACGTCTCAAAGCCGGAACCTTAAACTACGTGGCGCATCAATCCATCGCCTCGCCGGTCATTGAATTCTTCGGTGCTCTCACCATCGTCGGCTTGCTCTGGTTCGGCCGCCAGGAGATTAAACACGGCGTCATGCTGGCCGGTGACTTTTCCGCTTTCGTTCTGGCCCTGCTCTTTCTCTACGAACCCATCAAACGCCTCACCAACATCCACAACATCTTTCAGCAAGGCATCGGCGCCGCCGCAAAAGTCTTCTCTTATATGGATAGCTATCCGGATGTGGTCGATAAGCCCAACGCCATCCGCCTGCCGCGTTTCAGCAAATCCATTTCCTTCGCCAACGTAACTTTTGCCTATCCCAGCGCTCTCTCCCATCCCGTTCTGCAAAACATCAATATCGATGTCAAAGCCGGCGAAATAGTCGCGCTCGTTGGGCCCAGTGGTGCTGGTAAAACAACCTTGGCCAACCTCGTCCCGCGCTTTTACGACGCGATCGAGGGCGCTGTTTTGATCGATGGCAAAGACATCCGCGACATCCGTCTCGATAGCCTGCGCCAAAACATCAGCATCGTCGCTCAAGACACTTTCCTATTCAATAGCTCCGTGTTCGACAACATCGCTTACGGCCGTCCTGAAGCAAAACGCGAAGATGTCATCGCCGCCGCTCAAACCGCCTTGGCAGACGAGTTCATTAAAAATCTCCCCAATGGCTACGACACTGTCATTGGCGAACGCGGCCTGCGCCTCAGCGGCGGACAACGCCAGCGCATCTCCATCGCGCGCGCCTTATTGAAAAACGCTCCCATTCTCATCCTCGACGAAGCCACCTCCCACCTCGACACCGAATCCGAACGCCTGGTGCAAGACGCTCTCAACACCCTGATGCAGAAGCGCACCGTTCTCGTCATTGCTCACCGCCTCTCAACCGTCCGTCAAGCCACTAAAATAGTGGTGCTCGATGCCGGTCGCATTGTTGAAACTGGAACACACGATGAACTGCTCGCCCGTTGCGGCGTGTATCATCATTTGCACGAGCTGCAGCACGTAGACATGCAGAATGCGAACGTAATCGTCGGTTAATATGCCCGCCAAACCTATACGAAGCATGACTGGATTCGCCCACTCCCGCAGCGAGTCCGCCTCTGGAGAATTAACCGTCAGCCTGCGTGCGGTCAATCATCGTGGTCTCGATCTTCATTTCCACCAGTCGCACGAATTCTCGCCCTTTGAAAATGGCATGCGCTCCATCATCAAGGAAAACGTCGGGCGCGGCCACTTGGAAATTCGTGCTGGTCTCGCGCGCAGCAACGGCCAGCGTGGCGGCCTCAACTCCGAAACCCTCAAACAATATGCCGCCGCATTCTCCGAAGCAGCCAAAACTCTCGGCCTCGAAACCAAGCCCGATTTGAACGCTCTCCTGTCGCTTCCCGGTGTCGTTACCGACGCGTCTAGCGAGCAGGATCTCGACGGTGATTTTGAGGCATCGCTATTTAAAACCCTCAACGAATGCCTATCCGCTCTAAACAACTGCCGCGAACGCGAAGGCGCCCAGTTAGCCGAGCAAATGCTTGCCGAACTGGCTGACGTCGAACAAGCCACTGCCCAAATAAAAGCGTTGCGCGCCGCTGCCCTGCCCGAGTTTCAAAAGCGCCTCCAGGAAAAACTGCGCGACCTTCTCAATGGTTCTGGTGTGCCCGACGCCCGTATTGTCGAAGAATGCGCCATACTGGCCGATCGCTCCGATATTCAGGAAGAACTCACCCGCCTGACTGTCCATTCGCTCGAACTGCGGCGCATCCTCACCGCCGGCGGCGCAATCGGCAAACAGATCGATTTCCTGCTTCAGGAAATGAATCGTGAAGCGAATACAATACTCGCCAAGAGCTCTACTGCCGGCGACGTCGGCTTGAAAGTTACCGGCTGCGGTCTGGCCGTCAAAGCTAATATCGAAAGAATACGCGAACAGGCCTTGAATCTTGAGTAGCCCCGCCCCACGAACAGCGACACTATTTATCATTTCCGCCCCGTCAGGTTCTGGAAAATCCTCGCTCGTTGCGCGCTTAATGGCCGCCGATCCCCATCTGCGCTTCTCCGTTTCCTATACCACCCGTAAACCGCGCGGAACCGAAAAGAATGGCGAAAGCTACCACTTCGTCGAACGCAGCGATTTTGAAACCCATCTGAAGAACGACGAGTTTCTGGAGTGGGCCGAAGTCTTTGGAAATTACTACGGCACCCACCGATCCGCCCTCGCCGAAGCCGAACAGCAAGGCATGGACTTATTGCTCGATATTGACGTCCAAGGCGCAGCTCAGCTCAAGAAATCCGTTCCAGCCGCAGTTTCGATTTTTGTTCTGCCACCTAATCGCGATATCCTAGAAGAGCGGCTGCGCGCGCGCTCGGAAGATGCCGAAGACGTCATTGAACGCCGCTTGCGCGATGCGGCAACGGAAATCAACAACTATCGGCAGTATGACTATGTGCTGATAAATCAGGATCTGAAGCAGTCGGCGGCAGATTTAATCGCAATCGTTCGCGCGGAGCGGGTTCGCCGCATTCGCATGGAAGCGCGCATTGCTCCCATATTGGCAAGCTTTAATAAGGAAAAGAATTAGAACATGGCAGATACACCCAGAAAGAACGCGAATTTCAGCATCCCCGATGACGAAAACGCCAGCACCTATCGTTTCATCATCGTGTCGGCAAAGCGCGCTCGTCAGTTGCAAAACGGCCAGCGCAGCGTTTTGCCTGCGGCCAATAAAAAGCCGACCGTTCTCGCGATGGAAGAAACTCGCCGCGGGTTGGTGCCCTACACCGACCTGTCAAAGGAAGAAGAAGAGGCCGCCGTCGCACCGGCCGAATAAGAAGCCACAAAAATGCGCGTGCTAGTCGGCGTTGGCGGTGGTATTGCCGCTTATAAATCTGCGGAACTGGTTCGCGCCTTGCAACAGCGCGGGCACGACGTGCAAGTCATCATGACGCGCGCCGCGCAGGAATTCATCAAACCCCTGACTTTTGCCGCACTCACCGGGAAAAAAGTCATTACCGATCTTTTTTCCGATGAAGCCGTGGCTGTCGAACACATCTCGGTCGCCCAAGATCACGACATCTTAGTGGTCGCTCCCGCCACAGCCGATCTGTTGTCGAAATTCACCTACGGCGCTGCTGACGATTTCCTATCCACAACTTATCTCGCCTTCACCGGCAAAGTTGTTCTCGCTCCCGCTATGAACACCAACATGTGGCTTCATCCCGCGGTGCAGGAAAATATTGAAAAGTTGCGCGCGCGTGGTTGTTCTTTTGTCGATCCCGACGAAGGCTGGCTCGCTTGCGGCACAGTCGGCGCGGGACGCTTGGCCGCTCCCGATCGCATCGCTAGTGTTGTTCAATCGCTCGTGCAGCAAAAAAGCGATTTCTCCGGCGAAACCATCATCGTCACCGCCGGCCCTACACAAGAAGCGCTTGATCCGGTTCGCTTCCTTACCAATCGTTCCAGCGGCAAAATGGGTTATGCCATTGCCGAAGCAGCTTTCCGGCGCGGCGCAAAAGTTATTCTGATTTCCGGTCCGGTCACATTGAAACCGCCAACCGGTGTAACCGTCGTCCCAGTACAAACCGCGCAGCAGATGCGCACTGCCGTTCTCGAACATCTGGAACAATCCGACATCATAATCAAAACCGCTGCTGTGGCAGATTATTACGTCTCGAATATTCCTAAACAAAAACTAAAGAAAACTGCTACACGTCTGTCACTCGAACTTGATCCAACTCCCGATATCCTCGCCGAAGTCGGTCAAAAGAAGGGCAATCGCATTCTGATTGGTTTTGCCGCCGAAACCGACAACTTGCTCGAAGAAGCGCGCCGCAAAATGAATCAGAAGAATTGCGACATGCTGGTAGCGAATCTAGTTAATCGCAAAGGCCTGGGTTTTGAATCCAACCAGAACGAAGTCGATATCATCACGCAATCTGGCCAAGTCGTGCATGCTGGTCCCGCCGAAAAATCGGAAATCGCCGAACGCATTTTAGATCAGGTGGCAAAATTACGTTTGCACGCGCATTCCGAGCGCACCACCGCCTGACAGCATGACGCCCGAACAGATCCGCAATTACCTCGAGTACTATCGTGACCTTGGTTTTGAAAACATTTATAAACGCACTCAATCCGCGCCCACACCTGCATCCGCGCCGCCGCAGCCAGTTATCCAAACGCAGGCTATGGCTGTAATAGAACTCCCGCCTCTTCAACCTGCCAACGACAGCATGCAGAAGATCCGCCTTGACATTGGAGACTGTAAACGCTGCCGCCTATGCGAAGCGCGCAAAAATATCGTTTTTGCCGATGGCAACGAAAAATCGCCGCTCGTATTCGTTGGTGAGGGTCCTGGCGCAGATGAAGATGAATCGGGAATACCGTTTGTCGGACGCGCCGGCCAATTGCTCACACAAATGATCGAAGGCACCGCCGCTCGCGAAGGCATCCAAATAAAACGTCCCGACATTTATATCTGCAACGTTGTGAAATGCCGCCCGCCCGAAAACCGGACGCCGCAACCCGACGAAATGCAAATTTGCGGCCAGTTTTTATATCGTCAATTGAAAGTCATTCAACCCAGAGCCATCTGCGCCCTTGGTTCCACCGCCATGAAAGCGTTGCTAAACGCCAAAGAAGGCATTACAAAACTGCGTGGCCAGTGGCACAAGTGGCAAGACATTCCGGTGATGATCACCTATCACCCTTCGTATTTGCTGCGCCAATACAACCAGCAAGCCAAGCGCGAAGCCTGGGAAGATTTAAAAACCCTGCTGCATTTTGTATATGACTGATCTGCCGCGCGGTTTGTTCATTACCTTCGAAGGCACCGAAGGCAGCGGCAAAAGTACGCAAATGAAATTGCTTGCTGCGCGTTTGCGCAACGAGGGCTATGCTGTAACCGAAAACCAGGAACCCGGCGCAACCAATATTGGGCGTCAAATTCGCCGAATCCTCCTTTCGCCCGAAAATGACGCCATGGATCCAATGACGGAACTTCTGCTGATGTTTGCTTCGCGTACGCAAGCAGCGGCGGAAATTATTCGTCCGGCGCTCAATCGTGGCGAAATTGTCGTCAGCGATCGCTTCACCGATTCCACTTTGGCGTATCAAGGCGAAGCGCGCGGCATTGGCTTCGACAAAGTTTTGGCCGCGCATAAGCTCGCTCTGGGCGATTTGTTACCCAGCCTCACGATCTGCGTTCAAGTCGATGTGGAGGCAGGCTTAGCGCGCGCGCATAAGCGAAACGCAGCCAATCAGGACGACGCAGCCGAAGCAAGATTAGATCAACAAAATATTTTTTTTCACAAACGCGTTAGTGAGGGCTACCGGCGTATAGCCGCCCTCGAACCCGAGCGCTTCCACATGGTAGACGGCAGCGGCACCCTGGACCAGGTTTCCGACCGCATCTGGGCCCTGGTTAGGAGCGAACTTGGCCTCTGAACACTTTCCCGACTTTCACGGTAACGCCCATGCTGCGCAAACTTTAGCGCACATGATTGAAGGCAGCCGCATTCCGCAAACTATCCTTTTATGCGGTCCGGAAGGCGTGGGTAAAGCCACTTTGGCGCGCCGCTTCGCCGCCCGTCTGCTGGCGCATCCGGAGTGGATCGAAAAAGACGATCTCAGCTTGTCGGCAAACCTCGACATTCTCGCCGAGCGCGACAAGTGGACTTCCGATAAGCGCGCCGACGATCCCCTGCTCTTCTCCTCCCATCCGGATTTCGTTACCTTCGCTCCCGATGGTCCGCTTCGTCAAATCACTATGCAGCAGATTCGCATCTTTCGCGAGCGTGCGCAGTTTATGCCGCTTCACGGCAAGCGACGAATTTTTTTGCTCGACCATTTAGATCGAGCCAACGAACAATCCGCCAACTCACTGCTCAAAATTCTCGAAGAACCACCCGATCATTTGCTTATTTTCGCTACCGCCGAAAATGTTTACGATCTGTTGCCCACTATCCGGTCACGCTCGCTCATCTTGCAAATGTCCCGTCTTTCCGACGACGAAGTGCGCGAATTTGCGCGCGCAAAACAGTTGCCAGACGCCGACGTTCGCGTGGCGCTCGCCGAAGGCAGCCCCGGCGTCGCCGCCACTTTAGATCTGGACGTTTTTCGCGACCGCAGAAACGTCATGCTGGCGGTTTTTGAATGCGCTGCGCGCATCACCAAGTTCGAAAGCTGGGTCCAACAATCCGAAGCTTTCGGAATGAGGAAGTCTGAAAAACTGGATTTATACTTACGTCTTGCTTATGGCTTGATCGAAGACATTTTGAGCCTTTCGCAAGGACGCAACGCCCTGCGCAATCGCGATATTCAGTCGCGCTTACTCCCAATCGCGCAAAAAGTCGACTTCCAATGGCTCGAAAAAGCCGTTCTCGCGGTCGATGACTTGGCCTCCATGGTACGCCGCAATATACAAAAAATAGGCGCGTTGGACGCCCTTATTATTAATTTACGTAACCGTTTGGAGCCAAATCGCACCTAGTGGGGAAAAGGTGAAAACACATGCCGTTGGAAATCCGTGCGGCAAGTGCGATACCATCCCCTATAACGAGGCAGCATGATAGAAGAGAGGCGTTTGGATTCGTTAATCCGAAAACCAACCCGAACCGCAATCGGCTCTGAAAGTAAAGAGCCCGTCCGCCGGCCACCGGCAGCTAAGAAAAGTACTCCGCCCGACCAGACAAACGCTGAGCAGTTTTACTACGCAAAGCAGATGCAGGGCAAGACGCACATGATGGTGCATTTAACCAATGGCGAAAAATTAGAGGGCGTCATTGAATGGTATGACCGGGATTGTTTGAAACTGAACCGGATTGGCGCGCCCAATCTGCTTTTGTTTAAGCACACAATCAAGTACATGCATAAGGTGGACGCTGAATAAGGCGCACACTTTTAGCATTCTAAGGCTTGTCGACAGCTTTCGCCTTCTGCGCTAAACGGTACGCCCGGCGCTCGGCGGCATCTTCGTAACGTCTGATATCTTCCGCGTGAACCGGGGCAATCTGTGGCAATACCACACGTTTGCCCTCGGCGTCCAAAGCCACAAAAGTAAGGTAAGCGGAAGAAGTGTGTCTTGTCCCACCGGTCTGCAAGTTCTCCACCCAAACTTTTACGCCCACTTCCATGGACGTACGGAACACCCGGTTCACCTGTGATCGCAAAGTCAAAAGCTCACCAATATGTACCGGATGTAAAAACGTCATTTGATCCACTGAGGCTGTCACAACAGCGCAGCGGGCGTGGCGTATTGCCGCTATGGCGCCGCACAAATCCACCAGATGCATAACGCGCCCACCCAACATGTGGCCAAGCATGTTCGAATCATTGGGAAGGCAAATCTCTGTATACTCGGCGCGAGTTTCTTCAACTGTTCGCAGATTTTCGTTCATCTCGTTTTTCTAAATAGCTAGTGCAGAATTGCAGTGCTTGCGCTCTGCGGCACCCGTCATCAAATTCGGGGCGAAGCGCGCGTTCGTGAATCAAAAACTCAAAGGGCTGCCACGCTTTCGGCCAATAGTCGCATTCCTCAATCAACAGCACGGCCAGCGAATTCTCGCTCTCGGCGGACACCGTAAACCGAATCGCCGACACCGGATGCTCGCTGGGAAAATGGCCACAAAGGCCTTTTACGTTTCCGTGGTTGCACAAGCGAAATCGATGTTCAGGCGCGATCTCTGGTTCGCCGGCATGACAAATTCCGTCGAATTCAAATAAAAGCGGTAAACGCGCGCGGTTGTCCCGCTCCACTTTTGTGCGCGGCTCAAAAAACGGACACGCCATTATTTATTTTGCTTCCGCAGCTTCGACCACCACCACCAGTTTGTCTGCTCAACCGGAAGTTTGCCATCCCGCGCCTGGGCCACAGCGCAGCGAAACGTATCCAAGACGCAAGGATCTTGGCGAACGCCTCTCAACTTGTTCAATCGGTTGAACAGCCTGTCGCCGTCACTTTTGGCGAGTTGGGGGACAGTCTTGATTCCCAATTCAACCAAATCCTTCTCGATGGATTGGCCGACTCCGCGCAAATCGCGCAATTTTCGACTTCCCGCAGCGACGCCCATACTTTTTCCAGTGTAGTCTTATCAAACCACAAGAACGGAAACACCTTAATCTGCGTCAAACTTTATACAGAAAGGAATTTTGATGTTGAAATCTAAAAATTCTGGTTGGCTCGGCGCAGGCCTCATCGGCCTGGGATGTGGATTAGCCGCAATTGGCGTCGCCCTTGTGGTTCCTGCATGCGCATCGTGGTCGCTTGGTTTCGCGGAACAGGCTCTCAAGAAAGGTAAAGAGGGAGCATCGAACGTTGCCGAAACACTGGGCGAAATAGCCGGCAAAGCTCAGCATCACTTCGGAGAAGCCGCGAAAACAGCCAAAGGGCATACCGCTAAAGCGGCAGGAGTGGTGGAAAGTGCCGCCCGCTCGGTGCGCGAATACGCCAGCTAATGTCAGTTTGTCAGAATGTTAGCGATGGCAACTAACAGGCTCGACATTCTGAAACAAATGCTCGATCAGGATCCGACTAACGCCTTTGCGCGTTACGGTCTTGCGATGGAGTATGTAAAATCGGGAAATTTGAAGGCTGGAATCGGCGAATTCAAAGCGCTGATTGCAGCCGACAAGACTTATGTTGCCGCTTATTACCATTGCGGGCAGGCGCTAGAAAAACTGGGCGAAGTTGATGAAGCGCGCAGAGTTTACGAAGACGGAATCAACGCCTGCCGCGCAAAAGGTGACACTCACACTTTGGCGGAAATAGAAGCGGCGCTTAATTTGCTTCCGATTTGAAAATTACGCCGTCCTTCATTACGAAGCGCACTTTTTGCACTACGCTGATATCCGTTAACGGATTGCCGGGCACTGCGATCACATCAGCCAAATAGCCAGCTTTCAATTGTCCGATCTGGCCATTCCAACCGAGCAGTTTTGCTCCATTCAATAAATCGGCTTGCAAGACCTGTGCCGAAGTCATGCCATGTGCTGCCATCAATACCATTTCGCGAGCCTGCGTACCATGGGGGAACGGTCCAACGTCTGACCCAACCGCCATAGGAACACCCGCCGCTAGTTGCTTCTGAAACTCCGCATAATGCGCTTTCAGACCAACTTTTAACTCAGCGGCTCTTTCGCCGCCGGAATGTTCAGCAAAATATTCCGAAATCGTGAAAGTTGGAACCGCGAAAATTTGCTTCTCGCGCATGATTCGCATCGTTTCAGCCGACAACTGGTTGGCATGGTCAACCGAAACCACTCCCGCTCGTGCCGCAAAACCCGTACCTGGTTCGCCAGTCGCATGCACCGCAATTACCTTCCCTAGCCGAGCTGCCTCTTCCACCGCCGCTGAGAGATCCGCTTCGCTGTACTGATATGGAGTATGAAGCTCGCCGTTCACATATCGGTCTTGGCCGGTCTCATAGATCTTAGTGAAATCCGCGCCTTCTTTATACTGCTGACGCATTGCGGCCACAATTTCATCTGCATTGTTTGCGTAGGTAGCATTCGACAAGACATGCTGATCGGGGTTAAACCGATTCGCATCCTCATGCCCGCCAACGATATCAATGGCATTGCCTGAGACGCGCAAGCGGGGCCCAGGTATCAAGCCTTGGTTGATCGCATCTCGAACAGCACTGTCGGCCGAACCTGCACCTTCCGTTCCCATATCCCGTTCCGCCGTGAAACCCGCCATCAAATCACTACGCGCGGCTAGAACGGCACTGATAGTACGCTGCGGGACTGATTCTTCAACTGTCTGCAAATCTTCGGCGCCCGGATGCAAAAACAGGTGTACATGGACATCAATTAGGCCTGGCATCAGAGTACTGTCGCCAAGATCAATCATGCGCACGCCAGTTGGCCTGTGGACCGTCGTCCCCACCTCCACAATCTTGTTTTCTTCTACCAGCACCTCGCCCGGCTGGATAACCATGCCTGAGGCGACATCCAATAGCCGGGTGGCATGCAAGACAACAGTTTCCGCCGGTGCCCATTGGCTCAGCAGCACCGTCGCCAATACAAGCCGGAAAATCATTGTTTCACCGCAGCCATGCCGTCATGCGTGCCTGGTGACACAACAGTTAACGGACTAAGCAACAACAGGGCGGAAGACTGCAAACCAATGCGGCACATAAGTTTAAACCAGCTTATCGCGCCAGAATATTTCCGCAACGTGTAGTACTGGCAACGCGGATGTTTACTTAATACTTTGAGGCGAACCTGATACGATCTCCAGTATCCTGCAAATTTAGCAGCAAGCTCAAGGTCGCTTGCCGAGGTTATATGTTCGCTTCATTTCGTGCCACAGTCATCATCCTGGCGCTAACTCTTTGGGTATTGCGCAGCTATCCCGTAAATGCGGCGGCGGCTACACCGGGGATGCTTCGCCAAGATCCGCCCGCACCCCAGCATCCAGAGGTATTTCCGACCGCAACCCCAGAGCAATACCCAGCGCCCAATGCTGGACCTGTTGTGAGACCTTGGCAACCCGGTGATCCAGAGCCGAAAGGACCAATGCAAATTGTGGTCATCGAAGGGCAGGACGGCGTAAACATCATCAAGAAAAAAACATTCGTTACACCGGTGGTCGAAGTGCGTGACGGTAAAGACACACCTCTAGCGGGCGCTGCAGTCGTATTCACAGCGCCGTCGGATGGCCCTAGTGTGACTTTTTCCAATGGCTTACGATCTATCACAATTCTGACGGATCCTACTGGACGCGCCACTATTGACGGTCTGAAGCCCATTAGCGAAGGGAAGTTCGAAATTTCTGTGGCTGCAACGTTTCGCTCACTATCGGGAAGCGGGACGATTTCGCTTACAAACGCAATGACACCGCAGAATACTGAACCCGGATCGATCGGCGCATCGCGAGGTGGTGTCTCCGGCAAAACCATCGGCATATTAGTAGCTATCGGAGGTGCGGCAGCCGTCGGGGCCGCACTGGCCCTTTCGCATCACGGTTCCAGTACAAGTACTTCAACAACCACCGCAACTATCGGTACCGGCAGCGGTGGTAGTGTCGGGGCGCCCTAATAACAGAAACATGCTCATTCAGAGGGGAAATCCACAGTGATCAAACTAGCTTGTTTCGCACTTATTTGCGCCGTAGCGCCAGCCCAAATAGCATCTTTGGGAGCTAATTCCGTCACACCTCATGCGGAAGAAAAGCCGAGTGCCCGCTCGAAATCGATTCCCGCTGCGGGAAGACCCATCGCGGGATACATTATTGGGCCCGGTTCATTGCAGTTGCATTCACTACTTACAATTGGCGGAAGTGTCAAATTAGGAAATTTGATAAGCACACCGGAAGGCACCAGCCACGTTTATTTGCCTCCGGGGCAACAGTACGCATTGATAGAACAAGCGACCTACGCCCAGTTATGTATATGGGCGTTGCATAGAGCCGCGACTACAAATACTGAGCAGGAGCTTGTACCGATAGTCTCCTCAATTCCCCACCCCGACTTAGCAGCCTTCAGCCCGCGTGGCGAATCGGCCGTGCTCTATTCGCACCAAACGGACGAGATCCAAATATTGACACACCTACCTGCCGAGCCACAGCTCAAAACGGTTCCACTGCCGATTGGCATTGCACGTAAACTGGCGGTAACAGACGATGCAGCCATCGTAGTTGCTGAGTTAGAGGGCGGCACGACAGTTTATTCAGCGAACGGCCAGTCATGGAAGCCTGTTCTAGCCGGCTTCACTCCGCGAGCCTGGACTTTTTTAGCCAAATCGCACGATTTGGCAATCGCCGATCCCAATCAAAATCAGGTGGTGGTGCTAAATAACCTTGACATCACATCGGGCAGGAATTACAGAACAGTTGTGCAAAATCTTAACGCGGACTTTCTCTCCTCCACGCGCGCAGGTGAAACACTGGTTGCGGCAAATCTTGCAGTCGGCCAAGTGTGGACAATTGATGTAAAAACCGATGCGGCAACGCTTCTGGACGAATCCGGCCCCATCCAAAACATGGTTTCCCTGCATGACGGCTACACCTTTGTTATCTCCGATTCGACCAATTTATCAGTGTTAAGACTTCGGGCATCGCCTTTGACAACCACGGCAAACCGTTGAGGGCGCGCACAGTGATCCGGCCAATGAGACCCATCAGTCACTTTTCAAGAATAGTTCTGAGCCTAATCGCAGTTGTAGTTTTTCTAGGCTTGACCTCGAGAGGGTCTGCTCAGACATTAAATCCAACATCACTTACGTTTGCTCCCACCACCATCGCGGTAGCTAGTGCCGCTCAATCATCGACGTTAACTAACTCTGGCACGGCCGTCCTGGATATTGGCAACATCTCGGTATCCGGGGCTAACTCTGGAGATTTCGCATACACCACCACTTGCGGTGCGACCTTACAGGTTGCCGCAACCTGCGGCATTTCTGTAATTTTCACACCGTCCGTTGCCGGTACGGAAAATGCAGTTATCACCGTCTTGGATGATGGCACGAGTAGCACGTCCCAAACTTTGACTCTCAGCGGTATTGGAGTCGGAGTTACACTATCGCCGGCATCGTTATCATTCGGCAGTTCCCTGGTTGGTGTGCCGGCTACCGGGCAGACAGCGACCCTTACTAACACGGCAACAGCGCCATTAGTAATATCCGGCATCACCTTCACCGGTGCCGACCCTGCAGATTTTACTGAAACCGACAATTGCGGTGCAAGTTTAGCCAGTAACTCATCGTGTACGATCAACGTGACATTCACACCAGCGGCTGCCGGCGCGCGCGCTGCTGCTCTGACGGTGACCGATGACGATGCGCAGGGCATCCCTGGTTCTCAGCAAATAACTTCGCTATCGGGTGTTGGAGTTGCGCCTGCGAGCGCGGCGACGCTATCGCCAACTTCGCTTACGTTCGCGGGCGTAAACGTTGGAACCACAGCTACCACCCAATCAATCACCCTCACGAATTCAGGAACCGCGACTCTAAACATTGCTGGCTTCGCGATAAGTGGCGCGAACGCAACTGATTTCGCTTACACCACCACCTGCAGCACAACCTTGGCAGCCGCCACAAGTTGCACCATCAGCATAACTTTCACACCCAGCGCTGTTGGTGTCCGAAACGCCAGCGTCACCGTTACTGACGATGCAGGTGGAGTTGCGGGATCTCAACAAGCGGCGTCCTTGTCAGGCACTGGCCTCGCAACTCCGATTGCGACCGTCACCCCGACGGCGCTCAGCTTCGGAGCCGCCTCGTCATCACAAAGCATCACGTTGGACAATACCGGCACCGCGATTTTGACCATCACCAGCGTCGGTATATCCGGACCTAACGCCAGCAATTTTGCCATACAAACCAATACCTGTGGAACGACGCTAACTCCCGGCTCGTCGTGCGCCATTCTGATTGGCTATACGGCATCGACCAGTAGCACCTCGGCTACCTTCACCATTACAGATAACTCCAATAACATCGGAGGCAGCACTCAAACGGTACCGCTGTCCGGCCTATCGGCTTTGAGTATTTCGACCAGTAGTTTACCGTCGGGCACAATTAATACGGCTTACTCGGGTTCCGTCGTGGCCGTAGGCGGAACTTCCCCGTACACCTGGTCCATAGCATCCGGGTCGCTTCCCACGGGCATCACCTTGGACACAACAACGGGTGTCATCAGCGGAACCCCCACCGCGGTAGGTTCCTACACGTTCGGAATCACTGTCACCGACAGCAGTTCGTCGGCACAGTCGGCCACCAAAACATACACGGTTGTTATCGCTCCTCCCACACTTGTCGTTTCAACGCAGACCTTGCCGAACGGCACCATAGGTGCTGCTTACTCCACATCCGTGTTGGCATCAGGTGGCACCACCCCTTACGCTTGGTCTGTCTTTTCCGGATCACTACCGCCTGGAACGAGTTTGAACGCCAGCAGCAACCCAGCGGCGATTCTCATCAGCGGCACGCCGACGGCCACGGGATCCTATACTTTCACACTGAAGGTAAATGACAGCAGTTCTCCGATTGAAGCTGCGACTGCCAATTACACAATCATCATTTCGCCGGCTGCCTTAACAATTGTTACTCCGTCTCTGCCAGGTGGAAGTGTGAATGTGTCCTATTCATCAGGCTTATCGGCATCGGGCGGCACACAGCCCTACACCTGGAGCATTAGTTCCGTTGCTCCGCAAACGCTGCCACCAGGTCTAAGCATCAATGCGGGAACGGGAACGATTACGGGCTCGCCAACAGCTGCTGGTTCCTTTACCTTCACTGCTACTGTTACCGACAGTGGCTCGCCGCAGCAGACCGCTAACCAGTCTTATACAGTCGTCATTGGCGCGTCCAATGCCGCCTTGGCGCCAGGGTCCTTGACCTTTGCGAATACTGCAGTTGGTTCCTCCGCTGCGCCGCAATCACTTACGTTGAGTAATACCGGCTCAGTTGCTTTATCCATCTCGAACATCGCTATCTCCGGCGCTAACGCCGCCGACTTTACATCGACGAATACATGCGCTGGTAGCGTGGCAGCGGGTGGTACTTGCAGTATTTCGGTTACGTTCGCGCCCAGCGTAGCAGGAGCCGAAACCGCCACTCTGACTGTGACAGACAACTCGGGCGGAAATACCGGGACCCAACAAACCGCCAACCTTTCCGGTACTGGTGTCGCTGGTTCGGCTATGTTATCGCCAGCATCAGTTTCATTCGGTAACAGTGATATCGGCGTGGCAGCAGCACCGCAGTCCATCACGCTGAGCAACTCAGGAACAGCAACGCTGTCAGTTTCTTCCATCGCTCTATCCGGAGCGAATGTCGCCGATTTCACCACATCGAACAACTGCAACAGTAGTGTGACTGCAAACGGAAACTGCACCATTACCGTGGGCTTCACGCCTAGCGCGTCGGGTCTTCGTACAGCAACCCTCACGGTAACCGATAACTCCGGTGGCCCAGGCAACGCACAGCAAACCGTCTCGCTCTCCGGCACGGGCGTTGGTGTCCCTAACGCTGTTACAGGGCCGTCATCCGAGGCGTTTGGCAACATTAACATCAACGCGACCTCGGCTGGCAAAGACGTCACATTGGCAAACAACGGCACCGGGCCATTAGTTGTCTCTAGCATTGCGTTTTCCGGCGCTAACCCTGGAGATTTCAGCGCAACGAACGACTGTAATGGCAGTCTTGCAGCCGCCACATCATGCACCATCGTTGTAAAGTTCACTCCTACAGCTGCTGGCCCTCGCTCGGCGGATCTGGTTATTAGCGACAACTCAGGGAACAACTCTGCCAGCCAGCAAACTGTGTCCCTCTCCGGCACCGGCGTCGCTGTACCGAACGTTACACTATCCACTGGTTCCCTGAGCTTCGGTAACACCAACACCGGAGTTCCAACCGCCAGCCAGTCGGTAACTGTTACTAATTCCGGCACGGGCGCACTCACTATCGCAGGCATCGCCATTAGCGGTGGTAACTCAGGAGATTTCGCGCAAACAAACAACTGTGGCAACTCGCTAGGCACCGGTTTATCCTGCGCCGTAACCATCACGTTCGACCCAACTGCAGCGGGTGCGCGCTCGTCGTCCTTAGTAATTACCGACAATGCGAACGACACTGATGGCAGCACGCAGACGGTTTCGTTATCCGGATCCGGCAATGGCGTCGCTCAAGTAACGGTCGCGCCCGCCTCGTTGGCATTCCAGGCAACTACAGCGCCGCAACAAGTTACTGTAAGCAGCACAGGCACGGGACCACTCACAATTTCAAGCATCGGTATTGGTGGCGCTAACGCCAGCGCCTTCAGTATCGCCGCCAACAGTTGTCCAACCGGATCTCTCAACGCGGGTTCGTCGTGTGCGATTCTGATCAGCTATACGGCAACAGCGAGCAATAATTCGGCCGTACTGACTATTACCGACAATGCCAACAACACTGCCGGCAGTACGCAAACGGTGACGCTGACAGGTCAATCCGCACTCTATATTGTGACTACCAGCCCCTTGCCCAATGGGCAAATCGGCTCCGCTTATTCCCAACCAATTGCGGCGCAAGGTGGCACCGCACCATATACCTGGGCTGTACCTTCCTCTAACAACCTGCCTCCAGGTCTGACTTTAAACACCACCACGGGGGTTATCGCCGGCACACCAACAACCTCTGGCACGTATTCGTTCAGCGTTCAGGTATCAGACAGCAGTTCGCCTCAGCAAACCGTATCGGGACAGTACTCAGTCACAATAGTTGGACCCAGTGCCTCGTTGGCGCCATCATCCCTCACCTTTGGCACGGTGAGTGTTGGCACAACCACCGCTTCTCAATCCGCAACTCTGAGTAACAGCGGCGCGGTGGCTTTGACCATTTCCAGCATTGTGGTCTCGGGGACAAACGCGAGCGACTTCAATTCATCCAACACGTGCAACGGCAGCGTTGCAGCTAACAGCAATTGCACCATTAGCATCACCTTTACGCCCAGCGCCTCCGGTGCCAGAACTGCAACACTCACTGTAACTGACAATTCGGGTGGCACTGCCGGCGCTCAGCAAACCGTCTCGCTGAGCGGTGCTGGCGGCTCGCCCAACGCATCAGCCAATCCGGCGTCGATAGCTTTTGGCAACGTCAACCTTAACGCGGCTTCCGGTGGTCAAAACATCACACTCGATAACAACGGCACGGGTACGCTCACAATCGCTGGTATCGCTGTTGGAGGTGCAAATGTCGGTGATTTCAGCACAACAAACAACTGTAATGGAAGCCTTGCGGCAAATACCTCGTGTACGATCGTTGTCAAGTTTAGTCCCACCGCGGCGGGCACGCGCTCGGCCACAGTGGTTATCACTGATAACTCTGGCAATGTCGCCGGATCCCAGCAATCTGTAGCCCTCTCCGGTGCGGGAATTGCCGTTCCCACGGCAGCTGTATCGCCCCTTTCTGTCAGCTTCGGCAGTTCTAATACGGGAGTTACTGCCGCCAGCCAATCAGTCACTCTCACCAACTCAGGCACTGGGGCACTCAGCATCTCCGGCGTAGCTATCAGCGGCGGCAATTCTGGCGATTTTGCCGAGACAAATAACTGTGGCAGCTCGCTTGGGGCCGGATTATCTTGCAGCGTCACTCTCACCTTTGATCCAACTGCGGCAGGTGCGCGCTCATCCAGCCTTGTCATCACCGATAATGCGAATAACAGCGCCAACAGTACGCAGACGGTTTCGCTATCCGGTACAGGAAACGGAGTCGCTCAGGTAACCGTATCGCCGACTTCTCTATCATTCCAGGTGGGCACTCCAGCGCAGCAAGTCACCGTAACTAGCACGGGTACAGGGCCGCTAGCGATTTCCAGCGTCGCACTTAGCGGAGCTAATACGAGCAACTTCAGTATTGCCGCCAACAGTTGCACAAGCAATTCCCTCAACGTGGGTTCATCGTGTGCAATTTCGATCGCCTATTTGCCGTCGGCTAGCCCGAATTCCGCTCTCCTCACAATCACAGACAACGCAAATAATGCGGCTGGCAGCACACAGACAGTTACGCTCAGCGGACAATCAGCCATCGCTATACTCACCCAGAGCCCATTGCCAAGCGGGCAGGTTAGCGTAGCCTACTCGCAATCGATTTCAATGCAAGGTGGCACCTCACCCTACACCTTTTCAGTCATACCGGCCAGCAGCAGCCTCCCTCCGGGTCTGAGTTTGGGCACCAGCAGCGGCGTCATCAGCGGCACTCCTACTTCCGCTGGCGCTTACTCGTTCAGCATCAAGGTAAACGACAGCAGTTCGCCTCAACAATCGGTAACGGGCAATTACACAATCACGATTGCGCCTACAAACCTCGTTATTCAAACTTCGTCACTATCTAACGGAACAGTCGGCAGCACTTACTCCAGCACGGCAGTACCAAGCGGTGGCACCACACCTTACACATGGTCTGTCTCTTCTGGAAACTTACCGTCCGGCTTGAGTTTGAATACTGGTACCGGTAATATCAGTGGCACTCCACAATCCTATGGGTCCTATACGTTCACGCTCAAAGTAACGGACTCGAGTTCACCCGCACAAACAGCTACACAGCCCTACACCGTTACCATCCACGCCGCGACGTTAACCCTGAGCAGTTCATCGCTGCCAAACGGCGCTGTTAATCTCGCTTATTCGGCGTCGTTGACGGCAGCAGGCGGCACATTACCGCTAACATGGAGCATTTCTTCGGGCTCATTGCCAGCTGGACTATCGCTTAACTCAGCTAGCGGAGCAATTACGGGCACGCCCACCACAGCTAAAAGTTATACGTTCACGGCAACGGTGACCGATAGCGCGTCGCCTGCCCAAACCGCTGGCCAATCGTTCACAATCATAATTAACTCCGGAATTGTAATCACAACTTCGAACCCGTTGCCCCAAGCAACCGTGGAACAGAGTTACACCACAACGTTGGTTGGACAGAATGGAACAGCGCCCTATACTTGGTCTCTGGCGTTCGGCACGTTGCCCTTGGGACTTACGCTGAACTCCAGTACAGGTGTCATTAGCGGCACTCCGCCTACTGTAGGTTCATCCACCTTTACCATAAAGCTAGCCGATAGCGGTTCGCCCGCTCAAAGTACAACTCAGCAGTTTACGCTGGTAGTAGCTCCTGCAACTCTGGCAATTACCACAACGACTCTTCCGTCCGGGACTACTTCTGTCGCCTACGTTGGCACCCTTGCAGCATCTGGCGGCACGACGCCTTACACATGGAGCGTGTCATCCGGCACGCTACCCGCCGGAACCACTTTGAACGCCAGCACTGGTATCATTAGCGGCAACCCGACCACGCCCGACACCTACACGTTCACTATCAAGGTGACAGACAGCTCGTCCACGTCCCAAACAGCCACTCAAGCGTTCACAGTTGCTATCGGCACTCCCTCTGGTGGCGGTGTCATTCAAACCATTAGCTTCTCATCTAATCTGTCGGGCGATTTAACCCCGGGCGCCAATGTTACAAGCGCCACAGTTATTGTTACTCCCGGCGGGACATACACCATTGACTTAACTTCTAACTTCGTTGCGTCCGTTTCAGGATTGCCATCGGGATACCAGGGCGATTCAGGTTTTGTAAGCAGCACCGGAACTAAATCCGCTACTGCATCTGCCGCCTTTACAGGTACTGCAACCAGCGAAACTGTTCCATCATTCGACCCCGGAACCGTAGCTGGAACAGCTACTATTACTGCAACAGCACAAAACAGTAACGTAACCGGCCAAACGACAATCACCGTTCTGCCGCAAGTACCTATCATCGAGCCAAACAGCGTGCAGATCAGCAACATCACTTCCAGCGGCTTCGATGTGGAACTGATAGCAACCTCTACAACGATGGAAGTACAAAGTGCGACATTTACATTCACGCCAGCCGCCGGAGCAACACTCAGCGGCACAACCACGTTCACCGTAGATGTAAAGTCGCTGCTC
This sequence comes from Bryobacterales bacterium, assembly GCA_963696305.1. Taxonomy (GTDB): domain Bacteria; phylum Acidobacteriota; class Terriglobia; order Bryobacterales; family Bryobacteraceae; genus Bog-105. The sequence continues at coordinate 193,547 of CAVOJX010000015.1, read as the reverse complement.
TCAAATTGGTGGTTCCCAAGCTCAGGCACAGGCGCAGGACTCACTTATGGCGGCGCATTCTCACTCACCATTCCGTTCACCCTTAGCGGATCGACCAGTGCATTAGGCTCGGTCAGCGTAACCCTAACAAACTCCGTCGGTACCTCAGCCGCTGTAACGGGCACGTAATGACCAGAGAGCAAGCTTGGGAAATCGTTTGTGAATTCGTGAAATCCGACGGCTTACGGCGTCACATGCTGGGCGTCGAAGCGTGTATGGTTGCCTACGCCCGCAAGTTCAACGAAGACCAAGAGCGCTGGGCCGTTACCGCTTTACTGCATGATTTCGATTGGGAGATTCATCCTTCCCTGCCCGATCATCCCACCAAAGGCGAAGCTATCTTGATAGATCGCGGGGTGGACGATGAAATTCGACGCGCTATCCTCTCACATGCCTATTTTACCGGTGTCCCGCGCAATAGCCAAATGGAAAAGGCTCTGTTCGCCTGTGACGAACTGTCTGGCTTTCTCGCCGCCTGCGCCTATGTTAAACCTACAAAAAGTATTCGCGATGTGGAAGTGAAGGGAGTCCGGAAGAAGATGAAAGATAAAGCTTTCGCCCGAGCCGTGAACCGTGACGACATCACTCGCGGCGCTGCGGAGTTAGGTATCGACTTGGATGAGCACATCGAGTTTTGCATTCGCGCCATGCAAGAACGCGCCTCTGAATTAGGCTTGGCGGGAGAGTCATAACCGCATCGGTTATGCTGCTAAAGGATGAATCGTAAGGTAATCATTTTTGGTGGGGGTGGCCAACTTGGAGTTGAGTTGTGCCGCGAATACGAGCGCCGTTCCTGGAGCGTGACTAAGTTCGAACGTCATACACTCGACATCACGGACAGCGCAAAAGTGGAAGACGAAGTGGCCCGCGCTGAGGCGGACGTCGTCATCAACGCTGCTGCTTATAACCAGGTTGATATTGCGGAGCAGGAACCCGCCACCGCCTATCAAGCCAACGCGTTAGCCGTGCGCAATATCGCTATGGCATGCAGGCAATCGGGCGCCACGCTGGTCCACTATTCCACCGATTATGTTTTCGATGGCACGAAAGGCAGTTCTTACGTGGAGACCGATGCCACCCATCCGTTGGGTGCCTACGCGGTATCAAAGCTAGCCGGAGAGTTATACGCGCAAGCCTATTTAGACAACGCTCTGATCATTCGCACCTCCGGAGTATTTGGTCCCGGAGGAATGTTCACGCCGCGCGGTAACTTCGTGGAGGTGATGCTGCGCATGGCCAAGAACAATCAGCCCATCAAGGTTGTGATGGACCACGTTGCCTCGCCTACCTATGCGCCAGCTATGGCGAAGCGAACTGCGGACATGGTGGAAAAGAAATTCAGCGGCATTTATCACCTGGGCGGCGGCGAACCCGTTTCCTGGTATGACTACGCGCGAACCATTTTCGATTTGGCGAAATTGAGTCCGTCACTGCAGCCCACCGACGAGCGCGAATATCGCACGCCCGCGCGCCGTCCGAAGTATTCGGCGCTTTCTAATAAGAAGCTAAACGACGCAGGAATTGAGCCCATGCCCCCATTCCGCGAAGCCGTGCGTCTCTATCTAGAAGCCCGCGCCAGCGCTACTGCCCACCGTTCGGCGTAGCGTAGTAACCGTTGCGCGCCTGGACTCGATAATCGGAGTTATCCACCTTGATGTCGATGTGACGGAAAGTGCCATCGCGTTCCGCTTTCTCAGGCGAGTAAGCAATTGAATACTGATTGCGCAGTTCTTCCTGAATCTCTTTGAAAACTTCACTCAGCGGATGTTTCGCGCTAACTGTAAAAACTTGCCCGCCTGTTTCATCCGACATTCGCTTCAACTCGCCTTCACCGCCTCCGCCAAAACCCATTCCACGTCGCGCGTAGAAGGCGCGGTCCACATAATAAATGCTGAAGATAATCGCATCGGCTTTCTGTGCCGCCTCAATCGCCGCTTTTCGATCGTACGTACTTCCTTCGTCATCGCCGTCGGTAATCAAAATCAGCGCCTTGCGGCCTACTTCCCCAGTCAGCTTTTCATTCGAGGCGAGCACAACCGCGTCATACAGCAAAGTTCCTTTTGGAGTGCCTGTTTGTGGAATTGGCCCAGTATTGACAGGCACACGACCCATCATCGGCGTTTCAGCATCGGGACGCAAATCATCCAACGAGTGCGTCAACTGCCGGACGGAGCTAGTCATATCCTGCAGCAGGTTGATATCCTTGCCGAATGAAATAACAAACGCTTCGTCTTTTTTGCGAATCACGTTCTCAAAAAATGCAGATCCGGCTTCGCGCTCAATGCCGACCAGGTTTTCTTGACTCAGCGAAATGTCGATCAGAAGCCCCAAAGTAATGGGCAAGTCGGTTTCTCGTGTAAAGCGCTGAACCTTTTGTTGTTTGCCGTCTTCGAAAACAGTAAAATCCTTCTGCTCCAAATTCGGAATCAGCGCCCCGCCCTTTTTCGCTTTCACCGAATATAAAATATTGACAAGGTTAACGTCCACTTTAATGGTGGCTTCTTTGTCCTGGTCCTGCGGCGCCTCCTCGTGTGGAACGCGGCTATGCGGTGGTTCAAATTGTGCAAAGGCTACTGCCGACAGTAAGGCGAAAGCGCCCGCAAAATGAGAAGCTCTTCGGAGCAGGATTTGCATCTCGTTATTATCGTTCACAAACATGAAGCGTGCTACTGACCATCTTATGAAAGCGGATCCGGTGCTAGCGGCCATCATCACTGAGGTTGGTCCCTGCCTTCTGACGCCGCGTGAGCCTACTTTCGAGACGTTAGCACGTTCCATTACGTTCCAGCAGCTCAGCGGGAAGGCCGCCGGCACGATATTTGAGCGCTTGCGTAAGGCTGTGGGCCGCCGCTTTACGGCTACGGCGTTCTTGCGCCTGTCGGAGGAAGATCTGCGCGCCTGCGGCCTATCCCGTCAGAAAATCGCCGCGCTCACCGATCTTGCCGAACATGTCGCTAGCCGCCGCATCAGCTTCAAAAACCTTCCCGATCTGGAAGATAAACACATCATCGAACTTCTCAGCCAAGTCCGCGGCGTCGGCGTCTGGACCGCGCAAATGTTCCTCATGTTCGCGCTTGAGCGTCCCAACGTTCTGCCCACCGGCGACCTGGGAATTCGTAACGCTATCCGCAAAGCGTACGGTTTGGAAACGGTACCCAAACCAATCGATATCGAAAAACTCGCAGAAAAATGGCACCCCTACTGCACCTATGCTTGTTGGTATTTGTGGCGCAGTTTGGATGGAGCAGCCGAGTTGTAACCGGCTCTACTTCGCAGCCGGTTGGCGAAACGAACGCTCCACCATATCGTTCGGATCAGTAGAAACCGGACCATCGCGCCACAACCAGCGCATCATCTCCGGCATAATCGCCCCGCCAAACTTTTGTCCGTGCAGGTTCATGCCCCACGTGTAATTCACGTCGTAACCCTTTTCCGTCAACGCCTTCATCAAGCGAACGTTTTGATAAAACCAATCGCGCTTCTGGTTGTAGATGCCGTCGGCATTGAAGCCGCGATTATCATTGCGTCCATCGCATAGAAAAACGCGAATGGGCTTGCGTTCGCTCGCCAGCACCTTCTCCGGGTAAACATAGCCGCCGCGCAAATCAACAAAACTTCCAACGTTGCTCAGCACCTTGTGAAACGCGCTGGGCCGTTCCCAAGCAACCGTGAAGGCGGCAATCGCACCGGAACTCGATCCGCCAATCCCGTGCATATCAGGGTCCTTCGAGATGTTGTATTCCTTATAAAGCACGGGCAGGAGTTCCTCCGTAATGACTCGCGCATACTTGTCATCCAGTGAGTTGTATTCAACCGGCCGGTTGGTTGTCCCATCACCCCATCCCGTTTGCGGCGAAGGTTCCACCTGCTCCGGAGTGCGTCCCGGATTGATAAATACTCCAATCATCACCGGTATCTCGCGCCGATAAATCAAGTTGTCCATTACGTTCTGCGCGCGAATGTCGCCGTTCTCGTCTTTGAACGCCTGCCCGTCTTGGAAGACCATCAAAGCGGCCGTAACTGCTGGATCATATTGCGCCGGAACGTAAATCCAGTACGTATGCTGAGTGCCCGGATACACTTCGCTTGGCAAATGAAACGGTCCGTGAATTTCGCCCTTAGGCACGCCCTCCTGCGGCAGCGAATCCGGCCCTAAACGGTATTGCGAATTTGGATTCGGCCCCGGCGGCACAGGTCCATTCTGTTTCTGCGCCCAACTCACGACACTCAATAAGACAAAAAGAAATACTTTCTTCATGGAACGATAACTGCCTTGCCCGACAAATGCTGTTTGACCGTTTGTAGCGCTTCGTTAGCGCGCTCCAGCGGGAATCTGTGCGTCACTTCACTGGCGAAGCGCCGCTTCCAATCCGTTTCCGCCAACCACTTCAGGCCGTGCGCTACGTGCCGCGGTTCAAACGCCCAACTGCCAACGATATTCAATTGCTTGCGGGTAATGGTATGCGGATTCATACTGATGTTGCCCGCATTTGCATACTGACCCAGAACCAGAAACGTCGCGCCATCACGCCCTAAATCCAATCCCTCCGCAAACGCGGCCGGATATCCCACGCATTCGATGACGAGGTCCGCGCCATGGCCGCCAGTTTGTTGCAATATCAATTCTCGCCGGCTCGCGGCATCGGCATGCTCCTCAATGGAGATCACATAATCGGCCCCAAACTGCTTGCCCAGTTCCAAGCGGTGCTGCGGCGCGCCGATCAGAATGATTTTCTCAGCTCCGGAGTCGCGAGCCAACGCCAATGCGGCCAAACCCACGGGCCCCGCGCCCTGAATCACGACAGTGTCGCCTTTTCGAACGGGCGCTCGCTCCAAACCATGTATCGCCGTCATCAGCGCACAGCCTCCGCCAATCACGGCTGCGCCTGGAAGCGACTCTGGCAGCCGGAATAGCGACGTGCCTTTTCTCAAAACAATGTAATCGGCATAACCACCGCGCAAGTGGGGCGCATCGTCCGCGCAATACGAAATGCCATACGCTTTACGGGACAAGCAACGCGTCGGCTGATGCTTTTCAACGCAGTAGTAACATTTGCCGCAAACAATCGAACTGGCCCAGGTAATCGTGTCGCCAATCGCAATCGGCTGTTGGTTCCAATCTGCCACCGGACCCGGCCCTGAACCTTCCACGGTTCCGACGGTTTCGTGTCCGAGAATCACAGGCAAAGGGATTGACAACTGCCCCAGCCACAAATGAACATCCGTGCCGCAGATACCTGCCATATCGACGCGCACCAATAGCTCGCCAGGAGCCAACTCATTGGGCACCGGATACTCGCGCAGTTCCAACGGTTTCTGATACTCAACTAAGACTGCGGCTCGTGAAGAATCGGCCATCCTCTGATGATCGCAAAGCAATCGTCCGTCAGCGCGCAGCCGACAAATTGTAGATCAAACCAAACGGATCGCGAACATAGCAGCGAGGAAACTCCGGCTCGTCCTTCACAATCTTGCACCCATTCGCTACCAGCCGCTGCTTGGCTTCTTCCACGTCCTTTACCGTCACCTCAAGTACCGGACCCAGCGCTGGTCCAGGCTCAATATACAAATTAATGTGCTTCCCTTTCAAAGCCACCATATTCGGGTTATCGTCAGTAATCTCGAATCCGAGTTGCTTCACATAAAACTCGGCCGCGCCCGTCGAATCCGACGCCTGAATCAAAATATCCGTGCCAAAGCTATTCGCCATCCACCCTCCTATCTACTGTTTAAACGCATCATCCGTCTCAGCACCCTTGCGCGGTTTCCACGCTAAGTCATAATATTCGCCATGATCCCGAGCCCACGGATCAAACGCGTTCACAACATACTGCAACTCGTCCTTCAACTCCGGAATATTGCGCATCAACACCCGCTTCATCGGCAATACCGGTTGCGGACCATGTGCGTTAATCGCGTAGGTCTCAATCATCGGCTTCCCCGGGCCATTGTTATTCACCCAATCAATGCCCAGCTTGGTATAAAACTCCGGCCGAAATCCCGACGTGAAGAAACGGTCGCTGAACAACCGTCGCGAAGCGTTCAGGATAAACACCACAAATTGCGTCTCCGATATGGCGAACCCATGTGGCCGCGTAAACTCCGCCTGCCATCCAACAACCGTATCCACATCCTCAATGTTGTCCACCACACTGCCGTTCGCATGCCCCAAACAATCGTTGATTGGAGTTCCATCGTCATTCAACTGGGCGTCTGTAATCACCTTCGACGCATCGCACACATGTGTCCCGTAAACCTCGCGCAAATCTTGAATGATTTTTTCTTGTTGAATTCGCGACGGATCTGTGGCCGCCAAAGTATGGTCCACGAAATCGTCGAAGCTGGTTAGTTGCTTCAATCCATACTGCCGCCGGAACTCATTAAACCGCGGCACACCGCGCTCACGATCGCGAATCAAATCCAGCGCCGCCACATCAATCTGCTGCGTCTTGCTATCCAACCTAGGCAAATGCAGATTCTGCAGGAACACCGGCGTATTGCCCAACTGCAGCAGGCCCAAGCGTTGCCGCCCCAGCGTAATGCCCCAATCTGCCATGCCCGTCGAATGCATCGTGTCCGTAGCCTTTGCTTCAAACGTATTCACCACCGCAATCTTCTTCACAATCTTGTTGGGATCTTTATCAATCTCACGAAACTCCAGCAAATCCGGCACCAGAGGATGTAACCGGTACACAGTTATAAACTCTTCCGGAAAATTAAACGGCGAACCAAAATGATTCACGCCCGCGTTCAAATATTCCGGCTTTGTAATGTCGTAATGCTTGTCCCGGCTGCCCAAGCCGAAAATCCCGGGTCCAGAAGCAAACACTGAATACCACTGCGTCGATTTCTCCACATCCTTCGACTTCCCGAAGTTATTCACAATAATGTCGTTCAGCGCCTTCGTTGCCAGCGGATCGGCATTCCCAAACAGCCCATTCCAATTCGCGTTCAACGCTCGGTACCCAATGTCGTCATACAGCAATTGCGGCGTCCACTCTGTTGTGTGAATTTTGGCAATTTCCGCATTCACCACCAACCGCGCTGCATTATAAAGCTCGTCCGAAGTTACTTGTGAATAAGTAATCACCCTCTTCGGATTCGCTGGGTCTCGCAGTCCGCAATCGGCATTCGGTGTCGCTGCGGCCATCCGCCGGAACTCATCCACAAACGAGTTATGCTCTCGCACAAATAGGTTGTGCAGAAAGCTCAAACCAATCGTCCAGTTATCTGGAAATGCCGCTGCTTCCTGGCCCGCCCATTCCGGATTCATCGGTGCATCCTTCGCCAGTACCGGCAAAAACAGCTCGCCCTTTGCCCCTGGTTCCAACAAAAACTTCGCCGGGTCTTTCGGGTCGCGCTGCACCCGCTTTACTGATGTCTCGTCGTAGCCATAAATCTGCGATGTGTCCCACCAAGCGGTATTCGTATTCGCAAACGCCTTCGGTGCACGATCCAGATAGTCTTTCCGATTTGCAGAGAATGTACCGGGCGGAGCGTCTTTCGCCACGTAAGCTTGGTCAATTCGATCGTCCGGCCGGCAACCTAGCCGCTTCACTTCTTCTTCGGTCAGTGGGGTCGGTACGCCATTCACCATCTTGCTTTCGCATCCCACCTTCATATAAGTCGGGGCGTTATGTCCTTCCTCCAGATGCGAAAACCAGTCATGCGTCATAAACTGGATCCAATACGCCGCCAGCACATTGAAGAACGGAGCCTTCTGATAATCACAGTTGGCAGCGGGTGAATCGTTCGGCAAGCCGTAGCCGTCATTGCAAGCGGCCGGATTCGTTTGTTGACGAGTAAAAAGCCGACGGCTAATTACTTGCGGATCAGGCTTCAACAAACCCAAGCGATCGCCATGTCGGTTTCGCGTCAGTTCATTCTGCCCAAGGTCGGGAAACGTCGTCGTAAATTCCACATTGCGCGCGAAAAGCTGCCCAACCGAGCCCATGGCCGGGTTCACTACGTCATTGCAGATACCGGTGAGCGTGCGTGCGCGAATCAACTGCCCGCTGCAGGTCTGCACGCCATCGCCGCCAATGGCAGCATAGTTCGCATCTGTCTTCGGCAACCGCATTTCGTCCCAACGCTTCAATGCCGGACCGCCAATTCCGTCGCGCCCAGTTACATAATCTTTGTAAGTGCCATTACTATCGAATAAGTTGAACTTAATAAGCTCAATTCGTTGATATTCTAAGTCCAGCAATGCACCCGCAACCCCACGCTGCGTAGGTCCATTCGGCGTCAGCAACCCTTGCGGAGCCGATGTAATATCGCCAGTACCAAAGTAGTGCGACCAATCTACCCAAGGCGTGTTGCGAAACAGCAGTGCTTGCTGCCCACCACGACATAAGGCGGTCGCTTCCGCCACCTTCCCTTCAAATCGAACATCCCGCGTCGGCGCAATCTTCCGAAAACCCTTCAGCGTCATATCCGCGCAAGCCTTTAGAGATTTGTTCTCCTCGGCCAAATTCACTCGCTCCTGAGCTTGAGATCCCCGCGAAACTACTAGCACGCTTGCGATATAAAACAGCCAACGCACACTACGCATCAAACACGCCTCCCGGCACGAATCAGTGAATTATGCACCCGTTCCGTTACGCCTTGCAAGCCATTTCCCGCTATTATTAGCAGTTGAAGGCCGAATTCCCATGTCCATCAATTTCACAGTCAACGGCAAAGCAACGGAAGTCGACGCCGCACCAGACACCCCGCTGCTGTGGGTGTTGCGCGATGTCTTGAATCTGCATGGCACCAAGTATGGGTGCGGCATCGGCCAATGCGGCGCTTGCACCGTTCATGTCAATGGCGAACCTATCGCTCCTGTTCCGTGCCGCCGTCTCGAACCGCCGCCAATGCCACAAATCACCACCATCGAAGGCCTTTCCGCCAATGGCACCCATCCTCTGCAACTTGCCTGGCTGGAACTCGATGTTCCGCAGTGCGGCTACTGCCAGGCTGGCCAGATCATGTCGGCCGCGGCGCTTCTAGCCAAACACCCCAACCCTACCAATCACGGAAATCAACAACGCCATGATCGGCAACCTGTGCCGCTGCGGCACCTATCTGCGATCCGCCAAGCCATTCATAAAGCTGCTGCCGACATGCACAGAAAGGAGTCGACGCATCATGCAAGTGACTCGCCGCTGGTTCCTGCGCGCCGCCGCCGCCGTCGGGTGGCGGACTCATCGTTGGCGCTTATCTCATCGACTCGCCGTCGCCGCGGCACAACAGCCGCCCGCGCCGCCGCCGCTTGAACCCACTGCATTCGTGCGCATCGCACCCGACGGCAGCTCACACTCATCTCGCGCAACCCTGAAATCGGGCAGGGCATCAAGACCATGCTGCCCATGCTGATCGCCGAAGAGCTGGAAGTGGATTGGAAATCCGTCAAAGTCGAACAGGCCGACTTCGACTGCCAAGTACGGCCCGCAAACCACCGGCGGCAGCCGCGCAGCTTCGAACAACTGGGTTCCGATGCGCCAAGTGGGCGCGGCCGGCCGCCACATGCTGATCGCCGCCGCCGCCAAGACATGGGGCGTGCCGGAAACACGAGTGTTTCGCCGCAAACGGCCGCAGTTTATCACCGCGCCACGGACCGTTCGCTCGGCTATGGCGAACTGGCCGCGGCCGCCGCCACGCTGCCGGTGCCCGATCTCAAAACCCTGTCAAGCTCAAAGATCACGGCGATTACAAGATCATCGGCCAATGCACGCGCGGCGTTGACGTGCCCGACATCGTCACCGGCAAACCCATCTTCGGCATCGATTTCACCATGCCCGGCATGCTCTTCGCCGTCTATCGAGAAATGTCCCGTCTTCGGCGGCAAAGTGGTCAGCGCCAATCTCGACGACATCAAGAAGCTGCCCGGCATCCGCCACGCCTTTGTGTCTGCAAGGCACTGCCAAGGCCAGACCCGTGCTGGATGGCGACCCCGGCCTGGAACCAGGAATCGCCATTGTCGGCCGATACCTGGTGGCAAACTCAGCCGCGCGCAAAAAGCTCGATGTGAAATGGGACGAGGGCATTGCCGCATCGCAAAGCAGCGAAGGCTTCGCACAGAAAGCGCACCGAACTTTCAAAACAAGCGCCGGCGCATTCGCTGAAAAGCGATGGCAATGTGGAAGCAGCCTTCAAAACCGCACCCAAATTGTGGAAGCCGCCTATTCTTATCCGTTCATTTCCCATGCACCGCTCGAACCCCGAACCGCCAGCGCGCATTACCAAGACGGCAAGCTCGAACTCTGGAGCACCAGCCAGCTTCCGGCACGCGGCCGCACTCTCATCTCGCAACATCTCAACGTTCCCGAGTGCAACATCACCATTCATCTACTGCGCGCCGGCGGCTCCTTTGGTCGCGGCTTGAATAACGATTACATGGTCGAAGTTTGCGCCATCGCCAAACGATCGGCAAGCCAGTCAAACTCGTCTGGACCCGCGAAGACGACATGCAGCACGACTACTACCGCCCCGGCGGTTTTCATTATTTGAAAGGCGCTGTCGATTCCAACGGTAAACTTGCCGCTTGGCAAAACCACTTCGTCAGCTTTGGCGAAGACGACAATTTCCCTTCCTCCGCACAAATCTCTGGCGGCGAATTCCCTTCCAGCTTTGTACCGAATTTCTCCATCGGCGCCAGCGTCATGCCCTTGATGATCAAAACCGGAGCACTCCGCGCACCTGGAGCCAACTCGCAATGCTTTGTGATTCAGTCCTTCATTGACGAGCTGGCTCACGCCGCAAACAAGACCCGGCAGCATTTCGGCTGGAACTTCTAGCCGCCGAAGGCCAGCACAAAAACTACGATGTGCCGCGTATGCGCGGTGCCTTACAAGCCGTTATCGACCGATCCGATTGGGGCAAACGCAAACTGCCAGCCGGAACAGCCATGGGCATCGCGTTCCACTACAGCTTCCAAGGCTACTTCGCACACGTGGCCGAAGTGACGGTTGCTGCAAGCAACAAACTGAAAGTGAACAAGGTCTGGGTAGTGGGCGACGTAGGCAGCCAAATCATTAATCCCAGCGGTGCCGAAGCGCAAGTGCAAGGCGGCGTCATTGACGGCTTAAGCGAGTTGATGACGCAAGAAATCACGCTAGAAAATGGACGCGTCAAGCAGACCAACTATCATCAGCACCAATTGCTCCGCATGCACGCCGCTCCAGAAATCGACATCTATTTTCTGAAGACCAACAATCCGCAACTGGCCTGGGAGAGCCTGCGCTTCCCCCGGTCATTCCCGCGGTCACCAACGCCATTTTTGCCGCCACTGGCAAGCGCGTCCGTTCACTGCCTTTATCAAAGAGCGGTTTTAGCTGGGCTTAGGAATTGCTCGCCGCGATTTACGATATTCACGCAAACCTGCCGGCCCTCGAAGCAGTTCTCAACGAGATTGAACAAGTTGGCGTTGACACCATCGTAGTCGGCGGCGACGTCGTACCCGGCCCTCTACCTCGGGAAACAATCGACCGCTTATCGCGCATCAACATTCCGACTCACTTTATCCGAGGAAACGGCGAATTAGCCGTGCTTGAACAGATGTCCGGAAAAGATCCCTCTAACGTTCCAGAAACCTTCCGTCCAATAATCCGTTGGAACGCCGAGCAATGCACTGCACAGCGGGAATTACTCTCCACTTGGCCCAAAACCCTTCAGATCTCCGTTCCGGGCCTGGCTCACGTTCTCTTCTGTCACGCTACGCCCCGAGATGAGAACGAGATTTTCACCCGCCTAACCTCCGATGATAAACTCCTCCCTGTCTTCGAATCACTGGACGTCCAACTGGTCGTCTGCGGCCACACCCACATGCAGCTCGATCGCATCGTAGGAAGCACCCGCATCGTTAATGCTGGCAGCGTCGGTATGCCATTTGGAGAACCGGGCGCCGATTGGCTTCTGCTCGGCCCCGACGTCCGGCTTATGCATACAAATTACGATCTCCAACAAGCCGCCGACCGTATTCGCCAAAGCACCTATCCAGACTTAGAAAACTTCATCGCTAACTATTTGCTGCATCCGCCGTCCGAGGAGCAAATGCTGAATGCATTCACTCGTGCAGAACTCAGCTAACAAACCGTACTCCGAACCAGCCCCACCAACTCATCCACAACATCCTGCCGAAGATCCTCATGCGTCAAGCTTTCGCACAAGACAAGAAGGTCGGCCACCCGCGAAAGCCGCCGCCAGTCATTTGGCAACACTCCCCCGCCCCGCAAATAGCCCATTGAAAAATGCGGCTCGGCTACAGGCCGGTCGGCATGCTCATAACGCAGAAAATGGCCAATATCAATCAACGGAGATCCAGCAACCGCAAACTCCCAATCCAAAACCGCCGCTACTTTCCATCGCCCCTGTTCTTCGCGCACCAGGACATTGCGTTTCCCAAAATCGCCATGCACCAAACACCGCTGCGCATCCAATTGCTCTAACTGCTTCTCATGCAACCAAACAAAATCGCTAATTCGTCCGCGCAGATCCGCCGCCACCCGTTCCTGCAATTCGGGAACAGCCAAACACATAGCGATAAATCTTGGCGTAACCATCTCTTCGCTGACACCCAACCCCGCCGATAACCACCCAGGCTTAGCAAACGCAAACTGGCCAATTTGGGCCAGTATTTCTCCAATCGACATCGCCGCCCGCTCAATTGCTTCCCTATCGCCGCCGCGCTTCAATTCATGAAACGTGACACCTTCCACAAACTCCATAACCACAAACGGTGGAAAACCGTCCCACCCATTCGGCTCCGCGTGCACAACCCTCGGCACCGGCACCCGCCCGATAACCAACCGCATGACATCCAATTCTTTTTGACACAAACCAGCATCATGCTCATAAATCCGCAGCACCACGCTTCGCGCCCCGTCGCAGTGCGACACCTTGAAATTCGCGTTTCGCAAACCACCACGCAATCGCTGAATATCGGCAATCGACCGATCGCCTAGCGCAACCCGAACCAATCGCTCCACGTCAGCAATCGAATAAGCGCGCGGTCCCGAACGAACCCACCTTGCCTCGTTCGCGCCGGGCAAATGATTCACGCCGGCTTCACCAGCTCCACCTCACTAGACGCAACTACCCCATCCAATTCCAACAGCAACACATCCTGAATCTTGAGGAATGCATTCCCGTCCGTGGTTCGCGCGTAAGCAAAAACTTCCAAGCTGATCAGATCCGCCGCCAGCGTTGTCAAACGCACCGGCGCAGGTCCTACTTCAATGTCATCATGTCGCTTCAACATCGCTTCTATCGCACTCATTAATGACTCAATTTTCTCTCGCGCCGTGCCGCGCTTGATGTACAACGTCGGATTGAAAAGAATCTTATCGCGCAGCGTGTAGTTCTCTAAATTCATGCCGGCAAACGACGAATTCGGAATGCTCATCACCGTGCGGCTCACCGTTCGAATACGCGTCGAACGCAAGCCAATATCTTCCACCGTTCCCTTCACGCCGCCGAAATTGCCGAAATCTCCCACCCTCACCGGCCGGTCCGCAATCACCGACACACCACCGAACACATTCGCAATCGTACTCTGCGCCGCCAACGCCACCGCAATGCCGCCCACGCCCAAACCCGCAATCATGGTTGTCATGTTGTAGCCCCAGTTGTCGAGCACAATAATCGCGGCAAGGGAAAAAATGGCCACTTTGGCCGCGCGCTTCCCCATATAAATCAGCGAATGCGATGCAGCGCGCTGCACTGGGTCTAACATCGAATCCACCCGCATCAGGAACAGATCCACAATGTTGATCAGCGACCATGCCAATGCCCAAACCACCGCCACCATCACGGCCCGCCCGATATACAGCCTGCTCAACGCCGATGGATCCACGAACTGTTCCGCCATTCCAAAAACCAGCGCGGCCATAAACACCAGCCATGGCCGGACCAATGCCGCAATCCAATCACGCCTGCCTGAATGGCTCATGTCCAGGTTGAACCGCTTGACGAATAGCAGCGCAACGGCCTCGCCCAATCGGAACAGCGCCACCATCACGGCAACCACTAAAAGCAGCGCCAGCCATTTCCAGGCTGGCGTCTCCAAGAACTCTGTGGTGACCAGCGCCTTCGGTAAACGCGATTCAATCTCCAGCGCATGGTCCTGCACGGTAAGTTCGGGAATGGCGGCCACGGTGGCTGGCGCGAACAGCCAAGCGAAGTCACCGGGTTGAACCTGCTCGCGCTGCAGTTCAAGTTGGAATGGCTTGCCATCCCGCAGTACAGACCCAATCGCTTCAAGCGAAGGATTCGGGTCGTCCGCCAAGTCCCCTTCCGCTGCCTGACTCAGACGCAGCACATTAAAGTGGCTGTCGGAGTTTAGAATCGCCTCCAGCCGCTTCGCCCGCTCCGGACCTTCCGCGCTTCGCTCTCGCGCAGGAATTTCGCTTAGGTCTAAATAATCGGCTGCCAGCGTGTAATTGCCATGCTGACAAGCTTGTAGAAACGCCGTTACGGAGGAGCGGGGATTGGTGCGGCTCAGCGAGTCTTCAACCGATTTTGAAGCGCTTGTTTGTGCATCCAGCAATGCCGGGAAAACTAACAGGAGGGAAAACAACAGGCGTGAATAAGTACTCATCCACCAGCTTATAACTGAGCCGCTTGTGCTCTTATTCGATTTTCGTGCCCTTCAATGCTCCGCGCACAGCGGTGTTCATCATGTTCTCCGCCAGGTTATGGTCACCTTGTTCAGGGTCTCTATTTTCGAGTTGATCAAATGATGATCGTTGCGATTGTAAACGTTCAACAAATCTCGTTTGGCAGACTCCATCGCCGCTCGCTCATCCGGAGTAAGCGCATTCCAAGCGTCGTTTCTCTCCGCTTTCGCCGTGGCCGCAAGAATATTGTCCGCCTCCACGCGCGCTTCGCGCACCTGGCGTTCGCGCATGTCCTCCTCGGCCTTCTCGATGGTCTCTGAATCATCGCCTCCACCTGCTCTTCGGTCAAGCCGTAGGAAGGCTTCACGTCGACGCTGTGCTCCTTGCCGGTGCGCGCGTCGCGTGCGGTCACGTTCAGTATCCCGTTGGCATCGATCAGAAAGCGCACTTCGATGCGCGCAAACCCGGCCGGCATCGGCTCGATGTCTCTTCAAATCGAAACGCGCCAAGCTGCGGCAATCCTTCACCAATTCGCGCTCGCCCTGCAACACATGAATCAGCACGTTGCGCTGGCCGTCCACCGCGGTGGTGAAACTCTCGGTCGCGCTGGCGGGAATGGTCGAGTTGCGATGAATCAGCTTCGATACGACGCCGCCCATGGTCTCGATGCCCAGCGAAAGAGGCGTCACATCCAGCAGCAGCTTGTCCTCCACGTCGCCCGACAGATGCCCGCCTGCACCGCCGCGCCCAGCGCCACCACTTCGTCCGGATTCAGCTCGGTGTGCGGCTTGGCCTTGAACAAAGCGTCTCCACCGCGGCGCGCACCAGCGGAATGCGCGTCGATCCGCCCACCATCACCACTTCATCGATCTGCTCCAGCGTCACGCTTCGCATCCGCGATGCAAGCGCGGCAAGGCGCCAAGCGTGCGCTCGACGATCGGAGTGATCAGACGCTTCGAAGAGTTCGCGGTTGATCTCGCGCGTGTACTTCTTGCCGCGGTAGTTCAGTTCGATCGCGGTTGCGGGCACGAACGACAGCTGTCTCCTTGGCGTCAATCACGGCGCGGCGCAAGCCGCTGCACGCCCTCCGTGTCGCTCGAGAGATCCTCGCCCCACTCGCTGCGAATGTCTTCCAGCGCGATGCGCAGCAGCAGATTGTCGATGTCGTCGCCGCCCAGGTGCGTGTCGCCGTTGGTGGCGAGCACCTCGAAAATGCCGTCGTGCAGCCGCAGAATGGAGATGTCGAACGTGCCGCCGCCGAAATCGTAGACCGCGATGATGCCTTCTTTGCGCTTGTCCAGACCGTAGGCGAGCGATGCCGCGGTCGGTTCGTTCACCAGCCGCAGCACTTCGAGCCCCGCCAAGCGGCCCGCGTCTTTGGTGGCCTGCCGCTGGGCGTCGTTGAAATACGCCGGAACCGTGATCACCGCCTTCGTCACTGGCGCGCCCAAGTGCAGTTTCGGCGTTCTCCTTCAGCTGCCGCAGCACCGCGGCCGAAATCTCGGGCGGCGTAAACGTCCGGTCGCCCAGCTTGAAGCTGAATCACCGATTCGCTGCCTCGACGCAATCCGGAACGGAAACAGCTTCAGCTCTTCCTGGACATCGTCCCACGCCGCGGCCCATCAGGCGCTTTACCGAATAAACCGTGCGCTCCGGATGCGTGAGCAGCAGCTCGCGCGCTTCTTCGCCGGCGACCACTTCACCCGATTCCGTCAGCGAAACCACGCTCGGCACCAGCTTGTCGCCCTCCGCATCCTCAACGATGCGCGGGCCGGTCAGGTCCATGTACGCCACCAGGCTGTTGGTGGTGCCTAGGTCGATGCCGACGATTTTCGATCGGCGCGTTCGCCGAAATCAATTTGAAAGGTGCTCATTCCGTTCTACAGGTGCTCGTCCGCCGAGTTCGCGCTGCGGATTCAGCGCGCGCTCCACGTCGCGAATCAATTCTCCATATACCGCCGCGATTCAAAACGCCGCGAATTTCTCCAACGCTGCTTTGGCGTCCACTGATCGTGCTGCGCAAAAAGCGTTTCCAGTTCCTGATCATCGCCCCGCGCATCCCTGATGAAATTCTGCTTCGCCGTCTCCAACTGCGGCTTCGCGCTCTCGTCGCCCGCCCTCAGTTCCTCCAGCATCATGTTCAACTCGAACACTTCCTCCAATAACTCCGGAGGCACATCCTTCGATCGCTGCTCGCCAATGGGGAAACCTTCTCCGACAGCATATATTCGGCCCGCCTGACGGGATCCCGCAGAGTTCGATAGCCATCGTTCAGCATTGCCGTCGCTTCCAGCGACTGCGCCTGTTCCGCCGGCTGCGGCTGAAACGGTCCGGATGCCACTGGCGGCTGAATTCATAAAAGCGCTTCTGCAGATCGTCCAGATCAATCACCAGCTTCCGATCCAGACCAAAAAATTGAAAGAAGCTTTGTTGGAAAGAGTAGGCAAGGCTTAAGCCACTAAGCGGAAAATGAAGTGCCGCATCCACAACTCTTGGTTGCGTGCGGATTCTCAAACACAAACCCGGATTGCATCAGCGAATCTTTCCAGTCCAGCGTCATGCCATCCAAGAAAATGATGCTCTTCGGATCCACAAATACACGCACATCGCCTTCAAAGGTAAAGACGTTATCGCGTGGCCGCGGCTCCGGGGCAAACTTAAATTGGTAGCTTAATCCCGAACAGCCACCACCCAGAACTCCAAGGCGCAACCCGCCCTTCACACCCTCACGCGCAAAAGCCGCACGAATCTTCTCGACGGCTTTCGGCGTGACATGTATTGTCTTAGGTCCGCTCTCCACCGGTTTTTCCACCGGCGTAGAAAGCGTCCCCAATTGAGTCAAGTCAGACATTGTCTTAGCTAACCGAAACAACCTGCTCTTTCAACGATCCCGATTTCGTCTTGTAATCGTGAATCGCGGCCTTGATAGCATCTTCTGCCAGAACCGAACAATGAATCTTCACCGGCGGCAAAGCCAGCTCGTTCACAATATCCGTGTTCTTGATTTCCAACGCTTGGTCCACCGTCTTGCCCTTCAGCCATTCGGTTGCCAGTGAAGAACTTGCAATCGCGCTTCCGCAGCCGAACGTCTTGAACTTAGCGTCTTCAATCACGCCTGTTTCCGGATTTACTTTTACCTGCAGCTTCATCACGTCGCCGCATTCCGGTGCGCCCACCATGCCAGTGCCGACATAAGGGCTGCTTTTATCCATCGAGCCCACATTGCGCGGGTTATTGTAATGATCTAGAACCTTATCGGAATATGCCATGAATGTTTCCCTTCCTAACTACTGAACTTAATGAGCAACCCAAGAGACTTTGGTCAGGTCGATGCCTTCCTTCGCCATCTCATACAGCGGAGATAACTCGCGGAGCTTCTGCACCACGTCAATCACTTTGTCCGCCACGTAATCCACTTCTTCCTGGGTATTGAAGCGGCCCAAACCAAAACGGATCGAAGAGTGCGCCAAGTCATCGCCCGCGCCCAAAGCCTTCAATACATAGCTGGGCTCAAGCGTTGCCGACGTACATGCCGAACCGCTCGAAACCGCAATGTCGTTAATGCCCATCAGCAGGCTTTCGCCTTCCACATAGTTGAAGCTGATGTTCAAGTTGTGCGGCAGCCGGTGTTCCCACGAACCGTTGATATAAACTTCATCCAAAGCCGACGTCAGCTTGTCTTTCAAGCGGTCGCGCAGCGCCATCAAGCGCTTCGATTCTTCCGCCATTTCCTTCTGCGCAATCTCACACGCCGCGCCCAAACCCACAATGCCCGGCACGTTCAACGTTCCAGACCGCATTCCGCGCTCGTGTCCGCCGCCATCCATCTGTGCCGTCAACTGCACACGAGGATTGCGCCGCCGAACATATAATGCGCCCACACCCTTTGGCCCATACATCTTGTGCGCCGTCAAAGACATCACGTCGATGCCGTCCTTGATCACGTTCACCGGAACCTTACCAATTGCCTGAACCGCATCGCTGTGGAACAGGACGCCTTTTTCCTTGGCAATCTTCGCAATCTCGGCCACCGGCTGAATAACGCCAATCTCGTTGTTGGCGTACATGATGGTTATCAAAATCGTCTTATCGGTAATTGCATCGCGCAATTGATCCAAGTCGATTTGCCCATCCACTTTCACCGGCAGATACGTTACGCGCACGCCATTCTTTTCCAGACGCTTGCACGTATCCAACACAGCCTTGTGCTCAATCGCTTGCGTAATGATATGGTTGCCGCGCTCGGCATACATTTCGGCAATGCCTTTGATCGCCAGGTTGTTCGATTCGGTCGCGCCGCTCGTAAAAACGATCTCTTTCGCGGTAGCGCCAATCAGCGACGCAATTTGCTCGCGCGCCTTATCCACTGCTTTTTCCGCTTCCCAACCAAATTCATGATTTCGCGAAGCGGCATTACCGTAAATCGTCGTGAAATACGGCATCATTGCTTCCAACACGCGCGCATCCATCTGCGTCGTCGCGTGATTATCCATGTAAATCGGCAATTTCATAAAATTCAAACTTGTGCGGTTTCCAGTTCCGTCTCGCTAATCTCAGCGGCTTTCGGTCCGCTATGTAAAGCCACAAAATTCTGTTGGCTCGTGCCACATCCGGAACTCGTCGCCGGCGCTGGCCCCACGCCATCGTCTAACAACATGTCTTGGATGCTAACGCCCTCCAGAAGACGCAGTATTCCGTCGTGTATGCGCCTCAGTGGACGCTTCACTGTGCACTGGCTCGAATGCCCGCAAGACGCGTCAGCCGTAAAGCAATTCGCTAATACAATGGGACCGTCAATCGCCCGTATCACTTCCAACGCAGAAATCATCCGCGGATCGCGCGCCAATTTGTATCCCCCGTTCGTGCCATGCTCGGCCGTCAGAAAACCCGATTTACCAAGTTTCTGCAAAAGCTTCGATAAGAGGGGTAAGGGGATGGAACAATGGTCGGCCACTTCTTTAGCGCTCGCTGCTGCATTGGGGCCCGCGGCCATGCGCCGCGCCGCAAAATGTCGAAGCGCTATTAAACTATAATCTGCTTTTTTCGTCAGACGAAGCATTGGCGACCAATAGTGTCCTATATCGTTATATCACAATAATCAGAGAGCTGGTCAATGCATATCCTACTTATTTATCAGGCAGTTGTGTCGGTAGTACTACAGTTTCATCGTGTCCCAAATCATTCTGGGAAATGCAGCCATAGTGCGGTAACCTTAAGTTTTGATTAGGCTTTTTCGAGTTTTTATCCCTGCAAGTGTGGTGGCTCTCCTGGTCTCAGAGATCCTCCTCGTCCTTGCATGCTACACAGCAGCACTCTTCGTGCTGGTTGACGACCCGTATTTTTACTTATTCGATGAAGACCATTGGTGGAAGCTCCTCTTCATCACCTGTTTCATCATCCTCGGCCTATATCTCCAGGATCTATATGGAGATCTACGTATAGTTTCCCGAATTCTCCTGGTTCAACAGGTGTGCGTCGCAGTTGGCAGCGCTCTACTCGCGGCCTCGCTTATGGGTTACGTCCGGGCGGAGCTTCTCTGGGGCCGCTGGCTCATGATCGTCGGCAGCATTGCGGTCATCTTCATCATTCCTGCCTGGCGCATCTTCTTTTGGAAATATGTGGTCGCCGGCTTATCGTCGGAACGCGTCCTTCTCATGGGAAATTCCAGCATCTTGGGCGAAGTCATTGATCACATCGCGACCCATCCGGAATTCGGCTACTCTGTCCTCGGTTATCTTTGCGAGGAAGAGCCGTGCGAATTCCCCGTCACCTGTCTTGGCAAGGTCGATGACATCAAAAAGATTGTCGAAGAGTATCAACCCACCCGCATCGTCGTCGGCATGGCCGAGCGCAGAAATCGTCTGCCCGTGCAAGAGTTGCTCGACATCCGCTTCGGTGGCACCCTCATCGAAGACGCCGCCGATACTTACGAAGTCGCCCTGCGCCGCGTCTGCAGCCGCAAAATTCAGCCCTCTCAGCTCATCTTCTCGTCCTGGCTCGGACCAGGCAAAAACGCCCTCGCCTTTCAAAAACTATATTCACTAGCGATAGGCGTCTTCGGCATCATCATTCTTTCCCCGCTGATGCTGCTCACTGCGCTGGCCGTCCGAATCAGTTCCCCTGGCCCGGTCTTCTACAGCCAAAAACGCATGGGCCTAAATGGCCGTCCGTTCATGGTTCACAAATTCCGCTCCATGTATGTAGACGCCGAAGCCCGAACAGGGGCCGTCTGGGCCAAGAAAGACGATCCCCGCATCACACCGGTTGGAAAATGGCTGCGCAAACTCCGCCTGGATGAACTGCCCCAAATGTGGAACGTCGTCAAGGGCGACATGTCCGTCGTAGGCCCGCGTCCCGAGCGTCCTGAATTCGTCGAACTCTTAAACCAACAAATCCCCTACTATCGCCAGCGCCTGGCTGTTCGCCCCGGCATCACCGGCTGGGCCCAAATCAATCACAAATACGGCGACACTCAACTCGACGCCATGATCAAGCTCGAGTACGACCTTTACTACATCAAGCACCTAGCCCCCGCGCTCGATTTCTACATCATCTTCCATACCATCAAGGTCATGCTCCTCAGCCGCGGCGCACAATAATTCCTGGCTGAGGCAAGCGCCATAATCAATACATGGCCACCCTGCCACAGCCGCCTTTGGCCGAAGACGAGTGCCGCCGTCTTGACCGCTCGGTCTAGTTCAAAAGTGAACATCGCGGCCCCCCCGCAGTAGAAGTCATGCACTCGCTTGAGCTTGCAAATATCAGCAATGCGCGTTCTACGTCAGTTGATACGATCGAAAACTAAACAGAAGGAATCCGGATGGGCCTTTCTCCGAGTGGCCGACATCCATGATAAGTCTTTGTCAAGAGAAAAAACGATCCTCCCGGCGCGCTTCGGAGAGCGCGCAAGACGGATGATGGCAAAATTCCCCAGCCCGCAGTTTGTGCCTCTCGGCGATGATTCCTGCTGTTCGCAGAACCGGACATCCGCCCGTAAGCCGCAAATCTCACTGGGCATCTCGTTCCCGTCTCACCGTCTTCGTTACGCCGTGCGCGACCTACCCGCTGGGGTTTCCGGGTTGGACCTGTGCTTGCTTTCCCTTCAGTATCTCGCGCATGACGATCATCAAAACTTCTTACCTCGCATGCCCCACCCCCGCAACCACTGCGGCAAATTTATCGAGTATTTCGTTCCAGCCCTCTACTTGACCGCTATTTTTAGCGTTCTCCATGGTTTCATTTCCAATGAAGGTGAGTCTTGTCTGGCCGTTTCCAAGATCCTCAAAGATAGTCACATCGTGCGCACCGTCTATGGCCTCATGTTCGATTCCATATTGCGCAGGCTCAACCTTGTTTCCCTGCGGGTCTGAAAAGTACATGGAGGAAACGATCCTTTCATACGGAACAATCTCGTGGTATTCACCGGCATTCCAGAAATCCTGGCCATCCGGAGTTCTCATGCAGCAGAGAAATTTTCCTCCCACGCGAAAATCCATCTTGCAAAAAGGCGTGGTAAAACCCTTCGGGCCCCACCACTGCATTACATACTTCGGGTCGGTCCACGCCTTCCAAACCAATTCGAGTGGGGCATCGAAAACCCTCGTGACAACCATCCGCTCTGTCCCGCTAACCGCGTTTTTTGCCATCTTTGAGCTCCATTGTTTTCATTTGATTCACAACTACATCCAGCTTGTCGAAACTGTCTTCCCAGAATCGGCGATAATACGCTGACCAGTCGCTGACTTTTTTGATCGCCTCTGGCCTAAGCGTGCAGACACTCTCTCGTCCACGCTTCGTCTTGATCACAATCCGCGCCCGCACCAGGTAGGCAACATGTTTTGAAATCATCTGCTGCGAAATTGCAAACGACTCCGTCAATCCATGCACAGAGGCAGGACCATGTGAGAGCCGTTCGATCATCCCCCGCCGGGTCGGATCAGACAAAGCGGCAAATGTTGTACTCAATTGATCCACAACCCTATGGTAGTGAATTAAATGGTAATGTCAAGTGCCAATTTTGCGATTCTTGATTTCTGACACCCCAGCTAATTCATACTTCCCATGAGCGCCCTGCGCAGGAGCGCGAGCCGGCAAGGTTGAGGAGCTGGCATCAACGGGCCGGAGGGGTATTACCTCTTGAAACATGTTCCGGCTGGATTACTCGCCACTCGGAGAGAGCTTGGGACGGTGTCCACGCAGAAGCTTGATACCGAAAAAGCCGCTCACGGCATCCACGTTGACGTCCAGTCGGTATACCGTCGAATGACACCACATCACCGCCCACAATGTTCGACTCATGCGTCAGAACTCCAGCCGGGCCTGGAAGGCCACCATCCGCGGAGAACTATCTCCACCCAAGCCCACGCCCAATAATCCGGTGGGTGGAGCTGTTGTCGACGTCAGTGCTCCAAAACCAGTTTGAGTCGCTCTGTCACCCGGAATTCCCGCATACACAATCGACGGCAGTGCAAAGTTCGGATGATTAAAAACATTGAAGGCTTGTGCCTCCACTCGAAGCTTCAGGCGCTCACTTAGCCGGAACCACTTAGTCAGATAGAAGTCGCTCCAGAGAAAATCCGGGCCTCTCAAAGCATTGCGGCCCAAATCTCCAAACTGGCAAGTCTTCACTAAATCACCACCCACACAGGCCCCCGTGCTGGGATCCACCGTTGAGACAAAAGCGTCAGGATTCAACCACTGAATTGTGCCCGGCTGAGTAACGCCCGGAATCGGGTTATGGTCGTACACAGGAACGCCGGGAACCAGACTCGCATATTGCGGCCCGCTGCCTTGCACAATGCCGTTGCCGTTCGCGGTGTATGGCGCACTCAGGACCGAGAATGGCAACCCCGTGTGAAAGAATACCGTGCCTGAAACTTGCCAGCCATTTAACATCGTTCCCAATAAACGTCCCCGAACCTTCACCGGCAATTGATAGACGTACTGGGCGTTGAAATTCTGCCGGACATCGTAATCGCAAGGTCCATAATTGCGGCTCAGTTCACCAGGAAGCGGCGACAAAATTCCTGCCGATGAAAACGACAGAAACCCGCCATTGGAAACTGTATCCATACAGCGGCTCCACGTATAGTTTGCTTGCACCTGGATGCCGTGGGAAAGCCGCTGTTCCGCCGTCAATTGAAGACCGTGATAGTGACTGTTTGCGCCTGTACTCAGCTGCGCCACAGCTCCGAAACGTGGGTCGGCGGGTTGCTGGTAAGGAAACGGTGCAAAGCATCCTTGGCACACGGTTTGATAGCCATTCACTTGTGTGAGATAAGGCTGATTCACGGCTCGCGTTCCAACGTATTGTGCGCGCAGATGGGTGTTCTTGCCCACTTCCTGTTCCAGCGCAAAGCTCCATTGCATAAAGTAAGGCGCATGCAGCTTTCCGTCCGGAACAGCCGTGATCGATATTGGTTGCAAACAGCTAGCCGGATTTGCCAACGCCGACGCGCACGACAACTCTCCGTGCGCGAAACCTGTGTTAAACGTCTGGTTGGCCTCAACTGTAGCATCGACAGCACTGTTTGGAACGCCGGGCGCAATCGCTATCCCGCCAACCGTGCCCAGCAACCCGCCCTGAAAAGTTTTTGAATACGGCGGATTGGTCCCAACCAAATCCGCCACGCTGCCCGGCAGAATGTCACTGAACAGGCCAAAGCCCGTCCGGAGCACGGTAGTCGGAGTCAGCTTCCACGCGAGAGCCGTTCTTGGCTGCAGGAACGCCAGCGCCGAGCCGGCAAAAATGGTCCCGACGCCTGTCTGAATCACATCGTCCAGCGGTTGATTTACATCATGACTGATGGAACCGAAAGATCCATCCAGGCGTGCCAGCGCATCGTGCGGATCACTCGGATTCGAATTATGGGTCGCGCGAACCCCGAAAGTCCAGGTCAATGCTTTGGTAACCTTCCACGTGTCCTGAGCATACAAATCCAAATTTAGGAAGTTGAACGGCTGCGAATCCGCCAGCGGAAACGTTTCCGATGATGTCGAAGCCACGCCATAAATAAACTGATCCAGGTTGGTGTAAGTAACCAGCGGAACAGTCCCTTCGCCGAAATCGTAATCGTTTAATCTCAAGATCCGCGTGTTTGTTCCGAATCGCAGCTCATGTGCCCCCAAGTTCCACGCCAGATTGTCATTGATGAAGAAGCGTGAGGCTCGCCTACCTTGCACCCATGTATTATCCAGGCCGCCTAAAGTTGTGAAAGGTGCATTGGCCCCGCTGCCCTGTAGAACAATTGGAAGCGCGTTCAAGGTAGCCTGCAAATTGCTTGGTCCAAACAGGCTTGAATACCACGAAAATGCCGGGTTGAAGTAATTCACTAGGTTTTGAGAAAAGACATGTGTATAGCCGCTAGCGAATGAATATAGGGGTTGCGGTGAATACGCGTCGAAGATTGGATTTATAGGATCAGTCCACGCCGCCTGCAGTCCGGTGTCTGACTGAAGGCGAGACCATGTGATGTCGTGTTCGTCCGCGTTGTAATCAATCCTTGCTGTTTGCACTTGTTCATGATCGTCGCTGGAGTGCGATACGGATTGCCTGTTTGCGCATCCATTCCCGTTTGGCGGATCCCCTGCTACCGCACCGCCGCCTGCATTGAACGGACAGCCGAGAACAGGCAAGGGCGTTCCCGCAGTGTTGGAGTAGAGCGAAAACATCTTCTCATAAGACGGGACTAGTTGTGGCTGCGGTTGATAGACAGACCCCGTGACGGCATCTGTCCCCCGCGCGGCAATTGCTGCAGCACGTAACTCTCGAAAGCAGTTGTCGGCACGGTCGTCGCGGACACAATCGGCAGCGCAATCCTTACCCATTCACTATCGAAAAAGAAAAACAGTTTGTCCTTAATAATTGGACCACCCAAACTTCCGCCAAAATGATTTACGGTCGACCTCGGTTTATGGCTGCCTTCGGTCGAGTTCGTGAAGAAATCCGCCGCATTGAATTTTGATCCGTTCCATAGCTCATACAGATTGCCGTGGAACTGATTCGTTCCCGGTTTCGTCACGTAATTCACCTGCGAAGCGCCATACCGGCCCTCGTCAACGGCGTACGAGAGCGTATTTACCGTTACTTCCGAGATCGAGTTCAGACCCAACACCAGATTGGTCGAGAGTCCGCTGTTCAGGTTGGTCAATGGGTCATTCGTCTCCAATCCATCCACAATGAAGCCGTTCGAAAGCGCGGGCAACCCATTGAATTGAACATTGCCATAACCATTGCTGCTGCCGACAAAATCGTTGCCGCTGCCCGCCGTATTAATCAGTGCGCCCGCCGAAAACTGTAGCGGGTAAGTCAAGTCGCCGCCCGGGTTTGGCAGGTCCTCTAGAGCCCTGGCATTCAGCGTCGTCGCGGTGTTCGGATTCTCCGGATTGATCATTGGTGTCTGCTCCGTCACCGTCACATTCTGATTCGCCCTCGCGATGGCAAGCCTAAAATCGACCGTTTGTCTCTGACCCAGACCGGCGGTGACAGACTGCACCTCCTGCGGCTCGAAATGTTCAGCGGCGACTTTCACGACATAAAGGCCCGGCTTTAGCTGAGGGAAGCTGAATCGCCCTGCACCATCCGTTTTCGCGGACCGTGCCATGCCATTGTCGGCGCTTGTCACTAACACAGTTGCTCCTGCTATGGCTGCTCCTGTCGGATCAACAACTATGCCTACAATCGCGCTTGTAGTCTCTCCCTGACCGTTCGCAAGCACGCCTGTTCCAAGCAGCATCGCAATCAGAATCAGCTTGAAGTTACATTTAGGCATGCCTAAATTTACTTTGACGGAGCCGCTTACGTCAACAGTAAAAGTGCTTGGCTCGCTAATGTGGCAATGAGATCATACTTTATTGGATGCTCAAAATGGTGCACACTGAGTCGGTAGACGATTACCTGAAGGCCATTCTAGAACTCAGCGGACCTGAGGAACAACGGGTTTCCAGCAATGCCTTGGCTGAACGCCTTGATGTAAGAGCCGCCTCTGTTACTGGCATGCTTCAAAAGTTGGCGGCGCTGAAGCCAGCTCTTGTCCGGTATGAAAAGCATCACGGCGCAGTCCTGAGCTTGCATGGGAAACATCGCGCTCTGGAAGTCTTGCGCCACCACAGGCTGCTGGAACGCTTTCTTCATGACGTGCTAGATTTCCCGTGGGATGAAGTGCATGAGGAGGCTGAACGGCTGGAACACTTTATCTCTGAACGACTGGAAGACAGAATTGCCGCAAAGCTGGGAGATCCCCAAACCGACCCTCACGGTCATTCCATTCCAGAGCGCAATGGAAAAATCCGCACGCGCCCGGAAGTGCCGATTCGATCCTGGGCATGCGGAGTGCAGGCGGTCATCAGCAGCGTATCCGACCGAGACCCAGCGGCCCTGAGAGAAATGCAACGGCTAGGCTTGCGGCCAGGCGTTGAACTGGTGGTAGAAACGGGTAACCGAGGGGCTGCACTCCGGGTAAGAATGGCGGATGACAATCGGGCACTAAGGCTGAATAGTAAGCTCGCCGGTTCAATCTATGTTGTGGATGCCAACGCTTGCTGAACGTCAATACAATGTCAAGGCGAATGGCAAGCACGGGGCAGGCATAGAATTAAACTGCGCCGAATAAGCATACTGCGCATTTTTGCGTATTCGCTATGCCTTCAACCTGGACGTCGACGGCCCGCTTTCACGCGCAATATCAGATCCACCACAAGCCCGGCAAACTACGCGATACGTCTCCGGCCGGTCACTTTTACAATCTAGTTATTCAGCCACTCGCCCGACGGGCTCACCGTGTAGTCGATTCCATCGTCCATGCAGTGCACTCGAATCCCCGCCGCTGTGGTTTCAAATGGCAGCACACGCACCGGTAACCGCGCGCCGGATTGGCTCACCCGCGTCAGCAGCCAATAATCCTTTTCATCAGCCGCATTGAAATGGATCACCGCGCCTTTCACCGGAGCAATGGTCATATCTACGTTGTGCACATGCCAGCTCGGCACAGTTTTTCCGTTCGCAACACCCGACGCGCTTTCCTCCTCCCGCGGCGCAGCCGACTGACCAATCACCGTCACCACGGTCGGTGCGCCAATCGTTGTCGCTTTCGCCGCTGCAATGGGTATTGCCGCCTTACGTACCGCCGCAGCTTTGCTTAGTTCGTCTCGCAATCCCTGGGTTGCGGCAGTTTGCTCATCCACTTGCTGGCTTAACTCCATCATTCGGTCCGTCAGCTTGCCCATATCCTTGGCAACCGTGTCCATCTTGCCCTGAACGGTGCCAACGTTTGTGCCCAGCGTCGAAATAGCTTCTTCTTGCGCCGAACTGGTGTCTCTTAACTTAAACTGGTTCGTGAACAGCGCAAAGATTCCAAACGCACCAATCACCACAACGATCCAAGTCGCCGCAAGTTGAAGACGCACCGTTTTCGGAACCTTCGGGCGCATCATCTCCTGCAATCGGTCGTAACGGACCAGACACATATCCGACGAAACAGTTAACGGCATAAGCTCTTGACTCTGCCCGCGTTTCGCGGGTACCGTACTCAGTGAAGTCTCAACATTCTGCACCGAACTAGTAGCTGCCTGCATATCACAATTGAGGAGGCGGGAGCGTCAGAAAACTCTCATGCCTTGTCAAAGCACACAGCAATATCCAGCAACAATCAGCGCTCGTTTACCAAAATGGGGGCTTTCGGCAGAATGTCGAGTGGGGTATCTGACACTCGCGATCTGCTCTGCTCGTTACCCGATAATTTCACATTGGCAGTCACTTACAAACCTTGAGCCAAGCAGGTTTATGAGTATTCGCGAGTAGTTACGATGCCAGGCTGCGGAACCGGATATCTGCCGTTGGCGTCGGCAATCAGCGGTGCCGGCGAATCCATTGTGAACTTCTCTATGCCCGGCGCCATTTCGTGCTCGCATTGCAGCATCTGGTCAAACGTAATTTCCCGACCCGTGTTGGCGGCCATGCGGCCCATGCTCGAAACCAGGCTCGCCTCCACGCCGCGTTTGACCTCGTTGTAAGGTTTGTCGTCTCGAATGGCGTCCATCAAATCGTTCCACTCGTTTTGATAAGGATCCGTTCTCGTCCGGGCTCACCTTCGATTCCCAAATCAGGTCTGCAGCGGTCGCCGTTTGACTCTTGTACAGGCTTGATGGCAGCCCGCAATCGCCGCTCTTGGAAGCGATCCCCATGCCCTTGGTCCCGTGCAGGCAGCTCGTGTAGATCTCCTCGCATCCGTTCATGCAGCGCCCGTCAAAGAAGAACTTGGTGCCATCCGCATACGTGTATTCCACCGAATAGACGTCGAAATTCTGATCCACGTAGGCAACTCCTTCGGGACTCACCTTGTAATGCCGGCCGCCCAACGCCTGCGCCTTTACCGGCCATTGGTTCTTCATCCATCCCAGATGATCGATCAAGGTGGATATAAAAGTCGTTGTAGCAGCCTCCGCTCGCCCAGATGAAACTGTGGAAGCGCTTCACCTGGTAGAGCAGGTCGCTGATACCAGCCGGTTTGGGCAGCGAGAGGAAATATCCGCCGGGGCCATGCATGCGGTAACCACGCTGCAGAATGATTTCGCCGATCTCCCCGTTATGGACACGGTCAGCCAGTTCCTGCAGCGCCCGGCTGTGACGCGACATGAGCCCGACCCCCACCTTGAGGTTCTTGGCTGAGGCGTCCTGCGCGAGCGCGAACATGCGCTTGCTGGTTGGGCCGTCGGCCGTGAGCGGCTTTTCCATGAAGACATTCAAGCCCTTCTGGATAGCGTAGGTGAAGTGCACCCAGCGAAACGCCGGAGGCGTTGCGAAAATGACGATATCGCCCGGCTTCAAACAATCCATCGCCTTCTGATAGGCGTCGAAGCCGAGAAACTGGCGATCCGGCGGTACATCAACCTGGCTCGGAAATTGCTGCTTTAACTTATTCAGGTCGCTCGCAAGGCGTTCCGGGAACAGGTCCGCCATCGCGACTAGCTTGACGGGACCGCGCTTGACGGAGAGCGCGTTCGCCGCCGCGCCGCCGCCGCGGCCGCCACAACCGACAGAGCGCTATCTGGATCAGGTCGCTGCCCGCTGCGTGGACAGCGGGAATCGCAACGCTCGCCAAAGCCGAAAATGACAGCCGTTTTACCGCTGGTCTTGATGAATTCACGACGGCTGGTCGAATCTTGTGAAGAGTTCATGGTTATTAAGTCCCTTCCAACACCTGGCGTTGCGCTTCCGGCCTGGCATCAGGCTTCATTTGCTACGCCGCATGTATTGTACAACCGCTCAGAGAACGACGAAAGAGCGTTGGCTAGTGATTCTTGGAAACATCCGTCAGCCACTGCAATGCCTGGGTTGCCAACTCATCCACGACAGCCGGATTTTCATGCCGAAGATTGTGCACTTCGCCCGGATCGGCGTCCAGATCGGAAAGGAACAGCGCGTCATCGCCCGTTAACGGCTTTGATCCCTCTGGCGTTCCATCGAAAATGATGCCGTCCTTAACTAGCTTCCATTTGCCTTTACGGATGGCCAATTGATTATCGGACGCCCAGTAGATGGCATCGTGCGGTGACTTCGCGCGCTGGGTCGCCATCGGCAGTGCATTGTATCCGTCTATCTTGCGGTCGTTGGGAATCGCGACTCCGGCCGCTTGGCAGAACGTCGGAAGGATATCAATGTGGCAGCCAACCTCGCGCACAACCTGTCCAGCAGGAATCACGCCGGGCCAATTCATGATCATCGGCGGATGCATCCCGCCATCGAAGGCGCTGAATTTGTAGCCGCGAAAGATCCCGTTGTGTCCGGCCACCGGAATCTGTTGGTTCAATCCCGCTCGCCTCTCTCGTGTGGCTCCGTTATCAGCAGTAAATAAGACAAACGTCTGATTCGTAAGTTTCAGATCGCTCACGGTTTCTAGAACCTGGCCCACAGCATCGTCCACGGCAGCCAACATCGCTGCATACATGCGCCGTTCCACTGGTAAATCTAAAAAACGGTCTACATAGCGCTTTGGCGCATGCATCGGGTAATGCGGACTGTTAAATGGGACATATAGAAAGAACGGCTGTGCGTGGCTCTGCCTTATGAACTGGACCGCCTCGCGAGCAAATAGCTCGGTTGAGTATTGGCCGTCTTCGAAAACTTCTGTTCGGTCTGACCAGAGGTCGTGATAGTTGACCGTCTTCGGTTCACCCCAGTAATAACGGTGCGAATAGTAGTCGAAGCAGCCGGAATGGAAGCCGAAGAAACGATCAAATCCGCGTGCGTTGGGAACGGTTGTTGGGCTCGATCCCAAATGCCACTTACCAACCACGCCCGTTGCGTATCCGCCTTCTTTCAAACAAGCGGCCAATGTCTTCTCGCTTTCAGGCAGCGCTGGCCCGTTGGTGGGAACGCCTGCGCGAATCGGATAGCGGCCGGTCATCAGGGCCGCCCGCGAAGGAGCGCACACTGGCGCCGCGGCGTACCAATTAGTGAAGCGTGCTCCTGTCGCCGCCAAACCATCAATGTGTGGTGTCTTGAGATCGTTTGATCCAAGACAGCCGAGATCGTGGCAGCCCTGGTCATCAGTCATGAAGATGATAAAGTTTGGCTGCCGGCTTGTCGGAGTCACAGTGGATGGCAGCACAGCGGCGGCACTCGAAGCGTACAGGAAATCGCGGCGGGAAAGCATATCCTCAGTGCTTTTCATACTGTCCGAAGACCCAATCGCGATTTTCGGTAGCGAACAGGTGGTGGCACTCTGCGCGGGGTTTTGTAACGGCCGCCTTCGTCCTCCACTACTTCGCCGTTTGCCTCTTTAACTGTAGTCCAGTCTTCATTGATGAGAATGGACTCGTATGGGTAAGGACGACGCTCGCCGGGGTTGACGGTCGCGCCTGGCGTTTTGGCGTAAATGGCGACGGTGGATTGGGTATCGGGACGATCGGATACGCGAATGCGAGTGAATGTTTCGCGATAGTCTTTGGGACGGCAATGAGGCTCACCACGGCCCATAGAGCTCGCTGATGGTTTCCGATCTTGAGAATCACAACTCAATGCACCAGTCCAGTCTCTTTTCAATCAGCGCATCCGCCAGCGGCGGAGGATGGAACCTTACTGTAACCATAGGTCTTATCGACTCTCGCTTCCAACTTTGCCCGGATATCGCTCCGGCGGTCGGTTCTTTCACTGGATGTCCTGTTTAATGAGGGCAAGTGTGTTGCGTACGACCTCGTTCACAACAGCAAAATTGGATAGATCCTCTTTCACAACTGCTATTGGGAAAACACTCTGCACTGATTTGGAATCCCACTTGATCCAAACCGCGCCGTCGGCGCTAGAGTGCCTTCAGAATCCAATGCAAAAGTAACCGAGATGTCGTTGTCTTGCAGATGGCAGGTTTGCAGGCGCTTTAGCGGTAAGGACTCTTTTTGTCCGACACCCACTATTAAGTTCGCTCCCAGGCTTTTTAGGTCATTCTGAGTGTGCCCTACGAATTCCACGTCTTCCCCTGCTAATGATTCATTAACAAAAGCGGATGGCAAATCAGAACAGGGAACTACCAAGTCACTGTCCTCTACTTTTGAATAAACCGTGATCCATTTATGGATCCACATTAGTCTTTTGTGAACACTGTCGACTGAAAACAGTCCGCCATTTCCGGCGCGGTCGCCATAGCTTAAATCCCAATTGTCTCCGCCACGGATAAACCAACTGTATCGTCCAGCCTCTGGACCTGTGACAAAAACGACACGAATGAGAGTGGATGGGCAGTTTGTGTCTTCGATAAGATCACTCCCATTTTCAAGAATAGTCTTGTTGTTGATAAAAGATAAATCTGTGGCTCTGCGCCATCAGAACGTAGCTGATCAATGTCTTTCTGTATCAGTTTCACTTCATCTGCTTTTAGCAGATGGTCGGCGTCAAGTTTAAAGGAGGGGCAAGGATCGCCGGCAGCCAGCATTGTGGAAGCAAGAGCGAGAAGAAGGATCTGTTTCACACAACAAACTTATCAACTAGTTAGAACTCCGCCACTAAAAAACAAGTGGCGCCTGCCGTGGATTACGCACTACCTGCTTCGATGAAGGCGTTGACGGACGCCGATTTTTCGCTGTCTCGATTGGCTCAGGCATAAATCTGGCAGACAGACTCACCTGAATATTCGGAGAAGTGTTCTTGTCCGATATGCGCAATGTGGCCGTCGGGGCGAATCAGAATCCGCCGCCCCTGCGGTGTGACAAGTTCTGTGGCAGAACCGGAACGCAAATGATCGAAAAGTCTGCCGCCGTCGCTCAGCCGCATATCTGGCATTCTGTCTCCCGGGTGAAGGTCTCCTACTGTGATCCCCGAAGACAAAGGGCTTGTTCGGTAGTGGAGCGCAAGCTGGTTTGTGGCGTCGCCTCTTCTGATGGCTCGCGTCTGATGAAGCTTCTTAACTAGGCCGAGCATGGCGGAAGCAATGGGAAACGCTCCGTCTCGTAAGAATCCAGCAGCGAATCGGGTCCGCCGCGAGCAACATGTGCAAGTTTCCAGCCCAGGTTGAACGCGTCCTGCACACCAGTATTTAATCCCTGACCGCCCGCCGGCGGGTGAACGTGAGCCGCATCTCCGGCCAGGAATACATGCCCTACGCGGTAACGGTCGACCATGCGGACGTTTGGTTTGTAAATGGACTGCCAGCCAATACGTTGAACGCGATACCCTGTGACGTGGCGGACAACGCTTTCAATGCCCACGTCAATGAGATCTGCCCTGCAAGTTAGCTGGAAGAGCGACGTGTTTGGCAAAGGGCACAGCCCCATCGGGCCACCCTTGGCGAAAGGCCAGACATGCCAGTCGCGGCGGTCTAAGCCTTCCATTTCAACATCCGCCACCAGCATTGGCTTGTCATCCATTGCTTCGCCCAACAGTTTAAGACCAAGCGTCTTTCTCACAGCACTGTGGCCGCCGTCGGCTCCGACCATGAAGTCCGCTCTTATGGTCTCGCCGTTCGAAAGGGTGGCCTCAACCCCATGTTCGTCCTGAGTGAACGTGGTGAGAGCCTTTCCGGAACTCAACTTCGCCGCCCAACGCTAGTAGCCGTTCGCGCAAGATCGCTTCCGTGCGCGCTTGCGGCACCATCCAAATGTTTGGATACGGCACGCCTCGGTAGGCGGTTTCGAAGAACCCAGTGAGCCGGCATGGAATGACAAGGGCCCGAGATGGGCTCGCAGCTTCGGATACGGCGCGCCCGCAGCAAGTATCGCGTCAATAACTCCCAGATAGTCGAAAATCTCAAGCGTGCGCGGCTGAATGCCTTTGCCCCGCGATCCCTCAAATGGCGCTTGTTCGGCTTCGATCAGCCGAAATGCCACCCCGCGGCGCGCTAGATCTATCGCCAGCGTTAGCCCAGTGGGGCCGGCACCCACAATCAACACCTTTGTTTCGTACATCGTACTAATGTCATGCTAATGGTACGCTGTACGAATGTCAAGAGAGAAATTGCAATTGACCCGTGAGAAGCATTGCCGCCGCAGCGCTTGAGCATCGCGGACAAGGAAGGCTTCGAGGCTGTATCCATGCGTCGCGTAGCTCGAGAACTTAAGGCCGGAACGATGAGCCTGTATTACTACGTAAAGACGAAAGACGACCTCATGGCCGTCATGGATGACGCACTGATGGGCGAAAGTCTTGTACCCACACTTCCTAAAGGTTGGAAACGGGCGATGCTGGAAATCGCCAAGCGAACTCATGCAATGTTCATTCGCCACCCGTGGGCACTTGCGTCCATGCTCAAGGCTCCTCCAGGGATAAACGCCATGCGTCATATGGAGCAATGTTTGGAAGCGCTGGCGGAAACATCAATGACGAAGGCGCAAAAAATCACACTGCTGACGATGGTCGATGATTTCGTTTTTGGACATGCGCTACGCGAAGCGGCCGATGACGCGAATATCGACTTTGAATTTGCTGCCGCGCAACTCGCCACCGGGGCATTCCCACGGACAGCTGAGATGTTCGCTGGCGGTCGAGTGAGTGCGAGCAAACGTCGCTTCGAACTCGGCCTGCAAGCGCTTCTCGATCGCGCCGGTGAGAGCTAGGATCCGCTCGGAATACTCAATCGCACAGCGGCCGATCCACGTTGGCCCGTCCTGCTACCAACGCACTCGAAGACACGCTCCATTGAATCGAATCCACACTGTCGCGCTGCACGCAGAGCATGCTGTTCCAGTTTTTTGCCGGCGAAGCTTGAAAAGTGCCGCGGCTAAGCGCTGGGTCAAGCTCGCACCACACCTGAAAGCTCTGCAACAGAAAAACTTTTGTCGCCTTCGGATTTACTCCCACCGTCGTATGTGGCGGCGTGGTGAATCCGGGCGAGTCGTAGAAAGAAATCAGCGGATCGGGAATCGTCTGAAAGCCGAGCGCGAGCGCGAAGTTGTCAGTCGGATCATCGCTCTCCAAGCCACGCACGTTAGGCCCAATCCATCCCTGATCATCCACGAAACTCCAGGTTTTTGTAGCCGTCGCGTTCTGGCGTACCCGGTAGAACTTATCCAAGGGTTGTGAGCCGCGTGCGCCAGTGCCATCTTTGGTCTCGCGAAATACGAATTCAACCGGGCTGATTATCCCAAATAAAATCTGCTGGCCGGCTCCCAGTTGTTTCTTCTGCCCGGCATGATTAACCAGGGTCATACCGGATGTCCGCATCTCCGCAGAACGCAACAACGGGTTCCCAATATCCTCTAGTGGCATATTCGCCTCGCTGTTTAATGCATCAGAGCGTCGAAGCGTTTCATTTTTTAACTCTTAAATATTTAGTTGACAGCTTCGGCCACCCCGGGGTATAACAATCTAAAGTCTTAAATCTTTAAGAACTGGAGGCAAATGCCAAGAAAACCATCGCAGCAACTCACCGAGGCTGAACTCAGGTTAATGAACGTGTTGTGGGATAGTGGCTCGGCCAGCGTTGGCGTCATTGCGGACGCGCTCAACGCAAACCCGCCCCTCGCTTACAACAGCGTGCTTACGACCCTCCGCATCCTCGAAACTAAAGGCTACGTCACCCACACCAAACAAAGCCGCGCCTTCATTTACTCGCCGCTCGTTAATCGCGATCAAGCCAGTTTCGGCGCAGTGCGTCACGTGCTCACCCGATTCTTTAACAACTCCCCTGCTCTGCTCGTCGCCAATCTTCTAAAGGACGAACAAATTCCTAAACGCGATCTGAAAAAACTTCGCCAATTATTAGCCGAAACCAAGGAGAATGAAGATGCTTAACTCCCTCATCGATCTGCTCAATCCCTTCGCTGCCAATGTCATGGCCCATTTAGCGAATTCCGCGGCCATCAGTTTCATCGCGATCTTAATTGCCGTGATCGCGGCGCGTCACAGATCCTGGAGCGCGGCATCGCGGTATGCACTTTGGTGGGTGCTTGTTGCGTTTCTAATCGCGATGCCAATAATTTCCGCCTTTTTGCCGGTCGCCCACCCTGTGACTGTGCCAACACCACTGAGTTACCACTCTTTCCACGCACTCGCACAACCGGCAGCGCGCCATTTTTCCCTATCTGCCATCCTGCTTCTCGTTTGGTGTCTTAGCTCGGCAATACAACTCTTGTTTCTGATGCACGGACTGATATCCGGCAAGCTTCTCAAGCGCGCGTCTGTGGCCGCGCCCGAAAGCCTGGGCGCTTGCTTGGCGACACTGGCTAGAAAAGCGGGCATCCGGCGTCCTATTTCCGTGTTGGCAACAAACAAACTCGCCGTGCCCGCGATGGTCGGATACGTTCGGCCATCCATACTTATTCCCGATGATCTTGCCCAACAACTCAATCCAACCGAACTGGAACAAGTTTTGCTTCACGAACTCGCGCACGCTGCCCGCCGGGACGATTGGGCGATTCTTGTCCAGCGTTTGATTGAAACCCTGGCCCCATGGCACCCGCTGCTGCGTTATCTGAGCTACCGCTTAAGCCGCGATCGTGAGATCGCTTGCGATGATTTCGTCTCAGCCTTCCATGAACCAAAACAATACGCTACCTGTCTCGCCAAAGTTGCGAATATCTCTCCGCTCTCCACCGGCAGCGCAGTCCTGGTGCCGCTGTTGGAACGCAAATCCGAACTGCTCTCACGAGTGGAAATGCTTCTCGACAAAACTCGCGCGCATGCGACCACCATCTCCAGCCGTCGTCTGGTCATAGCGACGATTGCCTCCATTGTTCTGGCAACGGTGGGCCTGCAAAGCCCGAAATTGATGGCGCTGCAAGCCCCAACCGTCCCGATCTACTCCATCATCGTTACCGACGATAACGGTGGCGGCGCTATGTTCGGAAATTGGTCAGCCGATAACCCTGGCGACGGCGGGCGCCAACATGGCACCATCGAATACAAGGCCAACGGCAAGCTCTACATTATCCGGGACAAATCGACCGTGGACCAGGCAGTCGAAACGGTCAAGCCGTCCGAAGCGCGCAGCAAGTTACAAGCCGAATTAGCTGAACAACTCGAAAAATCAAACGACCAGCTGTCGCAAGTGGAAGAAGACGGCCGGTCGGCAGATCGCCAATTAAGTGCGGTCGAAGCCGAACAACTGAACCAACAGTTGCAGCAACTCGAAGCACAGGTCACACAACTCAAAGCAACGTCATCCCAGAGTAAGCTGAACCAAGCGCAAGAGAACTTAGCTAAGTTACAAGCGTACTTGTCCAAAATGCAAGCCGACATGGAAGCGGCGAGCGTAGCCGAGGGAGGTCAACAAGCCCAGATCAGCGAACTGCAGGCCAAACTTCGTCTCGACCAGGCTGAACAAAGTAGACATCAAGCCATCGAATCCAAGCGCATTCTGGATCAGCTTCAAAAGCTCATCAGAGAAGCCGAATCTCGCGGCTTATCCCAACCACTACCCTAAGGACAATTCCATTCCGAACGAGCATCGGTCTATCATTAGCTTTCAATGATAGACCGATTTCAGCAGGTCCGTTTACATTTCTACTTGCTTTTCGCCGCAGTTGCCGCGGCTGCCGCACCGCATCCTCGTCATGCTTCCCATTCCGTTAACCAGGATGTCAAACCCTCGCCAGAAATCGAAGCTAAGATCAACGATGAAGTTGCCAAAGCCAAACAGATCCTTGAACATCTGGACACAAAGAACTTCGCAGCCAGTCCCTATTTGGTCTCAGCTGTTTACTATCACGACGGCTTCTTGACGGATTTCGAAGTAGACCGCAACACGGCAGATCCGAATCGCCGCATCGTCGGCCGCATCAGTCAAGTTCTGACACCGCAACTCAAAGTGCAGTTTGTGAAGGTCATGCACCAATATTGGATCCACTCGGAGCCGCAAGGCATCGCATATTTCAGCAATCCCGTCCCTTACAGCGTGATGTCAACCGACTCTCGCGACCACCAATTCGCTATCGACCTTTTCTCTTATGAAGGAGCACCGGTGCTGGCGGCCACTCGCGGCATCGTCATCCTGGCAGAACAGGGATGGACTGCGTCTAATAGTCTTTCCACGAGTTCGCGCAAAGGCGGCAATTCGATCATCATCTTTGCCCCTGACCAGAATCGTTTCTATCGCTATTGCCACTTAAGCGCGATCCATGTCTCGACGGGACAAATCATTCTGGCCGGGCAACAAATAGGTAGTGTGGGACACACTGGACTCAATGCGTCCCAACCAGGGCACGGACAACACCTACACTTTGAAGTAAACGAATACTCCGACGGCCACGTCCGCGCTATCGATTTCCACCGCCTGCGCGTTATGCTACATCCGACAAGCTAGAAGCCGTACGAAACTTGCATGCCAAATTGATGTCTGGACTGCAAATTGACTCCCGGTATAATTTCGCCAGCAATCTGAGCCACGCCGAAATCAACATTCAGTTTGCTTTCGGGCGCGGGCGAGAGACGCACAGCATAGGTAAGGGTGGTTGGTATGTCCGCGGTGGGAAGTCCTTCCGGATGCTTCGGCTGCTGAGAAAGTTCGGCTCCTAGAATGGCCGATGCTTTGTGCGGCAACTTCACAACAAAACCCGCGGCGCCAAAAACTTTGGCTTCCCAATCGGGAGAGTTGCCGCCCATGCCCCACAAGACAGCGTTCGTGCCGCGCACGCCCACATTGAAGACCAACGGGAGGGCCTTGGTTTGCGTTACAAGCTTGGTGGCAACCACATATATATCGCCGTTCACGGTATCTTTGCCATTGATCACGCCGCCCACTTCGCGCACCTGACTGCGCAACATGAAGCCGGTCGAAATGGCGGGGACCCAGTTATGCTTGTCCATGTTTTCCGGAATCAGGTTGGCCTTGGCGTGAACAATGTTGAAACCCTCGGTCCATAGTGGACTCAGGTCAGGCGTACCAGCTGCGGAGTGCATGGCGCGCGTGTAGCCCCATTCAAATCGGCTGAACATTCCCTCTGTTACCGAGGTTTCATAGAAGTCGCCAATGACCGGGCCGCCATTCAAAAAATGAAAGCCAACCATTGGCTTACCCCAGCCATCTGCCGGCGACGCAGCAGTCCAGGCCAAGGGCGTCACAAAGATTCCCGTCTCGCCTTCCCAACCCATATTCTGGGCACGCATCACCGGCGCGCCTAAGAAAACAATGGTGGCGAACGCCACCGCCAAGCTTGGCAGTTTTCCAGCAATTTTTTTCATTTCAAACCTCATAGATTTATTTCTCCCTGAAGAAGCTTTGCGCGGCCGCCCCCGATGGTGTTGGAGCAACGAGAACAGCACCACCAGGGGCGGTCAACGCTTACCCCCGAACGTCAGAACAAACCAGCGGCCTTCGTGCCGTAGCTGACGAGCATGCACTTGGTCTGTTGATAGTGATCCAACATGATCTTGTGCGTCTCACGGCCGAAGCCGGATTCTTTATACCCGCCAAACGTCGCGCCTGCCGGATATAAGTGATAGCAATTCGTCCAAACGCGTCCCGCCTTAATGGCGCGGCCAACGCGATAAAGATTGTTTACATTGCGCGACCAAACGCCCGCGCCTAGCCCATAGACCGTATCGTTTCCGATAGCGATCGCATCGTCGAGGTCTTTGAATTTCGTAACCGAAACCACCGGACCAAAAATCTCTTCCTGGAAGACTCGCATCTTGTTGTTGCCAACAAAGACGGTGGGTTGCAAGAAGTTGCCTTTCTCAAGGTCGCCGCCCAAATGCGCACGGTCGCCACCAGTAAGGCAGGTTGCGCCTTCGGCTTTGCCAATTCTTATGTAGTTGAGAATGGAGTTGCATTGCTCCACCGAAATCTGCGGACCCATCTGCGTGTTGGAATCGAGCGAGTTTCCGACTCTGATTTTCTTCACGCGATCGACGGCTTTCTCCAGGAACTTGTCGAAGATGGATTCGTGAATCAGTACGCGCGAGGGACAAGTGCAAACCTCACCCTTATTGAATGCAAATAGAGCGAAGCCTTCCAATGCTTTGTCCAGGAACTCGTCGTCTTCATCCATCACATCAGCGAAGAAAATGTTTGGCGATTTGCCGCCCAGTTCCATCGTCTGCGGGATGATCGCTTCTGCCGCGTGGTGCATAATCGTGCGGCCGGTGACCGTCTCGCCAGTGAATGCAATCTTCGATACGCGGCGATTCTCGGCAATCGCTTTTCCTAACTCCGCACCGGGACCCGAAACAACATTCAACACACCTGGAGGAAGAATGTCATCCACCAACTGCGCCAAGATGAACAAGCTGAGCGGTGTATTGGATGCCGGTTTAATCAAGCAGCGGTTGCCCGCGGCGAGAGCCGGCGCCAGTTTCCATGCCGCCATCAAGAGTGGGAAGTTCCACGGAATAATTTGTCCCACAATTCCCATTGGCTCTTTAAAGTGATAAGCCACGGTATTGTGATCTAACTCATCAATGCTGCCCTCTTCCGACCGCACCACGCCTGCAAAATACCGGAAGTGATCAATCACTAGAGGCACGTCGGCGTTCAGCGTCTCGCGAATCGGTTTGCCGTTGTCTAAGCTTTCGGCTGCCGCTAAAACTTCTAAATTCTGCTCCAGCCTGTCGGCTACTTTCAGTAAAATCGCGGCTCGCTCGGAGACGGGCGTATGCGCCCACATTTCACCTACCGCAGCCGCGGCATCAATCGCCTTCTCAACATCCTTCGGCCCTGACTTGGCGAACTCGGCAATCGGTTCTTGCGTCATCGGGCTCACGCTCTTGAAATATTGACCCGTCAGCGGGTCATGAAATTTACCCCCGTAATAGTTGCCATATCTGGTCCGCACTCCAGCCTGATGAAGTGTCTCCAGTGCATGTTGTACCGTCTTGGTCTTCGTAACTTCTTGCATTACGGTCATGAATGACTCTCCTTTCAATACAGTGGCAACTCGGGACGTGATTTCTTGGCACAATGTGCGTACTACGACCCGAGTCGTCGTTGAGGCAGGTTCGACAACATTTGGTACTTGTGCAAGACACCATCCATTACGGTCTGGTTGTGATCTGCGACACAATCGAAATATCCGTTTACTGCGTTAACGCGCCGTATTAGTTGAGATTCAACACTACAAAGACCCACCGTAGGGTGAGTTGTTTTGCGCAATTTGCGTCAATTGCCTCACCCACACGAAAGGCTAGGGCACAATGACTGCGGCCCCATTGACTGCATCGTTTTTGACGGCTTGCAACGCCTCGTTCGCGTGTTCCAGAGAGAACACACTCACCTTTGGTTGCAGACCAATCTCCGATGCGAGTTTAAGGAAATCGCGCGCATCGTCACGAGTCATGTTGGCGACGCTGCGAATCTGCCGCTCGCCCCAAAGCAAACGGTCGTAGTCAAACTCAGGCATCCGATCCAGATGGATTGCGTTGATGGCCACCACTCCGCCTTTGCACAAGCTGGACAGCGCTGCAACCACAACATCGCCGCTGGGCGCAAAGGTAATGGCTCGATCCAATTCAGTAGGCGGCATTTCCTGCTCGGTACCAACCCAATCCGCGCCCAAGCTTCTGGCTAGTTCGCGATGCGAGTCGCCGCGGGTCACTACGAACACCTCACAGTTCCAATGCTGCAACACGGGAAGAGCCAAATGAGCAGAAGATCCGAATCCGAATAAGCCGACACGTTCGCCCGGTTGTGTACCGGCTACGCGCAAACTCCGAAAGCCGATGATGCCCGCACACAACAACGGCGCCGCTTGGATATCGTCCAATGCGTCCGGCAAAGGACACACAAAGTCAGCCCGCGCGGTTGCATACTCGGCATAACCGCCATTCACGTCGTAACCGGTGAACGTTGGACGGTCACAGAGGTTTTCCATTTGGCGGCGGCAGTACGGGCAGTCCCCATCGACACCACCCAACCAGGAAACACCGACGCGAGTTCCTGGCGCAAGCCCTGACTCGCCAGGCTCCAGCACTTCACCAACAATCTGATGACCCGGAATCAAGTTAGGCCGGCGCACAGGCAACTCGCCTTCTGCAATGTGTAAATCCGTCCGGCATACGCCACAGGCGCGAACCCGCAATAGAACTTCTCCGCGCTGGGGTAGTGGCTGCACGTAATTGCGATCAATCGTGAGTGGCTGTTTAACTTGGCTTAGTACTGCTGCGCGCATATCACTTCCAACATCCCACTTTGTACTCCGTTGGTTTCGGGTACTGTACCCATTAGCCCTGGATAAATCTCACCTAAATCGTTGATCATCGTCTTCAGCGCGCTTCTTCTAGCGCCCCATTCGCAAGTTTTCCGAGGGAGTTAAATTAGCTTGTTTCCATTCAACGGTCGAAGTGTGTTCATTTTGCTTGGGGCAGCAATCGCCCTCTCGTGTCATGGTTCCATGTCCGCCTCTGATCTGGCAGAGCCCATCACGTTAAGCAGTCAAAATGGCCTTCTCAATCTGCTGATTGTGGCTAAGGCGGCGCCTATAAATAACTTGGCTAGCGCCTCCCCCGCAGGTATCGCCCCCAACGGCTGGGTCTATGAAGTTTGCAATCGCCCCGCTGACGGCGTTAACTCGTGCCCGTCATCAAACTCCGTAATTCCGAATTACTACGGCGGGACGCTGCTGCAGATGAAAAAGGGCGACACACTCAAAATCCATCTAGTAAATCAATTGCCGCCCGTTACCGATAGCGCTCATGCGCAGGACCCGGGCGAAGCATTTCTCGCGCTGAACCCAACCAATTTGCACACGCACGGCATGTTAGTTTCCCCGAGTTCTCCCAGCGCTTCGAATCCCACTTATGGCGACAACATCTTTGTGCTGACATTTAATTCGGCCAATGGCGTTCCGCAGCCGAGCATTCACATGCACTCCGCTATCCGGATGGATTTCACCGATTATGAAATCTAAATCCCTGCCGATCATCCTTCCGGCTTATTCTGGTTCCATCCGCATGCCCACGGTATCGCCTTGAATCAGGTGAGCGCGGGTATGTCCGGCGATATCACAGTCGGTAACCCTGGTGATTACATTTGCCGCGACCGCACGTGCGCAGCCTTCCTAGCCAACGTGCGTATGCGCCACATGCTGCTGAAGGACACACAAATACTGCCGAACGGAGTGCAACAAGATCAGGAAGATCCGGCTTTCTGTCAGCAGTACATCACATCCAGCGAGCGATCGCGCAACGGTTCTTGCGCGGGCGATCCTAGCGCATCTCCCAGCTACGTGGGCGGTTCCTGGTTCTTCACCATCAATGGACAGCTTTATCCAAATATCGCGATGAAATCGCCGGGGGGCGAGATCTGGCGCATCACGAACGCTTCTGCCAGCAGCACGTACGACCTGAAAGTCATCGATTCAAAATCCCGTCGCAACATGCTGATGCAAGTAATCTCGCTTGATGGAGTCAGCGTGAGCGCCAACGTAGGCATAACTCCACAACAAATGTCGGCATTCAGCGGTGGCAAGTTCGTTCCGGAAACCTGCCCGGTATCGCCCAACGTACAACTGCAGGAAGAGCCGCTGTGCACGCGCCAACTGCATCTGATGCCCAGTGCTCGCGTGGAAGTGTGGGTTGTTTATCGCGACGCAAAAGACGTGCCCGCAACACCGCCTAGCGGCGCCAGTGCAACGTTGATCAACGCCGGATACACAACCGGGCCTTCCGGCGATAGTTGGCCCGCGTTGAACCTTGCCACGGTCCAGTTTGCGCCGTCGTCCAAAGTAGCCGCTCCAGCCACTCTGCTGGTGAACGGCGAAGCCGCGGGCATGGTAAATTTCCAGGCCATAGCGCACGACTTAGCCGCGGAGAACGCCGCCATCCAGCCAGAGAAGAGTTGTCCCGCGCTGGCTCCCGGCCATATGCGCAGGATCTTTTACGGCGTTCCGACGACAAATCTGGATGCATTTGGTTTGGCCGAAGAGGAACTAGACGAAAATGGAAACGTAGTTGGACAGCCAGCCACCGATCTGATACCGTTCGACCCCATGTATCCAACAGTGTGCGTGCCGTTAGGGCCCAACAACACCCCGGTGACCGAAAGATGGCAATTGGTTAACGTTGCCACCGAGGATCATAACTTCCATATTCATCAGACCAAGTTCCATGTTGTTAGCCAAGACTCGTTGGGCACAACGCGGTACCTATAAGTCTTCAGATGTTGATGGACAACGTGCCGCTTCCCCACGCGGACGGCGTGTGCGGCGTCAACCCGCCCACTGATAATTCAAACCCGATCTCCGACTTTCGTTCAGGCGTCTGTCAAACGCACCCCATTACCGTTGACATACCGTTCAGTGTGGCCGGCGATTTCGTCTATCACTGTCACATACTCGAGCATGAAGATGGCGGGATGATGGCGCGGATTCGTGTGCGACCCAACAAGTAAGACTCCGGAGGGCTTCCCCTCCGGAACCGCCTAGCTCCAAACGATTTCGCCGTTGGCGTCGCGCTGCATTTCTTTGAATTTATCGTAGCGGGAGGCGCCGGGAGTGCTTTCGCGTTCTTTGACGCAGTCTGGACAGGGGCAAGGGCCCCAGGCCTCGGGACGCGGTTGCGGATAGCGCGCGCCAACGGCGTGACCGTCGCTAAATGACTCGCGTTTCATTAAGTGCGGCCATTCTTCGGGCAACACGCGTTGCACGAACATGCCTCCGTATTGCTTAA
Source organism: Bryobacterales bacterium (assembly GCA_963696305.1). Classification (GTDB taxonomy): domain Bacteria; phylum Acidobacteriota; class Terriglobia; order Bryobacterales; family Bryobacteraceae; genus Bog-105. Next base: position 148,883 of record CAVOJX010000015.1, on the reverse strand, counting down.
ACTCCGGCGACGCATTCGCCCAGCCGTATTCGAGCGGCACACCATCGACGAAGTTCAAGCGGCGATAGATGAGGTCTGGTTTGGGATCCATTTCATTGAGAATCTCAGTGAGTTCTTTGTTCGATGGATAAAAGATGGAGACGGTTGTGTTGTCCTCCACTTTGATTTCGATCCACTGTTCCAGTTGGATCGGCATCTTCTTCTTAAATTTCTTTCTCATTTAATTACTTCCTTTCGGTGGCCGATTGCCTTACGGCTGCGGCTGTGTAGGATCTAAAGTTTCGATAGGGTCGCAATCTTCGTAACGCGAATACTTAATGCGTGGTCCGTCGGCAAGTTTGCCGGTTTCCGCCTCTTCGGCGAGGATCTTGATGAATTCTTCCGGCGTGTAGCGAATAAGAGTGGCGGAGGTAGTTCTGTAGCGTTCGCCAGCGTGGATGTTGACCCATTGGTATTGGCCAGGGAGTTCACTTTCCTTAACCAGGAAACGGCGCACGACTTCGCAGAAGCGATTTTCGGGGTGGAGTTCGGTAAATCGCGAGTTAGGTGGCGCGTGACGGTGGCTCCACAGGCCGGCGGCATCCTTTTCCAGATAAACCGTCTGTTCGAAGGGTAGTTTGCCGGTGAGATCCGGATTCAAATTGAGCTTCGGCTTGAGTGTTTCTTCGGGCTTCTTTGTACTGTTGGGTGGCGGATGGAATTTGGCTAGGAATTGGAGAGCTTTGCGAAATTCGTTTTGAGCGCGCTGAGCGTGTTTTTCGAAGAAACGGAAGTGTTTTTGGGTGATGGGGTTCCAAAACTCGAATGGCAGACCGGTGGCGTAGAGTTCGAGTTGGATTTGGTTAAAGATATATTGGGCACGGCGGCGGAGCCACTCGGCTCGGACCAGATCGTTGCGGAGGGTCATTTGCAAATGAGACTCTCCGGGGAAATCTTTTTTCCAGGCAGAGATCAGGTTTACCAGTTCTTCGGGGGAATCGTTGGGGAGGAGCAACGATTGGAGTTCTGGGTGGATAACTGTCATTCCGTGCTCAGTCTGACAGCGCTGCTGAGCGGTCGATGGGTGGAACGGCTTGTAAGTGGATGAGGGGATTGGTAGATAAGTTTTTGGGGTGATTTGTGACTGAGTTTTTCAGAGTTAGGAGAGGTGGAAATTGGCGGAGCGAGATTGCTTGGACAGGAGTTGTGATGCGCATTGGTAGAACGCGAAATTACTGGGACAGCCAACGTATTTCCCGGGTTGCGAGGTTCGGTGTTTTAGGAAATAGTGGGCGTGAAATGCGCAGGCAGCCCCAAATTTCGCCTGTGGCTTGTAGGGGAAGGACGGAAATAGCAATATCTCGCTTGTGCGTTGTAGAGGCAGTAGACCGTGCTACGAAACGAATGGGTGTCAAAGGACCGAAATACGAGGACGGTTGGTGAAAACGGGGGAGATCAGAGGTGGTTGGGAGGTAGTTGAGTGGCAAATTAGGTGTGGTTCGCAGGTGTGTGGCAGTGGGAACGGTGTTGGGGTTGGAATTTGGGTGAAGTTGTCCCAGAAGTGGCGGGGGGTTTTTTAAAAAGTGGACCGCTCCCAGGTTTCCGGACCTCCGGTTGGAGTTTGCTGCGCAAACATGGTTTCCGGTCTACCGGTTGGAGTTTGCTGCACAAACATGGTTTCCGGTCTACCGGTTGGAGTTTGCTGCGCAAACATGGTTTCCGGTCTACCGGTTGGAGTTTGCTGCGCAAACATGCGGACGCGGCTCGGAAAGCGCGGCGGTTTGTTTTGAAACTGCTCTAGCGCCTAGTGGGATTGAACTCGGGTGGCTTGAAGCCTAGCGCGATGGCTTGCTTCTTCATTTCGGCTAGATGCTCATCCCAGGTTTGCTCGGGACGGTTCTTCTTCTTGTAGACTTCTAAACGTTCCTTCGCGATGGCCAGTTTGGCGGTGCGGTCGGACTCGCCTTGACGGGACTTGCGATGGTCTTCGACGGCCTTGCGTTTCTTGTCTACCAAGTTGCTGGCCGCAGTTTTATAGCGCATGTGACGGGCTAGTTTGCGTTCCTGTTCTTCCGTCCAAGTGCTGGGGTCGGGATTGCTTTCGTAGAGACCGGCTTCGACGGCAGTGTGGGCGCGAGTGGCGCGTTGGTAGAACCAATCGGCATTGACGACTTCGGCGACGAGTTTGCGTTCGCCTTCGTCTTTGGGGTTGAAGAGTTTGACCCAGACGGATTCGAGCGATTTGAATTGATCTTCGGATTCATTGGGAAGGAGGAGAGTGCTGACGGAGCAGCAGCCGTGTTTGAGCGCGTTCATTGAGCAGATTGCCTTGGCTGCCTCCGATTTTGGACCCGGGAGCGCGCGGGATTCGGGGGTTTCTGTTTGGGTCGACTTGGAGATGTTTTCGCCCCGAAGTTGTCATTGGAGTTTGCCATTTTTTAGGTTCCTCGTTGTAGAAATTGGGCTGATGCCAGCCTAGGTTCAGGATGCGGGATGAAATTGGGAAACGAGTATTGGAGGCGGGGTGTGAATGGGTTGGGATTACGGCGTAGGCGGTTGATTTGATTGGGGTTGGTTGTTTTGAGGATTTATTTGCGGCGATTGTGACTGTTGTTTTTGAGCTCGGTGGAAATAGGGAAACAGGCGGACTGTCCCCGGGTTTTGGGGTTCGGTGGAAATAGGGAAACAGGCGGACTGTCCCCGGGTTTTCCCGTCCCCGGGTTTTCCCGGGTTTTCCCGGGTTTTCCCCGGGTTTTCCGGGTTTTGTCGTCCCCGGGTTTTGTCGTCCCCGGGTTTTGTCCCCAGGTTTTGGGGGGTTATGTTAAGGCACAGAGGGACAGATTGAACGTTGGCGACTACTCCTTTGGAAAGATGATCGGGCCTCAATCAAAACGGACCAATCGCACTTTTATCATTCCAATGGTCGAGTTGGGAAGCGCAGGCAGGAACAATTCATCGCCGTTGATGCGGCGGCCTGGAATCCACTTGCCATTCTCATAGCGGCCTTCATCCAGCGATGAAATTGCTACGCGCGAGGGCCCCGGGGAGTTGACCGAGAAGACAGGCGAGCCATTAGCGCCGATGAAGATAAACTCGTTAGGCGCTGAGTTGATGACGATGGCGAAAGGCCGCGTGTCCGCGGGCATGGCACGTGAAGTTAAGGAGACACCGCCAGCGAGAAGGGCCGTTTTATCTGCCGGGGATTGGGCGTCTGCTCCTCTGCCTTCGCCAAGGTGATCTGATAACCACCTGAACAATGCCGGCTGAGGCTTCTCACCATCCACCACCAGAAGCCCTTTAACCTTCCCTGCCCTTTGCCATTCGGCAAGCTGGGGCAGCACGCTGGAGAGCAACTTATATGCCTGGGAAACCTGACCCTTTGGGTCGAGATCTTCCGCCCCGAAAAGGAGACCAAGCTAATGCGGCATAGTTTCCAATGGCCCAAAACAAGTTGCCTACCTGGTCGCGAGCTTCGGGTATTAACAGCGGATTGTCCGATCGCGCGTATAACGCACATGTGGCTTTGAAGTCGTCGATGTAGATATCGGGCGCGATCAGGTCAAGCGAAGGAGCGGCGGCGCGATATATATCGAGCATGCGCGCGACCGGGCCGCCGCTGGGATACTGGCCAGGCAAGTCTTGACCGGGCTGCGGTCCAAGCCAAGCATTTACGTACATGGGTATATTGAGTTCTGCTTTGCCGGCCTTCGCCACTTCGCCGATAAAGCTGCCCAAGTGATAAGCCATGAAGGCTTCATCTGCCCATTCGCCGTTGCCAAACACTTCCTGCCAGGTTCCGGTACTCTTATAGCCACCCTTCGCCCAAAGCTGCTCGACTTCCGGTAGGAGAGTCGTTTTGTTGTTTCGGAGGTAGTTCATCAAATTGGCAGGAACCGGCTTCACCCAAGCCGCTTCTGCGAGCGAAGAATGATCACGGCTATCGCCGAGTGTGCCAACCTCGTTTTCCACCTGCATCATGACAACCGTATGATGCGGGTCCACACTCCTTATGTGACGCATCAGGGCGCGAAAGGCCTTCGCATCCGCCTTCAGCGTCGTTTCGCTGAACGGGCTGAGCGGAACCGTGCCTTGCTGTTCCATGTAGGCGGCCATGTACGATGACATCCCCGCATTCGGGTGAGGGGTCAGGACGCAAGGCGAAAACCGCTTTCGGTCGGCCTTCACCCAATAGGGCACATAACTGGAACCCGCGTTTTTCCAGGTGGCAAACCATATCAGAATCAGCCGCATGTTCCGCTGGCGCGCCTCTGCAATCTCGGAGTCGACAAGGGAAAAATCGAACTTGCCCTCCTCCGGCTCAACGAGTTCCCAACTAGCCGTCCCGATGACGGTATTGAAATGGGAGGAGGCGAGTTTGTCCCAGATCGGCTTCATATGCTCGATGCTGGATGCGCTGGAGTTGTGAAGTTCGCCCGCCAGCATGATGAACGGCTTACCGTCGACGTAGAGCTGCTTCAACCCAGCGCTCTGGCGAATTTGCGGCAGCTCGGTAGTTTGCGAATGGATGTTCAGCGCGCCGAATAGGAATACCAGAAGGAAGACGGCAGATTGTTTCATAATTGCGTGTCTCTATTTAACTACTACCCAAGTGCGGGCGTAGCGTCCAGCACCAGTTTCTGGAGCAAACTCCCCCGCTCAGGGAGTACCGTATGCGTCCGACAGCGTTCCTTAAATTGTCAGGCGGCCGAGTCTCAATCGAGCCTAACGCTCCGCTTTTACCAGAAAGGCCACGGATATATAAGTCATTCTCAAGTTGGGTTGCGAAGGTTTTTTGCTGACGTTGTGTGACTGACTCTTCTTGCAAGTATGGCGACGCACGGTGTAGCTCGGTTTTCTGCGTTTTTCGCCTGCAACTGTTGGAAACGCGCCTTGAATATACGATTGAAGCCATCGAGGGACAAAGCTGTCCTTGGTGACAAGGAAGGTCCGGTAGCTATTGAGAATCTGGTTTCCTGAATGCGTTTCTAGGCTTGAGTGCGATTTGAGACTATAAGCGAGGAGAAGTGATGTCACGAGAGCAGAAAGTTGCAGTAGTTGAGGCGTATCTGGACTGCTTTACGACGAAGGACCTGTCCAAAGTGCCTCTTGCTGAGGACGTGACATTTGAAGGGCCGCTGGTGCCGAAGTTGGCTGGCCGGCAGACGGTTAAGGGTTTTCTTTCGAGCATCCTACCGATGATTAAAGGCATCCAGTTGAAGCAACACATTGTCGAGGGAGATTATGTTGCGACGGTTTTCGACATGGAGACAGTAAATGGCGTTGATCATGTATTCGATTGGATTCAGGTTGTGGACGGAGAGATTAAAGGGATACGCACGTTCTATTATCCGAGACAGGTTCTATAGATCCGTTCTGACGGCGATGTGGCGATTAGTCTAAGGTGGCCGACTACCTGCGGACGAGGTTCTGGATCGAGAAGCTCGACCAAGCTGATGCCCTGCGCTTTAGCCAGCAGCTAAAGCGGTAGGCAGAGACGGATCCGTTTCCATGCTGCCCCTATCAGGCGGGAGCGGCGGCGGCTTAGGGTGGACGTTCGGTTTCTCAGCCTCGTGGCAACAAACAACACTTTCCGGCGCTAAGGGGCGCAGAGAGATGCGTCTTGCTTCGCCACGGATGAATTTGTTGGCACGGAGTGAAACGAACGCTGCTGTGCGCGCAGTAGAGGACAAGCGTGGTTGCATAGCTGATTACAACTGGCTTGGCGACCCGTCTACGAGGGCACGCTTTTTAGGATGCGCGCAGCAAATCCTCGTGGCCAATCAATTCAACATTATCGGAGATTACAAATGAACTTACTGAACCAATCGACCGGGCTTGCCCTGTCGGTCTTAGCAACCAGATCAACCAATAGCAATTTACGCCGCTCGATCAAACACGTGCTGATTGCGGCCGGTCTTGCTGCCATCCTAGGAGTGTCCACTGCGGCAGCGCAGAACATAAATGAAGCACTCGATCCGGAGGCGGCGGCGCACGCTAACTGGCACGCCATCATGAAGCAGACCCCTGTGAACGACCAAGGATGCTTTCATGCATCCTATCCGAGCACCACCTATGAGAAGGTAGATTGCGAGATACAAGCGCCGCGCACTCCAACGCACGTAAAGCGACCTGAACTGGAAATCGTGGGCAACGGCAACGACTATGTTGGCGTAGGCACGGGGTTGATCACCTCGGCGGCTGGAGATTTTATAGTGAGCGGCGTTAAGTCCGAAAAGAGTGTGGGCGTTCCTGCATTCGGCGATGGCGGCATTCTCGGTTCGAACGAGTATTCGGTGCAGATCAATACGAACGCCGGGCTCACCACTGCGGCATGTGCGCGGCATAGCGGCTGCACGGTGTGGCAGCAATTCGTTTATGCAACGGATTATCTGGGCGTAGGTAAAGCCGGAGTGTTCATGGAATATTGGCTGCTGAATTGGGGCTCCTCGGCCTGTCCGAGCGGTTGGGGCAAATATGGCTCCGATTGCGTTGTGAATAGCCCAGTGGCAACGGCGCCGGACATTCCCATCACCAGCCTTAGCCAGTTGGAACTGGGGTCGTCCGTGCAGGCCGGCGGATTTGATTCTGTGACGCTTTACTACGGCTCAGATGTGGTGACGTTGACTTGGTTCGACTCGATGGTGGACATTTCCTCTGTCTGGGACAAGGTTGAGTTCAATATCTTCGGCGATGCGGGTGGCTCGCAAGCGCAATTCAACAGCGGCACCTCGCTCAAGGTGATTTTTTCTTTTGCTGATGGATCGTCCGCTAAGCCATCCTGTCTGGCCAATGCCGGTACCACTGGAGAGACGAATAACTTGAACCTCGGGTCTTGTACGGCTTCCGTTGGGTTTTTCGGGCTTCCTCTTATCGAGTTCACCGAATCGAACTGAAGCGCTCTACGGATCTCGGATCAAACGCGGATCTAATAGGACAGCTGAGGGAGAAACCCTTCAGCTGTCCTTTTCAGTTTCGAGATTTGAGGTTGAGCACTTTCGGGGCACAAGCGGCGCGACAATGTAGGAATGGGCAGCGCATTATCTGGCGGCACCCTGCTAGGTTCGCGCTGCAAAGACTAAGACATGCGTAAAGGGTTTACAAGAAAGCCACAAGGGGACGAGCCCGCGACGCCCGGCAAGAACTACATAACTCCGGGCGGACTGCAGCGGCTGAAAGATGAGCACCGATTTCTGCTGAATAGAGAGCGCCGTGCCGTGACCGAGGTGGTGGCGTGGGCTGCGAGCAACGGCGATCGGAGTGAGAACGCCGACTATCAGTACGGCAAACGGCGGCTGCGGCAGATTGATGGACGGATTCGGTTTTTGACGAAGCGAATTGAGTCGGCGGAGGTGGTTGACCCGGAAACTCCGAGAAAGGGACAGGCGGCGACGAGGGCATTCTTCGGAGCGACCGTGCGCTATGCCAATGCCGAGGGAGTGGAGCGAGTAGTGAGCATTGTGGGCACCGACGAGGTTGATCTGGACCGCAACCACATCAGTTGGGTGTCGCCACTGGGACGCGCGTTGATGAAGGCAGAAGCGGGCGATAGCGTAGTTCTGCAAGCGCCGGGCGGGACAGCGGACCTTACTGTGCTGGAAGTGAGTTACACGCGCATTGCGGTGGAACCGTTCCGGGAACCAGTTGGCGCAGAGGCCCGGGCAAAGGAGCGCCCCGACGGAGTTAATCCACCAGACGAAATCTAGAGAAGCAGCACTTGCTACTCAGTCGAGGACGGCGGCGTTCCATTCCACGAGATGGCGGTCCGGGTCGAAGAAATATACTTGCGGGTAACCGGTAGGCGGAGTGGGTTTGATAACGATTTTGAGAGGGTGATCGACGGGTAGATCCTCGTGAAAGCCAGCAGCGTGCAGTTTGGCGATAGCGCCGCGGAAGCTTGGGACGCGGAGGGCGATGTGGGTTTCAAAGATCTCCATCGAAACAGGTGGACGCCAGATGGCATGTGGCACATGAACGATATGCAGTTCCTGGCCTTTGGCCAGTTGGAACCATGCGCCGGGGAACGGAAATTCGGGGCGCGGCAATTCAGGCAGACCGAGGAAGCCGGCGTAGAAGGCACGCGATTTTTCGATGTCGCTCACGGTGAGCTGCATGTGGTGGAAGGCGGTGTCGGACATTTTGATTTTAGGAGGAAAAGCCCTTTGCCAGCCATTTAGACCAATAGAAAGTCATGGGGACTTTCCCCGTGTTGATGATGCCATGCAACGTGTTTCCGGCGCAGTACATCATGGCTCCTGGGCCGACGTTGGTGACGGTGCCATCGCATTCAATTTCGCCGGTGCCCTCGCCGATGATAAGAAACTCCTCTTCGGGATGGCGATGCGGCGGGTGCGGGCTTGCGCCGGGGTCGAGGATGCAGGCGCCAGCGGAAACACCACTCAGTTGATCGGTAGGACCGTTGTAATACACGAAGGCCTTTTGACCTTCGAGGACCATGGGCGTGGTGGTAGTCATGTCGCAGACGCCTTCACGGAGTTTTTGGGCGGAGAATTCGGTGGTAACTGCGCCGTCAATTATTTCAGCCATAGATTCAATATACAGACGCGCTTTTGAGGGACGGAGCCGAGGTCAGAGAGTGGAGGATGTGGGCGGCTTCGGTGTGTCGCGCCATTGGACGAGTCGCTGGTAAGATGAGCCAGTTGCTTTAAACTTTCGCAGATGAAGGACAACAACACCGCATTTCCGGTAAGGCTCTTGGGAAAATCATTGCTCCTGCTGATTGTGCCGGCTGTGAGCTTGCTTGCACAGCAGGCGCCTTTCTGTAATGTCCGAAACTTTGGGGCCAAGGGCGACGGGATAAGTCCCGACACGAAAGCCGTTTCTGCTGCTATTGACTCCTGCGTAAGCCAAGGAGGCGGCACCGCCTATTTCCCTTCGGGAAATTATGTGATTGGAACGGTGCAGCTTTACAGCCACATCCACCTGTTATTGGATAGTGGTGCAACACTGACCGGTAGCCACGATATTCAAGACTACTTGCCTAGCGCCCCATTTGGATTTGGTCGTAATTACGGGGTTGATATTACTGGCGAGGGCGGGCTGCTAGGAATGCTGATCGCGAAAAATGCGGACGACATCGTGATCGACGGGCAGGGCGCGATCGATGGCCAAGGGGACACCTTCATGGCTTTGCAAACTAAGCATGGAGGAGGTGATTATCTGGAGGAGTCTGTCCGCAATCCAGAGAAGTTCCGGGATGCCATGAACACGGTAGAGTATGGCCCGGTTGAACCGAACCACCGGCCGGGAACTATGCTGGTTTTCTTTCATTGCCGCAACGTAAGGATCCACGGTATTACCCTTCGCGCCGCACCCAACTGGACGCTGCAGCTACAGGATGTGAATGGCGCAACCATTTCCGCCCTACAGATTTTAAACGATCCTAGAGTGCCGAATAACGACGGCATCGATTGCATGCAATGCCAGCATGTGAACATCTCCGACTGCAATATCAGCACGGGAGATGACGGTTTCGCGATCGTTCGCAGCGAGAATGTGAATGTTACCAATTGTTCGATTTCGTCGCGGTCGGCGGCCATTCGCTTGGAGAGCACGCAACTGAGCACATTCACGGCCCTGAGCATGGATACGAACCGTGGCATTGCCGTGTTCGCAGATAGTTTTCCCGGCCAGGAGGACAGGGCCACTGAAAATGTGACATTCTCCGATATCGTTATCCGAACACGTCTCATTCCGGGCTCGTGGTGGGGAAAAGCTGAGCCTATCTACATTGCGGTGCAGGACTGCCCCGCAGGTAACACGTGTGCACCGCGTGTTCGTAATGTTGTGTTCAACAACATCACAGCCGACGCGGAAAACGGGGCGCTGCTGTGGGGCGGCCAAGGGTCCACGATCTCCGATGTTGAACTAAGTGGAGTGCGCTTGCACATGATTGCCCCGGCAGCGGCGATTGCGCAAGGAGTAGGAGGCAACTTGGATCTTCGGTGGACAGTAGAAACGCCGCGTTATGGGATCGTCAAAAGCAATATTCCGGCTTTGTACGCAAAGCGGGTGGATGGACTCCGGTTGCGCAACGTGCGAGTGGACTGGAGCCCCTCTATGCCGAACTACTTTTCCGACGGGGTGCGTGTCGAGAATTTCAGCGATCTTACGATCAACGACTATGTCGGGCGTCAAGCGCAAGAAAATAACGGCGCAGCGGTGGCGCTGGAAAACGGCGATGGTGTATCAATCACCAATTCGCGCGCCCTTCCTGGAACCACCACCTTCCTGCAAGTGGATCAGGTGGAAAACCGTCGAGTGTTTGTGAATTACGACCTAAGCGGCGCGAGGACGATCATTGCACCAGCCAACCAGCGTTTTGCAGTGCAGAGCCGGATTCCGAAGGGGCACGTCGAGAAATGAGAGCGTGTCGCGGCGCGTGTTAGATGCCGCCGGGCCCAGCTTTCCGCTGCGCTTCGGCGAGATTGTCCACCAGTTTGCGCTCGCGCATTCCGTCCTCGTTACGGTGCAACTGGAAATAAAGCGCCGCGAGTTGGACATGTGCCTCCATCCAATCCGGACGGATCTTCACGGCTTGCTCCATGTCGGTAACGGCAGGACCCAGCTTTGCTTCTGCCTTATCTACCAGTCCGAGAGCGTAGAAGGCCGGAGCGGAAGTGGGCTCGAGCGCGAGTACTTTTGCCAGACTCGCGCGCGCTCCTGGCAGGTCGCGTTGAAAGTATTGATCGCCTGCTAGTGCTAGCCATGCGTCCGCATCGTCGGACTTTTGTGCGACTGCCTGGCTGAATGCTTGGATTGCGCCTGGGTAATCGGCTTCTTTTTCGCGCGCGTGGCCGAGGGAGTTTTGTACCCCGGCTAATGTTGGATCGAGACGAGCGGCAGTTTCAAGATCCGCTTTGGCTTGGTCAAATTGATCCACCCGCAATTGCGTCTGGCCGGCAAGCAACCAGGCCTCAGCAGCATTGGTTTGTTTTGCGACCTGCTCAACTACGGCGATGCCATCCTTCAGGTGTCCATTGGCAATCAGAGCCGAGCCATAGGCCCAAAGAAAATCGGGGTTGTCGCGCGCCTTCGCAGCAAACGGCGTAAGCACTTCCAGCGCGTGCGCGCTCTGGCCGGATTGCGTGTAACTCGCCCCCAGAAGAATGGCGATGCGCAGATCGCCGGAGTTGGCTTTCAGCAAGTCTTCAAACTGCCGGGCCGCGTTCGGCATGTCACCTTTCTTGAAGTAGGCCAAGGCAAGGTCAAATTGAATATCTCGGTTTTTGGGTGCGAGAGTTAGCGCTGACTGGTAGCTCTCAATTGCCTCTGAAAATCGGCCTACCTTCGTCAGAACAATCCCCAGGTTCATGTAGGCAGGCAAAAGATCCGGCTGCACCTGCAGGAGTTGACGATAATCGCGGATGGCTTGTTCATAATTGCCTCCACGGTCTGCCGCCATAGCGTCATCAAAGAGCGCCCGAGGATTCACAGTCTGTCCGGAGGCGCTGCACAAAAAGGCCGTGAGACAAGCATTTATTACCAGGGCTCGACGGAACGTCATTTCTTCGCAGCTACTCTATCTTAAAAGAATCATGGCAACCGCAGGCAGAGGGTTCCAGTTTATAGCGGTCAGCGTGGCTTGTCTTGCGCTGGCCAGGGCATCGGCTGCACAAAGCGATCGGTTCGAGGACTTAGCGAGGCGCGCATCAGATGCAATCGACTCCGATCCACAACAGGCGGCGGAACTGTATCAACAAGGCTTGGCGCTGAAACCTGACTGGGCCGAGGGATGGATGTATCGCGGCGCAGCGTTATTCCAATTGCACCGCTATCGCGAGGCGCGGGAGTCGCTCCTGAAGGGCGTGTCGCTAGACTCGAGCAAGGGCACACCATTTGCATTTCTCGGCATGGTGGACTACGAGCTGGGCGATTACAAAACGGCACTGGCAGACATTCTCAAAGGCGAATCGATCGGATTGCCCGACGATCCAAACTTTCTGCGAGAGGTGCGCTACCGCGCTGCTCTTGTGTGTTTGCGGTCCTATGACTTCGGCAAAGCGCTGGCGCAACTCACCCCACTGATTAAACGAAATATCCAATCTGACGAAGTGACCACAGCGGTTGGCTTGGGCGCGCTCGGTTTGCGTTATCTGCCTTCAACGCTTCCGCCGGCCCGCCGTCCATTAGTGATTCTGGCTGGGCGCGCCGCCGCGTTGTTTTTGGAACAACGATACGAGGAAGCCGCTCCCGTGTTCCAAGAGCTCAAGGCCAAATTTACGAATGAACCGGGAGTTCACTACATGGTTGGAGTGTTTCTGATTGGGCGCGACCTGTCGGGAGCTGAGCAGGAATTTCGAAAGGTCATTCAAATGTCGCCGACAAACGTGCTGGCGCGGGTACAACTTGCGAATTTGCTAATGAAAGGCGGCGAGCGAAAGGAAGCATTGGAACTGGCCTCCGAAGCCGCACGACTTGCGCCAGCAGATCCGCTGTCGGAAGCCACGCTGGGACGCGCCCTTTTCCTGGCTGGCAAAACCACTGATGCATTAGCTGCGCTGCAACGGGCAGAGGAAATCGCACCAGGCGCAGCCAAAGTTCACCTGTATCTTGTACAGGCATACCGGCAGGCGGGCCGAACTGCGGACGCACAGAGAGAGAAAGCCCTATGGGAGCGGCTTCACTCCGAACAGGAGCCCGAACTAATAACCGGCGAGTTGGACCAGTAGTTCGCCTAGAATCGTCGGCGAAGGTCTGCGATCAGTCCCGCAACTGTTACTAGATTGACCTTCTCCTACTTCAGTTCTACGATGGGGTACCGTGTCTTTCACTTATAGGGGTTTGCGGGCGATAGTTATTGCCCGACTGTCTCGCGACAAGGCGATTTCAACCTTCATAGCTCCGACACTTGTCGTTTTCTCCAGGTTCACATTCCTATTGGGAGACTCGCGCAATCAAACAATGTTCGTTAATTGCTAGGAGGTCGTAAATGAGCTGCGCACAAAGAGCTGGGCTAGACAGATGGCGAATTCTCCCGAGGCGCCGTTTCAAATTACTTTTCTTGTTACTGGCAGGGGCGTTCTTTACCGAGGCGGTGGTTGGCCAGCAAATTTCGGCAACGTTGACTGGGACCGTTACAGATGCCAGCGACGCCCGAGTTGCTGCCGCTTCGGTAGAACTCCAGAACCAGACGAGTGGGATTAAACGAACGACGACCAGCACGGGTGAAGGATATTTCGCCTTTACGGCTGTACCTCCGGCTACATACTCCGTGACTGTGACGGCACCCGGTTTTGAGTCTTGGCAAGCCAAGGATATTGTTCTGACGCAAGGCGACTCCAGGACGCTGAGTAACATCGTCCTGAAAGTGGGGAACGTGAATCAGACGGTCGAGGTATCGGCCGACTCCGCCGGTGTGGCACCCGTTGATACAGGCGCGCTTAGCACAACGCTCAATAGCAATGAAATTGAGAATTTCACTATCTCCGGCCGCGACGCTGGCGAATTCATCAAGATTCTTCCCGGTATGGGAACGAACTCCGGGTTATCGGGGAATAGTTCTTTCAATGGCGCGGACCACGTAACGGGCAGCAATTCCGGCCCGGCGGGTTCATTTTCCTCCAATGGAACGCTGCCGAACGGCGGCATGGGCTATCTGCTGGATGGCGCCAGTCTGTTAGACAGCAACGAGGGTACCCAGATTGCCAACATCAACCCCGAGATGGTGTCGGAGGTGAAGGTTCTGCAGTCTGCCTATGGCGCCGAATTTGCCCAAGGTCCGACGGTATTCCAGGCGATTACAAAGAGTGGCGGCAGCAGCTTCCACGGTGAAGGCTATTTGTTTGCTCGCAATTCTGCACTAAACGCAGTAGATTCCTTCCAGAAAAACCAAGGCAACACCGCGCCAAATTCGCATTATTGGTATCCCGGCGGCAACATCGGCGGACCGGTTTTGATTCCCTTTACCAATTTCAACCATAATCACGACAAGCTGTTCTTTTTCTTCGGCTATGAGTACATGAACCAGCACCCCGCCGGTTCGATAGCTGAGTACTTTCTTCCGACGCCTCAGATGGCTGCCGGAAATTTTTCGCCCCAATACCTTGCTCAATTCAATGGCGGCCCCGGAGGTTGGGGTTCAGCCTTCACAACGCCGTGCGCTCAGACGGGCACCAGTTCGAATGGCACGCCGCAATATGCCTCTAGCGCGTGTCCGGCCCTTATCGCAGGCGGTCTCCAGAACGGCGTCATTCCGGCCAGTGAAATCGATCCTAACGGCGCTATCTACTTTAAGTTGATGATGGGCTTAGCGGGCAGCGGCCTTGGCAAGAGCGTTGATCCGGCCACCCACCAAGGCTACAACTATGAGTTCATCAACGACAATCCTCAGAATCGTTGGGAACAAGTGGAGAAGATTGATTACTCAATTAACGATAAAAACAAGCTGAGCGTCTCGTACAACTACCAAAAAGAAACAGACTTTCACCCGATCACCATGTGGTGGGCTCCGTCTCAAGCACTTCCCTATCCAACTCCGCTGACGGCCGACACGCCTTCCCGCGTGATCAACGTGAACTACACGAAGGTGTTCAGCCCTACGCTGGTAAATGAGGCCGTATTTGCGTATGCATCCTATCTGAACACCTCCGTGCCGGACAATGCTGCCGCTATCGATCCGACCAAACTGGGCTTTACCTATAAGCAGCTCTTCGGACTAAACACGCATCAGTTTGCCGATACTTTGAGCTGGTCGGGCGCACTGGCGGAGTTTTATCCTGGAAACGACTTTGGAGGATCTTCGTTCCCGGGCGGCGGGTTCGGCGCGCACAAATACGATCCCTCATTTGCCGATAACGTCAGCAAGGTTGCAGGCACCCATACCTTGAAATTTGGATTTTACTGGGCGGCCACTGGCAATCAACAAAGTACACAAAGCGCGGAGGGCGCGTTCGAATTCGAACCATATGGAGGGACCAGCACCGGCAACGTTCTGGCTGACCTTCTGACTGGTCATGCCGACTCTTACTCGCAAGCTAACAAGTTACTGGCACCGAACGTGAGAGGCGTAGTACATGCTCTGTTTGCACAGGACTCCTGGAAAGTGACCAGCCGGCTGACTTTAAACTATGGCTTCCGTCTGGATCATGAAGGTCAGTTCTACAATACAAGCGGTAACGGCGCCATTGTCTGGGATTCGGCACTTTACAGCAACGCTGCGAATGCTCCCGTCGATACGGGGCTTCTCTGGCACTCGATTGATTCCAAGATTCCTAAGTCCGGGTGGGTCTCACCTTTGTATTATGTTGATCCGCGAGCTAGCTTCGCGTACGATCTCTTTGGCAATGGAAAGACCGTGCTTCGTGGCGGCGCCTCTGAGTTCCGTTTCCAGGTGGGAACGGGAACAGCAGCGGGGGCTGACGCGGCCTCGAGTGGCGCGTTTACCTACACTACTCCTGGCCCCGGCCTAACTTCGCTCGCTCAGATCAACTCATTGGCAGTTCCAAGCAGTGGCGGCGGTCTGAACGGTGCAACCATTGAACCTCTGCAGATGGGCGACAACAGGACTCCGTACACATGGACTTACAACTTCACCATCGCTCAAGCGTTGCCCTGGCGGTCGCTAGCTGAGATATCTTTCGTCGGCAGCAGCACCCGCGACATGTTGATTGGCACCACCAATAACAAGCTCGACGATTTGAATGCGCTGGCGCCTGGTACCTTGTTCACGACCGATCCGGTAACCGGGACCATTCCTTGCATTCAGGGAGTGAGTTGCAGTAACGCCAATCCAAATGATTACTTTCCCTACAAGAACTATCAGGATATTTATGTAGAAAGCCACGGCAGCCACTCAAACTACAATGCGCTGCAGGCCACCTGGAGCAAACATACGGGCCCCATTATCACTACGGTGAACTATGCCTTTGGTAAGGTGCTGGGCACACTCGACGGCACGTCCGGCAATGGAGCCGGATCAGGATCTGCGGTGGACGGTACTTCTCTTTCCAAAAACTACGGCGTACTGGCATATGATCACACGCACATTTTCAATGGTTCGTATTACATCAAGCTCCCGAGCCCGATCCACTCCAATCAATATCTAAAACCGGCTTTAAATGGATGGCAGCTATCCGGCTGGGTTGGAATCCAGAGCGGGACGCCTTTGCAGCCTAATACCGGAGGCGATCTGAACGTTCAGTGGGGGCCAAACATTAGTAATGAGAGCTATCTCGGCACTAATGCCATAACCTTGGAACCGGTCTTGGTATGCAATCCGACTGCAAACCTTAAGTCAGGCCAACGTTTTAATCCCAACTGCTTCCAAGCTCCTGCGCCCGGAACTCAAGGGACGGAGATGTGGCCGTTTATCTCAGGTCCCTGGAACCTTAACGCCGACATGTCGCTTTTCAAGACCTTCAAGTTTACTGAGACCAGGAATCTACAACTGCGTTTCGAGGCGTTCAACTTCCTGAATCATCCGAATGCGGCGTTTGGTGTTCAGAACAACAACGACATCGAACTGCAATTCTACAAGACAGTGAACGGGGTTCAAATCCCGACACTAACGAACCAAAATCCACTGACCAGCGGGTATCCGGCCTATACCGTGGGCTATCGGCAGCTCGAATTGGCCGCCAAGTTCTATTTCTGAACTTCGTCTGGAAGTTAAGACGATAGATTATTGAAGGGGATGGAAGAGATTGAAGCCATTCCCTTCTCTTTTCATGGCGCTTTCTAAAAGAGTTTACAGTTTATTTGCCATAGCGATCGTACTTCTGTTCAGTTCCTTCGCGATGCATACAAGTTCTACTTCTTCATCGCCCATCCGGTTTACTTATCAGCCGATTCCCTTTCAAGTTGATGGCGACGAAACGCTCGGCGCGCAATCCGCCTGAAACTATGGCCGGTGGAGTCGCGATCTTTGACTACAACCGCGATGGACGTCCGGACATCTTCTTCACAAACGGCGCCAATATCGCCACGCTGCGCAAAGGAGATGCGTCCAAGTATCGCGAACCGGCTATTCCGCAATGACGGCAACGGCGTTTTCACCGATGTAACTGACGCGGCCGGACTGGCAGGCTCAGGATTCGACATTGGCGTCGCGGTAGGCGACTACGACAATGACGGATTTCCCGACCTCTTCGTAGCCGGTGTGCACCATAACACCCTGTACCACAACAACGGGAACGGAACCTTCACCGATGTTACGGCGAAGGCGGGACTGGACCATCCGAACGATCCTGAATT
Source organism: Bryobacterales bacterium (assembly GCA_963696305.1). Classification (GTDB taxonomy): domain Bacteria; phylum Acidobacteriota; class Terriglobia; order Bryobacterales; family Bryobacteraceae; genus Bog-105. Next base: position 131,693 of record CAVOJX010000015.1, on the reverse strand, counting down.
TGGACCGCTGTGGGCAGTCACGGCGGCCTGGGTAGATGTCAATAATGACGGCCATCTCGATCTGTTTGTCGTGAACTACGTGCAGTGGCAATATCACTGACAAACCCGCTTGCGCGATTTCAGGCAACGGCCGACTACTGCCATCCGCGCTATTACAAGGGGCAGCCGAACTCGTTATTCCTGAATCAAGGGCGATGGCACGTTTCAGGATGTTTCCGCACAGTGGGGCATTCGCGGCCATGTTGGCAAAGGCGATGGGCGTCGGCGTGGCGGATTATGATCTCGACGGGCGACCAGACATTTTCGTGACCAACGATGCTTACTACAACTCTCTGTTTCACAATCTTGGCAACAAATTCGAAGAGGTGGCTATGACGTCCGCGTGTTGCGCTGCCCGAAGATGGCAACTTCATCTCAGGGATGGGTCTGGATTTTCGCGATGTCAACAACGACGGCTATCCCGACATCGCGTTGGTCGCTTTGAACAATCAGACCTTTCCGCTGTATCTGAATACCGGAAAGGGATTGTTCCGAAGATGACCACGGCCCAGAGCGGGATTACGCAGTCAGACACTCCACATGGCGGGCTTTGGCGTGGTACTGGTCGACTTTGATAACGATGGCTGGAAGGATCTATTCGTCACCCGGGGGCACGTTGGGTTGCTCGCCCAGCCAGGGCAAGCCGGTGGATCAGAACAACACAGTTTTTCGCAACCTCGGAGCGAGCGGTAAGTGGGCAAGCCTCACTGAAGAAGCTGGATTAGACGCTACACCGGCTGGCCCGGCATCGGGGCTGCGCTTTCGGAGATTTGGACGGCGACGGCCGAATGCGATGTCGTCGTAACCGCGCTCTGCAAGGACCGGCCGAAATCTGGATGAACCGCAGTGAGCCCTCGGGCACTGGCTTGACATCGCTCTAGAGGGAACCCGCAGCAATCGGGACGGCATCGGCGCGCGCATCAAAGTGACCACAAAAACCTTGGGCTCGCAGTACAACCATATGACCACCAGCGTTGGCTACGCTTCCTCAAGCGATGGTCCGGTTCACTTCGGATTGGGACCCGATAACGAAGCTGAGTTGGTGGAAATAACCTGGCCATCGGGCGTTGTTCAAACTCTTCGGAATGTAGCCGCCGACCGCGTTTTAGCCGTGAAAGAACCGAGTAAGTAGGCGATCCAATTCACGGCTGCCTACTCCGGATAAGCCTCACCTGGCATTACGATCCGTATCATGTGATCCGTAAATTGGGTGTGACTGCCCGGAAGCTCTACTTTCGGCATGTGGCAGGAAACGCAATTGCTTTTGGCTACGGGGCACATCTTTGCGTCAGCGTTGGGCGCTTGATGATAGGCAACAGTTTTCGTTGCATGTCCGCTGTGACAGGCGAGACACTTGACGTCATAGCTGGCCGGTTCGGTCGCCAGATCGTGATGCGGGTTATGGCAGGCAGTGCAACCGATACGCGGATCAGCACCATTGAAGCACCGGCTTTTCGCTAAGCGATATGGTTGGAAGCGAACGTTCAACTGCCCGAATGCACGCAATTTCACTACTGTGTCGAACGTCCGGTGACAAGCTCCGCAGAATGAGGATGTGTCTTCGGCTCCCATGCCGACGAGATGCTTCGGCATGACTACGGTTTTTCCGTGCAAAAGTGAGTCCGAATGCGCCTGCGAGCCCGCATGGCAACGTTCGCAGGTCAGGCCCGGCGTGAAGGAATCCGGATTCGAATTCCCTTCCCCAGATACTCCGCTGGTGTGGCAACCGAAGCAAGCTTTTATCTCTTCCGCCCCGAGTTGACGTCCGATTGCTTCGACAATGCTGTGCGGCGTTAGTTGTTCGTCACCCATTGTTATCGCAAGGCCGCCGAGCATTGGATAGTAACTCACCAGACTTTCATAATACTTTCCGTCGTGCTTCAGGACGTACGTCTGCATGCCGACTCCGAAGGCATCATCAAGCGGCAGTGTCACAGAATCCTTGCCGTCGCTCACGGTATAGGTGCTCTGGTCGCCCTTGCGCTCGATGCGGTAGGAGAAACCGTTCTTCTCGTAGGTGAGCAGCGGATGTTTCTTGAGCGTCGATTGGTCGGGTGGTAACTCCAGCGCCATGCCCATCGGTGTTCGCGGTTGATTTTCGGCCTCATCTTTGTGGCAACTGGCACAGCTAAGCTTGCGTGAGGTGGACTCAGCATGCGGCTCTTGCGCAGCTAAGGCGACTGCCGAGAGCAGGCCGAAAACAAAAAGATTGCGAAGACGGCGCACGCTAGCTGCTCCCCTTGGCAATGACAACAGCTAAGTCGCGTTCGCGCCTTGCCTGCTCTGGCCGGCCAGCCTTCGAGTACGCATCGCCTAAAGCAAGGTGGTAATCAAGATTTTGCGGATCTAACTGCTCAGCCCTTTCTAGAAAAGTAAGGCCGCGAGCCAATTCGCCTCGCTGGGTCAGAAGTAAGCCATAAACGTACTGCGCCAATGGAACTGCAGGGCCATCAACAACCGCCCTCCGAGCGAACCCCATGGCTTCGTTCGCCTGATCATCCTGCAATAACTGCCTGGCAATCAGAGCTCGATCCTCCGCATTCTTAGGGTCCACCTCAAGTTCGCGCTTAAACTCCATCATGGCTTGATCGGGATGTGAGTTCAAAAGGTAAGTACCATATAAGCGGTGGACGTTAGGCTCGCTATCGAAGCGGCTCACGAAACCGCGGAATGCCTTATCTGCCATCTCGGTCTGACCAGCCACCCATAGGTAGACCGCCGCTCCGGCTGACCCATACACATTCATTTGTGCAGCCGGGATCTCTTTCACCAGTCGAGTCGTCCGCAGTGCCGCCAAGCCGATACCGTTCAGCACAGGCTCACTATGCGAGCCCTGCTGCACCAGGGCTATGTATGCTGCCATAGCCTGATCAAACAAGCCTTTGCGGGTGAGAAGTTGCGCATGATGAAACGCGATCGCCGGGAGCATTTCCGGCGGCAATCCAGATGTGACCTGTTCAGCGCGGTGCAGGTGTTCTAACGATTGGTCATAGCGCCCGTTCTCAAACTCGCAAAGCCCCAAGAGCGCCCAACCCGCCGGAACATTCTTGTCGATCGCGAGTAAATGAGTAAAGGCTTCCTGGCAGGTTGTATATTGATCGGCATCGTAAGAAAGAGAACCTAGAAAGAACCAGCCTTCCGCCCAATCGGGCTTGAGGTCAAGCGCTTGACGGTAAAGGCTGGCAGCTGTTTTTACATCGTTCGCCTCACGGGCAGCGGACGCTCTTGCAGCCACCTGTTCAAATGAATCAACAAAGCCGAGAGCCGCTGAAACACAGAGTAATGCCACTAAGATTTTGCGCAACCTAATACCTATTTTGACGGGTTCGGTTCAGACTCCCGCGCGGGGAGAATCTCGGGCTTTGATTTGTGGCGGTATTGAGGGAAGCCTGGATGGTGAGTTGTCGCTGTGGCCAGCGCGGGTTCGTTATATCCGATTCATGCGAGCGCCATAATACCCACATGCGGACACGTCGTGAGCTTTTCCAGTATTTGTCTTTAGCGGGCGGTGCTCTGACCACGACATTTGGCGCAGCCAAGGTTGCAGGCCACTCTCGACTAGGCGCGGCTACCGTTCCTGAGCCTTGGTGGAAAACTGGCATCCTGTATCAAATTTATCCGCGCTCCTTTCAGGATTCAAATGGGGATGGGCTGGGCGATTTTCCGGGCATGACGTCCCGGCTTCATCATTTACGCTATTTGGGCGTCGATGCGGTTTGGATCACCGCCTGTTTTGATTCACCGAACGCGGATAACGGTTATGACGTGAGGGATTATCGGCGTATTCATCCCGATTTCGGCAGCATGGATGACTTCGACCGGTTCATGGCCGAGGCCAAGAAGCAAAATATTCGTGTCATTCTCGACATGGTCTTCAATCATTCGAGCGATGAACACGAGTGGTTTAAACAGAGCCGGGCGTCGCGTGACAATCCTTATCGAGACTTCTACTTCTGGCGCGACCCAGTGGATGGCGGACCGCCAACCAACTGGCCGTGTGCTTTTGGCGGCCCAAGTTGGGAGTTTGACAAGGTGACCGGCCAATACTATTTGCACCACTATGCCGTCAAACAACCGGATTTGAATTGGGAGAATCCAAAAGTTCGTCAAGAGTTGTATGCGGTCTTGAACTTCTGGGCTGGTAAGGGAGTTAGCGGATACCGTTTCGATTGCGTTGGAGAACTATCGAAACCACTTCCCATGCGCAACATGACTAAAGCCGAGTTAGATGACAATGTGATTGACTTTCGCACTTCCGGCCTGCGCCTGGACGAATATCTGAAAGAGATGCGCGCCGCCACCAGCAGCTACCCGGATCTGTACTTTGTAGGAGAAGGCTGGGGGATGACACGGGAGCGGGTTGTGCGCGCCATCGACGACCGCAACAAGGAGTTGAGTTCGGCATTTCGCTTTGACTTTCAACTGCAAGACATTACTGAAGGCTGGCGCAAGCTTCCTTTCAGCCTGCAGAAGCTCAAAGACTTCAATGACGATAACCAGTTTAGTGATAATCCGCATGTTTGGCCCATTGTTTTTCTGGAAGACCACGACTTTGCCCGCTCAGTCTCCAGATTTGGGTCGAGCCACCGGAGTTCCAGGAGCGATCGGCCAAACTTCTGGCCACTATGCTGCTGTCGCTGCGCGGTACGCCGCTCATTTATCAAGGTGAGGAAATCGGCATGAGCAACTTTCCATTCACCGCTGTGGCGCAGTACGACGATATTGGCGTTCGCAACCTTTGGAAGGATCTGGTGGAAACCGGGAAGGTTTCGGCTGCCGAATATCTAGCGAATAACGCTGCGACCAGCCGCGATAACAGCCGCACGCCGATGCAGTGGAGCAGCGCCAGCGAAGCGGGCTTCACTAGCAATTCAAAACCTTGGCTGGCGGTCAATCCTAATTATGCAAAGATCAATGTCGATGCAGAGAGCAAAGACGCAAACTCGGTTTTATCGTTCTATCGCAGGTTGATTGAAATCCGAAAAGCAAAGCCATTACTGACGTTCGGCTCCTACCGTGACATCTCGGGCGAGAATCATCAGGTGTACGGATATGTGCGCGCGGATAAGTCCGGGCAAGCGATCGTAATTTTGAATTTCTCGGATGAGCCGGCCGACTTTCAGTTACCCGGGGGGCTGGCGTGGAAACAGGTCACGATCACGAACATTGCGAAAGCAGAAATCGCACATTCAGCAGCGATTCGGTTGCAGCCGTGGCAATCCGTGATCTTGGAATAAGGCTCATTATCGCGTTCTGGATGAGTTAGCCAGCAAACGAGCTACCGAACATCAAACGATGGCGGACGGTCTTTCGAATCTGTACCCCAGGACTGGTTGGGAGTTTGGCTGAGTTTGAAGTCTAGGGTGCCACCTTTTAAAGTGAATGATTCGGGCAAGTAGGTAGCGGTGGAGGGCTTGCCGTTGACGGTGAGGCTTTGGATGTAAGGCGTTTCGGAGTTGGCGCCGGGAGCTTGGATGAGGATGTCGCCGGCAGGGCGGTGAATCTTGATTTCCGGGAAGAGAGGGCTTCCGAGAACCAGTTCGGCTCGGCCAGGAATTTCGGGGTAGAAACCGATGGAAGCGAAGACGGCCCAGGATGACATTTCGCCCAGGTCGTCGTTGCCGGGAATGCCGTTGGGTGCGTCGCGCCAGATGGTGTTGAGAACCTGACGCACTAGCTGCTGCGTTTTCGATGGTTGGCCAAGGAAGTTGTAGAGCCATGGGGTTTCGATGGAGGGCTCGTTGTTGAGTTCTGCATGCAGAGGTCCGGAGTTGGTTACGGCGGGTTTACCGTCAGCATAGAAGAATGCATCCAGGCGCGCTGCGGCTTTGGCCTCGCCACCCATGGCAGCGAAGAGACCATGGACATTGAAGGGGATCATCCAGACATATTGGGCGGCGGTACCTTCGACGAAGCCATCTTCGGTAGCCGGGGTAAAAGCTTGTGGCGGTTTTTTCTCGTCGTCACTTACGAGCGCCCAGGTTCCGTCGGTGTTGCGATTACGAAAGTAGCCGCCGCTGGGAGTAGCGTTGGGATCCCAGATATTGCGCCAGTATTGGGCGCGTTTCAAAAAGCGCTCAGCGATGGCTGGTTCATGGAGACGAGTGGCAAGAGCAGAGATGGCAAACTCGGCGGTAACATCCTCAAGCGTGTCGGCGGCGGGACTCCAGGCGGGCGCGCCAACGGGAATGTAGTGAAGTTTGAGCCACTGGTCGAGGCCAGGGCGCTGGCCGGGGCACTCAACCGGACAGCCAGTGTGTGAAAGGTCGTCCGGGGTGGGCGTGTCGGCGGCAGTTACAAGCGAGTGCAGAGCTGGGGTGGCATCGAAAGAGCGGCCACCGAAGGCATAAATGTCCGCGATGGCAGGAGCGGCCGGGTCGCCGTTCATAACGTGGGTAGCGCCGGAGTTATGAGTCCAGCGGTCCCAGGCACCATTATTTTGGCTGGCTTGGTTGAGCAGACTTTCGGCGATATCGCTGCCGATTTTCGGGTCGAGCCAAGTGAGGAGCTGGAACTGAGAACGATAGACATCCCAGCCTGAAAAGTTGGCATATTGCACTTTCTGGTTGCCTTCGAGGCGATGGATCAGTTTGTCCATGCCGCGGTATTCACCGTTGATGTCGCTGGCGGTAGTGGGCGTCATCAGTGAATGATAAAGGGCTGTGGTGAACATAGTGCGTTGGGCGGGCGTGCCACCCACAATTTGGATTTGTGATAGGCGGTTGCGCCAGAAGGATTCAGCTTGTGCGCGAATAGATGCGAAGTCGGAACTGGCGGGACTTTCGGCAGTTAGATTGGCGCGCGCATTTTGCTGGCTGACATAGGAGATGCCCACGCGAGCAAGCACTGAGTTGGTGGAATCGCCCGCAAAGGTGACCCAGGCACCAGAGCCAGTGCCTGGATCGGGAAAGCCTTTTTGGCCGAAACCAGTTCCACCGGAAGCAGTTGTGGCAGCGGGGTTCACCGCTGTGTTCTGCCACACGCCATACGACGCAACGCGTTGATCCAGTTGAATGACGAAATAGAACGTGTAGTAGCTGCGCCGATCGACCGGATCAATGTAACCGCAGAAGTTACCGCTGGTGACGGAGCCGGAGATGGTTTGCCTGGCGGCGTCAATGGAGGTGTGTGCTTCGCTAGAACCGACTTCGGAGTCAGATGTGCGGATTAGAAGAGAACGACTGACGCCGGGGGGAAAGGCGATGCGGGCGACCCCGGTTCGGGTAGTAGAAGAGAGTTCCACGGTGATGCCATTATCGAGAGCTACTCGGTAATAGCCAGGATGGGCCTCTTCATGATCATGGGAGAAGCTAGCGGCGTATTGATGCCGGAAGTCGGTGGAAGGGGAGGTAGTAACGGCTTCGGTGATGGGGAGAATGGGAACATCGCCTGATCCTCCGGCGCAGCCCCAACCTTCCACGTTGGTAAGGCTGAAGCCACGCAGTTTGGTGGATCGGTATTCATAGCCGCCGGGAGCGGCAATCATCGACTTATCGCGCCAAGGCGAAGCTTCGGGACTGAATTGCACCATGCCGAAAGGGACAGTTGCGCCCGGAAAGACATTGCCTCCGTTGGTGGTGCCAATGAACGGGTTGACGGCCAGCAGCGGATCGGGCGAAGCGGCGAAGGCAGTAGGCAAAAAGGCCGTGGCGATGAGCAGAAGACAATAGCGATTGCGGTTCACTGTTTCAGGGTAAGCGGTCGCATGCGAAGGTCTGAGGACGGGACCGCGAGTTCGCTGTCGCAAGTGGAGCAGGATGAGAGTGCGTCAGAAATTCAATCATTCATAGCGAAGCGCTTCCAGAGGATCGACCTTGGTGGCACGCTGCACGGGTAGCCAGCACGCGAGTAGCCCCACGGCAACAAACAACGCACCGACAACAAGGACCGTCATCGGATCGCCGGGCTGCACATCATAAAGGAAAGATTTCAGCACTCTCGAGAGAAGAATCGCCAGAGCTATGCCGATGAGCACGCCACCGCCAATGAGCCGAAACCCTTCACCGAAAATCAGCTTACGAATGTCTCCACGTTGCGCGCCGACCGCGCTGCGAATTGCTAATTCCCGGCGGCGTGACGCAACCGATAACGACAGCAACCCGTAAATTCCAACCAACGTCAGAATGCTGCCTAGCGCCGAGAACCCGCTTAACAGCTTCATTGCAAAGGATCGCGACGCCAGCGATTCATCAAGAATCTCATCCAGTGTTTTCACGTTCTCGATGGCAGCCGTAGGATCGATGGAGCGCATGGCGCGTTGCACGGCAGCCACAACCGTGCGAGGATTTGCCGTGGTGCGCACGACAAGATGCTTCGAAAACGCCCTTTGCTGCCAAAGCGGGAGATAGATCTCGGGGGACGCCTGCTGAGTAAGATCGTCGGTCCGGCCGTTTGCGATTTCTCCCACAATCTGGGTGCCAGGTTTGTCGCGTCCATTGAGCCAGAACTTTCGCCCAACCACATTTTCATGCGGGAAGAATCGATCTGCAAATGCCTGGTTCACGATGGCCACAGGCGGCGATTTGTCGTCGTCCGTCGAGCGAAATTCTCGTCCTTGCAATTGGGCCATGCCAATCAACTTGAAATAGTCGGGCGTTACTGCGCGCAACGGAAGCGCCGTCTTGTCGCTCTCCTTCAGGGCTGGTGGCTGACCTTCAATTTCCAAAGTCGCCGGCCAATTGTTGCCTGTGAGCGGAACTCCCCAGGCAAACGCAGCGTACTGCACACCAGGTATTGACGCGACGCGCTCGAGTGCCTGGCGATGAAAGCTGCCCCAGTTCGACCAACTCTGTACTTCCGTGACACTCATTGTCAGGATGTGACTGGTGTCGAATCCCGACGCTACCTGAGCGATGTTCATCATGGTATGAATCAGCAATCCGGCCCCCACCAGCAGCGCTAGAGTTAGGGCGGTCTGTAACAGTGTGACCGCGCGCAACAAGCGCCGTTCCCCCGTTCCGGCCGACGCTTTGGGTCCGACACTCTTGAGGATTTCAATCGGATCCAAACGAAGTGCCCGAAGCGCTGGAACAACGCCTGCAAAAAATGCCGCGATCACCGCTGCCAAGAGTCCCGATCCCATAACTGCCCATCCCGCTGATACTCCATCCAGCCGCGGAATGGCATGGCCTGCGATTACCTTGAACAGCTTCACAGCGCCAAACGCAAGGCCAACCCCCGACAAGCCACCGAGTAGCGCAAGCAGCACAGCCTCCGCTACAACTTGTCTGAGAAGGGCTATGCGACCCATGCCCATGGCGCTCCGCACAGCGTACTCCTGTTGACGTTGAAGCCCCCGCACCAATAGCAGCGCCGCAGTATTTCCGCAGGCGATTAATAGGACCAACGCCGCCGCTCCCAGCAGTGGCAGCAAAATACGTCTCCCGTCCCGGTTCATCTCTTCCATTACCGATTGAAGGTGCGGAGCAAAGCCTTCGAATGTTCGTTCCTCCCGCGCCTCGCTTGCCGTCTGCGCCGCTAGTTCAAATTGCCCCTGCCTGGGCGTTGCTCCATCACGCAGTCGGGCGACCACGTTCCAGTACGGTTCTTTCATGTACTTCGGCTCTGGATCCGCCGGCACCCAGAAATCCACCGTTGCGTTAACGTTGTAATTCGGTTCTTTCGCCGCGCCCGGAGACGGCAGGAAGCGTACTCCTGGCTCCATCACTCCGATTACTGTTGGTGGCACCTCCCAGCGACTGATGCGCACCGTCTTGCCGATGATCTGCTTGTCGCCTCCGAATGCGCTCTGCCAGAATTCGTATCCCAGCATGATCGCCTTGACAGGCCCTGGTCCGAAATCCGACTGCACGAAACCGCGCCCGACGACAGGCCGCAGCCCCAGAAGCTGGGAATAGTTGGCTGTCACCTCCATACCCTGCATGGACTGGCTGCCGTCTTTACGAACCAGAAAGTTGAACGTCCAACCGTACGCAGCAATCCCCTGGAAGGACTTGGCTTTATGCTGCCACTCGATCCATTGCTGCGCCGCCCAGCCGCGCGGACTGTCCATTTTCTGCCCATCGGCGCGCACTGGTTCTATCAGCATCAGTTGCTGCGGATCTTGATAAGGCGGCGGTGTGAGCAGGACCCCTTGAATCAAGCTGAAGACGGCCGACGTGGCCCCAATCCCTAACGCAAGGGTCAGCGCGGCAATCACGCTGAAAGCCGGCTGCTTCATTAACAACCGCACCGCAAATTTCAAGTCTCGTATCATGCGTCAGCCTCGATTCGATTTTTGGTTCGGCCTGCGCCGCTTAGAGTATTACGATTGTGGGGCCATTCCCGTTCCATCTGTGTCGAACTAGCTTTTCATCAGTTTCACTGGAGCTTGAAAAACTACGGGCCGAAACATAGAATAACGGGGATGAAGAACATCGTGCCCACATCGGTTGACGACTACATTGCCGCCCAACCTGAAGCGGTGCGGCCCATGCTGGAGAAGGTGCGTGGCGCAATCAAGAAGGCGGTTCCGGAGGCACTGGAGGGCATTGGATACCGTATGCCCGGATACAAGCTGCACGGAAAACCCATGCTGTACTTCGCTGGCTTCAAGGAGCACTACTCGCTGTTTGCCGCATCAGGGACGTTCTTCGCAGCGCTGAAAGATGAACTTTCCGGATACGAACTGCGCAAGGGAACGATTCATTTTCCACTGACCGAACCGGTTCCTGTGAAGCTCATTAGCCGGATCGCCAAGTTGCGTGCAGCTGGGATAAGCACGGCGGTGAAGAAGCGGGCAGCGAGTCCTAGAGAGAAATCGCGCAAGCCGTCCCGGTAGGACGAGACGGCATTCTGGCGAATTTGAACATTGGTTGTGAGAGGAGAGAACGTTTACTTATCGAGATGCTGTGGATTTCGAAGTTGTGCCGGCCCCCCGCTCTACCAGCAACTGCGCGACCAGATTCCTGTGGCAATTGATAGCCCGCTGCAGTGGCGTGTCGCCCTTGCGGTCCTTTGCGTCAACGGCTGCGCCACAATCGAGCAACACGCTTGCAATCGCCAGATAGCCCCGCCTTGCGGCCATATGCAGCGCAGTGCACCGGGTGACGCCGCCGCATGCGTTCACGTCCGCGCCAGATCGCACCAGGGTTCGGACCAGCTCAGGACCTGCTTCTGACGCGCATTCGTTCGCCAGGCAGTAGAGCGGCGTATGGTATCCCCGGTCCTGAACATTTGGGTCGGTGCCGAGTTGCAGCAACAATGCCACCACCTCAGGGCATCCTGCGCCGGATGCGAAATGCAAAAGCGTTTTTCCTGAAAAACAGCGCGTGGTTAAGGTGGGCTCAGTTTGCAGAGCATTGATGACGAAGCGTATCAACGCGACGCGGCCGGAGCGAATCATCCGCGCCAGCAGCCCGACGTAAACCGACGGGCGTGAAGCAAATTGCGGCGCCAGAGAGAGGGCGTCATGATCGTGGCCACTGGCAATTGCGCTGACCGCATCATCCAATGCGCGTTGCGCGGCCCAACGCGCGGAAAGCTCTCCGTGCTCCGGTTCGGCGGCCACCCTTCCGATGACATAAGCGGAACTCTGCAGGAAAAACCGACGAAGTGCGATCCGCGCCGCCTCATCCAGCGGAGTCGCTTCAAGCGTAGCCCGCATATGCTTCAACCAAGCGCCGCGCTGGGCGGGGCTAATTTGGAAACGCGCGTGCGACTCGCGCAGGCTGAGCCACCATCGGTGCTGCGTTTGCTCCTCATCGCCGCCCAGAAATTGAATGAGGAAAGCGGCGAACTCGTCGGTCGCGCATCTGAGGCTCTTGCCTGGGAACAACGGACGAAGAACGGGGTCCTTGGCAACACGCGCGTAGAATTCCGTTGAAAGCCGTCTGCAGCCAGCTTCTCCGCCCAGCGCATTCAAGAACTCAGGACGTGTTCCCATGACAGATTCTAGCTTGCAACGCCAGATAACTCGCAAAAACGGCGCAGCGTAGCAGGGCTGGCGGGAGCGGCGATCCCTGCCGGAGAGTTCTGCGTTTCGCGACGCTGTCAGCGTGGCTACGGCCTACTCAACCCGTATGGCCGTTATGGGGTCGTCTGCGGCAGCACGGCGCGCGGGAAGGTAACCTGCCAGCATTGCAATCGCGCTCAAGAGTATGACAGCGCCCACAAGCGATATGGCATCGTGCGGTTGCACGCCGAATAAGAGCTTTTCTGTCACCTGGGCGGCCCACAGCGATAATGCCACTCCAATGGCGAGTCCAATCGTCACGAGCAGAATAGCTTCCTTCAGAACAAGTTGAACCACACGAAGGCGATCGGCACCGAGCGCCACGCGAATACCAATCTCTTTTCTACGGCGCGCGACCATGTATGACATCACACCGTAGAGGCCGAGCGTTGCCAGCAAGGCGGCAAGCGAACCGAATGCGCCCGAGAGGAGTGCCATGGCGCGATCGCCGCGCATCGAGTCGCCTAACTGCTCTGTCATGGGCTTGACCTGCACGCTGAAAGACGAACCGACTTGTGCGATGGCCGCTCTAGCGCCTTTAATGATGGGGCCCGGCGCCCCTGCGATCCGAAGCACGACGTTTATGCCTGATCCCGGATGATCATCTTGCGCCACGGGAAAGAAGCCAAGCGGCTTAAACTGCTCTTTCAAGTCGTAATACTTCGTATTTCGTACAAAGCCAACAATCTGAAAAAGCGGCTCCGGTTTTCCTGCGCCCTGTTCCAGATGGAAGGTGTGGCCCACTGGATTGACGCCATGAAAATACTTGTGAGCGAATTCTTCATTGACGATGGCCACCTTTGCCGAATTCAGCGTGTCCTGGTCGTTGAACTCACGACCGGCCAGAAGTCCGATACCCATGGTTTTGAAATAGCCTGGACTGGCGCGATCAAACCAAGCCTGTTTGTTACTGCCAGCAGCGGGCGCTCCATCCGGGCCGATGCTATTGTCCCAACCGGCTCCGCCTACGGGAGTGAACGCTACCTGTGCCGCTGAGACAACGCCTGGGATGGCGGATAGGCGGTCAGTCAGATTTCGGTAGACGTTGAGTCGTTGCCCTTCGGGGTGTGGAGCCTTGCCGAAATCAATGCCCACCGCAAGAACATTCTCGGGCTTGAAACCGGCATCCGTGGTCAGCAGTTTTTGGAAGCTGCGAACGAACAGAAGCGCGCCAACCAGCAGCAGAAGAGACAGAGCCACTTGCCCAGTAACGAGGGCGCGGCGTAGGCCAAAACGTTCTCTGCCTGCAGTAGCGGTGCGCCCGCTGGCGCGCATGGCTGCAGCCGGCGACAGAAGTGTGGAGCGGAGCGCTGGAACCAAACCAAACAGCAGACATGCGGCTATTGCAACCGCGCCGGTGAAGGCCAAGACACGCCAGTCCCACGAAAGCGAAAGAAACGTTGGATCATCCGGCGACTCCAACAACGCAATCAATCCCCGGCTTAACAGGTACGCTACGAAGACACCTGTCAAAGCTCCGCTTATGGCCAAAATCAGGCTTTCGGCTAACAGTTGGCGCACCACTCTAAAGCGCGAAGCACCCATGGCCAGCCGTAAGGCAATTTCCGGCTCTCGCACGGTGGCGCGCGCCAGCAGGAGATTGGCCAGATTTGCACATGCGATCAGCAGAACGAGTCCGGTTATTGCCAGCAAAAGGTTCAGAGACGTTTCGGAACTTTCGCGGATATCGGAGACGCCATTGTTGGCCTCTTTGGCAAGCAGCTTATTGGCGGAATACCTTTTTGCCAGATCGGGCTTGTAGTCCTCCGGCAAGGTCATGCGCATTACGGTAGGCGAAATGGCTGTGAGGAAGGCGCTGGCGCGGTTCACGGTCCAGCCGGACTTCAACCGCCCCATGATGGAGAGCCACCAAGCGGCGCGGCCCGGTATGCGCCCTTTATGGTCGTCCGACATCAAAGGGTCTGCGCAAAGTGGGATCGCCACATCATAGCGATGGCCAACCTCCACGCCAAAAAACGATGACGGCGTCACGCCGATGACCGAAACCGGATAGCCATTCAGAGTGAGTCGTTGCCCCAATATGTGGGGATCGCCGCCAAACTCCTGCTGCCAGAAGGCATGGCTGATGACTGCCCCTACATTGCAAGTTGCGCTGTCATCGGCAGCGCTAAGCGTACGGCCCAACTCCGCACTGACACCTAATACAGGGAAGAAGCTGCCGCTAACAAACATCCCTTGTGCGAAGCGGGGCTGGCCGCCGTTTGTCAGGTCGAAAGGCGACACGCTCCAGGCAATCATGTCTGAAAACGGCTTCTGTTGCGCGCGTAGAACATCCCATTGTGTGTATGTAAAATTCGCGCTTCGGGTAGACCACCAGCCCGCACGTGCGGCATCTTTGTTCCAATCCACCACTACTAATTGCTCGGGATTCTTCACGGGCAGGAGCTTCAACCGCACCGCGTTCACCAACTGAAAGATAGCTGTGTTCGCACCAATCCCAAGCGCCAGAGAGAGCACAGCGACAGCGGTAAAACCGGGAGTCTGTTTCAACTGCCGGATTCCATACAGCGCGTCGGCACGCAGTTGATCGAGCCAGGTAGCCAGGTTCATATCTCGAGTTCGTTCCTTCTGTATTGTGTAGTTGCCCAGCCGCTGCCGGGCTGCGAGCTGAGCTTCCGCTTCTGGAAGGCCTTGAGCCATGAGGCGGTCCGCAGTTTCTGCCAGATGGTAGGCAAATTCTGCATCCAGTTCCGTGCTGAGAGCCTCATCACGAAACACATTTCGCCATTTTCGGTACCACGGCATATTTCGAAATCCTTCGGCTTACGAGTACTTCAGCACGCGCATTACGCCCTCCGTCAGGCGTTGCCAACTTTCATTCTCTTCAGCGAGTTGTTTCTTGCCCTTGTTTGTAATGGAGTAGAACTTCGCTGGGCGACCCTTGCTGGTGATTTCCCATTTTGAAGAAATCCACTGGTCCTGTTCCATCCGGTGTAGCGCGGGGTAAAGAGATCCTTCTTCCACCTGCAGCATTTCGTCCGAGACAGAATGGATGTGTTCGCACAGTCCATAGCCGTGCAAAGGGCCACGGGCGTTCAGAGTTTTTAGGACCAACAGCGTGAGAGTGCCTTGTAGTTTATCGTTACGGCTTTTAGGCATAGCTAGCTAGTGCATATCTAGCTAGGCTCAGCTTATTGGAACCGACGCCGCTTGTCAAGATGATTCGTTTTCGCCTGGTACCGGATGGCCCAATTGCCGTCTTAGGTTACGGGCTGACTGACGTGAGTTGAAAAATATTGCCTTCCGGGTCGATGGCTTCGCACGCTTCGTCAGCGTTCTGCCACTCTGGTTGCAACATAGTTACTCCCATGGCTTGCAGGCGGTTACGCTCCGCTAGAACATCGTCTACGGCGAAGATCAGCTTCATTGGATTGGACTCGCGCGCCTTAGGTGGAGAGGCAATCTCGATGTTTTGCGAAACGCTAGGGGGAACGGCGTGAAGGGCGAAACGCGTGCCACCGGTATGGAAGAGCGCCCAAGTTTCCATTGACTGATTGTTGACGGGTTTCTGACCCAGCACCTGCAGATAAAAATCCCTCATTCGAGGAAGGTCTTTGACATAAAGCATTGCGCAGGCAAGCCGCATGGCATTAGGATACGGGTCCCAACCCCGCGGCTTCGAAATCGGACGCGTTGTTCCAATATCGGACAGTGCGGAATCCATAGCCGGAATTAGTGAGGTGCCTTAGCCCCTTATCAGTGTTCACAATTGTGCGGCAAGCCGTCTTTGGAACAATAAATGCTCCCAAAGCCAAAATGCCGGAAAGATTACAAGACTCAGAAGAAGGCTTTCATTTGAAATGAGCAACTACCGACGCGCTTCCATCCTGTTTTTGTGCTTAAGCATGTCCGCCCTAGCGTTTGGGCAAACACCCGAAGTTTCGATCACAAATCCAGAACCTCTCCCCATTGTGGGGCGGATACTACAGCCCTTTCATGTGGAACGCCGCATCGTTTCGCCGGCGAAACTTTCGAACTCGGCGCGGTTCGAATCTTTGATACGCGCGGGTAACTTGTACCTGTCGGCGAAGGATGTGATAGCACTGGCGCTTGAGAACAATCTGGATATCGCGATTCAGCGTTACGGTCCCTATCTGGCAAGGGAGGTCTCACGCCGTGCTCAATCCGGAGGTTTTCTGCGAACAGTGGGAGTGCCGATCTATACCGGGCCACAGAGCGTTAGTCTGGCAGGCGTCAACGTGAATGCCGTAGGTTTGGCAGATACCGGATCAGGCGTCAGTTCCGGCGGTGGAATTGTCAGTCAAATTGGCACCGTTCCCCCCAATCTAGACCCATATTTTTTCGCATATGCTAGTTTTCAACATTCCACCCAGGCGCAAAGCAATACATTGCTAAACGAAACCGTTGCGCTGGTGAACGATAGCCAATTCTTTGAGTTTGGTTACGGACAATCCTTTCTTACCGGTACCAACGCCCAGCTCACATACGAGAGCTATGAGAGCAAGGTGAACAGTCCGGCAAACGTGCTGAACCCTTACACGCAGGGATATCTTGACCTTTACGTCACGCAAAATTTGTTACAAGGCTTTCATATCGGCGTGAACAATCGCAATATCCGCATAGCGAAAAACAATTTGAAGGTGACAGATCTACAACTCAAGTTACAGGTGATCACCACCGTTTCCGCGATCTTAAATCTTTATTGGGATCTGGTGAGCTTTAACGAGGACTTACATATCAAGGAAAAGGCTGTCGAATCGGCACAAAGGCTTTACGAAGACAATAAACAGCAGGTTGCTCTGGGGGCGCTGCCAGCGATCGAGGTCACAAGAACAGCAGCCGAAGTTTCAACTGCAAAGGAAAACCTCCTATTGGCGGAAACGAATGTGGCGCAGCAAGAGACGGTTCTGAAGAATGCTTTGACGCGGGACGGCGCCGTGAGTTCTGCGCTGGATGATTTGCACATCATAACGATGGACCACATTGTGGTTCCTGAGCGGCAAGACCTGAAGCCGACGGCGGAATTGATTCAGGAAGCTATGCGGAACCGGCCCGAAATTGCGCAAGTCAAATTCAATCTGGAAAGTAGCGCCATTAGCATGCGCGGAACCAAAGATGCACTGCTACCAACTTTTCAATTCTTCTTTGAACTGACAAATAACGGCCTCACCGGTGTGCAGAATGCTTTGGCAAATGGGTCCGCCGGAGTCGCCGATCCCTATTTAGTAGGTGGCTATGGCAACATGCTGGCCCAGATCTTCCAGCGAGATTTCCCGAACTATTCGGCGGGCTTCTCGTTAAACATTCCGTTTCGCAATAGGCAGGCGCAAGCTGACTATGTGACCGACTTGCTTACCCTGCGCCAGAGCGAACTGCAGCTGCAGCGAAGTCTGAAACAAGTACGCGTGGATGTAAAGAATGCTGTCATCAATTTGCAACAAGCTCGCGCTCGCTACGAGACGGCCCAAGCGACGCGAGTGCTGGCCGAACAAAGCTTGGAATCGGAGCAAACACTATTTAAGTTTGGCCAATCCACCGTGCCTTTGGTTGTGCAAGCGCAGCGTGACCTGGCGGCGGCACAAAGTACGGAGGTGGAATCCATGGCCAATTTCACGCACGCGCAGATCGCTTTCGATGAGGCAATTGGGAACACTCTAAATGCGAACGATATTTCCATAGAGGAAGCTGAGTCGGGCCACGTGGCGCGGGAATCTCGCATCCCTGAAAGTCTCGGCGTTACACAGGAGCATTCCAAATGAAGTTCCGTCAAGCGGTGGCAATGCTTAGCATCGCATGCAGCCTTTTCGCCCAGGACACGGCGATATCGGTGGAGAAGCCCGGCGGCCCGGTGGTTTTGCGTCCTTATCGGGCGCCAAGCGCGCTACCAATCCGAATGACAAACTCAGCCCGGCTTCATTCGCTGCTGCGCGCCGGCAAGTTGTATTTGACGCTGCAAGACACACTGGCGCTGGCGATTGAGAATAACCTTGATCTGGAAGTTGATCGTTACGGACCGCTGTCTGCGGAATGGATGCTTGAACGTATGCAAGCGGGCGGACCACTGCGCGGTGTTACCAGTGGCAATTCGTTGGTTAATCAGGTGACCAGCGGTCAGGGAGTTGTGGGCAGCGAAGTCAGTGCAGGTTTGGCCAACAACAACAGTGGAGGCGGCAACGGAAACGGTAGCGCAGTCATTTCACAGATCGGACCTATCACCCAAAACCTAGACGCTGTGCTGCAAAACGCCACTGCTTTCTCGCACACCTCCATACCTCAGCCAATCTCGGTTGTGAGCCAGACAACAGCCTTGATCAGCACGCAGTATCAGTACCAAAACTTCGTCCAGCAGGGATTGCTAACTGGAGGTTATGTTCAGTTTGCCGAAAACGATTCCTATCTCAAGCAAAACGCTCCCACCGACGTGCTCAACCCGTCCATCGCAGGTGTAGCGCAGATTTACGTGCGGCACAATTTCTTGAACAGTTTCGGCACTGCGGTAAACAGCCGGTTTATCACCGTCGCTCAGAAAAATGTTGTGGGATCACGCGAAACCTTCCGATCGCAGTTACTTAACGTGGTTGCAACGGTGCAGAATCTTTACTGGGACCTGGTTGCCGACAACGACGTCCTGAAGGTGAGCCAAAGATCGCTGGACGCCGCTCAGAAGTTTTATGACGACACACAGAACCAGATTCGGCTCGGGGTGCTTGCGGGATTCCAGATCTATCGCGCACGCTCCGATCTTTCTACCCGCAAGCGGGAGTTAGGAATCGCGCTGGCCGATGTACGTCTGCAAGAAACCTTACTGAAGAATGCGCTGATTCGCGATGACCTAGCTGACCCGCCAATAGACAATGCCGAGATTGTGCCGCTGGATACGCTTGCGGTGCCGGAGAAGGATGACTTGCCCCTCTGCGCCAGTTGGTGGCTCGCGCACTGCTGAAAAGGCCGGACGTCACGCTCACCAAGATCAATCTTGAGAATCTGAAAACATTGGCGCTTGGAACGGAAAACGGTGTGCTGCCCACTTTGCAGGTTCTAGCGGCGGTCTCCAATACGGGCTTGGCTGGTGTCGCCACACCCAACCCTGGAGAACCGCCTGTTCCGCCTAGCTTTGTGGGCGGTGTCGGCACAGTGTTTGGACAAATTGCGCGCCGCGACTTTCCGACCGAACGTGCTGCCGGGCTGTTCCAAGGTACGATCCACAACCGTTTGGCGCAAGGTGACTATGGAGTGGATCAACTGCAGCTTCGCCAAAACGACTTAGTGGCACGTCGAAGCTTGGACCAGTTAGTTGTTGATATCTCTAATTATTCAGTAGCTCTTCGGCAGGCCCGCGCCCGATATGCCGCGGCCGCTGACTCCAGAATCTTGCAACAACAACTTCTGGAAAAAGAACGGCAAAGCTTCTCTTTGGGTACATCGGCAGTTAGCAACGTCATCGCCGCCGAGCAAGCGCTGGTTACCGCCCAGACGGCGGAGATTACTGCCCTTTCGAGTTACAGTCATGCGCGGGTGGCGCTGGATCAAGTGCTTGGCGAAACGCTTGAAAAGACGCATATTTCTTCAGAGGATGCGCTGAAATCGTCCATGCCGGGTGCGAATTGAGAGTTATTCCGCGGGTAAATCCGCGCTCGGGAGTGGAGGCACTGGGAACGCCGGGAGCGTTCAGGAATTTTCTCTTTACGGCTTTCCGGCAGATTCTCAGGGACATCAGCGATGCGTCCCGGAATCCATATCGCGCCGGAACTCCATTAACTCGACGGGGGCACCGCTATCGAGGATCATCGCGACGACAACACCTTTTGAAGGAGAGTTCGGCTCTGTAAGAATCTCTTTGTCTGCTATTGCGGCTTCAAGATCGTCAACCTCGAATGCGATGTGGGGAACGGACTTGATCAAGGCGTGTACAGGGCTATCGGGCTCGAAGCGCATCCATTGAATGCCGCAAGGACTGGTCTCAAAAGCCGATACGTACATTTTGAATTTTTCGAGGTATAGCTCGCCGGGACGCGGAACGTTGGTTGGAATCCCAATGTGGTGATATCGCCAGCCATGCACCGACACGGCGATTGGGGGATCGTCACCTTTTCGGGCGATGCCCGCGCCAAAGGGTGCTTGTTCTGAAATACCCATGGATGCTGTCCAGGAGTCAACATATCATGCTGTTGGGCAGGCAGGAGGCAGGGTCAAAAAACATTCGTCTTTACGCGCTTGTTGGTGCGATGGGCTTTCCTGCTCCGAGGCTTATGCGGGTTATTGATTCGAAATGGATAACTGGAGAGTGGTTAATACGGGGCTAGGCAGTGGTGGCTAACTCGATGCCAGGAGCGCTTGGAGAGCGCAGGGTTCGGACATCGCGAATGGGTGGTTGGCCAAACAGGCGGCTATATTCGCGATTGAATTGACTGGCGCTTTCGTATCCAACTTCAAAGGCGACCGTTGCCGCGTCGACATCATCGGCGAGCATGCGTGCCCGGGCAGCTTGTAAGCGAATTTGCTTCTGGAATTGAAGCGGACTCATGGCCGTGAGTGCGCGGAAATGATGATGAAGAGTGGAGATAGCCATGCCGGAGACCTGTGCGAGTTCTTCTACGCGAAGCGGCCTTGCATAGTTGGCTTTGATCCAGGCGATGGCTTTGGCGGTGCGGTGACTCTGGTCTCCAAGTGTTGCGATGGCGCGTAGGCGTGCGCCGGCGGGACCGCGCAAAATTCGATATAGGATCTCGCGTTCGATGAAGCCGCTGAGAAACGGGATATCCGCGGGAGTGGTGAGGAGATCGAGCAGGCGACACCACGCGCTGAGGAACTCCGCGGTGACAAGACCGGTGGACATGGCGGGACCGTCGGGCGGTGATTCGATCAGATGGAATTCCTCACGAGTGAGGAACTCGCGAATGATTGCGATGTCCAGTTTCAATGTAATGGCAAGGCAAGGTACTTCAGCGCTGGCCTCAACGACTCTGGCGGTTGTTGGCAGATCAACGGAGGTGAGGAGATAGCGGGACGAATCGTAGATGAGTGTTTCGGTGCCGATTTGGACCTGCTTGCGGCCTTGCGGGACCATGATGACGCTGGGCTCGTATGTGACGGGGCAGGCGCCCGTGGGGGATGTCCTTTGATGCAAGGACAGGCGAGGAATAGCGGTTGCCAGCTTCTCTGCCGAGCCGATAAGCTGCCCAACCTTCGAGGCAAGTTGGTTGCGTAGGAAATCCATTTGGTTCGGGACTTCAAGGCCCGTCATTTCGCTGTTTTTTAGCATATGTCCCTATACAAGAATAACTGCGGATTAGTGTAGCGACGCAAGGGCGGAACTACGAATCGGCAGAATTAGGCAATGATTCGACACAATTAGGATACCGTTTTAGCGCCATTTCTCCGTAGGCTCGAATAGAGGCGGCAAAATGCAAAAACGGAAATTAGGGAAGAGCGGGTTGGAAGTATCGGCGCTCGGATTCGGGTGCATGGGGTTGAGCTTCGGCTTCGGACCGGCGATGGAAAAAATGAAGCGATCAAAGTGATACGCGCCGCTTATGATGGCGGCGTAACGTTCTTCGACACGGCCGAAGCGTACGGGCCGTTTGCGAATGAGGAGCTTGTTGGTGAGGCATTGACACCGATGCGCGACAAGGTGGTGATTGCTACGAAGTTCGGCTTTGAAAATGGCGTTCCGACCCAGGGAGCTAACAGTAAGCCCGAACGGATCAGAAGTGTAGCAGAAGCCGCACTGAAACGGCTCAAGACGGACGTGATCGACTTGTTCTACCAACATCGTGTAGACCCGAACGTGCCTATTGAAGAGGTGGCCGGGACGGTTAAGGATCTGATTCACGAAGGCAAAGTTAAGCACTTTGGCATGTCGGAGGCGGGAGTAGCGAATATTCGACGTGCCCATAGTGTTCAGCCGGTGACGGCGCTGCAGAGCGAATATTCGTTGTGGTGGCGTGAGCCGGAGAAGGAAATTCTTCCGGCGCTGGAAGAACTAGGTATTGGCTTCGTCCCGTTCAGCCCGCTAGGCAAGGGGTTTCTGACGGGAGCAATTTCCGATAAGACAGAGTTCGACAAGACGGACTTCCGCAACATTGTTCCCCGTTTTGCAGCGGAAGCTCGCAAGGCGAATCAGGCCGTGGTGGATGCAATCGGGCAAATAGCCGACCGGAAGAAGGTAACCAAAGCACAGATCGCGCTGGCTTGGCTGCTGGCGCAAAAGCCTTGGATAGTACCGATTCCGGGAACCACGAAGTTGCACCGGCTGGAAGAGAATCTGGGCGGGGCGGCCGTCGAGTTGACAGCGGCGGATCTGGCCGAGATCCACGATGCAGTCGCCGGGATTGAAATTCAGGGCGAGAGGTATCCGGGTCAGTACAAGAATCTGGTGAATCGTTAATAGGTTGTGAAGGGGCGAGCATGCAAAAACCATACAGTAATCTGAGCCGACGTTCGTTTATGGGGGCAGTTGGAGCGGTAGGCGCCGGGACAATCATGAGCGGGTTTTCGGCGAGGCCTCAGAACGGGCGGCGCAAGATCGGGCAGTTGGAGGTTTCGAGCGTGGGGCTTGGGTGTCAAGACATGACCGGCACCTTTTACGCGACAGCTCCGCAGCGGGCAGATATGATCGCGCTGGCTCGGGCGGCGCATGATCGGGGTGTGACGCTTTTCGATGCCGCCGAAGCGTATGGGCCGCTGGAAGTGGAGCGAATTCTGGGCGAAGCGGTTGCGCCGTTCCGCAATCAGGTGGTGATCTCGTCCAAGTTTGGTTGGAATATCGATCTTGAGACCGGGCGGATGTTGGGTGGACTTAACAGCCGGCCGGAGCGCATACGCCTGGCGGTGGATGGAATGCTGAAGCGGCTACGGACGGACCGTATCGATCTGCTATACCAACATCGCGTTGATCCGGCGGTACCGATTGAGGATGTTGCGGGCACGGTCAAAGATCTGATCGCACAAGGCAAGGTGTTGCACTTCGGGCTTTCGGAACCGGGTCCGCAGACGCTTCGACGAGCGCATGCGGTGCAGCCGTTGACGGCTGTTCAGAACGAATACTCGATCATGGCGCGCGATCCGGAAGCGGAGATTTTGCCGATATGCGCGGAACTCGGAATCGGCTTTGTGTGTTGGAGTCCGCTAGCGATGGCGTTCCTGACGGGAGATATCGATCAGAACACAGAGTTGCAGCGGGGCGATTTTCGCGGGATGGTGCCATGGTTCGCGCCGGAGAACCGCGCGGGCAATCTGGCAATTGTTGCGCTGGTGAAGGAATGGGCGCATCGTAAGGGAGCAACACCTGCGCAGATTGCTCTGGCTTGGCTGATGGCTCAAAAGCCTTGGATTGTTGTTATTCCGGGAACGACCAAGATGGCGCATATGAACGACAATGTGGGCGCAGATGGGGTCCATTTCACGCCTGAGGAAGTTAGCGAGTTGAATGCCGGGCTTGCCCGCACGCCCGTTCATGGCGCACGATTGCCTGCAGGGGTCTTAGGGCTCTCGGGGGTGGAAGCGCCCACGAAGAAAGTTTGAAACAACAGGAAGACTAGAAAGCAACAATGCAAGAACGTATTTTAGGAAAGAATCTCAAAGTCTCGGCGCTTGGCTTCGGTTGCATGGGGTTGAGTTCGGGCTATGGTCCGGCAACGGAGCGGCAGGCGGGCATCCAGATTATTCGGGCTGCCGTCGTGCAGGGCGTGACATTTTTTGACACAGCAGAGGTGTATGGTCCGTTCACCAACGAAGAACTGGTTGGGGAAGCACTTGCACCTTTCCGCGAGCAGGTGGTTATTGCGACGAAGTTTGGATTTGGTCTTGCGCCGGATGGGAGTCGGTATGGCCTGGATAGCCGGCCTGAGCATATCCGGCAGGTTGCTAATGAGTCATTAAAGCGATTGAAGACGGATACAATCGATCTGCTTTATCAGCATCGCGTGGATCCGAACGTGCCGATTGAGGATGTGGCGGGAGCGGTGAAGGGCTTGATTGAGCAAGGCAAGGTGAAGCACTTTGGGCTTTCGGAGGCGGGCGCTAAGACGATCCGGAGAGCACATGCGGTTCAGCCGGTGACGGCGGTGCAGAGCGAATACTCGTTGTGGACGCGCGATCCCGAACGAAATGGCGTGCTGGCGACGTGCGAGGAGTTAGGGATCGGCTTTGTGCCGTTTAGTCCGCTAGGCGCTGGATTTCTGACGGGGAAGATCGGGACGAACACGGAATTTCACAGCACGGATTTCCGCAACATATCTCCGCGCTTCACGACTGAGGCGCGTGCAGCGAATCAAGCACTTGTTGATTTGCTGAAGCGGATTGCGGAAAGCAAGCAGGCGACGCCGGCGCAGATAGCGCTGGGATGGCTGATGGCGCAGAAACCCTGGATTGTTCCTATTCCAGGAACGACAAAGCTTCACCGGCTGGAAGAGAACCTGGGCGCGGCGGCAGTGGAACTGACACGAGCCGATCTGCGGGAGATTGAAGATGTCGCGTCGAAGATCACGATTCAAGGGGCTCGGCTTCCGGAGGCGGTTCTGAAGATGTCGGAACAGTAAGTGTCGGCCAAGTATTTAACCCCCGATCATTTCGTCCGGGACGTTGTCAATCACCCTGCATTCAGAGGCTTCGGGGAACTGATTTTGCCGTGGGAGGATAACCGCAAGTATTTCGATACGCGACTGGATAAGGTTGGCTTGCTGATGCCATACCACAGTCATGTAAGCGCCGATGTGGTGGTGGATTCGCTGAACGGACTCATTGACGAAGTGAGCGCTGGGCTCACGGTCTTCTACGACTTTTATAGCGACCGGCAAAAGCAGGACGACATAGCCAAGAAATACACCGGTCTCTTTTTCTACCGTGGAGAGCCAGCAGCACCATTCGCGATTGTTTGTCCGGGCGGGGGCTTTTCGTATGTCGGTTCGCTGCAGGAAGGCTTTCCGATTGCGCGGGAGATTAGTCAAAAGGGATTGAATGCTTTCGTGATCCGGTATCGAGTCGGCGAACAAAAAGCCACGGAAGATCTGGCGGCGGCTATCCGTTACGTGAAGAAGAATGCGGATACGCTTGGCGTTGACAGGCAAGATTATTCGTTGTGGGGAGGATCCGCCGGCGCACGGATGGTGGGCAATATTGTTCTTCGCGGCGATCTTCCGAAACCGGCCATTGTAGTTATCGCCTATACGGGACAGAGGAGTTATTCAGGTGATTTCCCACCTGCATTCATCACGGCAAGTGCGGACGATCCGATAGCCAATGCGGCAACGGTTGACGCGCGGGTTCGGAACTTGCGCGAGGCGGGAGTAGAAGTGGAATACCGCAGATACAAGAATGCCGGCCATGGCTTCGGGGTGGGCGAAGGGACGGATGCGTATGGCTGGGTAGGGTGGGCGATTGAGTTTTGGAGAAAACATGTATTCACAGACACGCAAGGTTCAAGCAGTAGCACTTAGCGCAGGAGAAACTATGTACGGCGTATGTCGAAAGTCTTTTATCGGAGTTGCGTTGGTAACGGCGATCTTGGCCGGTTCAATAAGCGCTCAGACCGTCATCAATATTTGGCCGGGTGTCGCTCCGGGATCGGAGCAATGGAAGCAGAAGGAGGCGACGATCAGTGCCGGACCGATGCAATCGATTGTGAATGTGACGACGCCGACTCTGACGGCTTATCTGCCGGATCCGGCTAAGGCGACAGGCACCGCCGTCATTATCGCTCCAGGCGGAGGATTTGTCTTCCTAGGTACAGATACACATGAAGTCGCGGAGTGGCTGGCTGCGAGGGGCATTGCGGGATTCGTTTTGAAATATCGGACGGCGCATCTGGAAGGCGAAACGGATGCGCAATTAGGCCAATCGGGCGGCGCGCGCTTTGGGGCACAACTTGGCAACCATGCCTTGATCGCCGAAGACGGAAAGTATGGTATCGCCGATGGGATTCAAGCTATCAAGGTAGTACGCGAGCATGCGGCCGAGTGGGGGATCTTTCCAGATCGGGTTGGATTCATGGGCTTTTCGGCAGGCGGCATGATTGCGGAATACACTGCCGTGAATCCTGATGCGAGCGCGCGGCCCAATTTCGCCGCTCCAATTTATGGTGCTCCTTTCCCCGACGTACCTGCGATCCCCAAAGGCGTACCGCCCGTATTTATGGAGATGGCTCAGGATGACAATCTTGCGGGGCCGCAAATCGTTGCTTTTTGCGACGCGATGAAGGTAGCCGGATACAAGCCCGAATTTCATATCTATGAGCATGGCGGCCATGGCTGGAGCATGCGGAAGCAAGGCACGACCAGTGATCACTGGATAGAAGAGTTCTACTGGTGGCTGGAAGCGCGCGGACTGACGAAGCCGAACATAGCAGTACGTAACAACTAAGAAAATACCGAAGGAGAAGAAAAACATGAGAACAAAAGCTTCAATTGCTGCTTGCGCTGTGATTCTTTTATTTAGCGTAAGGTCAGATGCACAAACAGCGGATTCGGTTTTCCCGAGAGGTGAGTTATCCACGGTTAAGAATCACACGGGGAATATTTGGCTGAAAGAGTTGAACGTAGGAGATAGTACGTTCGATCCCAGTATTGCTATAGCTACCTATGATGCTGGTGCAAAGCTGGATTGGCATATTCATCCGGGTGGTCAAGTGCTGCTTGTCACCGAAGGCACCGGATATTATCAGGAGCGGGGAAAGCCGGTGCGAATCGTTCAAAAAGGGGATGTAATCAAGTGCCTTCCGGGCGTTGAGCACTGGCACGCCGCATCACCGGGAAGCGGATTTGCGTATATAGCGGTTACACCGACCCAAAAGGGAAAGACTGTTTGGTTAGATCCTGTCAGCGATAAAGATTACAACAGCGTGAAATAAAAGGATCTCCGATCTGAGGAGGCCGCAAAACGCACCGGCACGATAGTTGTTTGGAGCGGCGAGTGGAAGCGGGCGTGAAAATCGGCGACATCTGACGACGCTGCCGGTAACGCAGGTAAGTCGCTACGCTGATGAGATTTGTATGGGCGACGATCTGCGGTTACCGGAGCGGCTATCTGCGCGTACTCCGATGCAATGGTCGAGCGAGCCCTGGCGTGGGTTCCTTGCGAATCATCGGGCCGCGTATGTCCGACTGGGTTTGACGTCCGCGACGAGAATGGCGCTTAGGGAGACCGGTTATACGATGTGAAAGATATTTGCACCGAGGCCTTAGCTTTGCGACTGGAATCCGCGGTGACTTGCCTTTAGGCGCAAACACCTGAGCTGAATGCGAGGGCGACGGCCTAGCAGCATTTCTGATGGCGGGCGTTAGTTAACTTCTACAAATTGAGGCAAACCGCGTCGTTGGGTTCCTGGCACCGGCAGCGATTCTGATCTTGACTTGCGGGTTCTCAAAGCTGTAAGCTAAGAATTCTTGGTATGGGACGTAAGGCGCAGAAAAACGATTCGCTGCCTGGTTCACTGGACATGTTGATTCTGCGAACGCTGTCGTTGCGCGACCTGCATGGATACGGCATCGTCCAGTTCATTCAACAATCGTCCGACAATGAGTTGCTGGTAGAGGAAGGTTCGCTTTACCCCGCTCTGCAGCGGCTGGAGTTACACGGCTGGATAGACGGTGCCTGGGGCGTCACCGCGAATAATCGACGGGCGAGGATCTACAAGATTACCGCGGCGGGCCGGAAACAACTGGCCGTTGAGACCCGCCAATACGCCAAACTTACGTTGGCGATCGCGCGCGTGATGGGAGCGGAGTGACGGGCGTGTGGCGAAGACTGAGGTATTGGATACAAAGCACGAGGCGCAGCGAGGCGTTGCGTGAGGAAATGGAACTCCACCTTGCAGAAAAGGCTGCGGAACTGCACGCGGAGGGCATGACGGCGCAGGACGCGCGAGTGGAAGCACGGCGGCGATTTGGCAATGTCGGGCTGAAGCAGGAAGAGTCACGGGAGATTTGGATGACACGGTTTTGGTCGGAACTTGGGCAGGATGTCCGCTATGGCATTCGCACGATGATCGCCAACAAGGTGTTCAGCGCACTGGCGGTCTTGTCGCTGGCACTGGGCATCGGAGCAAACACTACGATCTACAGCTTCATGGAATCGATTCTGTTGCGATCGCTTCCCGTGGCTAATCCCGAGTCGCTGGTGGTCTTAAATTGGCATAGCCCGCCGCCGTATAACGCGAGCAAGGAATGGGTTCACGTTATGCACGGTGTGCAAGGGATTGCGTGGCCGGGCGCCAAAGGCAGCATGGTGAGCGGGATGTTTCCGTACGGCGCGTTTGAGACGCTTCGGGAAGAGAATCCGGCTTTTTCAACGCTTTTCGGATACTTCAACGGACTGACCAGCACCCTGTCCATCCGAGGGCAGGCCACGAGCGCGAGCACGGAATACGTTAGCGGCGGGTATTTTCGCGGACTGGGAGTGCCAGCGGCCGCGGGACGTCTGATTGACTCCGAAGATGACAGTCCCGGTGCAGCACCGACTGCAGTCATCAGCTCTGCGACCAGCCAGCAGCGCTTTGGGGGGCCGCAGAATGCGATTGGACAGTTGATACTAGTAGACAACATTCCTTTCACGGTGATTGGCGTTGCGCCTCCGGAATTCTTTGGTGTGGACCCTGCCGCAGCACCGGATCTTTACCTTCCGTTGCATTCGAATGTGCTGGTGCAAGGCGCACGCGCGGCTAAAATGTATCCGGACGGAAACTTTTACTGGATTGAAATGATGGGTCGGCTGCGTCCGGGTGTAAGCATGGCTCAAGCGCAGGCGGCACTGGCTCCTCGTTTTCATCAGTGGGTTGCCGCCACCGCGACGACGGACGGTGAGCGCGCGAAATTACCTGCTCTGACTTTGAATCCTGGGGCCGCTGGTCTAGGTAGTTTGCGCCGCCAGTACTCCAAGCCTTTGTACTTGCTGTTGGCGATGGTGGGATTGATTCTGGCGATTGCGTGTGCGAACATTGCCAACCTATTGCTGGCAAGGGCCGCCGCGCGACGCCGCGAAATGGCAGTTCGGCTGAGTTTGGGAGCGGGACGATTCCGGCTAG
Source organism: Bryobacterales bacterium (assembly GCA_963696305.1). Lineage (GTDB taxonomy): Bacteria > Acidobacteriota > Terriglobia > Bryobacterales > Bryobacteraceae > Bog-105. Next base: position 102,702 of record CAVOJX010000015.1, on the reverse strand, counting down.
TGCGGCAGTTGCTTACCGAGAGTGTGATGCTGGCGTCGCTGGGCGGAGCATTGGGGGTTCTGTTTGCGATTTGGGGCGTGCGATGGTTGACGTTTCTGCTTTCCAATGGGAAGGAGAACTTTACGCTGCACGCGGAATTGAACTGGAAAGTGCTGGTGGTGACGGCGGTGCTCTCAATGCTTTGCGGGCTGTTATTTGGGCTTGTTCCGGCGATCCAATCGACGAGGCCGGACGTTTTGCCCGCCTTGAAAAACGGCCGTGGAGGTGGACCACGACGCCGAGCGCAGCACGTTTTGGTGGTTGCCCAAATCGCGATCTCTTTTGTCATCCTGTTCAGCGCGGGTCTGTTTGTGCGGACACTCAACAACCTGCACTCGGTCCAACTGGGGTATGCTCGCGAGAACATCCTTCTGTTTTCTTTGAATGCGCGCCAAGCCGGGCATCGCGAGCCGGAGATGATCAATTTTTACGCGGGCTTGCGCAAACGCTTCGAATTGATTCCTGGAGTCAGTAACGCGACGCTTTCACAATCGTCAATCATAAACGCCGCCCACACCGGGCAGGCTATCAAGGGGCCGATGAAGATTGGTGCGGTTACCATCCAAGGCGCGCGCGTTATGGCTGCGGGACCACGATTTCTGACGACAATGCAGATTCCGATTCTGGCCGGGCGTGAGATTGACGAGCGCGACCAAGCGGGCTCCATGCCGGTTGCCGTGATCAGCGAGCGACTAGCGCGGACTTATTTCGAGCACGAGAATCCGGTGGGCCAGCGCATCACGCTTCCGGATGAGAAGCGCGATCTGCAAATTGTCGGTGTGTCGGCCAACGTGCGGTACGGCGGTTTGAAAAATGAAGAGGAGAGCGCCATGACCGTATTGGTAGCGGTTAGCCAGTATCCTTCGGACCGAGTTACTTACGCGCTTCGCACTACGGGTGATCCGCTGAGATTGGCGCAGAGCGTGCGCGAGATTGTGCGGGAGGCAGATTCCCGCATACCTGTTACAAACTTGGTGACACAGGCTGCGGAGATTGATCGGACGATCAGCCGGGAACTCACGTTCGCGAAACTTTGCACCGGTTTTGCGATTCTGGCGCTGTTGACTGCGTGCGTGGGGCTATACGGAACAATGTCTTATAGCGTTGCGCGGCAGGTGGGCGAAATTGGAATCCGGATGGCTGTGGGCGCGCGACGCGGTGCCGTGGTTTGGATGGTTTTGCGACGCGTTTTAATACTGGTAGCGGTGGGACTTGCGATCAGCGTGCCAGCCGCGTTGATCGGGTCGCGGCTGGTTAAATCGTTTCTGTTTGAGACGCAGCCCAATGATCCGGGAACGTTGGTGGTGGCGGGTGGGATCCTGCTGAGCGCCGCAATGCTAGCTGGCTATGCGCCGGCCAGGCGTGCATCGCGAATTGATCCACTGGCGGCGCTTCGGAGCGAATAGGAAATGGTCTTCCCTACCGCAGCGAAGGATGAAATGCTTTCGGCGCGTAGGTGAGTCATGAATGTGGCCCCGGAGTGGAGACGCACGGTGTCGAGAGATACGGGAACCGATGGTGCCAGTGGCCTATGTGCCGGTTACGTTGGAGTATCAAAGAGCCACCGATTGTACGCAAAATGAATTGATGGAATCGCACACGGTAGGCGCAGGCTGTTGGCGATGCTCGCTCCGGCGGGAACACGACGAATCGACTGAGGTAGTAGATTGTAGGCGGTTGGGCTAACAAGGAGCTTGGTTATTCGCTTCGCAACGCCGACATGGGATCCGAGCCTGCGGCACGTCTAGCCGGCACATAACTGGCCAGCAGTGCAATCAACGCTAACAAAGCTGCTGCCGCCGTAAGCGAAACAGCGTCATGTGGCTTCAGACCGAACAGCAGCGTGGCGGCCGCTGTTCCAGCCCACAGCGATAACCCGATGCCTACGACTAATCCTACGGCCAGCAACAAGCACGCCTCTCGCATTACCAAGCCCACAACGTTGGCGCGATTTGCTCCCAGCGCCACGCGCACGCCAATCTCGTTGCGCCGCTGCGCCACAGTGTACGAAATGACGCCGTATAATCCGAGCATCGCCAGCACGGCAGCAAGAAAACCGAAGCCTCCAGACAGCGTTGCCATCAGCCTCTCGCGTAGGAGGGAATTCTGAAGCTGCGTTGAGAGAGCGTGGATTTCAATTTCGATGGCCGGGTCCATGTCTCGGATTGCGTTCTTGGCGGCCTTCATCACTGACCCTGGGCGCAGTGAGGTTCTTAGGACGAAGGTGGCTTGCGATTCCGGCGCGTCATCCTGAGTCTTCGGGAAGAACGCGATGGGCTGGAAATCTTCGCGCAAATCATGGTATTTGGAATCCCTAACCAGTCCGACGATTTGATATACCGGTTCAGCCTTTCCGGCCTCGGCTGATACACGGAATGTGTGTCCGACCGGATTGGCTCCGCCCAAGAAGGTACGCGCGAATGTTTCGTTCACAATCGCCACATTGGGAGCCGAAAGGGTATCGCGGTCATTGAACTCGCGGCCCGCAAGAACAGTTGTCCCCATGGTTCTGAAATAGCCAGGGCCGAGTGAGTCGAAGTTGCAGTCCTTTCCATTAACCGCCGCTGTGCCATCGACGCCAACGAGATTGTCCCGACTGCTGTCGCTTACGGGCGTAAAATCCACCTGCGCGACTGAAGCGACACCGGGAATGGCGGAAAACCTTTTGGAGATTTCGTGGTAGATGGAACGTCTCTTCTCGGAGGAGCGCTGGGTTTCAGAGACGCTAGCGTCTCGTGCGACGTAGTCGATAGGTGACTTGCCGAAGTCGATGTTGGCCGTTACTATTCCGTCAGCCTTGAATCCGGGGTCTTCGGTCGAAAGGTTATTAAGAGTTCTTACGAACAACAACGCGCCAAACAGCAACACCAGCGACATGGCGATTTGTGTTGCAACCAGCCCTCGGCGGAAACTGAACCGCTCACGACCAGACGTCACGCGCACGCCTGCACGCATAGCTGAGGCGGGCGACAGATAGGCGGCTCGGACCGCCGGCAACAGTCCAAACAGAAGACATGTCAGTGTTGCTACCCCGGCTGTGAATACAAGCATCCGCCAATCGGGCGCCAGGTCAACAAACACCTTCATCAGCAGCATCAGGCTGCGGCTGAGTATCAGAGCCAGACCAGATCCCAGTAAAGCCCCGGCGGCGGCTAAGAGGACACTCTCGGCCAGTAGTTGCCGCACTAATCGCCAGCGCGATGCACCGATGGCTAGGCGCATGGCAATCTCAGGTTCGCGAACCGCCGCACGCGCCAATAGCAGGTTGGCCAGATTGGCGCACGATATCAGCAAGACAAGCCCAGTAGTTGCTAGAAGCAACCATAGCGGACGTTCGTATGCAGTCCGCAATTCCGAAACGCCAGAACCCGCTTCCGTTGCTTTTAACTTGTTGGCCAGATAGCCCTTGGCTTCTTCTGGCCGGTAGCTTGTGGGCAATGTCGCCCGCATAACCTCCGGTGATATCGCACGCAAATGCGCAGTCGCTCGCGCAGTGGTCCAGCCTGGATTTAGACGTCCCAAAATCGCAAGCCAAAATCCTGTGTTAAGCGGTATGCGACCCTTCCAACCGTGCGCCAACAGGCGATCCGCGCAAATGGGGATTGCGACGTCGTACTGGCCTCCCACTTCGAGTCCAAAGAAGGACGGCGGTGTCACTCCGATGATTGCGAATGGATATCCATTCAGAGTTAGCTTGCGGCCAATGACGCCAGGGTCGCCCGAGAATTGGCGCTGCCAAAACGCGTAGCTGATCACGGTTCCAGCCGAACACGTATCGCTGTCGTCGCGCTCAGTCAGAGTGCGTCCCAGTATTGCGCTGACACCCAGGCCTCGAAAGAAGCTGCCGCTGACGTACAGGCCGCGCGCATAATGCGGCTCGCCACCCAAAGCCAGGTTGAACTGTTCCTGGTGCCACGCCATGACATCGCTGAATGCCCTTTGATGAGTTCGGATTTGGTCCCACTGCGGATAGCTGGCAATTCCGTGCGGACCCCAGCCCGAGCCATGCCGCACCGAGCCATCTTCGAAATCGATCAAGACCAATTCCTGGGGATTGGGAACCGGCAATGTTTTTAGCCGGATGGCATTGACCAGCTGAAAAATGGCGGCATTCGCACCAATTCCGAGTGCCAGCGAGAGAACGGCTATGGTGGTGAATCCGGGATTGAGTTTTAGCTGCCGAAGTCCATAAACAATGTCGGCACGCGTCGAATCAAGCCAAGCCGCGATGTTCATATCCCGTGTGCTTTCCTTTTGAATCGAATAATTGCCCAGCCGGAGCCGCGCTTCCGCCAGTGCTTCCTCGCGCGGCATTCCTTCCGCCATCAAACGGTCCGTTGCTTCCGCCAAGTGGTATTGGAATTCCCGATCCAACTCGGCGTTGAGCTTCTCGGGCCGAAAAACGTTGCGCCAGCGCTGATACCAAGGCATTAGGAATACCGCAACACTCTCTTAACGCCACTTGTGAGGCGTTCCCAGCTTTCCTGCTCGTGGGCTAGTTGTTGTTTTCCACGCGCGGTAATGGCATAAACCTTCGCTTGGCGACCTTTGTCGGTGAGTTCCCATTTGGAGGAGACCCAGGCATCTTGCTCCATGCGATGTAGGGCGGGATAAAGCGAGCCTTCTTCCATTTCGAGGAGGGCACCCGATACCTGGCGAATGTGTTCGCAGAGGCCGTAACCATGCAAGGCTCCGCGACTTTCCAGCGTGCGCAGGACGAGGAGCGTCAAAGTGCCCTGCAGTTTATCGTTTTTGCTTTTTGGCATACCTAGCTAGGCATTGCTAGCTAGGTAAAGGATATAGCGAAGGCTTCAGGCGTGTCAAGTGGGGGTTGGAATAATGTGGTGATCTAGCAAATGCTTCACAGTGTGGCTCTGTTTGACGACGGTAGTCGTTGTGCATGCCGATATGTGAGCAGTGACGGATCAGAAGCCTAAGCCAAAATGCATGGCAAATGTGACGGGATTTGTAGCCGGTCCACCGGCAGGACGATCAAAACGGACGGGCAGGTCGGCTTCGACGAAGTAAGCCTTAAAGAAGCCGTCCTCACTTTTGATCGGCCAGCTTTTGTTTAGGAGTGGAGTAAAACCATACTCTGATGAATTCACGACAAACGCCGCCCGCATTCCAACAGTAAAGCCTTTTCCCAATGACCACAAAAGTCCAGGATGGATTGTTGTATCTACTTTCCTAGGAGAGCCTTGGACGGAAGGAACGAGTTCCATGTCAAATGCTAACGGACCTTTGCTCTTAACGGTGATTCCGACTGGAAATCCGATTGAAAATCCGTCTGCAATAGTAGTTGTCTGACCGCCAGCAGTGGTCACGAGGGGGAGCACAAAGCCAATGTGTCCTCCAATGCTATCTTGTGCGTGAGCTGATATTGCCGTGGATGCGAGAAACGCCAACGTCGAGACTCCCTGGAGTACTCTCCGAGTTATCGATTGTATTGTGTTTGAATTTTTCATTGTGCCGATGTGAACCTTTCAGTGGTTGTATCGACCGGTAGTAGTTTCTCTTTAGTTAGAAGCGCAACTACTGACTCCAGGATGATGCCGCAAGTATTGTTTCTAGTTGGTATGGCGAGCGAATGGCTGATTAACAAGGGGGGTTTGGAAACTACCGCACTACGAATGATCCGAATTACGCGCCAGAGGCAAGCGATGTGAGTTCTTGGACACCGATAACTACGGCACCGCAGGCGAGGAACATTTCATTATCACGGTCTGATCTCGCCATTCGCGGTATAACGGAAAATAGCCCGACCAGAGCGGTCTATGTATGCCCATCTTGCCGTATCGTAGCCGATGCCAGTGCGCACGTGAGCACGACCCATGGCGAAACTGCTCGCCACAATGAAAGATCCAGGAATGGCCTGGCGTCCTTGCTTGTCGATGAATTGGTATTGCCCCGAGGCATCGAGAATCAGCCCGATCCCTTCAGAAAAACCGAGAGCGGCGGCATAGGTGGCCGGTATAGCTATCGCGCCGGAGTGATTGACATAACCCCATTTACCATTCATCTCAACTGCCGCAAGACCTTCCGAGAATGGCTGGGCATTCTGGTACTGCAAAGGAATGGCGATGCTTCCATTCACATTGACGAAGCCCCATCGACTTCCGTCGCCAACGGGTGCCAATCCTTCAGCAAAATCCTTCGCGTCGCGGTATGTCGTTGGGGACAGTTCCCGTCCGGTTTTATCTATGAAAGAGTAGGCACAGGGACGCTCATGCATTGTGGGGTGCCGATATTTGCCAGGCTGGAAGGGCAGCACCAAGGGGTTGAACGGATCACAGGCACCGTAGCCAATGTAGAGGCATCCGCCCTGTTTAACGACGCGCGCTATCCCGTTGCTGAACGGCAGAGCCAGCACATACGCAGGCTTGATAACTAGGATGCCCGTGCGACTTATATAACCGTATCGATCTCCGACTTCAACCGCCGCAAGCTCTTCTGAAAAGCTGTCCGCCGAATCAAAGAGGGGCGGAATGGAGACCAAGCCTTGTTTGTTGAGATATCCAACCTTGGCACCTTGCTCGAAAGTGGTCAAGCCTTCTGAAAAAACCCCGGATCTCCGGTTGCGAAATAGCTTGTTGCCTTTCGAATCGATGTACCACTCCTGGTCCGCGATCCGCACCAACGCAATCCCATCGAAGAAATCGTCCACCTCATCGTTGCCGTAACTCTGGAAAATCGGCGGAATGACAACTTTGCCGTTTATGTCAATGTATCCGGCCCTGGCGTCCTTATCCGTCCCAACGACAAATCGAAATAGAGCGGTGTCGGACTTCGCACTTTTTGACCAAATCGGGCTTCCTGAAGAACACGCATAGACGCAGATGCCTGCAAGGATCAACGGAATCGTGAATGCAAGGAATAGTTTAGGCATGCCGCAAATGCGTTGGCGGTTATTCTCTTTAGACCCCTAAGCCCAGATATGAGTTCCCGCACTGCGTTTGTTAATGGCTCATTCCTACTCAAAGACTAAAGCTTTGGAAACAAGTGCCTCGCCACTGAGAAACCAAGGTAAGGTACTGCCGCTACATGTTTTTCCGCGAAATTGGATTGAATCAGTGAGGCAGTATGGCTTTGGTTGACGCCTCACCAAGCGAGGGCACAGATGCGAAACAACAGGAAAAGCTTCACAGTTAGGACCGGGATCAGCGTCATGGCGCTCGTTTTCTTGGGCTGCCAACGTCCGACGGAAACTGCAGCGGCCAGTCCAGCCGGCGTCACGGAGGCTGTCAGCAACGTCACCGCAAGCGGCACACGCACTGAGGACATCCTGGACCCGAGCATGAACAATATGAAAGCTTTTTCGGTCACCATTCCGGCGACGTGGCATTTCCGAGGAATGGTGATGCAGCAGGATGGTTGCATTGGCGGGGCGTCCATGGTTTGGCGTGCATCGAGTCCCGATGGATTGAGTTATGAGGAACTGATGCCGAGGATGGGATGGGTATGGGGCTCGGGACCGATGTTTAAAGCTCGACCGGGTTGTCTGCCGCTAGGTGGGCCCATGAGCGCTCAAGACTTCTTGAAACATCTGGCCCAGGTTATGAAAGTGGAATATGTGGCGGACGATCCAGTTCCAGCCGAGGTAAATGCAAGGGTACAGAAGGACCAGCGCGATGCTGAGGCTTCGGTTGCAGGGAAGTATGCGGCGATGCGGGTGCGGCCCCCGAAGGTAACGGTGGAACTGGCGCAAGCGATTGTCCGCTACAAGAACGGAAGCTTTGCGATGAAAGGGGAATTTGGACTGGTTTTGACTTGCAGGGAACAGTATTACACGATGGGGGGCACATCGACTACCGACCAGTGTGAAACCCATCTGAATTACTTCACAAGCCCGGAAAACCAGTTTGACGCGCTGATGCGAGTTTGGAAGGCACCGGGGATGATGGGACACGGGAATGAAGCCTGGCAGAATGCCTATATGCAGCGGAGCCAGCAGCGCAGTGACCAGTTTGTAGCTGCGACGAATGAGGCGGTGAATAAACAATATCAGGCGTCGCGAGAGATGGCTAATCAGGCGGCTGCGCAGCGTCAGGCACAACAGCAGAATTTCGATGAACAGCAAGCATCTCGTCAGCGGATGCACAACGAGTTCATGGCGACCGTGCAGCGTGGCACAAACATGTCGATGCAGCAGACGCAGGCGGGCATGAACGCGCGCTCTACGGCGGCATCCGATTGGGTGGATTACGCGCTGGACCGCCAAACCGTGGTGGATCCGAATACAGGGCAGTTGACTAAAGCATCCAGCTCGTACAGCTATACGTGGGTTGATAGCACCGGCAAAGTCGGCTATCAAACGAATGACTCGAACGCGAATCCAAACGGCGTGATACCTGGGAATTGGACCAAGCAACAAGTCGTGCATGGGAATGGGGCGCAGTAAGCGGCGCGTGAAGGCACGATCCTAGCAATTCTCCGTCTAATCCGGCTGTGGCACAACGGTAACCTTTTTCGCGGCAAACACCGTCTAGGTGAGCAGCAAAATGGCTCGCCGAATTTGTCTCGTGTGCTCGTTTCTGATTTTCACCTTGCTTGCCTTGGGCCAAGATCATCCCCAAAGCATGTGCTCGTTGCCAGAGTTAGATGTCGGCAGACAGCAACTGTCCGTTGTGAAGTCGACTGCAACTACATCCTGGCAGTGCTACGCCAATGGAAATTGCTCCTCTGGTGAGGCACAGAGAGGCGATACCGTCCAGCCTGTTAACACGACAGACGGTTGGACCTGCGGATATGTGACGACTGCTAAAGGTGCCGGACCAGCTTGGATTCCCAGTTCCGACCTTACAGCGGTTGACGCAGATGCTAACCCGTCTCTGAAGGCCTGGTTCGGGATCTGGCATGGAGGCGAGGACTTGGTTGATATCCTACCCTCGCAGACCAATGGCCGGCTAACGCTCAAGGGAACGGCGATCTGGAATGGATCCAACGGCAATCAGCACTTTGGCAACCTCAAAGGTGAAGCCACACCCGTAGGGAATGAGTTGCATTACACCGATGGCGATACCGGAGGGTGCGTGGTCGATATGAAGCTGATTGGTGATTACATTCTCGCTAGCGACAACCAGAAATGCGGAGCACTTAATGCGCGCTTCAGCGGTGTTTGGCGGCGGAGGAAGGGCTCATGAATTCGGCAGCGGGCTCTGGTGGCTTGTTTGTGGTTTGGGGAACTCAGCGATGTGGCTTTTCGGATAACGCTTTAGGTATTGGTTAGTTGTTGGGTCGGCGGTTGCGGCCGCTTCAAATGGTGTTCTGGCGGTAGCTGAACTTTGGAGTGATCGTAACCTCGTATCAGCTTGTAATGACCTCGAAGCCATTGACTGGACTAAGGGACGAGCACAGAGCATGCGCCGAGAAGTCAGAAAACGAGTTGATCTGCTCCGATTACCTGCATCGTGTCAGATTTCCGCACAAAGGCGATTACGCGAAGATCTCCGACTTGAGACTTCGTGGGTAAGTCAATGGAAAGCGACTTGATAAATGTGGACTGGGCATCGATCTTGCCGAGTTGCCTGATTGAGTATGCAACGGCAACTTCACTAAGATCGCGGCCGGCGTTTTCGGCGCCACCGGGCGCTTCGGCTTGGTTGTGAGCGAGTGCGAGGATCACGACGGCTTTGTTGGCAGCAGCGTTCGGGCCAGCCGTGATATCGATTTTCGCCTTCCCCGGTTCGCGGGCTGCGGTCACATGGACCGGGATGCGCGGACCTTGCAAGACGCGTTGAATGGCATCTGCAGCCTTTGCCCAGTTACTCCCGACAAGGGCCGTGGTTCCATTGATAACCAGCTGTGGTGTGTAGGCCTCGACGCCAATGCGCATATCGTATTCTTTTTGTCGCTCCGTGTAGTAGAAAGAAGCGAACGGATCGGACCATTGTGGGGTGTTCCAGTAATCTACGTGCTCGCTCAAGACAATTAGGCGCGCGCCGGGAATTGGTTGTCGGCGATCGATCTCAGAGAGCAATTTATCGGCCGGTGGACAGCTAGAGCAGCCCAGCGAGGTGAAGAGTTCCAGGAGAACAGGCGTTTTGTCGGGCGCGTCCGGCGGAACGAATGCAGCACGGGTAAGAACGGGCAGCGAGCTGTCACCATCACCAGCGTGAAGTTGGGCAATGAGCGGGAGATTCAAGGCAGACAAAGTTATGAGTGCTGCTGTTCCGAGTTCGATTCTCACGGTTGGAGGGCCTCTTCCTAGCATGCTGGAAGCAACGCCCGAACACAATGACCAGTTACTGCCAGTGCCGGATGACCACTTTAATACGCAGGCGGCCGGAGACGCGCGTTATCATCAGCAAGTGACCATAATCGTAGAGCAAACCATTGGCGAAGCTGTCGAGCGGGAGGAAGCTTAGATGAGCGAGCGTGTGGCGTTCGAGATTGTATGTCCTAATAACCATAACCAGACGGTGAAATTTACGCAGAGCGAGTTTGAAGCATTGCTTGAATCCGGCACGTTGGTATTCCACTGCAATACGTGCGATACGGATTGGCCTCCGACCCATAAAGAAATCGCCGAATTTAGAAAGCAATTTCCTAAGAAGTGAAACTGAAGGGCTCAGCGAACTTTTATAGAATTTGCGGCGACCAGTTGTAGAGTCGCGCCGCTTCTGCGAATGAAACTTGCCTGACTACAGCAGGCACTGGGAGTGGCTCGCTAGTTACCGCCTTACCAATTGTGACAATGATTCCGCCTGCCGCGATAATTCCACCTAGAACGTCTTCGAAGATGTGTAACAGCCCGCTCAGTATATTTGAGCCGCCGGATTGTACAAGACTCGCCGATTTGACCGTTTCCAAGACGTAGGCCGGATTGGGCCCAAAACGGTTATCCCCGCTTGGTTTTACCGTGATACCAATGTCGTAGCCCAAATCGCCCTTGAATTTCCATTGTGGTCCGGCGGTGAATTGGACGGGTATGGGCGGATTCTGGATGAAGTCAATGGTCGGTCCATTGGATTGAACCTGCGGTGCCCAGTTGGGAGTGGCGTCGCCGGACGTTACGGCCAGGCCGCCCTCAAGTCCTGCTTTCTTCGACTTCGCATCATAGAAAAACTTTGTTTCACCAACAAACTGCGCAAACTGTGTCTTGTATTCTTTTACGAGTCCGGCTGAAACTTTACCATTGGCTCCATCAATTTCGAAATTGCCGACACTTCCCTTCTTCCACATGGTAATCTCGCCCGTCAGTTTTACTTCCACTTCGAACTCGCCGTCCTGAACGGTAAAAGTAAATGGTTTGAAATTTCGTTCAAATGAGAAAGTGATAGCTGGCCAAGATAAATGGTGAGCCGGTGTTGATCCACCGCCGCCGCCCGGAGCCATAGGCATGACGTCCGTCCTGAATGAAGATGGCCGCTGAACGGTTTGTATCGAAGGTAGATCTAGCGTCATTCCAATCAGAATGAGCCCGCTATTTGGTACTCGATTGGCCTGCGCAATATGCGACCAAACCATCGGATCTCCATACTGTTCACGTGCAATCTTTGACAAAGAGTCTCCGTCCTTAACTTGGTAGCGGCGATTTTTTGGATTCATAAAAATATGGGTATTGAGTTAGAGCGAACCTAAGCCTAAAGACGCTAGAACGGTCAATATTGCGCCTGAGTTTACCGGTTATCCCGGTTAATTTTTCCTTTTGTTCGGCGGTAACACGTTGCTTTCGGGCGCCGGTTTTAGGTGGTCATACTGCGGAGTAGCTTCGCAATATAGGGAAACGAAATATTCAGGTGCAAGTCTTCCTTGAAGGAGCGCCTGATGAGACCCTCATTTGCATTGCTGGGAATTATTCTAGTGATCGGCTTAACGGCGTGCAGTTCATCCGGACAAGAAAAAGCGAAGCAACAGACGCGCGACGCTGGTCATGAGGTCGCGGAGGGAGCCAAGAAGGCTGACCAGGAGATTACAAAAGAAGCCAAAGATTTGAGCTCCAAGGTGCAGGCCGCTGTTGGTCCTGAGAGGCAGGATCCAGCAGGGCACGCGCAGGTGGCGTTGAGCCACGCAGCACTGCTGGCCAAAGTGAAAACGAAAGTGGCGTCCGACGCCGGGCTTACTACGCTCACCGATGTGGACGTCCACTTGGCAGGAAGCGTGGTGACCCTTACCGGGACGGTTGCGAACGAGGACCAAAAAAAAGCAGCTGAGACGGCTGCGGCTCAAGTGGAAGGTGTGACGCAGGTGCGAAACCAGATTGTAGTGGGCAGTCATTAGTGCACTGCGGCGGCGTTCGCTTGCGAGCCCTTGCCTTGGGACTTACATTTTCCGTTCTGGCGGCTGCCGATCCGGTTACTGTCCACCATCAGCAAGGATTGATTCACGGCTTTTTGGTGCTGCGCGATATGGAAGGTAGGGCGCTGGCATCGGGCGATCTTTTGCAAACCACAAAAGGGAACCGGGTAACGGCAGAGCTCATTTTTCATTTCAAAGATGGGTCGTTACATGAGGAGACCGCCCTTTACGCGCAGCGAAGCACGTATCAGTTGCTGACTTACCACTTAATTCAAAAAGGTCCCAGCTTCAAGCATGCGATTGATCTGTCGTTAAATGTTGGCAAGGGTTTGGTGACGGTGCATGACAAGGATGAAGACGGTAAGGAGAAGACGATATCCGATCGCTTGAAACTGCCGCCTGATCTTGTGAATGGGATGTTGCCAACGCTGATTATGGACGTCGATCCAGACTCTCCAAAGACAACTGTTTCGATGCTCATTGCAACACCAAAGCCGGTCATTGTCAAGCTTGAGATTACGCCTGCAGGGGAGGATTCTTTCTATCTAGATGGAATAGAGAGAAAGGCATTTTGCTATAAGTTCAAGATTGATATCGGTGGGATCGCCGGGTTGATTGCTCCTTTTATTGGCAAGCAGCCTCCGGATGGGCGCATCTGGATTATCGGCGGAAAAGCTCCTGGATTTTTGAAGCTGGAGACAGTGCTGTACGAGGGCGGCCCGCTTTGGCAGATTGGACTGGCGAGCCCTACTTGGCATGAGGCGCGATAGGTCGCAGGTGTGGACCGACCCCGCCGACGGGTTAATACAATCCGCGAGACGAGGTTGCCGATTCCAGGTAAACAGGGAACGATTTCACTCCATGGAAAAAGGTGCTGAAATCGCGGTACCAGCTCATGTTGCACCTGTTGCATGGTTCTGTGGCAAAGTCATCTTTTGTCATCGTGAGGATGTTGCCCAGCACCTGCGGAAGCTGCATGCACGGCCTCACATCTAAGAACCAGTCCACGAACATGACACGAGACCCTCCCAGACATTGGTAGCGCACCTTCGCCGGATCTGTGAGGTACTGGATAATATTCTCCATCGACGCGATGGAGTTGACGATCGGGTACTTGTTCAGCTTCTTGATTTCAATGATGCTTTTGAGCGACTGAATCACCGCGCCTCTTGACAGGCTGATTCCTTCTCCGCCCAGGGGATATAAAACTGATTTGGAGAAAGTCGGGTAATTGACGGAGATGTGGTCGAATCCCATATCCGTCGCCTTGATGAAGACCTTTTCCATCCGATCGTGGTTATTGTTCCAGATAAGGATGGAAGCCATGGATTTGATCTTCGTCCGCTTGATCCTCTGCACCGCGTTTTCGATTTCGGGCAGGATGTTGGGAATCCGTCTGGATTCCTCGCAGACCTTAGGATCATCCGAGTCGAATGAGATGGAGATCATGTCAGTGAGCGCTTCGTCCAGGCCGTCGAGTATGGGCTCGGTGACGAGTGAAGGGGCCGCGTCAAGAACCGCGTTATGGATATTACGGGAAGTGCATTTCTTGGCAAAATCGATGATGTTGGGGTGAAGCAGCGGTTCGCCGCCGGTGAGAGTGATATGGGCGACGCCAAAGTCGGCAAGTTTATCAATCGCCAGCAGCCCTTTCTCCTTGTCGACGTATTGCCTGGGTCGCTGCTTCCAGATGTCGCAGAAGGTGCACTTGGCGACGCATTCATTGGTAATGGCAAATTCCGCAAGACGCATGGAACCAGTAACAAACGTCTTGAGTATGTTTCTGTGCTTTGCGGTCATCCTGATATTCATGAAATCTCCCTTAGTTAGGTGTGCCGGAGCAGCGCGCTAGTCGCGGTGGGGGCAAATCTGAGCGTCGATCGGCCATTTTTGTTAGCTGAATTGTACATCCAATCGCTAGCGGGCGAAGCCTTTTTTCCCTGATTAATTTATCCCGGTATTTGTGACTGTGTATTTTTACTGTTGGTTGCCACACCAGCCATGGCGAAAAGGTGCCATAATACGCGGGGGCGATTACTTGCTGCCCGCCACGCCGGATTTGAAGCATGATCGTGGCTATTGGAAGGAGTCATCAGTGCGTGGTTGCGCGACGTGTGCTGAGTTAGAAGCGTTGCTGGAGAAAACCGCCGATGATCACTGGAACCTAGTTCTTCGCAGTTCCAGCGAGGTTGAGCCTGAGCAAGCAAAAGCCATTAAGCAACAGGTGCGTGCAGCAAAGCTCGCAACGGACGAAGCTTTGGCACAATACAAACGACACCTGGAGGTAGCGCACTCAAAAGCAGCGTCGTCTGGGCAGTAAACCACCCGGCGGCAGGCGGTCCGAATGCCTTGCCCTCACTCGGAGCGACTGAATCCGCACCAAATCATGTAAGTGCGCTAGCGGAGAATTCCCTGTCCTCGCAACCAGGCTTCGGCTAGCTTGGGCCAGTCGGTGACGGGTTTGGAGGGATCGGGTCGCATGCCATATCCGTGGCCGCCTACGGAGAAGAGATGCAGTTCGGCTTTCACTTTCGCGTCCTTAAGTGCGCGGTAATAGACCAAGCTGCTTTCGACATGTACCGGATCGTCTTCGGTTTGGACGATGAAGGCGGGAGGTCCGTTTGGCTTCAGGAACACTTCGGGGGCTAGTTTGTCGAGTTTGTCTCCAACTGCGAGATAAGCGGGATAGATGAGCACGGCGAAGTCTGGGCGGCTGCTGATTTCATCGATGGCATCTTGCGCTGGATAAGTACGTTTGTCAAAGCTGTTGCTGACCATGGCGACAAGGTGTCCGCCAGCGGAGAAGCCAAGCACTCCGATTTTTTTCGGATCTAAGCGCCACTCGGTTGCTTTGCTGCGAACGTAGCTGACTGCTCGTTGAGCGTCTTGCAAAGGCTCTTGATAACGTGGCATGCCTTCTGGTTCGGGCACGCGATACTTCACAAGCGCGGCATTGACGCCGATGGAATTGAGCCATTGGCAAACCTCGGTGCCTTCGAGATCCATGGCTAGAATGCGGTAGCCGCCGCCCGGAAACACGATGACGGTTGCACCCGAGTTGCTAGCGTCGGGCGCAGGGTAGAAGGCGATGGCAGGCTCAGCTACATTGCCGAGCCGGATGACCGAATGGCCGGCGACAAGATTGTCTTTGGCTGTGGTTGTATCCCGCTCGGGGCCCAGGTCGCGTTTGCCGCCGGGAACCCCATTGGGAAACAAGGGCACAAATGGCGGGGCGGCGGACAGGATGCTCATGGAAGTGAGAAATGCGAAAGCCAGACGTAGCATGTCTAAATCTGCGAATAGGCAGTGGGTTTGAGAATCAGGCTGTCGATGTTGGAAACGATGCTTTCAAATGCGTATTTGGGTGATGAGGAGAGCTTTTTCCAATCGGGGTCGTTAGAGAAAGCGTTCCACATTCCGTCCATAGCTGCGAGTTCGGGAAACGCCAGCATGTAAGTTAGATGCGGCATGCGGGGGCCGATTAACGCGTCGCCATAGAACACTTGCCAGAAGCCGGCTTTCTGAAAGTAATCGAATTCGCCGTGGTGGAACATATCGACCTTGATGCGGTGGTCTTCGTTGCTGGGACTTTCGTAAGTGCGCAATTGGAACACGCGCGAGCCGTGCTTTTCGGTAACGGGCGGCGGAGTTAACTTGGGATAGCCTGCAAAGGCGACCAGCAATTGGCTTTCGACGCGAACATAGGCTGGTTCTTTGGCGGGCGCCTTTAGAAAAGCTGTTCCGGCGCGCTGGTATTCTTCGTCCTCGGCCAGTTTCAATTCGGCTGTGGCCAACTTTTCCAGCGATTCACTGGGAATGAGCACGTAGAGCATAGGCGTTTCGGAACCTAGATACAGGTTGAACGCGCCAATGCGGTTCATGCCCATACGATTCAGCGCCGGTATCAACGCCTTCTCCAGATAGCCATGTGTGAGCTGGTTCTGAGGTCCGTTTTCCAGCTTGTACTGGCGGAGTTCGTAATATTCGCGTGGGGTTTTGTCTTGAGCTTCGGCTTTGGCAAACGCAATTGCCGATGCCGACAGGGAGGATTGTAGGAAGGTACGTCTTTGCATGAGGGCCTTATTTGTGACCCTTGCATTCTACCCGAAACTCAAGAAGCAATCTTAACGTCGCCGCTGTCTTCATTCGGCATTGACAAAGGATTTAGTCCGGGTTCCCGTCCGGCCAGAAGCCGTTTCCGCGTGTCGTAGAACTGCACGCGGCAGAACCAACAGTGGTAGAGCTTGCCGCCGAGGATCCGATTCACAAAATTGCGGAAGCCGCTGTTCATTCGGTCAATTTTGTCCACGCGCTTAAGCACGGTGAGATCAACCGACTTGCAGCAGGGGCACTTAGCGTAGCGGATGTTTTTGAAGTCGAGAATAGCGGTTTTGGACCGTGTGCCGCATTTGGCACACTTATGCGCTTCGGCGTAGAAGATACGCTCCACAAGCCTTCGCTTCGACCTCCGAAGCAATCCCCCGCACTCTCTGCACTGCCCTGCAGCCATATTCTTATATTGACAATGAGCTGGTCGGCTCCAGCCTGGACCCATACCCGGTCTAGCTCATGAAGATAACAATATCATATTAGATATTAGTTCGCACTCCTCGAGCCAAGCCACTCCTTCCGAAATCTTTCTATGTCACTCGGCACTGACCGACCCAACTGTTCGTATGCCTTCAATTCCAAGGTTGGATCTTGCCCTAGTTGAACTGTAACCGTTCTGTCGCCGCCACGCCCTCGAACCCCAAGAACTACGGCGTCGCCGGGCTTGTGCAGGGCTAAACAAGCACTCAAATTGCTTATCGTCTTCACTTCGTCCTGTCCACAGCTATATATTGCGTCGCCAGTGTCAATTCCGACCGCATAAACCGGCGACCCACGCAAGGTGGGATCTGCCACGCGCAAGCCGTTCTCCGATTCCTGCAAATCCGGACCGCCTAACCAGGGTTTACCTGGATGGGCCAATATCAATGCGAATCCGGCGTGATCGGACAAAGTTGCGTAGTCCAGTGGCTTTAAGCCGGTGATGTTGTCCGTAAAGATTTGATGAGCAAACGCTGGATCGCCAGTGGTCTTGGCCAGCGTGTTCTCAAGATCTGCGATGGTGTAAGGCTTTTCGATGTCGGGATGTTCGCGCCAGATCGTACGCATCCAGTCGTCCAGCGACTTGCCTGGAAATCGCTCGCGAATTGCGAGATCGATTCCAAACGCCAGCGCTTGCCCGTAGATGTAATACGAAATGAAGTTGTTGCCCCAATTGGTTGGATCTACGGATTTCGCGGCATCGACAAACGGCGCGTCCTGACTCATTTCGACAGCCGATGCCACATTGTGGCCGGGGTCGTTGAGGACAGCATTGAGAGCCCCGCTCATATTCTGGGCGAAATCATCTAAGGTGTCTAGGCCGGCGCGCTTGAGCACCAAGTCGCCGTAGTAATTAGTGAAGCCTTCGGCAAACCACAGTTCCCCTGACATGTCGGCGCGTTCAAAAGCAAACGGCTCAAGCGACTTCGGCCGAATGCGTTTGACGTTCCAGGAATGAAAAAACTCATGCGAGACGATGCCTATGGCGCGTTGCATGGAGTTCTTCAATTCAAGGTCTCCAGTAATGACGGTTGAATCACGATGCTCCATGCCATCGGCGTGTGCCCAGGGGAGAAAGTCGACGAGAAATGTATAGGTTCCGTGATCGTAGTGAGGAAGTTCGCCGAAGACACCGCGTTCCTCGGCTACGACTCGCTTGCACAGATCTTCAAATTGTTCAGCGTCCGCATCGCTGCCCTGATGATGCAGAGCTAAGCGGAAGGTTTGGCCGGCGTAGGTCCACTCCCTGATGGGACTGGCGCTCAGTTCGACTGGGCTATCCATCATCCACTCCAATGCGGAGCCCGCGATAGCAGGCGCAGAGAATGTACCATCGGGATTGGGAATGAGCTGGGTTGCGGCTTTCCAACCAGAGCCTTCCGGGACATGAAACGCAAGCGTTGCCGGAACGCCTGCCATGCCTTCGGCCCAAATGAGCGTCGCGGGGAGGTTCAAATGCGCGTGTGTCTGGTCAATGGCGGCGTAGGTACCATCCACCAAATCTCCATAAAGGGTGTAGTAGCAAATGATGGTTTCGCTTTGCGGGGTTACGTCCCAACTGTAAGGATCTTTGTGCTCCACGCGAAGCGCGTTTGATTGCGCGTCGGTGGCCCGGAAGCGCGAGACGTTTTTGGCAAATTCGTGAAGGGCGTAGCGTCCGGGAGATGAACGACTCATTACCACTTTTAAAGGTTTGGATAAATCCACGCCGGAGAATGTGGCTCGGATTTCCGCTTCATGATGTGTCGCGTTGGGAAATGAAATGTCGTAACGAACAGTAGGCTCGGCTGACAAATATCCAGAAGCGAGCAGACTAAGCAGGAGGGTAATGTTGCGCAAACTCTGATGGTAGAACGGAGGTTCTTATAAATCCGGCTGTCCATTCACTGTCATGTCTTTGACACGAAACTTGGCTTGCACCGCCATTGACCCGTAGCGCGTGGCGAACAAAAGTTCATGTTTGCCGGTGGCAAATTTTTCAGAGCGCGGGAAATATAGATGCAGCGTTCCGGTGTCAGCATCCACTTTGACGTTTTCGGGACGCAACGAGGGTTGTCCCTTCAAGAGAATCAACGAATTGGCCATAAACCACTCGAGAATTTCTTCCGCACTGCGGGCTTGCGTTGTATCGTCTTCATTGTTGCTACTTTTCGGTGCGATGGTGGCCACGCCTTTTATGCCCTTCGCGGGCAGCAATCCAACGACAGTCAAAATGAAGTGATCGTTGGCGGATGCGGTGAAGTCTGCGACATTCGCATCGTGCTGCTCGGTGAGCGCTTTTCGGATGACGGCCGCACTATCCCAACGAACCAAAACTGGGATGGTTGCTAAGTGGCCCATGCGAGTTTTTCCAATTTGGCCGTCCCAGCGTTCGTTCGGACCGGCGTTCGAATTCCCTTGATTCGGCTGTCCGGCATGCGTGATGCTGTTGGGAACTTCTTCGCTAGTTTCGCGGACATCTTGCGGATCGTCCATAGTGGCTTGTGTGGCAATCGCCCAGGCGGAATGGTTGAGGAGGTCGTTTTGGGCGAAAACAAGCGAGCTGCCTAGCAAAACAACGGCGAAACATGCGCATAAACGCAACAAAGTGGGTGTTTGAATCGTCATACTAAATGAGAGACACTAGTTACAACAGGAAAGTGGCTCGCCAACTCCTAAATGATCAAGTCACCAACGTTACGTTTGCTAATTGGATTGGTCATTACGTTAGCGGCGGTCGCAGGCTTCTCGGCTTATACGCTGTACCAGCTTAGGACGTTGCGACGACTCCAGACGGATACGATTGATTTAAACCGTCATGATAGCTTAATGCTGATTCGCGCCGAGACGGATTTAAACCAGATTGGCCTGCGAGTGCGGGATATGGTGGCGTCGGGACCCAGTCAAGGCCTGATTCATTTTCAGCCGGAATTCGACAAGCTGGGCGACGATTTGCAGGATTCCATTGGCCGTGAACAGAAATTTTCACTGGACCCGGCCCGATCAAGCGCCTTAGCTACGGCACTGAACGAGTTTTCGAGAACTTCCAGTCAAGTGTTTGCGGATGCAGCTAGCGGACACGAGACGGATGCACGCGTTCTAGCCGGCACGAGTTTATTCACGCAGCAGAATACGCTTTCGGCTTTGGTCTCCGATCTATTGGAAAAGAATAACCAGGCCGAAGAGCAAGCGGACAACAAAGTGGCGTCGATCTATGAAGGCGTGAAGGGCGATATCTACGCGGTTTTGGCGGCAACGATCGTCGGCATTCTGGTTAGCAGTTCTTATACGATTTATTCCAACCGCCGTTTGTTTGCGCGGATTGAGGCGATGTCTAAGCAACGGCGTGTGCTGGCGGCCAGGTTGATCACGGTTCAGGAGGAGGTTTTGCGATCGGTTTCACGCGAGCTTCACGATGAGTTCGGGCAGATTTTGACAGCGGTGGGCGCGATGCTGACGCGGGCGGAAAAGAAGGGCATTCCGCCGGATTCTCCTTTGCGGACGGAATTGACCGAGATTCGAAAAATCACACACAACACATTGGAAAAAATGCGAAGCCTTTCGCAAATGCTGCATCCGTCCGTTATTGATGATTACGGTTTGGTGAAAGGCGTGGAGTGGTTTGCCGATGTTTTCCAAAAGCAGACAGGAATTGAAACAAAGGTGCATATTGAGGGCGTGCCGGAACGCATAGTGGGCCAACCAGCGACGCATTGTTTTCGCATCGTGCAGGAAGCTTTGAATAATGCCGCCAAGCATTCGGGAGCGAAACGCGCTGAAGTGGATTTGAAATTTGACGCTGTGAATCTAGTGATCACTATTATTGATTTTGGACGCGGCTTGAAATCGAGCGAAAGCCGCGGATTGGGTTTGATCGCAATGCGCGAACGCGCGTCTCTGCTGCGTGGGACACTGGAAGTACATTCGACTCCCGGCGCTGGTACGACAGTTGAGTTGACCATACCTTTGCAACAAATGGATGCGAGCCCCACGATGAGTCCGGAAGAATTGGAACTTGCAGTGGGACGGGAGAGTTGAAGATTTTTTATGAGCGAAGAAATAACCGTATTATTGGCTGATGATCACGCACTGGTGCGAAGCGGTTTCAGACGGCTGTTGGAGGACGAGGAGGGAATTAAAGTTGTGGGTGAAGCGAGCAACGGTGTGGACGCCATTAAGCTTACCCGCGAATTAAGGCCGCGTGTGGTGGTGATGGATCTGTCGATGCCGGAACTGGATGGCATTCAGGCGACGAAGGAGATCTTAAAAGATATTCCAGGCACGGAGATTCTGGTGCTGAGCATGCATGCCGACGATAATTATGTGCGCAATGCATTGGATGCGGGCGCGAAGGGGTATTTGCTAAAGAGCGCGATTGACGTGGATTTGGTGGGCGCTATTCGTACGGTTTCGCAAGGACGCAGATTTATGAGTTCAGGCGTGAAGTACGTGGTGGGTGAGCTGGATGACGAACTACGCAAGCTGACTTCGCGCGAAAAGCAGGTTTTGCAGTTGATTGCGCAAGGGAAATCAAATAAAGAGATTGCTACGCTGCTGGACCTTTCAGTGAACACGGTTTCGGTACATCGGGCGAATTTGATGGAGAAGATGAATATTCACCGGACTGCCGAACTGGTGCTGTTTGCGATCCGCAAGGGGTTGGTGGCACCACAGTAAAGAGAAAAGCGCCGCATCTTTTGGACGCGGCGCTTGCTTGCAAGTATAAAGATCTGGTTAGTTGACGAGCTTCTTTGCCGCTTTGGCATCGACGGAAGCTTTTTTCTGCGCTTGCATTTCTTTTGCCTTGGCAGCCTTCTTTTGGAAGCGATCAACGCGGCCTTCGGTGTCTACCAGCTTCTGGCGTCCGGTGAAGAACGGGTGGCAGCTGGAACAGATTTCAACGCGCAGGTCGCCCTTGTGAGTGGAGCGGGTGGCAAACGTCGAGCCACATGCGCAAATCACTTTCACGTCGTCGTAGGCGGGATGAATCCCTGCTTTCATTTGTCCTGAATCCTTTCGAGAAAAATCGGTGGGTAAGTTTAAATATATCACGAACAGGCGCAAAAAGCCCCGACCCTCTTGCCGGCGGCACGAGAGTCGAGGCTATCGATTCGCACTGAGCGTAAGAGGGCGACTCTTAAGAGTCAGCCACCTCACGCGTGGGTATGTTACATTCACTACCAGAATTCATTATTCCTGGACCACCTCCTTCCTCAGTGATGTCTTTAGTGTAAATTCAGGTTTGAGACGTGTCAACGACAACAGCTGAGGAATATTACAAGTCGGGCTCCGCCGCCTGGATGGCCGGGTTCCTACTGCTGGGTATTCTGCTTGGGATGCTGGGGTCGCTGGTGATGGTTTGGCACTATCACATTGAAGAAGAATCGAGTTCGGTGGGGACGCATTTCCTGGCAATGGGCGCGGGGTTCGTCGTATCGTCTCAAGGGGCGCAGCGTTTGCTGGGGCGCATTCCGGTACGAACAGTGGGGATTTGGGCGACGGGTTTGGCACTGCTTTCTCTGCTGAGTTTGGCTTGGTGCGCGCCGCCGGTTCCGGAAGCTTGGCGAATTTATTCTTTAGCGGCGGCGGGCGCAGCGGCAGGGGCACTGACATACGCACTTTTTTTTGCAAATGAATCACGATTTGAGTCGCAACCGGCGGTGGCAGCGAACCTGGCAGGCGCACTTTTTGTGGGCGGCGGATTGATCGCGGCGTTTGTTATCGGCAGCACTTATTTTTCCGGCTCCATACATATTCAGCCGCTTTTGCTGGCGATTTTTCCGGCAGTTTATTTACCGATTTTGATTTTGGACCGCTTCGAGCCTGCGAGGAAACCGCCGCGCCGAGCGAATGATGATATTTTGCGGGATACGCTGAAGGATCTTCGCAGTATCGCGACGATGTTAATCAGTTTGTTGATATTCTTCCAGTTCGCTTGCGAGTGGGCGATTGGCGGATGGCTACCGATATTTATGACTCGAACACTGGGATCGAGTCCGGTAGTAGCGATTGGTGCACTGGGGCTTTATTTTCTAGCGCTCATTATTGGACGACTTGTGATTCAAGCGTTACTGCCAATTGTGAGTCACAGGAAAATGTTGATTTTCAGCACTTTGACTGCGATGTTCGGTTATTTATTGTTGAGCATAACCGGAGTGACTTTTTTGGCAGTGGTCGCGGCGGTGGTGATTGGATTAGGGCATGCGGCGATTTATCCGCTGATGGCCGAGCGGCTTGATCACCGGTTTTCCTACCATCCTGGGTTTTACAGCGGCGCGATCTCATTTGCGATGACGGGAGCGATGGCGACACCCTGGCTGCTGGGCTACGTGGCTGAGTATTTCGGCATGCGCTGGGTAATGCTGATTCCGGCGATTGCGTCGGTTGTGGTTTTGATACTTGCCATTTTGATTATGTTTGAATCGCACTTGATGGGCGGCAGGAGAAAAGGCACGACACACGGTCTGTTGGCATCTGATGTTTAGACGTTGTGCGCGTTGACTTCACCGAGAGCGGCATTTATCTTCCAGAGATCGATCTCTGGCTGGACAATACGCAGCCGTGCGACGCTACGTGGATTTCACACGCGCATAGCGACCATGCGCGCGGCAACCACCGTTTAGCGATTGGAACTCCGGCAACGCTGCGGCTGTACCAGATGCGTGTGTATGTGCCGGAGAATGGGATATCGCCGCAGATGCTGACGCTGGAATTTGGCGAAGGCATTCGCTGGAACGGCGCGACGCTTAGCGCATACCCGGCAAGCCACATTCTGGGAGCGGCGCAACTGCTGGTGGAGTTTCGAGGCGAGCGACTGGTTTATACGGGTGACATAAAGTTGCGGCCGGGGTTGGCGGGTGCGGGAACGCAGGTTATTGCTTGCGACCATTTGATTATTGAATCTACGTTTGGCCTGCCGATTTACAAATTCGTTTCGCGTGAACAGGCGCAAGCGAGAATTATCGGCTTTGCGCGGGAGTGTTTTGCATTGGGTCAGATTCCAGCGTTCACCGGATATGCGCTGGGCCGCGGACAGGAGATTGTGCACGTGCTTACGAACGCGGGATTTCAAGTTGCAGTGCATGGAGCGATTGCGAGATACATTCCTGTGTATGAGGAGCATGGCTTTCAGTTTCCGGGATGGGAGCCGTATGACGCCAAGAACATTGCAGGCAAAGCGCTGGTGGTAGTTCCTGGACACACGGAGGTTTTGAAGGCCAGCGGAAGGAATTTGCGTGAAGCGTACGTTTCGGGCTGGGCGGCGGTTGATAATGCGCGCACCAGAGGCGGAGCGGAAGAGTTAATTCCCTACTCCGACCACGCGGATTTCGACGAGTTACTGGCATTAGTGGAACAATCGGGCGCGAAGCATGTGGATGTGGTGCATGGGTATACCGAAGCGTTTGCGCATATTCTACAAACGCGCGGCATTTCGGCGGCGGCACCGGAGCGAACTTCGGAGCGCAGCGGTGTGGAGGACGAAGGCTGAGTGGACGGGCTAGCCGTGGTTTGCGAAGATATAGCGCGTTTTCCTGGTAAAGCGAAGAAGATTGAGATTTTGGCCGCTTATCTAAAGGCGTTAGAGGAAACGGATTTGCAAACGGCGGTCCAGTTACTGGGGACCGGACCGACGGTTGAAGTGAAGCATTCGCTTTTCCAGACAGCAGAAAAGCGCACGATATCGATTAGCCGAGGCATTATTCGTCACGCGCTGCAGACGGCTGTTGGCTGGGATGGTGACACGATGCGCGCGTGCTTCGATGCGACGGGGGATGCGGGTGAGACGGCGTGTCTTTTGCTGAGCGGCATCGCGGTGGAGACGCCGATGTCGCTGGAAGAGGCTTGCGAACTTTATCAACGGCTGGCGAATGCTTCTAAAAAGCAGGATCTGTTGGTTGAAATATATCGCCGATATAAGCCGCTGACGATCAAGTATTTCATTAGATGTCTAACGCGTACACTTCGCATTGGATTGACGCATCGCATGGTGGAAGAGGCGCGGGCGCTGGCATGCGAGGTATCTGCCGAGAGAATTTTTCATCCGATGGAATTCATGCTGGCGAAGACATTGGGGCGGCCAGACGACTTGACGGAGCCGGAGATGTGGATGGTGGAGGACAAGTTTGACGGAGTCCGGGCGCAGGTTCATTTTGACAACGGACACGTGCAGATATTTTCGCGTGGCATGGAGGATATAACTCGCTCGTTTCATGAGATTGTTGAGGCAGGCGCAAGGATTGGGGGCAGCGGCGTGGTTGATGGAGAGATTGTTGCGTGGCGCGACGGGCGTCCTCAGGATTTTAATTTGCTTGAGCAGCGCATCGCTAAGAAGGCTGTTGCGGAGGTTGTGTTCGTGGCTTACGATGCGATTTATCACAACGGCAGGTTAATTATGGATGAGCCACTGGAGGTTCGCCGCGGCGCTTTAGAAACCATGATGCGGGGTTCGCCCGTGATGCTGAGAGTTTCAGAGCAGAGAGCCGCGGGCGACACAGAAGCGTTGGGACGGATTTTCAAAGAGGCGATAGCGCGTGGCAATGAAGGCCTGGTGTTGAAGCGAAAAGGGAGCCTGTACGAACCGGGAAAGCGCAGCGGGGCATGGCAGAAGTTGAAACGGGCTTTCGCAACATTGGACGTGGTGATTTCGGCGGCCGAACGAGGAACAGGAAACAACGCCCTCTATTTTTCCGCTTACACGATTGCGGTTCGAAGCGCGGATGGATTTGCGAATGTAGGGAAAACCGATTCCGGATTGAAGGTCGCCGAGGTGAAGGAGTTGAGCAGAGTTCTGCGCGCAGGAAGGACGGAAAAGTTCGGGCGGCGGGTAATTCTGGTAAAACCGGATGTGGTTTTGGAAGTGGCTTTCGATGGCGTGCAGCGGAGTGCGCGTCACAAAGGCGGGTACGCCCTGCGGTGTCCACGGATAGTGCGCTGGCGTAAAGACAAGACGGCGGATGAGGCTGATGAAATCTCTGCGCTGGAAGCGCTGTATCATTCATCTATCCAATGAATGTTCAGCCGAAGCCGAATCGATTGCAATCCATTGATGCGTTTCGTGGAGCGACGATCGCCCTGATGGTGTTGGTGAATAATGCGGGGGATGGCGACCACACGTTTACGCCGCTGTCACACTCACTCTGGAATGGGTGGACAATCACAGACGTTGTTTTTCCCACTTTTCTTTTCATTGTGGGCATTGCGATTACGCTGGCGCCGCACTCGTTTGGGAAGATTCTGCGCCGCAGCGCGATTATCTATGCGCTTGGTCTGCTGGTTTATTTGTTTCCCTACTTCGACTTTTCCACGATGCGTGTTCTCGGGGTGTTGCAACGGATTGCGATTTGCTACTTCGCGGCGTCGTTGATTTACATGCGCAGTTCGAGTTGGAAGTGGATTGGCGGGTGGATTGTTTTTCTGCTAATCAGTTACTGGCTGTTGATGACGTTGGTACCTGTGCCCGGTTATGGCGCGGGCAGGCTAGATGTGGAAGGCAATCTGGCGCACTACGTGGACAGCGTAGTTTTGGGAAAACACAACTATGCGAACACAAAGACGTGGGACCCGGAGGGCATTGTCAGTACCCTGCCCGCGATTGCTACAGCATTGTTTGGGATCTTGGCGGGGGGAATAGTGCGATCTACGAGAGCGATGACGGAGCGCACAACGATTTTGCTGGTGGCCGGGAATGGGCTGCTGGCGCTGGGCATGATCTGCAATGTATGGCTGCCGATTAACAAGAAGCTTTGGACCAGTTCGTTCTCCCTATTCATGGCAGGGTTGGACTTTGTGCTTCTGGCGATGTTTGTGTGGGTGTTGGACATTTGCGGCAAGACTCGGTTCTTTAAACCGTTTCTTATTTTTGGTCGCAATGCGATCGCGATTTACATGCTTTCGGAGTTGCTGGCTGAGGCGCTGGGGATTACGGTGCAGGATTGGCTTTACCGGACTTTATTTGCGCCGGTGGGCAATCCGTATATTGCATCGCTGTTATGGGCGCTGGCATTTACATTGCTGATGTATTTGGCTGCTTGGGGGCTTTACAAGAAGAATTGGGTTATTCGGATCTGATTCGCGTGGTGTGGTTGATGAAGCTGAGGTTTTCGGTTTGACCGTACTGCGGATTCATTTCGGCATCTAGATTCACCTTCAAAACTGGCAGCTGCATCAAACATCGGCGATCACACGCACGCCAAGTCTCAGCAATCGGAGTATCGAGCAAAGCTGTCATTTGAGAGAGGCGAACGGTAAGCGGGACCAGGACATCTACCATACATCCGAGGATGGACGAAAACTTCGATCCGCAGGCCCAAGACTAATGATCGGTTTGTCTTATAACCTGCTCAGAAGCCTCACATGTTGCAATTATTCAAACGGCCCTTGGCCGGTCTTTCTTTTTTGTCACTTTTCACGTCGCTCGCGCTTTGCCAAGATCCTACCGGCATAGTTGAAGGGAAGATCACTGATCCATCGGGCGCCTTAGTGCCGAAAGCACAGATCACCGTCACGAACTTATCTACGGGATTTGGCGCGGATCAGAATTCGTCGGCCAGCGGTGAGTTCCGCTTCTCGTACCTTCCGGTGGGAACATATCGCTTACGGATAGTGACGAAGGGCTTCGCGGATTTTGAGACGACCGGCATTGGCTTAGATGTGGATCGGGTGGTCAATTTACCTGTAACCTTGACGGTGGCAGGAACAAAACAGACAGAAGAAGTGAGCGCGATGGCCGCAACTGTGGATGTTAGTTCGGCGATTGGAAACGTGATCTCGGCGCATGACGCGGTCGATTTGCCATTGAATGGGCGCAATCTAACTCAATTGGGGCTGCTGCAGCCGGGCGTAGCACCTTTGACATTCGGCCTGTTGCAGGCTGGTGGTATTGCACGCCAGAACCAAGCGTATGCGGTGAATGGCGAGCCACCCGAATCGAATAACTATCTGCTTGACGGAGTGAGCAACGTCGATAGCGTGAACGGAGGATTTGCGATTCGTACGCCTCCGGACGCGGTGACGGAGTTCCGAATACTGACATCCAACGCTCCTCCGGAATATGGAGAAACGAGCGGTGCTACGACGAGCGTGGTGACGAAATCGGGCACCAATCAGTTTCACGGCGATGTGTACGACTATTTGAGGAACAATGCGATGGACGCTCGCAACTTCTTTGCGGCGTCAACTGAACCCCTGCGTCAGAATCAATTTGGCGCGACTTTCGGAGGACCGATCAGGCGCAACCGGGATTTCTTTTTCGCGTATTACGAAGGGCAGCGCAGCGAGCAAGGAGAAACGCGGACGGCGATTGTTCCGACGGCGGCGGAGCGCGCGGGCGACTTCTCTGGACTGATCGACAGCAATGGAAATCCTGAACCGCTGATCAATGAATTTGCGGGTCAGCCATTCAGTTATAACGGAGTTTCGGGTGTAATTCCGCCATTTCTACTGAACCCGATTGCACTTAAGGCAGAAGCGCTGATTCCGCTGCCGAATATCGGGCCGGAGCTTTATTCGTCGACGCAATTGCTGACTAATAACTACGATCAAGGCGGTTTTAGGCTGGATCACTACTTCGACAATAGCGATCAGCTTTTTGCACGCTACTCAACGTCGTCCCAGCACGAGTTAGATCCGCTGCCGATTAATGGCTCCGGAGTTCCCGGATTTCCGGTGACAGACAATATCACTACGAACTCAGCCACGGTGTCATATGTTCACCTGTTTTCTCCCGCATTAGTGCAAACAGCGCGAGTGGCATTCTTTCGCAACGTCTTTTTGGAGGGAGCGGCAACGAATCATAGCCCTGCCAGCGATCTTGGATTCACTTACCAACCTACGCTGGCCTCGGAGTTAGGCGATCCGTACCTGATTATTAGCGGCTATTCGGATATTGGCAACCCGATCACGGGACCGCAGAATACTTATCAGAATGATTATCAAGGATACTATTCGCTGGCATGGACGCACGGTACACACAACCTGAAATTCGGGATGGATGTGGACCGGCAGCAAATCAACGTATTGCTGGGGATTGCCACCAACGGCTTTTTTGTATTTGCACCTTTCCCGGCGAGTGATTCGTTTGCCAGTTTCCTGTTAGGTCAGCCGGTGCAATTCTTTCAGGGAGGAGGGGATTTTAACCGCGGCCTGCGTAAGTGGATTGTAGGAGGTTATGCGCAGGATGAATGGCGCGTTAACTCGAAGCTGACGCTGAGTTACGGACTTCGGTATGAAGTGAATACTCCGTTCACAGACATCCGCAAGCGCTTGAACGCGTGGGCACCTGGGCGGCAGTCAGTAGTGGATCCGAGTGCGCCAGAAGGGCTGCTATTTCCAGGCGATAAGGGCGTTCCGGCAGGGATTGCCGCCGTGGACTACAAAGAGTTCATGCCGAGGATTGGGTTAGCGTGGGACCCGACTGGCAATGCGAAGACAACGATAAGGGCGGGTTATGGGATATTCTACGATGGCTATACGAACGGGACCGGAGGGCCGTTACAAGCTGGAGTGAGCGCGCTGCCGTGGACTGAGGCCTATCAGCTACCCGGACCGGGTATGAACTTCGCGAATCCTTACAATGGCGCTACGCCTCCGTTCGACCTACAACAATTTGTGCGGCCAGCCACGGTACTGACAGTTCAATCCGGCATGCTGCCGCCATACTCGCAAAACTGGAATTTCTCGGTGGAACACGTATTCGCCAGTTCTTACTTGCTGGATATCCGGTATGTGGGCAATAAGGGAACGCACTTACCGCGATTTATTGAAGCCAATCCATCTATTTTCGGTCTAGGAGCGACAACAAACAACGCCGATCAGCGACGCGAATATGCGGATTGCAATGCGGCCGGTTCCTGTGCGTTCGCTTCGGTGGGATTGATTGCCGACAACAACAGCTCCACTTACAACGCGCTGCAGGTTTCGCTTTCGCGGCAGTTGAGCTCAAGACTGTCTTTTCAAGCATCGTACTGGTGGTCAAAGAGCTTAGATTATGTATCTTCGCTGAATATTGCAGGCTCGGCACCCACACTGGTGGCAGGCGAGAACGATTTGGCTCAGAACCCATTTGACTTGCGCGCGGAGCATGGACCGTCGCTCTTTGATGCAACGAACCGATTTGTGTTGAGTGGAACCTATGCACTACCTCAGTGGAAGACAGCACCGTATGCAGCGCGGCAAATACTGAATGGATGGCAGCTGAACACGATTATCAGCTTAAGCTCGGGTACGCCATTCACAGTTTATGACAGCGACAATGCGCCGGAGGAGGGAACTTCACCAGAGATCACAGGATTTTATTCAAGCCGCCCCAATTTGTTGTCGAATCCGAACAACGGACCGCACACGCCTAATGAGTGGGTGAGCCGCAGCGCTTTCCAAGAATTGACGCCGCAAGCGAATCCGGGAGAGTTTGGAAACGAGGGCCGGAATGCGATACGCGGACCTGGGCTGGCGACGGTTGATCTCTCGCTTTTCAAGAACTTCGCAGTAACAGAATCGTCGCGGGTGCAATTGCGGGTCGAGGCTTTCAACGTGGTGAATCATCCGAACTTTATGCTGCCGGAGAACGATCTGGCGTCTCCGGACTTTGGGCAAATCTTGCAGGCAGCTCCGCCTCGCCTGCTACAACTAGCAATGAAGTTCATTTTCTAAATAAGGGTTTAAGCAATGGAACCAATGTTTTTGAAAGATGTTGAAGCGCACAAAGGCGACGACAACTACACACGCGCCATTGAAATGATGAAGCGAATGGGACCGGAGTATCCACAGATACTCCACATGTTCTCATTCAAGATGAAAGCGACGGCACACCTGGAGCGGTTCACGCAGGAAATGATGAGAGAGGCTTCTCCGCTGTCGCCCGGTTTCAGGGAATTGATTGCAGCTTACACATCCAGCTTGAATCAGTGCCCGTTTTGAACGAAGTCACACGCCGCGGTCGCGGCGGAATTATTGGGCAGTAAGGAACTCGTGGACAGCGTACTCGCAGATATGGAGACATCTTCGCTGACGGAGGCCGAGAAGGTTCTGATGCGGTTTGTGGTGAAGGTGAATCACGTGTCGTACACCATTCAACTGGAGGACATTGACGTTCTGCATGCGAGCGGCTACACCGATGAGGCGATTTATTACGCAATTACAGTTTGTGCGCTTTTCAATTTTTACAACCGCTGGATTGACGCGAGCGGTGTCCACGCGATGAGCGATGCGGCACATGCGGTAGGCGCCAAACGATCGGCAATTCATGGCTATGCTCGCAGTTCACAACCCCCGCCCGAACCTGCAACGAAATGACCGCGCGGCCGTGCTCATCACGGCTTGCTGCGGCGTGTTTGTCAGCTTCGCGTCCATTGTCGTATATACGTTTGGTATATTTCTAAAACCGCTGACGTTGAGCTTTCATTGGTCACGCGGGGAGGTGTCGCTGGCATTCACGCTGGCAGCGTTGACGGTGGCGGTTTGTTCGCCGGTGCTGGGACATCTATTGGATCGGTATCCGGCGCGTCGAATTGTCTTGCCATGCACCCTGGTCTATGGCCTGGCGTTTGGATCGATGGCGTTTTTGACACCGCATTTGTGGCATCTTTATGTCATCTACGTAGTGCTAGGGGCGGTGGGAAATGGAACGACGCAGCTCGCGTACGCGCGCGTTGTGAGCGCTTGGTTCGACAAACACAGGGGGCAAGCACTGGCTTCGGTGATGGCAGGCTCGGGGTTGGGTTCGATGGTGTTCCCTCCGCTAGCGCAATGGCTTATCAGTAACTACAGTTGGCGCACGGCTTATGGCGTGTTCGGAGTGGTTATCTTGGTGATCGCGATGCCATTGGCGAGCTTGTTCCTGCGTGAGCCAGAAGGCGCAAATATGCTTCCGGCGGAAGGCGACGGGAAGCAAGAAGGCAGGAGCGGCGTATGGTCGATTCCGTTTCTGGGGATAGCAGGTGCGCTTTTGTTGTTCTCTTTCGCGACAAACGGATTGAACACGCATTGGGCCGCGCTACTGACGGACCAAGGAGCGGCGGCGGCTGAAGCGGCACTTGTGTTATCGATAGCCGGCATGGCAGCGCTTGGCGGCAAGTTGGGTACCGGATACTTGTTGGATCGATTTCGCGCGAATCGCGTGGCGGCGCTGCTTTTGACCTTGTGCGCGCTTGGATTTGTGCTGGTTCTACGCGGATATCAATGGCCGGTGGCGATTACGAGCGCGATTCTGATAGGCGTAGGAATGGGTGCAGAATCAGACGTGGTGCCATATTTACTGACTCGTTACTTCGGGCTGGAGCGGTTTGGGAGGCTGTATGGATACACGTGGTGCGTGTATGCGGTAGCAGGTGCGACCGGGCCGTTGATTATGGGTGCGGTGTTCGACCATACGGGTTCGTATCATGCCGTGCTGATGGTATCGCTGGGGATGGTGATTGGCGCAGCTGCACTGTTTGGGCTGCTGCCTAGTTACAGAGTTCGCGGGTCTGTCGACTAGCTCGTATATAAGTGTGTGCCTACGCGTTTGTTCTAGCAAGAGGCCTTTAGCAACGACTTTCTAGAAGTTTTCGCAGATATCCCATCGTTATCATTCCCGGTCCAACATGCGGAGACATGAGTATGATTGATCCTAAATTCAATGAGATCGTTACCCCAGAAGAGGACTTAACGGAAGAGGAACGCCGCGCACGGGAAGCGGAGCGCTTTCGAACAGCTTCGCAGACAGCACATGGTTTGAGCATCAACGATACTATTGCGCGCGACGCCAATTTGTCGGTTGGTTCGAAGGGTGTCGATACTTCTGGCGTGAGTGCCGGAGCCGGCGCGGGAGCGGGGTCAACATCTGTTACTCCGTCAACATCCGGCTCACCCGCACCGCAAGTGGTACCGCCGGGGCGCGGCAGCGGAACTACGACTTTGTCGGACGCACAGTCTGGAAAGACGTCTACTGATCGTACGTCGTTTGACAAGTAGAGCCTGTTGCATCGAGTCAAATAGCAGCGCAGGTTTGAAAGGACCTGCGCTGTTTTATGTTGTGGTATTAATGCTTGTGTCAAGTGGTTCTTCATGGCCCGGCGGGTCTCTGAAGGTTGTTGATCACGCTCCAACGCTTGAATGATTTCGGCTTTGCTCATCGTGTGCATATGTTCTTTGATTTCCTCGGGCCGGAAAGGTAAGCCGCCCAGCAGGAGGAGAACGCCTGCCACTAATGCACGGGATCGACGGCTGAAAAGTTTGCGAGCCGATGCGATAGCAAATCTCGCGATGCCATTACAAATAGACATAGATTTCCTCCAGATTCAGCTAATTCAAAAGAAGATGCAGTTATGCGATTTGGTTCGCGTGCATCCGGTGCGGAGTTAGAAGGAGGATGTCGGCGGGGCGCGGGTGGGAGCTGTACTGCCCACGTTGATTGACAGGGTCGCTTTGATCGTGTCTTTGGGCAAATAACTGCTAAGAGTCAGCAGCACCAGGAAGAAAAATACTTCAGCTACAAGGGCCGGGAGGGTAGCGGCATGAAGGAACAGCGCTCCCAATAGCAGCGCAATTAAAGCGATGACGACGAGATATCGAATTCTCTTTTGTCGTGACGACAAGAGCAGGCCCTTCTCACTTGAAGGGTACCAAAGAAATGCGCGGATCGCATTGTTCAACCGTCTTACGGGGGCGGTAGGGATGAATGGAAGATGTAGCGGCCGGATGGCACTTGATAGACGCTTTGGTTGGCACTGGAACGGAGCAACTTGACCCCGGCGCTTGTGTCGGGAACGACTTGGGCTGCCGGGAAAATAACTTGGGCTGTCAGGTTGGGCGGAACCTCGATGGTTAGAGTTAGCTGGGCTTCGGAACGCAGCCAAGAGCTGGAGATCAATCCGAAGACCGAATCGTAAGTGGCAGCGGCAGACGTGAGATTGCCTACGATAGCGGGTTGGATGATGAGGCGCTGGTCGTGGGGACGGGAGTAATCGAAATCGATTCCAGCGAGACCGCGATAAAACCATTCTTCGGCGTGGCCCAGCATGAAATGATTCTGGGAGCTTTGGGGGTTTGCGTCCCAGGCTTCGGTAAGGGCGGTTGCTCCTTTTTGTAATTGATAGCCGTAACTGGGCGAGTCGGTGCGCGACAACATGTCGAACAGCACATCGGAGCGTCCGCCATCCGTTAGGGCCTTCACCACGTAATGAAACCCGATGTCGCCGGCGGTTGTGTGGTTATTGTGCGCGCGGATGTCGCTGACCAACTTCTCAAGCAGGATGGTACGGTCAGCGTCGGGCGCAATGCCGGTAACCAGAGCTAGAGCGTAGGCAGTCTGGCTGTTGTGATCGTACGCATGAATATCGGGACTGTAGAACTTGGCGTTGAAGGCTTCCTTCACGGCGTCAGCCTGCTGGCGAAAGAGTGCTTCATCTTGCGGCTTGTTTAGCAGATGCGCGCATTTTGAGAGCGTCACGAGGTCCTGATAATAGAACGCGGTGGCAGTGACTCCGAGACTGGTGAGTTTTGATTCGCCCGGATCGCCGGGGCCGATGTCGTACCAATCTCCAAGACCGTAAGCAAGTATGTTTTTCTCCGACTTGGTGGACAGATAGGCCACATAGCGCTTCATGGCGTCGTAATGAGCGGCAACGATTTCCGTATCGCCATAAGTTTGATAGGCAAGCCAGGGGTCTAAGACGATGGCGCTTCCCCATTCGGGTGAATCGCGGAAGCCTGCTTCAAAAACCGTGTACTCGGGCGCGATGTCGGGTACGAGACCGTCGGGCTGTTGAGCGTCGTCCATATCTTGCGCAATTTTTTCGTAGGTGGTGGCGAGATCGAAGTTAAAAGTTAGTGCGGAACCGGCCAGATGCGATTGTTCCAGCCAGCCGAGTTTTTCGCGGTGCGGACAATCTGTGAGTACGCTTTGCAGGTTGCTTTGAATGGCTTTGTCGATGAGTTCGTGGATGTTGTTCAACAGAGTACTGGATGACTCAAATGTTCCAACAGGCTCGGCGGCGGCGTGGGTGAATTCACCGCGAACGGAGAGCACTTCGGGATAGACGCCTGCGTCGGCAGTGCGTTCTACTTGCACATAGCGAAAGCCCCAATAAGTGAAGTTGGGATGCCATTCTTCCACGCCGTTGCCTTTGAGTGTGTAAGTGAACCACTGTGGGCCGCCAGAACTGCGCTGGCTGGCGAGGCCATTTCGGTCGAGCAGTTCGCCAGCGATTAGTTTTACCGAGGAGCCGCGTGGACCTTTGACGGCAATGACGGGCCAGCCGGAAAAGTTTTGACCAAGATCATATACGAAGACGCCGGGCTGCGGTTCGGAGGTTTTCCGGGTATCGAAAGTTTGCGCGACTTCGATGGGCGGGCTTTGTTGAGCTTCAAACTTTCCACCGGATCCTTCGGTTTCCTGCGCTTGGAGCCATTCCTTCTGTTTGAAGCCCGGTTTGTCCCAGCCCGGCTGTTCGAGCCGGGCGTCGTAATCTTCTCCGCCGTAGATAGAGGAAAACGTAATGGGGCCTTGAACGGTGTACCAGGAATGATCGCTGACAATCTGCGTGCTGGTTCCGTCAGTGAAGGTGATTTGCGCCTGAAAAAGCAACTTGGGCTCACCAAAACTGCCTTTGAACTTTGTGTAGCGGCCTTTTGTTCGCTCGACGTTGTACATCCCGTTGCCCAAGGAAACGCCGAAAACGTTGTCGCCTTTTTTGAGGGAGTTTGTGATGTCGAAGGCGTTATAGAGAACAGTTTTCCGATAGTCTGTCCAACCGGGAGCAAGAACAGCTTTGCCAAGCTTTTGGCCGTTCAAGTGGAGTTCGTATTGACCGAGTCCGGAAATGTAGACCATGGCGCGGGCGACACGTTTGTCGATTTTGAACTCGCGCCGGAATAGTGGCAGACTGGTTTCTCTTTCAGGCGATTGTGCGGCGGCGATCCAAAGCGCGTTCCAATCGTTTTGGCGGAGCAGGCCGGTTTGAAAAGTAGCGATATCGCTGAAGTGCGGTGCGCCGTCTTGATCCCAGAGTTCGACGGTCCAAAAATAAGGGGTGGAAGAGGTTAGTTTCGTTCCGGCATAGCGGATTTGTAAGGATGCTGAAGAATCGAGGCGGCCTGAATCCCATTCTGTACCGACATGCTTGGCGATTTCGGAATGTGAGTGTGAGACGAACACGCGATAAGCGGTTTGGGACAAGCCAGGACGCGTGCCGGACATCATCCAGCTAAAGCGCGGCGTATCTGTTTGTATGGCGATGGGCTGAGTTTGCCATTCGCAACGCAAGCCGGAAGGCGTTTGCGCTTGCAGAAGAAGAACGTTGAATGCCAACAGCCACAAAAGACGAATAGTCAATCGCGACCGGTTAACCATTTGAGAAGTTTGATTGCTGAAATGATGTCTTGACGGCGCTGTTCGGCACTTTCAAATTCGCGTTCGATGCTTAAGATACCTTGATAGCCAACTTCACGCAAGGTGTGGACAAAGATGTCGATGCCCACTTCGCCTTCGCCGAGGGCAACTTCCAGACCCAGGGCGCCTGGTTGATCTTCGGGCGGCCATTCACCATCTTTGCAATGGACGGAGATGACGTGCGGCGCCAATGTGCGCAACGCTTCGATGGGATCATCACTACCATACAAGACCATGTTCGCCGGATCGAAGTTTATTTTCAGATTGTCTCGTTTTACGTCGGCGATGAAACGCAACAGTTCGTCGGCGGGTTCTTGTCCGGTCTCGAGAGTAAAGCGCTGGCCGTTGGCGCCGCAGTGATCGCAAACGTTGCGAGCGAGATCGACCACTTGACGGTAACGAAGGCTGGCGGTGTCGGCAGGCACGACGCCGATGTGGCAGGCGATGGAATCGATCCCCAGAATTTTGGCGACGTCGGATACGGCTTTGGTGCGGGCTACGCGTTGGGCTCGGGTGGATTCAGGAATGAGGCCGACGGTGGCCTCTACAGTCGGAATGTCGGAGTACATTTCACCGTCGTAGCTACAAACCGCAGTGACTAGTGTGAACGCTTCACCGGAGAGAGCAGACCGCCAGTTGTCTGCAGCGCCGTCTAAAGGCAGGTTGCCGGGGAAACCGATTTGACCGGCGCGGAGGCCGAATTTTTTGACCTCCTGAAAAGTCTGGCGCGCGTCTGGTTTGGCCCAGAAGAGGACGCCAATTTCCAATGGCTCTAGTTGCATGAAATTTGCTCCCCATCGAATGCGCGTGATTGTTTCAACGCAAGCGCGACTTTGACAGCCTTGGCAGATTCGTTTGGCGGGCAGAAGAGGGGTTGTGTGTTGCTGCGGCAGCAATCGAGAAAATAGTGCACCTCGGTCTGGTAGCCGTCTTGCTGTTCGACATCCACACGGGAGCGAACGCCAGTGCTGTCGCTGAGCATCAGACCATCCGGTGTCAGTTCCATTTCGCCGGTCGCGGAGCGGACTTGAAACGACATACTGAAGGGAACGCCGGATTCGAACCAGCCGCCTTGCAAACGAACCTCCGGGCCGCCTGGATAGAGGAAGCTTGCCATGAGGGCATCGTGCTCTCCAATGCGCTTAGCGGTTACACGTTCGGGCATGCCGAAGAGAGACAGAATCTGATCAATATCGTGGATGAGCAGATCGAGGACGGCGCCGCCGCTGTGCAAGTCGTCATGAAGCCAAGGACTCCAGGCGGGGAGGGCACATCTGCGGTTGAACATGGCATAGCGCACGCCGCCTTTTTCAACAAACTTGCGCAGCGCCAAATACTCCGGCCAAAAACGGAGGACGTGGCCGACCATGAGTATGCGTTTCTCGTCGGCAGCCGCAGCCAGCATGCGATCGCAGTCGGACGACGTTAACGCCATGGGCTTTTCGCAGAGAACATGCTTACCGGCGGACAAAGCGGCCAGTGTGGCTTCGCAATGATAGTTGGACGGCAGACAAATGGATACGGCCTCCACATCTTTGTCGTCTATGACGCCACGCCAATCGCTGTACTTTCGCACGTCCGAAAAATCAAAGACGCGCTTGCCCAGCGACTGATTGCCGCCAACGTCAGAAAAATCTCCATTGCGAGTTTTCTCTTCGCGCCCAGCCACGGCAACGAGTTTTGCGGCTGGATATGCAGAAATAGCGGCGACGTGCGCGGCTCCCATGAAACCTAAACCAATAATGCCAACTTTCACCGACCTTATAATAGCCGAATGAGATTCGCCGCAGGTTTCATTTTCGCGTTTCTGGTTGCTGGCGCGTTTATTTATGGATATTTTAAGTACGGATTTGCGCCGGTAGCAACGTCTTCTTCACCATGGCCATTTGAAAAACAACTGGCACACATGGCACTGAATGCGCGAATTGAGAAGGAAGCGCCAAAGAATCCTACTTTTCAACCGTCGGAATCGGATTTGCAGGAAGGAGCGCACCTTTATCGTGAGCACTGCTCGGCGTGCCATGGTTTGCCTGGGCAGAACAAGACAGCGATTGCGGCGGGTATGTATCCAGATCCGCCGCAGTTGCTAAAGGGAAAGGGAGTAACCGATGATCCGGCAAGTGAAACTTATTGGAAAGTTGCGAATGGAATTCGGCTGACCGGGATGCCAGGATACTCAAGGTCGCTATCAGAGAAGCAAATGTGGGAGGTTAGTTTTTTGTTGGCAGAGGCCGACAAATTACCTGGTTCGGTAAACGACATTTTGTCGAAACCATTTCCAGAATATTAATATGAATGACATTGAACTGGCACAGGCGATATACTCAATAATCGTTCCACCGGGCGATTCCATGTCGATGAGTTTCCGGCGACAACTCAAATTGACTCATGGCGACGCCGTCTATACTTTCGGAGCGATATATCCCAGCTCCCTTTGCTGATTACGAGTTAGGTACTGCCTACGACGAGATGTTCCGGTCCCAGAACCGGCCTCGAGCCCACTACCGGTCACTGTTCACCAAATTGCAAAGCCTCCCGGCCGACGAACTCCGGCGCAGCAAACTGGAAGCGGATCTTTCCTTTTTTAATCAGGGAATAACTTTTACCGTCTATGGGCGCGAAGAAGGCACGGAACGTATTTTTCCTCACGATCTTTTGCCGCGCATTATTCCATGTGCTGAATGGGAAGTAATAGAACGGGGCCTGACGCAACGCATCACGGCGCTGAACCTTTTCCTGAAGGACGTTTATAACGACGGCAAAATTCTGAAGGACGGCGTGATTCCAGGTGAAACCATTTACACCTGTAAGCACTTTCGGCGGCAGATGCGCGGCGTTAAAGTGGCGCGCGATGTGTACGTAACGGTTTGCGGCACGGACCTGATTCGATTGCCGGACGGCAATTTCGTGGTTTTGGAGGACAACCTGCGCGTTCCTAGCGGGGTTTCCTACATGTTGACCAGCCGCCGGGTGATGAAGCAAACGTTCCCGGTGCTGTTCCGTAAATATGGCGTAAAGCCGATTGAGCACTACAGCCAGGCGCTGCTTTCGACGCTGCGTTCGCTGGCACCGGAAGGGCGATCGCAAGCGACGATTGTTTTGCTGACCCCGGGCGTGTACAACTCCGCGTATTTCGAGCACTCGTACCTGGCGCGGCAAATGGGAATTGAGCTTGTAGAGGGGCGCGACCTGGTTGTGCATGACAACTTTGTGTACATGCGAACCACCAGCGGCTTGAAGCGAGTGGACGTGATTTACCGGCGCGTGGATGATGACTTTTTGGACGCGCTGACATTTCGGCCTGATTCATCGCTGGGCGCGGCAGGAATTTTCAACGCTTATCGCGCTGGGAATGTGGTGCTGGCAAACGCATTGGGAACCGGAGTTGCGGACGATAAGGCGATCTATGCCTATGTGCCGAAGATCATTAAATACTATCTGGGTGAAGATCCGATTATCAACAACGTTGAGACGTTCCTGATGACGGATGAAAAGTCGCGACAGCATGTTTGCGGCAATCTGGATAAATATGTGGTGAAGGCGGTTGGCGAATCAGGCGGATATGGAATGCTGATTGGTCCGCACAGCAGCGAGGCGCAGCGCAGGGAGTTTCGCGACCGCATCATGCAGGACCCGCGCAACTATATTGCGCAGCCGACGATATCGCTTTCGACGGCGCCTTGTTTTGTGGAGGACGGCAAGATTGAGCCGCGACACGTTGACTTGCGTCCATACGTGCTGTTTGGGGACAAGGTGACCGTTGTGCCGGGCGGTTTGACGCGTGTGGCGTTGCGAAAGGGTTCGTTAGTGGTGAATTCTTCGCAGGGCGGCGGATCAAAAGATACCTGGGTGTTGGAGAGTTAGGAGAGTTATGTTGTCTCGAGTTGCCGACAGCCTGTATTGGATGAGCCGCTATTTCGAGCGCGCGGACCACAGCGCGCGTGTGCTGGAAGCGAATCACAATCTGATGTTGAACCCTTCCAAAACGGCGATGGAAGAGCGGTGGCATCGCATTACGGAAAACCTGGGATTGGGTCCGGATTCAAACGCGTTGGAGCCACAGGCTGCGATGTTGGAATTGCTGACGGACCTGGGAAACCAATCTTCGATTGTGTCTTGCATTACGGGCGCACGAGAGAACGCGAGCCAGGTACGCGAACAAATCAGTTCGGAAATGTGGGAACGATTGAACCAGCTTTACCACGAGATTACGCAGATGGCGGGGCAATTTCGGCATTCGTCTGAATTCGGCGTGCAACCTATTTTCACAACGATGCGCGAGGGCGCTTATCGATTCCACGGAGTGACTGCGGCAACGATCAGCCATGGGGAGGCGTGGCACTTCATTCAATTGGGCAAGTATATTGAGCGTGCGTGTGCCCTGCCCTCTTTTCTGGATGCGGTATTTTCGAGCGCCGACACGATGGACGATTTAGATTGGGTGGGCGTGCTATCCAGTTGCTCCGCGTTCGAGGCTTATTGCAAAGTTTATACGGCGGACATGCGGCCGGACCATGTGGCGGAATTTCTTTTGTTGAATTCGGTATTTCCGCATACAGTTCGTTATTCGGCAGAACAGATGCAAAATGCTCTGCGGGCCATTTCGCGGCCAGCTAGCGATGCGAAGTTTCAGCGTGTGGAGCGGATAGTGGGAAAACTGTGCTCGTCGCTGGCGTATGCGCAGATTGAGGATTTGATGAACCGCGATTTCGCAAAAACTCTGGCGGACATTGTGCAGCAATGTGAGACATTGCACGAGGCAGTGCATGAAGCCTATATCGATTATCCAGTAGAAACCGCATTTGAGGCGTAATGGTTTATTCAATTCGGCATTTCAATCGATATCGCTACAGCAAACCGGTTTCGCAGAGCACGATGGAAGTGCGAATGCATCCGAGAAGCGAGAATAACCAGCGGTGTTTTGCATTTGAACTGACGGTGGTCCCAAAGGCGCGGCTGTTTTCCTATATGGACCACTTGGGCAACACGATTTACCACTTCGACATGCCGCAACCGCATAACGATTTGACGATTGTGGCGGATGCATTAGTGGATGTCGGGCCGCATCCCGGGCTTCCGTCGCATCTTGGCGCGGACGCATGGCGGGAATTGGATGCGATTGTCGCTCGCGACGATTATTGGGACATGCTGATGCCGAGCCAATTTGCGCAACCTTCGGCTGAACTGCAGGAGTTGGCGACAACACTGGGCGTCAGCAAGCGCGACGAGCGTGATCCATTAACGTTAATCCGAGAACTGAGCAAGCAGCTTTACGACACGTTTGAATATGCAAAGGAGAGCACCACGGTTGATTCTCCTATTGATGTGGCATTGAAAGCGAAGCGCGGGGTTTGTCAGGATTTTGCACACATCATGATCACGATGTTGAGGAATCTGCACATTCCTTCGCGTTACGTGAGCGGTTATATTTACAGGGATCCGAAGCACAAGGACCGTTCGGTGGAAAGCGCGTCGCATGCCTGGGTAGAAGCCTTCCTGCCTGGTTTGGGATGGGTAGGTTTCGATCCGACGAATAACGTAGTGGCGGCATCGCGCCACATTAGAACCGCGATTGGACGCGACTATGCGGATGTTCCGCCGACGAAGGGAACGATGGTAGGCAGTGGATCCGCAGTTTCTGAACTAAAGGTTCGGGTACGGGTCTCGATTTCGGACAAGATGCTTCCCCCAGAACCTGGGTATCCGGCGGAAGAAAAGGGACTTGTCATGGCGGGAAAAGCTGACGACACGTCGCCAGCGCTGCGATCAGCTATTATGCAGCAGCAACAACAGCAATAGGTTTAGAAGTAGCCGAGGCGGTGATAGTCGGCGTATTCGCGGGCAATATCATCAAGCAACAGCGTACGATCGCGATGTTCCTGGCGACGGGCAAGTGTTTCAAAGACTGCGATTAACGCACCAAACAAAAGTGCGATCAATAAAAGAAGGTCGCCGATGTCTGGCAGTAGCTGCATAACTTACCCTAAGAGCGCTGCACGCAAACACTCTATGTCACTTTCATTATTGTAAAAATGCGACGAGACGCGCAGGCGGCCATGTCTGGCGGAAACTAGAATGCGATGGGCGTTCAGATCCTGCGCGACTTTGGCGGCATCGCGATTGGGAAGACGTGCGGTTACGATTTGCGAAGTATCTGCGTTCACTTCAGCGCCCAGTTCGGTCAACATACGACGCGTGTTTGATGCCAATTCCAGCACGCGGGTTTCGATTGCGGGCATACCGATGGTGAGCAACATTTCAATTACCGCGCCCATGCCGTAGAGTGACGGAAACGGAAGCATGCCGCCTTCGAACTTTTCCGCCGAGTGAGCAAATATAGGCAGACCGTGATTCAAGGAGCCCACTTGCCGCCAACCGGAGTCGCTACGCCAGCCGATGACGGTTGGATTTAATACTTGGCGCAGGTTGGGGTCGATGTAGACAAAGCCGGCTCCGTTTGGCGAGAGCATCCACTTGTAAGCATCGACGGCCAGCATGGCGGGTTTGACGGCCTGCACGTCGAATTGGAGCGCGCCGATACTTTGGGTGCCATCCAGGTATAGAAGTATGCCGCGTTCGCGCAGAAACCGGCTGATCTCCAGGATAGGAGGTTGGTGACCAGTGGCATAATTGACGGTGCTTAGCAGAACAACACGGGTGCTGAGACCGATGGATGAATAAAAGCCTGGCCAGGGAACCGCGCGAAAGTTAACTCCGAACTTTTCAACGGCTGCGCCTTGATAGAGTTGATTGGGAAATTCGCCTTCGAGCGTTATCACTTCGTCGCCAGCTTCCCATTTCAAGCCTTGCATGAGATAGGACAGGGCCGTGGAGGCGGTGGGTATGAAAGCGATGTCATCAGCGTGCGCGTTCACCAGTTGTGCGCAACCGTGGCGGACGGCATCCATGTCGTCAAACCAAGTTAGAAATTTCGAGCTGGCCGTTAGATCGCGATGCTTGAAATGATTGATCACCGCTTCGGTGGCAACGCGTGGAACTTGTCCAAAGCTTGCGGTGTCCAGGTAGGCGAATTGCTGGAGCGACGGAAATTCGGCGCGAAGCTGTATCCAATCAGCGGCGGTTGCAATCATTAGTACAATTCTAGTTTGACTACAGCCCAGATCACTGAGCAGTTATTAGCTTCTTACGCGCGCAAGGGCGGAATCAATCACGTGGATGGCAAGAATTTGCCTTCTAAACATGTGATTGCAGGCATTACGCTTGATTTGCTGCGACTATTGTTTCCTGGATTCTTCGATGAGGCACTGATTCATTCGTCGGAAATCCGAGCGGTGACCAGTTCACTGCTGGAAAGCGTGCAGCCGCGACTTGAGAATGAAATACGAAAGAGTTTGGAATACGCGCCTACGGTTGGCACGATTGACGCGCATGTGCCTGAACTAGCGAAAGAGCTGACGACAAAGTTTTTAGGAAATCTGGCACGCGTTCGAGAGTTATTGGAGACCGATAGCGAGGCGGCATATAACGGCGACCCGGCGGCGTTGAGCAAGGAAGAAGTGATTGTCGCCTACCCGTTTATGGAGGCTGTTGCGGTACAGCGGTTGGCGCACGAATTGTATTTGGCGCATGTACCTTTGATTCCGCGCATTATGACGGAGTGGGCGCATTCGCGCACGGGGATGGATTTTCATCCAGGCGCAAAGATTGGAACGCATTTTTTTGTTGATCACGGCACCGGGACGGTTGTGGGTGAGACGGCAGATATTGGCAACCACGTAAAGATGTATCAAGGCGTAGGGTTGGTGGCGCGGTCGCTTGCGGCTGGGCAGGCGTTGCGCGGTCACAAGCGGCATCCCACCATTCAGGATCGGGTGACGCTTTATGCGGGATCGACCATTATGGGCGGAGACACAGTGATCGGCGCCGGAAGTACGATTGGCGCCAGCGTGTTTGTCACGCAAAGTGTTCCGCCGAATTCTTTGGTGCTGCTAGAAGCTAATAATGTGAAGGTTATTTCCAAGAGTTCGCAGGAAGGTTACGTTTTGGATTTTCAGATTTGATGCTAACTGGACCACCAATTTGTTGCGCACCAGTTGGAGATCGCTGTGGTGAAGGCGTTCTATGGGTTGCGGCCGAAAAAGCGATTTATTGGACAGATATCAATCGATTTCTGATTCACCGCTACGACACCAAGGACGAAGCGGTGCGTTCCTGGTTCTTTGAAGAGCCTGTTACTTCCGTGCTGCTGACGGATGCGGATGAGTTGCTGTGTGTTTGTCTGGGATCAAAGGTGATTCTTTGGAAACCCAAGACGGATTATAGAAGCCCGATGGGTTTTGGACTGCCAGATTGGCCGAAAACTCGTTTGAATGATGCTGGTATTGATCCTGCCGGTCGATTGTTTGCCGGATCGATGCGGAACAACGTGAATCCAGATGGAAGCCCGGGTGAGGAAGGTGGGCGAGACGGA
Source organism: Bryobacterales bacterium (assembly GCA_963696305.1). Classification (GTDB taxonomy): domain Bacteria; phylum Acidobacteriota; class Terriglobia; order Bryobacterales; family Bryobacteraceae; genus Bog-105. The sequence goes on along the minus strand of CAVOJX010000015.1, from coordinate 58,057 downwards.
GTTTTATATCGCGTAGAACATGGCGGAAGCGTGGCGGAGTTAGATCGAGAGATTGGTATTTCCAATACGGTCTGTTGGAGTCCTGACGCGAAGTATTTTTACTTTGGTGATTCGCCAGCAAATGTAATTTGGCGTTACAGCTACGACTCGGCAAGTGGAGAAGTTCGGAAACTAGGCAATCATTTTGACGATTTTCCGCGCGGACTGCCGGATGGGTCTGCGATTGACAAAGATGGCTATCTGTGGAATTGCCGCTATGGCGGTGGTTGTATTGTGCGTGTTTCAGCTAACGGCAAAGTGGATCAGACTATTGAAATGCCGGTTAAGAACATCACGAACTGTACGTTCGGCGGGGACGATTTGAACGTGCTGTATGTGACGACGGCGGCATCCAGCGAGCGGCTCTCGGGCAGTCTGTTCAAGATGGAGACGCAGGTGCAAGGCGTGCCGGAAAATCGATTGAAGCTGTCAGCAGATACGCGGCAATTGTTCGCCTAATGGCATTGGCACAATGCGGCGGGTTCCCATACGAGTGCGCAGACTGACCATGCCAGGCTGCGACGTTTGAACTTCGCCGATGATGCAGGCATTGGAGCCGAAGAGTAAGCTTCGGAGTTTGGCGGTCAAAGTTTCGGCTTGATCGGCGGCAACGATCGCGATGAATTTTCCTTCGTTGGCAACGTAAAACGGATCAAGACCAAGCAAGTCACAGGCGGACTGTACTTCGTGCTTTATCGGGATGGCAGATTCGTTCAATGCGATGCCGAGTTTGCTGGTCTGAGCCATTTCATTTAGGACGGCCGCAATCCCGCCTCTGGTGGCGTCTCGCAGCATCCGAATGTCGGGCGGATGTTCCAGCAATGCAGCTGCTAGATTGTGGAGCGGAGCGCAATCGCTGCAAATTGGGGATTCGAATTCCAAGCCTTCGCGGACACTCATGATAGCCAAGCCGTGGTCGCCGATGGTGCCGGACAGCAGAACCTTGTCACCCGGTCGGATTCTGTGCGGGCCTAGATCGACCGCATCAGGAATGAGGCCGACACCGGCGGTATTGATAAAAATCTGGTCGGCCGAGCCGCGCTCGACGACTTTCGTATCGCCGGTAACAATGCGCACTCCGGCGGCGCGGGCGGCTTCCCCCATACGCTGCACAATTTGGGCTAGCACATTTATTGCCAGACCTTCTTCCAGGATGAAGCCGGCGCTGAGATAAAGCGGTTTTGCGCCCTGCATAGCGAGATCGTTAACGGTGCCATTAATGGCTAAGTCGCCGATGGATGAGCCCGGAAAAAATAGCGGCCGCACTACGTAAGTGTCGGTGGAAAATGCAAGCCTACCTGGCGCGACGGTCAACACAGCCGCATCTGACATGGGCGATAATTCCGGCGAGGAAAATGCAGGAAGGAACAGGTTTTCGATGAGTTCCTGGGTGAGCTTGCCACCACCACCGTGCGCCATAACGATGTTGGGATAGTCGCGCAAGGGCAGCGGGCAAGTCCAGTTGGAAAAATCGGGAGCGTCAGGCATTGATCAAGTCTTCAACGGGCAGGAAGCGACCGTTGTTATAGTAGGCGGCGCAGGCACCTTCTGAGGAAACCATGGTTGCTCCGAGAGGTTTGCGCGGCGTGCATTCTTTGCCGAAGGCCGGACATTGATTCGGTTTGAGTTTGCCTTGCAAAACTAAGCCGCTCTTGCACAGTGGCGATTCCTGGGCGGTTATGCCGGAAACATCGAAGCGCTTTTCCGCATCGAAGGATTCAAATTCGGGAGCTAGTTTCCAGCCGGACTTTGGAATTTCGCCAATGCCACGCCAAGCACGATCGCAAACAACGAACACCTGGTTCAAGATACCTCGAGCGACAGTATTGCCAGCTTCGGAGACAATGCGCTCATAGGCATTGTCCACTTTCGCTTCGCGCTTTTCCAATTGCAGTACAGCGCGGCGGATGCCTTCTAAGATGTCGAGCGGTTCGAAGCCTGTGACGACGATGGGCACCTTGTATTGGGCGGCTAATGGGAAGTATTGGTTGTAACCCATGACGCTACAAACATGCCCAGCGGCGAGGAACGCTTGGACGCGACAATTCGGGCTTTGCATGATGGCTTCGATGGCGGGCGGAACCAATACATGAGAAACCAGAACGGAGAAATTCTCAAGGCCGATTTGGCGGGCTTGGAGGACGGCCATGGCGTTGGCGGGCGCAGTAGTTTCAAAGCCGATGGCGAAGAAGACGACCTGCTTCTCAGGATGCTTGGCGGCTAATCTTACGGCGTCAAGTGGAGAGTAAACCACGCGAACATCTCCGCCACGGCTCTTTACTTGAAACAGATCTTCGTGCGAGCCAGGAACGCGCAGCATATCTCCGAATGAGCAGAAGATGACTCCGGGTTGGGCTGCGATGGCTAGCGCGCGGTCAATGACTTCCAGCGGAGTGACACAGACCGGACAGCCAGGGCCATGAATTAATTCGATGTTAGGCGGCAGCATTTGGTCAATGCCATTGCGAATAATGGAGTGCGTCTGGCCTCCGCAAACCTCCATCAGCGCCCATTGGCCGTGAGTTATGGAGTGGATCTCAGCGGCAATGCGCTGCGCAGTCGGACCGTCACGAAACTCATTCAAGTACCGCATTGGTTGTTTCCGTTTCTTTCATTTGGGCCAATTCGTCGTCCAGTAAACCCATTTCGGCAAATACTTTTAGTGTTTGCCGGGCGGCAGCTTCATCGATCTTCGATAACGCAAAGCCAACATGCACAATGGTGTAGTCACCCACTTGGAGTTCAGGCACGTAGGCCAGGCAAACTTCTTTTCGAACGCCGCCGAAATCGACTTGCCCCATGCGCGCGCCGTTGGCCTCAAATATAGATTCGACTCGGCCCGGTATTGCTAAACACATAGCGCGGTTTCCTTTTCGTTTTCCGTTTTGTCACCCAAAGTGGGTACATTCCATATCATGACGCGGTTATTTCCAGAATCCGCAACGGCCAGTAGGTTGCGATGGGCGCACAAGCCGTATGGCCAGCAGAAGGTTTGGTGCGTAACGGCTTTCCAATGGTTCTCTCCGTTGGAGTGAAAATCGGGTTGACCCAATACCCAATCGGCCGCAAGCGTTTGACTGCTCGAGCTCCAGCCGAGCACTCTGTTGTTCGCCGTATCTGCAACTGCCATCCAACCATTAGCCGAGGCGATGCCGTAGGGAAAGCGCATTGTTTCCGCGCTTTGGCGCGCCATGACGAATTCCTGATTGGAGACAAAGTCATGCTGTCCCAGCACTCGAGCGGCTGGCGAATCGTAAGAGGCATTGAGCGGCCAGCCCAATAGCCGATGGTTGCCGGCATCAGCAATCCATAAGATTTCGTCGAATTCGGCCGCGGCGTGGGGCCAACGAAAACTGGAGGCAGAAGCCGACGCACCTCGATTTTCGTCACCGCTGACAAGGTCTGGCTGGCCGAAGACGAAGTCGGCTGGGCGTCCATCGAGAGGCGAAATATGCCAGCCCAGGACGCGGCGATTCCCGGTATCCATGATTAACCACCTGTCGCGGGAGATGAGAAATCCGAAGGGCCAGTTGAAAGTTGTGCCACCCCGATCACGGCCACGGTTGCAATTCACACTAGCGAAATCAGCTTGACCAATGACGGCAGAGGGAGGCATGAATGAGCTTTGCGGGACGCCCTCCCAAACAAGCAGACGATGGTTCCAGGCATCGGCAACGACTAGATTGCCGCCAACAACGGACACACCTGTGGGCATGTTCAAGCCGTTTTGAGGACCAGCACCGCGCGCGTTTGGCCCTTCGGTTTCGAAATCCCGCTGACCAAGCACGATATCCGCTTTGGAATGGTCCGATTTCGGTGCGGTATGCCAGATCAGCACCCTGTGGTTGCCTGTATCCGCAACGATTAGGTATTGATCGTCCAAATACACGCCGCGCGGACCGTATAAGGTGGCATCAGTTGGATGAGCATCCGGCAATGCCAAACCGCCCTTGGATGGAGCGCCAACCCAGACTTGTGCTTGAGGGTTCACAGGCATGGATCAGCCTCAGTTGGGCCGCACGTAGATGCAGCCTTCTTCAATTCTTACGGGAAACGGCTCGAGCTGGGCACCCGGTGCGTTCAAACACTCTCCGCTAACTGTGTCAAAGCGAAAGCCGTGCCAGGGACAAGTAATGGCGTGCGCTTCGCAATCGACCATGCCACCATCCAAGGGTAGGCCCATATGCGCGCAGGAGTTTCGGAAGGCTTGGATTTTATCTTCCGTTCGGAGGAGCAGAATGGAGATTTTGTCAACGTTAATACTTACCGGCTTACCGTCCTTCAGATCCGCCGCCATGGGCCCTGGATGCCAACCGGCAGCATTGTTCGCTAACATGCCGAGCGGTATAAAGGCAGTTGTAGGCTCGTTGGTAAGCTGTTCCACCTTCAGGGGCTCCGTGATGTGCTCACGAATGGCTTCTTCTACGCTGTTACGCAAGGTCTGGGCGGACATGGAGCAACCGTGGCAAGCTCCCGATAGGCGCACAAAGACAGTGGTTGGAGTGACGTCGACCAGTTCAACATCACCGCCATGCGACTGCATGTACGGGCGAACCATATCAATGACGCGCGACACTCGTGTTCGCAAGTCCGCACGGACTAAGCCATGCATGGAAAGCAAAGCGTAGACTTCCGGAACATCCACCAACGTGAAGAGAATTTCTTTGCCGCGCGGATCTTCTTTGAGGGCGCGAACGATGCGGATCAATCCTTCTTTGTGGAACTCTTCGATGGCGGTCTTGAGCGCTAATGCTTTAGCTTGCGATGGTGCGTCTAAGGTGCGTACTTCCGCATCAGCCGCGTCCACTTTCGCGGCAAGCCTCGCCAAGTTGGTTTCTTCCACCTTCACGCTAGTTGTCATGCTACCGCCAAATGCTTCTCCAGGAGCTCTTCCGTTTTTGCGCGCAGAACCTCGGAAAACGCATGATGCGCCAACGATGCTAAAGCGTCTTCAATGGTTGAAGCAGGTACCGCGTGAGCATGCCGACGCGCGAGCGCGCTTAATATGAAGCAATAGCCGTCCACGTTATCCAACAGAAAATCGCGAAACAGCGCGCGCGTAAAATCATCCAGCCAGACGCCTTCCGCATTGGGATTCGACCGTAATCTCGCAAGAGCGTTCTGGGCTCCAGCGTTGCGCTGTTCCAACCGTTCGACAAAGCGTTCAACGGCGTTGGTTAAAAGAAAATCAAAATATTGCTTTTCGTGGAGATTCGATCCGCGACTCCAGATTTCAATGGTGTTTGGCTGGCAATCAATTCATTGATATGCGCCACCTGTTCTAGAGCGCTAGCCGCGAGCGACCGCTCATCGTGCCAATGGAATAACTTGTGGGCCTCATTCAATTTTTCCAGCGCGGGTTGAAAAACGCCGAGGTGCGCGAGGGCGTTGGCTTGATTGAATAGCAATCGCGCATATCCCACCGGGTCGAACGCGCGCTCGCGGAACGGTAGTAATTGCTCATAAATCTCAACGGCCTGAACTAGATTTTCTTTCGGATGGGCGCTAGGTAAATACTGCAAAGCATTGGCTAAATTGAGCTGGGTTACAGTCCAAAGCTGCAAATGAGTTTCTTTGGTATAGACCTTCAAAGCCTCACGCAGACTTTGCACCGCTATGGCCATGCGCAATGGGTCAGACGCAGATTGCAGGGGCATGGCCAGGTACGTCACAGCCAACTGCTGCTGGGTCCAGGCGAACATTTCGGGATTTTGTTCCAGCGAGTAGCCATTCGACAAGGCTTGCTGGTAATGCTTGGCTGCCTGTTCTAGTGGGCCACGCTGGCCATTTGCGCTTTCGTGAAAGGCCGACCCCAATGAGAGATGCAGATGCGCCAAAAGCTCAGGCAGGTGCGTATTTGCGGCCAAACAAAGCGCCTGGTGCCAGTCTTGCATGGCGAGACCTCCGCTTTGCTGCTCGCGCCGTAGTTGCGCGCGTTGATCGAGAAGATGGGCGGCCAGCAAGGGACTTTGGGCGCTGGCATCGATACCGGTAGTAAGCAATTCTACAGCCTGATTAGTTTGTTTTTTCTCAATCGCGTGCGCCGCGCCAACCATGGCCAGCATGGCGCGTAATTCGCCATCGGCTGAGCCGGGATCCGGTGAAAAATCTGACAATCCTAAGGTGTAGGCGACAGCCCTGGCGAGTGCAAGGATTAACGCATCGCCTTGTGCTTCCAACTGCTCTAGTAGCTCGGGATCGCCACTGAGGACAAAGCGATTGTAACTACCGAGTGGGCTTTCGTCGGCCTCTAAAAGTTCGAAAGCAGCAGCGCGTTCGCCGCGCAACGCCAGGAAAAAGTATCGCCATTCGTCTGGAAAAACTTCAGGAATTTCTCCCAATAATAGGTTCTTAAGCGCGCCGGCATGATCGCTGCTTGTATTTGACAGCAGGAGAAGACCAGCCGGAAACGGAAAATAACCAATAGGTTGCGGTCTAACTTGGATCGTCATGCGGAATTTCTATCAGCACACCTTTCCATCCAGCGTGCAGCCACTTCGGCTTCTCGTTTGGTTGAATAGTCTTTAATTCGACGCACAACCGTTTGCAATGGAGTGTCCAAATCGGCGGCCCAGAACACAGAGCAAAGATACACGACCCAGCGGCCGTTTTCTTGTCGCACTTCAGCGCGTAGGCCTAAACTGGGCTCAGGCATGTTCGCCAGCTCCAAACGCCACGCGTAAGGCGCCGTTTGCCTCATCCCAAAATGCGGGCCACTTACCGGCTTTTGTGCCAGGCGGAAGTTGTTCCCACAAGAGGACGCTACGGTCTCCAGCGGCATTGCGCTGTTTAAGCAGCAACCCTCCAGCGGCTGCGCCGCGCAGAGGCACAAGCCAGATTTCGCCTTGTTTTGGTAAGGCGACAAGTACATCGTTGGGAAAACAGGCTTGTGCAACCTGACTTGGGACAAGCAGGTAGCCGCGCTCGTCGTAATCAAGCAGACACGACCGCATCTGTGCTGGTCTCCGGAACGCGCATTTCGGCCTTTAAAATTTCAATTAGCTTGTCCGCTGCACTTTCCATTGGCGCAGACAAGGGAGCGCCTAATTCAAGGCAAGTAGCTTCGGCGAGATAGACAGCAATGTCGCTAGGATAGTCGGCTTTCAGCAGCCACTTTCCAAACGCCAGTGCGTGGTCCCATCGAAACGCGTGAGTATGAATGCCGGTCAGCGGCGGAGTGGTGGCGAGTTGTTCACCAGGAACTTTAAATAGCGTTCCGGGCTCCGAACCGCTGCGGCAAGCGTCGATAAGGATGACTCGTTTTGCGCCGCGCATTTGAAAGGCAACGTCCATACCGCCGGTGCCGCCGTCAGCACAACGAACGCCATCCGGTAGACCGATCTCCCAAAGCTTTCGCACAACGACGGGACCGAAGGCGTCGTCTCCGCGCAATAGATTGCCGCACCCGATAATCAACAAACGCGCAGGCGCGTCGAGCGAAGGCATGATGCGACTACTTTAGCAGGAATCGCCGATTCGGAAACTAGACAGTTCCTGACCGGTTTTCTCGTCGTAAGCGTGGACCGTACACACCAGACACGAGTCAAAGCTGCGAGCCACGTGCCCGAGTTCTACCGGGTCATTGACATCCGCGATCGGAGTGCCGATAAAGGCCTGTTCCATTGGCCCGTGAACATTTTTGCCGTCCATGGGGCCGATGTTCCAAGCAGTTGGCGTGACCACTTGATAGTTTTCGATTTGGCCGTTCTTGATGGTGATCCAATCGGACAGCGCGCCGCGAGCAGCTTCGGTAGAACCGAATCCGCGTCCTTCGGCATACTCGGTTGGCTTGGAGTAGAACTTATCGTGCAGGTCGAGTTGATCAATCCATTTGCGAACGTTCTTGTAGTATTTCGCCAGCTCATGCGTACGCGCAAGGACGCGAACTAAGACACTGGGACCAACGGTTCTAATGGCATCTAGGAATACCGGATCGTAATCCTGATGTGCAGCAGTAGCCGGGCGTCCGGCGATCACCTGCCTGGAGAGCGGTCCGGCTTCGAGCGGTAAGCTGCCAATGCCAGGAACTTCGTAGCGCGGGCTCTTGGCCCATGAATATTTGCCTTGCTTGTGTCCATCGGCTGGATCAATCGGCTCTGTGACGCCGTCGAAGGGGTGCAAATAGGTGTTGCCGCGATAGTGACTGTGGGTAGTGTCTTCGCGAACGGCGGCTTGGTCAAAATCGTGAAAATCTTTGCCATCGTAGACCCCGGAGCGGGCAATCAAAGCAGCGTTGCGGCCGTCGATGGTGGGATTCTCATAAAGCTCTGGTTGGAAGAATGTGCCAGTGGAAAGAAATGCGCCACAGCCCTTTCCGAATTTGTCTAATCCAATCTCATGGCCGTAACGGATGAGGAAGCCACAGTCGCTGTTGCGTTGGGAATCGTTTTCGTCGGCCCAAGCCAACATGTCCTTCCAGCTTTTGATCGCCAACCAGCGATCAAGCGAACATCCCAGCCATTCCTTCTCTAACCACTCGTTCTTCCAATACTCAAGGATGGCGATGGAACGTGTTACGTCGGAGAGAGTGGGAGCGCACATTACGCCGCCTGGAATCATGAAACTGGAATGCGGCCATTGACCACCGAAAATAGCATAGACTTCGACGGGCTTTCCCGACAAGGTGACGCCTTTCTCGTATGCGGTTCCGACAAAGGGAGCGTAGCGACGCACGGCCTCGTCATACATGGGGTGCTTCGAGTAGTTTTTATTTGTCAGGTCGATGGCGAACAGCGCGTAGTACCAACGAGGGATAGATTGCAGTGTCTCGCAGCCCTGGGCAATATTGCGAATCAACGTTGCGTTCTTCGGAACGTGCGTCTTCCATGCAGTGTCGAGCGCGTAGCAGGCTTTGTAAAGATGGCTGCCGCCGCAGATTCCACAAATTCTGGGAGTGACGATTAAACCGGCTTGCGGATCTTTGCCCTTCAAGATGATTTCAAAACCGCGGAACATGCTGGCTTCAGTCCAAGCGTCGGTGACAACGCCGTCCCGAATGGCGACTTTCAAATCGAGATCGCCTTCAACGCGACCTAGCGGACTAATGCGCATTTCCTGCGGTGGCACGAGCGTGGTGGTAGCCATTTACTGTTTTCTCCTGTTTAACCTTTCTTCGGGTGCAACTAGACGACGAACATATCCTCTTTGGCCCATTGCGGCGCGGCAATGCGCGCGGCGGCGGCGTGAGCCATGTATGTCACGTGGTCGGTGCCAGTTGGAACTTCTTTCGGAATGGTTCCGCTGATCTTCTGAGTCTTGAACACAGTGCCGGGCTTTAGGTCGTGGAACGGAAACTCGGGCTCTGTGCAGCCAGTGCATGGCATGCCCGCGCGCGTTTTGGAACTTTGACGGTTCCACAAAATCCGATTGCAAGGCGAATGCGTCATGGGGCCACGGCAACCGAATTCATAGAACAAGCAACCGGTGCGAGTTCCCTGCCCGAACTCAGGTGGAGATTGTTTGTATTCGAAAAACTGAACGCGCGTACAGCCGGTCTGCGTGAAGCTTTTGAAGAATGTCGCGGGGCGCTGCAAATCGTCCAAAGCCAGATCTTTGGCGCGTCCGGAGGCGACAGCAACTAAAATCTGTGTTACCCAATCCGGGTGGGTTGGGCAACCCGGAATATTGATTACCGGCAATCCCCATTTTGATTTGAAGTCGGAACCGAGAAAACCACCGTGTTTGCGCTTCAAAAATTGCAAACCGACATTGTCCACAGGGTTAGGCTCGGTTGCGGGAATGCCGCCCCAACAGGCACAATCGCCAAGCGCGACCACGGCTCCAGCGACGGCACAAAGTTCCTTTACCCAATCCTTCATTGGCCTGTCAGCGAACATGTTGAAGCGGCCAGAACCGTTTGGACCTTGGATGACCGTGCCTTCGAAAACGAAGATGTCTAACGGCCGCTTGCCGGACGCCATGTCATTGAAAATCTTTTTGGCGTTATCGCCGAGTTCCATGCCCAGCGAGGGGTGCCATGCAACGTCAATGCCGAAGTCGGTAACCAAATCACAAGCGCTTGGTTCCTCCGCATTTAAGAACGACATGGTATTGCCGCTGCAAGCGCCACCCTGCAGCCAAAGTAAAGAAGCCATTCCGGTGTTCTCCTTAATGTCCGTATTAAGTTCTATCTCGACAAGTGGTCTTACGGAATAGCAAGAAGTGTGTAATTTGCAAGAAAAGTTATTCTTGAAGCCGCTGTGGCATGAGAATCAGGCCTTTGCGGCTAGCGTTGCGAAGCAGTTCGACCTGGTTGTGGGCGTCTAATTTTTGCATCAAGTTGGCGCGATGGCGGGTTGCTGTGTGTGGACTTATGCCTAGAGTCTCGGCCAACGCTTGCGTTGTACAGCCTTCCGCGATGAGTTGCAGCACTTCCCTTTCGCGCGAGGTTAAATCCAAATGATCTTTTTCCAAGGCGCGTACGCGGCTCATGTCAATACTGGGACAGATATACGTTTCGCCGCGCATGATGGCTTCGATGGCGGCAAATAGCAGATCGTCGAAGGCATGTTTGAGCAAGTATCCGCGGGCACCGTACTCTAAAGCTTGCGAAACAAACTGGGCATCATCGTACATGGAAAGCACCAATATCTTCGGTTTGGAACGTTTGCCGATACGGCGAATGGTTTCCAGACCGTTGAGGCGCGGCATCTGAAGGTCGATGAGCAGCAAGTCGAAATCCAGCTTTTCGACTGCGTCCAAAACTTCTTCCCCCGTGCTGGCTTCGCCCACTACTTTCAACCTGGGATCGGATTCAAGCAGACTGGCAAGCCCTTTGCGCACGACGTTGTGATCGTCGGCGAGAAAAACTCGGTACTGGTCATTCCACTTCACACTCATCGTTTACTTAGCTTTCCGTCACTTCCAAAGTAATTCTGGTGCCACTTCCGAGGCGTGAACTGATATCGATTTTCGCCCCCAGTATGCGCGCCCGTTCGCGCATGCCCAACAGTCCGAGGCCCTGGGTTGATTGTTTCATCTCAAAGCCCTTGCCGTCGTCCTCGAATTCAAATAACAGCAAACCGGCATCGCGCCAAAGAGCGAGCCGAACTAACTTGGCTTCGGCGTAACGCCCAGTATTCGTTATCGCTTCCTGGGCAATACGATAGATCGCAGTTGCACAATCCTGCGAGGGAGGCGGATCCAAGCGATCAATATCCAGTTCGACCTTGACGCTGGAAAGCCGTTCAAATTCGCTGCCTAACTGGCCAAGGGCGATTTCGATACCGAGTTGATCGAGCGTTGCCGGCCGCAAGCCGCGAGCTAAGTCTTTCAAACGTCCGGTAGCCTGGTTAACCTGCTCGCGCAGTCGGTCTAATTCGTCGCGCAAGGATGACATTTCCGGCGGAATCTGTTTGGCGACAACTTGCAGCGAAAGTTTGATGCCGATCAAGGCTTGGCCAGCCTCGTCGTGCAGTTCCCTGGCGACATGCTGCCGCTCTTCTTCCAAGCGTTGCACGTTGTGCGCGCTTAAGGCTCGAATTTGCAGGTTCTTTCGCTCGAGAGCTTTTAGAAGCTGAGCGTTCTCAATAGCAACAGCGGTGGTGCTGCCAAGGCTTTCCAAGAATGCGGCGTCTTGCCATGTAAACGGAAGGCCCTCGGAGGATTTGTGCAGTTCAAAGAAGCCTAGAACTTCGTCCTTGGCATTTTTGATGGGTACGCAGAGCGCGCGGCTGATGCCGAACTCTTGCATGAGCTGAGGATCGGCGTTGCGGTCGTCGCGATAGTCGTTCATCAAATAGGGAAATTCGCTCTCCAGCACTACACCAGGCAGGCCGCTCATACGTGGCCAGCGCTGCAATCGCTCATGCCAAGTGCTTTTGTGAAGGTAGCCCTCGCTTTCCATGCAGAGACCGTCATGTTGGTCGGTTGGAACTGCGAGACCCGCTTGGCCGCCATCGGCTTTTAGGAAGCGAATAGCATTTTCCACCAAGCGCCTGATGAGGGCTTGAGGAGTAAGGTGCTGGTTTACCGCGGCGTTGAAACCGAGCAGCATTTCCAACGATTGCGACCAATCGTTCAAACGGTCGTAAAGCCGGGCACGTTCGAGACCGACTGCAGCTTGCCAGGAAAACACTTCGGCCAGCCGGACATCGTTTGGATTGATCAGCGCACGGTCTTGACGGTTGTGCGCTTCAATGATGCCGATTAAGGTGCGTTGATGATTCAGGATGGGAACGGTTAGGAGATTACGACAAGATCGCGATAGAGCAAATGTTGGACCGGAAGAGGTTCCAATGACGGGAGCATTCGAAAAATAGCTTTGCTGATGGCGCATGGCGGTATTGCCGGCGCTTTTGTCGCGGCCAAGCTCGAGTTGGAAATCTTGCGTCAGACCGCCGTCTTGAAACGCAACGCGATAGATGGGCTCCGCGCCTTCGAGGACGGCAATCATCGCCCGCTCGCAATGGAACAGACTCGTGGCTTGCTTAGCTAAAGCTCCGGCCAGGATGCGCGTGTCCAACTCATTCAGAGTGAGCGCGGCCGTTGTGCGAATGGCCTGGAGTTCTCCTTCGGCCAGATGGTGACTATCAGCGACTGCAAGCAGCGGCACTAAACTAAGTCTAACGAACTTAGGGATGTACAACGGTCGCTTGGTTGCGCACGGAAAGCATGTACCGGCAGAACTCTTCCAAGCCGAGACCCTTCTTTGCCGATGTGCGCCAAATGGGGATGTCGGGGCGGATGGCATGCACATTTGCCTCTGCCTGTTGAATGTCGAACTCACAGGCGGTAGCCAGATCCATTTTGGTGATGACAGCAGCGTCGGCTGAGTGGAACAGTTTCGGATATTTTAATGGTTTATCTTCACCCTCGGTCGCACTTAGCAAAACGATGCGAACCTGTTCGCCTAGATCCCAAGCGGCCGGGCACACTAAATTCCCGATGTTTTCGATAAACAAGAAGTCGAACTGATTTAGATCCCATCCTTCTAGATGCCGCGCCACCATATCAGCTTCGAGATGACAGATGGTGTGCGTTTCTATTTGTCTCACAGGCGCGCCGCTTTCGGATAAACGTATGGCGTCGTTATCGGTTTCCAGATCGCCCACCAACGCGGCTGGACGCAGGCCTTGTTCTTTTAGCAGCGTCATGCAGCGTTTCAGCAGTTCGGTCTTGCCGGTTCCAGGACTGGATACCCAATTAAAGACTGTGACATTCGCCGCATGAAATTGTTCGCGCAGGTTGTGCGCCAAGGCATCGTTCTTATTCAGAACGTTTTTTCGGATTTCAACAATTCGCGTATTCATTGTGCGGCTCGTCGGTCATCTCAACATCTATAGCCACGATACTGAATTGCTTGCCAGATACCAGGTCGGCGGTAGGAGTATCGCAGACGGGACAGCGGAAGCGGGTCAGAGAGGCGAGCTTTCCCGTGGCATTGCATGTAGGGCAGTAGACGGTGACCGGTTCGACTTCGATGTTGAGATCGCAGCCTTCCAGCACAGTTCCTTCAGCCGCTATGGGAAAACTAAAGCGAAAAGCATCGAGCGAGACACCGGAGAGTTCGCCTACGATGAGCGAGACTGCCTTTACTCGTTTGATTTTATGCTGGGCAACTGATTCCAGAACCGTTTCGACCGTCGCGTAACTCAACGACAATTCGTGCATTAGCGGAAAGTTTTTCCGTACTGCTTTGTCATGCACATGACGAATGCCACGGCGCGTTGAACGTCGGGGTCTTTCAATGCTTTATACAGGGCAAGCGGACCCATGGCGGTGGGCTTGGCGTCTTTAGTCTGTAGATAGCTTTGCGTGGCCTGTTGACCAACTTCCACCAGGACGTTCAGTATCTTCGGTTCGAAAATGCCGGATTTAATCAGATACACCAATGTGTCGAGCAACTTGGGCAGTTCGGCCAGCGCACCAGCCTGATGCAACTGGTTAGCGGCACCCAGCAATCCTTTACCAGTTTCGCGCAATGCGATGAGGTCGTCTTCTTTCAGGCCAACATTGGCACCTTTTTTTGCGTCCGCCAGCATGCCGCCGATGTTGTCCACCAATTCATTGCCGCGCCGGATGAAGCCGTCCACCATGGTTATGGTGAAGCTGATGAGTTCCAAATGGCCCAGAATGCCTTTCAGACTTTCGATGGTATTCGGGTCGCCGAGCTTTTCGAGCAGGCCGCTTTCGGCTAAGTTTTGAAAGGCCGGAGTATTGGCGAGCTTTGCCATTTTCCCGCCTGCGGCCGCGATATCAGGCAACTGGCTGGCCAAGGGTTGTGCCGAAGCTGCCAGTTTGCGCACGTCCTTCAGACTGTCGCCGATAGAATCGGCAATGGTGTCGCCGCGACGAACGAATCCGTCAGCCGCTTGTGCCGCAAATGCCAGAACATCAGCATGGTCCAACAGACGATGCAACGCCTCAAGCGTCTTTTCATCTTCCAGCCGTTCGAGCAGACTGGCTGCTCCGCGGTGTTCGGCCGTTTCAGAATCTGTGGCAATCATGTAAAGTCATTCCTTTGCGAAACTCTTATTCATTCAATCCCAGGCCAAGCATGAAGGCTATCGCATGAACTTGCTATATAGGACACGGTTTAGCGTGCTAGGGATTGTCCAAGGAGTCGGTTTTCGGCCATTTGTGGCACGCTTGGCTGGTGAATTTGGTTTGACGGGCTTTGTGCGGAATACCACGTCAGCCGTGATTATTGAAGTGGAAGGTTCGGCTGCGGCTATCGAGGCATTTGCGAGCAGGCTGCAACGCGACGCGCCCCCTGCATCCACAATTGAGCATGTCGAGCGGGAAGAGATTGCTCCGCTTGAAGAAACTGCCTTTCGTATTGTGGAAAGCGGAAACACCGGGGATTTCGGCGTTGGATTGCCGCCGGATCTGGCGATGTGTGCGGATTGCCGCCGGGAATTGGAAGATCCGAGCGACCGTCGATACAAGTATCCTTTTCTGAACTGCACGGCTTGCGGACCGCGCTACAGCATTGTCGAAAGCCTTCCCTATGACCGCCCGCGTACCACCATGCGCAGTTTTCCAATGTGCGCTGATTGTGAAGCGGAATATCATGATGCAGCGAATCGCCGCTATCACGCGCAGCCGATTGCCTGTCCAGTTTGTGGGCCTAGGGTGCGATTCGAACCGGATGACGGATTAGGGCTGGATGCGATGGAACGGGCGCTGAATGCGCTTAGCGCCGGGAAGATAGTGGCAATTCGCGGGCTGGGCGGTTTTCATCTGGCTTGCGATGCGCGCGATGTGGCGACGGTTGAAACGCTGAGACGACGCAAAGCGCGGGGCTCGCAGCCATTCGCGCTCATGGTCAGGAACTTGGCTACAGCGCGCGAGTTTGCGGTGTTGAATGGGCAGTCAGAAGCAATTCTTCATTCGCCGGCTTCGCCGATTGTTCTGCTTCCAAAGGCGGGCGAGACCCAGGTAGGCGAGACACTGGCTCCGGGCAATGGCTTCTTGGGCATCATGCTGCCTTACACGCCGTTGCACCACTTGCTGCTGAACGGCAGGCTTGAATTAAATGCGCTGGTGATGACGTCGGGAAACCGGCATGGGGAGCCGATCGCTAGTTCGAATGAAGCAGCTCTTCAAGATTTGGCGGAATTGGCGGATGCGTTTCTGCTGCACAACCGGGATATTTTTGCGTTTTGCGACGATTCGGTGGTGCGGCTTTATCAAGGGCGCCCGCTGGCTATTCGGCGATCACGAGGGTATTCGCCACTGAAGGTGAAAATGCCGGTGGCTTCGCAACCCGCACTCGCTGCCGGAGCAGATTTGAAATGCGCACTGGGCTTGGCGGAAGGAACGCGTGCTTATGTGAGTCCGCATATTGGCGATATGGAAAATGTTCCGACCTTAGAAGCGTTCGAGAAGGTATTTCGCCACTTGAGCGATTTGCACAATATTCGTCCAAAGCTGGTGATTCACGATGCGCACCCCGGCTATCTTTCGACACAGTGGGCGAAGCGCTTCGCAAAAGATAACGGATTGCCGAGTTACGCAGTGCAACATCATCGAGCGCATGCCGCGTCGGTTATGGCTGAATATGGTGTGTCGCCGGAGACTCGGATTGTTGCCGCGGTATTTGACGGCACGGGTTATGGGGACGATGGCGCCATTTGGGGTGGCGAGTTTTTTTGTGGTGCGGTGGGACAGTTGGAGCGCTGCTTGCATTTACCCTACGTTTCCCTGCCCGGCGGCGACACCAGTGCCAAGCGACCATCGGTTTGCGCTTTCGCCCATTTGGTTGCAGCTGGTCTGGGCGATTCAGAAACGGTGCTGACAGTAAACGAACGGAAGATTATCCGGCAGCAGATTGAAAAGAATGTGAATTGCCATGCGACGTCGAGCATGGGACGGCTTTTCGATGCGGCTGTGAGTATGCTTGGGATTCGGCAGCAGATTGAATATGAGGCGCAGGCAGCAATAGAAATGGAAGCGCTGGCGGCAAAGCACGAGCATAACGATAGTTATCACGCAAGTAATTGGGTTTTGAAGGAACTTTGGGAAGAATTATTTGCAGACGGAAGATCATCCGTAGCGGCTCGCGGACGCAGGTTCATTGGCACAATATCTCGCTGGACTTGTGAAACTTTGCAAAAGCTGGCCGGCGATGAAAAGACGGAGACAATCGTGCTGGGCGGCGGAGTGTTTCAAAACATACTATTGCTGGAGTCGGTGGTTGGTGAGATGGAAAGCCACGGGTTGAAAGTGCTGGTGCCGCGCTACCTTCCGCCGAATGATGGAGGGCTGGCGCTGGGTCAGCTTTACATGGCCGCAATTCTGGCTCAGGTAAACTCACTGAATGCTGCCAATCCATAGAAGAGGTTTCGTAGCGGCCTTGGCGACGAGCGCCGCCGCGCTGCATGCCAGTGCCTCGCCGGGCGATCGTCCACGCCTAGGTGTAGTTGTGGATGTGACCGAGAAATCGGCCGATGCCGCGATTGCACGCGTCCACAATTTCGGTTTGTCCACGTGCCAAGTGGCGGTGAAGATGTCGCCCGAAGGCCTGGCGGCACCGCTTAAGGCCGCGCTTGAAAAGTACAACGTGGAAGCGACCGCCGCCATGACGCTGGGCCAGGGGCGCATGGTGTGGGATTTCTATGAAGGCCCGAAGACGATCGGCTTGGTTCCCCCGGAAACGCGCGTAGAACGTATTGCCGCTTTGAAACGCGCGTCTGATTTGGCGGCGCAATGCGGAATCAAAGCTGTCCACACGCATTGCGGTTTTATACCCGAGGATCCCAACAGCCCGACGTATCCGGAAATTGTAGCCGCGATTCAGCAGGTCGCGGGCTACTGCAAATCAAATGGGCAAACGTTCTTGATGGAGACCGGGCAGGAGACGCCCATCACGCTGTTACGTGCCATTCGCGATACGCAAGCAGATAACATAGGCGTCAATTTGGATGTGGCGAATTTGATTCTTTACGGCAAAGGCGAACCGGTAGGCGCACTTGACGTGATTGGTCCGCTGGTGCGTGGGATGCACGCCAAGGACGGCATGTATCCGACCGATCCCAAACGTCTTGGCGAGGAAGTTCCCATTGGCGAAGGCCGCGTGAATTTCCGCGAAGTTATCCGCAAATTGCACGCTTTGCATTACACCGGGCCCATCACGATTGAGCGCGAAACTTCCGGTACACAACAGGAAGCAGATATTCGTGCTTCGATTCGTTATTTGCAGAATTTAATTGAGGAATCATACCATTGATCAGCTTTACCTCTCTGCGTCTTGCCACAATGATGTTCCTGAACTTTGTGGTTTGGGGTTGCTGGTACGTGACAATTAGCACCTACCTAACATCCACATTGCATTTTTCAGGGACGCAGGCCGGCGCTGTGTTCGGAACAACGGCCATTGCATCTATCTTTTCGCCATTTTTTGTGGGGCTGGTAGCGGACCGCTTTTTTTCCACGGAGCGAGTGTTGTGTGCGGTTCATTTGATAGGCGCAGTGCTGCTGTATTTAGTGACGAAGGCGACGAGTTTTGCGGCTGTCTATGCATTGATGCTGGCTTATTGCTTGTGCTATTTTCCAACCCTGGCGCTGACCACTTCCATTACGTTGAAGAACTGCCCTGACGCGCGGAAGTTTCCCTGGTTTCGAGTGTTTGGAACGTTCGGGTGGATTGTTATCGGCTTGATCATCGGACGGCTGCAGGTGGAGAAATCGGCCACACAGTTCTTGATTGCCTCCGGCATGTCTGTTATCACCGGCCTTTTCTGCCTGACTCTGCCGCACACACCGCCGACGGCCAAAGGCCAAGTGATCAACGCGCGCAACATTCTGGGCTTAGATGCGCTGGTCATGTTCAAACAGCGGTCCTATTTCATCTTCGCGATTGCCTCGGTTCTTGCATGCATCCCGCTGACGTTCTACTTTTCCTTCACAAACGCGTATCTGAATGACGTTGGAGTTGTGAATGCAGCCGGCAAGATGACGCTGGGCCAGATGTCTGAGGTTGGCGTGATGCTGTTTATGCCGCTGATTTTTCGAAAGGTTTCCGTTAAGGCAATTTTCCTAATTGGCTTGGCCACATGGAGTACGCGTTATGGACTGTTAGCGTTCGGAAATGCAGGCGCAGAGGTTTGGATGTTTTATGTGGCAATCATCGTTCACGGGATTTGCTACGACTTTGTATTCGTGACCGGCATGCTCTACACCGACCAGGAAGCGCCACCGAATCTGCGGAACACAGCGCAAGGCCTGTACACGTTTCTGACTTATGGTTTGGGAATGCTGATTGGATCTCAGCTCTCAGGAATCGCTGTGGATTACTTTTCAACCACGGTAAACGGTCAGACGGTACACCATTGGACGAGCTTTTGGTTAAGTTCCAGCATTGCCGCGCTGGTACTGTTTCTGGCTATAGCCTTCTTCTTTGGCGGACACACGATGATCCGGAGCAAGCAGATTGAATGGCAGAAGGAAGAAGCTGCCCCTTAAGGCCTGAAAACGAGGGGCGTAAAGGTGATGCGAATGTCGGAGCTCATAGGGTGGGCGATGGCCATCACGTTGGGAATATTAGGCAGAGAGATGTTGTTTGACTGCAGCTTGGATATCTGCCCAATGACCGACTCTGAGCCTTCGCTGTACGCGTAATCGATAATGCGGCCGCTGCTATCTGTGCTCATGGTAACGACTGCGGAGGAACGCAATTCCATGGGCACGAGGTTCGCCGGGCTGTGCGAGGCGTAGATCACCGGCACATCGTAATAGGTCACGATGCGGGTAGTGGCGCTGAACGTCAAAGCGAAGGCACCAAACAAGGCAATCGCAGAAAACAAGCCGCCGGTGGCCGGAATGGTAACAGGCCGCATCATTTCGTTGAACCGGAACTTCCAGGCATTCCAGAATCTGCGAAACATAGAGCCGTTGGTTTCGCGCACTTGAACGCATTCCCGCGACGCGTCTACGCGCAATTTCACGCGCAGTTTGTCTGGAATCTGGGCGGTAGAAAGATTGTGCAACTGCAAATGGACAGAGCGGATTTCGTCGATAGCCATCACACATTGGCCGCATTCAGACAAGTGCGATTCAAGCCGAGCGAGGTCGCTGCCGCGCAACCGCCCGTCTATATACTCTGTCGTCCGCCGTTTTACGCTGCCACAGGACATTGCCATAGGGAACCTACGCCATTACCTCTGCCAGACCCTCGGCGGGCTGTGTCAATTCGCGCCGTAGCGCGTCACGTCCCCGCAAGATTCTGGATTTCACTGTACCCAAAGAGACTTGCAAAATCTCCGCTATCTCTTCGTAGCTTAAATTCTGAATATCTCTCAAAACAACCGCAGCCCGGAACACCGGGTTGATACGCGCTAAAGCTTTCTCCACTTGCACTCGCGTTTCGCTGTTCATGGCCTGTTCAAACGGCGAACGCCCAGGGTCTGCAGCATATTGCAGCATTCCGGGTAGATCCGGATCCTCATTCTCAAGCGACACTTCCAGCTTGCAATGGCGAGCGAACCAGCGCCGGTGGTTATACGCTTCATTGACCGCTATCCGATAAATCCATGTTCGTAAGGAACTTTGTTCGCGAAACGCATGAACACCGCGGAATACTTTAAGGAAGACTTCCTGCACTACGTCAGAGGCATCCGATTCATTGCCAAGCAGCCGGTAGACCATGCCATAGACTGGCTGCTCGAAACGTGAAATCAGAACTTCGTAGGTCTCTTCTATGCCCGAGCGCAAGCCGCGCAAAATCCGGGCGTCTTCTTCAGACATGCTGGTTTGCCAGCCCAGAATGGATAACCGGTTTGAATTGCCGGACAAAGGTCGCGCCATCGCCTTAAATTCTATCTCTGCTGAATCACAGTTGGCTACTGATTCAGACGCTAATCACCTAGACACCGCGAAAGATCTATTTGTTCCCCCCTGGTCATAAACAGTTTTGTAGTATCGCTCATAGCGGGGAATAATTAGGTCTGTGCAAAAACGGGTATTGGCGGTAGCCCTGGCAGCGGCCGACATGCGATGCCGGAGAGAAGTATCGCTCAGTATCTGAACCAGACGCAACGCTTGGGCGTCCACATCGCCCACAGGTTCCATAAATCCATCGTGACCGTGGGTTATAAGGTCCGGTAATCCACCGGAATTTGTCGCCACGGGAGGCACTCCGCAGGCCATCGCCTCCAAGGCAGCCAGACCGAAAGCCTCGGTCTCGCTAGGCAGATGCAGAGCCTGCATGCGGGGAATTAAGCGCTCCATATGGTCTTGCTTCCCCAAAAAGCGGACATGCTGATCCACTTTCAGTTCTCTAGCCAATTGCTCGGCAGGGGAACGCTCCGGACCATCGCCGGCCAGCCATAATTCGGCATCCACGTCGGCGCGAACCTTGGCGATCACGCGAATGCAGTCCAAGACGCGCTTCACGGGACGGAAGTTGGAAATATGCAGAATTCGACAACGACCCTTTTCTTGAGCTTCCGGATCAGGCTTGTAGAGCTGGCAATTGACGAAGTTGTGGATGACTTCCACCGGTTTTTTGATGCCGAAGAATTCCTCGGTTCGTTTGCGCATGAACTCGCTAATAGTTGTGATTCCGTCGGACTGCTCAATGGAGAATTTAGTGATGGGGAAATACGACGGGTCGGCTCCAACCAGAGTTATGTCGGTTCCATGCAGGGTAGTGATGAAGGGAAGATAGCGGCTGGTTGTCATCTGCTGCGCCAAGAGCGCCGAAATGGAATGAGGAATGGCGTAATGGACATGCAGAAGGTCGAGCTTGTGATAGTCAGCAACCTCTGCCATGCGCGATGCCAGCGCTAAATCATAGGGCGGATATTCGAACAGCGGATAATTCGAAACTTCGACTTCGTGGTAGTGAATGCGCGGAGTATCGGGGTCGAGTCGAATGGGGTTGGCGTAAGTAATGAAATGAACCTCGTACCCGCGCGCCGCGAGTTCCAAGCCCAATTCCGTGGCGACGATTCCGCTGCCGCCGTATGTGGGATAACACGTGATCCCGATTTTCATGTTCTAAACCTGAGCCTGGCGGACAACCTTGGCCGCTACCATCTCAACGATTCCGATGGCCAGAACTCCAATCAATAAATGAAGAACCTGAATCGTGATGTGACCGGCGCCCGGCATCATCTTTAGTTGAGCGAATCCGAAATAGGGCAGAAACAATCCCCACAGGATAGCGATGATCGGCATTACCGGTTTGATGCGGGCGAAAAAGCCGATCAGACCCATGACGAGCAGAACGAGGACCATCACAAATCCGGTCCAAATATGAACCTTCAGCGACGAACCAGATCCGGTCCAAACTAAAAAACCCAAAATCAGGGCAATTAGACCGTCCAGGCGGGCAATCCATCGAAGGGCGGTTACAAGTGATTTCATCTTTCCTCGGTAAACAAAGAATTTCTTAGCGACGGCGGAACCGGTCTTGCAATTGCGCCAGTTTATCTTCCATTGTCGGCTTTGGCGGTTCAGGACGGTGCTGCGGCTTGGGGGCATGTTTGATTCTCGGCAGATCCGCCGCTTGCAGAGCTTTGATGGAAAGAGCGATGCGCTTGGCTTTTGGATCCGCGGATAGAACTTTCACTTTGACGATTTGCCCAACTTTGGCCACTTCGTTTGGATCCTTCACAAAGCGGGAGGAGAGTTCACTGACATGCACTAAGCCATCCTGATGCACGCCAATGTCCACAAAGGCTCCAAAGGCTGTGACGTTGGTAATGACGCCTTCGAGAGTCATACCTTCTGTTAAGTCTGAAATCTCTTTGATGGCGGATTGAAATTGCGGAGCTACAAATTGCTGCCGCGGATCGCGCCCCGGCTTGCGCAATTCTTCCTGAATGTCTTTGAGCGTGTAAATGCCCGCGCCTTGGCCCGTGAACTTGTCGATTTGGATGGAGTCAGCCAACTTCGGATTGGCGACGAGATCGGCAATGGTGACGTTCAGCGATTCAGCGATGCGCTGCACCACAGGATAGGATTCGGGATGGACGGCGGTAATGTCGAGCGGGTTTTCGCCGCCACGAATGCGAAGAAAGCCTGCCGCCTGTTCAAATGTTTTTGGACCGAAGCCGGAGACTGCGCGCAGTTCGACGCGCGATTTGAAACGCCCATTTTCGTTTCGATAGTCAACAATCTTAATAGCCGTGCGTTCGTTGATACCGGCCACGTGCCGCAGCAGCGCAAAGGACGCGGTGTTGAGGTCTACGCCCACTCGGTTGACACAACTGACTACTGTAGTTTCCAGCGCATCGTTCAATTTGCGCTGATCTACATCATGCTGATACTGACCAACGCCGATGGATTTCGGATCAATCTTCACCAATTCGGCCAGCGGGTCTTGCAGGCGGCGAGCAATGGAAATGGCTCCGCGCACGGTCAAATCGAGATCCGGAAATTCCTGTCTGGCAATCTCCGAGGCTGAATAAACGGACGCGCCCGATTCATTCACTACTACGCTAAAAACGTTATCGACCTTCTGGTCGCGCAGAAAATCCTGAATGATAGCGGACACTTCACGCGATCCAGTACCGTTGCCGATGGAGATGGCACGCACGTTGTGCTTGGCAATCAGCGCGGCCATGAGCTTGCGCGCACCATCCACGTCGTTGCGTGGTTCCAGCGGGTACATGACGGCGTGTTCCAACAGTCTTCCGGTCTCATCCACAACGGCCAGTTTGCAGCCCGTGCGAATTCCCGGGTCTACGCCTAAAACTCCGAGAGAACCGGCGGGGGGCGATAGCAGCAGGTTGCCTAGATTTTCGCGGAAGACACGAATGGCTTCGGCATCCGAGCGCTGCTTCAACTCCAACCGGACTTCGGTCTGAATGGAGAGGTTCAACAAACGCTTCCAGGAATCTTCGGCAGCCAGTTCCAATTGCGGAACCCAGTCTCCGGGCTCTCGAATAATTTTGCTCTTCAGGTAGGCAACGGGCTTCAGCGGATCGAGTTCGATCTGAAAATAGAGAATGTTTTCGTTGGCGCCGCGACGGATGGCAAGCATGCGGTGCGAAGGGATTTTTGTGGCCGGTTCAGAGTATTCAAAGTACATCTTGAACTTGCCTTCCGGGTCGTTGGCGCCATCAACAGCACGGCTGACTACCATGCCTTCCGACATCATTAGTTGCCGGAGGTATGAGCGATATTCGGCATTTTCACTAATCTGCTCCGCCAAGATGTGGCGAGCACCTTCCAAGGCCTCTTCCGGCGAGTTTACTTCCTTGGCTGGATCGACAAATGACGCCGCTAGTTCGGCGAGAGTCTTGTCGCCTGCGACTTGATTGCTTATGTATTCGGCCAACGGTTCCAGCCCGCGTTCACGAGCAATGGTTGCTTTCGTTCGACGCTTCGGCTTATAGGGAAGATACAAATCTTCCAATTCGTTTCTATCCAAGACCGTGGTGATTTTGGCCTTCAGTTCATCGGTTAACTTGCCCTGTTCGGCTATGGACGACAGGATGGTGGCACGACGATCCTCCATCTCGCGGAAATAGTTCACCTTTTCCTGGATGGCGCCGACGACGACTTCATCCAAGTTGCCGGTCGCCTCTTTTCGATAGCGGGCAATAAATGGAATGGTCCCGCCCTCATCGAGAAGCTTGACGGTAGCGAGGAGACTGGTAGTAGATACGTTGAGTTCGCGTGCGATATGAGCAAAAATCGACGCGGAGAGTTGCGTTGGTTCAGACATGCAAAAACTGAAACTCCCATTGTGGCAGAGGGTCGCTATTCTGGTAGTGGATGTGGCAGCAACAACGTCGTCAATAGCGCAAAGCCCCGCGCAACCACTAGGCACCGTCCCGATTTGGCTATGGCCAAACATGCTGAGTCTGGACGCACCGGTAATTGCGGCGCTTTGGCAGGACCTGTTTGCACGAGATGCTGGTGTTCAACTCAGCATTGCGGCGCGCATCGCATTGCCGGTTACGGTTTGGTTCATTTATCTGGTGGATCGGTTGTTGGATACGCAAGGTGGCAAGGTTGTTCCTGACACGACCAGGCACGCGTTTTATCGGGCGCGACGAAGGACTGGCATATGGTTGTCGATAGCTGCGGCGGCACTTGCAGCGCTATGCGTGTTCTTTCTGCCTGCGCCTGTCATGAATAACGGCTTATTGGTTTCAGGCGTTGTGGTGCTTTACATGCTGATTATTCATGGACTGCGCGGACATCTCCGGCACTTGCTACCCAAGGAAGCGGCGGTAGGATTTCTGTTTGCTCTTGGCTGTGCTTTGGCACCGTTGTCGCGTAGCGCTCAGCCCCAGCATTTGTTTCTTCCTGTTTTCTTTCTAGGCTTCTTATGCTGGTTGAATTCGGCGGCAATTGAAACGTGGGAAAGGGGTTCGTTGGATCGTGTTTCCGGTTGGATGGTGCGGCATTTTCGGGCAATTTCCGTGGTGGTTTGTTTGCTCGCCATATTCTTATTGGCTGCGTCCCATGAACGGTCATGGATTGCGGTTTTTATTGCCGCTTGCGGCTATGTGATTGTCGATAGCTGCCAGCGACGTTCGAGATACGAACAGATGCGAGTAAGTATTGATATTCCACTGCTTGCTCCATTGGCGCTGTTCTTTTTTAGATGAATTGCGATCGATTTGCGGCCTTTTATCAGATAGTTGAGACGCTTGGCTTCGGGCAAAGGCTGCAAAGGTGCCGCACTTTGCAACTTAAGTTGGCGGAGGGCAAGCGGCGGGCACTGGTTTTGGGAGATGGAGACGGACGATTCACTGCCGAGCTACTTCGACGCAATCCGCGCCTTAGCGTAGATAGCGTCGAATTGAGTCAAGGCATGATTACGCAGGCAGCGAAACACGGAGTTTCGCTCATCCAAGGTGACGCGTTTACGTATTTGTTTCGCCAGGAGTACGATGTGGTCTTTACGCACTTCTTTCTGGATTGTTTTTCGAGTCCGGAAGTGAGAGCATTGGCGGAGCGAGTAACAACTGCCCTGTCGCTGGATGCCACGTGGGTAGTTTCCGAGTTCCGGCAAGCAAAAAGTGGATGGCGAAAGTGGTATTGCGGGCTATGGTTGAAGGTTATGTATGCGTTTTTCGGGTTAACCACCGGGCTGAGAACGCAAACGCTGCCGGACTATCAAACCGCTCTTGTTGACGCAGGCTTTGTGAAGGTGCAGGAAGATGTCAGTTGGGATGGTCTAATCGCTTCACAAGTCTGGCAGAAGAGTTTAGCGAATTAAGCTGGCGATTCTTTCCAGAACGAGCTCGGCAGCATTTGTGGATGACGAAATTTCGGGCGTTGCAATAATTTCTCCCATTCTGAAAACCAGTCGCCCTTGACTCTCGCTGATACCAACCGGCAGCACCGGCATGGAAGCTTTCGCCAAATGAACCAGCAGCCGTTCGACGCCCGGAATCGGCTCTGACAAGACACCTGCACCGCCGCCGACGCCCTCTGGAAAAAGACCCAAGGGACGGTTCGCCCTTGGCGCCTCGCGCAGAATACGTCGAATGCTTCTAGCCGTATAAGACTGGTTGGTTCCTGCGAAAGAAACCGGATAGCAGCACAATGCATCCGCGACACGCGGAAGCAGAATATCGCCAGGCGACGGCAAGCTAATAAAGCCCAGCTTTAGGCGCGGCCAATTTGCGGTGACGATCCAGCGGACTGGAGGATCGCCTGGTCCATATCGCTGGCGGATGACTTGCGTCAACACCGCGGCGGGAAAGAGAATCCACAGTCCCTTTCTTTGATAATGATTTGCGGCGAGGATGAAGGCCGCGCTTTCGGGCAAGTTTTCCGTGCCCTTAATCAAAGGCTCTGGACGAATGTGAGTGCAGATTTCGTTGGTGAAGCGATCAACGGATGTAGGGTTGCGGTTGAGGATGTTAGGTCCGAGCCCGGCGATCAATTTCCATGGGATGCTGATTTTGACCTCAGACACGACGGCCTTTCCAATCCGTGCTGCGCCGGAACAGAGTTACAAACATGCCGTGCAGAGCGATGAGCTGAAACAGATAGATGGCAATGGGGGCCAAAACCACGCTCCACAGACGACTGAACTTGCCCTCCGCGTACCAAGGCATCAGGGTGAAGAACGGAGCGATAAACAACAACATCACCGGCGTCGGCGCAAGCAACATCTCCGCACTCAACGGCCGCGGGAAATCCGCTAGCCCGAGCAAGAGCAAAGGTAGCCAGGATGTGAGCAATATCGAGGCGATGATGACTTGCACGCCGCCACCCGGATTAACTTTCAAAAAACGGAATGAATTTTTTTGAAAACCTTTCCAGATGCTGGTGAGACTGTCGTACATGCGCACCGAACCGAGATGTTCGGCCCTGGCTACGCGCACCGACAGTTTGTTCTGCTTTGCCACTCTTGCCAAGGCAACGTCTTCGATGACACTGCCGATAACGGCGGCATGACCGCCAATACTTTCGTAAGCGCTGCGGCGAAAAAGCAGGCACTGACCATTCGCCAAGGCCGAGCGAGAACTTACACCAGTAAAGTACAGTGCAAAAGCGTAAGGCAGGAGCATCTTTTCAAAAATGCCGATGCAGGTTTGTTCCAAGAAGGCGGTTAATAAGTCGTAGTTGTTGGCTTCGGCATGTTGGATAGCGGAAGCGGCGAAACGGGTATCGAAGCTTGTGTCGGCATCAACGAATAACAGCCACTTTGTTTTGGCGATCGAGGCACCGTGCGCGCATGCGTTTGGCTTACCCAAATGTCCTGGTTTGAGCGGCGGCGCGGGAATGACTTCCGCTCCGGCATTTCTTGCGATTGTTTCTGTCTCATCGGAAGAAGCGTCGTTCACAACGACAACGCGGAGCCCAGGAAAGCTTTTGATGGTTCTGGCAATTTGATGAGCTTCATTGCGCGCCGGGATGATTACCGTCAAGTCGGACGTTAGGGGATTTTCGGCGACTGGCAAGCGACCTAGGAGCAAATAGGTAATTCTGGATTTCCATAAGAAGAAAAAGACTCCTGCGCTGACTCCGAGGCAAAGAAATTCGGTCATGTATGTGCGATAACGATTGTCGGTCCGGCAGGTCCATTTGGAAATGGATTCGATGCATCCAGTTCCTGCCAAGCACCGGTCATATCTTGCGCATTCGCTTCGAGCGTGGATTCCGGTTTCGCTGGGATTTGCGCAACCCAGCGTGTCCAAGTGTAGCGAGAAATTGCAGGTTCGAGTTTGGCAGGAATCCATACGCCGCCGTTTGCGCGAACTCGAACAGCCTTTATGCCGCGTGTTCCGGCGAAGGAGACTCCGCCGAATTGCAGCAGCGGTCCATCGCGACGAATATGGTCAATGTGCGAGGCAATATGAATGAGCGGTTCCTTGGTATACCCCAGGCGTTGCCAAGTGCCGTAGTATGGCTTTGAAACGAAACGAATTTCACTCAGCCACTTCACATTTCGGCAACCGTAATAGCTGGGCGCCAACAAGCGAAGTGGAAATCCATGCGTGCGGCTTAACGTTTTGCCGTTCATTCCGATGGCAAGCAATGCGTCCTGGCCGAAGGCGTAGTCGAGTTTCAAGCTATCATCGTGGCCTTCGACGCCGATGAATGCCGCTTCGATGATGTTCTCGGGCAACGATTGACGATTGATAAGTTGAGACAAATAGACGCCGGCCCATTGTGCGGTGCCCATTAGATCAGACTTCAAAGTGTTGCTGATGCATCGAAGAGTGACAAAGCGATATTCACGGCTCATGGCCAACAATTCGCCGAAGGTAAGAGAACGAATGAGTTTGCCTTCCAGCGTGATCTTCAGCCGCCAGAACTTCAGGTCAATGGCAGGATCGACCGTGTTTTTGCTCATGCCGTAGAACTGCGGAACGGTTGAAACTTCATTTCGCACCAAGCCAGTGGCGAAATTGCGCTCCACGAGCGACGGTTGGAACGGAAAAAGGTATGTGGGTTGTACGGCGCTTTTTTCCAGTGCGGCTTCACGCAAATAACTTTCGGCGGCTACTGCAACGACACCAGAAGACATCACCGCGCTGATCAAAAACTCGCGCCGGCCAGAAACTTGTTCACGCTGCTTCCAGAACATGACAACTGCAATGGCGGGAATCCAGAACGCGAGCGCTCCCGGGATAGAAGCATACCCAATTGCATAGTCAAATAAACAAGCCATTGCAACATAAACGAGGACGTGCGCACGGAAAAACCGGCATGTAAATAAGCAGAGGCCGAGGGTGGCCAGCGCTCCTGTGACGGCCCACGGCTTTGCCCAAGCACCCAAAGTGGTTAGCGTGAAGACAGCAAAGCGCGACGGTGTGCGCGCCATCATCCATTCCGCGATTTGGTCGGTTAGCAGCGGCGTTTTTACCGCATAGAACAGCAGATAGTGAAAAACTAAGCCAAGCAGCGTAGCGGATGATGATATTTGGATGGCTTCAGATATTCGCCCGCGCCTCAAGAACTTCTCCGGTGAAGCAATCCTTTTGCCGTGATCCAGTATTTTGTGGCGGTTGGAACCACTGTGCGATGGCCAAACACGTTGAACGATGAATGTCGCAGCCTGACTAGAATTTCGTGATAGACATTCGACGCAATTTCCACGGCAAATCTGCCATCGGGATGCAACAATTCGATACCTGCGTTACCCTGATCGTAGAATTTTTGGGCTCGCTGCGCCTGGAAATGCATCAAAGCGTGAAAAGCGTCATTCCTTGTGCGCGATTCAAGATCGTGCAATTGATAACCAAAGCGTTCCATTTCTTCGAGTGGCAGGTAGACTCTTCCGCGTTCCAAATCCTCGTCGATGTCGCGCAGAATGTTAGTCAATTGCATGGCAATGCCCAAATCGATTGCATGCGGAATAGCGCGTTCACGGTCGTCGTTGCTGTTGTAGCCGATGACGCGGCACATCATGAGTCCGACGACGGAGGCTACGCGATAGCAAAATACTCTCAACTGATCAAACGTTTCATAGCGAGTTTGATTCAGGTCCATGCGCATACCCGCAATTAGCTCAAACGCATATTCCATTGGAATTTGGTAACGCTCGACAGTGTCCAGAAAGACTCGCAATACCGGATGCTGCGAAGAACCACCGCGCAGAGCAGCCTCCCAACGATCAAGATCTTTTCGCCCCTGCTGCTGATCTTCACACTCATCAACCAGATCGTCGGTGTAGCGGCAAAACCAATAAACCGCATGTGCCGCTTGCGCGAGTTGCGGGGGAAAGAAACGAGTGGCGAAATAAAAACTCTTGGACCCTTCGGCCGTAGCGACTCCGGCTCGCTTATACAGTTCACCTAAGACAACGCTGTCTGATAACGCTGACAAAGTAATTGCTCCGCTATCTTCGCCGAAGATAGCACGCCCGGTACACCGGCGCCGGGATGGGTTCCTGCTCCGACGAAGAACAGGTTCCTTACATCTTCCGATTCATTATGCGGACGGAACCACGCTGACTGGGTAAATAACGGTTCAAACGAGAATCCGGTTCCCAAATGTGTGTTTAAGGTTGTCTCAAAATCCAACGGCGTGAGTAAGCGCTCGCTCACAACGTGTTGCAGCAGTCCGGGCATGTAGTTCTTGTCAAGAAATTGCATGATGCTGTCGCGAAAAGGCTTGGCGCGACTCGCCCAATCGATGCCGCTTAATTGGTTCGGCACGGGCGCTAACACATAGAAACAATCGCAGCCGACAGGCGCCATCGAAGAATCAGTGGCAGTCGGACGATGCAAATAGAGCGAAAAATCTTCGGCAAGATGCTTCTTCACAAAGATATCGTCCAAGAGTTCACGGTAGCGGTCACCCAGAATAATGGTGTGGTGCTTGATGTTTGGATACAGCTTGTTTGTGCCGAAACAAATAACGAAAAGCGACATGCTGTACTGCATGCGGCTTAACTTCTTTTCGGTGTATTTGCGACGCCATTTTGGGTCTACCATTTTGAGGTATGTGTTAGCGACGTCGGCATTGCTTACGACCGCGTCTGAGTGGAACTGTTTGCCTGCCTTAGTCACCAGACCTTTCGCGACACCATCCTCGACCGCGATTTCTTTCACCGGCGTTGACAGATAGATATGTCCGCCTAGTTCGCAAAACAGTTTACCCAGGGCATCGACGAGCGCGCCCGTGCCGCCAACTGCATAATGGACTCCCCAGCGGCGTTCCAGGTAATGAATCAAAGCGTAGATTGAGGTGGTTTGAAACGGATTGCCGCCTACAAGCAGCGGATGAAAGCTGAACACGCGGCGAAGCATGGGATCTGAGACATAGCCAGCAGCAAACTGATAGACCGTTTTATACGATTGCAATCGCACCAAGTCTGGTGCTACGCGTAACATGTCGCCGAATTTCAAGAATGGCTTGTCGGACAACTCGACAAAGCCCTTTTGAAAAATGGCCTGCGCGTGACGCACCATCTTGCGATAGCCTTCCAGATCTTGCGGCGCAAAATCACGAATCAAAGCCTCAGTTTTCTTCTCGTCAGAACCGTATTCGAAAGACCGGCCATCTGGAAACTCGATCCGATAGAAAGGCTCCACCGGAACGAGCTTGACGTAGTCGCAAAGTTTGCGGCCGGAGAGGCTGAAGAGATCCTCTAGCATGAATGGCGCGGTGATTACGGTTGGACCACCGTCGAACCGGAAACCGTCTTGTTCGTAAAGATAGGCGCGTCCACCGAGTTTGTCGCGCGCCTCAAACAGATGCACGTCAAAACCACGCGATTGCAGGCGAACGGCTGTAGCTAAACCACCGAAACCACTTCCGATGACCGCGATCTTCTTAGCCAAAACTTCGCGCCTGCGATTTGAGGGAGAAAACTCGGTCATTCAAGTAGTCAATCAAAGCTTCCAGATCTTGGCCTGCGGCACCAAAACCAGCAACTAAGGCGCGCAGCAGTCGGAGTTTTTCCAGGAATAGGTTCGGGTCTGTTTCTTCACCATCCAGCAGGTCGTCGCTCATTTGAAAAGCTAAACCAAACCCACGCCCAAAGCCAGAGAGAACCGCGCGCGTGTCGCGGTCATCTACATCTACAAGAGATCCAGCTTCGACGGCCAAAGAAAATAAAGGAACCGTCTTCAAATTCGAAATTTGCATGCCGGATGGCAGACCACAGGCGGCGCTTTCCAGATCAAGCGCTTGGCCAGCGATGAGTGCGCAACAATCCAGTGTACGCAAAAGCGCCAATTGGAAGTTCACTACGCGATCGCGATAGCGGGCTTCGCAGGGAGTTTCCAAAACGGATCGAGCGGCCAATGCGACCAGCGCAAAGGCGGCCAGCAGGGCGGTGGATTCGCCAAATTCGACGTGCAGGGATGCTCGATTTCTGCGCAGCGGGGAATTGTCCATGCAAGGAAGATCGTCCACCACCAAAGAGGCGCAGTGTAAGAGTTCAACGGCACTAGCGGCAGCTAAAGTAATTTCGGTGGGCGCGCCTACTAATCTCGCAATACGAAGAGCTAAGACGGGCCGCACCCGTTGGGCGGAACCGAGAACGGCGTAGCGCATGGCTTTCAACACGCTTTGGCCTGCGGATTCCCGATGGGGGCGCAGGAGAGCATCCAGATACTGGTTGACCTGACTGCGGTCAGTAGAAATAGGGACGGATGAGCATGCCGTCAGATAATTCATGCGAGGGTTCAAAATGATTGATTATGCCGGGGCAAAACTGGAGCTAAATAATTTTGTAGGTTAGCCCTTCGCAGCTTCTGGGTGCTCCGAAACGCTTAAGAGGTTCCCATCGGGATCTTTAAACCAAGCCACCTTCGCACCCGTGGGGGTGGTCCAGACTCCCAGTTCGTCCTGTTTCATGAACTCATAGCGTTCAAATTCAACACCAACGCTCTGCAGTTCCAGTACGGTGGCGCGCACGTCGGGCACATTCCAGCCAAGGACCGTTCCAGGAATGGGCGCCGCCTTTTGACCCATCACCAATCGCAACATGACGCCGTTCGCATCGAAAACAATGGCGAACGGCGGTTCATCACGCACAAAGCGCAAACCCAATTTATCCCGATAAAAATCCTTGGCTTTATCGGCATCTGTCACAGTGACGAATGCCACTATATTGCACTTGCCTAGCTTTTCCGACATCTTCTTACCCTAGCGCAAAAATGGTGCCTTGACCCAAAAGCCAATTTGGATCGAGCAACCGTTTCGCCGATTTCATCGCTTCAATGTCCTCGGCTTTATACATCATTTTTAACAGGTTTGTCTTGTGCTTACCGATACCGTGCTCCGCGGCAACTGTGCCGCCAAGCTTGACGACGAATTGCGCAAACTCAGTCATAAGTGCTTCCGCAGTGTGGCCGTCCTCGGGTCCGCGCGCCAGCAAATTCACGTGAACGTTCGCGTCGCCCACATGTCCAAAAATTGCGTAACGGCCAGGAAACAGGGCTTCGCATCGTTCGACGTAGAACGTGTACAATTCCTTATTACGATCGAGCGGAACGGCAAAATCTGTTCCGAATTTCGTGCCTTGTCTTCGACCGTGTTCCACCATCATTACAGGCAGGTCGTGGCGAAATTTTCGGAATCGTTCCCGCTCAGTGGCGGTCATGCCGAACCACGATTCCTCTTCCATGGCCCGCTGTTGAGAGAGCCGATCCAGCCAAGCATCGATTTCGGGGTCGGTGTCGGAATGCAAATCTTGTTCCATCATTAATGCGGTTTTTGCAACCTTTGGAATATCGTCATAACGAGGGCGCAGGAAGTGGAGAGATCGCTCATCGAACATTTCCAGCAACCGCAATCGGCCGATGAGTCGCCAAACTTCGACTGCGTCCAAAGCTAAGTCTTCGGTTTCAAAAAACACCACGCCGCTTAAAAGAGCAGGCGGCTCGGGCAAGAGTTTCAGTTTTGCTTCTAGCGTTATCGCCAAAGTTCCTTCGCTTCCGGACAGAAGTTGCACCCATTCTAATTCCGGTTGCAGGCAGTAACCGGCAGAATTCTTGGTTGTTGCAGGCGGCTGGACCCGAGTGTAAGGGAAATCGACCTGCTGGCCCTTTTCAAAATCCACAACTCGTCCATCCATAAACATGACTTTTAACGCGAGCACGTGATGCCTGACGCTTCCGAAACGAAAACTGCGAGCACCACCGGCGTTGGTGGCAATAATGCCGCCAACCCCGGCAGACGTTTCGGTTGGATTTGGTCCAAAGAATTGCCGTGCTTTGGCCGCTTCGCGGTGTAAGTCTCCCAGCGCTACGCCGGTTCCACAACAAGCCGAGCCAGGCGCGATTTCGAGCTTGCGAAAGCGCTCCAGCGATACGACCCAGCCACTGATGGGCACGCGCGCGCCGGTTAAGCCCGTGCCAGCGCCTGCCACCGTGAGCGGAATTCTCTGTCTGCCGGCTTCCAGAACCACTTCACGAAGTTGATCAATGTCGGCAGGGACGAATACGCGGTCGGCTGAGCCATGATAGCCAGATGAATCTTCGAGGAATGGCGCCAAGTCGGTAGTCGATGAAACCATTACCTAATAGTATTGTTCTTGGTCATGTCGCGTTTTGAGTGGATGGTAGCGCTGCGTTATTTGCGCGCCAAACGGAAGCAAACGGTAATCTCCGTCATCACCATCATTTCCATCCTGGGAGTTGCCGCCGGGGTTGGCGCGCTGATCATTGCGTTGGCCATCAACAATGGCTTTCAAAGCGCTTTGCAATCCAGCATGCTGAGCGCGACGGCACATATCAACATTTTGGAGCGTAATCCTGAGTACGGAATTGTCGATTGGGAGCAACTTATTCCGAAACTTCGCAAGATTCCACACGTGATCAGCGCGACGCCAGGATTGTATGGGCAGGTGGCTGTTCAGGGGCCGCTGGTAGGTTCCGGCGCTGTTTTGAAAGGCGTTCCACTTGGACATGGAGCGGCAGTTCCTGAATTGCTTCGTCATTTGAGAGCTGGATCTATCGATATTTTTGACGAGCCCAATCACGAGCCTGCCATCGTTTTAGGCTCAAAACTGGCAAAGCAAAACAACATTCCGCTGAACAGCCGAATCACGATCATTAGCCGCGGTGAACTGACTCCACTCGGCATGGTGCCAGGACTTTTCCATTTCAGGGTTGTCGGGTTCTTTGAATCAGGATTGTACGATTTGGATTCAGCCTGGGCGTTCACTTCCCTGCCCATGGCTCAGCGGGTACTGGACCTCTCTGACGTGGTGAACACGATTGAGCTTCGTCTGGATGATATCTTTCAAGCGCCTGCCGTTGCCAAACAGGTGGAAGAGGTTTGCGGGCCGAAGCTGGTGGCGGAAACTTGGATGGACCAGAACCGGCCTTTGCTGAACGCGTTGAAGCTGGAAAAGACCGTCAGTCTAATAACCGTTGGATTGATTGAACTCGTGGCCGCGTTGAACATTCTCGTGGTTTTGGTGATGCTGGTAATGGAAAAGCATCGCGACGTCGCAATACTGATGTCAATGGGTGCGCGGCGGCAGCAGATTCAACGCATTTTCGTTTTTCAAGGCTTGGTGATTGGCGGACTGGGCTGCATCATTGGCTTGATTTTCGGCTATGGTGTTTCGGCGCTGTTCAACCACTATAGGTTGCTGCCATTGGATGAACAGATATACGCCCTGAGTTACGTTCCGTTTTTGAGCCGGTGGACAGATGCACTGTGGGTGTCAGCGTTGGCGCTGGGTACGAGCCTGCTAGCCACGCTGCATCCTTCGCGGACGGCCTCGAGAATTGCGCCCGCGGAGGCGCTGCGATATGAATAGGATCTTTTAGGCGGGCAACTGGGCTGATTTGTACGCACTGTATTTCAGGAGCACCTCGTTCAGTCGCTTCAATTCGATTGGTTTTGAGAGGTAATCATCCATACCCGAATCCAAACAGAGTTTTCGGTCTTCCGCCATAGCGTTCGCCGTGAGAGCGATGATGGGAATTCGGGTGCCGGTCTCTTCTTCCAATCGGCGGATTTCGAGAGCAGCTTCAAAACCGTTCATCTCGGGCATTTGAACATCCATAAAAATGAGATCGAAAGGCTGTTCGCTATAGCGATTCACCGCTTCTCGTCCATTATTTGCTGTCTTCACGTCACAGCCGTACTTTTCGAGTAAGCGGCAGGCTACCTTCTGATTCACAGGATTATCTTCTACTAGCAAAGCGACCAGACGGTCGGCCTCGTTCCGCTTTTCGATACCCGGAAAATATTGAGTAACCGGTGAAGGTTCATCATTCGAAAGGATCTGGTGCAGACAACGAAGCAGTTGTGAGTTCTTAAAAGGTTTGGTGAGGGCAAATTGACGGGAGTTGGGTACCTGCAGCCGCTGCCCAACTGGAGAATGTAGCAGCAAGACAGGTGCGTTAGGAACCGGCAGCCAATCTGAAAGAGTCGCCTGCATGGCTTCGGCTTCCGCTGGATCACACGGCTGATCGACCACAATGAGACCGGCTTGCGGTAACGGAACAGGTTTCGTTTCGAGAACGATTGCAGTGGTACAGCCGCATTGTTCAAGCGTTCGACTTAGACTGGCCGCGGCCAACGGATTGTGCGAGAGAATGACAACGTCTTTCATGGCCGAAAAATTCGGCGAGGAAGCATTAGAGCCCACAGCACCGGCGGAGGGCATTTCCAAAGGCACGGAGAAATGGAACGTGCTTCCTTTACCCTCTTCGCTTTCCAACCAGATTTTTCCGTTCATGGCTTGAACCAGGCGACGGCTAATTGCTAAACCTAATCCTGTGCCCCCATAGCGGCGGTTAGTGGAACCATCGCCCTGAACAAAATCGTCGAAAATCACCTCTTTGTGTTTGCTAGGAATTCCGATACCGGTATCGGAGACTGCGAAGTGGAGAGTCCGGTCTGCGGAACCATCGACGGTAGCACTAACAGCAATGAAGCCCCGGGAGGTGAATTTGGCCGAATTTCCGACTAGGTTGACAATGATTTGGCGCAACCGCAAGCCATCGGCGACGACGACTTGAGGAACTTCCGGCGCGATGTCGCAAACCACCTCGAGGCCTTTTTGCTGCGCAGTCGACGCGATGCCCTGAAGCCATTCCGGCAGGCTTTCGCGAATTTCAATCGGGACGAGATCCAGTTCCAACTTTCCTGCCTCGACCTTTGAGAGGTCAAGAATGTCGTTTAGCAGGCTTTTCAACGACTCAGCTGAATGATGCAACAGATCCAAAGACTCGCGCTGTTCCGAAGTAAGCGGAGTGTCAAGAATCAGTGTTGCCATGCCAATGATGCCATTCAAAGGCGTACGGATTTCATGGCTCATGTTGGCCAAGAATTGACTCTTGGCGGTGTTCCCAGCCTCGGCTGCGCTCTTGGCGCTTTCCAATTGGGCGGTGCGGCGAGCTACACGTGATTCGAGTTCGCGATAGAGCTGCCCGAGACGTGAATTTGCAGAACCAAACGCGCGGGCAAGGGTTGCGAGTTCGTCGTGACCGCTGACTTCGATGTTCTGGGAAAAATCACCCGCTGCTAGCCGTTTTGCGACGATTCTCAGCCGACCTAGCCGTAACGCGATGCTGTGCGTCACGCGAATGCTCAGGAACAGCGAGATACCGATGCCGATAAAGCCAAATATAGTCATCGTGATCGCTGCTTCGCGTTCCTTTTGCCGAATTGCCGTCAACGTAACCTTCCGCTCATTTCCCAATTCGGCATCTAGTTCGGTTGCAAATTCGTTGAACATCAGCGCCACATAAGAAAGTTGGCGGTTCAATCTTCGATCAATTGCAGGCCAATCGCCCAGAGCCGCCAAGCGCTTGGTGCGTTCCAAATGCTCGGGCAGCAGATATCGCCAGTAAGCAAAGGTGGAGACCAGGGACGGGTGGCGGCCTGCGAATCCAGGTGAACTCCGCACCACCACGTCGGCAATTCTCATAACGTCTTGCGCACGATGCTCAATTTTATCGGCCGCCGCGGCGAATTGTTCCGCATTATGACTCGATTCCGATTGGCGCAACTCTTCCGAAAACCGCGCGATGGAGTTATCGGCGGACATTACGGCATAGATAGTCCTATCCAGACTATCGATACGATCGGCATCCTGCTCAAGCGCTCTCATCTGCAAAAGGGCGTAAGTGCGGCCTAGGCACATCAATAGGACGATGATTCCAAAACTGGCTGCGAGACGCACTGCAATCCCGCGGCTTCGAAGTCTTCGAATCCATGAGGGGAGACGGCGGTAGTAGATACTGCTCAAAGGTTTTATCCGCGATCAAATCTCTTCAGACACATCGGCGGCTAAACGTTTTAACTTCAGCGACTAGGCGTAATCTTCACCACTCGATCGGCCGATAGACTAAGCAGGACATGCAGAAGCAATGACGATGTTCGGTGAGAAATCTGAGAATAAGGGGCCTCGCCCCATTCCGCGATGGACGGCCGCATTACTGATGTGTGTCTGTCTCGGCTTGACAAACTCCTGCGCCAATCGTGGGCAGAGCCAGGTGCGATCCGGAGTTGTGTTAACGATGATGCCAGCCGGCGAGAACGCGAAAGACATCGATTTTTTCCGAAAGGTGCTCGCTGACTACGAGAGGCGCACCGGCGTTCAAGTTAGGCTTCTGGCCGCTTACGATAGCGTCGATACGCGCATCCGGCTGTTGGAAGACATTTTTCGGCAACAGCTGAAGGAACCCGACATTTGCGGAATCGATAACATTTGGCCGGGTGTCCTGGCACAAGATTTACTTGATTTGCGACCATATCTCCGTAACGGAGAAACGGCATTTAGTGCGCCTCTTCTAGGAACATTTACCGTGAATGGGCGGTTGATAGGCATGCCGGAAACGTTTGAAATTCCCGCACTCTACTACCGCAAGGACCTCTTAAAGAAGTATGGCTATCTGCATCCGCCGGAAACTTGGGATCATTTGGAGAGAATGGCGAAAACCATCCAGGATGGCGAACGAAAGGCGGGACACCCGGACTTTTGGGGCTATATCTGGCAAGGTGCTGAGGGGGAAGCGCTTACATGTAATGCGATGGAGTGGCAGCGGGGGGAGGGTGTAAGCCTGATTGAAAAATCGGGCAAAGTGTGTGCTGACAATGCGGCAGCCGAATATGCGATAAGACGCGCACGATCGTGGATTGGCAAGATTTCGCCGCCCAGTGTGGTTGAGTACGAAGAAGAAGATGCCAGCAATTTTTGGCTTGCAGGTTCGGCCGCATTTGCACGCGGATGGCCTTCCCTTTATGCGCTCAGTAATGAGTCATCTTCGTTGTCAGGGAAGTTCGGTACCGCCTTATTGCCCGGGGGGCGAAAAGGACGAGCATCGACGTTTGGCGGAATGGGCTTGTCGGTTTCTCGTTACTCGTTGCACCCTAAAGAAGCGGTCGAGGTTGTGCGCTATCTTCTCTCTGCTGAAGTCGAACGGGATAGGCTCATCGCAACTGGTTCGATACCGTCGCGCATGAGCTTGATGGAAGACTCCGTTTTATTGAAGAATTCCGTGTTCGGCGGTTGGCCAAAAGGTCAACCGGAAGAAGGGATCTTTAGCCGGCCGTCGGGCCTTACCGGCAACAAGTATGATGCGGTTTCCCGATCGTATGCCAAGGCAGTTCACGAGGCGATTTCGGGCAAGTTGGATGCGCATGCGGCTTTAAGCGGGCTGCAGACGGAACTGGAATCAATGCTGGGAAACGAGTCACGGGCAAAGTAGTTGAGTCAGAAATTGGACAGCTTAGCGCGGCGTCCGTGCGCTCGGTCTAAACATGGCACGCTACTGGGCGCGAGTAACGCGATCCGTACCTACACAACAATATGGCGACCGCAAGGAAAGTGAGTGCGGGAACAGGACCGACAAACAGACCCACGGCGAGTGCGGCCAATAAAGCCGCCAGTGGGACAGTCAAGGCCGAGAGTTCGGACCATCCTGAGGGCCCCAAGACAGTCGAGCATGGCGTAAAGAACATCAGATCCGAAACGCCGATTACACAGAGAGAACTTGCTTTTGAAGTTTATCGAGATAGCCAGGAACTGGAAGAATACAGTGCTCGTCCGAGCGTGCTGCGCCTGATCGATTAGGCACCGCGAGGGACCGATGTAGATGGAGACTATATCGGCTATTGCGGCGACGATCAGCATTGTCGTGAGTGCGCCGAGCGAACCGACCTGGCGGCTCAACAATGTACCTGCGAGGAGGGCGACGCCAAGAACAAAACAATTGGTAACTATGATGTGATTCTTGAACAGCGCAAACGCCAATCCACAAACTGCGAGTGCTAGCCGAGGCCATTCTGGGTTGCCTTGGAAAGTGAGGTCAGCCATTTTGCCGCCGAGTACTCCAGCAAGCAACTGCCTATGACAACGGGCGTGATCAACAAATAACTTAACGCGAGATTCACAGGCAGCGTTCGCCTTGATGCTGAGCTGTTTAATATATCTCAACCATGGGTAGAAGTCGGTGATGAGTGCTTCGGACCCTTAGTCTGCCCGACTATCATGGAGGATGTCGTGAGCGTATCCATCTTTCATATTGGTCTGCCGCTGGATCATCCGTTAATCCCACTAGAGGACCGCGCAGAACTGACGCAGAGGTTGAATGACATACAACAGATGATGAGGGCTGCTGGTTACGAGTACGAGATTATCTACGCTTCTCCTGAGGGCGGCCTGGATGCTTTCAAGTGTCAATTAAGGACGCAACGCTGCGATGGTGTTCTGATTGGAGGCGGCGTTGTCGGCGACCCTGCGTTGTCGTATTTGCTGGAACAGATCGTGGACGCGACGCATGACGTGGCGCCTAAAGCGAAAATCATGTTCTTTAACCACTCAGTTGGTGTACGGGAAACGGTTGAGAGATGGTTCAAAAGCCCGCACGGCGTTTGACGCATGCCGGCGCATTTCGGAGGTCAAGGTGCCCCTACTCTATCGGCCCGGTGACCACCAAAAGCGTGAATGGTTCGGCTTCCCGCGACAACCTCGCCGCCATGTTCTACACCGCGTGCAATGAAATACTCATCTCCGCGGTTCAAGGGGATGCGTTGCCCGTCGATGATAAGCGTATAGCAGCCTTCGAGGACAACCATATATTCGTCGTAGTCGTGAACGTGAGGAGCGGATTGCGCTGTTTCGCTGCAAGTCCAGAAAGCCATTTGGTTCCCGTCAACTCCATCGAAGACGAAACCTTCGGCGTCTGGCATCGCCTGGTTTGATTTGCGGATTTTGTTTACCGGACGTTTCATGAACTCGGGAAAGGTGTTCATGGCTCTTGATTGTGTCACGCGTCCTAGGTTCCGTAATGCCGCCAGATTCGTTGCGCACACTGTAGGTTGAAGCACAAATATTTGTGCGGCAGAATGGACGCATGATGAACGAGTGGAAGTGGTCACCGGCAGAGAAGGCCATCGCTCGGCAGGCCTTCAGTCGAGCTCTTGACGAAGAATTACGAGAACTGATCCAACTAGCGAAAGAGAGGGCTGTTCGGATTGATAAAGCTGAGGAATTGTGGGAGTTGGAGAGTTGGTTGAAAGAGCGGCGTCTGGAGATCAACCTTCAATACGACTATCGTTATTCCTTCTTGCCGGGAGTCTTTTCTTCTTTGCTGGCGCGGGGTCGGATTAGCCGGAGGAATTTAGAGGGGCTTGCGCCCGAGAAGGTCGAGATCCTTGTCCGCAGTGCTTCGATTTTGTAACGGCTTGGCGCCAAGCGCAAAAAAGCCCGCTACGGCGAGCGGGCTTTTTTCTATGATTCAATCTCGCGTGGGCGCTTTTTGCGGTTGCGTTTACGCGCTAAGGCTTCTTTGGTCCGGCGCTTTTCACCTGGTTTTAGGTAAAAAGAATGCCGCTTGATCTCTTTAACGATGTCTTCTTGCTGTACTTTACGTTTGAACCGTCGCAGAGCGCTCTCAAGCGTCTCGCCATCCTGAAGATGGACTTCTGCCAATTAGAATTCACCTGCCTTTAAATCGTAACCTTCATTGTAACCTGTCGCACCGCAATTTACACGTACTCTTGCTACATTGGGAGTCGCAATGGAAATAGTAAAAGTCACTGGACGAGAAATTCTAGATTCGCGCGGTAATCCGACTGTAGAGGCTGATGTCATGCTGGCCGATGGCACTATCGGACGCGCTGCCGTCCCATCGGGTGCTTCCACTGGTGAACATGAAGCGGTTGAACTTCGAGACGGGGACAAGAAGCGATACCTGGGCAAAGGCACGCTTAGGGCTGTCGACAACATCAATAAACTGATTTCGCCATGTCTGGCGGGACTAGAAGCTGCCGACCAAGCGCAACTGGACCACGCCATGCTGGAACTGGACGGCACCGAAAATAAGGGCAAGCTAGGGGCGAATGCAATTCTTGCCGTCTCGATGGCGGCGGCGCGCGCTTCGGCTGAATCGGAAATGACGCCGCTCTATCGCTATATCGGAGGAGTGAATGCGCGTACCTTACCAGTGCCGTTGATGAATGTCATCAATGGTGGGGCGCACGCGGACAGTTCGGTGGACCTGCAGGAATTCATGTTGGCTCCGATTGGCGCCAAGACGTTTGCAGAGGCGCTACGTATGGGCGCAGAAACATTTCACACACTCAAGACTGTTCTAAAGAAGCGCGGCTATTCAACCGCCGTGGGCGATGAAGGCGGCTTTGCGCCCAGCCTGAAAGCGAATGAAGAAGCGCTGGAAGTTCTGATGGAAGCAATCGAAAAGGCCGGCTACAAACCGGGCGAAGAGATTTCCATTGCGCTGGATCCGGCTTCGAGCGAATTCTACGATCAGACAAAGAAGAAATACATTTTCAAGAAGTCCGACAAGAGCGAGAAGACATCGGATGAGATTGTCGCTTTTTATGCGGATTGGGTTTCCAAGTATCCGATCATTTCGATTGAAGACGGCATGGCGGAAGACGATTGGGACGGTTGGAAGACTCTTACCGACGCGCTGGGCAAGAAGATTCAGTTGGTGGGCGATGATGTGTTTGTCACTAACACGAAGCGTTTGCAGCAAGGCATTGACAAGGGCGTTGGCAATTCCATCCTTGTGAAGGTGAATCAGATTGGTACGCTGACCGAGACTTTGGACACGATGCGCTTGGCCACCAGTGCAAACTACACCAACGTGATCTCGCATCGCTCCGGTGAAACGGAAGACGCATTTATTGCCGATCTGGCTGTTGCTACGAACGCGGGCCAAATCAAGACTGGCTCGGCCAGCCGCACGGATCGCATTGCGAAGTACAACCAGTTGCTACGCATTGAAGAAGAACTTAGTGCGGCTGCTATCTATCTTGGCAAGAAGGCGTTTCACCAATAACCGGCAATGCCCAACAATAAACCGCTGGTTTTAACGATTCTTGACGGCTGGGGCTATTCACCAGCCGTTGAGGGCAATGCAATCGCGCTGGCACGCAAGCCTACGTACGACCATCTGGTGTCCACTTATCCTAATACGCTGATTTGGACTTCCGGGAAATCAGTGGGATTACCCGATGGCCAGATGGGAAACAGCGAAGTGGGCCACATGAACATGGGTGCGGGTCGTGTGATTTTGATGGACGTCACGCGGATTGATGTTCAAATCGCCACTGGTGAGTTTTTCACAAACCCGGCTCTGTTGAACGCGGTAGACAAGGCCCAGGGTCATAGGCTGCATTTGTTCGGCTTGTGCAGCGACGGCGGAGTGCACGCGCAACTGACTCACCTTTACGCGTTGCTGGAACTGGCAAAGAAGCATGGTCTTACAGAAGTATTTGTCCATTGCTTTATGGATGGGCGCGATACGCCTCCAGAGAGCGGCGCCGGGTATATCGCGCAATTGGAAAAGAAGATGGGCGAGTTGGCCATCGGCAAGATCGCAACGGTTACCGGTCGCTATTGGGCCATGGATCGCGATAAGCGCTGGGAACGGATTGACCGTGCTTTCGGGGCAATGGTGCTCGGCAGCGGTGCGAAGTTCAGTTCGGCATCAGCGGCGGTGAGAGCTTCTTACGAGAAAAAAATCACGGATGAGTTCATTGAGCCGATTAATCTTGTTGACTCCCGGAATGAGCCCATTGGATTAATTCGCGACGACGACAGCATCATCATGTATAACTACCGTGCCGACAGGGCGCGTGAGATTACTCGGGCGTTCACAGATCCGAACTTAGAAGTTCCCGCACGATCGTCCGTGCCGAAGAACCTAACGTACACGATGATGACGCAGTATGAGAAGGGTTTCACGCTGCCTTACGTGCTACCCGCAGAACCGCCCGACAATATCTTGGCTGAAGTGATGGAGCGCGCAAATTGGAAAAATCTGCGCGTTGCCGAAACGGAAAAGTATGCTCACGTAACGTACTTTTTTAATGGCGGCAATGAAAAACCGTACAAGGGTGAAGAGCGCGAAATGGTGGCGTCGCCCAAAGTGGCCACATACGACCTGATGCCGCAAATGAGCTCTGCAGGTATCACAGAAAAAGTTGTTAAGGCCATTGAACATGGCAGGTTCGACGTGATTGTGATGAATTACGCCAACGCCGACATGGTGGGACATTCGGGAAAACTGGCGCCCACCATTCAAGCCGTAGAAGCAGTGGATGTGGGCTTAGGTGAGATCTATAAAACCCTGAAGCGCTGCGGCGGCAGCTGGCTGATTACCGCAGACCATGGCAACGCTGAAACCATGATTGACCCAATTACGAAGGGTCCACACACGTATCACACGACGAATCCAGTGCCGTTTATTTTTATGAGCAACGACAAGGTGACGTTCAAACAAAACGGCGCTTTGAAGGATGTCTCGCCAACGATACTGGGCATTCTTGGCCTGGACCGGCCTGCGCAGATGAAGGGTGAGGATCTTCGCGGTTAGTTAGCCTGCAATCACTGAGCGGGCGGTTGCGGCAGGGGTGGGTCCGTCTGTGCGACGGCCGAAGTGGAACGCAGATAACGGACGATTCCGCGGGAATCGCGAAGCCAGTTGTGAGCGACAACTTCGACTTTAAAATCTTTGATCGCCGATAAGGCGATATGACCGCTTTTCTTTTCTTCCTGCGTAAGCGGTACAGGCGCGCCATCATTCAAACGAATGGCAGCATATGTGGCGCTTCTGGTTTCCGCCGGTGGCCAGGAAATGATGATGGTTTGATCGACCGGACGAACATCCAGCGAAATGATTGGCGCCGGCAATTGCAGATACGCCAGGTAACCCACAACAACGCCCATAAGAGCCCCTAACGCAAGGGCGGTTAGCGACCGGACATTAAGGACCGATTGACGCTTGGCGCGTTCATAAAGGCTTTCTTCCACACGTCTGCCATAACCGGGTGCCTTTCGGCGCGGCG
Organism: Bryobacterales bacterium; assembly: GCA_963696305.1. GTDB lineage: Bacteria > Acidobacteriota > Terriglobia > Bryobacterales > Bryobacteraceae > Bog-105. The sequence goes on along the minus strand of CAVOJX010000015.1, from coordinate 13,417 downwards.
CATCGATAGGCACAGTAGAGGGCGTCGCACGGAACGTAATCGGTACGACAGATCCCCTGGGAGATGAAGGGGCACTTGGCGAACCAGAAGATCTGGGAAATCCGATGGGAATAGGCGGCTTCTGGAATTCTTTTGGCGGTTCGGCTGGCGCATCCTGCACCTCGCTGTCTGGAAATGTTTCTTCCATTTTCCGGACGCGATTGCGAACCAATTTCTTACGTTGATCAGGCGATAATCCCGGAAAGGCTTTGCCGGGGGCATCCGTTTTCCGTTCGGATTCAGACTCATCTGTTGTCGCTTCTGTCCAACTGCGACCTGCCTCCTGCTGGCTGAGTCTAGGCGTTGGCGGAGGCTGTACTCTGGCCTCAGGGACTTTCGGCACCTCGGTAGGCCCCAAGGTTGCCTCCTCGGTCTCGGCAGAACGCGCCGGCCGTTTGGCGGCCGACACTTTAGGCGCGGGAATGGAGGCGACTAGTTGGCCGGGCTTAAATGACCTGCCTGGCAAAGGCAAAATGATCGCTGCGGCGGAGGAGTCCCGCTGCATTTCGCCATTGCTGTTTCGAACCAGGAAACCAAAGCGCGTTGGCTGGAATCGCTCCGGCTTTACGATTACCGTGACGCGATGTGCCCCAGGAAAGAATCGGCTAAATAGTTGTTGCTCAGCATCCGTCAGCTCCAACCCGGAACGTGTATGTCCCAAAAACCAGCCTACTGGTTGATATTGCGCAAGTTCAGAATCGTCACTGGTGGATTGGATCTGCTTTTCGAGTTCTTCTAGATCCTGCTTGGAAAAATTCAGCGACGGACCGGCTGCGTGTTCGCATGGAATAGGACGAAACGCCTCTACAGTGAGTTCGTCTTTGCGCACAGTCCCGAATAACAGACCTGCGGTTTCAATGCCACCATGAGGTATCTTTCGATACCCTTCATTTACAACAAAATCAATCTCATGAAAGAGTTGCAGCGAATAGATAATGCGGAACTTTTCACCCGGGGCATCCAAATCAAGTGCGTCCCAAAAAGCATAATCGCTGGGTGGCCGTTCGTCCTCATTGCGGGTACTTTGCTCTTTTTCGGCCATCACTTAGTTCTTATCGACAACGGCCTAGAATATTGCAGTCCTGGATAAGCGCTAAGCGAAGAAATCACGCTGGAGTCTTCCGAATCTCCCGTGTCCGCTTCGAGGGCGTAGTAGTAAGTGACAATTCCCATTCCCACTAGCAGAGTCACGATTGCCGCCACCCAACGTAGCGTGCGGAGCGTGAACCATGTTTCGCTAGCTACGAAGGAAGCGGTCAACGCCACGATGGCAGATGAAAGGCCAACCCCAAAACCGAATTTCCAGGCCCAATACATAGCATCGAGCGACGCCTGCCCGCCAATTTCAGACCAAGCTGTAAAAACGGCAATGACAGCAAGCAGAAATTCGCCGACGTAGGCCAAGCGCAACAGGTTCGCATTCATTCGCGCAGTCTATTCATTCTACGATGAAGAGGTAACTATATGACACGAATCACGTTCTTGTTGGCGGAAGTGGTCTTACCAAAGCCATGAAGGTAAATATCGACGGCGTCGAACTGCATCTCGCACATCCGGATGAGCTGAACGTTCAGTGGGTTGGGCAGGCCGAAGCGATGCGCCAACTTATGGCGGCCTGGATGGTGATTGACGAGCGGGATATGGCGATGAGCCCACGGCTGCTGGGTAAACCGGGCGTCGGTAAAACCACTATGGCGTATGTGGCTGGCAAACGCCTGGGGCGCGAAGTTTATATTACGCAGGCGACGGTTGATACGCGTCCCGAGGATCTTCTGATCACACCTGTGATTGAGGGGGTATCGCAACTGAAGTACGTTGCTTCACCGTTGGTAACAGCCATGATTCGTGGCGGCGTTTCGATCCTCGACGAGGGTAACCGCATGAGCGAGAAGAGTTGGGCCAGTCTCGCGCCGCTGCTGGACAATCGCCGTTATGTCGAATCCATCGTGGCGGGAATTAAAATCAAAGCACATCCCAATTTCCGCATGGTAGCCACCATGAACGAAGATTCTTCCACGTTCGATCTACCGGAATATATTCACTCTCGGTTGCAGCCGCAGATTCTCATTGATTTTCCCGAGCGTGAAGAAGAACTTGCGATTCTGCGGGCCAACCTTCCTTTTTCGCCGGACGAAGTCTTGGAATACGTGACAGATTTTCTGCAACAAGCGCACGCTGCGGACGAGAGCTATACGGTCCGCGACGGGGTCAGTATTGCTCGCTACGCGCTGAAACTAAATGTGGAGAATCCGCAACCTGCGCGTCTTCAGTTGGGATTAGCTATTCGCGGCGTTCTGGGAGAGGAAGCGTTGCGCTACGTCAGGAGATAGCAGCTTGCCGTTAGAAAACGATTCTTCCGGCGTTGTGCAGCGCGGGTCACTAAGTTATCTTCCGGTGATCCCCGGTCGCATTGAATTTGCTCGCCACATTCGGCAGTACCTGCTGGAGCACCATCCGAAAATTGTCGCGATTGAACTTCCTACGTCGCTGGAAAGAGCTTATAAAAAGGCGCTGGACCGGCTGCCGAAGATGTCCGTCATTCTGATTCCCGAAGAAGATGACGAACGCAAAGATGCGCGAGCAACGTTCATCCCTATCGAGCCGGGCGATCCGTTCGTAGAAGCGTTACGAACGGCTCAGGACATTGATGCGCAAGTAATCTTTTTGGAGCCGGCGCTGCAAGATCGGCCGCACTTGAACGATCTCTATCCGGAACCATACGCGGTGGAAATAACCGGCTTCAGCAAGTACATTGAAGCCTACCGGGTGCATCCACAGCCGCGAACACCCGCCATCAACCTGCATGCCGCCGCCATGGCTTGGAAGTTGCAAGGAGCCGATCCGCTTGCCTCAACAGCAGTCGTGGTCTCGCTTAATTTGCTTGACCCGTTGTTGGACGCAATGGAGATTCCGCAGGAACCACCGGCACCCGCGCGCACACGCCTTTTTCAAAATGCGGAAGTGTGCAACCTGCATCCGGATTGCCTGGCGGAAGTGACGATGGAGCCGCCGTTCTACCAAGAGATTTATGAAAGCGGCCGCTATGAACTTCCGGCGCCTAAGACAGAACGGTTGGCCTGGCAGTTGCAGCTATTAAAGGCCGCGGAAAAAGAATACGAGATCAACACGGGCGAGAAGGTGAAGACATACCAACGCCTGCTGTTAGCGCGCTTCAGCCGCAATCTGGCAATTTTGGATGGACGCCTGATTCCGGGCGTTTATGATCTTTCGCTGGCTGCCAGATCGGTGGTGGACGATAACTATGCGTGGGAAGTCTGGCAGATGGCGAATCGTTTCAGCGTCCAGCAGACCGAAGAAGACGACATGGAGACGCTGAATGTGTCGGGCGAAGAAGTTTGGCTGCGAACGCGAAAACTACGCATCCGGCGGCGTCTGCCACAAATGAAGCAGCGGCTGAAGCCCGCAGGACTCAAAGCCCACAAGCGCGAGAAATTTAAGGGCGAATGGGCGAGCCAAACGGATGGGCACTCTATCTGTTCGTATCCACCCGAAGATTTGGTGATTGAAAACTATGGCCGGTTCTTGAAGAATTATGCCAAAACAATGCTGTCGGAAGAGCGATCGCACGTCGAGCCCTTTCTTAGTTCCGTGCGCGATGGCATTGATATACGCGAGACCATCCGCAACTGGCACGAGGGCAAACTTTACGTACGGGAATTCGGCAAATTTTCAGGCGATGTGGGCGCGGTGGTCATCATCTTCGATGAAGACAAGAGCAACCGCTATCAATATCTGACAACTTGGCTGGGCGAACATCAAAACGAATCGGACATGGCCTTCTATTCAACGCCCCCGTTCGATCATTTAATTGGGCCGGGCATTGGGCGGGCGGAATATGGCGGGCTGTTGATGACCCTGCCGCCACGGCGTATGTACGACGTGTGGTCCGACCCGGATTACGAATTTGCCGAAACCAAGGCGGAGAAGCTATTACTGGCGGGGCTTGATTATTCGATTGAACACAACGTTGTCTATATCGCGCCGAAACCGCCGCGCAGCATGTTCCGGCATTGGGCCGCGCGAGTAAATCGCAAAATTGTCTACGTGCCGTTAGGACAGTTGTCGCCAACCAAGCTGAAGAAAATTCGCGTGGTTCACGTTCTGGATAGCCACGAACGGCGCGAGCAGGCCAAAGAATTCCTTTGGTAGGTTTGTTGTCACTATCGCGACTGCAAATACAGTGAGACCGTGTGCGCCTGTGTTGGATCCAAATCACGCGTCACCATCGTCATTTCAGGTGCGTGTTTGCGGTCGCCCTTGCGGAACTTGACCAACTGGCCTTCCAAATATTCCGCATGTTGCCCCGCTAATCGTGGCGCTGTCCCCTGCCCCGCAGCGTCAGGGCCATGGCACGTCATACACGGAAGAGTCTTTTGCGCGGGTATGCCTTTTGTGTAGATATCCTGGCCGGCACTTACCAGCGGTTTGTTTCCACCTTGGCCCTTGACCGGCGGCTGCTTGGCATACCATTCCAAAGCTTGACGCAAAACTTCGGTATCCACAGCGTGAGCCATGCCTTCCATGTTGACCCGTTCCGTGTGTGTGACATTACCGGGATCTTTTTTCACGCCAACAGCTCTAAGTGATACCCAGAAGAGCTCATCCACTGGAGGCCCGGCAGGTTCCCGGAACGCAGTCAGTTTCTTTTCCGCATACTTCGCATCCAGGCCCGCTAAGTTCGGGAAGTACGCCAATTGGCTGTTCCCGTCAATGCCGTGGCATCCAGAACAATCGGATGTCACAAGCTTGGGCGCGGCCCAGTTCTTCTGAGCAAGCGCCATCGGAGCCATGGTCATCAAACACAAAAAGCTGTTAAGAAATGTGGATTTTGTCAACTTGAGTCTCCCGCTGCTCAAAAAGCAAAGAATACCGATAGCCATACGGAATTGTTGTCGCTTGGCTTACGTCCCAGCCCATCTATGTTGCTCGTCAAACCATTGAATTTGGTAAAGCCGACATATTGCACGGATGCCACGACGTTTTGCGTCAATGTCCTGTCTACCTCGAACTCATACCCAGTTGTGTTCGGTTTGGAGGAAAGTTGATTGCCGTTTGGGTCATCAACAGCGTATAACGACGCTTCGTTACTACCGTTGCTTAAGAGATAGCCCCCAGTGAACGTCCAGGAATCTTTAAACGCGTAAGAGGCGCTTAAATTGAGCGTCTTGAGATTATCTTTCGGATTGGATATGTTCCCCAGAGGATAACTCGCATCCCATGACTGCTGCTCGTAAATATAAGCGGCGCGGACAGTGATTTTGTGGTTTTGGCCCAAATGTTGATACTGCGCGTCGGCGGCTGTATCGGTGAAGGCATCGGTTGGTCCGCTGGGCGTCGCATCATTTGGATAAACGGCAGCGCGCATTCCAAACGTTCCTACCATCCACACGTTTGGTCCGCTTTCTTTCGTCCAGTAAGCCCGCCAGTAGGGATTGAGGCCGCTTAAATAAGTTGCCCCGTTATTGAAAGCAGTGCCTCCGTTCATAAAGCGGTAAAACCCATTGCCGACGCTGTAGCCGGATAACTCAACATAGAATTGACGGTCGAAGATGGCGTAGACACCCACGCTGCCGGTCTGGCTCGCCAAACTGGTAATGATTGGGCCTGCCGGTGCCCCAATTGCTTGTGGTGAAGCATAAAATGGATATGTCCAGCCGGGAACAGTATTCCAAACATCTTGCGAGCTTGGATCGTTATTCATGTCGAAACCAACCAGCAGTTCATGATTTGCGGGGTGAAAGAAGTGTGTGAGCCGGATGTCGGTTGGTCCGGAACCGCCCTTCCAGCCGGGAAACTGATTGCTAACTCCATATTCAGCAAACACTCCTGCCCAGTCTGTAATTTTGGTTCCGAGTTCACCTGAAAACTGATACGCTTCGGGGGTGCCATTTTGCGTCACCACCGGTTGCCCCTGCGAATTATTTGGCTGCATGGTCCAGGTGATGCCGGCCTGGCCTAATACACCGACCGGTACGAAGTGAAATCCTTCTTTGTCAAACAAAGCCTTCCCCGCCGTGTAGCCGGAAAGTTTAAAAAATCGTCCCCAAGGGGTAAGCTGTGGCCAGTTACCGCCCACATGGCAGGCGGCACAGCGCTGACCGGTCTGGCGCGCGAACGAAGGCAGAGCCTTGGCTTGCGGTAGGAGGAGTGATGAGACGCCGATTGCGAACAAAAGCGAGAGACTAAAGCGGCGAAATTGTTGCGTCATAACGAGTACTGCGTTCGTTATAAGCAAGTACAGCACCAGTTGTGGCGCTTGTAGCTTGAGGTCTTTCGAACGCTGGTCCGGGCGATATCACGCAACAAAACCTGCATTGTGCGCCCCAACACGCATATTTATTTGGAATTTAGAAACGTAAGCAGTGTCTTGGGCTAGGCTCCCAAATACTTGACGCGTGCCTGTTGAATGTTTCCGCCTGCCAGATCCCACTCGCACATCGCTTTCTTCCCCGCACCGACAAAGTGATCGAAATGAAAGCCCCGGATGGCTCCTCCGGTGTCGTCCGCACGCCGTACTCCGATATGTCGTGGTCCCATGATGTGCACTTGGTGCAGAGGCGGCAGGATTGACGGATCGATGGCGATAGATTCACCGGCAATCACGGGCGCGAAGGCGCCTTCCGGCCCATCGACGTATTCGAATACCGCATCGTCCGGGTTCGAAATGCCGTTGTAACTCGGATTCCAGTGCAGTACCTGCGGGTTGGTTACTTGGACAAACCGCCCATCGCAGGTGCGGCCTGTTCCCTCCATGATGATTCCGTATCCGCCAAATAAAAAATCCCGTTTGTGCAAGCCGATTCCCCTGCCCGGCACCAATGGACCGCAGAACTCCGCCTCGTCGCAGCAGTTATAAGCGGTGATCAGGAACGGAGCTTCATACCAAGCTTCCCCAATCGTTACGTCGAAAGCGGAGTGCTTGAATTCGAATGCCGTCGGTGTAATGGTGTTGACGCCACAATATCGTGTCTCCATGCGCAACGTGGCAAGGCCTGCCCCATCGGTGGGCATCAACATTCGCGCGCGGCTATGGACGCCGGAAACCTCAAAGCTAGTGGTAATTCCGGAAACGGGCTTGCCATTCACGGCCAAACCTATCTCCAAGTCCAGTCGAAACAGGACTGATCCGAATGCTACGAATGATTCCGCGGGAATGACGGGCAACTATCGCCGAAAACATTATTTTTGATCGTGTACGTTACGACCCCGCCAACCGCAGTCCGCGTACTCATGCTCAACTCTCCACAAAAGACTGATTTTCGGCGAAAGAACCTACGCCAAGGCTCGTCGGGCTGGACCGGCACCAGCCGACTTCTCTGATTTTACTTTATTCGTAACAGATCTTAAACATGACGAACAACTGCTAAGCTGAGTAGGGTTCCGGCCGCGCTCTTCAGACGATGGACACTGGATTCAGCGTCTATTTCCGATTCCGCTGTCACCTGGTCATCGAAACACGCTTCGCCTAAAAACTCCACATCTAACTGCTCTAGCTTTTTGTCACGACGTGTTTCAAGCGGCAGCGTCTCCAGTAGCCACTCAACGTAAGTCACGTTGTTCACGTGGTTGTTAGCGTCCATTTCTCGCCAACCTACTGCAAAAGTCTTGGCCACATCTATGCGCCCCGGCCCCTGTAGCCTGGGTAATTCAAACTCCTCCGGATCGCTGCGCTCGAAGTTACAAATACTCAGCACAGCCTCGGGTAATCGCACCGGACGTTTTTTCCCGGCATCCAGCAGCAACCAAATACTTTTGGCATTTCCCAACTGCTTACCGGATTCGTCGATGAATCGAAACTCACGAACGGCACGAATGCCGTTTGTGCGCGACGACGCCCAAGTTTCTACGCTGATTCGCTCACCTACCATCGGATATCGATCTATCTGCAAGCGAAACCGTGTGATGACCCACATCCGGTTCTGCTCCCGCACCTGCAGAAGCGACATACCAAACTGACGGCAGTGTCCATCCGCCGCCTCTTGCGCGTACCGGCAAAAGGCGGCTGCCGTGGCCCGCCCTGTCGCTTCAGACTCATAAAATCGAACTTGGAACTGTTCTTGGTAGAGGAGGTCGATATGCAATCAGATCCAGACTACCGCGAGCAGCAAATATTCAATTAAGTAAGGCCGCCGGCAATCAGGATTGTCTCGCCCGTCACCCACTTTGAATCCTGTGAGGCCAAAAAAACCGCCGCGGGCGCTATGTCGTTCGTTTGTCCAATTCGGCCTAGCGGTGTGCGCGCTTCTATCGCTTTGCGAAAATCCCCATTGTCGAAACCAGCAGACGTCACACCCTCCGTTTCAACCAATCCGGGCGCAATGGAATTCACTCGAATTTTTTGCGGAGCCAGTTCCGTGGCTAAGCTGCGCGTGATTGCATCTACCGCGCCCTTGGTGCCGCTATAGACGCTGGCTTGTGGGGTTCCCAATCGGCTTACCAAAGAACTGATGTTGATGATGCTTCCGCCCGAATCTCCAAAAAGCTTCTGAGCCGCCTGCGATGCGTACAGCAAGCCCAGAACATTCACGTTGAACTGACGGTGAAAATGTTCTTCATTCACGCTCTCAAGCGGTGAAAACTCATAAACGCCCGCGTTATTCACCAGCACATCCAGCTTCCCGAAGTGCTTTTGGGTTTCGGCAAAAACGCGCTCCACATCGGCGCGCTTGCTCATATCGCCCTGCACTGCCACGGCTTTGCCACCCTTGCTGGTTATGTCGGAGACAACGCGCGCCGCATCCTCTTTGCTGGACGCATAATTGACCACAACTGCAGCGCCTTCTGAAGCGAACTCGCGCGCGATCTCCGCGCCGATTCCTTTGGACGCGCCCGTCACTACAGCCACTCGATTTTGCAATCTGCTCATCAGTAAAACTCCTTACGTTGTTCGAAGATTGGTGTGTTTGATGCTTCGACAACTGTCTAAATGATGTGCTCGCCTCCCAAGCAAGATTCAAAAAACCTAAGCTCAGATTTTTGAAAGCGTTTGGATGTAGGCATCCAGAACATCGCGGCATAAACGATAGTGGGCGCACTTGCCGTCTTTCATGCCGATCACTAGGCCTGCGGTTTCCAGTTCCTTCATATGGTGCGAGAGCGTGGCGGCTGTAACTGGATGGCTACTGCGAATTTCAAAACAAGCAAGCGTTCCTTCGGCCTCGCCGATCTGCTGCAGAATCTCAAACCGGCGCGGATCGGCTAATGCGCGGGCGATCAACTTCAATTGCAAATCGGACAACGCGACCGAGCGCCTGCGAATGACCACGCCTTATTGTTACACCGCTATTGCAGCGTCTTTTTCAGCCAGGCTATCATCTGCGGCTTCCAATCCTGCATGTTTGCAGCCTGCCAGCGGTTCATGCCATGCGCCCCACCCGGAACCGTAATAATCTCGCAGTTCGAACCAACCGCCTTAATGGCGTCGCAGAATGGAGGCGTTTGACTAAAACTCACTTGGTCGTCCGCATCGCCATGAATGCAAAGAAAGGGCGGCATCCCTTTATGAACCGCGGCTAGTGGCGACAGCGAATGCAGCTTTGCGATTCCCGCGTCATCCAACTGATCCACGCCAAAGAAATGAATACCGCCGCCGTTCGCTGCATGCCGGTTGGCCGTCTTCAGGTCGAATCGCTCCGGATGGTCGCGACGTTCCAACGCCAGAGTCCCATAGTCGGAAGGACCGTAGAAATCTACAACCGCAGCCACTTGGGTCTGCGGCGTCAAATGCGTTCCGGCGTAATTCACTAACAACCCGCCGGCTGATTCGCCCATCAACACAATCCGGTTGAGATCCACGTGATACTCGTACGTGTGGGTACGCACCCACTGAATAGCGGTAAATACATCGGCGATAGCCTGATCGAAATGTGCCTTCGGTGCTAACCGGTAATCAATCGAAAACCAGACGAACCCCGCATCGGCTAGGGGCGCAAACAACGGCTTCACATTCGTGGCTTTGCTGCCTTCATCGAAGCCGCCGCCATGCACCAATATCGCAGCCGGAAATGGACCGGGACCATCCGGCACGTGCACATCTAAGAGCAGCGGTACGCCGTCGGCCTTGCCGTATTCCACATTCTGTTTATCCAGTGCGAAACTAGGCAGCGATGCTGCTACGGTAAGAGCGAGACTTAGCATGAATAGGCGCATGGAACTGAATTCTATCAATCGTTTGCTCTGCGGCATTTTGTTGGCGAGCGCTCTGGGCCATGCACAGCGCCAGGTGGCCATCACGATCGACGATGTTCCGCGCGGCGGCGATGCGCAAGGTTCACCGGAATCCGATCTCGCCATGACGCAGAAACTGCTTGCGCCATTCAAGCAGGACAAAATTCCGCTCACCGGCTTTGTCAACGAATGCAATCATGCCGATGAAGTCCGACAGTTGCTGAAGCTATGGCTGGCCGCCGGCGCCGACCTGGGAAACCACACCTGTTCTCACTTAGACCTTTCTAGTACGCCCGTCAAAGATTTTGAAGCCGACCTCCTGAATGGCGAGCCGGTTACCAGCAACCTGCTGGGCCGCTTGCCCCAATATTTTCGTTACCCTTACCTGCACACCGGCAAAACGGAAGAGACGCGGGAAGCGGTGGAGGCTTTCGTCAAAAAGCGCGGCTATATCATTGCGCCCGTCACCCTGGACGACGACGATTATGTTTTCGCCAGAGTCTACGCGAGTAAACTGGCCCAGGGAAAAACGGACGAAGCGGGACATGTGAGAGCCACCTATATCGCATACATGGAAAGCATTTTCGCGTTCTTTGAACACTGGGGTGTAACGGTCACGGGCCATGATTTGAAACAAATCCTGCTGATCCACGCCAGCCAGTTGAACGCCGATTCCATGCCTACCTTGATCGCTATGATGCGAGGCCGGGGTTATGAACTGATCTCCCTTTGGGAAGCACTAACCGACGAAGCGTATCAATTGCCCGATAATTATGTGGGGCCCATGGGCATTTCCTCCATCCACCGGTGGGCCATGGAGAAAGGCATAAAAGTGCAATGGGAGCCGGACCCGCCGGCTTGGATCATGGACGCTTACAAGGCGGCTGGCGACAGCAAGCGATAACTCTCAGAAGCCTTTCAAATTCCCGGAGACGGGCGCACCGGAGTAATGAACGTGCACGATCCGCCACTGCTCATTCTCCCGACGATAAACCTGTGTCTCCACTCCTTGAGAATGAAATGGGCTGCCATCTTTCCGAACCGTGGCAACGAAATCCCAGGCAAACTCGGACCAAGCTGTATCGCCATAGACACTGACTACGATGTCTTTGGGTGTGAGTTTTCGCACTGAAAAGGTTCCACCCATCAGATTTTTGACAAGGTTCGTCATTATTTGCTGCCGCCCATGGTCCTCTCCGAGAGGGTTGATGAAACTGACCTCGGGCGCATTTGAGAATAGCGTTTCAGCCATAACGGTATCTGCGCGGTCATTGGCCGTGGCATAGTTAGCGATCAGTTCTCTGATCTGTTGCTCATCGGACGGCGTTTGCGCTGATAGCGGGAACGCAATGGCGACGCCGAGAAGAGCTAACACACAGCCCTTCCGGCGCAGGACTTCTATGCCATCAAAAATGCGAGTTTCCACGGTTGACTCCTTCACTATGCGAGCGAGCGCACAACCAGTTGCTTCCAGCGCGGCACATCCAACTTCCAGCAAACATGAATAGGCGAATGCCTGCGCGCCGCCGCCCACACATCCCGGTTGCGCACATCGCCGGTTATGTCTAGCTTGTCCACCACGGTCATGCCGCGCGTAATGTCGCTTCCGGTCTCAATCTCCACGTAGTGGTTGCCCGATTCCAAACACAAATCCGGTTGCAACAGAATGCCCATGGCGGTTGGGTCGGGCAAACAAATACCAATCTCGCCGGTTTGCGTTCTCAATGCCTCCATGGCGATGCTGTTCGAATCAATAGCGAAATTCGCTAGCGCGGTGTTCATGCTTCGCAGGTTCGCAATATCCTCCGGCCCAAAGACCGCATCGCCGCGACAGATCTGCCAGCCGACCATTTCAACTGGTATACCCGAGTGGAATACCGCCCGGGCAGCATCCGGATCAACGTAAATGTTGAACTCGGCCGCTGGAGTGACGTTGCCCTCGCAAAGCGGATTGCCGCCCATAATCACACAGCGGGAAATACGCTTCGCAATCGAGGGTTCTTTTTCCAAGGCCAACGCCACGTTCGTTAAAGGCCCCAAGGTGACTAACTCCAGCCCTGGATTTTCGCGTACCGTACGCACAATCGCATGCGAGGCAAGTTCAGGCGATGGTTCACGATGCCGCGGACGAAAGCCATGGTCGCCCAGCCCATCTTTGCCATGAAACCAATCCGCTAACTGCAACTCACGTCGCAGCGGACGCGCGGCTCCCGCATGGACGGGAACGTCAGATCCGCATAATTCCACCGTATAAAGTGCGTTCGAAACGGCCTGGGTTAATGGGCAATTCCCCGCCACCACGGTAATAGCTTCGACGCTGACCAGCGGCGAACGTAGCGCCATAATCAATGCCACAGCATCATCGGACGCCGTGTCGGTATCAATCAATATCTTTCGCTTCATGCTTGCATTGCCAGACTATAGACCGTTGCCGAAACCGCAAAGCCCAGAAACCAAGCATAATCATAAAGCCAGCGCAAATTCGGAATGAACACACCGCAGAGGGCAATTACGATACCGGCAGCTAATGCAAATAGCGCCCGAATGTTGAAACCGCTGGAGTATTCGTAGTCGCCGCCGCGCCGGTATAAACTGCCCACATCTAATTTGGTTTTGCGCACCACGAAGTAATCCGCAATCATGATCCCGGCAATCGGTCCCAGCAGGCCCGAATAACCCACCAGCCAGCCAAAAATATAACTATGAAAATCGGTCAGCAGCTTCCACGGCATCATCAACATGCCGGCGACCCCCGTGATAATGCCGCCGGTACGAAACGAGATGAGGCGGGGATTCAAATTGGAAAAATCGTTCGAAGGCGAGACGACGTTCGCAGCCACATTGGTATTCAACGTCGCCACCAGCAGTGCGACCAGGGCGATGCCTGCAACAACCGGCTGTTGAAATTTTCCCAACAACACCACCGGATCCCAAATGGCCTGCCCAAACAAAACCACGGAAGCCGAAGTGACCGCCAGGCCGATAAACGAATACAATGTCATGGCGGGCGGCAGGCCGATGGTTTGGCCGATGATCTGGGCCCGCTGCGATTTCGCATAGCGCGTGAAATCGGGAATATTTAGCGCAACGGTCGCCCAAAAGCCAACCATGGCGGTTAACGATGGAATGAAAAAATGCACGAATTCGGCCGTGGTTTTGAACTTACTGGGCGCGCTTAACACCGGTCCCA
>CAVOJX010000014.1:0-68664 GCA_963696305.1 Bryobacterales bacterium | reverse complement strand
GATCCAGAATGCGATTGCCGGAACAAACGGGTCCATAACCGTTTTGACTTTTGCCGATCAGGTAGAGGTTGCGCAGGATTTCACCAACAGCGACGAAGCAATCACTTCGACTTTCCACAACTTGAAATCGGTTCCCACGCGTAAGGGGCGAATGCTCGATGCGGTCGCCAGGGGCTGGAGTTGCTGGCGGGTAGACCAAGGAACACACGCTCTTTGATTTTGATCATTGGTGAGAGCAAGATCGAGGGAGCGAAACGCGACTGCAAGATCTGCTCCCTGTGATTCAGCGATCGGCCGTGATGATTTATAGCTTGGCCTATTCGGCGTATCCACACCGCTGACAACAAAGGCCAGCGAATACTCTCCGCCTGAAGGCGGTAATGGATGGATCTTGGACAGCATTACAGAGACCATACATGCCACGCGCCAGGATACCTGCAAGGCGCTGGTGGCAGCGACCGGAGGACGTCAGTTCAAATTCGAAACCAAGTCAAAACTCGAAAATGACTTGATCCGATGGGGCGCAGACATTCATAGCCGGTATATTCTTTCATTCGCACCCGCGGAAGATTCGGCAGCGGGCTTTCACAAGATCACTGTAGTTGTAAGCAGTAGACCAGAGTTGCATGTCGATTCCCGACCCGGTTACTGGATAAGCGCGGTCCCTTCTACCGGCCGCTAAGGTTTACCAAGTCTTATTCCACCTGTTACGATTGAACATAAACCCCATCCGCGATGATGCTGCGCACCTCATCCGGCATCCTTGCCGAAATTGTCACCAATAAAATCAGTGAAGTTGCAGCTTTGCGTCCGCGCCGAGAGGAACTTGAACGCTTGGCTGGCGAACGCAAAATACCCGCCCGTCCATTTGCACAAGCGCTACGCAAGAACTCGCCCGCTATCATCGCCGAAGTAAAAAAAGCTTCCCCAAGCAAAGGCGTCCTGCAGCCTAATTTCGATCCCGTTGCCATCGCCCTTGAGTATGAAAAGGGCGGAGCAGCCTGTATCTCTGTGCTCACCGACAAGGGCTATTTTCAAGGCTCGTTAAATGATCTGGAATCGGCCCGCGAGGCTATATCGCTCCCCGTCATCCGCAAAGATTTCACCATTGACGAAATTCAAATCTACGAGGCCGCGGCGCACAACGCAGACGCCATCCTGCTGATCGCCGCCATTCTGACCACCTCGCAATTGCGTCGCTTTCGCGAACTGGCCGCATCATTGAAATTGGCTGCGCTGGTAGAAGTGCACGACGCAGATGACCTGAAAAAGGCCATTGATTCGGGTGCAACCATCATTGGCGTGAACAACCGCAATCTGGACACGTTCGAAGTTACGCTTGAGACTTCCATGCGCCTGAGTGAATACATTCCCAGCGAAGCGATTCGCGTTAGCGAAAGCGGTATCTTCACCCGCGCCGATGTTGACCGTTTGCGCAGCGCGGGGTTTCATGCCTTTCTCATCGGTGAGTCCTTAATGAAAGCAGCAAATCCGGCCCAGGCGCTGGCTGCTCTAACGCGATAACAAGATGCCCGAGCCACCGTTCATCGTCAAAGTATGCGGAGTGACCAATCGGGAAGATGCTCAGGCCGCCCTTGACGCCGGAGCGAATGCGCTTGGCTTTAATTTTTATTCCAAAAGTCCGCGATTCCTAAGCTTTGTAGCTGCTTCTGAAATTATCAGCGCGCTCCGTGGACAGTATCTGCGCGTCGGAGTTTTCGTTCATCCAACTGGCGAAGAATTAACGCGATCAGAAGGTTTTTTGGATGTTGCTCAGATTCATGGCGCGGGCAAAAGCAACAAAACAAAAATTTGGCGCGCGATCAGCGCTGGAACGATTCCCGAGCCCGATCCTTCGGTAGCCGCATGGCTGCTTGATAGCTTCACTCCCGCATATGGTGGGTCCGGCAAAACGTTTGATTGGTCTATCGCCGCAAAGTTTCCGCATAGGGTGATTGCTGCGGGCGGCCTGGATGCCGGCAATGTGGCGGAAGCCATCAGCATTGCGTCGCCGTGGGGAGTCGATTCCTGTTCTCGCCTTGAATCTTCCCCGGGGAGAAAAGACCATGCGCGCGTGGCGGCCTTTGTGCAAAACGCGCTAGCCGCATTTCATTCCAAGCAGGTTGTAAAAGTATGAGTTCTTCCTTTCTTTCCGCTCCTGACCCGCAAGGACACTTCGGTCCTTACGGCGGCCGCTACGTTCCCGAAGTGCTCATGTCCCCGATCGAAGAGTTGGAAAAGGCTTATCTGGAAGCGCGCGACGATGCGTCCTTTCAAGCCGAACTGACTGATCTTCTGACGAACTATGCGGGCAGGCCAACTCCGCTTTATTTCGCAAAGCGGCTTAGCGCGTCTCTTGGCGGAGCCGACATCTGGCTGAAGCGCGAAGATCTTCTCCACACCGGCGCGCACAAAATCAACAATTGCCTGGGACAAATTCTGCTTGCCCGGCGGATGGGCAAGAAACGAATCATTGCGGAAACAGGCGCGGGCCAGCATGGCGTTGCCACGGCCACTGTTTGCGCGTTGTTCGGCATGGAGTGCGTTGTCTATATGGGCGAGGAGGACATGCGCCGTCAGCGTTTGAATGTTTTTCGCATGCGTCTATTAGGCGCGACTGTCGTCAGCGTTACCAACGGCAGCCGTACATTGAAAGACGCCATCAGCGAGGCGATGCGCGATTGGGTAACCAACGTTGATACCACGCATTATTTGCTGGGCTCGGCTTTGGGGGCGCATCCTTACCCGATGATGGTTCGTGATTTTCACCGCGTGATTGGTCTGGAAACGAAAAAACAATCGCTGGCGCAAATTGGGCGTCTGCCCGACGTTATCATTGCCTGCGTCGGCGGCGGCAGCAATGCCATCGGCATCTTTCATCCGTTCCTGGCTGAGGCTTCCGTTCGTCTGCTAGGCGTAGAGGCCGGCGGCAAGGGCACGACGCTGGGTGAACATGCGGCGCGTTTCAGCGGTGGCACTCCCGGCGTGTTGCAGGGAACGTTCAGCTATTTGTTGCAGGATGAATTCGGTCAAGTGGGCTTAACGCATTCCGTTTCGGCTGGCTTGGATTACGCCAGCGTTGGCCCAGAGCATGCCAATCTACATGACCAGAACCGCTGCCAGTACGTTTCTGTTAGCGATGCGCAGGCTCTGGAAGCGGCGCGCACACTCGCGCGTATGGAAGGCATTATTCCGGCGTTAGAAAGCTCCCACGCCATAGCGGAAGCTATTCGCATCGCTCCTAGCGAAAAAGGCAAAGTTTTTGTGGTTAACGTTTCCGGACGCGGCGACAAGGATATTGATATTTATCGCGAAAACATGCCGGAGTTGAACCAGTAAATCAATGGCCACACAAACTGAAACGCGCATTGGCAGCCTGTTCGCAGCCCGCAAACAAAAGGGCGGCAGCGTGTTTATTGCCTATCTGACCGGCGGCGACCCAACGCCCGCGCATACCGTGCCTTTGGTCCTGGCCCTGGAACGTGGCGGCGCCGATCTGATCGAACTTGGCGTCCCATTCTCGGACCCGATAGCCGATGGGCCGGTTATTCAACGGGCTTCGGAACGCGCCTTGCGTGCCGGCGCGAACCTGCCGATGCTGCTGGAGAGTGTACGCGAGATCAGAAAGCACTCCCAGGTTCCGTTGCTGCTGTTCAGCTACTTGAACCCGCTGTTGCGATACGGTTTCGAGAAACTGGCTAGCGATGCGTCCGAGGCTGGTGTAGATGGAGTGCTTCTCACCGACTTGTCAGTTGAAGAAGCCGAAGTCCCAGTGAAAAAATTGCGGGAGCGTGGCCTGGATACGGTGTTTCTGGCTGCGCCCACAAGCTCTGAGCGCCGTCTGCGTCTGGTCGCGGAGCATTCTTCGGGTTTCATTTATCTGGTGTCGCGCACTGGTGTCACCGGTGAACAAGCTTCGTTGTCCAATGCCGCCGCACTGCTGATTCAGCGCACGCGCAAGCTAACCGATTTACCCCTTGCGCTGGGCTTCGGCGTTAGCACGCCCGAGCAAGTTAAAGAAGTGGCTGCCATTGCTGATGGCGTAGTTGTAGGGTCAGCTATTGTAAAGTGCATTGAAGCGAACGCGGCATCGCCTGATCTGACAAAGAAGGTGGAAGCGTTCGTTAGCACTTTGACTGCGCCCTTAAGAACCGCATGAGTGACAACAAACTGGAAGATTTGGCCGAATGCCGTGTTCAGATTGACGCGCTTGACCTGCAGTTACTCGACCTGCTGAATCAGCGCACTCAAATAGTTGAAGAAATTGGGCTAATCAAAGCAGAGCTGGCGATGGGCATTTATGAACCCAAGCGCGAAGAGCAAGTTTTTGCGAACGTCATAAACAACAATCAGGGACCATTGCCGGCAGAGGCTGTGCAGCGTATCTTCGAGCGAATTATCGACGAAATGCGGATGGTGCAAAAGATGAAGACGAAGAGTGAAGCCAAGTGAAACGAAGAGTGAGGATATTTTAGCCAACATGTTAGTGGTCATGCAAGAAGGCGCGACCGAAACCCAGACTGAAACTGTCATCGCACGGCTGGTAGCCATGGGCTTTAATGTCCATCGGTCCACCGGCGTCCGGCATACGCTGCTAGGCGGCGTCGGACCGCAAGCCGATTTCGATCCCGCCGAGCTAGAGGTAATGGATGGCGTGAAAGAATGCCACCGCATTGTTTCGCCGTATAAGCTAGCCAGCCGACACTTTAAGCCGGAAGGAACCGTCATCAGAATAGGCAGCGTCGAGATTGGCGGCAGCAAGATTATCACGATGGCCGGCCCATGTAGTGTCGAGAACGAGGAGCAGATGGAAGCCTCGGCGGCCGCAGTCGCGAAGGCGGGTGCGCAAGTTATTCGCGGCGGCGCATTCAAACCGCGCAGCTCGCCTTACAGCTTCCAGGGAATGGGCGAAGCCGGTCTCAAAATTATGCGCGCAGCGGCCGATCGTCACAATCTGCTGGTTGTCAGCGAAGTCATGGACCAAGTCCAAATTCCGCTGCTGCTGCAATATGCCGATATCTTGCAGGTGGGTGCGCGCAACGTCCAGAACTTCAATTTATTGAAGGAACTGGGAAAGACGCGCAAGCCGATTCTGCTGAAGCGCGGCATAGCCGGCACTATCGAGGAACTGCTGTTATCCGCCGAATACATCATGTCCGGAGGCAACTACGAAGTGATGCTTTGCGAGCGCGGTATCCGCACCTTCGAGACCGCCACGCGCAATACCATGGATATCTCAGCCATACCGGTGCTGAAGAAGCTAAGTCACTTGCCGGTCATCGCAGACCCCTCGCACGGCACCGGTAAACGCGATTTTGTCGTAGCCATGGCGCGCGCTTCCGTGGCAGCAGGTGCCGATGGACTCATCATCGAAGTGCATCCCGATCCCGATCGCGCCGCCAGCGATGGCGCCCAAACCTTGCGGCCCGATCAGTTTTCGGAAATGATGACCCAGGTCAAAGCCATCGCTGCTGTCCTGGGCCGGAGCGCCTAATATGCAAACCGTTGCCGTCGTTGGCGTCGGCTTGATTGGCTCTTCGTTCGGACTTG
Organism: Bryobacterales bacterium; assembly: GCA_963696305.1. Taxonomy (GTDB): domain Bacteria; phylum Acidobacteriota; class Terriglobia; order Bryobacterales; family Bryobacteraceae; genus Bog-105. The sequence goes on along the minus strand of CAVOJX010000014.1, from coordinate 63,114 downwards.
CACTTCGCAAAATCGGCTTCAAGGGACCGATACTGGGTGTCAGTTCACCTGGCGCCATTAAGGCCGGAATAGCGGCTGGCGCCATTGATCGTTCGGCCACGCTGAAAGAGGCCGCCGACAACGCAGATTTCATCTATCTGGCGCAACCTGTTGATCGCATAATCGATACCTTGGGCTGGCTTGGCCCAATGGCTCGCACGGGGACTTTGATTACAGACGCCGGCAGTACGAAAACGGCAATCGTGAAGGCCGCCGCGCTTAATCTGCAATACGCGACGTTTATTGGCGGGCATCCTATGGCTGGCAAAGAGACGCGCGGGGCTCAATCGGCCGACGCCAGTCTTTTCGGTAACAAGCCATACGTGCTGACTCCCAATGGGACGACGGTGCCCTCAGATTTCCGACAGTTGCTGCAATCTATCGGCGCTAACGTGATTGACATGACACCCGAGGATCATGACGCTACAGTCGCCTTATCGTCGCACCTTCCCCAGTTGCTTTCGACAGTGCTGGCTGCGGCCTTAGCCCAACAACAGAACGCGAACATTGATCACGTATTCGGATCTGGCCTGCTTGATATGACGCGCTTGGCTTTGAGCCCGGCTGATCTATGGAGCAGCATTTTCGCCACCAATAAAGAAAACGTTGTAAACGCTATCGACTTGTATACAAAAGCTTTAGCCGATTTGAAACAGCACATTGCCCACGAGAACATTGAGAGAACATTCGCGTGTGCCAGTGAGTTTTCGCGTCATCTTCGTCAGCTGTCTGACTCAACCTCGCCTCTTTTCTAGGAAATACCCTAGAATATCGTGAAAGCTCTTTTCCCGAGACTGCTCCAACCCCTATACTGTGGCGAATTGGAAAAATGCTAACAAGGCTTGCGTCCGGCGTGCGCACCGCGCTTCTAGCTGCTCCGGACGTCGGTTCGCTGCAGAAGTTGCGTCGCGAAACGATGTTATTTCAGCAACAACAACCGGCATCCGGTGTCTTCATGATTGAAACAGGTCTTGTGAAGTTGGTGCGTACCAGCGATAACGGCGGCAGGCTTATCCTGACGATTGCCGGCCCACACCAACTGGTCGGGGAGGAGGCTCTGTCCGCCGGGCAAGAGCGTTATCTGACCGACATTATCAGTCTCACCGAGGTGTCTGGATTCTACATTCCGCTGGAGACCATTAAGCGGCTCTTCAAAGCGCCCGAACTAGCAGCAGCCATCATCGCCTATGCGATGCAGCGCGATGTAGATCGTGTAAACCGGATTGAACTGCTTACGCACTATGACGTAGAGCATAGAATTCTTCGGGGTTTGGCGGAGCTGGCTCAAATGGTGGAGCCGAATGCGGAAAAAACTGCGTTTGCGATTCCGGTCACACAATCAGAGATCGCGGATTTCGTCGGCGCCACCCGTGAAACGATATCAAGCATCCTTAGCAGTTTGCGCGAGCGCCAATTGGTGTCTCTAGGGCGGCGTCTGGTTACAACAGTCCACCCTGACATCCTGCTAAGTGCTGCAAATGATCGATTGACCCGAAGCCATACTTTTTGAAACGAATGTAAGCGCAATCCTAGTATATTTTCTTGATGATAGGCCGCCCTTCTGGTACACTCCAAAACAGATTCAAGCGATGCAGACGCGTGCATCGTGTTTTACAGGAGATTTAAGTTTGTGAGAGAAAAAGGTGTTGTTAAGTGGTTTAATGCCGCAAAGGGCTACGGATTCATTCAGCGTTCGAATGGGGACGATGTTTTTGTGCATTTTTCCGCAATTCAGATGAACGGCTACCGGACTCTGGAAGAAGGTGCCGAAGTTGAATTCGAAGTGAAGCGCGGACCTAAGGGGTTACAAGCAGAGAACGTAAATCGCCCATAATCGTGGGATGATTTCTGTTGCATTGACAGATACTGTGAGGCAAGCCGGACAGTATCTGCGTGACTCAGGTTACAACTACAAAACTCTAGGTTATGAGTTAGACCTGAGCGACGGTTTACACGCAAACCACGAAAACCTGGAACCTCTACTGGCGCGCACAGACGGCGACAGCTCGATAGCTGTGCTTGCGCGTCTCTTCTTCGTCTCGTGGCCAGTAGGGGAATCGCGTTGCCGCAAAGTTCTGCCCGCTGAGTTTTTGAATCATGCGCTAGCCTGTGGCTTGCTTGACCGCGACGGCTCCAATCTTGTCTCTACTGCTTCGCTTATCCCGTTTCGCAATTCGATCATCGCTAGCGATTCGTGCCGCACCAGAAGCTCTCAGGCCGATATGGTTACCGGTCCATCTGCCTCCACCCAATACCCGGCGCGCATGGCTGTCGGTGGCGAAAGTGAAACTACGCTCGATCTCGGCACGGGCAGCGGAGCCTTGGCGTTCGAAGCCGCACGATACAGCCGAAAGGTCATGGGTACAGACATCAATGAACGCGCCCTGCAATACGCTCAATTTAACGCCTTACTAAACGGTGTGGGCAATGTGGAGTGGCGTTGTGGAGACGCATTTGCCCCCGTCGCCGGTCAGAAATTCACGCGCATCGTAGCCAATCCGCCGTTTTTCTTAAGCCCAGAAAAGAGCTTCACATTTTGTGATAGCCCGGCAGTTCTGGATGGTTTCACCGAACAACTGGCCCGCACCTGTCATCAGCATCTGGAAGAGGGCGGGTTCTATCAGATGATTTGTGAATTCGTTGATCTTGAATCGACGCCATGGGAGCAGCGCTTGCGAAATTGGACTGCGGCCTCCGGCTGTGATGTGCTGGTTGTTCTGGCGCCGCCCACTTCGCCCATTACCTATGCGGAAAAGCGCGCGCAAGAAGCCAAGTTGATGGTCACGAGCGGTCTTGATGGTTACTTCACCCGGCAATATCGGTATTTGAAGGATTATGGCGTCAAGCAGGTGATGACTGGACTGGTGAACATGCGCAAGCGCAGCGGCGGCGCCAACTGGTTCGCCAATATCGTGACTGATCCGGTTGGTCAGGACATCGGTGCTGACTTGCGGGCGCGTTTCGATTCGCTCACCTTTGTTGCCACAAGTTCAGATGACCGAATCCTGGCCTGTCACCTGCGCCTGACAGACGATGTTTTCTTGGAACAGACCTGGACTTGGCGCGCGACCAATGTCCAACTTGTCAAACCAAGAGGTTTGGTGGATCGCTTGCGGCTCGACGAAGCCGTAGCGCGATTCCTGCCGCTGTTTGACGGCAGCCGCAGCGTCAAGGAAATAGCCGTTGACGTTTCCGCACAGTCTCATATCGCGCTAGAAGAGGCTGAGCATCGCTGCGTGCAGCTCGCAAAGCGCTTACTTCAAGCGAACTTCGTAAGTGCAAAGCCGCCTGAGATTTGATTTATACGTTGATCACCGCCGGTGCCGCTAATAAAGAGTGAACGCAAACAGGGTATCGCCCGCAGCGACGAGAAGGTATTGGTGACCGTCGAGCATATAAGTTTCCGGTGCGTTGGAGACCTGGCCGATGTGCGAGTGCCAGAGAATTTTGGAGGTTGCGGGATCGTAAGCCACAAAGTTCCCGCTGGCGTCTCCAGCGAATAGGAGGTGACCGGCTGTGGTGAGCATGCCGTTGCCACCGAAAAAGGACTCGACGCCCGGGTAGCGGTGACGCCAAGCAACTTTGCCGGTTTGATAATTGATGGCGGTTAGATAAGTTCCTCCGTCACCAACTCCGATTTCATCTTTGCCACCGAGCCCCATGCTGCCGCGAGGGTCAGTCTCGGTCAGGTAGTACATAGCGTACGAATCGCTCTGCGGAACGTAGAAAAGCCCCGTCTCGGGATCAAAGCTCGGCGGCGGCCAGTTGGTGATGCCACCATTAGCGGGCGAAACTAGCGCACCTCCGATGTCGTAATCCTTGGCAGGATCTCGCACTGGCTCACCGCGTTCGTCAATACCCTTGGCCCAATTCGCTGTCTCCGAAAATTTGCCGGTGACCAAATGCTCACCGGTTACGCGGTCGAGAGTGTAGAAATAGCCGTTGCGAGTAGCTTGAATGACTAACTTGCGCACCTTACCGTTGATGGGAGCGTCAACCAAAATCGGCGTTTGAGTGGAATCCCAATCGTGAGTGTCGTGTGGAGAGGTTTGGAAGTACCAGACCATTTTGCCGGTATCCACGTTGATAGCAACGAGAGCGCACGTGAACAAGTTATCCCCAGGACCACGACTCTGGGATGTGTAAGCCGGCGTGGGATTGCCGGTTCCCAGAATGTACAGATGGGTTTCGGGGTCGTAGCTCCCGGGAATCCACATCTGCCCGCCACCGTGGCGAGCGGCATCCAGATTGGCCCAAGTTTCGAGGCCAGGGTCGCCTCTTTTTTGGGGAGTCGCATACCAGGTCCATTGCACATCGCCAGTTTCCGGATCGAAGGATTGTAGCGGCGCTGGAGCATCGAGGTCGTCTCCGGTGCCCACAATGATGTGGTTCCCAATGACTATAGGCGCGGCAGTGGAGAAATATTGCTGATTGAAGTCAGCGATGATCTTGTGCCAACGTTCCTTGCCGGTTCGGGCATCCAAGCAAACCAGAAAATCGTCAGGTGTTTCCATGTACAGCCAGTTGCCCCACATCCCCAGCCCGCGATTGCCGATATGTGTGCCACCCTTCGTCTTCCAGAAGTAGTGCCATATTTCGTGGCCATCCCGCGCATCGACAGCCCACGCATTGTCAGGCACTGAGAAGTAGAGGGTTCCGTTCACTTCGAGAATGGAAGCGCGGATATTAGTGCCAAAAAAAGATGAGCCCCCAGATGCGCCGGTACCCTCGCCACCGACAAGGACGGGAGCACCGGCGCGGAAGGGCGAGTTACTGCCGGCACCGGGTGCGATTCTTGCTGTCCAAGCTAAAGTCAGATGGGTAACGTTCGACTGATTGATCTGCGTCAGTGCGCTAAAACGTTTGCCTGAATAATCGCCGGAATAAGTGGGCCACGAGTCTCCAAGTGGCTTGAGTACGTCGGCGGGGGTCAAACCCTGAGCGTAAATCGTGATGGCGAAAACAAAGAAACAGGATGCAATTAGCAGGTCTTTCCGTAAGCTCATTTGATTGATTCCAGGTAAGAAGTAATGTCGTGGATTTCTTTGTCTGTGTACACGGCGAGCAGTTTTCGGTGAGGTTCCAGTGCGTCGTGAATCACGATCTTCGGTTCGTTGTTTTCACGGTGAATTGTGCGTTCATCGCCTTGGGAGTCTTTTAGCGTCAGGAAGAAGTCATCGATGCGTTTTAGCTCGCCTTGCACAGTTTCGCCGGAGCTAAATGTAACCGTAACGGTGGTTGGTGGGACATGTGTATGCACGCCTCCTTGAGCCGGGACGAAAAGCGAGCGCATGCCGGGCATGATCCAGGTTTGCTGTAGAGTGCGGGGATCGGGGATTGAGGAACCGAAGCCTTTCAGGTCGCCCTTGACCGAATGACAACTGGCACACATTCTGTTGAACGCCGCCTCGCCTGCGGTTGCGTCGCCAACAAGAATGCTCGGGGGCTTTTCGCGTGAGGCGTCATACCCGCCAACTTTGAAGCTGTGAATGTAGGCGGCGATATCGGAAATTTGGGCGGCGGTGAAATCGAACTTCGGCATGCCGCGATCCGTTCGGCCGTTAAGGATGGTGGCAGAGATGCTTTCGCCGTCCTTATCGTTCAGAACAAGTTGAGAGCGGATCAGATTGGGTCCACCTTCGCCGCCGCGCGCATCGTTCCCATGGCAAAACGCGCAATTCACGCCGAAAATCACTTTTCCCCGATCAACCTTAGCGGGATCGACTTGACGGGTTGGATATGACGCGGGCATTTGGAACACAGGCGCCGGCGTCGGATTAGGCCCGGGGGCTTTCTGGACCGTGGTGGCCGGCTGCTGATTCGGCGTTTGAAAGCCGCTACCGCCGACCGCTAAACAAAGGACCGCGAGCGTCGCCTGTATCAAGTTTTGACCGAGTCGCAAATTCAATCTCCCAGAACATATTCTCACGTACGGAAGGCAACGAAGGTTTTACGGAATGGATCTCCGGGAGGATGTGGCCGATTCAGAGCGTTGCGATCACGGAAATGGCAGGGGTACCGGCACAGGAGCACGGCAGCCATACGAGGTTAAGGTGGAAGCGCTGTTTAGAACCGGATTGCAATGGGGGTTTATCGACACCACAGAATCGTGCAGACCTTTGAGTGCAAGCCGATGCATCCACAAGGTCTCCCCCATTGTGGCTGACCTCCTTTGCCAATCCCGACGGCGCCTTCGCGATCTCCAGCAACACGGGAACAATAGCTCTCATAATGGGCGCCGGGTGTTGGATTTTGGCTTGCTGATGTGACAGGCATATGGCAAGAACCACTAGGGATGCTATACCTACCAGACCTTGCAGGCGTTTTGCCGCACCATTGGCTGGTCTGCTTTACAGGCAAATGCGGCTTGGAATTCCGGCATGTTCGAAACCACTCCGTTGATGCGAAATTCGTTTGGTGAATGCGGGTTGGTTATAGCGTTGACCCGGAGATTCTCTGGACGCTCTGAGCCGCAAGCCCATTGCGCCATACCGATGAAGAATCGCTGTTCGGGCGTGAATCCATCGATTGGTTTGAGAGCCTTGCCTTTGTTGGCGGTCTTCCAAGCTATGTAAGCGAGTTGGGTGCCTCCGAGATCGGCGACGTCCTCGCCCATAGTGAGTTTCCCATTGATTTTAATGTCATCGACAATGGTGAATTGCGAATACTCGCTGGAGACGCAATCGGCGCGCTTTTGGAATTCTGCGGCGTCAGTTGGTGTCCACCAATCGCGAAGGTTGCCTTGGGCGTCGAACTGGCGGCCTTCGTCGTCGAATCCGTGAGTAAGTTCGTGGCCGATAGTTGCGCCGGTGTTGCCGTAGTTGGGGGCGTCGTCCATTTTAGGATCGTACAGGGGTGGTTGCAGAACTCCGGCGGGAAAGTTGATGTCATTCATCTGCGGATCGTAATAGGCGTCGACGGTCGGGGCTGGAATGCTCCATTCCGTATGGTCCACAGGCCTACCAATCTTATTGAGCCGCCGGTGTGATTCAAAGGCAACGGCATGATCGACATCGCCCAACAAATCGTTAGGCCGGATATCAACCGAACTGTAATCGCGCCACTTGTCGGGATAGCCAATCTTGTTGACGACTCCGTGCAGTTTTAACAGAGCCTGCTTTTTCGTGGCGTCACTCATCCAGGGAAGTGAGTCGATCTCGCCTTGCATAGCGGTTTCGATTTCCTTTGTCATGGCTAATGTTCGGGCTTTGGTTTCGGGAGTGAAAGTCTTTTCGACGAAGACTTGGCCAAGGGCGTCGTCAAGGGTGTGGTCGACCAGTTGCACACAACGCTTCCAGCGGGGCTGCATTTGGGGCACGCCGCGCAGGTAATGACTGAAAAAGTCGAAATCGGCCTGGACGAAGGCAGCGGAAAGGAAGCGCGCCTTCGCGTGAATGAGATGCCAGCGCAGGTAGGTTTTCACATCGGTTAGCGAGTTGGTTTCGAGCTGGTTTTCGAGTTCTCGATAAAAGGCGGGCTGGGTGACGTTGATTTGGCCAGCGGGAGGCATATGGAGCGCTGCGAAGTATGCATCCCAGTGGAACGATGGCGTCAACGTTTGGAGTTGAGAAGGCGACATTTTATGAAAGAGCTTTTGCGGGTCGCGCTGTTCAACACGGGTGAGGGTTGCGGCGGCGAGGGCGGTTTCGATGCGCATTACCGTTGCGGCATTAGAGGCGGCGATAACAGGTGAATCACCCAGCAGTTCGAACATGTGCGCAACATGGTCGATGTATTCCTTACGGATTTGCACCGACCTTGCGTCCGTTTTTGAATAGTAATCGCGGTCTGGTAAACCGAGCCCTCCGGCATCGGCGAAAGCAATCATGGCGGAAGAATTAGCGAAGTCTTGATTGGAGCCGAAGTTGAAGAGGATGCTGCTGGCGTAGAGCGTGAGGTGCTGACTGGCCAAGACAGCGGGCAGGTCCTGCAGGGATCTCAGCGAATTGATTTGCTGAAGCTCGGGCTGAATGGGAGCGACGCCGGATTGGTCGATGGATTGTTCGTCCATGCAGGCATGAAAGAGATCGCCGATCTTTTGCTGGTTGGGCGAACGCACGGAGCTAGAGTTGCCTGCCTCAAGAAGCAATCCCCAAAGGAAGAGTTGATTCTCGTAAGTGAGTTTGCTGTAGACGTCCCAATGAGACTGGTCGGCGGGAATAGGGTTGTCTTTGACCCAGTTTCCACATGCGTAGTGATAGAAATCCTGGCAGGCTTGAACAGAAGTGTCCATGGCTTGAACGTCTAGGCTGGGCGTATAGGGAAGGGAAGTGAGAGGCTGCTGAGCGAGGACCGGGATTGAGAACAGGGATATGAGGACGAGAACTCGCATTACCCGGTTCTAACACAGCCGAGGAGCAAGCGCGATGATTAGTTTTTCAAGCGGCCACGAATTTTACGTGCGAGCTTTTCGATTTCCTCTGTCTTGCGAACCGAGGCTACGGGGACGACGAAATCTCCGGCACGTTTGAGTTCGTCGCGGAGTTCTTCGGCTGTGGAGACAAGGGCATCGACATCTTTTAGAGCATCGGCGTGTTGTTGGCGGGCTATTTCGTCGCGTTGAGATTTGCCATTGGGTAGTCGAACGTCTTCATCAGGATTCTTAGGGATGGGAATACGGTCGGGTGGGGAAGGGTCCTGGCCCGCGGCAGGGACGGCAAGCGGAGCAATGAGCAACGAAAGCACCGCGTTTCGACGAGTGGAGGCCATCTGGTTGCTATGATAAGCCACTTGTATGGAAGTCGTGGTTGGTTTGATAGGACTGGGCAACGTGGGTTTGGGAACGTTGCAGATTTTGGCCGAGAATGGCGAAACGATACGCCAGAAGCTTGGGTTTCCGCTGCGCGTGAAAGCCGTTTGCAGCCGGAGTGCTGATAGTAAGACGCTGCCATCATTTGCTTATCCGGTGAGGCGGACAACGGATTGGCGCGAGATTGTTGCCGATGCGGAAATTGACATTGTTGTCGAAGTTATTGGCGGGACGGCGACGGCAGGGCAGATCGTGGAGCAGTCGCTGAAGGGCCACAAGTCAGTGGTCACTGCGAATAAGGAATTGATGGCGCTGCGCGGAGCTGACCTATGGGATACCGCGATTCAAAACGGAGTCAATCTGGCGATGGAAGCGAGCGTCGCGGGTGGCATTCCGATTCACACAATTTTGCGGGAAGGGATTGCTGGGGACTGCGTGGTTGATTTGCATGGCATTTTGAATGGCACGTGCAACTACATTTTGACCGAGATTGAAAAGAGCAGCGCCGCTTTTGAAGCGGTATTGGCGGAGGCACAGCAGCTAGGGTATGCGGAGGCTGATCCGTCGGCAGATGTGGACGGGCTGGATGCGCGATCGAAGCTGGCGTTGTTGGCGGCGCTGGCTTATGGCGAGAGGTTAACTCCGGCCGATATTTATACCGAGGGAATTCGACGCGTTACTCCGATCGATTTTGAATATGCGCACCAGTTGAAACACACGATTCGGTTGGTTTGCACGGCGCGTCAGACGGATGCGGGGTTGGTGCTGTCGGTGAGGCCAACGCTGGTACCGCAGTCGGCGATACTGGCGCAGGTGCAAGGGGCGTATAACGCGGTCTGGGTGCGCGGCAAATACGGTGAAGACACGTTCTACTATGGACGCGGGGCAGGAGCGAAGCCTACTGGAGTCGCAGTGGTTAGCGACTTGATGCGCGTTGCGCGCGAGATTCGATTCGGAAGTCCGGAACGGGTGAGTCCGTTTGCACATGAGCGCTTGGGCGCATATAAACCAATTGGGTTGGGTACGCAGCGGCTGCAATACTTTATAAGGTTTCGGGTAGAGGACAAGGCGGGGATTATTGCGACTCTGGCGACCATTCTGGCGAAGCATAAAATCGGCATTGACGGCGTGCTTCAGTTACCGCGGGAAGACTGGCGAAATTTGCCGTTTGTCGTTACGACAGAGCCGGCAACGGAACAAGCGTTGCGGGATGCGCTGGTGGAGATTTGCGACGTGGATTTTCTTGTAGAGTCGCCGTTTGCGATGCCTATGGAGCGTGGGTTCTAGAGGGAATCAATCAGCCGCCATGGCTTATTTATTGCACGATTATCCGTTTCTTGACCCCGATAGCTAGTTCCGATGAATCTCCAAAGTGTAGGGGTTATACGACTCGCGACGGTAGGTTCAAAAGCCGCTCTGATGCTAAGATAAAGAAACCAAATCAGCAATAACTGTTAGGTGTTTTTAGTAGAGCAGCTGACGGTTTTCTTGTCTCAGGAGAGGTGGCTGAGTGGTCGAAAGCAGCGGTTTGCTAAACCGTCGTAGTGCCTTAAAGCGCTACCGAGGGTTCGAATCCCTCCCTCTCCGCCATTGTATTTTCAACGACATACCAGTGGTCTATGGTTTTTCAGGGCAATACAGGGCAAACGGAGTTAGAATAGGTCATGCCACTCAACCTCTACCGCCGCCACCAGCGTCGCTGTGAGGCGCGGTTTCCCGCAGAGACAAAGACCGGCGAATTTGAGGAGCGCAAACGCGGCTGGAAGCGCTGCGGATGCTTCATATTCGCGAGCGGAACGCTCTCCGGTCAGTTCAGGCGAAAATATACCGGCAAGGCTAATTGGGACGAAGCCAAGGCCGTCGCCGCCGAATGGGAAAAAGCGGGTTCCTGGAACGGTCAAGTAGCAGGGCCCATGCCGATGCCGGAGCCCACGCAAGCGCCGCACACCACCATTGACAAGGCCGTTAAAGCCTTCCTCGCCGAGCTTCACGAAACCGCCGCTTTCGCGACGCACAAGAAATACCGACTGCTCTTGAATAAGTTCACGGGGTTTTCGCGGAAGCGTGGCTACGTGATGATGGACCAGTGGCAACCTTCCGATGTACGCGAATTCCGAACGTCATGGAGCGTCCGTCCGCAAACGGCAGGCCGGAACATGAGCATGGTGAAGCCCTTCTTTGAATACTGCGTCGCGAACAAATGGCTCACCAGCAACCCGGCGCGGATGGTGAAGAACCCCAGGAGCAGAGACGCGGCCGAAAAGGGCGGCGAGCAGAAACTGCCCTTCACCGATGACGAGTTGACGCGCATGTATGCGGCCACGAAGAAATACGGCAACACCATCCGGCACAAAGTGACCGGCGACGATTTAGGCGACTTCATCTCGCTGTCGGTTTATACGGGGCTTCGCATTTCTGACGTGGTGTTATTTCACATCGACCGTCTGCGCCCGAACGGGGAAATTGTCATCCGGACGACGAAGGCCGGAACGCATGTCTGCACATGGGTTCCGCAATGGCTTCAGGACCGCATCACGGCGCGAGCAAAGCTGCATGGACCACTGATTTTTGGTGGACATACCACCAAGAGCCTCGACGTGATTACCGATATCTGGCGCAGGAAGCTCAAGAAGGTTTGGAATCTCTGCGGACCGTGGAAGGACAAGCCGACGCCGCACCGTTTCCGGCATACGTTCGCGCGTATTCTTTTGAACAAACCGGGTGTAACTGTCCGCGATGTTGCCGAGTTGCTTGGCAATACCGAAGAAATGGTCCGCAAGCACTACGGCGCATGGGTGCCTGAAAGACAGGCGCGACTTACGAAGATTTTGCAGGAAGCCTTCGAAGGCAAACCGAAGCTGATCGAAGTTCCGCGCAAGCGCAGCTAGGCGCTATTCAGCAGCCGGGTGTGAATGCGTTGCGCGACAGATTCAGGAACGCTGTAGACAGTGTGGGCCTTCTTGCGGCCCATGCGTATCTTGAGAACATCCGGTTCATCTTTTACGATCTGCCGGACGGTCTCACGCCCGAGCGCCCATAACTTCGCTAATTCGCTGATGCGATAGTGACGCTCGGCGTGACTAGTATCGGAGCGCACCGTGACCTACCAAAACCGTGACTGGCGAAACCGGGGTCGTTGAGACGCGCGGCAGAGGCTTAATCTCTCCGTCCATTCGCAGGTACGGGCACCCATCTTAAATTCTGTGTGTCCGGGCGTCCAGCGCAGTGTGCTGGATTTCAATGGCGTCTCAGCCTCATATTAAAGTGAGGCGACATCGATTTCTTTCTTACATGAGAAATCGTTTTGATCTATCGAGTTCATCGAGATGACCAGCTTTTAAGGTCCGAGAAGCGCTGAGCAGGGCCGTTACCTTGTGTATCCTTGCGACCCGCCATTTTTTCAAACGACCAAACGGGTGCGTACTGGAGGAATACCCATTACGGCATAGTGACTTTAGTCATCGCCGCAGGGAAACCTTTGGCAGGACGATTTCATCTTTTTCCGGTAAGAATGGGCTCTCTCAAGGCCTCGGCTTTGTATGGATCTCAAATTACATCCGAATAGGCTGCAGAGTCGAGAGCTATCTATAGCGCCTTCCGCTATATCTGATCGAATAGCTCCATCGAAGGCCCTCATCACGATGGAGGACAGGCTTAGCTTCATTCGCATGAAGCAACTCCGGGTTTTCAATTGTTGGATGCACCGGAGGATCGTATCGTTGCTCAGTCAGGTTATCCACCCTTCAACGCGCCTGGCGATAGTGGCGGCTGCTATTAGCATGATTCCCTCATTTTCCTATGCCTCGCCGCAATCCTTGCCAAGCACTGATCTTCAGCGTGCACTCTACTTGGCTGATCTGTACAACTGGCGTGAGGCGGGCCCACACTTCGAATCCGCAGTAAGTGCACTCAAACAGAGCGGGGACAAGCGAAGTGCCCTATTTGCCGAATTAGGAGAGATCAGAGCGACAGTCGATACCAAAAACTTACCCTTGACCTCCTTGGCGTTAGAAAAGAGGCTCGGGACTGATCTCCTTCTGAAGCGTGACAAGCAACTGAGACTTTTCTGCCTTGCCATTAAGGGTGACATTGATCGCGAATTGAATGCGGGGGTTGCACGGCGGGATTGGGAGGAAGTGAGGTTGATTGCCGTTGCTCTCAAAGACGCTCATTGGCAAAACCGGGCACTTGCCGAAATCGGAATCTCGGCTTTTTATGAAGGCGACCTGCAAACCGCGCGCAAAAATGTGGGCACCGCTGTTGAGGTGGCAGAGCGGATTCACGATATTGCCGCGCAAGCCCGTTATACAACGGTTCTGGGCATGGCACTCACACAAGCGGGGCAGGCGGGGCAGGCTCTTCCTTATTTTGATCGCGCCATTCAGCTCGCTCAGAGCATACCAGACTCCGGTTTTCCTTCACTCGCATATCATTCTCGTCTTCAGGCCCTGATCAACCTTGGCCAGTACGACCATGCGCAGAGCCTCGCGGATGATCTCTTAATACGGCATCAGTCCATGCAGAGCCTAGGGCCAACGGCGGATATTCTGTTTCTCTCCGCCCGGATCGGATTTGCACGCGGCAATACAAATGGGGCTATCGCCGAACTGGAGAAGTCAGTTGCGATGTTCCGCTCGGTTGGTTTGCAACAGGTCGCTATGGAGCCAGAAGCGATGCTCGCTGAAATCTACAGGAAGCAGGGAAGCCTTGAAAAGGCCGAGCACTATGCCTTAGAAGCGGTGGGATCAGCCCGGGCCAGTGGGGATAAGTGGGCCATCCCGGATCTTTTTCGGACGCTTGCGGAGATTCAGATGGCTCAAGGTCAATATGCAGAGGCTGATCGCACGTTCGATAGGGCCGAGGCATTCCTTGAGGCGGGGCTCACGAATTCATCCACTGTTCTAGAAAAGACAGCCTACATAAAGGCATCGAGCGGCCTTTGCTCGGAGCATTTTGCCTTGGCTGTTTCGAAAATCCATGATCCCGCGAAAGCGTATTCGATCATAGAAAGAGTGAGAGGCAGAGTTACGGCGGATTTGCTCCTGGCGGGCTCGGTCCATTCAGCCAAGGCTATCGCTGTTGAGGGAACGATATCTCACCTCCAGCTTCAGCTCATGTCTGCCAAATCAATTCCCGATGTAAAGCGTATTCGCGACCAAGTCGTTGCCGAAGAGCAGAGCCGGTGGATCACTCCGGGAGTGAACATTCTGAAGCGCAGATCCTGGCAAACCGTGCCCCTCCCTCGCGTGCGACAGCGACTCGACGCGTCCAGCGCGATCCTTGAATACGTAACCGCCGATCCACAATCTTACTGCTTAGTCATTTCGAAAGACTCTTTTTACGTGGTTCCGTTAGCAGGAAAATCAGAGATGGACCGGCTCATAGACACCTACCTAAGCGTCGTTCGTCAAAAAGGGCAAGGGCACGCGGCAGCGGCTTCGCTCTACAACTTGCTTCTGCGGCCGGTTCCCGAAATTGAGCGAAAGGAAAAGTTGATTGTCGTCCGGGATGGAAGACTTCATCAGATTCCATTTGATGCTCTTGAAGACGAGCAGGGCCACGTCGTAGCAGAATCCCACATCGTTGCTCATGTACCTTCTGTCACTACCTTCTACTTGCTCAGTCTCGGTTCAGGCGAGAGGCACCCTCATCCACTTCTCGGCATTGGCGGGGTCCCCTATGGGTCAGTCATTCAGCCCGTCGGATTCACCGGTGGCAAGAGAGAGTCCCTTTATGACTTGCCGTATTCTCGAAAAGAGGTCTTGGCCGCCAATACGGCCATCGGCGGCCATAACAATCTATTGTTAGGCGCTTTAGCCACCGAGTCGGCATTCAAACGGGCTGCCACCCAACATTACGGTGTCATTCATCTGGCGGTTCATGGCATTCCAGACGAGAGCGACCCTGAGCAAGCCGCCTTGGTGCTTCTTCCCGATGAGAAGGCTGGTGAAGATGGGTTCCTGCACGCGGCTGAAATCGCAATGCTGCACCTGGATACAAATCTTGTCGTTCTCTCTGCCTGTGACACCGCAGTCGGTCCGATTCAGGGAGAGGAGGGCATCGCCACATTATCAAAATCCTTTTTGCTTGCCGGAGCCAGAGGCGTAGTTTCAACACTCTGGCCGGTAGACGACGCGTCGTCCTTGTTCCTGATGGAACATTTCTACACATCGTTGGCGTCCGGCGATCCGCCCGAGGTTGCATTGACCAGGGCGAAGCGGGCGCTGTTAAAGAGTTTTGGTCCGGGGGCGGTACCTTTCTATTGGGCCGGCTTTACGTTCGAGGGCGCATTGACATCCAAAGAGGTTGGTCACTGATGGACAAGAACAGGAGCGTTCTGCTCACTCCGAAAAAGCGCCTGGAAATCATCAGGAACGTCCGGAAGAGGGTCTTAAAAAACTATTTCAATTCAGCGGCTGCGGACTACGGCGAATGGCAAACAACGCTTGATCACTGCAAGAATGACCTGCTGACGGGAGATGACACTTGTTTCGAGAAAGGGATTCAGCACCTGCTTGAAGACCTCGGAGGCAGTCATACGTCTTTTTATCATGACAGCACTATCCGCCTGGCACCGCAGCATGTCGTGAGTGCCACGCTAGGCAAGGTTTTCAATAGGGAACAACCAAGGTGGTTCTTCCTCGACCTTTTTGAAGAAGGGCCTGCTGAACGAGCCGGCATCAAGAGAGGAGACATTCTTCGCGAGGTGGATGGTGTTGAGTACATGCCACCTGTCCTACCGCCCTTTCGATCTGGGGCCGAGTATTCGTTCCGCGTTTCAGCCCCGGATGGAAGCGACAATAGAGTGATCTCCATTGGGGTACCGGTAAGGAAGGGAAGCAAGCACCTGCCTCCCATCTTGCCCCCAAGAGCCCTATCGAGCAAAATGATTGCTCCCACGACGGGATTCCTTCGGATCACTTGGTTTCCCGGTGCGATGGGACTCGCCTTCTCGAAAGCCCTTGACGGAGAAATCGAATCCCTGAAACAGAAAGGTTGTAATCGTCTCGTCATAGATTTGCGCGGAAACCTCGGCGGTGGAATGGGCTTCGCTCGCCTGGCCAGCTATCTTTGCCCCGACCGAATGCCTTTGGGTTACAGCTTGACGCCAAAACGTCTCGCGCAAGGTTATAACAGAGAAGCTTTAGATGAAGTGGTATATCCTGACAGCCGAGTCGGCTTTGGAATTGCGCTAAGCCGTTACTCGATCCGCGATAAGTCAATCATGCTCTTAACGCAAGGCCTTGGGCGACAGCCATTTCACGGGAAGGTCGCAATACTGGTAAATGAGTGGACGAACAGCGCGGCGGAGATCGTAACAGCATTCGCCTCCGAGATGGGTCTCGCCACCATCATTGGTACAAAGACAGCGGGGAACGTGCTCGGCGCCTCCATTTTTAGCGCTGGCTCGGGTTACTGGCTCAGCTTGCCCGTGTTTGGCTGGTTTACCAGCTCTGGTAAGCCACTCGAGAGGCATGGTGTGTGCCCTCATCTCGTGGTCCAAGCCCAACCAGAAGAGCTAAGGAGCGGTATTGACAAGCAATTGGGGGAAGCAGTTCAGCTACTCAGCATGGAATGCGCGAATAAGCCAGACAAGGCTTGACCGTCGCGTGCAGTACAAGAGGTGCTGCACCGCACGAACGATCGGCTCGCACACAGTCAACGGGTCTCGGCCGGTCACCAGTTTTGACGCCTTGCCAAGGCTCAGTTAGTGAATGACCAGCTGAAAGGACTGCCAGTCACCGTCGCCTTGTCGGATAAGCAGAGAATACTGGCCAGGGGAAAAGCGCCTGGTGTCGATGTGAGCTGAGATGACGATATTGAACTGTTGTAGATGGGCTTGCCACGAACCACTCAACTTCGGCTGCAACGATTCATCCGAAATCTTGAAGCTGTATTCACCCTCAGGCGATCCAACCGGCAGCAGAATGGAGACGTGGAAATCGCCTCTGCCAATGGAGATGGGACGATCCTGTAATTGAATCCGATCTGTCTCCCCCCGGCTGGTCGAAAGGTCTCGGAGATCAATAACTAGGGACTGTGCTGTTGACGGGACGAAGCCTACGTCTTGATGCTTCAGCAGCGCGATCCCGCACGACATAACAAGAAGTGCGGCCACTGCGCCACCAAGGAGCCAGTGCCGACGGAGGTTTTGCAGCCGAATCTGTGCGATCTCATTCAGACAGGGGGAGCACTCGGCCACATGTTGCACAACTGGGTTGCTTGGCCTCAGGTTTCGTCGAGCGATAGCCTGGAGAACATTCCTGTTGTTTGGACAACCATTTCTCTGTGGGTTAGGAAATTTGCGGAGGGCGGCCTCTTGGAATGCCTTCGTCAGGGCTCCCGCGGGATCTTGCGGAAGATCTCTACTTGGCATCTGTCGTCACCTGCCCTTTGGTTGCTCTTCGATTTAGGAGTCGATCCGCCGCTCTAGATACACCTCTTACGTATCGCACCGTGACCACATTCGCCGATAGACATAAATCTTTGGCAATCTCTTCCCACGAATACCCGGCTATACGCATATTTAATACTCGCCGCGTCCAATCGTCCATCTGTTTCTTCACCTGTTCCAGGAGAATCTGATTTTCGAGCAGCTCTGCCGTGCTGCCGATGGTCTCCGATCTGCTCGACAGATCCTCCATGAAATCATCCTGAACCGACACCTCGCGCTCAGCATTTGCCAAGTGCCTGTCGACCTTCCTCGTATAGGTGCGCCACAGATATCCTTCTGGGTTCGACACTGAGTTCACTTGAGCAGCTCGGGATGCAGAGACAACCGAAGATTGAATCAGTGAGGAGGTCATCGATTCGCAACCCACCTCATTCTTGCGGTAACTGAACATCCTTTTCTCCATAGCATAGGCGGCTTGAATAAACCTCGGATCTACTGGTGCGCCTGCTTCATCACGGTCCGATACCCAGAGCGAGTATTTGGCCTTTCGGATAAATGGAAAGCGAGAGAGGGACATGAAGAGCCACCTTCACATTACTCAAGAAGCGAGACAGTGACAAGAACTGCAAGTACCAAAACAAACTTCAGCAATATCTCCGAATAATTGGTAAGGTATTGCGCCTTAGTAGTCTCACTCCTAGCATGAAGGCTTAAGTGAGAAAGCCCCGTGCTCACAGCTGTAGATGGAGCTGGGGCGAGACTTTCCACAACAACTTCTTGTAAAAGACTGACTCCGTGTCGACCGGCGACGGAATCGCCTTGCATGTTGCGCGATGGAGTGCTGGCAGGCGAGCCATTACGAGTGTGGTCGTTCTTGCTGTTGAGGCGACACGTGATCGAGGGTAGGTTTGTAAAGAGTTCGATAACGACTACAGAATGTATCGGAGGCAAGGTGATTGGTACCTTGCCTCCGAGGTAGCTCAGACGCAAAGGTATTAAGGGAAGAGGCGCGATGACGGAACAGCGGAAACGTGAAAATGACGGCCTGCAGACTTTTACAAGCGATGCAACGCAGCTTGTTTTATCAGCTGGGCAGTGCAGTGAAGGGTTCTGCGGCAACGCCAGAGAGCCCGCGGCGGCGCTTTGCGATTTGCCAGAAACTGTTGCTGGGTTCTTTGATCGGGGAGTTAGAAACGGTTTGATGGTAAAGCTTGGCGACCGAGCACGCTTCAAGCGCGGTTGGCGCGCTGGCACGCTGCTGTTGGCGTTTGCCATGTGTGGCCTTCCAGCTCTGGCGCAATTTGCGGGCGGAGTCGTGGAGGTCGACCCCACTACCGGCGCCCAGGCGGTGGCGAAGTTCATCGCCGATGGATTGCTCTACATCGTGGCCGCCGCCGCCGTTATCTGTTTTTTCTGGGGCATCTTCCAACTGTTCCGGCGCCCGCTCGAAGGCATTTTGGAAATATCGCTCGGCCTGACAGTCTTCTATCTAATCGGCCATGCGTTTGGTTGGGCGAGCGGCCTTACCGGCGTGCAAGTTGGTTGATCCGGGTGTCATTCCTTTTCCCGTCCCACGCGATGTTTGGCGCTTCGCGTAAACCGATCACCCAGAACCAGCGGCCTGAGGACCGCATTACAGTGACATGAAATTACTACTCAACAGAATGCGCTCCCGGGCGCGGGCTTTCAGCTCTAAACAATTCTTCACGCTGCTTTGGGGTGTCATCCTTTGCAGCGCTCCGGTTCTCGCGCAACAGGAGGTGGATCCGACCACGGGTGCGCAGAGCGTGGCAAAATTCCTCGTGGATGGATTGCTTTATATCGTGGCGGCCGCTTCGGTTATCTGCTTCTTCTGGGGTATCTTTACGCTCTTCCGTCGACCCTTAGAAGGCATCTTGGAAATAGCGATTGGCCTCACAGTCTTCTATCTGGTAGGGCATTCGCTTGGTTGGGCTTCGGGCCTTACTGGCGTGCAGGTTGGTTTACTTGTTTGGCCGAATGGCCTCACCGTCATACAGGTTAGTTGATCTATGCGCCATCACGTGCCCGTTAACGATGCGCTCAACAACTCCACGCGAAAAGCGGGGCTGCCCTGGCAGTTATGGGTAGGCTGTTTCCTCTTCGCGGGGCTCGTGATGGCGATCCTCAGCTTGCCTTTCGGCATGCTGCTGTTACTGGCGCTTCCCGCCTACCTTATGCCCTTTTTTAAGAAGGATGAGCGAATCATTGAACTCGCTTCGCTGGCGATCGTGCAGAGGTCTTCTTACGATCCCGGAAAGGCAAAGCAGTTGCTATGAAGTTCTTTCAAAAATCGAGCGCCCCGGCGGGAGTGGAATGGTTCGAAGATGCCGGTGATCCCACAGAACTGTTCCCGATCACCCGATTCGTTCATGAAAAACTGTTCGCGACGCGCACCGGCGGCTACGGCGCAAGCTTTCGTCTGAATGGTGTCGATGCCGAATGCTTGAGCGATGACGAAGAGGCTGCTTTGTCGCGCGAACTGCAGGGTGCGCAGCGGCTGGTTCCGGAAGATCTGATCGTTTATCAAATCGCGCGCAAGCGGCGCGGTTTCGTGCCGCGCTTCGCGCATGTCGACAATCCCAATCCGGTGGTTTCGCAAACGCAGCGCGAACGGCGGGATCACTTAGCCAAAACAGGCTTTACTTCGATTGAGTTGTTTTGGACGATCTACGCTCCGCCCAAAGAGTCAGTGAGCCAATGGAATCCGGGGGCCGATGATACCGACGCGCGGATTCGACAATTGGAGGCGTTAGCGGAAATGCTGGCGATCAACCTGGCCCGCTTCGGCCTGAAACGCCTCGTGAAGCCCGAGATCGACGAGCTATATTCCTATCTCTTCAATTTGCATGGCAATCATCCCCTGCCGTCCTCCTCGGAGGGAATCGCGGAGGCTATCGCCAATGAGCGGGTGCAATGGAACGAGGACGGAATCAAGGTGGGATCTCGGCACGCGAAGTTGTTCTCGTTACTGAAGTGCCCCAAGTTTACTCATCTGAATCTGTTTGGCGAGTTGCTGCGGCTGGATGCGGATATGGTGCTCGTGCTCGAAACACAACGCCGCACAACGGAACAGGCGCGCAAACAAGCCAGCAAACAGGAAACCTTCACCAATTACTTTCGCGAGAAAATGCTGACGCTGGTTTCCTACATCGGAAACGCTCAATCCTACTATTCCGCCGCGCGGCCCAAGAGCGCCAGTAGCCAGGCGGCGGATGAATCGGTGACCGGGCTGGCGGGCATTCTCAAAGATCTGGATAGGGGGATCGGCTACTCCCAGACTTCGTTGATTGGTTTGCTGCACTCCGAGGACGAAGCGGAACTGCGAGAGCAGATGGCCCATGTGCACCGGGTAGCGACCAAGAGCCAGGCTGTTTTCCTGTTCGAGGGCATCGGCGCACTCAGCGCGTTCGCTTCACTGTTTCCCGGCGCTTGGATGGCTGGACGTACCACGAATGTGCGGAAGCGCTGGATCCAGGAGGGCCATGTTGCGAACCTGTCCCTGGTGCATGCGCCGTATCGCGGCGAAGCGTGGTCCCGAACGCTCGAAGATGAATCGCTGGCCAAGTTCGGCACGCGCGATGGCACGGAGTTCGAATACGATCCCTACACGCAGGGCGGCTTGCGCGGCTTGCTCGTTTTAGCGGAAGCGCGCCGCGGCAAAAGCTTCCTGGTGAATCATTTGATCGACAACGAGCCCAAGTATGGCGGCTTCGTCACCATCTATGACGGGGCCGGAGATGGCGGCAGCTATGACAACACCGTGCTGAAGCATGCCGGCTGCGTGGTCACGGTGGGCATGGATGGCCCGCGCCTCAACCCGTTCGCTGTGGACACGGAGCGGAACCGGCAGTTTGCCAACCGTCTCATTCGCATGTTGCTGTTGAAGGGCGGCGCGCAGATCGGGCCAGAGGACGAAGCGGATCTCACGGCGCGGATTCAGTTCATGTTCAGCATGCCTGCCAGTGTGCGGCGTCTGCAAAACCTGGTGCTGGCGCGGACACTTCAGCCCTATCTGGATCCGTGGTGTGAGGGCGGCAAGTATGGCGCCTTCTTCGACAACATCCGCGATGAGCTGGAAATCTCCCGCATGACCGCTTTCAAATTCGAGGGCTTGGAAGGTCAGGGCGATTTAGTAGAACCGCTGGTCTATTCGTTCCGCTATCGCGTGAACTCCTTCACGCATGACCCCAAGAATCTCCCCTTCCCGAAGCTGGAAGTCTTCGACGAAGTCTTCACGCTCATGCAGGTGGAGACGCTCGGCGAGCAGATGGTCACCACCGCCAAGACCGCAGGCAAGCATCTGGGCGGCATCATCCTGGCCACGCAGCACCCCCATGATATGGGCAAGTATTTGAACCTGATCCAGAACAACTGCCCGGATGCGCTGTTTTTGGGCGGCTCGTTTGACCGGCAGGAATATCGCGCTCTGTTCGGATTGAGCGAACGCCAGCTCGACCTGATCGAGAGCCTCAAGCTCGGCGAGTCCCTGTTTGTTCGCAAAGAGTATTCGAAGGTGCTTCGGTTGGACGTCGATGACAAGAGCAAATGGCTCTACTCCACGCACCCGCAGGACCGCCTGCGCCGTAACGAAGCGATTCGACAACTTGGCCGCGAGAAAGCGTTTGAGTACTTGGCGGCAGCGGCCACCGCCAAATAAAACCATTAGAAAAGGACCACAGTGAAAGAGATTCTATTCCCCTTGCTGCTGACGGCTGCGATGCACGCCGCCGATACTCTCCCGATTCCCACCCCGGCCATCGACGATCCGCGCAGTGTCACGGTCGGCGAACGTTCGGTTGTGCCCGTTTCCGTCTGCCAACTTCAGGCCACCATTCTGGTGTTGCCCGAGCATGAACTAACCCGAAATACGATTGTCTCGGACACCGAGAACTGGGTGCTCGAAACCACGGCTTCGAAGCAGGCCTCGCGCTTCGTCACGATCAAGGTAAAAAAGCCGCTGACAACGGAAACCCCACTCACCGTCATCACGGATCACGACAGCAGCTACACCTTTCGGCTGATTCTGCGCACCGATCATTGTGACTCGAAAGTGTTCATTGACGTCGACTCGCAGTTAGCGAAACACATTGCGGAAACGCAACCCTGGGCCTCGCCGGAAGAAGTGGAAAAACTGAAAGTGCAGGTCGAGGAAGCCAAGAAAGCGGCAGCAACGGCAAAGACGGATGTTCAAACCCAGGTGGACGCGTTCCGGTCAACGTATCCGGAGAAGCTCCGGTTCGATTACCGATTCTCCGACGAAAAGCTTGCCGACAAAATGGGCGTCCGGGCGCTGTTCCATGATTCTAACTTTACTTACGCATCGGTAACCTCGCAGGAAATGCCGACGCTCTATGAACTGCGCGACGGCAAGCCGAGCCTGATTGCTTTCGATTACCGCAATGGCCTCTACTCGACAGCCGGAATTCTGAAAGAGGGCTATCTCGTCTTCGGAGGAACGGGCAGCGGGAAGCATCAGGAAAAGCTCGAATTCAAGCGTATCGTGGAGGACAACTGAAGTGGCCGACGTAGAGCCCGCTAGCCCGCCGAATGTGCCGCAGGTGGGCAAAAAGCCGCTCCGTGTCAGCACATGGCTGGTCGGTATCACGGCGATCCTGGTGGTGGCGTATGTTGCCATTAGCCTAATTCATTTGCCTGGATCAAGCGGCACCGCGTCGCGACAAAACCCTCCGCGCACAGCGCCGGCTTCGCAGTCGGACTTAGACAATTACAATCAGGCTCGCAAAGCGAATCTCGCGGAGATTCAGAAAAGGCGAGATCTGCTGGCGAAGGAGATCCGCGAAGCGGGTTTTGAGAACGAGGCTGCGCTCGTCGAGCTAGTCAACACGCTGCCGCCGTGCGACAGCGCCCAGCGAGCCAAGATGAACGGCCAGGGGTATGTCGTAGTGAATCAGCAGACGCGTCAAATCGCGCAATTTGTCTGCGAGGCCGACAATAGCTGGCACCCGCTGCCGGCAGCGGCTACAGGGATTCAACCGCCTACCGAGGAACAACAGATTGCTATGAAAAACAAGGGCGCGACCAATCCCCATACCGGAGGGGAACCGGCGATGAGTCCCAAAGAACGCGCAGCCAAGGCGCTGGAAGCGGCCCTAAATTCACCCTCCGTGTCGGATTACACGGCGGCTGAGTCTGCAAAGCCGCCAGCGGCCTCCCCGGCAGTTCCCATGCTCGTACCCGTTGCGGAGCGTACAGAAGCAGCGGCTGCTTCGCCGGCGCCCGATCTGAAGCGCTATGACTGGGACACCTACACCGGCCAATTGTATTGGGTGTTCGATGGGACTCCCATCGACTGCATTCTGGTGAATCGGCTCGCCGGAGAATACACCGGACCGATCAGCGTCATGGTGCGAACGCCCGTCTATTCGCATGATCACCTACACATTGTGATCCCGAAAGGGACGCGCATCCTAGGCGAGGCCTCCAAGGTTTCCGTCATCGGACAGCAACGACTCGCAATCACCTTTCAGAACGGCTACATGCCGGATGGCTTCGCGGTGGACTTCCCGAGACTGGCTGGGCTCGACCAACAAGGAGCGACTGGGTTAACGGGCCGCGTTAATACACACTGGCCTCAGCTCATTGCTACGGCTGCGCTCGTGGGCGCGATTGGTGGCCTCTCGGAAGCGAGTGTCTCGGGCAGCTACAGCTTGAGCGGAGTGGATGCAATCCGCCTGGGTGTCGGCCAGCAGAGCGGGCAGGAGGTGATGCAGATCCTCGACCGCTTGCTCAACCGACTGCCCACCGTGACGGTCTACGAAGGCTCTTTAGTCACGGTGATGGTGATGAAAAGTTTCCAGCTACCTGCGCTCGAGAACCACACGGTTCGCCCGAATCTTTAACAGAAAGGATCTTATGACAGACCAACAATTCCAGCAGATGGCCCACGATGTGCGCCAGATCCGAAAAGTGCAGCTACGGCCCGCCCAGTTGGGTGTCGGCTGTATGATCGCGGCGGCCGCGGTTCCGGTGACCCTCTTTTGTATCGCTCTCCTAACCCGACTCATGAGTGCCATCTGGCACTTCTTGCTCTGGTAACAACCATCCACCCTCAACCTCCAAAAGAAAGGCAACTCAAAAAATGAAGAAACAGATAGCGCTTGTCTTGGTGCTTTTCGGCTTAATGGCGGCTTCTCCGCAAAAGGCGACTGCGCAATTCGCGGTCTTCGATGTGGCGACCTGGAGCGAACTCGGAACCATCTGGGCCGAGGATGTCTCGACCGGCGTTAAAATCGCGCAAACGGTCGTGCAAGGCACACAGATCATTCAGAACGGGCTCAGTATTTATAACCTGGCGCTGCGCGAAACGAACGCCCTACGGAACAAGCAATTCATGCAAGCAGCGGGGTATCTCTCGAACCTCAACATTCCCGGCCATGCGGACTGGACGATGGCCCTCAAGTCGCCGGCTGGCCCGATAGCGGCCGCCGGAGCTTGGCAGGCAATGACG
Organism: Bryobacterales bacterium; assembly: GCA_963696305.1. Classification (GTDB taxonomy): domain Bacteria; phylum Acidobacteriota; class Terriglobia; order Bryobacterales; family Bryobacteraceae; genus Bog-105. Next base: position 38,442 of record CAVOJX010000014.1, on the reverse strand, counting down.
AACCCCAGGACTTCGCTTGCGAATCGGATTCAACTCGCCGATGCGTTCGGCACGAGCACGGCCGATGCGCTCGGAGGGTGTAACGCGGCGGCGGCGACTAACGATAACGCGATTGGACAACTAGAACAGGTGGCGCTCTCCATGGCCACCCTCGACAACACCCGCGCCTCGCAAGGCGGCTTATCCAACATGAGCTCCACGCAGTCTCTCCGCATTCAACAATGTCAGCAGAATCTGCAGCAACAGCAGGCGCAACTCCAGATGCACCAACTGATGGTGCAGAGAGAGCAGGACAACGCGCAGCAGACTCTCTATCAGCAAATTGACGCCATTTCGACTGCCAACCCGCGCGGGATTACCAACCTGAGCGCCATGAGTCTGGCTGATTTCAATTAACCGAAGGGGAAGTGTGCACATAAGAAGCAAAGCGGTGGTGATCGGTCTTTTGGCGGCGGCTTCTGCCTCCGCGCAAGCGCCCGTCCCTCTAGGAGAAAACTGGGGTGGGCAGCTGGTCGACTGGACCAATCAGGCGGTCAACGCGTATGGAGCCCTCTTCATCAGCGATGGCATCACGGAATTGGCCTGGATTCTAGCGCTTGTAGTCATGTGGATCTGGTTTCAGTGGGGGCTGAATCGCGCTCTCTCCTTCGCTCATCATGCGCACTACCCGCTTCCCCTGCCGCAAGTGCTGATGACATTTCTCAAGGCGGCTTGTCTGCTTTTCTTGCTCAATCACTACATGCTGAACTTTGCGGGGCTGGCCTTCAGCTTTCATAACTGGCCGATGGCGGTTTCGAAACACATGGTACTGGTTATCGGCAACGCTCCCGGTAACCCCATCGACCATTTGATGGCGGATTTGCAGAACCCGGATACGTTGATTGATAAGCCCCTCAGCCAATTCGCCATCATGGACAACATTGTCTATCCGCTTGTCATTGCCTGGACGGGCATTGTTAGTTTCGGCATGTTTGTGCTGGGAGGGCTCGGGTTTGTGTTCAGCGGCATCCTCACTGTGCTCGGCCCGCTCCTTATTCCCCTTTGGCTGTTGGGCGGCAGGCCCGCAAGCTGGGCCTGGAATTGGATGCAGACGATGATTGCATTCGCCTCCTACCGTGTGATCGGCGCAGTCATTGAGTACATCATGGCCCAAATGTGGATCGACTTTATCACCAACACGCTGGCGGGCGATACCTCCATTGGGAATTGGATTGCGCATGGCGGCATTCTCGTGTTTCTGACCCTCTTCTTCTTTCTGGCGATGACGATGGTGCCGCTTGTCGCTGCGCAGATCTTTAACGGTGCCGGTGCGCTGGCCCAGGCTGCGGCCAGCGCTGTTACGAATGCGGCCACGAGTGTAGCGAAGCTGGCGGCGGCACTATAACCCATGAACCAAGGAAGAAACAAATGATCAAACAAACCGACCCAGTGGGAGAGGCCGCCCGTGCGGCGCGATTGGAATACTTTACGGTATTGCGCGGTATCGCGATTGTTCTCTTTCTCCTGTTTGTGGCTTCGGCTGCTTTGAACTTGTGGCAGATGCGGCGGCCGCCCTTCGTCATGATCACGCGGGTGGACGATGCCGGCCGCGCCCAGGCGATTACGTATCGTAGCGGCGACTACACCCCGCGCGAGGCCGAGATCCGTTCGGCGCTCAACCAGTGGGCCATTGCGCGCTTCCGCTTACTGAAGCCTACGCTGGACAATTTCAAATCCAACTATTTCTGGATGGATTCGGGTCTGACCCGGCAGCTCACGCCCGGCGACGCCGATGTGGTCGCAAGCGTCACAGCCGGGAAGATCGCAGAGCAGGATGTCCAGGTGAACTCGATTCAGTTCCGCGCCTTCGACACAAAGAAAGAAGCGGATGGCACCGTGAGCGCCGGCGAATGTGTCATCGACATGAACAAACTATACAATTTGATCGGGCCGACGCGGGAGCATTGGGTACTCACTTTGAGATACAAAGTGAACCCGACCGCCGCCGCGGAGCGCAGCCGCCGCGATCCGGCCTTTCAATTGGCAAACCCGCTGGGCGTCATGATTACCTGGTTTCACGAGGACCGGGCGTTATGACATTCGAGACGCTCTTGGAATTCTTTCCAGCCTCGCTGCGGAAGTTAATTCTAGCCGATGATATCTCGGACATTATGGTGAACGAAGACGGCTTGGTCTTTGTGGACCGGGGCGGCCTGGAAGAAGTGGCACACGTCCCCGAGTCGCTCGTGATGGCGATTCAAAATGTGGCGCGCCGGCTGGGGACGGACCTTGATCCCAAAAACCCGTTCCTCGATACTCGTCTGCCGGATGGCTCGCGCGTGGCCGCGCTTATCGCTAATGGCGCGTTGACTCTGACGATCCGGAAATTCAATCGCTGGTATTCCCTCGAAGAGTTGATTGAGCAAGGCTCCTTACCAGCGCAAGTCTGCTGGGAATTGGTGACAGCGTTGCGGGGATCGAATGACGGGGAGAAAGCGAATGTGCTCATTGCCGGCGGTATCGGCTGCGGAAAGTCTACCTTAGCAAAAGCGTTGATTGACAAGCTCCCGGCCGACGAACGGCTCATTGTGATTGAGAAACCGCGCGAACTGGCACTCTCGCATCGAAACACCGTGCGTTGGGAAGCTTCCGATGGCGTGCGCGATAACACCGTGGCCGGCGGCTGGCGAGAGGCCCCGCGAACCATTGCGCAGTATGTGGTGCATGCGCTGCGGAACGCCCCGACACGCATTATCATTGGAGAAGTCCGAGAACCCTTGGCGGCTTACGAGCTATTGCAAGCGCTCAATACCGGACACGCCGGCAGCATTGCCACCATTCACGCCAACAGCGCCGAGGATGCGTTGCTTCGCTTAAGCGATCTGGCGCTGGCGTCCCACTCCAATCTGTCCCAGGAGTTTGTCGAGAAGCGTGTGCTGCGCAGTATTCATTACGTCGTCCACATGATACGCCAGGGGAAGGTTCGCATGGTGTCCGAAGTCGTGCGCGTGGACGGAAAAGGTACGAAGACGCGCATTTATCAGCTAGAGCCCAGCCGCACGGCTGAGAACGGATTCCCTGTATGCCCGAATTAAATGCGGAGACGGCTTACCTCTTCTTCGGAGGCGATGCGGTCCCACTCCGCGAGCGAATGGTGATCGAAAAAATGGTGCGCGCGGCACTCCAAGAGGTGCGCGACGAAGGGGTGCTAGATGCTGCGGAGACGGCACTGGGACGAGTGGCCGCGCAGCGTGTTGGCGCGAATGGCAATCCCTCGCTCGAGGTGCAGATTGCCCGCAATCTGGTGAATCTGGAGACGATGCGGGAATCCTCCGATCCGTTGGGCCGGTTGCACGGCGAGATGGACGCGCGAGCGAATTTGGTGTTGTTGGGTAAGCCAAAGCTTGCCGAGTTGATCGAAAAAAAAGGAATCGCATCTATGGATGACGAAGTAAAAGTCCCAAAGGAGTTCTCTAAATTCGTGGTTCTACCGCCAGACCGGACAGCGAGCGAGCTTCTCGTTTATAACTCGCAAACAGAAGCGATGCAGGCTGTTCGGCATCGGGTGGGCGCGGGCGAAAGCGGCATTCGCGTGTTTGAGTTCGATGAGGCCCGAGGGCTTGGTGATGAGCGCTTTGTTCAAGGTCAAGGGTTTACGACCGCGGGGCTGGCAGCGCTGGAATCTGGACTTGTCACCACGGAGAACTGGTTGCGTCGAGAAGCTTCCCGTATCCGGGAAGTGGCAGAACTGGTGATTCCAGTCAGCGAGATCGCCGTAGCCGAGTCCTACTTGAATGGACGAAGGGAAGCCTTCAATTCCCTGCGCGACGAGTTTCTCGCGCAGCATCCGGACCGGGCCAAGGATCTGCCTGAAGCCATTCAGGTGGATCAGATACGCATGCAGCAAGCCCAAGAAGAACAAAGCAGACAACAATCCGCCAGGTTATAGGCTCCGCATGAATCAAGCGTTTCTGCGTCCTCCGCTTCCTCTGTTCCGCATCGCGGCGTTTGCTGCGTCGCCCTTGCTTGTGTGGCTGTCGTGTTACATCGCCCTGTCCAGGCTGGGTCCGCTCCAGACGTTGTACTGGAGCGACTATGTCCGCACTTCGCTGCCAAGCACGGACATGGTGCCCAGCTTTGGAGCAAAGAAAGAGAAGCGGGAGTATCAGATATTGCTGTGTTCTGAACCGGTTGGCCGAAAGGTTCCACTCATCGTGGACGGTCGACCGATTCCCAACGATGCAAGGCTCGCGGCCATTCCTATGTCTACTGCTGATTTCCACACCTGGCTGTTCCACGATATTTATGGCGGTCGGCTAGCTGCGGGCTTCCTCCTAATCCCGGTCCTGGTGTCGATGTTCCTGACCTCCTTACTGGCGGGCGCGGGGTATCTCTTAGATCAGCAGCGGCGTGTGGCGTTTCGCTCGACCCCTCGGCACCTCAGTGGTCCCCGACTGCTCACGCCTTCGGAGTTTAACCGGCGCGTCCAAGGCGATGGCGTGGGCTTTTATGTGGAGCGCGGCCTCGGCCTGCCCCCTCAGTTGCTCCGCATCGAGCGGTCTGTCGAAGCGCAGCATCAGCTTCTGCAGGGCGACAACGGTGCCGGTAAGACGATTGCCATGTTTGGCTTGGCCGATCAGTTCGAAGGGGCTGGCGAAACATGCGTCTATTACGACCCGGAGTGCCAATTCCTGCGGCGCTATTGGAAACCCGGCGACCTCATCCTGGGCCCGGATCAGCGTAGCGCGAGTTACAGCCCGTCCGATGAAATTGATTTCTCTAGCACCGCGAACGCCGAAGCCTCGGCGCTGGCACAAGCCGAGAGCCTGTATCCCTGCCGCCCCGGCGTGCGCGACTTCTTCTTTTGGAATTCGGCTCGTATGATTTATAAGCATTGCGTGGTTAATTATCGACCGAACGCGGCGCAGCTCGCGCAGTTGTATACGCATGCCGACCCACTGATCGACGCGATTGCCAAGGGCAGCGAGATCGAGGAAATGCTGGCTAAGAACACCCAAGGCTTGCGTGCCTCCATCGTTTCCACCCTCACGCAGTGTTTATTCGCATTACAGCAGATTCCCGGAGAGGAGTCCGGCCGGCCGAAGTTCAGCGCTCGCGAGTACGTTGGCTTGAAAGGCCGTCGACCGTCCATCTTTCTGACGTCCGGCGATGAAAAGACGCAAGCCGCATTTAGCCCGCTACACCGCTTGTGGATCGACAGCTTGATTCGCGAATTCCTTTCGCTGCCGGAAGTGCCGCCCGGACAGATTGTGGTGCGTATGTTTATAGACGAACTGCCGGCGTTGGGCGAGTTACCCACCTTGAAGAGTGCCGCCTCGCGCGGGCGCAAGCATGGCATTGATCTGGTGTTGGGCTTTCAAGGGCGTTCGCAGCTCAAAGCGATATACGGCGAAGAAGCGGAAGCCATCTTCAGCGCTCCCTTCACCAAGTTGTTGCTCCACACTGGCGAACCCGAAGGCGGCGATTGGGCCAGCAAAATGATTGGTGAGCGCAAGGTCGAGCGGATTGTGGAGCATATCACGGCAGATCGCAAACGCTCCTACACGACGCAACCCGGAGCCGTCGAGCGCATTGCGGATCAATCGGAACTGGCCAGCCTGAAAAATCGGTGCGGCTATCTGCGTTATGCGGAATGGGTTGTCAAGCTCAAGCTTGCGCTCCCGCCCGCGCGGCCGGATCGTTGTGTGGCGTTCCTCCCCCGTACAGGTGTGGCGCCGGTGCAGTTGGCGATGCCGAATTTGGCGGAGATCCTGGCGCAAGAAGCGGCCGAGAAAGTGGCGTTTGCCAACCGCGCGGCAGGGCCGTGGAAGCCCTCGAAGGTATAAGCGGGAATGCTTACCGTCAAGGCCATGACAGGCGGCGAAGGCTATGCTGCCAATCATCTCTCCAATTCGGATTACTACGCCGAAGGGGAGAAGGTCATCGGCCAATGGATGGGGAACGGAGCGAAGCATCTGGGGCTGGAGGGTGTGGTCACCATGGAGCAGTTCGAGGCGATTCGGCAAGGCAATCACCCGGCAACGGGCGAATATCTCCGGCCGCGTAAGAACTCGGACAGTGTGGTGGAACGCGAAACCAAAGACGGCACAATCATCAGCGACCAACGCAAAGTGCGCGCCCTCTATGACTGCACATTTTCCGCTCCGAAAGCGTTATCGGTGCTCGCGCTGGAAGATCCGGAAACGGCCCGGATCGCGCATGATGCTGGAGTCATCGCCGCCGCCGCCGAGATGGAATTGTTGGCGGGTGCCCGCATCCGCAAAGGCGGCGCAAACGGCACGCGTGAAACTTCGAATCTGGTGATTGCCCGCTATGACCATACGGCCTCGCGGGCGCTGGATCCGGACACGCATTCGCATCTCGTCTGCGCCAACCTCACTTACGACGGCGTGGAGCGCACCTGGAAAGCCCTGGATGCGAAGGAGATCTACCAGCAGACCGCTTACCTCACGGCGGTCTATCGCAACGCTTCGCGGGCAGTGTTGGAGGAGCGCGGCTATGAGGCGTACGTCCGTACGCTGAAGGGCAAGTATAACGGGTACGGCATTGTCGGTATTGGGGAAGCGACACTTGAAAAGTTCTCGAAACGGACGGTACAAAAGGAAGCCGCCATCCAGGACTTCATTCGCGAGAATGGCCGAAAACCGTCCAAAAACGAAATCTCGCAGTTAGTGCGCGAAACCCGCGATCAGAAATTAACGACGATCACAACAGCCGAAGTGGTCGCCCTGCAACGTTCCGGGCTCACGCGCCAGGAGGACGCGGACCTCCAGGGTATTCATCGGCAAGCGCAAGAACGCGGCTCCATCCGCGAGCGGCAAGCAGCAGGCCCTTCCCTTTCCTATGCGGTCGAACACACGTTTGAGCGGGTTTCTGTTGCCAAGACGCATGAATTGAAAACCGAAGCCCTGAATCACGGCTGCGGCAAGTTGCATTTGTCGGAACTGAAAGCGACCGTCGCCGCGCACATCGCCACCGGACAGCTTCTCGCCGCTGGCGGAGAGGTCACCACACAGGAAAGCCTTGCCCGCGAGCGCCGCATGGTTGCCACCGTGAATCAGGGCATCGGCAAGTATGAAGCCTTAGGGAGCGGCCGGGCGTTTGTGGTATCGGACCGGCTCAAACCAGAACAGAAAGCGGCCGTCCTAGGCGCTTTGCAGTCCACGGATCTCGTGTTCGAAGTTTCGGGCGCTGCCGGTGTCGGCAAGACCACCCTCCTCGAAGAGCTCCAACGGGGACTGACGGAAGCGCGGCGCAGTACCGTGGCTATCGCCCCGTCGACCACAGCGGTCGAGCAATTGCAAAAAGAAGGGTTTCCCCACGCTATGACTGTCGCGGAACTACTGATCAGTCCGCAAAAGCAATCGCAACTGGCGGGTCAGGTACTCATCGTGGACGAAGCCGGAATGGTCGGATCCAAACAAATGGATGAGCTGCTGCAACTCGCCAAGAGAAACGGAGCCCGGTTGGTGCCCGTAGGCGACGTCAAGCAAATCAAATCGGTCGAGGCGGGTGATGCTCTCCGAATCTTGGAACAGCACTCGGAAATGCGGGGTGTGGCCGTGCGAGAAGTACAGCGGCAGACCAACCCGGAACTCAAGGCGGCGGTCGAGGAGTTACGTGTTCGTCCCGCCGAAGGATACGAACGCCTGGAAAAGATGGGCGCGATCCGCGAAGTGCATTGGCGCGAGCGTTGGATCGAAGTCAGCAAGACGTATCAAGAGGCAACGGCGCCGGACGCCTACGGCACGACGCGGTCTGTCCTCGTCCTGGCCGCCACGCATGAAGAAATCGGGAATGTGACGCACGCCATTCGGACCGATCTGAAACGCGCAGGCAAGCTCGGCAGAGGGCAGGACGTCACACGGCATTCCGCGCTCAATTGGACCGAAGCGCAAAAGAAGCAGATGAATCGCTATGCGTCCGGCCAAGTGTTGGAATTCCACAAGGCCGTTCCGGGTCTGGTGAAGAAACACGAATCGCTGGAAGTCGTCTCCTGCGACAAGCGAACCGTAACCGCGCGGAGAGCCAACGGGCAAATTGTGCGGCTGAGTCCGCAGCATGGTCACGCCTTCGGCGTTTTTGAGAAGGAAAAGCTGGAGGTGTCCGTGGGCGACAAACTGCTCTTACAGTCCAATCGGAACGACAAGCGGTTCAAAGCCACGAACGGCGAGTTGGTGACGGTGGCTGAGATCACCGCAGCCGGCACCGTTAGATTGCGCGATGGCCGGGAACTGCCCGGTGAATATCGTCAGTTTGCCCATGGCTACGCGATCACGGTGCATCGCAGCCAAGCCAAAGCGGTAGACATCAGTGTCGTCTCGGCGGATCGCATGAACCAGGATCAGTTTTATGTGGCCGTTACCCGTGCGCGTCACGAGGTGATTGTGTTGACCAGTGACAGCCTCGGGCTGCAAGCGTCTATCGGCATTTCCGCCGACCGCCAATCCGCGCTTGAGCTGGCGCAAAGGGTAAGCGACCGAACACGCCGGTATGAGGCGCAGCAGGAAGTCGCTGCGTGGAAATCTGCTCGGCTCGAGCAACAGATAGAAAAGGAGAATTATGCGAACACAATCTGTCTTTAACGATGAAACCGATCACGACAGATCGGCAGATTGGGAATTGACCGAACCGGGCACGCGGGCCGCATCGCTCATCATCGAATTGCGCCGAAGCACATGGGTCTATCCCTGGTTTATGTTTGGGCGCGCACTAGGGTCCTCGGACTCGGTGGTTTTGACCTTTGGCAAAGATCTGATCAGCGTGCGTGGGAATCGCTTGCATGTCCTGACCCGCGCCATTGCCGAGCATCGCGTGCTGCGCCTCATTCAGCCGACCCCTAATGAGACGAAATTCAACGTGCGCGGGGATGGAGCGGTTTTGCAGACCGGACGGCCCACTATTAGCAGCATCAGTATCTGCCCGAAGGGTGAGAAGCTGCGCGACCCAGACGCCTATCAGGCCAAGATCAGCATTAGCCTCGACGGCCAGCGTGAAGACGAAGACGAAGTCGAGGGCGGAGAGAGCGAAGGAGAGGAGCCATAAGGTTCCTTTTTTTAGCCCCAAATAAGGGTGAACAAAAGGTTAACGAACGGTTGACGAATAGTGAACAAACGGTTGACAAAAGGTAAACAAAACGGAGGCGTTTACACCTCCGATCCGGACCTAAGCCGCAGGCTTAGGGATGGTGTTTTCTCACTTACCGACTTCCAACATCTACTATGCCGCTTTCGTTATATGCGTTGTGAGGTCCACTAATGCCCAAACGGACTGTTTTCTTTGTGACTCCCGAGCTACAACAGGCCCTGGATGATCTTTCGGCAAACGACCCACGATCCCGGCTTGATCCGTTTCGGACGTTCATTCTGCGGTGGCGACGGGAAGGCCGAAGCTATCGCGCTATTCAGCGGATACTCGCGGAAGAATGCAAAGTTCCTGTGTCTATCGCGATGCTGTTCAAGTTCGTAAAAAGCCGATCCAAACCACGCAAGGCCCAGCCGCCGCTGGAACTGGAAATGGAGCAGCGCACCTTGGCCGCGCCAGCCGCGATACCCAGAACTCGACAGCTTGGTCCTGATGCCTATGCCGAGGCTCGGGAACGGATGCGCCGTGTCAAGGAAGCGCCTTTGGCATCTCAGCCTTCCAAGGTGTTCTATGTCCCCGAAGAGGATTTGGACTTCACCAAGCCTCTTCGAATGATTACCCGACCCAATAAGGAGAAATGAACGAATGTCCGAACAACCGAAATCGATTTCAATGAGTGAAACCCAACGACGCCTGGTGCTGACACAAGGCGGCAAAGGCGGTACCGGGAAAACCACGCTAGTGACGGCGTTGGCGGAATGGTACGACCAATACCAGCTTCCCTACACATTGGTCGATCTCGACGCAGAGGCCAGCAAGTCACGCGGCAGCTTGGTGCATTATTTTCCCGGCAAGGCGGCCAAAGTGGACATCCACCGGCCCGAAGGTCTGGACGAACTGCTCAACGTCCTTGAGGACGGTCCGCCCGTTGTGGTAGCCGACATGGGCGCGGGATCTGGTCAAGTCGCCTCGCGTTGGTTCGACGACATGTACGAGAGCGCGACGGAGCTGGGTGTTGCCTTTACTGCCATCGGCCTAGTGACGCCAGACCCTGCCACGGTTGACAGTGTCATCAAGTGGGCGAATGCGCTGCAGGATCGTACCGAGTATCTGATCGTCAAGAACTCAGTAAACAATCCGTCCGACTTTTACGTCTGGGATCGAGCGGAATTGGCGGAACAATTCCGGCAGAAACTGAGGCCGCATGTGATTGAGATGGAATATCACATGCCCAGCGTCGAAGGGCCGGCGCGTAACCATGGCCTGACTATCGGTCGGGTGGCATCGGGACAACACGATGTGGCGGAGCTGCGTCAGGTAGCCACTCGTTTGCGAGCACAATCTTACCGCCGCCGCATGCATGCCGAATTCGACCGTGTAAAGGAAATTCTGCTCCCATGAATGGAACAGGGCAGGCGGACATGCTCGGGACTTTGGCCGCGCGCCTGACCGATACCCAGGATCGCGAGACCTATGCCGAGCTGATGTCCTACCTCAACTCATTACCTCCGGGGGACGAATTGAGCCGAGTGGCCGAGTTGTTCGGGTTTGTGACGCTGCTGGGGGAACGGGTTCCGGCCGCGCTTGCCGACGCAATGACGGAACTGCGCGAACTGGCAATGACTTCGGCGGATTATCATGCCCAGGTCGAGGAGCGCCTAGCGAAGCTTCCCGCTGAGATCATCGAGGGCGTCAAGCCGGACAAGATCGCGAAGGATATGGCAGAATCTCTGCGCCAGCAGATCGTCGGCATGGGCTTGAGCGGTACCGTCGCGACACTGGAGAAGTCGGCGGCGGACATTCGTGCGCTCTCGGACTACATCTCCTCGAAGCTGGCACCGCTGGCGGAGAACTACACCAAGATTGGTGGTTCCATTGCAGGTGAGCTCGAGAAATTAACGGCGGCCTCGCGTCACATCCAATTGCATGACGCGCAAATGGCCCGCGAACAGCCGGGCCTCTCCTGGATTTGGCAAAGCGCGCTGTTGGCGATTATGTTTCTGCTTGGTTTGCTTTGCGGCGTGGTGTTTGAAAAGGGGCGGACTGTCAATGCGCTGGAGAAAATCAGTGTGCAGATGGAACGCATTAATACACAGTCACTCATGCCTGTGCCAAACAAGTTATCTCGCCGAAAGTAGCTTGCAGAGCTACGCGACCAAAACGTGCGGCGTGTTTGACAAGAGCGGTCCGCGATTGCCCCTAAGCCCTCCTCCGCACCCGCCCCCCCGGGCTAGACGCTTCAAAGTAAACGATTACATCAGCAACTCAATCGATTTTCTCGCGGATCAGGAAGCGGGCAACAGGGAGTCGGCAACTTTGCTCTACGCTGCGCCGCTAGAACGAAGCCGCTCGAGCTGGCGGACGCTACGCGTGCTGGTAACCGGGCATTCCGGTGGCGCAAATTTTATATAGTGTGTGGGTTACAAGTGGCATGCGGTGGAAAAACGAGACAGTGGGAGGGGACACTTTCACCGAACAGGAGATAGAAAGTATCAGAGCAAGCAAGCGAGAGGAAGTGGAGTAAGTAAAGCCCGGAGTTCAAGCGCCAAGCGGTAGATTGGATGGCGGCGGGGGAGAGCCCGAGAGTTCCACCGTTGTTGGGACTTCTGTGCGTTTTCACCACCTGGGCCATATCCGGTTTTTGGGTCACCTTAGAATTGAAATCCATAAAGGCTGGACTCCTAACCTCGGTGGCCAGCGCGGGCGTTTGCATGCTTATCGGGGTTGCAGGCGGATTGGCGGTTGAAATGTTTGTGGCACCTACAGATCCTGCTCCTGTTGCCACCTGGCAGGAGTTCCAACGAAGCGCCTGGACAGATCCAGCGACGTTCCAAATAGCCAATACCTTGGATTCCGCGTTCAGCCACCTACTTCTAGCGCCGGTGGTCGCTATTGTTGTAGGAACAATAGGTGCCGGATTTGGCAAACTTCTGTCAATATCGCGAACGCGTCCCGCATCCTAGATCCAAACACCCTGTTGATCGAAACAAAAGATGGCATCGGTCTTAAACAACACAGATCGTAGGTTAATCAGCATAGATTAATCGTCCCTGCACCGTCACAGGTGGTTTGTCCCTGGGATGAGGCGCAGTTGTTGCGGTGGGTAGAATTGGCAGATTGTTGACTGCCAGCCCTGGCTTGCCAGGTTATTCGCGCGTCGACCCGATGACACCGAGGCACTGACCACTTGGTTTGGACCGCCCGCAGTGAGTTGACGAGCAACCTGCGCCACAAACTGGCGAGCACAGTGCACTCAAGCGTCCGGCGCGCGAAGATCACGAGACGAATGCGAGGCACAGAACCTCGTCACCCGCGGGTCCCTCTGCTGAACGCCTTCGCGAGTTGAATGATCGCATTCCGTATCGCCGTCTCTGGGTAAGCAGCGAAACCGAGAACCACTCCCTTCGGGTCGGCACGTTTGAAGGTATATCGGTCGACCCCGACAGCTTCAATGTTCTCGCCAGCGGCGGCCCTTTCCGCTTGCCGTGAGGTCATCCCATTCGTCAGGAAGCCAATCGTGTAGAGACCGGCCCGGGCGTTCGAGATTTCAAGCAACCCGCTCAAATGCTGTTTGCCTCCGCCGATCGGTGCTGCGAGGCGGCTGCCGTACAGTTCGCGCATCTTTCGCATGTGACGTGCGAAATGGCCCTCCATGATGAAATCGCAAAGCACTGCCTGATCAACATTCGAATTGCGAAAGTCGGTTCGATAGCGAAGGGCGAGGAAGCAGTCAACTAACGACGGCGGCAGTACAACATAGCCCAAGCGTACTGACTCAAACAGCGTCTTGCTGAATGTCCCAATCAGAATTACGTTCGAATTGTTATCTAGGCTTTTGCAAAGAAGGCATAGGCTTGCCTTCGAACCGGAATTCACTGTCGTAATCATCTTCGATGATGAAGGCGCCTATATGTTGCGCCCAGTTGAGAACGGCCATCCTCCGCTCCAGCGACATCGTCATTCCCAGCGGAAACTGGTGGGCCGGAGTCAAATAAACTCCCTTAGCGTGCGGACAAATCTTCTCTCCCGCGGAAACCGAGAGGCCTTCCTCGTCGACTGGCACAGGAATGATCTCGGCTCCAACATTGCCGAAAGCGATGGTGGCGCCGAAGTAACCAGGGTCCTCCATCCACACCTGGCGCGCTTCAGCAATTGAGCTAAACGCCGTGACCCGTAACGTGGATGCTGCAACGAAAGTGATTGCAGTTGGTCCCGTAACGCGCTCTCTTCTTCGGCGGGTGCCTTCTCCGCCCAGTAGCGATAAAAACTCAGCCGGCATCACCGCCACGCCATAGTGTTCGGCCATCTCATGATAGGTACGGTTCAGGTCGGGCTCATACCGGCAAGCGCGATCCACTCCGGTGCGCGGATTGTCCGGAACCACCAGCTTCGGCGTGCCTGCAAAGAACTCAAAGGCGCGCACATGGCAGTCTACCCAGTTCCACAGATCTTGGTTGTGTGTGGCGTGGATAAAGGTGTAGTTCGACGCCCCCATCACCGCCACGAACAGCGAGGCAGCATCGATCTCGCCGACTTCGCGGTGGTAAAGCGGGACCGTGCTTCCCGCCCAATCGACAAACAATTTTTCCCCGGCCCGGTGTTCCTGCCGCAGCACCACATCGAGTTTTTCTTTCCAAGCGTTGTACAACTCGCAGAAGCGGCTGTAGCCATAGCCGCCTGGTTGGCGCGCTCGATACTCCTCCCAAAGCAACTGTAAGGTGAGGTGCTTATGTGATTGCAGTTCGCTATGCAGCGCCGTGAAGTCGGGAGCTGGCCGATCGCGCATGGATCCGGCTGGCCGTCCCCGGCGCGTGGCAAACAGCAGCCCTTCCAGCTTTGCTTCATCGCAGCCTTTCCGGAAGCGGCCACTGCAACTCGGTAGCGGCAAACCGCTCCAGATAACGATGTACGGTCGCCTAGCCAATGTTGCAGCTCCGGGCGATCTGGTCCTGTCTGAGTCTAACTCATAGCGAAGACGAAGTATCTCTTTAATTTTTCGCATGGACACCTGCTGTTGAGCCACGGAATCTCCTCCACGCTCAGTAGAGAAACTTCCGTCTCCAGTTGTCCAGCGGCGCTCCCTCCGAAGATGAAGCTTTCTTTAGAAAATCATTCCGACATGTGAATGTTTCCGATCCGGCTCATTTTTTTATTCATCTTTTATCGGAATCCTCTATTCACATCCCCGGAATCTTTATTCACATTTTGTCGGAATCCTTCATCCACATGCCCCGGAATCCGCACTGAGTGAGAGCGTAACTTCTCGAACCGCCGTGTACGGACCCGTACGCACGGTGGTGTGGCAGGGGTCGGTGGGTGACCGCCGCCCCTATGCCGATCTCACGCGCCACTTCCATGAGAAGGCCTGCCCATGTCAAGCCGTTTTGTTGACCGTGCTGTTGGTATTGCCGACGGCCGACCAACGGGAGGCGCAGCAACTCTAGCCCTTTCCTTCTTAGGAAGGTTTTTCCTTTGACAATCGAAGACTTCCGATCGCCGACCAGCGGGAGGCGCCCGTGTGCTCACCCGCATTTCACAAATCACCGACTCGCCCTACTTCCATCCGCACTCTTTGTGGAGCGATTTGCTCCGGTGCCAGCTGGGTGTTCTCAATTAGAAACGGGTGCTGCTGTCTCGGAGCCGAACTGGATGTCTCTATTGCTAGCGACCGTTCTTCGCGCGTGCCGCAGTCACCCGAACTCGGCGATTTGCTTTATGCCCTATCAAGCGGCAACTTTGTTTTGTTCCTGTCGTAGGTCATGAACCCGCAATGGCTCATACACTTCACCAGTTACCCACAAGCGATGAAGCAGGATCCCCAGCTTTCGCGCGACCGCTACCACCGCTTTTTCCTGCCACGCTTTCCACCATGTTGAGCCAGGTGCAGTCCCCAGCGCTTTAAATCGGTATCCGGTCCGCGGCGGCTGATGATGTAGTGCGCTCCTTGCACCAGCAGCGTCCGTAAATACGGGTCACCTTCCTTTGTGATTCGTAATTGCGGTTGGCTTTGCCCCGAATCGCTGCGACGCGGCCTTAGCCCTATATAGCAGCCGATATCTCGGCTCTTTTCGAATCTGCTCCTATCTTCAATGGTGAGTACGAATGTCAGAGCGATCAGTGGCCCCACTCCAGCGACCTGCTGCAGGAGTGCCGTTTCCGGATAATTCTTCCGGGCGATCTGCTCAATCTCACGATCACTCTTTTTGATCTTCTGGGTCAGCGATTCTACTTCTTTCAGCAATGGCTCCAGCACCTGTCGGAGCTTGGGCGGCAGGGAAACAGCTTGTTGGATTCCCATCTGGTCCGCATCACATTGTGGCAACCGCTCGCCCATCGACTTCGTCAGACCCCGTGCCGTATTCACCAGACTCGTTCGCACAGCCAGCAGCGCAGATCGCACCCGGATCACCATCAAGGCAGCTTGTGCCTCATCGCTGCGATGCTGAATCGGCCGCAGTAACTGCGGATCAATACGCGCCAGTCGCGCTAAGGTTTGCGCGTCTAATCGATCGTCTTTTCGGCTGCTCTCGGTGATTAGCTTCACCTGCCTGGGATTGGCTACGAAGACTTCATGCCCCAACTCTTGTAACAATCGGCTCACCCAACGCGAATGCGTTCCGACTTCAATGGCGATTCGCGTCCGTCCTAAGAGACCAAATGCCTGCGCCATCCCCCCTTTGGTGGTGAGGGCTTGCCCCTCTTGCAGAATCTGGCCTTCCTTGCTAAGCATGCAGAATCGGCTGGTCTTGTCTCCCAGATCCATCCCGATCGTGATGCCTTGCTGTGTTCCTTTCGCCTTGGCTGTTAGCTTCTGATTCTTCTTCTCAGAGCTACTACTCTTCTTCATTTGCCTAGTCTCTCCTTTGCTTCGGAAATACGTAACCGGGAGCTTATCGCATCGTGCGCCGGCCTTCTCATTCCATCTCGGAGATTGGCGAAGGCATCCAACCCCTCAGGGCCAGCGCCGTGTAAAGGATGCTGCGGCCAATATTGAACCCTTTCGGGACAAAGAAAAGTGACTTGGCTAGTCGTCTTTCAATTTAAGCTTGCCCTTGTTCTCTTCCATAAATGCGCGCAATTCTTCAGCCGTGCTGAAGAGTTTCACCCACTGTTCGTAGTACAAGGTGATCGGAAACCGACCCATTCCATATACGCTGACTGCACCCTTTTCGCTGACTTTGAATGAAATTGAGCCAGTGCAGACTTTCTTCGCAGCTTCTTTCTCCAGTTCCGCTATTCGAGCCATCAGTTCTTCTTTTGTTGGTTCGGACATGACGCTTTAATTTTTCCTATAGTCCTCAACTAACCCTCTTGGCTTTTCGAGTTCCAGGCAAAATGCTCTTGCTTGACCACAGTTCGCGTGACTCTTTCACAGACGGCAGCGGACTGAACGAGTTAGGCCAAGGTAAGCTTTTCGTGACCAGCAATGAAAAGAAGGCCACAACTCTTGGGGAGCCGTGGCCTTTGTTCAGTTGGTCAATACTCGCTGGGCAGGTGGATGACATCGTTGGCGAAATAGAGCTTGATGGTTTCGAGCGGGAAATCGGTGTACGGGATCTCTTTGCTAAAGACCACGTTGCCGTTGCCATCGTCGCAGGTGAGGGTGGCGGTTTTGTCGGGCCGGACGGTGAGGTTCCAAACCTGGAACTCTTCGGCGGCGACGTTCTGATCGTAGGGCTGAATCAGGGCGATTTCGTCGAGAAGCCAGTAGGCTCCGGCGTGTTCGGCGAGATATTGAGCGCCTTCGGTGTAGAGAACGCTTCGGTTGAGGGTATGGCGAAACCATTGTTCGCTGCCGGTGAATTGCGCGAGGTCGGCGGCGCTGAGCGTCTTGTTTGCTTTGCGTATCGGATTGCATTGATGATCTCCTTTGTCGTGTGCTTGCTGCACAGGACCGGAGGAGCTGGCGAGAGTCAAGGCCGGAGCGAAGCGGAGTGCATTTTAGCCTTGACCGCCAGCTAGGATGGGACGAAGCAGGAAGCAGGACGGACTTGTTAGTTAGGGCGCATCTTCAGCTTTGCCGGGTGGTTTTTCTTCAAGTCACCCGGTGTTCGTTACAGGATAGAGCTAACGTTCAGCATCGGAGTTTATGAGGGCCGCTTACGCGGCGACCTCCTCTCTGCTGGGTGAGGCCACCTTTTCGGTAGCCTCGACATCCTCTTCGCTTCCTGCCTCAACAGCCGCGATCAATCGCTTGGCCGCGCCGCTGATGGTTTCGAGTGAATCGCGCAGTTGGTCACCATCGACGTTGTAAGTGGCGAGATAGTTGGATGCCACATGCTCGATTCCAAAATGGCGCATGACGACATAGGCCGTTGCTTCAGCTTCGAGTTCGCGCTGGCTGCGTGTTTTGGTCTTGGCTGCTGAACGATTTTCGTGCTGATGTAGAACTTCGTGGGCCAGCTCATGGGCGATTACAGCGCAAGTTGATGCCATTGAAAGCGATTGCCGAATGACGATTCTTCCGCCAGTGGAATAACCCTGAACGCCCTGTTCCGATATTTCCTGATAATCCAGTTGCACGGCCAGTTTGCCGGCAGCAGCTTCAAGTTTAGGCAGCAGGTCTTCTCCACCGGCAGCGGCGGCGTATTGCAGCGCCGGCAGAGGTTCGCCTTCTGTAGCCGAATAGTCGAAGACATAGGCGACTTTGAATCCGCCGAGCTTCTGTACAGTCGGGCTGCCTTCATTCTCAGGGTCAGCCTTTCTACGGTAGAGGCAGGGCGCCAGAATCGCAATTCCCTTGGCTCCCTTTTTCACGTTGCGGCCGAGTTTTTTCCACGTTTGAAATCCCGCAACTTTCGAAGCTCCCGGACATTGAATCGAAATTAAAAATTGGTTGTTCCAACTGTACGAATGAAATTGCGCCATAGCGTTCAGCCAATTCAGGAATGTTTCGCTCTTGCGAACCGCGTCGGTTTCAGCGGCCAGGGCGTTGACGCTCGATTCGATTTGTTCCGTGAGAGCGCGGGCTTTGTCGTTAATCATGATGTAGATCTCCTTTGTGTGTCGCTCGCTGCGACAGGGCCAGAGGAGCTGGCGAAGTCAAGGCCGGAGCGAAGCGGAGTGCATTTCAGCCTTGACCGTCAGCTAGGATGGGACGACCAGCAGTCAGAGGACACTTTTTCTACTGGTCACGAATTCCGGGTTTTTTCGATGCTTTGCCTTGTTTTTTCGACGACAGTCGAGTGAAAGGCGCAGTCCATTTCCGCCCAGACTCCTTCATAAAGCTGCCGGCAGGCTTTCAGTTCTTTGGCTATCAATTCGCGCTTGCGCGCTGTTCCGGACGCCAGATATTCGGAGAGCAACTGAATGGTGTGCCATCGGACTTGTTGCTCTTCAACAGTCAGATAGAAGAGGGACGGGGCTTGCGCCGTGTCCCTCCCCTCCCATTGCTGCTGCCAATTCAGCGCCATTGTTTGGGCAGCGCTCATTGAGCGCCACCTTCTTCGGTGTGCGGGTTCTCTGTGGGTCGCTTGATGCGCACCGGGGCCGGGAGCCATCCGGTTCCTTTGTATCGCGGCGGCGGCTTGGCTGGCCAGTTCCGCCTTTTTGAGTTTGCTGGCGTCTGGCGTCGGCTTTCCGGCTTCGGTGAGTGCGGCCAGGATTTGAGGTTTGGAGACTCGCGCAAAGAAGTTGTCGACGGTGGGCGTGAACCACTTCGTCATGTCCATGCCAAGGGCGTGGGCAAGCTGGTCGGCGTGAATCAGGCGTCCGGGTCCATCCTGATCCTGTTTCCGTTCGATGGCGTTAACGCTGGAGGCAGCGCAATGGGCCAGCAAGCGCAAGAGCGTGTCCTGATCACGCGTCAACATCGATTGCCATAATTGGTCAGCGTTATGCTGCAACTCCCGCAACCAGTCTTGTTCCCGCTTTTCCAGACTGGCGAAGGCGGGGCTGTCAGCGGCCTGGCTCAAGCTGGTTACGTGTGCCGACATTCCCAGACAGGTGCTGTGGCGATAGACGTTCAGGGAAATGCCGATCTGACTGAGCACCTGGGCGTGAACCACGGCGGCAAGAGCGATGCGCGGATTCTGCGCCAGCTCGGCGGCAGTGGCGGCGGTCTTGTGCGTCGTCAGCGATTCGACCAACGCTGCGGAATAACCAGCGGCGCTGTCTTCAGCCTCGGCGGTGGCGGGAGCAGAACGCATCTCTCCGACCGGAGCCTCAGCTTCATTCGCGGAAGCATCCGCCTGGAGAGCGGCAATATCCTGTTTGCGGAGAAGTCCGCAGATGAATTCCGGCTGGCCATCGTCGCCAATGGTGATAACGACGCCAGACTTCGCCTTTGCTTCAGCATCGTAGGTGCCGGCGTGTTTGGCGTGGATCGCTTCGGCGGCATCCTCGGCCTCTGGCAGTTTGGCAATCAGTTCCCGGACATCATCGTCTTCCTGCGCGTCAATTTCTTCCTGAAGTTGAGCGGCCCTCTCTTCCAGCTTCACCATCTTCTTTTGCGTGGCTGCTGACATGGGAACGGGCGTGGGAGCCAGGCGGCGGAACTGCGCGAGAAACTGATGATTGGCGTTGAGTTCGATGGCAACCCATTTCCAGCCTTCCGCTTCAATCCCGGCGGCAACGGCTTCAAGTTTGGCTGCAACAAGGCGCTGGAGCAGGGCCGGGTCACAGATCCATGTGCCGTCCTCGCCTTCGGCAAAGAGGTCACGGCGGACGGTGCCGCCCTCGGCTTCGTAAGCATCGAGTCCGACAAACCGGACGCGCTGATCGGCGGCGGGAACGTCACCGCGTGAAAGCAAGGCGCGGATGGTTTCGGGCTTACGATCCCAGCGGGCCAGCTGTTCCCAGAGTGCTTCCTGTGCGGCATGGTCGCTGCTAAGGGTGAACGCTTGCAGAATCGCGAGGCTGATTTCGCCCGCTTCGCACTTTTCGAGCAGAACCGGGCTGACATCCGCCAAAGCGAGACGGCGGTTGACTACGGCTTCACTGATGCCGAACCGAACGGCGATGTCGCTGGCAGATTTGCCTTCCTGGACCCAACGTCGGAAAGCCAGGATTTCCTGGACAACGGCCATTGGTTCATGGAAGACGTTTTCAGCGAGACTGATCTCAGTGAGATCACTGTCGGTGCTGGCCAATCGGCAGGGCACCGGGAAACGCGAAGAAACTTTGCCGTCTTCCATCAGCAGGAAGAGGGCAGGAGTCGGCGCCTTCCCGCGATGACGGAGTACTTTCCCTTTGGGGCTTTCTGAACCACGATGGACTGAAGCAATCCAACGGAGGTGATGGAGGCTGCGAGTTCCTTGATACCAGCCTCACTGGTCTGCGTGCGCACGTTGCCGTCCCATGTTAGTAGCTTGCTGAGTGGGATATCGATGGTTTCGAGTTGTTGCGAATTTGTGTTCATGATGAGTTCCCCTTTCTGTGGTTGGTAAGTGGGCGTTTTGAGTTATGACTGATTGGGATTCAGCGCACGGACTTGAGAGCAGCGCAGATGAGTGGTTCGCAATGCGAGAACTTCCTGGATAGCTTTCTCTGCTGTGCGAGCTAACGCGCTGTTGGAGAGTGGCGCTGACAGCATGAGCAAGTCAGCGAAGGTTTCACGTGCCACAAAGGCATCAAAAGGAAGCGTTTCTGCAGCGCTCTGCATCTGGAAGGCAATCGTTGCGCGACAGAGATAGTCGGCTACGAACTGGGAGCCTTTGGAATAATTGGTTAGCCACGCGAGATAAGGTTCGTTCTCGGTACAGGCACGGGTGAGATCAATGGCAGAGACCACAAGGTCCTGCGCGGTGGTGACGAGTCTGGTCATTCAGTTGAGTTCCTTTCATTCGGGTGAATTGTTTCCGGCTGCGTGCAACGCAAGCAGCCGCTTGTCTTCCCGCCGAAGCGGTTCTGGCCTTGGAAAAGCAGCACCCCCAGGCGGCGGTGCGGAAAGGCCCGGCCACTGCCTTTCGCGCATGGTTTGGGCGCACAGCGGGGAACCACGGCGGCAATGGGGATTGGGTCGCAGACCTTTTCGGGGGAGCCAAGTTTCAGGAGGTGGATTATGGCCACCGACAGCCTTTAGAAACTTGGGGGGACCGAAAACCGGAGGCAATGCCCTTGCGGCTGGGGTCGCGTGCGCGATGCGGGAAAGGAGAAGGCAGTGGCCGGGGGGTTACGCGGACAGTGTCGCCTCCTTCCCAGGACGCGAAAAGGAAGGCTCTGTGCAGTCCGCTAAAAACTTATCACGATAATGACGGATTTCATCTGGTCAGCGTCTCGGAAACGGCATGGTTGATTTGGCTGCTTCTTGACTATCGTATGTTCGCCGGGTCTAACCAACTTGGTTCAATAATCGAACTGCCGTCCTGTTTATAAAACTCGCACTTTTCCAGACCGGCCGAATTCCACAGGCCATCAAAGATCGGCTTCAGAACAACGATGGGATTTTGATCCAAGTCATTCATAACAACCTCCGGCAGCATAACCTGGTCGCGATCAATCTGATGCTCGCTCAAAATATCGCCCAGCCAACCGGCCGAACGCCGCAGATAAAAATTGGAGACGTTAAAAAGACTAAGTTGAACTGTTATTGGAGGAGACACTCTGAGGGATTTCAATAACGCTACAAATCGAGATACAACGTTCACCAGATTCACCTGCATGTGCCAAGCATCAAGACAGTGATCGTTCAGAAAATTAGTCGTGGCGTATTCTACTTGTCCATGCCGAAAAAGCTGGCTATGCCGAACTGCAGCCTTCCTCATCACAATGCCATCAAGGTTATAGCGGAGGTCCCCTCGTTCAATGTATCCGTCTTTAGCCGCCGCTAAAGGACTAAGGCAGTGATGGTCACGCAGATCCGAAATATCTAAATTTACGGCTTCTGTCACGCTGGCGAAGGGCACTAGGTGAAGGACAGCAAGAGGCTTCTCGAAATAAGGCCATGGACCATTTAGGCTCGAAAGTGTTCTCAGCCTGTCGTTCACAAACTTGCGAGTCTCGTCGATAACCCTGCCGGACAGAGTGAAAGCTGTCCTCAATTCCGATACTCTCATTGGGGATCTGCCTGCTGCGTTGCGTAGATAAAAGTGGAGATGTCCATTGTGCTCGATTGCGTACGGGCCAGTCCAACTTTGGGGTATTCTGATGACCAGTACAATGTTGCCTGTCGGAAACCTAACGGGATGGAAGCGGATGGTAAGTTGGGGTTGAATACTCGTGCCAACAAGCTGGCTGATTCTTAAGATTTCGGAGTCAACTTCCGAAGCAGAGAGACCTGGAAAGTCAACAGGCAGGCCATCGGTAGCTTTGACGCCCACCAAGATATCTCCGCCGTTCGCATTGGCAAATCCAGACAAGCTGCCCAGGAATTGAAGCCTCTTCTTCTCATCCCGCTTATCAAACACTTCGGTCTTATATTCAAGATACTGGCTCTCTCCAACTTGATCGGTTTTCAGTGACTCAAGATCTGCAGGGGTGATGGACTCAAGCTGTTTGTAAAGGAGTGACATGCGAGATAAGCGGATACCAGTGAGAGTGGTTGGTCGAGCCGGGTTAGCCTATGGCTTCCGCGGTGAAATGATTGCTATCTTTTGACTTCATCCAAAAGTGATAGCCGTCTTTCCTGTCGTTAAACCACATGGTGGGCTCGCCTATGTACGGTGGCGATCCGCATGGATAATCAGATCACCACGAAGGTCATCCATAGCTAAAAAGTGGCCCTCGATATGACGAGGAAGCTTTGTCAAATCCGCCGCGATGTTCACGGTGGCGCTGAATCCGCCACCTGGGGCTTGGATGAAAACCCGTGTTTGTGCCATATTGGCATCATTTTACTGAATCCATCAAGACAGCCATGATTCCGAAAAGGTTATGAGGTGGATCTGGTGCCTGCTGCAGAGAGGCCCCGCGCAGCGACTCCTTTGGCCAAGGGCCGAAGCCCCTATTGGGGCTCGGCTCCTGATTCTTCGGCTTCGGCCTCTGCCGCATCCGATCCGTTCGAAGAGCGATCCAGGACGCGGATAATATTGGCTTTGATTTCGACGACCTGCTGTTGAATCTTATGCTCGATGGTTTTCTTGCCGTTCGGAATTTTGATGACGCGCTCATATTCGCGGGTCACGATTTCGCCCTGCACCAGGACGTGGCTGCCGCTGCCGAGGCGCTCGGCCAATTTGGAAAATCCATCACCATACGCGACCACCTGGTGCCATTGCGTATTCTCCTTCCGCTGGTTGTTGGCGTCGGTCCAAAACTTGTTGGTGGCCACGCTGAATTTGAGCACCGGCTTGCCGCTGTTCAATGTCTTTTGTTCTGGCGTCCTGCCAATGAAGCCCGCGATAATCACTTGATTGAAATTCATTTTGAAGATCCTTCTTTCTGCCCTTCACTTGGGCGCGAAATAGCGAGCGGCGCCTGCTCTCAGCAACACAAGCGACTGCATTCTATGGGGGACCGAAAGAATTTTTGGGTTTAGCGAGAGTAGCGAGCAAAATTCTTTGGGTGGGACCGTAGAAAGCAGAAGGAGCGCGTTTGCAGAGCGCAGGATTACGCCCGAAGCCGTGCCAAGTGAAGGGTGGGAAGCAAGGATCACAAAGAATAATCAAAGTGACTGAGCCGATAGGGTGGCCGGATGGCAGAACAAGTCGAAACAGCCGAGTCAGGATGCAATCAGCGGCTTCAACAGCACGTGATCCCGGTGCCACGCGAGTTTCGGAAGGTGGCCCGGTGCCAGTCTGCGTAGAGTGAATCCAACGTCGATGCCGACAGCCTGGCGGTCAGCTTCCTGGAGTTGGCTGGAAAATAAGATCTGACCCTTTTCAGTGAACGAAATCAGGCCGGCATCGAAGGCGGCGTCAAGGTGGGCAGCCAACAGCAGGCCGTTGTAAACGTCAAGGCGTTCCGCGTCTGTTTCGCAGTCAGCCCAGGGCTTGATATGGCTGGCGCGAAGAAGCCGTGAATCGTGCATTCATGTATAGAGAATATCTCGATTGGGTTCGCTGCTTGCCGATCCCATTTCACTCTCGAAGTGTGCCGTAATTGGATACAAAATCGCCAAGCAGCACTAGTAGAAAGCCCGGTGATTTTTAGGCTGTCAGCAAAGAATCGTTTAACGGAAACGGCTGCGTACTTCCAAAGCCAAACCTATGAGCGTTGAACTCCTCATAGAGCACGAAAGTCGAGGCACTGGTGTTCTACCGAAACAAATTCGAATTCCTGATATCGGTATTTTGGACCGAACCCCTCAGCGGAGACAAATCGCTGTGAACACACTCGCCATTCTGACCGAAACCTGATCAGAGGAAGCGGTATTTGAGATAGCATTTTCATGACAGGTCGTCAAGAAAGATGCCAACCGCTTCGATTCAGATCTTGATGGCAGCCTTTCTTTCCCTGAGCACATGCTTTCAGAGGCGTTTTTTGCAGGAACATCGACCAGGCCAACTGTGCGAGTCGGAATTACGCCCTGCCAGGAGTTAGGAGTGGCGATCAAATGGCTGGGCGTTTTCCGCATCCGCTCTACCACTTATTGATTCTTGGTTTCGCTTCCGAACGTTACAAACGTCGCTGGTGAGCTTTGGTTTGCATATTCGGTCGCGACCCAACTTGCCGACCTGGCTACATTCGAAAGTCGCACTTCGTCCATGCTGCCCATAAAGTTGTATGATCCATTTTGCTCGTCCGTACCCAGCCAGAAGTTACTCACTGGCGTATAAACGTTGAACGCCGTGGTCACATTCACCACCGGCGTCCCATTCACATAAATGCTTTGCGATGCCGGCGATTGATTCCACGTATACACAACATGCGACCAGGTATTCGTCGGCAGGCTGACCTTACTAACAGGCTCGTGCAGGGTAGAATCGCTCGTACCATTGTTCCAGCCAAATTCAACCGCGTTGGCGTAGCTTGACCATTCCAGGAAGTGAAACGCCTTACTACTGTCGAACTGTGTGGCCCCTGCGTAGCTCACTCCGGAAATCATTTGCTCGGTCGGATTCAACCACGCCGACACCGAACCGGATGTGGAGTTCAGCACCGCCACGGGAAGCACGAGGTGTGCACCGGTAGAGGTAAGTGATGCGCCCAGACCAAACAACCCGGTGCCACTGGTCACTCCCGTGTTGCTAAGTGCGCTGTCGCCCTTAGAGGATGAATCAGGTGTGGTCGTACTGGTGATCGAAGCAAAGTGATAAACACCCGTGAAGTTGCCGTCCCACACCGAAGACGCCGAGGACTGGTCCGCCGTAATCCCCAGATTGCCGTAAAACATGTAAATGACTGTATCCGTCGTATTGGACAAAGCAGGAATCTTGACGTGGCCAATCCAGGTGCCTGCCACCGGATCGTATTTTTCCATTTCCCAGCTCAGCAAGTTCTTCCCTGCCGAATCAGAAGTCAAAACAATATCGTAGCCCTTGCTCTGCAGCACATGTCCACCATTTGC
This sequence comes from Bryobacterales bacterium, assembly GCA_963696305.1. Classification (GTDB taxonomy): domain Bacteria; phylum Acidobacteriota; class Terriglobia; order Bryobacterales; family Bryobacteraceae; genus Bog-105. The sequence goes on along the minus strand of CAVOJX010000014.1, from coordinate 12,971 downwards.
TGTCGTAGCCAGCGTCGGATCGCTAACGGAAACGGTAACCGGGAAATTCGTTTGCGCCGCCGCAACGTTGGTGTGGCTAATCGTAAGCGCTCGATAATATCCAAAGTGATTGGGTGGCGCTAGAATGCCCAGTGCCGATTTTGTTCCGCCGGTCGTGTAGATCGTCGCGGTTGCCGTGTATGTTCCATCCGTGGCCTGAACAACAATCCCCTGCCCGTTCAAATCAGTACTTCCCGCCGGAAGGCTTAACGTTGACCCCGATAGCGTCGCGTCTTTTGGTCCGCTGATGATGCTCCACGTTGGGTCGTTTTTACCCGTGTACCAATCAGTCACGTAAAAGGGTAGAAGCGTCTGTCCAGCTGCGATCGTCGATTGCATTTGCGTGTCAATCGTCCAATGTGGAGCGGTGCTGTCAGGCAGAATCTCCACACCGTTGATAAAGTTGAATTTATTGCCGGGGGCGGAGTAATTAGGCCCAATGTCAGGAACCATAAGATCCGCGCTAATGTCCAAAATATTGTTGGTAACCTGCGCCGGCACATACAAATCCACCGGAGTGGCATATTGATAACCGGCAGCGCTTTGGAAATCGAAGTAATGTGCTTGAATCGTTCCTTGCGTCTCAATCAACTCCGGTGAAAATGTGTATTTTTGCCAATAACCCCATGTATAGCCGCATGGTGCAGCACAGCCGTAATAAGGATTTCCGAACAACATATGCACCTTGTAGTTCCGTTTGGAACCACCAGTTCGTAGTGCTGGTCGCCGTTGTAACTCTGCGCCGCGCTTTGGTAGACGATTCGCTCAGGGTTCGTGGTAGGCCAACTCGGATAATCGCTACCCGTCAACACGTCCGTGCCATCGGCCCCGATATCGGCCAGCCAAACATTGCCGTTGCCATCCGTGTTGTTGGTCAGCGCTCCGGAATCGATTCGGATTGAACCGGTTGGACTGGAACCAGCCGGCAGTATGTTCAAAAACAGGGTGATCGTAACGTTCGGATCGGCTGCGGCAGCACCCGTCAGCACTGCCGACGCGGTTGTCCCGCTATTGGCGGTGGAAGCTGGCGGAGTGTACACGCCCGCCGACGTCACGCTGCCTACTCCCGATTGCAATGTCCAAGTCACGCTCTGATTAGTGCTGTTATTCACCCAGTATGGAATCTGGAAACTGTAACTGCCCGCCTGCACCGGCAGAACCAGCGGCACGCCCAAACCAATCGATACTCCTTCCAGCGCTACTGGAACCGACACGGCAGCACCGCTGCTAATCGGCGTCGCTGTCACCACTGCTTGGCTCAACGGCTGTTCGTATGTATTCTTCGCGCCCATGCAAGTAGTGTTGTATGGACAAACTTGATATGAATTGGCCGCAACCTGCAAGCTCGATTCATCCACAACCTCAAAATCCGTAATCGGCAGGTTCGCATTTGTAATTTCCCTAACCGCGGCGAAAACTGTCGGATCTTCCGACACATCCGACGAAGTTGTAATCGCGTTGTTCGACCCTGTGTCGGATAGAATCATCCCGTACCTTTGCAGCGCCGTCAGCATCACCTGTGCCGTCGAGCTAAACGTACTGATGTTGACGCTTGCCTTCAAACGCAGCCGAGCGCCCATTGGCATGGCATTCGGACAGATAGCTGCCGCACAACCACCCGCCGTACTGGACGCGGGCCAGCGAATCGCGTTGAACAGAATGCCCCCCAGCCCCTCGGTAAAGCGCACTGCATGATTGATCGATCCGCCTTTGATCTCATTCACATGCCACATTAGCGGAGCAAGCAATAACCCGGCAGCATCCGTACCCCAATCTCCGGGAACGAAATTATAAGTTGACTGTGTATAGTCAACCGCGCTCTGCACATTACAGTTCTGCGTAGTACCGTTGTTGCACGTGCGAACATACCCGTTCAGGTAATCGTTATAGCTCTCATAGAAAGAACAGTCGCTTCGTCGCACCGTCATAACGTGATGATCCGGTGCAGACGCAAACTTAAAAATGCCGACGTAGTCGCCGGCTTCTCGTCGCAAGTTTGGTCCCTGTAAAGGAAACGCAAAGTTCGGCCGTGTCTGCCCGTCATAAAAGCTAATCATCGTCCGCGTAGGCGTCGTCGAGTCTGCGTAACTGGTACCCCAGGACGGCTGCAACATGACCGGCAAAGCGCTTTGCGCTGCAATCATCGCCGTTGAATTTGGATCCACCGGCAAACTATCGATGCGCGTGTTGAAAACCGCATCGTTCGGCAATACCGGACAGCCCAAAAGCTGCTGCTGTGGCACTACCGAAGATGGCGCATTGTAAGTGACCGAAGTTGTCGTTTGGTTGCTCAGCGTACCGACGCCGTTTAGACTCCACGTCACCGGTGTGCTGGATGTCAAAGTAATCGAACCAGCGGTCGTAACTGCCGGGTTCGTGGGACTAATCGTGACCTGCGCATTCAACTGGCCGTTCATAAACGGAAGGCCTACGAGCAGGCAAAGCATTGCCCTGGCGCTCGTCCGCGCGGCTTGAGCCCGAATCGGGCTAATGAAGTAATTCAAATTCATAACGTCAGAAAAGGTAATGAGGGCAACTTGCATTACCCCAGAACGATCCTTTCGCTTCGAGTCGGAATTCACCTACTCCGAACCGACCTACGAGTAACCGCTAAGTTATTGCGTTATCTCTCTCTCTTCTTACTTCGCAGATTTTTGTGACTGCTGTTTTTCGATAGATAAATTCTTCGCAATCTTAGCGATAACACCTCAAGATATCGCGCGTCGTGCCTATTCGTCCCAAAATGCAGGTTCCGCAACCCGGTCTTCACACTTCCTTTCGTTGGGTGACTTAGATCCCAGGTCATTCATCCGACGGCGTATCTAGCGGCTTCGCGCACCAACTAACGTCGTGGATCTCCCGTCGCTATATCGTCCTCCAACTTGAGTTATAAAAAGGCATCGCCCCGATGTCAGACTCACTCCTCCCTCCAGCGGCCTTTTCTAAGTTGCGCTCGGCCGCAGTCAAGCCACTGATTCTCTTCCTTGAGAAGACCATCCGAAAGGGAAAAACCACTCTGGCGTATTCGAACGCAACGGGTTTGCGATGTTCGCGGTGAGCACCGCGTCTTCGCACTTGCGGCTCGGTCTGCGGACATGCCGGGGTCACATCACCCCAGGAATCCAACGATAAAAGGATGAGCCGGGTCGATGATGATTGTTTAATGCATGGACATTACGTGTCTTTTCTCTAGGCTTAAGGCCTACTTACTAGTACACCTTGACGCGTAGTGCTCTCCACTTTCTAAACGATTAGAAAATCATCATATGAATAATTCCCGTTCGCATTCTAGTTTGGTTGCCATTGCGTAGAGATGTAGTGCTTGCACCTACGGTACGATCAAGCCGAGATCGGCCCTGCTTATGCACGCAGGCGACGAAAGGTGTTCGCTTTTATAGCAGAGGCCTGGGATTATTGTGATTCTGATTTGCGCTAGCCTTGCTCCCTAACTTCGCGACCCGGCTTTGGAGGTCGATCCATCGTTGCGGTGGCCATAACGATGAGGCGACGGCGCACTTCTTCGAATAGGCAGAATGCTGATGCCGCTCCGTCCCTTCCATCAGGATCGGTAGCGCTTGCTTATGGCGCTTACCTATAGATCCGGGCTGGCGGCCAACCGCAAAATAGTTATCAGTATTGGCAACAACCTCATCATCAAACCGTAATCGCGCGCTGCCGCCCGATGATAGCGCCTCCGATGTTTCACGAAGTTTTTCATGTAGAGTCGGGTGTGACTGCCGAAGAGTTAAGTGTATAGAGGCCGTCCACGGAGAAGATGCCGAGCGCGGCGGTGAAGTTTCAGCCAGGGAGGCATTAAGTCCAAACGCCATGAGAACATTCAGGTCTTTTCTCATCCTATTCGCCCAATTCGTATGCTCGACCTTGCTTGCCGATCAGGTACTCTTGAAAGGCACCGCCATCAACTGCGTCATCAACAAAAAGACAAGTTCCACGACTGAAAAGACTCGCGAGCCTATCGGTTGCAACGTCGTGGGCGCCCACTCCTTCCTCCCCGCCGGTTCCACGATTATTGGCCACCTCACGGATTACAAGGACCCGGGTGGCAACTTCTACGGCGGAGGGTACATGGAACTGACTTTCAACCGCATCGCTTTCAGACGCAGCCGCGCCCTTCCGCTGACTGCGAACGTTGTAGACGTGAAGGGTTACGCAATCGACAAGAGAGATAAAATTCACAACAAGGTCCACCTGATCGGTGACGTCGTGGAAGGGTCCATCCCGATCTTATGGCCCGTTGACGTGATCACTGCGCAATGCGGACCGTGTCGCACCCTGAAGGCTGGGACACGTCTGAAATTAGTGCTAGTAGATGATCTGGTCGTCCCTAACGATGCGTTCGTCCCGCAGCGTTACGGTTACCGATGCTATTATTTTAACAGTTTCAACACCTACGTCCAATAGCTGAGGGGCGATATTGGGGGCAGGCCAAAGCGTCGACTAAGCCAACATTCCCCTCCCTGACTAAGCCTCTGGCCATACAATTGCCACTTTGGCATCCCGAGCCGCCGCAATCCAGTTTAGAGGAGCCAGCGGAGACCTGGGCATGATCGCGAGAATTGCCGAAGCAAAACCTTTCCAATCGGCATGTCGGATGCTTCCTGGGCCTTTAGTCATTGTCAAAGTCATCGCCGGTTCGATTCCAAATTGGGATCGCGAAATCGTAGCAAAACCTTTTTGGCTTGGCGCTTCCGGCCGACCTCGATCACTACCCGCGAACCAATGAACTGTTGTTCGCGCCCGGAACCGTCGCCGGTTCATCACAGCTGGCGATTGGCCTAAAACCAGTGTAAACCCCCGACAAGTTATATAGTACCATTGGTACTAAAATGTCTAGGTATGAATTATTTACGCGCAATTTTTACACATCAGGTAAAAATTTCAGAGAGGACGATCGAACTAGACGTACTGGTAAATAGGCTCTAGGCCTCAAGAAAAACAACGAATACGATGAATCGTCCAATCATTACTGACCCTTGCTTTTTCGCCTTTGTTTTTGAATTCTTTTTCATTTGGTGATCGCGTTCACTACTCAAGATTGCACGGCATGGATGTCGCTCTGCAGCCGCGCTAACCTCAGCCTTGATTGCCTGCCAGGATGCCGGCTCCTACATCTAGACTCGTTCCTTCCAGCGAATAAACTCGGGAAAACAGCGATAAGCAAGGCACCTGCTCACAAACAAACCGACCCTTTGGCAGAGCTCGCGCTCCAAAACGCTAACCGCGAGATCCAGCGCCTATGAGGGCACCTCATTCCTTGGCTATGCTCTAGCCTTGCACGGACGACTCGAATTTGAGAAACTCGCGATATTGAGTTTAAAAGCGGGACAGTGTGATGTTCTCGCTCTTTTTTGCGCCCCGCGTTATAAGTGTTAAGTGCCGTTTGCACGTTCGGTCTCCTGTAGTCAACGTCATGAGCGATCGCTGAGAAGCGGAGCCATGAGACTCTCGATCTTGCGGGGGCTCGATGCAGGGACAGTTGGATCACGGCCACTGCTAACGTAAGAGTTCATGGCAAGTATTGGAGATGATAGTTGCTACAAAAGACGGCAGGCCTTTTAACGAGAGTGGTCTATGACACATGGATGACGTTCTGGCGACGTGAAGAACCATGCAGGCTTAGCCTGCGCAGCGACGTTTTAAAAATGCTGTCGATGATTCCTGATAAGGATATCGAAGAATTTGTTTATCTCGCCAGTGAACGCATCCATGCAGAGTTCAAGCGCATGGGTCTTTCGGATGGTGAGCGAACAACGCCGCGGCAGCAACTGTTGCAGGATCAGACTACAAGGGTGGATCGAGGCGAGGTAACGTCTGTATTCTCTCAAGGGAGCATTCGAGAAGCGTTTCTTCTGTGGCTGCAAAAGCAGCCAGAACCAACGGAGCAGCAACTCGGGATCATGGTTGCAAACATTCAAGGCACGGATTCGACGCTGGAACATTACCCACTCGGTTTTGCAGTAAGCTATTCCGAGGGCATAGGCCGGCCTATCCCAATTTTTTCGACGCTTCAACGGTTTAGGATTATTGAAAGGATAGATCAGCTTCATCGTGACGTTATTGAGAGAGGGGGCAACGCGTCGAAGCAGAGGATTTACAGAAGGATAGCCCCGACATACGGTGTAACGCCGAGAATAATAAAGCTTCTGGACCTGGAAGAACAAAGAGAAATTGAGGATTAATCGCGGTCCCTCTACCTTTTCTTTTTCGGCTTCCGAAGTACACCTGCAATCTACGGATCTTGAAATGCACTCATGCTGGTGACCTTATCACTTGGCTAACATTAGAGCGAGATGAGTTTCGAGGCGATCGGCTTTTATCGATCAAATGATAATTCGCGGATTTCGGTACTTTGACGTTGGCTCTATTTGGCAAGCGAGGCGCTGCACTGCGCTGACAGAATCCATTCGACTGCAACAAATGGCCGACTGGCTAGTTTTGATTCCCGAATCGCACAAGGCCTCGGCGGTCACACCAAAAGCGGCCAATAGTGGTCACTTCAAAACCGGCCAATAGAAACTAAGCCAGGACAAGGGTGTTTATAGTTCTCCCCAGGGCACGGTGGCAAGATTTTTTGCGAAGACTCTTGGCGTGAGCACCTGGCTGTGTCAAACTGGCGCTACCCGAGCGGAAGATACGGCAACGCTGGGAAGCGACCAGAGCGCCGACACAGGGGCTGGCAGGGCCGGGTGGCAGCGCTACCTGGCCCTGCTGGCAGCAAAGCGCTAAATCGCAGGGGTTTGGGGACTAGAAGGTGTGAAAGAATCGAGTTTTTCGTCTTTTCACCAAGCCAAAGTGCTGAAAACAAATAAGGGCAAAAATGTTTTGGCTGTTTCACACCTTCCTGGTCCCGGTGTTAAAAAGTGATGTTGTTCCTTTCATCCCTACTGCTTTACTCCTGAGCCGGCAGAGCAGTTTTGGTGCGCCGACTGCGCGGACCACACTTCAACACATGGTCGTGATGCAAAGAGACGGTCGAGCATCGAACTGACAGCAGCCGTGTCGCCGAGTACTTTGCCCGAGTCTTCGACAGGACGATTGGACGTGAACAAAGTGCTTGCGCGTTCGTAACGCCGCATCACGATTTCCACCAGATCCTCAGGGATTGCGCATGGCGGGACCGGTGCCGTAATCGACTTGCGCTTCTTGCCCAGGTTCGGCGGTGATGACTACGCCGGCTTCGGGCGAACTGGGGCCGCGCTGTTTGCGCACAAAGCATTTAACGCTTTCGTACGCCCGGTGAAGCCGTGCCGGTCCACCATCTCTTGCCAGGTCGACATGGCATTACGGCCACGCACTAGCCCGTTCTCGATGAGTTCTCGAAAGGGCTCACTGGCGCCGGCGGGCGCGATGTTTCGCAGGCAATGCCGGTGCCAGGGTCGGTGGTCACCCCATTGGCCGCTTTTGGGTGACTGCCGAGGGCACAAGGAAGTCTCAAGTGGCGAGAAACGGCTCAGTTGTACTGTCTGGACGTCAGGCACACATCTCCGAAGCGACTTGCACGAGCCGCCGGATCAGTGGTGTCAGAGCTAAACGTTAACTCCCCACTTTACAGGTTTTACGGTTAGGTGCCATTGTGTGAAGCGAATCGCGGAACGTCCTCCAGTTCGGAAAAATGTTTGGTTGACTAATCCTCATCCGTTCGATTTGGCGAGCAACGCTTGTTTGTCGACTGTGAAGTCTGTCCAGCAGACGACCAAATTCTGCCTCGCTCCCATCGAACCATCCCGCTGGAATGCTAGATGCGGCTGTTTGCAAGAATTCGGCGGAAAGTCCCCGAATTAAATCCAGCCAAGGCTGGAAGGAAGCAATCGAGGTCACATCGCGGTAAACGGCGCTCTTAAAGTAGATACCTGATGGGTGGCTGTCCAGAAAGTCCCAGCTTGCGCCGTTGAATGCCGCGCCGTGGTCGATCATTTGAACGCACCGGCCATGCCTATAAGCAGCGGCGATCCTTGTTGCGCGCTTGCCGTTGAAGAACAGAGCCTGGCGACTATCGCTGTTCCCTACCCATTTGTCAAATACAAGAATTCCAAGGAAGTCGCTGAGGTTGCTGAGCCTTCGCAGAAGGCTATCCGGGGCGAAATCGAAGATTGCATCTGTTTCATGATCGACGCTGACGCGAGAGCCGAAGTGTATGCCAGGTTTGACGCGAATCTTGCTAGATCCGACTGTAAAGTTCACACCAGGATAATTGTCGACGAACTCCCGCGTCACATCCACTAGCGCCGGTTCTGGCACGTTAATCTTTAGTTGCTGAAGAAGCAGGTAGCAGAACAGTTCATTGATGAGAATTCTCGTGCCTTGCGGATTCTCAGTAAACTTAACTACGTAGGCACCATCATCGGTCTCGACCATGTGAGCTTGTGCGCCACCGCGCATTCTACGAATGGGATGGCACGCTCGCACGACTTGGAGAGAGCACTTTGAAAATCGAGGTGTTGCCATATTAATGAATCGAAACCGTCGCGCGAGTAAGAAGTTCCGTGGCGTCTTTGTTAGTTGCAATCAGATTACGCTGTTATACTGCAGAGGAAACTAGCATAGGTCTCGGCAAGCAACGTAGGTGACTACAGTTCGAGGTTCTTTGTATGGCTAACGGAGATGGGAATTAAGGCAGCAACCACTTGCGAACCCGGTTTAGCTACGGCACAATCATCAGACCTGCTGCTGTCGAGATTTCTCGACGACAGCAGCGTTGACCTGATTCGCCTCCAGAGCTATGTAGCTGGAGTACTCACTGAACGTTAGTTGCAGTTACCCAACTGCCAGTTAGTTCCATCGGAGACAACCAGGCAGCCTTTGCTTGAATTGACTACCTGAGAAGTTGTGCCACCGATGGTGCTGTTGGCTGGCGTCAGCGTTACCGCTCCAGACCCGTAATTGTGAATGGTAATGGGACAGCCAGCGGCAAAGTTCCCGCCCAAACCCGCTTGAGGCATGGCAACGGCAACTGCTGAAGAATTGTTGTAGGTGACCAATCCTCCGCAATCAGCGGCCACGATGGTATCTGTGGTGGCGGTGACAGCACGCACGCCCATGGAGACATTCACCTGCAAGTTAGTTGTTCCGGTAGCGGTCGTACCCAAGCCATTCTGCAGCGTATAAATGCTGGTGGGAACATAGCTGTTGGTCGTGTTCCAGTAGACTAGCGCCTGATTGTTTGTGGGCGCTGCCGAAGAGACAGTTGTGCCTTGAATGGTAGTAGCATTGCCTCCAGACACGCTGGCCCCGCCAAGCGCATTCCACGTATTGGAAGCTGTACAACCATAAAGATTGCTGCCGGCTGCCGCGGCGCTGTTGAAGAACAACTGGCCCACGGTACAAGTGGACGGCAGCGAAGTGCCAATAGCCACCGGGGTGCCACTGACGATCTGATTGGGCCAGGAGCCCGAAATCGTGATATTGCTGCCTGCGACTAAGCCGGGCGTGGAGCTTCCGTTTCCGCCGTTTGCCACTGACAACGGCAGAGTGAGGTTGGCGCCCCCCAGTCCGTTCCAAGTATTGGAAGCCGTACAGCCATAAAGATTACTGCCAGCCGACGCGGAACTGTTGAAGAACAATTGTCCCACGGTACAAGCGGACGGCAGCGAAGTGCCAATAGCCACCGACGCGCCGGTGCCATTAATCGTCTGGTTGGGCCAAGTGCCCGAGATCGTGACGTTCGTGCCTGCAATCAAGCCAGGCGTGGCAGTCCCGGTTCCACCGTTTGCCACTGACAATGGCAAAGTGAGGCTGGCGCCGATGCCAGACCAAGTGTTAGCGGAGGTGCAAGCCGACAAATTGCTTCCGGCTGCCGCGGAACTGTTGAAAAATAGTTGCCCCACAATACAAGTGGAAGGCAGGGAGGTGCCCACAGAAACTGGGCGTGTAATGGCCATGGACGAAAAGTCCGGATTTCGTCCTTGCGTGCTCAGATTGATCGTCGTGCCGGATTGGCCAAAGACCGCCGGAGCGACAAGCGCAGACCAAAGCAACAGCCAAGAGCCCAGCCGCAAATTGGAAGATGCGCCGGCCCTTAGGGATGTGATGGAAAAAGATTTCATAATTCGTTAAGCGAGCAGCGTTTGCGCCTTCAAAGCAAAGGCCGCCGTTGCTCCTTTCCGTCAAAAGTCACTCACGCAAGAGAGCGCGCGACCGATCCTCCGCCGATTAACGCTGAATCTGGCTAAAACCGAAAACGTATTAGAATAATGTTTGTGGCCATTTGGAGCACTAAGTTCTCTAACTTTCGCTCGAAGGTGGCAGGATGCCACTTGGCGCAACCGACTAATTTCCCAGGGTCTTCGCGCTCGGCACCACGTTTAGGCCCGTGAAAGGTTGCCCGTATACGACGTAACCTACACAGACGGCAAAACTAACGATCCGCAATGAGACAAAGTTTGACTTCCTTTTTGGGGCTCTGCCAGCCGCACAAACTCCATATCGTAGTCACCTGTATTAAAGTTTCTCAAAGCAACTACTATTGCCTGCTCGGATCTAAACGCAAAATCGATCCACCTAGATCTGTCCTAGTGCCGGCTGAAATGGGCGAGCATGCGGATCGACAAACTCGAATTACTCGCCCTTGCTGTGAACCTAAGGTACCGAGATCACCCTTCCCGACAGTTGGCCTCCTAACTAACCAGAAGAGGCTTTGCGGATTTCGCCCTCTCGATCGCCGCTGAGTCCACATGGGCGGTCATGAAACTGAACCCAAAGCAGGCGCAAGTGCGCCACCCATGTCTGGCGGATATGTCTGCCGCCGTTACAGCATCGAGCCCGGCAGACCCGGTCTCAACCACATATTACTCCCATAGAGCCTCATAATCACAGCCTCCTCGTTGATAAAGTTGCAGCCGAAAGCGAATCCTTCAGATTTGCTACGGACGGACTTGATAACCTGCAGACTTACTATTTTTCTTCGACGGACGTACCTGTCAGTCTGACTGCAGTGTCATAATCACGCTGCGCCGCAGGATAATGTCCCATTAGGGCGTTGACTTTACCACGCATTGAATAAGCAAGCGGCGAATTCGGCGTTAGCTCAATCGCAATATTACTTTCGTCGTATGCTTTGTTTAGTTGGCTAAGCATAACAAAAGCATTCGCTAGCCCTAAATGTGCCTCGGGGAAGTTAGGTTGCAGACCTAACGCTGCTTGACAATCGCGAACCGCGGAAACCGCATCAGTCGAACCCGTGGATAAACATCGATAGTAATAAGCCTTCGCATCGTTAGGGTTCACGGACAGCGCCTGGTTGAATTCTCCCACAGCTTCGGTATTTCGTGCCATGAGATGAAAGATCAATCCAAGTATCCGAAGGGCAATAGACGAGGCAGGGTTCGCAGCTGCAGCTGCGCTTAGGCTTCGAATGGCTTCCTCGTAGTTCTGCCTTTCTGCTAACAACAATCCTTGATTAATCAAGATCGGACCTGAATCAGCTTGCGAGAATGGGGCTGAGCTTTGCTGTGTGCCTGATATAAGAGACCGAGTTGTAGCCTCTGATGTCGAGACTGTATCTTCAGCCAACAGCGGTGGAAGTCCGGTTGGCGGCACCATATAAAATGCACCGATCAAGCTCGATGCAGTCCAGGGGACTTGGAGAGCATGCGACTCGCGAATCACATCCTCACGAACTTTTTCGAACATAGCATTGATGTCTAGGGTGGCGCTCTTCAGATATCGTAGGAGGGCCGATGTAAAAAGTCCATTGGGCTCCATGGGATTGTCGGAGGCTGTTGAGCCGGGCCCTGTTCCGAAGGCCAGGAAAGTACCTGCTGAAGTTCCGACGCCAGCCCATCCGCGCCCGAGCGAACGGGTGCCAAGAAACGGATTGTCTCTGCAGGAATCCAGAATGACGATCTGTGTGCTTGCACCGTGTTGAGCAAGTTTCTCAACGATTTGAGAGAGCGAGTAACCTTGATACTTCACATCCGCTGGCGAACTTGCTCTGAAGTCGATCGGAACTAGGTAGTTTTCTCCGTCTACTTGAAGGCCGTGTCCCGAATAAAAAAGAACAGCGGTATCGCCCGCATTTAGACGATTTGCAAACGTATCGACAGAATCCTCGAGAACGCGACGCGTTACATCTGTTTGCAACAGCGTGATGTATCCCAGGGATCCGAGCGCATCAGCTATTGCCTGAGCATCGTGGCGGGCATTACGAAGCGAGTTACCTGGATAGCTATCGTTCCCGATCACAAGCGCTTGCCGCTGCGCAGCAGTACCTAACAACGGTTGCAGCATCGCAATGATAAGGAAAAGAGATGGGAAATGTATTTTTTTCATGAATTTAACCATTTTTAGTTTTCGGAGTCAATCATCCGGTATTTCTCAGACTTGGCCCTTCGGGACCGATTCGGTGATATATCCGAACCTATCGATTGATGGTCGGCATCTCCTCTTTGGACGTCTAGTCTTTTCTTGAGTAGGCGAATAGCGGCACTTGAGGAACCAGAAAGATCCTGTTCGGCTGTATCATGTCTCTGGCTAGCGATGTCAGACGAGAGAGGTTCTGCAAGCTCGCCTCCACGAGTCGCCGTTGTGGAGTCGCCCTCGTTCCTGATTCTCAGATTAGTTCCGAAGTCGCCGAGACCATCCGGGCCTTGCAAGTTGACGTTCTTATTCACTTTGTTGCGGCGTTTATCACTTGGAGTTACCAATTCCCTGCGAACCTGCTGAGATAACATTTTGAGCGACTCAGGAGCGCGTTCTGATTCTGTTAGACCGAGATAGGTCCTCGATGATATTGGCCGGGACGCTGCTTGTCCTAGACTCTGGACTTGAGCCTCTTCAGTCATAAGTGCCGCACGCGCCGCAGACTTCGAAAATTCACTTGCTCCACGTATGGTGGTGATTCCAGGAGTACTTATCTGCATAGCGCTTTCAGCCGTCGCTCTCTTTCCCAGATTCGGTGAGTAGACAATTCTGAG
>CAVOJX010000013.1:0-176479 GCA_963696305.1 Bryobacterales bacterium | reverse complement strand
TATGACGGCGGAACAACGCCAACAAGCGCTCGACATGACGATGAAAGTGGGTAAGCCGTCAGCTTTTGTGATGGCCGCCATTGCCACACCCATCGCAACGCTGGTTATTGCGGCCGTCCTCATGTTCGTAGCCAATTCCATGCTTGGTTGCGCGCTGCGTTATGGGCAAATGTGTGCCATCACTGCCTATTCTTTTCTGACAGGTCTCAGTCTCAACCATGCTGTCCATCATCGTCTTGTTCATAAAGAACCCGGATGATTATGATCTTAGGAACCCGCTGGCATTTAACATTGGAGCGTTTCTAAATGCGGACACTGCGCCCAAGTGGCTGATGTCCTTATGTACTTCGCTGGATGTGTTTTCCTTTTGGACCATGGCCCTTATTGCCATTGGTCTGACAGTGGCCGCCCGCAAACTCTCTTTCGGCAAAGCCTTCATGGGTGTCTTGGTGCCCTGGGGCATCTTTGTTTTGGGCAAGACAGCTTTGGCCGCTCTCTTCTAGGGCAGTTGACTGGTCTTGCTCTGCCAGTGGCGGACAAATCCTTCCGCCTGAGAATACCCACTCTCTGAACCACGCAGTTTAGTAAGTTCAACCTGTTTGGGATACCAAGTCTGTGGTGCTTGCGATGAATGCGCGTAGCAAGCATCGTGACGAGCTGACTGAAAGGCATCGCTTGAGATATCGACGAATTCCGCAGGGCTGAACATCATTGTGTCGTCAACGACCTCGTAGTAATAAAACGAAGCAAGCCGCCCGCTGCGTAGCCAGGCATCCAAAATGAGTTGAGAAATCGCGCGATGGTCTCTATGCTCGTCGATCGGCCATTGAGTGAAAATAACATCGGGTCTCTCGGCCAATATCAATTCATCGAATTCCTTATAGTGAGCTGCATCAACCACCGCCTGACCATCAATTTGTGTAGCGAATAACGGTCGCGCTTTCAAAATTCCACAAGCCTTTTGTGCTTCACCTGTCCTTATAGAACCGCACTGAGACAGTTCCGCTTTTCCGCAGAAACCTTCACCGCGGTTCAGATAAAGAACGACAACTTGGTGGCCCAACGCCGAATAGCGTGCGATAGTGCCGCCACAGCCGCATTCAGGATCTCCTGGATGTCCCCCGGCAACTAGAACCTTCAAACGCTTAGTAACCGTTGCAGCCAATGCCGCCGCCATAATGGATCGTCGTGTAATGAGCACAAATAATGATGATAGATTGATCGGGTGATTGCAGAAACGGCCCAGGTAGACGTTAAACCCCGCGTCGGTGCTTTGGCATGGTTTGCGCTCTGGCTATTGGTGATTTCTGTCTGCATCAATTATGCGGACCGTGGAAGCCTTGGTATTGCCGCCACGAGCCTGGAACGCGAACTGCATCTAGATCCCGGTCAGCTTGGATGGCTCCTCAGCGCGTTCTCCATCACCTATGCCGCCTCGCTCATCATTTCCGGCAAGCTTGTCGAACGTTTCAACGTGAACTGGTTCTACGCGTTGGCCTTCTTGCTCTGGTCGGGCGCAACCGGCGCTACGAGTATAGCCCGTGGGTTTTGGTCGATCATGCTGCTTCGCCTGGTCCTGGGTGTCAGCGAATCCGTCGCGTACCCAGCTTACGCCAAGATGATTGTCACCAGTTTCCCGGAGAAACTGCGAGGCACATCGAACGGCCTTATAGATGCAGGTTCCAAGTTAGGCCCAGCGTTAGGAGTGTACTTCGGAGTCAAAATGCTGAACGCCTTCACCTGGCGTGGCATGTTCGCGTTAATGGGCGGAGCAAGTTTGTTGTGGCTGGTGCCTTGGACCGCCATCGCGGGTCGCTTGCCGAGTAACACCCGCCGCAATGGAGAATCGGTAGATACCATCAGTCTCCGGCAAATTGCGAGTTCTCGAACTCTATGGGGCACTGCGCTTGGCCTTTTCGGCGGTAATTACGCCTGGTTTTTTCTATTGAACTGGCTGCCCTACTATTTCGAAACCGAGCGGCATTACACCAAAGACAAACTCGCCATCATGGGTTCTTTGCCCTTTCTCGCTATTGCCGCTTCCTCCACTTGCTTCGGTCTTCTGGCCGATTTTCTAATTCACAAAGGACGCGATGCCGGCAAAGTTCGCCAGCAATTCGTCTGCTATGGACTTGCCGGTTGCGGCATCCTTATGTTTGCTGCCGTTTGGGTTACAGACGTATGGCAAAGCAACGTTCTGCTAGTTTTAGCATTCATAACTCTGGGCGCATGGTCTTCAAACCATTGGGCTTTTTCTCAATTCCTTTCCGGAAAAGTTGCGGCCGGAAAATGGACTGGCTTGCAAAACGCTATCGGCAACTTGGCCGGTATTCTTGGCCCTGCTGTAAGCGGGTACGCGCTGAAAATTACTCATTCCTTTTTCTCGGCGTTCGCCATCGCCTGTCTCTTCCTGTTCGGGGCGGTCCTGTCCTATTGGTTTATCGTCGGCCGTCCGGCACAAGTATTTGAAGACTAGACGAAACATAAAAAACTCTTGCCATCGGCTGTACTAGCTGTGATAATACACGTGTGATTCCGTTTCGGCTTTCGTTTGAGCCCGGTAAATCGCTCTATGAGCAGGTGGTGTACGCCGTTAAGAAGGCTATCGTCTCCGGGCAGATGCGCCCCGGCGACATGTTCCCCTCGGTCCGCGTTCTCAGCCGCGAGCTGAAGATCAATCCAAACACGGCCCACAAAGTTGTCACGAACTTAATAGCCGATGGGTTGCTGGAAGTGAATACGGGCATCGGCACGGTTGTTAGCAAGCGTCCGTCTTCAAGCGCGGCGGAACGTACGAATCTGCTGAACCGGGAACTGGAGCAACTGGTTGTAGAAGCGCGCAATCTGGGCTTGGACTTAGCGGATGTAGAGACTGCCTTGGAGCTGCATTGGAAACGTTTGGATGGAGGTAAGCGATGAACGAAATCGTACAAATGACGGATTTGACAAAACGGTTTCGAAAGCACTTGGTATTGGATCGTTTGTATCTGGAAGTGGAGGAAGGCAGTATCTTCGCGTTGCTAGGCCAGAACGGGGCAGGGAAGACAACCGCCTTGAAGATTCTGATGAATCTGATTCAAGCGTCCGAAGGCCACGCGCAAGTTTTCGGACACGATTCACGCACACTCTCGCCGCAGGATTTCTCACAAATCGGCTACGTGTCAGAAAATCAGGACGTCCCCGAATGGATGACAGTCGGTTATTTCTTGCGTTACTTGGCCCCGTTCTATCCAACCTGGGATTCCAACCGCGCAGCCGAACTCCTGCGCCAGTTCGAACTGCCTGTTGACAGGAAGCTAAAGCACCTATCGCGTGGTATGCGAATGAAAGCCCTGCTGGCGTCCTCGTTGGCGTATCGTCCCAAGTTGATCGTCCTGGATGAACCATTTAACGGCCTCGATCCGCTGGTTCGCGATCAACTGATTGAAGCACTGCTGGAAAACGTAGATGGCGCAACCGTGGTGATTTCATCGCATGATTTGGCCGAAATCGAAAGCTTTGCTAGCCACATCGGTTATCTGAACGAAGGGCGATTGTTGTTCGCCGAAGAGATGACCACACTGGCGGCTCGATTCCGCGAAGTGGAAATTATTCACGACCAGCTACCCACGCAAATTCCCAAGAATTGGGTGAACCTGGAGCATTCGGGTGCAGTGACAAGATTCGTTGACACTAACTATTCCGAAGGTGATTCCTTCGCGCAAATGAAACAAGCGTTCGGCGGTTCACAACAAATATCAGTAAAGCCAATGCCCTTGCGATCCATCTTCGTAACGCTAGCCAAGTCCGTCCGCAAAGGAGCTTGACATGCACCAAGCCATACACATTTTTAAAAAGGATGTTCGCCAGCTGTGGTATCAATTCGCGGCCGTGTTGCTCGCGGCAGTGGGACTCGTTTTCAACGAATCTTTGCGCGTGCTGGAGCCGGAGGCGTTGCTGGTCATCCTCTGGTGTTTCCTAATCGTGCGGTTAGTGCATACCGAGCCCCTCACTGGTGACAGCCAGTTTTGGTGTACGCGCCCTTATCGGTGGACCAGTCTCATTGCGGCGAAAGTCATTTCCATACTGTTGTTCATTAACCTGCCGCTCGCTGTGGCGCAGATGATAATCCTACATCGCAACGGATTTTCTATCCTTTCGCAACTCCCCGGATTGTTGTGGGATCAGTTCTTAGTAGTCGTTGTAATTGTTTTACCCGTTGCCGCACTGGCTACAGTCACAACCGGACTCGTTCAATGGATCGGCGCGATGTTGGTAGGCGTGATCGGATTCAGTGTGCTGGCCCCGAAAATCTCATTAGCGGCGTTTGGTTGGATTCCGGATACAGTCGAGCTTTTTATCATGACGATCTGCGCAATCATCATTTTCGTTTGGCAATATCGCCAGCGCAAAACCGGCGTTAGCCGTCTTCTGCTGGCAGGGTCTCTAGCCGCTACGCTCGCTATTAGGTTTTTCATGCCTTGGAACTCTGTATTTTCTACCCAAGCCGCGGTTGCAGGTGGAACCATTAGTTCGCAATTCATTCATCCTCAATTTGACCTTAGGACGCGCTGGAGAAATCGTGCGTCGGCGGAAAAGAACGGGCAGGCCACTATCGAGATTCCGATCTCCATTTCTGATGTTCCAGCAGACGTCGATCTGCATGTGGAGGCACTGACGCTGAGTATTGATGGCCCAAATGGGCAAGTGTGGCGACCAGCCGGAAGAGCACTCGATCAGTTCGACGAGAGATCGTATTTATCGCTTCACACAACCATGGACGCCGCCGCCTTCAATCGATTAAGAAGCATTCCTGTTACCGTGCGTGCCACGCTATTTGCCACGCTCTTCAAAATCAATAGCTCCTCGAACGTGCCCGTCGGTGGGCAGCCAACGTCTGTACCCGGTGTTGGCTTATGTTCGGCAACCATCGAAGACTTCAATATTGGTCAAAGCTCGGGCGTGATAGGAGGACGGATTGTAGGACCCGAAGCACTGTTGCGGATCGCCCACCGGTATCTGGTTAGATGCCAAACACCGTTTCAATGGCCACATGGGCCGATACTGGCACTGGGAACAAACGTCAACAACGGACTTTCCACGTCGTATGCCCCATATCCTGCCAGCCTCACGCTAAACCCCGTTATCGCCGAATACTCGGCAATCAGCACATCCATTGATAACGAGTCCCAGATTAACGTCACGGCAAGCCAGCCTATTGCCATCATTCGGCGTGATTTTGAGCTGAAAAACTTTCGCCTTGATTCTTTGGAACCGCAGCCGCAAGCGCAACTCTATATGCCAGCAATCGCTTCGAAACCTTGATATCGTCGAACCCAGCGGCGCGCACCAGTTGCTGCATCTCGATTTGCGTAAAGCCCGCTTGTACCGAAGCTGGCCCATCATGTAAAGTCATCTTGTGCCATCCGAAAATCGGTTTGGATAGCGGCAAAAAATAATAAGCTGCTAAATGTCGTTCTGGCTCCGAGATCAACACGGCCCTGCGCGCCAGTTTCCTCAAACTGACGAGAATCTCCACCACTTGTTCATTTATAAAGTGATGCAAAAATAACGAAGCAAATACAAGGTCGAAACTCTTGTCGGCAAACGGCAGAGCAAACGCATCGCCCACTAGCTTCGGATCAGGCGCCTTTTGAATGTTCACGGGATTGATATCCATACAGGTGAACTTGGCGTTCCGGTAACGTTTGCTCAAATAACGCACCGTATCGCCTGACGCCGCGCCTAGATCCAGCATGCTGAATGCTTCGTCAGGCCGTGCTACCTGTGACAGGAGCTTTTCAGCCATGGCGTACCCGCCGAAATACTTGTTTAAACGTGCAATCTCGGCCAGATTGATGCGTGCATCTTCCGGATCGGCGAAATCTAACCATTCGGGTTCAATAAAACGTTCGTTGCGCACAATGATAAAACCGTAGGATTGGGACGAACCGTAGAATGTTACCAAAAGTTCCGTAGAAAGCGAGAGATCGTCCAGCTTTGGATATTGTCATTCCCAACATGGGGTGGATTGAAGCCATTTGTGGGCCCATGTTTTCCGGCAAAAGTGAAGAGTTAATCCGCCGCTTAAGGCGCGCCATGATTGCGCGCAAGCGCGTCCAGGTTTTCAAACCTGCTCTGGACGACCGGTATTCCGACAGCGAAATCGTCACGCATGCCGATATTCGAATGCGTTCGATACCGGTTAGCTCGGCTGAAGAGATTTTGGCGAAACTCGATTGGCGGACTCAGGTTGTCGGTGTCGATGAGTCTAATTTTTTCGGCCCGGAACTGGCTCAAATCGCAACCCGTCTGGCGGATAGCGGCAAACAGGTTATCATTGCGGGTCTGGATACCGACTACATGGGCCGCCCCTTCGTTCCCATGCCGGATCTTCTTGCCATTGCAGAGTCCATAACCAAGACGCTAGCCATTTGTATGCGCTGTGGGGTTCCTGCCAAACACACGCAGCGACTGGTTGAATCAGATGAACTGATTTTGGTTGGTGCCGAAGGCGCTTATGAAGCACGCTGCAGACGATGTTTTGAGCCTGGCTTACCGCGTCAGGAACTGCTGGCTTTTGCTCGGCCAGAACTGCGGAAAGAAACCGCAAAGCAGTCGATTACGTCAACTCAGGAAGAGCCTAACGGTAAAATGACGAGCTAGATCGCCAATTCTCTAGACTGCCAAACGGCTTTCAGACGTATAATAGGCGTCATCCATTAGTTTTCGATAGTCTTTAATCCTGAATCTTAGCGGAGTTCAATAAATGGGCAGTCCACAACAGCCAACCTATATCATTCCTCAGCCGTCCGGTCCAAACTGGAAAACACCTGTACTTGTGGGTGCTCTTGTCCTTTTGGCTGCTTCGAATATTTACCAGTACGTTCAGTTATCCAACTTGCGAACGGAAACTGCCGGACAGCTAAAGAAAGTGACCGATGCGCTTACTTCCCAAGTGGATCAGATGCGAGTGGACTCAAGCGAGGCGGTGAGGCAGTCCCGCGAAAAGGAAGCGGAACTGCAAACACGCTTGGCGGATGAGCGCATTGCCGCGCAAAATGCGGTTGGCCAAGCCAAGCTCGATGCTCAACGTCAGGTAGATAGCTTGCAGTCAAAGGTTGCGCAAGAAGAGGAAGTTCAGCAAAAGGCGATTTCCGAAGCTAAGCAGAGTGCCGATACCGCTAATACTCAAGTCGCAGCCGTTAGTAGCGATGTTGGCAATGTGAAAACCGATCTCGGCAACACCAAAAGCCAGCTTGAAAATACTATTGCTAATCTGAAGCACGCTCAGGGCGATTTGGACAGCCATGCCAGCCTTATCGCTACCAACTCGACAGAACTGAAAGCATTACGCGAACTCGGTGAACGCAATTACGCCGAATTCACCATCACGAAGGGCAAGCAAGCAACTCGCGTTGCCGATATCACGGTCGAACTTAAGAAGGCGGATCCCAAACGTCATAAGTTCACTATTGCCATTACCGCCGATGACGCAACTGTGGAGAAGAAGGATCGCAACATCAACGAGCCGATTCAGTTCTATACCAAGAAAGCTCGGCAACCGTACGAAATCGTAGTGAATGAGGTCCGAAAAGACACCATCGTTGGTTATTTGGCTACACCGAAGGTGACAAAGGACCGTGGCGGCGCTTAACCCTTAAAATCACATCTCAGCTTCTGCGAGTCCGCGGGCAGTCGCTGAACCGGTCTGACTTCTGGGCACTCAGTTCCTAATGAACGACCAAGAAACGCACATTAAAGCGTGGGAACAGTGCAAATTGCTATTCGGTTAACGCTACACTTGTCTTATTAGTAATATGCGTTATCCAGAACAATTGATCATACCGATGCGGCAAGATTTGACCCAATATGGAGTTGACGAGTGTCGCACCGCCGAGGATGTTGACCTCGTGCTCGCTGGCAGCGGGACCGTTCTCATGATTACAAATTCCGTTTGCGGTTGTGCCGCCGGAAAGGCGCGGCCGGCGGTTGGAATGGCTCTACAGAATGCCAACCGGCCTGACAAAGCGGTCACAGTTTTTGCGGGCGGCGACGTCGAAGCTGTCGCGCGTGTCAGAGAATTACTTGCTGATGTCCCACCATCTTCGCCGTCGATGGCTTTGTTCCGCGATGGTAAGCCAGTTTTTGTTCTGCACCGCTACCAGATTGAGAGCAGTGATGCGCCCCACATCGCTCAGGTTTTAAAGCAGGCTTTCGATCAATACTGCGTCACTGCTAAGCAGTAAAACGCGCCGTCCTAAATCCGTAAAGTCCGCGTTCTTCAATAAAGGCGCGGACTCTGTCATCTAGCTCGGGTGTTGGCTCGCCTGTCGCTAAGTTCGCTCGGATACTGGAACTCGAGATTTGCAGGGCAAGACCATCCAGCCTGTGAACGTGAGCTCCTAGTGGCACCCTGTACTCGCTCTCAGGACGCGCCACCACGATGAACTCGGTTATCTGCACCAGTTCCTGCCAGCCCTTCCACGTCTCCAAGTCGTTGAACGCATCTGCGCCGATTAGAAAGTACAATGCGTCAGCCGGTTGCATCATGCCGCGCACACGTTGCAGCGTGTCGATGGTGAAGCTATGCGCTGAGCCCGCTTCTAACGGTGATGCCAATAGTCCAGCGTGCCCTTCGCAGGCCAGTTGCACCATCTGATACCGGTCCTCGAATGGTGTGAAAGCGTCTTTGTGCGGAGGATTGCCTGCCGGCACCAACAACACTTCGTCCAACTTGAACTTCATCTTCGCCTCTTCGGCAATCCGAATGTGGGCAATGTGAATAGGGTCGAACGTACCGCCAAACACGCAAACGCGCTTTCCTGAATTAGTCATCTTTGCGATAAATGTCCCGGGTGGGCTTCGCTTCACTGCTGATTTGCTCTGCTGCCGCTATGCTGGCTAGTTCATCACAACGGTTATTGTCGTCGTGCGAAGCATGGCCTTTAGTCCAATTCCATTCCACTTTATGCTTGGCGACAAGCGAATCTAGCGTCATCCACAAATCCTTATTAGTCACAGGTTTTTTTGAGCTCGTTACCCAGCCTTTGCGCTTCCAGCCGTCAATCCATTCCGTGATGCCTTTTAGTACGTATTCGGAATCCGTAATTAAATCAACCGAACAGCTTTCCTTCAACCGCAGTAGGCCTTCAATAGCAGCTGCCAGTTCCATCCGATTATTGGTTGTATAAGGGCTGCAGCCATATATCTCACGTGCGACCGCGCCGAAACGCAAGATGCAAGCCCAACCGCCGCGTCCGGGGTTACCCTTACAGGCGCCATCTGTAATCAACTGAACGTGCTTCACGCCACCTCGGCGCAATCAAGTTGTTGACTGAAAAAGGCATCCACAATACTCAACACCTGCTTTGCATCCTGGGTTCGATAGATCTCCGTGCGCAGTTTTGCTCCATTCCGAACTCCGTGGGTAAAGTAGGTTGCGAACTGCTTCATCTTTCCCAACGCATCTGACTCGCCCTGTTGCTCCAACATTCGATAGTAAGTCTTCATGATCTCGTACCGCTCAAAATCTGTTGGAACAGTGTAAGCTCCGGTACGCAGGTAATCGGATATTTGGCGGAAAATCCACGGATTGTAAGATGCTGTCCGCCCAATCATGACCGCATCGCACTTGGTTTCCCGATACATGCGCACCGCATCGTCCGGCGTCGAGATGTCACCATTGCCGATTACTGGTATTTTCACCGCATCTTTTGCTGCCGCGATGCGCGCCCAATCTGCTTTACCGCTGTACCCTTGCTCGCGTGTTCGGGGATGCAAGGCAACGGCGGCAAGGCCGCAATTCTCGGCCAATTTCGCCATTTGAACGAACACCAACTCCTGGTCACTCCAACCTGCCCTGAACTTGCAGGTCAACGGAATCGATATCGCTTCCCTTACCTTCGTCAGAATTCCTTCCACAAGCGGCAGGTCGCGCAAAAGTCCCGATCCGCCATTGCACTTAACGACTTTGTTTACCGGGCAGCCGAAGTTGATATCTACAGCATCGAATCCGCGATCCTCACACACACGCGCAGCTTCGGCCATCACATCCGGGTCCGAGCCGAAAAGTTGGCACGTAATAGGGTGTTCGTCGGGCGCGAAATAGAGGTAGCGGAAGTTCCGATTGCGTTTGCCGGGTTTCGCTGTCTTGGTGCTTAACACACCATGCGAACTGGTAAACTCCGTCATCAGAAGTCCACATCCGCCTTGGTCTCGAATCAGTCGTCGGAAAATGGTATCAGTCACGCCGGCCATGGGAGCCAGTACCGTTGCTGGGCTAATTTCCAGCGCCCCCAGCTTGTAGCCGCTGGGGAAATCGAATAATTGACCGTCGTTCATATTGGCGGGAAACTGCGAGCCGATGACTATATTTTAACTAGTAGGGGCGAAACTTAACTTGGTTATTCCACGTTAAGTAGGGAAGAGGGCGTAATGCACACTGGAGTTTCTGTCAAAGCAGGCGCGGCGTTTCTTGCCGGCGTGGTCCTGGCCTTAGGCGGAGCTTTCACGTATTTTAAGGTTGCGGATGCTCCCCCGCCACCTGTCGAGAAGCCAGTTCAGGAGGCGGTTGTCGCCAAAAGTGTAGTCCCCGATCTTACATCTCCACCAAAGCCCGTTGACATCACTCCGGTAGTGCCGGTAATGCCCGTGGTTGCTAAGCCGAAGCCGGTTCCGACTAAAGTGGCCACCGCCAAAATTGTTCCTCCGCCCCGATTGATCCTTCCCAAAGCCCGAATCACCAGTCGGCCAGTTTCGCTTGCGATGGCGAATCCGAAGCCGATTGAAGTTCAAGTGCCCGCCACTCCGCCGCCAAGCTTGACCCCGGCTTTAGCGCCAGTTCCGGTTGTAGCGGCACAAGTTCCAGAACCTCAGGTGCAGGCTCCCCCTCCGCCTCCGCAGCCCCACACGGTCACAATTCCGGCCGGAACCAGCTTGGCCATCAGACTGAATGAAAAGCTTTCCACAGATCACAATTACACCGGCGACACATTCCGAGCTACGTTGGAGACGCCCGTTGTTGTTGAGGGGTTTATCATTGCTGATCGCGGGGCAAAAGTCCTGGGCCGGATTGTGAAGGCGCAAAAGCCAGGAAAATTGGAAGGTATGGCGGAACTTAGCGTCGCGCTCACACAAATTGCCACCACGGACGGCCAAACCATGCGCATAACTACCAATGAGTCGCTGCGTAAGGGGGCGTCCAATACCAACGAAGAAGTGGTGAAGATGGGCGGTGGCGCTGCTTTGGGTGCTATTATCGGCGCAATTGCAGGCGGCGGCAAGGGTTCGGCGATCGGCGCCGGTGCCGGCGGCGCAGCAGGCACAGGTGCCGTCCTGATGGGGCACGGCAAGCCTGCCGTTATTGACAGCGAAACGCGGCTCACATTCCAATTGGCTAATCCGACAACCTTGACGGAAAAGCTGAACTAAGACCACTTGGCAGCGTCTAACTGCCGCAAAGAACCCTCTACTTCGGGAAGTTCGTCTAGTTTGCCCGCATTTGCCGGACGCAATTCATGAAACTTTCGCGCTGATGGTAAAACGTTGCGCTCTAAAGAACCAACCGTCTGGTTGTAAGTCTCCACAGTCCTTTCGATGGCGTTCCCCAACTTGCTGAAGTGTTGAGCCATCGTCAGCAATCGCGTGTACAGCTCTTGTCCGGTGTTTCGGATTTGATCTAGATTCTGAGCAATCGCGTGCTGACGCCAGCCATGCGAAATGGTCAGCAAAAGAGTAATCAACGTCAGTGGCGTTGCGATCAGAACGCGCTTTTCGACCCCGTAATCCATTAAGGCGGGGTCCTGCTCCAATGCGGCGCTGTATAGAGATTCCAGCGGTAGAAACGCAATGACAAATTCCGGCGAAGTAGACAATCTCTGCCAGTACGCCTTTTCGCCTAAAGACTTCACGTGCGTTCTAACTTGGCTCGCATGGTCTTTTAGAAATCTTTGGCGGTCGGGTTCATTTTCGGCTTCCAAAGCTCGCAAATAAGCCTCAAGTGAAACTTTAGAATCGATAACGACTTCGCAATTGTTCGGGAGTCGCACAATCAAATCCGGCCGTTGATTCGTTTCGCCGAAAAGTGTTTTCTGTTCGGCAAAATCGCTATATTCAAGCATTCCTGCTAATTCCACGACGCGCCGTAATTGCATCTCACCCCAACGTCCGCGTTGGACGGGCGATCGCAATGCCGTCTTAAGCTGATCGGTCGATTGCCGTACTTTTTCCTGCAGGTCGGTTAATGCTTTTACTTGTGTCGTGATTTCCGAATAAGCGCCGACTCTGGATTTCTCAATTTCGTTTACCTGCTCGCCGAAACGTTGCAACGTTTGGTTGACGGGTTCCACGAATTGCTGCAATTGATCGCGCGTCCGGTCCAGGAACATCTGACTATTGGTTTGCAAAGCTTCCGCAGCCAGCAACCGAAATTTTTCGTCTAATTGCTCTTGCGATTGCAAAAGCATACGCGATTTTATTTCCGACTCAATTAGACTTTTGCGCGTTGATTCCAGTTCTGCGGCGCGCTGGTCGGCTTGTTGTTTAGCTTCGCGGGAGGTGGTTCGCCAGTGCTGTACCTGCGAACTCTGAAATGCGCCAAATGCTACTGCCAGCAAAAGCAGTACCAAGAGTGCGCCAATAACAAACGTCATTTTTTAAAACCGGTTTCGACCTTCCACTCTTCCAGAGTATTGAAGACAATGGGGCAGTACACCGCGCGATCGGGCATGTGCCACATTCGGCTGAGCAATGAACCATTGCCTTTCACCAAATGTGGAAAGTTTTCGCACGTACCTGGACGCGATTCGTAAACCGAGCACAGATTGCCATCCAGGAACACGCAGCCGTTGTCGTCGCGCTTCAAGATGCGGCCTTCATCTTCGGTTTCGACGGTGTAATCGCGAATGAATTCGCTTAATTTCACGCGCAGAAACTTCGCCAAATGCTCGCAATCCCGCTCCGTGACTTGCGTTGTGGCGACACGGCAGCAGTTTGCGCAGGCGGTGCAGTCCGTTTTTTCTTCGACGGTTTGCGCGATAATCCTCAAACGCCGCTCCACAAAGTTGTGGCGCTTCATCCAGGAACGGAAGCGTAGATTTTCCTCGCGCTGCTTTTCGCCAAACCTTTTGATTTGCACGAGGTCAGTGATCACAAGACAATGATAATGGAACTATGACAGACCAGTTATACTTATCGATCTGGCTTGATCGTGATACGGGTGGACGCCGGCTGAAGCAATTCGAGAAATTACTGAGACTATTTCCGTTTTCGCAGCGTCCGCAAGGGCAAACCACAATTTCTGTATTGGCCGTTGATATTACCGAACCGCCGCTGCTAGAAAGGCCAATGAATGGTCCCATTGACGTGGACGAAGTGTTGGAGATCCTGCAGGATTACTCCGGCGACGATATTGCGCAGCAGGTTGAATCTTTTTGGGATCTCTGGCAGTACATCGACGGGAACTGGGCTTTGGCACCGGCGCGTGTATCGATCGTATGCCAAGGGCCGGAATTCGGCGAAGCGGCCGATCAAGAGCAATTTCGGATTGAATTCGGTGTGGATGCCAACTACCTTCCACAACCTGATATTCCCGGTAGCGCGCGGCTGACGGAGTCAAATTTACGCAGCCTTTTGCGCCTGGTGCATGAGCTGGATTCTACGCTGCCCATCAGGAAGCGGTTGTTAGAAACCGAGTCGGGCGAGAATTTCGCCAACCGGGTGGCGCAGTTTGCGGATTCTCAGAAATCGAATTGATCGATGTTGTCTTTTCGGAAAATGAATGGTTTTCCCAGGATGACGTCATGATCTTGTACGGCTAAATCTCCTAGCTTCCCCGCCGAAAGTGTCGCCGTACCCGCGCGAAACTTGCCGCGTACCAGTTCTGCGGGCGCCAAAACGGAGAGGTAGCCGAGGTCTGCAGTTTTCCAAAGAACCACGGCTTCCACCTCACCGTCGTGAACGTAAGGTTTGCATAGATTGGGTAGCGACAAACCAATGACATGCACGGACTTCGAACCCGACTGTTTTACTGCCTCTCCCGCGCCAGGAACGGCGGGCGCGGAAATGGCTATGATTACTTTGAGATTTGGAAATACCTTTAACAGCGTCTCGGTCTGCGAAAATGCCTTGTCGCGGTCGTCGTCGCTGGGGAGAACATTAACTAGTTTGATTTTGGGATATTTTTCCGCAAGCCGCTGTTGGATAAAGGAAATCCATAGGTTCTGATTGGATGCACTTAACGAACCGGTGACGATGGCCAGTTCGCCGGAATTCTTCATAATCCGAGCGGATTCATCAGTCAACGTAAAGCCAATATCCTTCGGCGTGGCTTGATTTAAGAAATAGTCTCGCGCATCGGGTTCCGCATCCGCGTCCCAGGTTGTGACTTTGATGCCTCGAGCGCGCGCTTTCCTTAGTACACCCGAAATGGCCGGCCCATTTTCGACGGCCACAGAAATGGCATCGACACCGCGAGTGATCCAACCTTCGATCACTTCGTTCTGTTTGGCGGCATCCAAACCGGTTGGACCGTCCCACAGCAGTTCTACATTTTGTTCGCGCGCGGCCTGTTCCGCTCCAATACGGCAACTGATGAAGTACGGATCGCCTTTGGCTTTTGGCATCACTCCGACAACGATTCGATTGGCACTGGCGACCGATTTGGAGTTGGTAGCGAAAAGTAAAACAACAGTGGTCAAGACGGCGATTGAGGCTACCGCGAAAACTGAAATCTTGCGTTTCCGCGCGTAGCTCTCCAGGAGCAGCGTGACAATTAGCAAGACACCCGTTGCCACGCCTGCCATTTCAGTAGGCCAGCCCGACAAGCGAATTCCGTTCTGCAGTAACACGATGGCCGCGAGACCGAGCAATGTGCCGACAATAGTGCCCGAACCGCCGGTAATGGATGTGCCTCCTAAAACAACTGCCGTAATGGCAGTAAGTTCGTAACCAGTTCCCGCATCGGACTTAGCCTGGCCGAGATGCGAAACATACACGATGGCGGCCAAACCGGCTGCTAATCCCGACAGTTGGTAGACAAGCCCGATTTGCCGCTTTACCGGAATTCCGGCATAGCGCGCGCCCTCGTAAGAATGTCCGACCGCATAAAAAGCTCGGCCCAAAACCGATCTTTCGAGTAGCACCCAATAGGCAAAGGCGGCAATTACCAATAACAGCATTTGAGGCGGAATGATGTGCAGCCAATAACCTTGTCCCCAAAACAAAAACGAGCTTGGAAAATTGGAATAGTTCACTGCGCCGCCGGTGATGCCTTCGGCGATGCCGCGGAAGAGCGAGTACGTTCCCAGGGTGACGATAAGCGGCGAGACCCGAAGCATGGAAATCAAAAAAGCGTTTAAGGCGCCTCCGGCGAGGCTTACCAACACCGCAATGGCAATAGCAGCCAAGACGGGCCAGTGAAGACTTTGCGTCAGCGCGCCAAAAACAACGGCAGCCAGACCCATCATGGAGCCAACCGACAAATCAATGCCGCCGGTAACAATAATTGGCGTTAGCGCCAATGCCAGCAGACCGATTTCGACCGCAAGGCGAATGCACTCAAAGCCGTTGTAGATGCTGAAAAAGTGGTGGCCGGTGAAAGAGAAGACAAAAATCTCAAAGAGGATGAAGACGGCAAGAATCAGTTCGTGTCTGGTTCTGTTCACTGTGCTAAACCACTGCCTCTTTGTTGCGGCGATGACTCAGAAAAGCTTCCAAGGGAACGGTAAATAGGATGATTGCGCCTTGGATGGCTTTCTCCCACGATGCGCTGATGCCTAGGAACACTAACGCTTGCGCTAAGGAGCCGAGCAAAACAACTCCCAATAACGTTCCCCAAAGGGTTCCCTTACCGCCGGTGATGGGTGTGCCACCGACAACCACGGCGGCGATAGCCTTCAATTCCAAATCCATGCCGCTATTGGCAGGGACGTCCGAAAAACGAATTGAATTCAGAAAAGACGCGAGTCCGGTCAACGCTCCCATCAACACAAAGACCCAGAACACAACCTGTTTGATGGGCACTCCGGCTACGCGAGCCGCTTCGCTATCGGACCCGGTGGCAAAGACAGCGCGCGCTATCCACAGATGTTTTGAAGCCCAAGTTAAGAAGGCGAAGATGAGTACGGAAGAAAGTACGATCAGGAGTCTGCCGTTTGATTGACCAAGTCCCAGCCATTGAAAATTCGCGGGAAGTCCTTCCACCCAAGCGCCACCGCTAACCCAGCGGAGCAATTCACGCCAAATCACCATGGTTGCCAGCGTGGCGACAATAGAGGGAACGCGCGCAAAAGCGATTAGACCCGCGTTAACCGCACCGAAAGCCGCGCCTGCGATCAACATGATGAGCGGTAACAGGTAGATGGGCGACCCCTGTTTGGCCAGCGAGCCGCAAGCCAAAGCGGTAACGCCGAAGATGGAGCCAACCGAAATGTCGATTTGGGCGACGATGATAACAAAAGTCATGCCAGCGGCGACCAAAAGCAATGGTGCGTTGGATACTAAGATGTCTCGTAAGTCGGCAGCGCTAAAAAATCCGGGCGCAAAAATGGCCATCAGCGCAGCCAGCACCAGAAGAGCAACCAAACAAGGCCACTCTCGTCGAAATTTCAATTTAGACGACCTGCCCTTCAAGAACGTGATCTTTGTAACCGAGCGCGAAATGCAGTACAGATTCGGGGGTTGCTTCAGAACGGCTCAGCTCGCCTGAAACTTCGCCTCGAGACATGACTACGATGCGGTCGCTCATCCCCAGGATTTCGTTCATATCGGACGAAATCAGCAGAATGGCGATACCGCGGTCAGCCAGTTCGCTGATAAAGGTGTAAATTTCCGCTCTTGCGCCGACATCAATGCCCTGGGTTGGTTCATCCAGAATGAGGATCTTGGGTTCGGTCATGAGCCAGCGCGCCAAGGCGACCTTTTGCTGGTTGCCACCCGAAAGATCGCCCGCCAGCGTTTCGACGGAGGTAGTTTTGACGCGCAGACGGCGCGAGAAATCTCCTGCCGATTGCTTCTCAACCTTGGTTTGCAGGATGCCATAATTCGAGATTTTGGCAAGACTGGAAAGCGTTGTGTTGGCCGAAACCGGCATGCCGAGAATCACGCCATGCTTGCGGCGATCTTCAGGAACATAAGCGATGGAGTTGTGGATGGCTTCGCGCGGGGATTGCATGGCGAGGCGGGTGCCATCTACGACGATCTCGCCGGAATCGCGTTTGCGAAGGCCGAAGATGCATTCTGCGAGTTGCGTGCGGCCAGAACCGATGAGACCAGCCAAGCCGACGATCTCACCTCGACGAACAGAGAGCGAGGCGTCTTTGATGCCAGCATCGAGACAGGAAACTTTTCGAATATCGAGGGTGACAGCGCCTGGAGTTCTGGTTCGCGTGGGGAAGATAGAAGTTACTTCGCGACCTACCATGGTGCTAATGAGGCTGGTTCGGGTCAGTTCGCGCAAAGCGCCGGCATAAACACACTCTCCGTCGCGCAGGATCGTAACACGGTCAGCCAGATTAAAGATCTCTTCCAAACGGTGCGTGATGTAGACGATGGTTGTGCCCTGCGACTGCAACTGGCGAACGATTCGGAATAGGTTCTCCGCATCTTTTTCGCCTAACGTTGCGGTTGGCTCGTCGAGAATTAAGACCGATGGTTTGGCATCGAGAGCTTTGGCAATCTCCACCAATTGCTGTTCGGGCGCAGTGAGCGAGCCAGCCAGCACGTCGGGAGAAAACTGCGCTCCTATCTTAGACAAGAGTTCAGCCGCTAATACGCGCCGCTTTTTCCAATCGACGCGCCTGAAAGGGGAACAGGCTTCAGTAGCGAGTGCAATGTTCTCAGCGACTGAAAGATCAGGGAACAGAGCGGGTTGCTGATAGACGATGCCAATGCCTTGGGAGTGGGCCAGGCTGGGAGAGTTGTGCGCGACGAGGTGTTGATGAAGATAGATTTGGCCGCTATCCGGCTGGAGCGCGCCTGCCAAGATCTTCATCAAGGTGGATTTTCCTGCGCCATTCTCTCCGGCCAGAGCGTGAACTTCTCCCTTATAAAGAGCGAGCGACACTCCTTTTAAAGCGTGAACACCACCGAAAGACTTGCGAATTTCAATTGCTTGGAGGACGAGGTCATTGGGGAGCATCATGCATTAACTCCAGGCATCCTCAGTCAATTGCGTTGCATGGCGTATGAATGCCTTATAAGTGACGTCGGCGGTTGAATTTGCGGGGAGCCAGCGATAAACGGGCGCGCCGAACAGCGGGGGGCGCGCGATCATCTGACGCCGGGTTTCCGGAAAGGGGGAGACTCCAAACTCAAGTCCACAAGTGACACCTTTATGATTCCAGGGTGCGTGGGCGCGTTTTTTGTTTTCCTGCCAAAGGCCAAGCCAAGGGAAATCAACTCTTTGCCACTGGTAGCCGAACAAGGTTTGGTGTTTAGGAGAGAAGGCGGCGAACCCAGCCAAATGGCCGTGTTCCATGAGGTGAGCAGAATATCGAGAGAATGGTTCATCGTCGCCGAAGGTGCGAAGATCGACGGTCTTGCCGCTGGCAAGCGGGAGGTTGGGCCATTTGAAGTCAGTAGCGGTTGCCATAACGCCGCCGTCGAAATCGGGTGATTCAAAGGTTCGCGATTTTGCCGCGGGAAGGGCGAATTCGGTTTTCGCGTTTAGGAAGGGTGGCCCGAGAGTTACGTGCTGCGTCCAACCGATAGGACGATCTAGCGCCGTCAGATTCGTTACGGATTCGCTAATGATGACGGATTCGCCCTCTAAGCCAAGCGATCGTTTGAAGGACAGACCGGAAAGGGGCAGGGAGGCGCTCATTTGCAACTCATCAGCAAACGCCTGTATGTCGTAGCGGACAACTGACGATTCTCCGTGACAAGTTAGACCAGCCTCGGCTTCCTCTTTAGAAGGAGCGCCGAACATATCGAGACATAAGTTGTGGCCCATGATGCCCATGAGCAGTTTGCTTTCCGCGTCATGACCAAACTCCGGATGCGTTTCGAGATTGTATTTAGAAGGCTCTCCGCTAGGCCAGGGAGGAATCCAGAGCGGACTGATCCGCTGCTTCTTGTGGAAGATTTCTGCAATGTGGCCACCTTCGACAAGGACAGTGACACGGACATTGTCATTCTCAATTGAGATCGCTTCTCGATCGTGGAAGCTCATAATATAAATGCTTTAGCGACTGAGGAACTTGATTTCCGGTCGCAGACTAACCCCTCAATGGTCCGTTAGCTTATCAAACTTTGATAGGCAAAGGGAACAATCAAGAAGCACTAGACCAGTGGGTGGAGTACGGGCCAGATTTATGATTTGCCTCTTGATACAGTTCTAGAGGCAAAAACAATGACAACTAAAGTGACAGAGGCCTTGAAATCGGGCGAAGGAATTTTGCGGTTGGAGCCGTGTTGGGTGCCACGGTCGTTTATGATTCCCGGTGGGCGGTTGCGGCTGCATCCGGACGATTTGTATGCGCTGGGCGCGCACCGGGGCGGGATTAATGAGCGGTGGTTTTCTTCCACTACGAATGCTTCGAACGGGCCAGGCACTCCGGCGGATGAAGGACTGAGTTATGTGCGGACTGGCGGTGGGCGGTTCCTATTAAAGGAAGCGATGGAGAGCGAGGGCGACGCACTGGTTGGGAGCGCTGGCTGGAAGTTGCTGTGCAAGTTCTTTGACAACCTGGGTCCGATTCCGCATCACATGCACCAGAACGATGCAGTTGCCAAGACGACGGGTCAGCGGGGCAAGCCGGAAGCTTATTACTTCCCGCCGCAATACAACCAGAAGGACAACAACTTCCCGTTCACATTTATGGGTTTGGAGCCGGGAACCTCGAAGGCGCAGATACGGCAGTGCCTGGCGGATTGGAACAAAGGGGACAACGGCATATTGTTCCATTCGCGCGCTTACAGGCTTGAGCCGGGTGCGGGATGGCAAATCAATCCGGGCATTCTGCATGCGCCGGGATCTTTGGTGACGTATGAGCCGCAGGTGAATAGCGATGTGTTTGCGATGTTCCAGTCGTTAGTAGACGGCAGACCGGTGGACAGAGCGCTGCTGGTGAAGGATGTGTTGCCCGAGTATCACAACGACTTGGATTATCTGGTGGAGATGTTGGATTGGGACGCAAACGTGAATCCGGAATTTGGGAGGACGAACAAAACTTTTCCGAAGCCGGTGCGGCCGTTTGCGGAGAGCGAGGCGGAAGGGTATCGGGAACTGTGGGTGACCTATGGAACGCCTTACTATTCAGCAAAGGAGCTGACAATACTGCCGAAGCGCAAGGCGACGATTACCGATGCGGCGGCTTATGGGTTGATATTGACGCAGGGACATGGAACGGTTGGCAAGCTGGCTGTGAGTACGCCGTCGATGATTCGGTTTGGCGCGATGACTGAGGATGAGTTGTTTGTGAGCGTTGACGCGGCGAAGCGCGGTGTGGTGGTGGAGAACTTAAGCGATACGGAGCCGCTGGTTATCTTAAAGCATTTTGGACCGGGGAATCCAGATGCCCAATAAGTATCCGGCGATTCATAACGCGATGTGGCCGGGCTTGGTTGGTAAGGGCGAAGGCTCTGAAGCGGCGATTGATCTGGACACGATGCTGGATTTGACGTCGAGGGCGCAAGTGGATGGAGCGCGGTTTGAGGGCGTGGATTTGTTCCTGTCCGCTCCGCATGTGGACATTGATTCCAGCGATGATGACCTGAAGAAGCTGGCGGACAAGATAGCGACGAAGCATTTAGTGGTTGGTTCTGTAGTTGCGCCGGTGTGGGCACCGACGGGCGGCGGATCTGCGATGGGTAGTCAGGCGGAGCGAGAGCGGTTTCTGACGCAGGTAAAGAAAGCCTGCGCAATCGCAGGGAAATTGCGGCAGTTGGGCATACGACCGTATGGGATTGTGCGCATTGATTCGGCGGCAAGTCCGGCGGATTGGGCGAAGGATCCGGAAGCGAGTACGAATGCGATTGCGGAGACGTTCCGGCAAGCGGGGGATATTGCGGAAGACTACGGCGAGCGGATAGCGGCGGAAGGGGAAATTTGTTGGGCGGGAATGCATAGCTGGCGGCACATGGTGGAGTTGTTGGAGAAAGTGAACCGGCCCAAGACAGTGGGCTTTCAGGCGGACATGGCGCATACGCTGCTATTCACGGCCGGGTATAACGCGGATGGGGATCGCATCTTGCCGAAGGATTTCGATTGGACAGACAGAGCGACGCTGGCTGCGGCTTATCAAAAAATGGCGAGCCCGCTGCGGCCGTGGACGATTGATTTTCACGTGGCGCAGAACGATGCGACGGTGAAGGGTGAAGGTTCGCACGACAAGACGGGGCGACACTGTTTGCCAAACGATCCGAATGGAAAGTTGGATGTGGTGCGGGACGCGGGCGCATGGCTGAGAGATGACGGCGGCGCGGTTACGAAGGCCTTTCAACATATCTGCTGGGACGGTTGTATGTTTCCGAATGAGGTGATGATGCGCCAGGAGACGTGGAACACGATCTTGCGGACGATGCTGGCGGTGCGCGAGGCACATGGGTGGAACGAGTGAAGGATGAACTTCGGATTGGATTAGTGGGTTGCGGCTTTATGGGCCGCACGCATTCGAACGCGTACCATCAGGCTCCGCATTTCTTTGATCTGCCTGCGAAGCCAGTGCTGCAGGCGGTGTGCGCGCGTAATGAGCAAGCGGTGAATGAGTTTGCCAGGCGTTGGGGCTATGCGTCGGTGGAGACGGACTGGCGCAAGCTGGTGAGCCGCCCGGATATTGACATGGTGGACATTGCGACGCCCAACGATTCGCACGCCGAGATTGCGATTGCGGCGGCGAAGGCCGGAAAGATGGTGATGTGTGAGAAACCGCTGGGACGGAATGCCGCCGAAGCGGAGGCGATGGTGGACGCGGTGGAACGCGCGGGTGTTCGCAACATGGTTTGGTACAACTACCGCCGCGTGCCAGCGGTGACGATGTTGAAGGCGATGTTGGAGGAGGGCAAGTTCGGGCGGATCTTTCATTACCGGGCGAAGTTTCTGCAGGATTGGACCATTTCGCAAGACCTGCCGCAAGGCGGTGCTGGACTGTGGCGATTGGATGCGGCTGTATCTGGCAGCGGCGTGACGGGCGATCTGCTGGCGCACGCGATTGACACGGCGATATGGTTGAACGGCAGCATTAGTGAAGTGTCGGCCATGACGGAGACGTTCATCAAGCAACGGACCCACACGCTGACGGGCAAAGTGCAGCCGGTGACGATTGACGATGCGAGCGCGTTTCTGGCTCGATTTGTCAATGGGGCGCTAGCGACGTTTGAAGCCACGAGATATGCTCGCGGGCACAAAGCGCTTTATACGCTGGAGATCAACGGCGAGCACGCTTCAGCGTTTTGGGACCTGCATGATTTGCACCGACTGCAGTATTTCGACCATCGGGATGAAGGCAAGCTACGAGGATGGCGGAGCATTCATATTACGGATGGCGACCATCCTTATATGAAGCAGTGGTGGGTGCCGGGATTGCAGATTGGGTATGAGCATACGTTCATCCATCAGTTTGCGGACTTTGTGAAAGCCGCAGGGGAAGGGAAGGATGCAGCGCCGACATTCCGAGATGCGTTGGGGACGGATGAGGTGACGGATGCGGTGTTGCGGTCGGCGCGGAACAGAACTTGGGAGACGGTTGGCGAGAAGTAGTTGGCAAAGAGGCTTGCGATGAATGAAAACAAGATGAATAGACGAGCGGCGATTGGTGCGCTGGCGGCGGCGGTGCCGAGTTTGACGATGACGGCCGGAGCCGCAGACTTGAGCAAGCTGATTGCTCCGCTGCCGGAGACGGGGTTCGAGCCGATCTTCGACGGCAAGAGCATGGATGGTTGGGATGGCGACCCCAACTTCTGGCGGATTGAGGATGGGAAGTTCGTTGGGGAGACGACCAAAGAGAAGCAGCCGATGCAGAACACGTTTCTGATTTGGCGCAAGGGCGAGCCGGCGAACTTTGAGTTGAAGACCGAGTATAAATTGACCGGGTTCAATAGCGGTGTGCAGTACCGGAGCATTGAGCTGCCGAACATTCGCTGGGCGATGAAGGGTTACCAGGCGGATATTGACGGCGAACAGACTTATACCGGGCAGATTTATGAAGAGCGCGGGCGTGGGTTCTTGGCGCTGCGGGGACAATCGAACTACATTTCTACGGGACAGAAGCCAGGGGTGGTGGGGAGCTTGGGCAGCAGCGATGAATTGAAGGGGTTGATTCATGCGGATGGTTGGAACGAGATGTATGTGATAGCGCGGGGAAATGTGTTGGTGCAATACATCAATGGGCGAATGATGAGCATGTTGATTGATGATGACGAACCCAATCGGAAGATGAGCGGGTTGATTGGGATTCAGCTACACAAGGGGCCCGCGATGAAGATTGAGGTTCGGCGGGTGGCGCTGAAGAAGCTGTAAGTTTAGGACATTCGAAACGAACTGGTGATTTCGCCGTATGTTTGCGGGAATAAACGGTGAAGACGGAGCGTTGCTGACTCGCAAGGGCCGAAGCCAACGGTGGGCAATGCCATGCAAGGGCTGTGTGGGGTGTTCGCGTTGGTGGTGAGTGGGGTTATCTGGGCCGGGAACGGCGTTTGGTAAGGATTTTGGACACACTTGTCCCTGGAGTGGTGTCGGTTTTTGCAAAAAATAAGGGGTGAGACGACGCTAGAGTTCGTCTTCGGTCGGCGGCGTGTAGCCCAGTTCGAGCGCTTGCTTGGTCATCAGCTCTAACTGCTCTTTCCAGTTGGGCTCTTTTTTGTCGTTCTTCTTTTTGGCAGCCTTGAGACGCTCTTGTGAGATGGCGTATTTGCACGCCTTCTCGAATTCGGCTAAACGATTCTTGCGGTGATCTTCGAGGACCTTCTTGGCTTTAGCAAAAGCGTTGGCGCGTGCGGTTTGATAGCGTGTGTAGCGGGCCAGTCTGCTGTGGTGATAATCGTCCCAGCCGGTGACTTCGTAGCCGCAGTTGTGAAGGGATTCTTCGGCTGCAACGAGTGTTCGGTTGGCGCGTTCGAGGAGCCAGTCGGCGAGGACGACTTGATTTAGGAGACGCTTTTCGACTTCGTCTTTGGGCTGGTAGGTCTTATTGTAGGAGGCCTCGATGGCTTTGAACTCTTCCAGCGTTTCGCCGCGAACTATCAGAGTGGATTCGGCGCAGCAGCCGTGTTTGGTGGCGTTCTTCGACGAGATTTCGCGGCCTTCCTGAGTGCGGGGGCCGCCGTTGGGATTGTGTGCTTCGGGAGCCTCGACGGGCTCGGTGGTATCGATGTCTAAGTTATTCGGAATCATGTTAGTTACGCTTTCTGGAGATAGAGATCTCCGTTGTGAGAGTAAGATCTGGTGGTGCGGTTTGGTGGTGAGAAACGGGCTTAGGTTGTTGAGGGCGTAGGAGAAAGTTTTTTATAAACTTCTGTCACCAGCTTTTGGGATTGATTTTGCGCTGTGGTTTCGTTAGGGGCTTGGATTAGAATTAAGAAGTCGCCTGAATTGAGGGCGCGTAGCTCAGCTGGTTAGAGCGCCTGCTTCACACGCAGGAGGTCCGGGGTTCGAGTCCCTGCGCGCCCACCATGTAAACCGTTTATTTTCATTGCTCTAACCACTTCCATTCTTTCCACTCCAAAGTCTTTGAGCCTAAAACGTATCAAAACTCGTTCATTCGTCACTTCCGCGGGCTATAGATCCTGAAGTAAGGCACGGCGGCGCAACGAAGGGCTGTTTGCCAAACCTTTTTGACATTCAACTGATGTTCATCAGGTTTGTCAGAATTGGAAAGAGCCAAGGGCCGGGTCCGGCCAAATCCATTTGCTTTTCAAAGTGTTGTAGCCGCTAAGTCGGTTAGCGGAAGTCACTTTTCGCATCTGTCGCAACAAATGCCATTTAACCGGTTAGATGGCAATAGGGTGTACGCCTCCTTGCACAATATTTTTTGCGCCAGCTTCGGCAGTCCTGCGAGATGTATGGTTTGAGCCAACGCCTTCAAGAAGATAACAAGACATTTACGAGCATTTATGTTTTAAGCAGATTCGCGTCTCTCCTCACCCGTCGCGGCCTACGACGACTGACGACAGGTGGGCCCGTGGTAGGGCTGCTCCCGGATGCACGATATGAAGAAGAGTCTCTGAAACTCGAGCCGGGCGACACACTGGTGATGTTCACGGACGGTGTCATTGAAGCACGCAACGCCGCCGATGAAGAGTTCGGTGAGGAACGCCTGCTTAGTGGTTTAGCCAACGTCATTGATGTGGATTTGGACGCGGTGCTCGAACAAACGTTCGAGGCAATCAGGTGTTTTTGCACGGAAACTAATCAAGCGGATGATATCTCAATGACTGTGACCCGCTTCATGCGATGATCTGTTTCGCCAGGTGACAAGATTGACGGCGGAGCGTTCACCAAGCTGATCGCCGGTAGCCGGATTGGCCGTTCTGGCCGTC
Organism: Bryobacterales bacterium; assembly: GCA_963696305.1. GTDB lineage: Bacteria > Acidobacteriota > Terriglobia > Bryobacterales > Bryobacteraceae > Bog-105. The sequence goes on along the minus strand of CAVOJX010000013.1, from coordinate 151,024 downwards.
GGATTGGTGCTGTGTGTTTTTCACAGATACTCCTTTAGAGTTGGCGACGAGACTACTGACCCGCCCTCCGCCCGAAATTCTGTAGCAGGAACACGACAAAACAGCTCGAAAACGGTAGATTGCTCACTCCCGGTCCTTTTACCCTCTTAGAAAACCTGGCACGGTTTGTCAAAAGCATCTCGGAACATTGAGTACCTTCCGACAATGCCGTTGCGGGAAAAATCGCAGTCTGACTGCAAAGAAGGGGTGTATTTGTGATTGTTGATCTGGCCGTTAAAAGCAAACTCAATGCGGCAACCCTCGAAAGAGACAAAGCTCTTTTCTGGTCTCTTCGCAACCAACAGCCGTTGGCGCGATTCCGCCTGACCCGCGGTAAGGAATCTTGAGTGGATTTACCAACAAACCCATTCGCGGTATTGACGTTCATCTCCGCGCCGGCGGTTCTCACCAATGCCTCCTGTGTATTGCTGTTTGGAACCGGCAATCGGTACGGGCGCGCTATTGATCGAGTGCATGAGCTCTCAGAGACGATTGAGAAAAACTCAGGCCTTGCGGAAGACGAGTTGCAGCTTCGCATTCGCCAGTTGGAATCGGCGGAAGCGCGCACCTTGTTGATTGTCCGCGCGCTGACCTGTTTCTATACCGCCGTCGCCGGTTTCGTAGCAAGCACGCTAGTCTCTCTTACCGGATCTGTTCTCATTTCTACGGGTACCCAGCCGGGAGTCACTTTCAGTTTCGCTTTTGCGTTCCTGGCGGGTACCGTTGGCGTTTCGGCCATGATTACGGGCGCCCTATTTCTGGTTCGCGAAACCCGATTCTCATTCCGCGTTCTGTTGGATGAAAACCGGTTTATGACCCAACGCGCGCGCAAGCGTATAAACACTTCTGGAAGGGAACGAACAAACGTTTTATGACGAATCACTCGAAGTCAAGAATCAACGCTCAGGATAGCTTGGTCCTGTTCGCCGACCTGCAGGCGGGAATCGTCGAACTAACGAAAACGATACCTCTTGATCGGTTGACAAAAGGAGTTTTGGCGCTGGCGAAACTGGCAGCGCTGTTTGGGATGCCGGTTATTGTGACTGGGGTGGGCGGCGCGGACGGCAGCTCCCCCAAGATGATTTCGCAAATCGCGCAAGGCGCTGGAGACCTGCCCACGCACCATCGCACGACGTGCGATTCGTTTCTCAATGAGGAGATTGTTTCAGCCGTTGGTGCGACCGGACGCAAAACGCTGCTGATTTCCGGCGTCGCCACTGAGTTGGCGGTGCAGTTCCCCGTATTGACAGCTTCAGATCAAGGCTACAAAGTGTTCGTCGTCTTGGATGCTTGTGGAGGTATGAGTGAACGCACAGAACAGGCTGCGCTGCAACGGATGGCCAAATCGGGTGCGACCACTGTCTCTGTAATGACTCTGGCAGGCGAACTGGCCGGCGACTTCCGTGAAACGAAAGCCCAGCAAGCCCTCAGCATTTTGTACGAGATGGCGAAGTAGCGGTCGGCAACAGCAAATGAGAGTCCGAGCCTTAAGGTTTCTTTTGCTTTTACCCTGCAGTTTTGCGCAAGCGCAACGTCTGCAAACGTGGAACGAAGTCGATCTTGCAGCTTCCTGGCGTCACATCGAATTCGTGGCACCGTCCCTGACCCGATGCGACACACAACTTCCGAATCCGCAGTTTGCGGCAACCGGGATTATGGCCGACTTCCACGTACCCGGAAACCTGACTCTCACGGCAGGATATCTTTTTGTGGATTTGCCCCAATTCTCTTGGCTGGTGAACGCTCCATTGATCGCCGCGTCGGAGTCGATCCATCTAGGGAGACTGAGAGTATCGGATCGAAATCGTTTTGAAAAGCTGGTCGGGCTCGGTCGGTTGGGGACGCTCGCCGGATTGGGGGCATCACCGATCCGCTATCGCAACCGGCTCATGTTTGATCTCCCGTTAGGGACAGATGACAATTGGCATGTTTTCGCTGACGATGAGGTGTTCTATGATTTCGCTGTATCTCGATGGAATCAGAATCGCATCCGGGTTGGTGGGGGCATCCGGCTTAGTAATCGCCTTCTTCTAGATGTCTATTTTCTCGAGCAGAACGCGAGTCATCCAGGCTTTGAAGCTCGCGTTGTAGGATCGACTCTCAGAGTCTTATTGACCAAAAGTCAAATGAGAAAGGGAAAGCATGAATTATGACGACTCGACGACCGGCATGTCCATAGAGGAGATGAAAGGGTTCATCCGAAATCACTTTGAGGAATTCGTGAACCGCAAGAATCTGGAGATCGCCGACGTGAACTTCGCGGGCGACTTTGTTGACCATGGCGCGGATGTACCGCCGGGCGCGCCGCCTGGGCCGGCAGGCGCTAAGCAATACGTGGGAAACGCCCTGAAGCGCTTTCCGGATATGGCCGTAACCATCGAAGATATGATCGCCGAGGGAGATAAGGTCGTCGTACGGAACCTATGGCGAGGCACTGATCGAGAGAGCGGGCGCAAGATCCAATTCGCGGGAATCGTCATTTGGCGAATTGCACACCGCAAGATCATTGAACGCTGGGCTTACTTAGAGAGCCCGAAGGAGGTTCATTCGTGACAGGGAATTGGCCGACATCAGGTCGTTGATTCTATAAAAAGAAAAACGAATGCATAGAGCTGAGGTGGTTGCTGCCAGTCGCATAAATTCCGGATTGAGAGTGATTCAGCCAGAGCACCTCGGACGCTTTCTAGAACCGGACTTAATCGGCCAATCTCTGCCCGAAATTGTGCGAAGCCTCAGTAAACCTTCCCAAGTCGAAAACTATTCTGCACAATCAAGGCGTGGTTGGCAGGAGATTTCAGCAGTAGTTGGCCAAACACCCTAAAGAGATCTTTTAGACCGAGGCTTTATCCAGGCCTTTGGCAGAGAAACCAGAACTAAAAGAAGACAAACGAATATCCATTGATCAAGGCTTCGCCGAATTGAGGCCCGCACTGAAGGAATGCGCCGGTGTAAAAGGACTTCGGGACATTTTTGCGATTAAAATCTATGGTTTAAGTCTTAAACTTGCACATGCCGGTAGTTCGCATCCCCGCCGTTCAGTCTCGTTTTGTTTAGTCCCCGCAAAAGGCGGAATTCAGCGTCTGCGAACCACAAAGACAAACAGCCAACATTCAGACTGAACGTCAGCGTCTCCGCCAGCGGCTCAGCAAAAAAAAGTTTGCGCCACCTGTAATAATCAAGCCTGTCCTTCGTCTTTAGTGGCGACCAACAGCAAAGCTGGTAGAAGCGGAGGCGTTTCTGGAAATTTTAATCCGCGAGGAGATCGGCCTTACGCAATCTTCTGAGTTCAGCCGCATATTCGGCGCCTATCACGGCATGATTTTCCGGACTGCTTACCGGATCACCGGGAATGCCGCTGATGCAGAAGATATCGTACAAACGATATTTCTGCGAGTGCTTTCTCATCAGGAGCCGGCACAACATCTGAACAAGGAAGAAAGCTATATGCGTCGCGCTGCCATAAATGCGTCGCTAGATGTCTTGAAAGTCCGTCAGCGCGAGCGGGTTGTTCCGCTGAATGAGCAAATCGCCGGCGCGCGCTCTAACGACAGCGGTGAACTGAAGGATTGCTTACGACGCGCTTTGGCGAGTCTCAGTCCGCGTTCGGCTGAAATCTTCGCGCTTCGTCATTTTGAGGAGTTCAGCAATCAGCGGATCGCGGAAGCCCTTAATATCTCACCGGTTCTCGTGGCGGTGTCGCTGCACCGTACGCGCCGCCAATTGCAGAAGGAAATCCAGTTGTACATGCGAGGCACAAAATGAAACAGAGCGAATTGGATAAAGCAGTAGCTCAAATTCTTTCGGACACGCCGGACGAAGAGGTGGTGCGTGATTCGGCGCGCCGGTTATATTCGAACATCTTCGACTCGGCGTTCATCGCTACGGACAAAGTAGAAAAGATAACGGGCTGCCGGGATGTGCAACGTTTGATTCCGGGCTACCGGAACGGCTCACTTTCAGAAGCACGTACCCTGCTGGTGAAAGACCACCTTCTGGAATGTGCCGAATGCCGGCGTGTGATGAATCCTCGAGCGCTGCCAGCGGCCAAACCGGTGAAACAGCTTGTGCTGTCGCATGCCTGGTCGTGGGCTTTGGCCAGCGCCCTAGTGGTGGGTATAGGCATCGCGCTTGTCGGAGCGAACCGCGGAATCCTGCCTTGGCAGCACAAATTAGAAGCGACCGTTGAAAGCATTCAGGGCAGCGTCTACCGGGTGACCGGTGCTGAAGCTTCGATCATTAAGGTAGGGGCACTCCTCCGAAACGCCGACGAACTCAGAACGGCGAAGGATGCCAGAGCGGTTCTACGATTGACTGACGGCGCCAGGCTGGAGCTGGCCGAACGATCCGAAGTCAGCATGGCATCCGCATGGCACGGTACGGACGTGAATCTGCAACGCGGCCGTATGATTGTTCAATCCGACGATGCGCCACTGCATAAGGTTTTCATTTTCAGCGGCGACATGGTTATTTCGGCTAATGCCGGTGTGATCGCCGTCGACCACGGTGCTGAGGGTTCGCGTGTAGCTGTGGCAAAAGGATCATTCCAACTACAGCGCGGCCGCATGACCGATGCGCTTTTTGCTGGGCAGCAGTTCTCCACTAACTATGCGGTATATCACGTGCCGGCTGCGACTGAATTCGCGTGGAGTCAGAATGCCGATGAATACGCCGCGCTGTTGAACCAGCTTTCCACTCTGCAGACAAACCTGCAAGCTATTCCGACGCCCGGGCTTCGCTATAAATCGACCTTGGCCGCGCAGTTGCCTGCCGATACGGTTTTTTATGCGGCTATCCCCAACCTTGGCGCAACCTTGACCCAAGCCAAACAGATGTTCGACGCCCAGCTTGCACAAAGCGACGTTTTACGCAATTGGTGGCAGCAACAAGGCATTGCCAAGAGCGGCAAGCTGGATGATCTATTGAATCAGGTGAGCGCCGTTAGTAGCTATCTAGGCGACGAGGTTGTTGTTGCCATGACGTCTGATGGTGTCTCGCACAACGGTGGACCGGTTTTGCTGGCGCAAATCATCAAGCCTGGCTTGGCCGATTATCTGAAAGCGAATGTTCCCCTCAGCGCCGGGCTTACCATCGAGACCGATAATAACCTGCTAGTCGTCTCATCGAGTCTGCCGATGGCTCAAGAGGTGAAAGGGGGATTCGCGGGCACGCCGCTGTACTCGCGGATACAAGAAATCTACAATCACGGCGCCGGCTACTTTGTCGCTGTGAGCCTGGAACAAATCGCCGCGGAATCCGTAAATAAAGCCAAGGACGTCATGCCTCCTGGTTTGGACAAGGTTCAATTTCTGGTGCTGGAGCGAAAGGAAATTTCAGGCGCAACGCAGATGCGGGCCACGCTTTCGTTCGATGGCGGACGAGAGGGATTTGCATCCTGGCTTGCCGCGCCTGGTCCGGCAGGCTCACTTGATTTCGTTTCATCCGACGCCAGCCTAGTTACGTCCATCGTGATGAAGAACCCGAGCTCTATTGTGCGCGAACTGATCGATTACGGCACCAATGCAAATCCCGGCTTTGCACAGAGCCTAGCTGATTTTGAGCAACACGCGGGCGTAAATCTGATGGACGATGTGGCCGCACCTTTGGGTAGTGACATTACGTTCGCGGTGGACGGGCCTGGTCTTCCGACGTCAGCCTGGAAGGTCGCCATTGAAGTATATGACTCAGCCCGGTTGCAAAACACGCTGGCTATGCTGGTAGACCGCTTCAACCAGCAGGCGCCGGCTACGAAAATCGGCACACTTCAACTCAGCAGTCATCAAGCCGGCGGCCAGGTGGTCTATGCCATAAGCAGCAGCAAAACGCCCACGCTCGGCCTCTCGTATATTTTTGTGGATGGCTATCTGTTGGCAGGCCCCGATGAAGCGAACCTGCTAGCGTCCATTCAGAACAAGCGCTCTGGCTTGACACTTGCCAATTCGACCAACTTCCGTTCTAAGGTTCCGCCGGATGGTTATACAAACTTCTCGGGCATGATTTATCAGAACTTGGGTAACACGCTTGGTCCTCTTGCAGAAGAGATGAAAAAGGCCAACGCTTTACCGCCCGCACAGCGTAGATCCTTATCAATGCTATCCTCCAGCACCGGCCCAGGCTTAATCTGCCTTTACGGTGACCGTGATCGAATAACGGCATCGAGCATGGGATCATTCCTGGGATTCGACTTAGCCTCGCTGGCTGGTGTGTATCAAGGGAAGCCGGTGCTGAAACTGGCGAGCGCATCATTACTGAGAAATGCCGCAAACTGACGTCCCCGCATCGCCGTTAGAAGCCGCCGGTCTGCCGCAACGCGCAGGGACGCCGGTTGTAGAACTACGCGGCCTGACGGTGCGTCTCGGCTCGCGCGAAGTTTTACGCCAAATTAGTGGATCGTTCTCGGGCCGGACTATCGGCCTTCTGGGACCAAATGGCGCTGGAAAATCGACACTTATCAGCACGCTACTGGGGCTCTGGCCGATCACTGCGGGGTCCGCCTCGGTACTTGGCGTAGATGTTAAGACCGACGCGAGAGTGATCCGCGGGTTCATCGGCTACATGCCTGAGAACGATTCGTTCATCAGCAAGATGACTGCTGTCGCCTTCATCAGGATGATGGCGGAGTTATCCGGCCTTCCATCCGAGATGGCGCTGGAGCGGGCGCATGAATCCCTCTTCTATGTCGGCCTCGGGGAAGCACGCTATCGCAAACTTGGAACTTACTCACTTGGAATGAAACAATTGGCCAAGCTGGCGCAAGCCATTGTGCATGGCCCTAAGCTTCTGATACTTGACGAACCTACCAACGGACTTGACCCGCCCGCGCGTCAGCGCATGATCCGCCTGGTGCGCGAAATGCGCGACACCAACCAGATGCAAATCATCATCTGTTCGCACCTGCTGCGGGATATCGAGGAGACATGCGAAGAAGTAGTCATCCTGAAACGCGGCCGAGTTGTTCAGCACGCAAATCTTGAGATGGAACGTAGCTTGAACCGGCGCTTCCTCGAGCTTGAGTTATCGAATAACTCGGGGGGCTTTGTTCAGGCTATAGAAGCTCTTGGATGCGAGTGCGCACCTGGCGCCGCGAGCCGACTCAAAGTCGTTCTGGCCGAAGGCATCGAGGTCAGCGATATCTATCGCGCCGCCGCGGCCAACAACACCCAACTACGCCGCTTGAACTTCCGGCGCGATTCGCTTGAAGAGATTTTTCTGAAGGCCATGGAGGATCGCGATGGCGGTTTATAAACGTACCTATCGCGGCTATTCCGGCCCGATTACACCAACTTGGTCGCGCTTCCTGGTTCTCTATCGATATTCGAGTCAGAACCTGTTCCGCTCAAAGATACAAACCGCGTTCTTCGTTCTCTGCTTCTTCTTTCCGCTGCTGTGTCTTTTAGGCCTCTACGCCAACGCGCATCTTTCAGCATTTGCCGCGATTGCCCAGCGATCCGGAGCGCTGCTGGTGGTCGATTCCAAATTCTTCCTCATCTACCTAAGCGTGCAATGCTCGCTGGCATTCATCCTCACGGCGTTTCTAGGGCCTGGATTGGTCTCGCCAGATCTTGCAAACGGCGCGCTCACTCTATATTTCTGCCGGCCCGTCTCCCGAACGGAATACGTGCTAGGCAAAATGTCGGTTATCGTTATCGTTCTCTCGTGGATCACTTGGATTCCCGGACTCCTGCTGTTCATCGTTCAATCGTCGCTTGCAGGCGGAAATTGGTTTTCGCAGAACTTGTTTTTGGCGGCCGCGGTCTTCCTGGGTTCGTGGATCTGGATCATCATGCTGGCCCTTCTGGCGCTTGCTCTTTCGGCCTGGGTCAAGTGGCGCATCGCAGCCGGAGCATTGCTGCTGGCTATTTTCTTCATCGGGTCGGGTTTCGCCCACGCCATCAATTCGGTACTCAGGACGAACCAGGGCTATTTGATTGATATTACGCAAATGACCAATGTCATTTGGCACAGTCTGCTGCGCGATCGGGATAACCTGCCCCTCACAATAAGCGAGTGTTGGATCGGTTTGGCGGTGATTGCCGCTTTCTGCCTTTACTTGCTATTGAAAAAAGTTCGGGCTAATGAGGTTATCCGGTGACCGACCAAATCGTTTTTGAAAACGTTTCCAAATTCTACGGCGATGTGCTTGGCGTCAACCGAGTAAACCTCTCTATACCGGCTGGAGTTACCAGTCTGGTTGGACCTAACGGCTCCGGCAAGACCACCCTGATGAACCTGATGACGGGGCTCATCCGCCCCTCACGCGGCATATTTCCGTTCTCGGCATAACTCCCGACAACCCAGAAAAGCTTTTCCGGCTGATTGGCTATTGTTCCCAGTTCGATTCTTTCCCTAAAGGACTTACTGGCTACGAGTTCGTTTACTCCTATCTGCTGCTATTCGGTTTCGATTCGGCTACGGCCGATGAAATGACTTGGAATGCGATTGACCGCCTGGATCTCCGCGAGGCTGCGCACCGCAAGGCGGCTGCCTATAGCAAAGGCATGCGGCAGCGCATCCGTCTGGCGCAATCCATTGCTCATAACCCGCGGATTCTCGTGTTGGATGAACCAATGAACGGACTGGACCCGCTGGTTCGTGCCGAGACCATCGCTCTATTTCGCGACCTCGCCAAAGATGGTTGTCATGTGATTCTGTCGAGCCATGTCTTGCATGAAGTGGATATCATTTCAGACCAGGTCATCCTCATGAGTGGCGGGTACGTGGTGGCGGAAGGCAATATCAAGGAGGTGCGTAATGAGATTCAGGAACAGCCCATGCAGGTGCTTATTCGCTGTTCCAATCCAAATGCGTTAGCGTCTCGCTTCTTCGAAGAAGATCACGTAGTGGAGGTTCGCGTGCACGTGGACCGGAAAGGGTTGCTCGTCAAAACCAGTGATTCGGAGCGTTTCTTCCTGCTGATGAATCGCGTGGCGCTTGACGGCCAGCATATTGAATCGGTGGCGCCGGTTGACGATAACGTGAATTCCGTCTACGAATATCTTGTGGGCGCTGAGGATGGTGTGAGATGAATCCAGTATGGTGGCAGCAAATCAAAGCCATTATCCGGCTTGAACTGCGCAAGACTTTCTTCGCTCGCCGCGGCCTTTGGATCTATTTGTTGGCCCTTGCCCCGGTGGCTCTTTTCAGCTTGCAAGCGATAGTTGAGAGTCATATGCGCGACAACACGGACGAAGCGCCGCTCAGAATTCGCCGCGTGAGTGATGCAGAAATCCATTCCATTCAGTCGGGCATGGCGGTGGCGGATGTTATCGCAAAACTGGGTGAACCTTACCGACAAACCTCCGAAGCCCTCAAGTACCCAAGAGACAACGGATCGCTTATCATTTTCGTGTCAAATGGCGTTGTCAGCGGGTTCAGTTCCAGGGGCAGCATCAGCTTCGAGCAAGAAACCTATGTTTTCGCCGGCGTCTTCCAGTTCTTCTACATTCGTCTTGCCGTATTCTTCGGATGCCTGGGTATCTTCATGAATCTGATTCGCGGAGAAATGCTTGACAGGACTTTGCATTTCTATCTGCTGACGCCGCTGCGGCGTGAGGTGCTACTCATGGGTAAGTATCTGGCCGGGTTGCTGGCATCGGTGGTGATTTTCACCGGCGGCACAGCACTCCAGTTAGTCGCCATATCCTTCGCATTCAGTTCCAATACCATCAGCCACTTCCTCTATCAGCAAAACGGCTTTGCCCAAGCGACTGCTTATCTGGGTGTGGCTGCGCTGGCTTGTGTCGGCTACGGTAGCGTTTTTTTAGCGGCAGGTTTGTTATTCCGAAATCCGATCATCCCAGCTGCCGCAATACTTATCTGGGAAGGGGCCAACCCACTGCTACCGGCTCTGCTCAAAAAATTTAGCGTCATTTACTACCTGCAATCCATGTGCCCCACGCAAGTGCCCATTGACCCCGGAATGCCCAAGCTTTTTGTGCTGCTGGTTTCAAATGCGGAACCAGTCTCAGCCTTTGTCGCGGTGCTGGGCGTGGCAGCGGTCTCGGCAGCAGTGTTGTACGCGGCGTGTATCCGTGTGCGGTTCCTTGAAATTAACTACACAACCGAGTAAACGCCCAAACGGCAAGTCCTGCTTTTCTTTTTGACCTTCGTCGCTCTTGTCTGGATCTCTTAATTCACGACAACTGTGGATGCCGAGATCAAGATCGCACGTTTCAACAAAGGGTAATTTTCAGCAAGAAGCAAAAAGCCGGTGGAATTAGGGCCGGCAGCGTCCCGTATGTTAATCCGAAAGTTGGAACATCTCGTTGTGGCCGACTCGGGTTGCCGGAGGCTGTGCAGGAGTGTATCTCCAGAATTGGCCAAGGCTTTCTGCGTTACGCGTATGTCATTCATGTCCATTGGGGCGTGTTGTTGGCTATAAACTGAAGTGCCAATTCCAGACAAGATTCACTTCCCGAAGGTATTTGGGGAGATCTGGGAGGCCTGCAACATTCCGAAATTCTGAACTGCGAGAAGATCCTCCAGATCTGCCCCGCTGGCTCTCGGAACATTGAGCCCTTGTCCGGCTATTTCGGAATCGCGGTTAGGGTCGCTGATTGCCTAAGCATCGAGGTCACATAACCGGGTGTCAATGGAATGCGGCGGGGAGCTACGCCCGTCGCGTCGAAAAATGCAGCGACGATTGCTGGAGGGGCAAGCGCGTTTGGTGCTTCTCCGCCGCCGCCAAACCCTTTATCATCGCGGGAGATCTGTATAACCTTGATCTCGGGCATCTCTTCCATCGTAAGAATCTTGTAGCGGCTCCAATCCGTACTGGTCACCTTTCCGGTGTCGAAAGTAACCTCTTCTTTCAGCGCCTCTCCAATGCCCATTACCACGCCGCCCTTCATGCATCGATCTAGCTGCCTTGGATTGATGATTTTGCCGCACTCGACTCCGATGGTGAACCTCGTAACTCGGACGACGCCGGTAGCTGGGACCATGGTGATTTCGGCAATGGCCGCCCAATAGCTGTCGGCCCGCAACATGATACATACGCCACGACCAGTAACTGGATCGCTACCGATGCTACGAGCACCGGGATGGGGAGACGGTCGCGCTTCCCAGCCCGCTGCCTTCGCCGTCTCCTTTAGAACGGAGGCGAGGCGGGCGTCTGTCGTGTGTTGCAGTCTGAACTCAATAGGGTCGGCGTTTGCCGCGGCGGCGGCTTCATTTATCAAGGACTCCAGTACAAAGTTTTGTTGACGCTGCCCGGGGGTACGCATAATGAGACCGCGCAGACCAATGCCCGATCCTGCTCCGACGTTTGGCATCGCATACGCTTGTTCCACGCGATTCTCAATCTTGTCGTAGGGCCATTCTGTTGCCACAAAGCTGCCCGGCTTCGCGACGCCGGAGGGCAGACCGGCCAAGAGCGCGCCAACAGGCCGAGGATCGAACATGTGAGGCGAGTAAAAAGCGCTATTGATCGCTACCAACCGACCGTGGTTGTCAAGTCCTGCTCTTATGTCGGAGACCCATCCTGGTGAGCTTGCCGACCAGGCAAAATCTTCTTGCAATGTCCACTGAACACGCACGGGCTTGCCGGTTAATTCCGAGAGAATGACCGCATCGGCTTCAGCGCCATCGCCTCCGAAAGTCGTGCGTCCGAACTGGCCGGCGTGTTCGAGACAGCGCACCACAACTTTGTCAACCGTGGTAGTAAGTATATTGGCTATACGGGCACGCAACGCTTGTGGGTGCGCGGAATGCGACCACACGGTTACGGTTCCATCGGTGCGCACATCCGCCACGGCAACGAAGGGTCCGATGGGAGCGTGTTTCACATAAGGCTGCTGGTAACTGACAGAAAGGATTTTGGGGGCATGGGCTAGCGAGGCCTGAACATCGACCATGTTGCCGCGACTCTGGTCGGGCGCGCCCCATTTGTAGGCGCGAAGCGTCTGGGTGAGGTTATCACTTCCCGGGAGTCCGGCCCACGTGGTCCACTTGGTATTTTCGGCAACTGCCTGAGCGGCTTGAACCGCTTCCCACTCGTTCGGAGAAACGACGGCAACGAGGTTGGACTTAGTTACCACCTGCGCGCCAGGAAACCGATTCTTGTCCACCTCTCCGAGGGAAATCAACGTTGAACCTAGCGTTGCCGGGCGCAGCATACGTGCGTGCAGCATGCGGGGCAATGTCACGTCGCAACTCCACTGCGTTTTGCCGGTTACTTTGTCGGGAATGACCGGCATAGGAAAGGAAGTGCCTATGATCTTGTATTGGCTGACCGGTTTGGTTGGTGGATCTCCTGCCACGATCAGGCCATCCATGCCAGCCCAATCGAGCCCTGCGATGCTATTCACGCCGGTTGGAGCTAACATTGCGGGCTTCCCCGTGACCGGGATGTTTAGATCGAGATGTTGACCTTGAATCAACTGTCCGTAACTGATGCTTTTTCCGTTGCCCGACACAATTGCGTTCTCGACACTTAGGCTTGCGACTGGAATACCGAGTTGCTTCGCTGCCAGCTTCAGTAGCGCTTGATAACTGTAGGCGGAAACTTTGCGAAGATTCGCTGCACCATACAGAAAGCCAGCCGAGTACCCTCCGTCCGGAGTCTGATCTGTATCGCCGGTAATTAACGTGATGGTTTCCGGGCGGACGCTCAATTCCTCCGCAACCACCTGCGCGTAAAAGGCACTCATACCGGTACCAATTTCAACCCGTCCCGTGCGCACCAAGATGGTGTTATCGCTGCGGATTTCGATCCACGATGCGATAGGGGTTGGCGTGACGGGAGATGGAGGATCGGTAACGCTTGCCGAAGATCGCGGCAGCATAGCAATTGAGATAAATAGAGTTCCTCCGACCTTGACGAAACTGCGGCGCGTAATCTCTACCGCATTGATGGATTGGCTAGCAGCTTCCGGCTTTGGAATCATGGTTTCCGCTTCCTTACTTCTAAACGGTCATCGCCCGGGCAGCGCGCTGTACCGCATCAATAATCGCTGCATAGGTGCCGCAGCGGCAGAGATGGGGGGAAGGCGGCGTGTTCGTAAAAGCGTCCTTGATTTCGGCAATGCTTGGATTTTTATTCTTAGCAAGCAGTTGAACAGCCGCAATCATCATCCCGCTTTGGCAGTAGCCACACTGGGGCACTTGCTCATCGATCCATGCTTGCTGCACGGGGTGGAGAATCTTGACGGCATCTGGGGCGGTCAAGCCTTTCTCCGACGCCCATAGTTTAGACAGGCCTTCGATGGTGGTTACTTGCTTGCCTGCGGTGGAGGACACGGGCGCGACGCATGAGCGGACTTCTTTGCCATCAACCAGAACTGCACACGCTCCGCACTGCGCCAGCCCACAGCCGAAACGCACACCGGTGAGCTTCAACTCATTACGCAGGACGTATAGCAAGGGCGTTCCCGGCTGCACGGAGACTACGTGCTGAGCACCATTTACAGTGATGCTAAGTTCATCTGCCATTACTTTGCCGTCCCACCAGCCACACGGGCTTTTGAGCCGTTGCCACGAGATACCACGCTGGCCAGCTTAGAACCCAACTCGGAATCCAGGCGCCTTTGCTACCCCAGGTAGGAATGGTCAAGAGAGTTAGGGCGACTGCCAAGGCGATAGCTGACCCGAGTTTTATGCGCGCGATTTGCAAACCTCGATACACGCCCCAAATCGCCGGCGGTAAAAAGAGAAGCAGGCAAAATCTTGACAAAGATTCTATGCGGAACCTCTCCAAACAGAATAGGCAGGGAGCGAACGATAACGTGGCGCTGACCCAAAGTGTCCGCCGAGAAACCGAGCCCACGACGAATCCTCCGGCCCAAGCCCAACCGCTTAGAAGGACTGCATTGCACAGTAACAGCGCGAGCCCCGGTCCTACGGTTAGCTTGGTCGTGCTAAGAATGTTTGCCTGGATCCACTGTTGATACGAGTGGCTTACAGAGATTGACAAGCCCATCAGAAGGAAACTGCTGGGCACGGCCAAGCCGAACGCGGCCAACCACGGCTGCCAGTTTTTCCAGAGGTGCGCTTGACGCCGAATGACTAAGCCCATTACGCTGAGCAGCGCTTGCCAGCCATTCTCACCTGCCTCAACTAAATCTCCCTTGACGGCTTCTCGTTCAGAAGGTTCCAGAACTTGTGAAACAAAATCCATCAATGCCCAGCCTAGATTTGTCATGACGCGCCTCCGGTCTCCCAAGCTACTCCGCGGCTGACGCGTTTCACCGCTTCATAAAACCCTTTTGCCGCTTGCACTCCTTTAGGCGTCACGTGGACCATGCGCTTGGCGCGGCCTCCCCGTTGCGGTGTGGCGTCTCCCATCCATGTTTTCAGCAGGCCTTTAGATTGCAGCCGGTCTACCGTCGTATAGAGCGCGCCAATTGAGCAGCTTCGTCCGGTAGTTGCCGCAATCTCTTCTCGAATTGCGGCGCCGTAGGCCTGATCGCCGAGCCGTGCGGCGGCAGTGATCAAAAGATATTCAAACTCGCCTAACATGATTAAAACTACATTGTGATACTAATCGGTGCGGGTGTCAAGGTCTTAGGCAGTTTTTCGCAGCGAGCGTTTTACATTTGTGGCCCGGTAAGCTAGTGATTGTGTTTGAACTGGACTGCACATTTCGCTCGTTTGATGAGTGGTTGACTTGGGGAAAGAAGAACTCGTATTTTGGCGACGCTAAACATGGCTACGACCTTGGACAGCGGGTGATGCAACAGGGTTTAGTCGAGCCGCTGACGAATCTGCGAGCCGAGCCGCGGGACATTGAGGTTGATGCGGCGCATAATTGGCGTGAGTCGTTGGTGGCTTTTGGGCGAAACTCGCGAGTTCGTGCAGTGATGAGCCTTATAGCGGAAAAACTGACTGGATGCGACGCGGCTCAGGTGACAATCTACGCAACTGAGGGCGTCACCGCGCTGGCCATGTGTCTGCGCGGACTATTTCCGAAGTTTTTGGGGTCGGAGTATGCCAGTTCTGAAGCGGTTCGCGATTCGATGTACCCGATTCCGCACGAAGATTTGACCAAGCTGACGCTTAGATCGAACGCGTTTGACTTGGTGACGACGAACGAGGTTTTGGAGCACGTTCCAAGCCTGGATGCGGGCTTAGCTGAGATTCATCGAGTATTGAGGCCAGGCGGGTGGCACGTCGGAACCCATCCGTTTGCGTTTATGGACGCGACTGGGTTCTTGAAAGCTCAGCTAGTTGATGGTGAGGTGAAGCACCTTATGGAGCCGGAATATCATGGCAACCCGGTAGGATCGCCCTCGCTGGTGTTTGAGTTGCCGGGCTGGGATATTGTTACGCGAGCGCGAGCAATTGGCTTTTCGGACGCGCATATGCGGTTTGTTGCCTCTGAGAAACATGGTTATTTGACCGAGAATACCGGTGTGTTTGTATTCTGTTGTCAAAAATAGTCCGATTTCTACCGCAACAGATTGTATTCATTAGTGATGTTGCCGTGGATCACCAAAAGACGCTCTGCGAAGAACGCGATTGACTTCTCTCCCTGTCCGGGCTATATATAGTCTGGAATAGGGTTTGTTGCTTGTCGGATACTTCTCCACAATTATTGCCGGGAACACTGTACCTGCTGATCTTGCAGACTTTGGCCGGCGGACCGATGCATGGGTATGGGATTGCGAGGCGCATTAAGGATTGCTCCGCAGACGTGCTGGATGTGGAGGAGGGTTCGTTGTATCCGGCGTTGAACCGGATGCTGCTGAAGGGTTGGCTTAAGGCCGAGTGGGGGATTTCGGAGACGAACCGGAAGGCGCGTTTCTATCGGTTGACGAATGCGGGGCAGAAACAGCTGACAGCTGAAGCGAGTGAGTTCAACAAGTTGGTGGCGGCGATTCAGATGGTGATGAAGACGGCGTAAGAGGCGATGCGATGCAATTTCTGAGAGAACTGTGGCTTCGATTGCGATGGCTTACCGGTAGGTCGCGTTTTCAGGATGAGCTGGCCGACGAGATGCAGTTTCATATGGAGAGCCGGGCGGAAGAACTGGAGCGAAACGGAGTTTCACACGCGGACGCTATGAGGCAGGCGCAGCGTGAATTCGGTTCACGGTTAAAGGCGGCGGAGGACACATCGGGCGCGTGGCAGATGAAATGGTTGGAGGACGCCTATTCGGATGTTCGTTATGCGAGCCGGGCGTTCCGACGTAACCCCGGTTTTGCTCTGACAGCGATTTTTTGCTTGGCGCTGGGTATTGGCGCGAACACGAGCATCTTCAGCATCACGACGAGTTTTCTGTTCAGCGAGCCGACGTGCCGCGATGCGGCGTCGATGATTTCCATTTGGGAGGGCGGGAACAGTGATTCTTCGATTGCCGACTATAAGTTTGTCCGGGATGCGCAGATTTTCGATGGAATGGCGGGCATCAATGTAGAGCGCGAGTTGAACTGGCGGGAGGGCGAGCGTACGAGCCGGTTTTACGCGGGCGTGGTGACGGACGATTACTTCACTACGCTGGGGACCCGGTTTCTTATGGGGCGCGGTATCGCGCGCGGTGAGACGACGACGGCGGTGTTAGCGGAGCGCGTGTGGCGAGGAGCTTTCGGAAGCGATCCGCAGATTCTAGGACGCAAGCTGATTCTGGATGGGAGGGTTTATACAGTCGCGGGAGTGTTGCCGGCGAATCATCGTTCGATAGCTGGCTTTGGCCTTTCCCCAGATGTTTATGTCGCCACAACGCTAGACGAGGATCGGGTGCAATTCTATGCGCGCATGCCGAAGGGGATGACGATTGCGATTGCGCGCGGCCGCTTGCAGAGCGTGTTTAACCAACTGGACGCGATTCATCCGAAGGAAGGCTATCAGCGAAAGAACCAGGCGCGAGTGATGGGGGTGACCGGATTTGATGTGTTGAATCAAATGATTCCGGGGCAGGTAACGGCGTTCTTCGCGATGCTGATGGTTGTGGTGGGGCTGGTGCTGCTGATTGCATGCACAAATGTTGCGAGCTTGTTGCTGGCGCGAGCTTCGAGTCGTTCGCATGAACTTGCGATTCGACTCTCGCTAGGGGCGAGCCGCAGAAGAATTGTGCGGCACCTGCTGGCTGAGAGTTTGTTGCTGTCTGTGCTGGGGTTGGCGGCTGGGTTAGTGATCGATATTGGCTGCGCGAAAGCGATTAACAGCATCACGTTGCGGGTGCCGGTGCCGATGCATCCGGTAGTTGAGCCGGACTGGCGTCTGTTGTGTTACTCCATATGCGTAGTGATTGTGAGCGCGGCACTGTGCGGTTTGCTGCCGGCGCTTAAGGCGGTAAGGGGGGACGTGAATCGGACTCTGAAGCAGGAAGGGAGGCAGGCTACGACGCAGGCTCGGAATGTTCGCGGCGTTCTGGTTGCGTGTCAGCTGGCGATTTCGATTGTGTTGCTTTCGGCCGGATTTCTGTTTGTGCACAACTTGCTTCGAGCCACATCGATGGACCCGGGTTTCGATGTTCATCAGACGATTTGGGCGTATATGCGACTGGTGCCGGATAGATATGGCGATCAAGCAAAACAGATGTTGCTTGTGAAGCAGGCACTGGAGCGATTGCGAAGCCTGCCGGGTGTGAAATCGGCGACGATCGCGCAAGAGGTTCCGTTGAACGGCAACTATGTGATAGGAGCGCACCTTCGGACAGACGTTTCCATGACGGCGATTCCGGTGGAATACGAGTCTAACCGGGTGGGGCTGGACTACTTTCGCACGATTGGTATTCAGCTGTTGCGCGGACGCGAGTTTACCGAGGCGGATCAAAAGGGGGCGCAAGCTGTAACGATTGTGAACCAAAGTTTTGCCCGCGCGGTTTTCGGCGAAGCGGACCCGGTGGGGCACACGATTACGACGGATTTTACGAATGACAAAAGCAAGCTGATAGTGGGAGTGGCGAAGGACAGCAAGTATTTCACGCTAGGGGAGAAGCAAAAGCTAGCGCTGTATGAGCCGTACTTTGCAAGCGACGAGCCCATTAACTTGCACTTTCTGATTCGAGCGGCGGGCGTTCCGGCGGGTTATGTAAAACCGATCAACGAAGTGCTTGGGAGGTTGGATTCGACGGCTGCGATTGAAACAAAACCGATGAGCGAGGCATTGGGGCTGGCGCTGCTGCCGAGTCAAGTGGGAGCGTTAATGCTGGGAGCAATGGGCGCGTTGGGACTCATGTTGGCGGCGATTGGATTATACGGAGTGCTGTTATATTCGGTTTCGCGACGGACACGGGAGATTGGATTGCGGGTGGCCTTGGGAGCAACTCCGATTGAGGTGTTACGGTTGGTGGCGCAGCATTCTTTGTGGCTGGTTGGAAGCGGGATGACTGTAGGCTTGGTGCTGGCTGTTTTCGGGATGCAGCCACTGGCGATGTTCCTTGTTCCCGGCTTGAGCAGTGTGGATTGGACGGCTTTGGTGGCGGTGGTGGGCGTGCTTGGTACTGTCTCCGTAATGGCGACGCTGATGCCTGCGATGCGGGCGATGCGGGTTGATCCGATGATCGCGCTGCGGTATGAATGAGCCGCGGGTTGAAGTAGTAAAGCGGCACTGAACAACAGTAGATCGAGTCATGGAAAGAAACCTGGAACTGATATGCTGGCGACGCTATGAAGTTTACTTCCAGGCTCGTTTCTCTTTCGCTGGTTTTGGTGTGTCTGACGGCGGGGCCGCGTTCCTTTGCTCAGGGGGACTCGTCTATCGCATCGCTGCCCGCGCGACCGTCGCCCGAGTGGCTGAAGAACGGTGTGCTCTACCAGATCTTCCCGCGTTCATTTTCGCCTGCGGGAAATTTGAATGGCGTGACCAGCCGTTTGGATGATCTGCACAAGCTGGGAGTGAACATCCTTTGGCTCATGCCCATTCATCCAGACGGCCAGCTGAAAAAGAAGGGCACGCTGGGAAGCCCTTATGCGGTTCGGGATTACTATGCAATCGATGCGGCACTCGGATCTAAGGATGATTTGCACCGCCTGGTGCAAGAAGCGCATCGCCGGCAAATGAAAGTGATCATCGATATGGTGGCAAACCATACGGCTTGGGATAGCGTCATGATGGCGCATCCCGATTTTTACAAGAAGGATAAGAATGGGCAGATTACCTATCCATACGATTGGTCGGATGTGGCTGCTCTCGACTATTCAAATAGTAAATTGCGCCGCTACATGATTGACATGCTTGTGTACTGGATCAAAGACTTCGACCTGGATGGCTACCGGTGCGATGCCGCGGCCGAGATACCGACGGACTTCTGGGAGCAAGCGCGTGCGGAGTTAGATCGCGCAAAACCAGATGTCATGATGCTGGCGGAAGCGTCAAAACCGGACCTGCTGCGGAAAGCCTTTGATGTCGATTATTCTTGGCCCGTACTGTCCACACTGAATGACGTCATCATAAATGGAAAGCCGGCGAGCGACATTCGTGAAACTGTGGAGCGGCAGCGCGCGGAGTTTCCAAAAGACGCGCTTCACATGCGTGTAACCGACGACCACGACGAACTTCGCGCCGTTACGCGCTACGGATATGCGGGCGCTATCGCGGCTTGGACGCTTGTCGCCACGCTCGATGGAGTGCCACTGATCTATAACGGAATGGAGGTGGGAGATTCGACGCAATCGCGTGCTCCCGCTCTGTTTGAACCTCAAAAGATTTTTTGGCAAGCTTCCGAGTGGCATCCGGAATATCCGGCCTTCTTTACGGCCGTGAACGCTTTGCGCAGCAGGCAGCCTGCACTTCAACAAGGGCGACTCGTTTGGCTGCATAACTCAGACGAACGGCACATTGTCAGCTATCTGCGTCGTTCCGGTACAGAAGAATTCCTGGTCGTAGTCAATCTTTCGGGTACGACTTTCTACGGAACTGTGGAGGCTGAGCAGGCTAGTTGGAAGCAAGTTGATTTGCCGCTCTCAACAGCCGGGCCTGTGGCGTTACCATTTGTCGCGCTAGATCCGTTTGGGTTTCGGATCTTTCAGCGAGAGACGCAATAGTTGAAGCTTCATCTCAAACCTGGAGGCTCAAGCGATGAGACACTTTGCGATTAATGCTGTTTTTATTCTCTCGTTTTCGGTTGCATGGTCACGGCAGGCGACTGGAAATGATGACACATGCGCAAAACTTGCATCGCTGAACTTGTCCGGGGCAACGGTGGTATCCGCTGCAACTGTCGCCGCTGGCGCTTTCACGCCGCCCGACGGCTCTATGCTCACACCATCGCAGAAGGCGCTACTTGGACGCCTGCCAGAGTTTTGCCGCGTCCAGGTGATTGCCACGCCGAGCAGCGACTCCGCCATACCTATTGAAGTGTGGATGCCGGTGAAGGAATGGAATGGGAAGTTTCGCGGTCAGGGCAATGGCGGCTTTGCGGGAAGCATCGATTTCGTTGGCCCAGCCGTTGCCCTGATGCAGGGTTATGCGAGTGGTGCAACAGATACCGGCCATACCGGTGGAGCGGGCGATGCCAGCTGGGCGCTGGGCCATCGCGAGAAGGTGATCGACTTCGGCTACCGCGCGGTGCATGAGATGACGGCAATTTCGAAAACTGTGGTTCAGGCTTACTACGGAGGCACAGCGAAGCATAACTATTTTGCGAGTTGCTCTGACGGCGGCAGCAAGTGAATCAGTTCGTACAGAGTTCGATTGGAAACATTCCGCTGGGCCAGCCGGGTACCACCGATGAAATTGCGAAAGCTGTCCTGTTTCTGGCTTCGGACGATAGCAGCTATGTGACAGGAATCGAGTTATTTGTGGATGGCGGCTTGGCTCAGATCTAAGTGGCGACAGAACAAGACAGAGAGCGCCGAATTCGCGGTAATCATGGCACACTTCCGCATGAAGAATCTGATTCTGAGCGCGAGGGAGGTTAACGAGGCAAGTCCAACATGCGGCCTGGCATCGCTCTGAAAAAAAGATTTGGTGCCGGCGCGAAACTGTATTGAAGGGCGCCGGCCTAAATATTATTTAGTTGACCCGCGCAGGGCTAGACAGTGTGTGTATTAGGTGTGTTTGGGTTGGCTACGGGTTTCGGAACCGCATTACGACGACGTCTGCGCGAGACGTAGGCCAGGATGGCGCCCCCCATTGCCAGAAGCCAAACTGTGAAGAAAATATAGTTGAGCATGTTTTCTAGTCGGCGAGATCAGTTATAACCTTTAGCATTAACCACAACAAAACGTACCAAGGTGAGGTCAGTACTAAAGTTAACGTGTGTTTGAGGCGATAAGACCCACAAGATACAGGCGAGGGAATTAGCCGGTAGATTCATCTTTGGCTAAGAAACGCTGCCGATGTTCGAAACTAAATTTACAAGGTAGGAAGTGACTGAGATGGCAAAGTTGTTGATGGCTTTATGGAGAGAAGAAGATGGTCAGGATCTGGTGGAGTATTCATTGCTCTTGGCCTTTATTGCGTTGGCAGCCGTTGGTCTGCTGAGTGGAACCAGGACTACGATTAGCGGCCTTTGGTCTACGATTAATAGCACGCTAGCGAGCGCTTCGACGACAGCGTCCTAAATATTCACTCTGCGGTTCGCGCAAACTCACATTCTTGTGGCAGCAGAAGCTCCTCGGCGGCTGGGCCGGGAGTTTGTCCATGTCAATTGCGTTGCAGTCGGTCGGCCAGCGAGTGATCCGTTGGTAGACCGGCTGGCCCAAGCCAGACTCTTCCCGTTTGGGCGGAGCTGACATTTGAAGGTGGTGGCGCCATTGGACGGGGTTACTGACAGGGCGCGATTCGTCTGGTGGACGAAAGTGCCGAGTGTCGCGGAGCTTTGTAGACTGCGGCTGGACTCGATCGCAGCAATAATGATTTTGTGGCGAGGCTAAGAGCGCCGCTTGGAATGTCGGACATTGGTTTTTTGAGACTGCAATTGCTTTGCGATTGCGGTTTGCATTGATTTCCATAGCACTCAAGGGCGATTCGAGGGGTTTTCTATTCTCGCTTCGACTGGGATGTAGATCGAAGCATAGCCGCGCGGCCTAAGCTGGCCGTATCCTGGATTGCAAAATACTCCCGGGCTTGGCGCACTCACCCGAACTAAGAGCGACTAGCTGGGTGCAGATGATCTGTCAGCGCCCTGGCGAAGGCATCCACACATGCGTCGGGCACGGACAGCTGAAGGGCGCGCCGAAAGAACATGGGGCGGGAAAGACGGATGCTCAGCGTGAATTCTTCCGGTTCGACTGCACCTGACCATTGATAAGCGGGGCCTGCGCGGTAAGTTGTCCAGGAACAAGTGTCGATGCGATTCCAAGAAATGAGGAAACCATCGACAAACAAGCCTTTTTCGCGGATTTCCAACACTCCACCGACCAATAGCGCGGAGCCAGATGTCAACACCATGAGCGCCGTGAAGCAGAACAAATAATGAGCTGGGTTCACGACGACCGCTGTTAACCAAAGAGCGACGAACACTACATAGGTGTAAATTCTGGCCACGGAGCGAGGCTTGGTTGCCGTTGCCAGTAGTGAACCTGTCCAACATGCACGAGAGCCCCAGCTAAGGAGCATGCCGAGAGCATGCACCGATATGGCGCATCCGAAGAGAACGAGCACCAAGTGGAACGAGGAGGCGGATGGAGCGGGCATAGTTTGTTCGATCCGGCTTTATAGAGGTAGAGTGACAGGGGCGGCCAGATCGTTACAATGTTTTGCGAGTTTTGACCTGCGACTGTAAGAGCACGTGAATGGCTTGAGGCTACCTTAATTGAGAGGTTAAAAGAGAATAGCCGTTGGTTGTTGATCGACAGGACGCTTTGTATGGCGAGGCGGTTAGCGGGTTCGGTCGGCGATCCGCAGGCTTACCCGCGCCTACGAAGCAGACAACGATAAACAGCAAGATCTGCTCCAAGAGATGCACCTTGACCTGCGGCGCAGCTTGGGCAGTTTCGACGGCCGGTGCAGTTTGCGGACTTGGGTGTATCGAGTAGCCCATAATGTGGGCGCTTCGCATTTGATGCGAAATCGACGGATTTCGGCAGCCCTGGTTGGTTTGGATGCAGTAGAGGTAGGTAAGTTGCCGGGCGAGTGGCGCTTGGAGGCGAATCGCCGGTTGTCGGCCGCGACACTTTTAGATTTACTCTACCGGCTGAAACCGCTGGACAGGCAAGTGGTTCTTTTGTATTTAGAGAGCGAAGCGGCCGCGGCGATTGGTGAGACCGTCGGCCTAACCGCTAGCAATGTTGCAACTAAAATTCACCGGATAAAGAAGCTGCTGAGACGGCAGCATGATGGAGGAGGTGTAAATGCTGGCGGATGATTCGAATGAGCCGCAGAACGTTTGGAAAGAGTTCGAAGCGGAGCATAGAGAGGTGCAAATCAAAGTTGAGCCGGGGGCGTTGGCGGCGATGGTTCGTAAGCGCGAGCGATTGAATGCGTTTGTGAGCTGGATGGCGATGAGTGTGATGATCTTGCTGGCAGCGGGATTTTTGTACAACGTCTGGTCATCGGAAAAGCCGTGGATGCGCTTTGGGCAGGCGTGGATGTTTGGTTTGTTGGCTTATGCGGTGGGAGCAGCGTTCAAGAAGGGCTCGGTGCGGAAGGGCGTCAGTGAGCCGTGTGCGCGCTTTTTGGAACGGCAACATGAGGAACGGGCAAATGGTTATCTGCGCATTCGGAGCCGGTTATGGCTGGTGATTCCGGGCGTGGTGGCTTCCTGGTTGGGCGGGGGCGCGGCACTATGGATGTTTGTTCTGGTGTGTGTCGGGCTGGTGTTGGTATGGTTTGCGTTTGGCGCAGCGGCGGCGAAAGCGAGAAGAGATGGAGAGGAATTGCGCGGTGAAGTGGCGGGTTGATCGCCCGGCTGGGAACTGCGCGACGAGGTTCTTTGAATGCGTTACCGACAGCGATTTTGGATTCGTCGCTGAGAGGGGTGGCGGAGATAGTGTCTTTTAAATTGGACACGCGGCCTTAAGCCAGGAGTATTCGCCGGTACGACGGGCAGCAGTTCCCCAAAGGAAGTTGGCGTAAATGGGGTGAGAGCGAAGTTGCGGTTGGGTGCTGTCAACAGTTTTGTGTAAACTCGGTTCCATCATTCATAGAATGTTTTGCTTTTATGCCGTCGCGGCGAGCTGCATTCTCTCCGGCCAGCGGATCGCAAACTGGCGCAGCGCCTCGCGCCAGCCCTGGACGGTCTGCCACTTGCGTGCGACGTTCTGCAGCGCCAGATACAGCAGCTTGATGGCGGCTTCCTGCGTCGGAAACGAGCCGCGATTCTTGGTCACTTTTCGCAGCGTCATGTGCAACGATTCCACCGCGTTGGTCGTGTAAATAATCTTGCGAATCTCCTCCGGGAATTCGAAGAACGGGATAACTCGCTGCCAGCTGCGTTCCCACACATCAGCCACCACCTGATGCTTCGGATACTTAACTCGAAACTCAGCCAGTGCCAGCGCCGCCAGCTCGGCTGACGCTGCTCGGTAGATGGGCTTCAAATCCGCAGCCATGGCCTTGCGTTCCTTCCAGTTCACGAAGCTCAAACTCGCACGTATCAAATGCACGATACAGGTCTGTACCAGCGTGCTGGGAAAGATGGCTTCAATAGCCTCCGGGAAGCCTTTCAGCCCATCTGTGCAAATGATGAACGCATCTTTCATGCCGCGATTCTTCAGGTTTTGCAGCACCGACATCCAATACTTAGCTCCTTCGTTGCCGCTCACCCACAGCCCCAACACCGACTTCTGCCCTTCCACATTGATGCCAATCGCGGTGTACACAGCACGGTTTTCCACTTTGCCATCTTGCCGCATTTTCACCATCAATGCGTCCAGATACACGATCGGATAGAGGGCCTCCAACGGTCGGTCTTGCCAGGCTCGCACCTCCTCCTGAATGCTGTCGGTGACCTCCGAAATCAAACCGGCACTCACATCCACACCGTACATATCATGCAGGTGTCCCTGGATATCTCGCACCGTCATTCCGAGCGCATACATCGACAGAATTTTGGCATCGAATCCTTCAAAGCGCGTTTGATGTTTCTCTATGAGCTTGGGTTCGAATGTGCCGTTGCGATCGCGCGGCACTTCGATCGTCATCTCGCCCGATTCGCCTTTCAGCGTCTTGCGGCTTTTTCCATTGCGCGAGTTGCCGCTGCCATAGCCCTCCGGGTCGTGCTTTTCGTAACCCAGGTGATGGTTCATCTCGCCGGCCAACATGCGCTCCACCAGGGCTTTGGTCAGTTCTTTCACCAGCCCATCCGGGCCGATCAAACTGCCCCCGCTGGTCGCGATCAATTCGTCGATTAGTTCTTTTCTGATTGCCATTCGGTTCTCCTATCTTCCTCTCTCTTTTTGAGAACCGAGTTTACACAAACTGTTTTACACCCTCTGCGGTTGCTGCTCAACCTTCGTCAGATTAAGTCTCAACCTCTACAAAAACGTTGCGACGCCTCTGTCAAATTCCCGATATGAATTTCGCGCGGTAGTAGACACACAGTCTGTCATTTGTTCTCTCAATCGTGGATAGACTTCAGCGTGAAGTTCGGCATGGTGGGAAAACGAAGGCCTGCCTGCTTGCCGTCAAGCCAAGTAAAGTGATCGGTCTTCACTCCTGTCAATATCGTAAGCTCAATGCCGATATTGTACAGCGCCAATAGCACAGCTTCAAATGCATCAACGCCACACCTCGGTCGCATGATTCGAACTCGGCCATCAGCGATCTCGGATTTGCATTCGAAATAGCCATTTTCAAGGGCCGTCGGGAAACCAATTCGAATGGTGATTGTTCTTTTCGTTTTGGAGCCCTTGATCTCGTAGGTCCACTCCGCGAGAATGCTCTCAGGGTTGATGGGCGATCGAGTCTGGCCATCCTCAGAAAGACTATCACGTTGAGGAGTCGCTGCCATTTTTAAGTGACAACGAAGGTAGTAATCGAATGACCGTGCAACCGTCTGTGCAAGTTATACGGGTTGCTTTACTTTGCCGCTTGACCTTGCGCGGCCGGTACCAGGTATCGATTGAGAAAAGCGAGAGTTTGCAGAGCTAATTGCTTGCGTGCTTCCGGGGTTCGGAATGTGTGGACGTCGTTGACTTTGATGAGAGACGCAGGCACGCCTGCCGCCTTTAGCTTATCGAGAAGTTCCTGAGCTTGGGCCATCGGCACACTCTCGTCCTGGGTGCCATGCACGATTAGGAATGGCGCGTTCGTTTTCGAAACGTGAAAGACGGGCGATGCCAAACGCCAGATGTCTGGATTATTCGCATAAGTGGTTCCAAAGAACTCAGTGAGGAATGTCAGTTCCTCCATATCGGTCTTGGTAGTGAAATCGGTGGGTCCGCTAACGTCCACCACGGCCTGTACCTTGCTGGAAAACGTCGCGAAGGCGGGATCGGAGTTATCGCGCGTTTCTTCCATTCCCAACAAGGCGGCGAGTTGCGCTCCCGCCGAATGGCCGAACGCGCCGATCTGTTGGGGATTGACTGCGTATTTGGCAGCATTGGCTCGCACCCAACGGACGGCGCGCTGGACATCGTCGAGTTGGGCAGGCCAGCGGTTTTCTTTGGTGTTAAAGAGCCGGTAGTCTACGGCAAAACACACAAATCCATTGCGCGCAAGGAACTCTGCCATTCCACGCATTGTAGTTTTGTCAAAGCTGATCCAGCCACCGCCATGAATGAGAAGCACAGCAGGGCGAGTCTCCGTGCCGGCGGGGGTGGAGGCGTAGGCATCCAAGTGCAATTCGGTTCCGTTTGCAGAACTATAAACAATGTTTTCTTGAACGTTGACAGGTGTGGGTGTGGAGTGCGCAGGCAGCTGCGCAAAGGTACTGGCGGCGAGAAGGAACGGGACGAGCAAGGCCTTCATTTTTGAATCCTAACAGCCGCGATTCGGGGATGCGTTTGACAAGTTAGCGATCGCTAACCTAGAATGAAGTGATGGAAGAGAAGCCGTTTTATGTGGCTGCCGAAGACGCTCCGGCGAAGCGAAAGATCCTCGTGACGGCACTGCAGTTGTTTGTCAGGGATGGGCTTTGTGAAACAAGTGTCCGCGATATAGCAAAAGCGTCCGGATTCACGAACCCGGCGTTGTTCAAACACTTTTCCAGCAAAGATGCGCTTGCTGATTATTTGTTCGAGCGATGTTATCTGGAGTTGTTCCATTCAGTTGCGAGCGCAGCCAATCGGGGAGAAACTTTTGCGGAGCGGCATCGCGCGGTGCTGGAAGCGTACTTGGGCGCACTGAATCGCGACATGAATAGCGTGTTGTACGTGCAGGAAGGCCTGCGCTATTTCTGGCGGAGAATTCCGGCTGAAGCGCGCCGGTATTCTATTGTTGGCGAGGTGCGTACACTGCTGGAGAGGGGGCTGCGAGAAGGTGTCGTGACGGACACGATTGATATTGATCTGCTGACGGCGGCATGGATGGGAACTCTGCAGCAGTTTGCTCGTGCCCGATACTTTGGAGACTTCGGCCAGCCTGCGAGGAAGATTTCGGCGGCGTTGGAAGCCGTGTTGATGCGGATTGTAAGAGTTTGAGCGGTTTTCCACAAAGGAGGTTTTTGCGATGTTGAACATTCATGCGGTTCGTACGGGGTTAGTCCGAGTGAGACGAGCACAGAGGGAGTCGCGTAGCAAAGGGATTGCGCGCATGACGGACATGCTGTTTGACAAGGAATGGACGGAGTGGCTGCCCATCTATGCCTGGGTCATTGAGCATGACGAAGGAGTCATCGTGGTGGATACGGGGGAGACGTCGCGTGTACATGAACGCGGGTATCATCCTCGCTGGCATCCTTTCTATCGACGAGCGGTGCAATTTTCGGTTCATCCCGATGAGGAGATTGGCCCTCAGCTTCGAGCGATGGGAATTTCCGCGCGGGATGTGCGGCTGGTGGTGCTGACCCACCTGCACACTGACCATGCTGGAGGGCTGGCGCATCTGACGGGCAGCGAGTTTCTGGTGTCTGAGCCGGAGTGGAAAAGAGCTAGCGGCGCTGGAGGCCGTGTGCAAGGGTATCTGCCGCATCGCTGGCCCAAGTGGTGGCAGCCAGATTCTATCCGTTGGACGGAGGGCCCGGTTGGCCCTTTTGCGAAAAGCATGTCGATTACACGGAGAGGCGATGTGGTGATTGTGCCAACGCCCGGGCACACACCGGATCATGTGTCGGTAGTTGCAGGCGACGGACCCGCCTTTTTCCTGGCTGGCGATACCAGCTACACCCAAGATCTTTTGATTGCGGGCAAGGTGGATGGGGGTGAGCCCGGATGAGAATGTTGCGCGCGAGACTTTGGGGCGGATTCGGGCGCTGGCCAGCGAGCGGGATTTAGTTTACCTTCCGGCGCATGATCCGGATGCAGCGGGACGGCTTGCTCGGCGATCGGTGCTGAATGCCCCGAGGGATGTGCATCGGGTTATGTAACCGGTTCGATAATAGGCTCATGTTGTTGAAACAACTGCCGGGGTTTTCGGTTGCGACTTGACGTTACTCCGCTCGAGGTTGATTGTTGCTAGACAATTGCACTTCTACAACCCTCAAGCGGGATGGAACGAGCTTGGCTCAGTGTACTTTACTTTAGGGGCTAGTTGCGGGAAGAATCGCGAACGCAGGTCCCGACCCGCTCGAACTTGAGCCGGGCGTTATGGCGAAGATTCGATATCCAGGACCTGAAAATGTATTCGGGATGGTCCACTTATATGAGCCGCCGCGTGCCGGTTTCAAGCACGCGTCGCTGATACGACTTCGGTAGCCCATACCGCCGTTGCCGTCGTCGTGCGCGAGGTAGAGGTTCACGCAAGGGTCACGCGACGAGAAGTTGTCGTTCCATTGGATAGTCAGCGCGGATCCCTGCCGATAACTCCCGTTAGCGTCCACTCCCGGTGAATACGTGAGCGTGACGTTTCCGTTCGAGGCGGGTACGCCGGTCAGAAACGGATTGAATGCGACAACACCCACTGTAATGGACTTCGCCGCTGCCGGATATGGAGTTGCGCGAGAAAACGGAGTCAGCATAACTGTAATGGAAATGGGTTGGGCTTGCAAGAAATTGCCGAACAAGACCGCAGCTGAAGAATAGGGTGAATGATTCGGCCTCATGTCATAAAGATGTATTGCGTTGTTTTCGCAATCGCGCTGAATATTCTCTTCGGAGATCGCTACGCCCGCTCCTTTTGGCCGAGGAAAGCAAGTGTATGAGAGCTCGACATAATCGGTATTCTCCGCCTTCCAAGAAAACGTGATCCGACCCCGGTTAGTGGCAATATCAGCCGTTTCAGAGCTGGCTTCAAAATCAATCAGGCGTGGCGTCAATGCCGCACTGTTTTCATTTGGCAGAACCGAGTTGGCAGGTTGTGAGAAAGAGATTGCGCCGATCAACGAATCGACAATCCTCAACTCTTCCGGTTCCTGTAAAGATGGAACACTGCATCCGGTATCCGAATTGGCGGTGTTCCATTCTGCGAATGTAAAGCTGATCTGGAAGCATAGACCGTTCTGAAATGTGTGGAAGTCTCTGCCGCTGTAGTACGTTCCCATAGCGGCGCCGCCTGCCGAGAAGGCGCTGTACTCAACGTGTCCGACTATGCGAGACGAGCGCAGCCGGGGATCCGCATCTCCGAACTGTGCACAGCTCTGCGCATTCGTAAGCTGCGGGTTAACAAAAACGCCAAAGGCGCCGCCGACGAAGTTACTTTGGGCGTACAGTTCCGTTGGTATCTGGAACCTGCCAAGTACTACCGCACCGTCACCCGCGGCAAAATTGGAGTTCGCCATGCTCCATTCGGAGTCCGCAACGCGAGTCCAGGCTATCGGATGAGCGTAGGTGATCCCGTATGTGGCATCAGTTTCATGTCGCCAAAACGCTGGATCGGTAAAGGATGCCTGGAGGGTCGGGTGAGGAACGTCAAAGACCTGTTTGAGAGCATTAACGGCGAACGAGGGTTCGGGCGACACACTGACGCTGCCCTCGAGGCTGACCTCTTTATCAATGTATCTTGTGAGCGCTGCCGTGTTGCCGGTCAATTTGTATGGCTGCGTTGTACCGGAAGTTGCCACATACAAGTCGCCCGGGCCGCCTTTCAGGCAACCCCGCAGCACCACCTGTTCTGCGGCGAGCGCATACCCATGGGTAAAGGTGAATAGACACGTCACATAGGAAATGAGCTTTCGCGTCATTGGTATATTGCATCAAAGTGTGAACGGGCGCCAAATTAGCGAAAGTTCCTCTGCCGGCGCACGTGTTGTCGATGCTGGATTGCGGGACAGATGTGTTCGGCTTATGCTACCGGTTCGACAAGAAGCTCCACGTTAATGGAGTAAAGCGCGGAGTTTCCGTCGCGATCGCTTTCGAAATAGATGCGTCGATTGTCGGGCGAGAAGACGGGTGAGACGGCGGAGGGTTTGGATGCGCGATGTTCGCAGAGAGTCAGATCGCGGTGCGGGCTACGGAGGAGGATGACGATGTTGGGTTGGGCTTTGGAGCGGCTGGCGCCGACGAAGACGGAAGCGTCGCTGTTGGGGGCGAAGCTGGCGAATTGGCCGGTGGGAGAAACGACGTACTCGTCGCCTCCGTGGATGGATTTGCCGTGGATCTCGGACAAGATGACGCCTTCGTTGCCGGGGACATCGCGAAGAAAAAGGATGGATTCGCTATCGGCGTCCCAAAAAGGATTGCGGATGGGGCCTTTCACTAAAACGGTGGCTTTGTCCGAATCAGCGGCGAGTGCGGTGTAGTAAAGGTCGCAGTCGTTTGACGAGGATTCGCGTGCGAATAGGCAACCGGCACCGTTGGGTTGGGGCCACATGTCGGCAACTTGGCTGGCGAGGTCACGTGTGACGCCCTTATTGTCTTTATGGCTGAGCTTGCCTGCGCTGATGAGGAAGAGGGAACCGTCGGGCGCAGTGGAGAAGCTAGAACAGCCGTCTAGAATTCGCTTCGGCGTGCCATGTGTCAGGGGCACTTCGTAAAGGGTTTCGGAATCGAGGTAGAGGGCGAGTTTTTCCTGATGATCGAAACAGAGGCTGCGGGGATTGAAGTGGGGCGTGTCGGCGAGCTGTTTGATGGCGCCAGTACGAAGATCGATTTGGTAGGGGGCGAAGCGGCCGGAACGGTTCGAAGCGAATAGGAGAGTGCGCTGGCGGGCGGAGATGAAGCGGTTGCGCTGGAGGGGAAGAAGGCTGGCGCTGGCGGTGGAGGTTAGCCGGACAACGGTGTTTTCGGTAGTGGGGTCTGTGATGCGTACAAATTCGCCAGCGTTGGGGAGCTGGCGAGGCTTCTTAAGAGCTGATTGCTTTTCCTGGGCGGCTAGGCCCAGTGGGAGAGCGCAGAGGAAAGATCTGCGCGAAAGGTGACGGCTCACTCTGATTTAAGAATGGCAGATCGGGCGCGATCTATAGGCCAAGATCGTTGTGGCCTGATGCTCGGCGGGCGATTTGTTCTGGTGTGTCTGTCGGGGTGGCGTCCTGCCGACCCATATATTTGAACGGATTTACGGGCGCTCCAGCGATGTGCACCTCGTAATGAAGGTGGGGACCAGTTACGTGACCAGTGGCGCCGGAAAGAGCGATAATTTCACTCTTGCGCACTTCCTGGCCGGGAACGACCAGATACTCGGACAAGTGCGCGTAATAGGTTGAGATACCGTTGCCATGATCGATGATGACCAGCTTGCCAAAGCGACCGCTATAGCCCACTGCCGCGACAGTTCCATCGGCCGTAGAATGGACTTCGGAGCCGCTGGGACAAGACAGGTCAATACCGGTATGGAAAGCGCCCTCGCCAGAAAATGGGTCTGAGCGTGAGCCGAATGGGCTGCGAATGGACCCGATGAGCGGCCAGATGCTGGGCTGGATATTGCTTTGCCACTTGGTTGCGTAGTGGTGATAGATGTGGGAATAGTTGGCGGATTTGAGGAAGTTGAATTCGTCGATGGATTCTTTAACGTTTTTGTCGGTGGAAACGTCGTCGTCCATGGGCAACATGGAATCTGCGCCGCCGGGTGGGTTGATGCCGTAGGAAGCCGAAATTTCCCCGGCGAGTGAGGCTAGGGACGCGATTTGTTTATTGTGTTGCTTTGATTCCTGTTCCAGATGCTGATAGCGGTTGCGCAGGCCGTCAATTTCGGCGCGCAAAGCATTGTAATGGGACACCTTCAGGAACATGCGCATGTAGCTGGAAAAGGCACCCACACCCATTAAGGTAAGCAGGCCGATTCCGAGGGCAACCAGACCGAGGGTGCGATACCGAATTTGAATTCGCTTCACATTTCCGCTGCTCGGATGGGCAAGGTGAACTACTAAGAAATGTTGGCTCATCATTCTCCTACGCCAAGCTATGAGTTTCGCAGTCCTCCCCACCGCGAATCGGCTCGGCAATGGCAAAAGCTTATAACTGGATTAACGAAACTTCAGGCTATCCCCTTCGGGAAAGGATGTCAACCGCCTAAATGTGCTCTGGATTCCATAATTGATACTATAAATCCCGAAAATCATAGGCCAAACCGCTAGTCCAGATCCCTTTTTGTTTAGATTGCACGTAATAGTACTATGTCGTTTACTTGTAATTTACATCTCTTAACGCAGGGGGTGTAACTGCTGGGGGATATAGTCGGGTCTTTGGTGATAGGAGAATAGAAGAATTCCATGAAGAAGCTTTTGCAGATTGGCAGTCTGTTGGCGATTTCCGCCTTGGCGGTGTTTGGTGCAGATCCGAGCGGGAAGTGGGCGGCATCGATGCCAGGCCGCGACGGGAACACGATGACGATGACGTTTAACCTGAAGGCGGACGGCGATAAGTTGACCGGCAGTGTGTCCGGCATGCGCGGTGAGACCGACATTAGCGAAGGTAAGGTGGACGGTAACAACGTGACATTCGATGTGGTGCGTGAGTTCAACGGCAACAAGATGACGCAGCATTATGCCGGCGTGATTGACGGGGACACGATTCACTTTACGGTTAAGAGCGAAGGCGGGCGTGGGCCGGGTGAACGCAAGCTGGATGCAAAGAAGCAATAGCTGAATTCGTCTTCGCAGGATAATGGGAGGCGATGAATTTTGCGGTTGAAGTTGAGTTCTTAAGAAGGATTGCCGGGGAGGCGGGGACGCTGGCGTTGGAGTTTCAACGCAAGGGCATCTCCGCCGAAACCAAGGACGACGATTCACCGGTTACGGCTGCGGATAAGGCTTGCGAGCGGCTAATAATGGAATCGATCAACAGCCGATTTCCAGACGACGGCATTCTAGGTGAGGAAGGTTCCAGCAAAGAGTCGAAGAACGGACGGCGTTGGATTATAGATCCGATTGACGGGACTCGGGATTACGTTCGGGGACTGCCGCTGTGGGCAGTCTTGATTGGACTGGAGCAGGATGGGGAAGTTATTGCGGGCGCGGCGCATTGTCCCGGGCAAAATACATTTGGTTGGGCTTCCAAGGGCGGAGGCGCGTTCGTTAATGGCGTGCCAATTCGCGTTTCCAATATCGCAGAACCGGGGCAGGCAGTGCTTTGCTTCAATGGATTTCATAAGCCGAACGTCGCCGGGATGGGGCAGCCGCTTTTAGACTGGGTGGGCGAGTTTTGGGCGGTACGTGGACTAGGTGGGGCGATGGACGCTCTTTTTGTGGCCATGGGCAAAGCGGACGTTTGGGTGGAGCCGAATGCCAAGCCATGGGACTTTGCGGCCCTAAAAGTCATCGTTGAGGAAGCGGGCGGGCGCTTTGGTAGTTTCAGCGGGGACAACAGTATATATAAAGGTAACGGCTATGCATGCGTTCCGGCTTTGGAACCTTTTGTTAAGAAACTGTTTCTAGCCTGAGCGGTGCAAACGTTAGCTGGGCGGCATCAAAGAACAAATGGCAACTGGATATGAAGCGCTGCGCACGAGTGCGGCTTGGCTGAAATTGAGTGCGCGCGGGAAATTACGAGTTACGGGCGAGGATGCAGGGCGGCTGCTGCATGCGATGTCGACGAACGATATTAAGAGTTTGGAGCCGAGCGCAGGGCTGTACGCGTTTTTTTTGAATGACAAAGGACGCATTCTGGCGGATGCGAATATTTTTCGTCTGGGCGAGGAGTTTTGGCTGGACACGGAACCGGAGCTGGCGGGCAAGTTGTATCAGCATTTGGACAAGTACATTATCGCGGACGATGCCTACGTGACGGACGAGAGTGGAGGGTGGTTCGAGGCGGGTGTGGAAGGACCGGCGAGCGAGGCGGCGATGCAGAAGTTGGGTTTGCCGGCGCCGCAGAAGCCTTTCGAAATCTTGGAATTGGGGGATGGCGCCGGTTATGTGGCACGACTGGCGAACACGGGCGGGACGGGATTTCGTACTTGGTTGAAGTCGCGTGAGAGTTGGAAGCCGGGTGATCTACCGGAGGCAGATGCGGAGGCGGCACGGATTGTGCGCTTGGAGAATGGTTTGCCGCGGTATGGCGAGGATATTTCGGAACGATATTTGGTGCAAGAAACGCAGCAATTTCGCGCGGTGCATTTCAATAAGGGATGTTATTTAGGGCAGGAGATAGTGGAGCGGATTCGAGCGCAGGGGAAGGTGCATCGCTTGTTGACTCCGATTCGGATAGCGGGGGCTGTGGTTCCGGCCGTTGGAACGAAGCTATTTTCGGGTAGCGCCACGGCGGGGGAAATTAGTTCGGTGGTCTATTCGCCAAACTTAGGGGAAGTGGTGGGCTTGGCGTATTTGCGCGATGAGATTTTGGAGACGGGCGCGGAAATGCGAGTGGAAGGTGGGCCGATTGTTAGACGCGTTAATTTGTGAGTGCTTCGGGAACGAAAAACTGTGAACACTGAAGTTATATTCAATGAGAAGAACTATCCGATTCGCGCCAACCGCGATCGTGATTTGGGCGCTGGGTATTGGCGCGGTTGGGGCTTAGAATTTGGTGGGATGTTGGAAAAGCGTATCGAAACGGATGCGATTTTTCAGGAGGCGCTGGATTATGCGCGGCAACGGGGATCGCTGCTAACGGCGCACAAGCTGGCGAATTTGTATCTGGTTATCCGATATGCGCTGGCCACCATTCCAGGGGATCTCTTTGAATTTGGGAGCTATCGTGGTGGTTCGGCTGTGTTCATGGCGCACCTGTTGCGACAATTGGGCCGGCCGTCGAAAGTATACGCATTTGACACGTTCCAAGGGATGCCTCCGGTGAATAAAGACAAGGACCTGCACAGCGAGGGTGACTTTCAGGATGCCGACCTGTCTGGATTGCAGGAGTTCGTGATTAGAAATAAATTGAGTGATCATCTGGAGATCGTTGTAGGGCGATTTGATGAGACTTTGCCAGGGGTTCTGAAAGCTGAACCGCAAATCGCTTTGGCGCATGTTGATTGCGACATCTATGAGCCGATCAAGTATTTGCTGGTCGAATGCGAATCGCATTACAAGAGTGGTGCATACGTGATTTTGGATGATCCGCTGTTCAGTTCTTGTATTGGCGCGTTTGATGCTATGGCGGAGACTTTGATTATTGGACGTTCGCTTTTGCCGGAGCAGGTTTATCCGCATTTGGTGTTTCGACCGAAGGGGTTGCAGGGTTAGGGACGCGGACGCGCTCCAAATTTAGCCAGAGTGTCCAAATCGCCGATGTTGGAACGTCATCATAGTGGCAGGCGACAAAGTCTGACCTTAAAACTTTGATGGAGATTGGCGAATGCAATACCTATTTTTGTTACACGCCGAAGAGGCTGGGTGGGAGTCGTTGACGAAGACGCAGCAGGAAGAGGGCGTCGCGGCGTACGCGTCTTACACGGAGGCACTGAAGGCAGCAGGCATGCTGCGTCAGTCGGCGCGGTTGAAACCGGTTAGCGCGGCAACGACCGTGCGCAGCGTTTCGGGTAAGACGCAGGTGCTGGACGGACCCTACATGGAATCAAAGGAGCAACTAGGGGGCTTCTATTTGATTGAGGCTCCGGATTTGGATGCGGCTTTGTCTTGGGCGGCTCGGTGTCCGGGCGCGCATCATGGAGTGATTGAAGTTCGCCCGCTTTGGCAGTAAATGATAGGCCAGTTAGATGCGACGACTTTAGATGGGGTGATGCGCCACAGCTATGGCAAGCTTGTGGCGCTTCTGGCTGGATATTGCGGCGATATTGCGCTGGCGGAGGATGGGCTTTCGGAGGCGTTTGCGTCGGCGCTATCGGCGTGGCCGCGGAATGGCTGCCCAGCAAACCCGGAGGCTTGGCTTTTGACCGTTGCGCGACGCAAGTGTATTGATTTTGTACGGCGAAACACGAGCCAGGCAGCGTTAGAGGAAGCCATAGCCGATAGCGGCGCGGTTGAATATGAAGACGGCGCGATTCCAGACAGGCGATTAGCTTTGATGTTCTGTTGCGCGCACCCCGCGATTGACGAAGGCGTGCGCGCGCCACTGATTCTGCAGGTGATTCTGGGGATGAAGCCGGACAAAATCGCATCGGCATTCTTGATGTCGCCGGCAAGCGTGACCAAGCGGCTGGTGCGAGCAAAGCAGAAGATTCGCGAGGCGCGAATTCCGCTGGCGGTGCCAGGTAGGGCGGAATTGCCGCAGCGTTTGGACTTTGTTCTGCAGTCGATTTACGCGGCCTTTTCGGAAGGTTGGAGCGATGCCGCGGGTGCGGACGCGGCACAACGTGAGTTGACCTCTGAAGCTACCTACTTAGCCCGGATGACGGCGGATTTATTGCCTACCGAGCCAGAAGTGCTGGGACTGTTGGCGCTGATGCTGTACGCGGAAGCACGGAGAAAGGCTCGACAAAGCGCAGATGGACGGTACGTTCCGTTGGAGCGACAGGATGTCTCGTTATGGGATCCGGCTATGGTTCAGGAAGCGGAAGCTGTTTTGCAGAGGGCGGCAGCTTTTGGACGCGTAGGGCGGTTTCAATTGGAGGCGTCCATACAATCGGCGCATGTGTGGCGCCGCCGAACCGGCCGATCTAACTGGGTGGAGTTGTTGCAGTTGTATGATGCGTTGTTTGCCGTAACGGAATCGCTGGTGGTAGCGATAAACCGATCGCTTGTCGTGGCCGAGATGGATGGGGCGGAGGCAGGATTGGATGCGTTGCCGGATGCGAGAGCGGATGCGCGATTAAATAGCTATCAGCCGTATTGGGCTGCGCGGGCGGAACTGCTGGCTCGGTTGGGAAGACGGGGAGAGGCGGATGAGGCATACCAAATTGCTATTGGTTTGCAGCGTGATCCGGTTGTGGGTCGATTTTTACGGGAGAGACAGGCGGCGCTAGAGTTAGCCGGCGATTTCGAGTAACGGTATTCGAGATACGGTATGGTTTATTCGTGTATGCCAGAATCTCAGCGCTAGTCGCTGCCTGTCTGTTGGTGTCTATGGCTTGCGGGCCGCGAATGGGGAGTTCCTTTCGTGTGGTGCCTCAGTCACCCGACTATCTATTGCGTTCGCCGAATTCGAGGGAGACTCCGTTTCCGCAAGTGCTGCGGGAATACAACGGGTTTGAGCCGGGGCGGCCTTGGATGGAACTGCATCCAGGGATGGAACTGCGAGTTGAAAATGCGTACTATCGGCCGGGTATGTCGCGGCGAGGGCTGGACGGATACTTAGGGACGGAGGTTGCTCGCTATAAGATAACTGCGAATGGTGGGTTGGAATTGGTTTCCGTTCAGCCGATGAAAGACCGTCCTAGCGAGCAGTTGCCGGTGCAAGGATTGATTCGTCCGGATGCAATGAAGAGCAGGTTTCATCGCTTCTATTTCGAAATTCTGTTTCGCCGGAGCGGTGCCACGCGCGGTTCGGTGGTGTTGAGTGCGGATGACCAGAACGAGATCAACCGGCTTGGCAATGAATTGGTGAACGATCCGGATTCTGTTTGCGGCGCAGCGGCAAAAAACTGCACGGTGTTTCCGGAGGCCTGTTCGGTTTCTATCGAAATGGAGGTTGTGGTGAACGGCGCGGCGAAAGATGTGATTTGGGGTACCTTGCTTAAGAGCGTGGCGGAAGGCGCGGAGCATTTGGAAGTGCGGAGAATGTATAACGGCAAACTGATCCCGGTGAAGTTTGGCGCGCAGGATGCGACGACGCTTCGGATGCCGTTGCTGCCGGGTGATCATTTGAAGTTCGACAAAAAATAGCGGTCGACCTCCGCTTCGACGCTGAATGTTTGGTTGCGACTGAAGCGGTCGGTCAAGTCATAGGCACAACGTTCAAGCGGAATCTGATAGTAGTTCCGAGTGGACAGGAAGCCGTGGACGTAATGTTTCGATAATGTCCGGATGCCTAGTTTTTCGAATTGGACGACGTGAACCAGTTCGTGGAATAGCAGGCTGAGCGGCATAGGTTCACGGCTGGCGATAACGTGACCGAGCGTGATGGCCTCAGTATGGGCGAGGCCAGGAAAACTGAATCTGAATTTGCGCAGCAAGTTGGTGAATGGTGGATCGGCGAGCGGCAGGGGATCACGTGTGACGATACGGACGCGTTCGAGATGAGCGGTGTGGAAGTAACGTTCGAGTGTTTGGATCGTTTTCGGAGGGAGTGGTGATGCGGTTGCGGAGAGTCGGTCACGGTGGCTGGTGATGTAGTGCGTGACCACAGGCGCTAGAGCGGCGGATAGTAGACGCTTCAAAAAGAGAAGGTAGCAGACAGCAGACAAGGCAATATCCGGGTAGAAGCCCTGCCGCACATCGGAATTGAAACTAATATGCGGAATTTTTACGCGGATCAAGCCGGAAACCCGGCATAGCATATTGTTGTTGTACGTAACGCGCGCCGAATGTTGAGAGATACGACGTTGTGCGGGCACAAAGAATAACGAGCGAGACGGCTCATAAATCGCCTTGAGAAGGATAGGCATAGTAGTTTGCGGCGGCGAACTGAAGCGGAAATGTTTCGGGTCGGTGGCGTTGCTTATCGCGAGTGTTTGGTTCGCTATAGTAAGTCCTGCTCTGCGCGCCGAAGATAATCACCCAATACCTACAGTTGAAACCGCTTCCGTTGCTAGCGCCGACGAGGGGTCTCCCGAACTAGGCTTCTTGCCCGTGGCTAGTCCTGTTTCAAACGTGGGAAACGAAATTCCGGCGAAGCGGTTGTTTGGGGTGATTCCGAATTACAAGGCGGATCGTTACCAAGATGTGTACGCACCGCTGACGGCCAAAGAGAAGTTCACTATCGCCCGGCGAGACAGTTTTGATTGGCCAAATTTCTTTGTGCTGGCAGGCTATGCGATGCAGGCGCAAGTGGCTGCAGGTGGTTTTAAGAATAATGGCGGGATTGCTGGCTTTAGTGAATACTATGGCCGAGGGCTTGGCGATCAGGTTATTGGCAATTACTTGACCGAGGCGATTATGCCCACGATGCTGCACGAAGATCCGCGATATTTTCGGCTGGGCAAGGGCGGGTTTTGGCGGCGGTCGACGCACGCAGGACTAAGCATAGTTGTTACACGGAAAGACAGCGGACGTTACGGCTTTAATATTTCTGAAGTGATTGGCAATGTGGGTGTGGTGGCGTTGACGTCGCTTTACTATTCGGATAGCCAGACGGCGATTGGCGGGTTGGAGCGTTACGGGATGCAACTTGGCAATGACACGATTTCCAACATGATCACGGAGTTCTGGCCCGACGTGAAGCGTAACATTCCTTTTCTGCATAAGAAGTTTTAAACCACGCGACGCGAAGGGCGCATGGCGTGGGATATGATGAACTCGAAAATCTTCCGGTTCATTGCAGAGAAGGACAATACATGAGGTCTAAGACCCGCTACTTTTCGACACAAACATTTTTTGTATTTGCCATTGCCGGTGCGCTCACTGCGGGCGCCCAGAGTTTGCCTTTTGGCGCGGATGCGCAGAAGCGCGCTGAGGCGTTGCTGAAGCAGATGACGGTGGACGAAAAGGTTGGGCAGTTGAATCAATCGTCCGGCGTTCAACTTACCGGACTTAGTTCTGAGAAACCGGATGATTTGATTGCGCGAGGCGGCGCGGGCTCCATTCTTTGGTTAACCGATGTGAAAGAGATTAACCGGCTGCAGCATATTGCGGTGGAAAAATCGCGGCTGCACATTCCGATTCTTTTTGGCTTCGATGTGATTCACGGGTACCGGACGGTTTTTCCCGTGCCCTTGGCGATGGCTTCTTCGTGGGATCCATCGGTGGAGGAACGAGCGCAGAAGCTTGCCGCCGAGGATGCGCGTGCGGCTGGAATTGAGTGGACATTTACGCCCATGGTTGACATTGCGCGGGATGCTCGCTGGGGACGGATTGTGGAAGGCGCGGGCGAAGATCCATACCTGGGTTCGGCCATGGCTCGGGCTCAAGTGCGCGGGTTCCAAGGAACGACGATTGGTCCGAACTCGGTACTTGCTTGCGTCAAGCACTTTGCGGGATATGGAGCAGCGGATGGCGGCCGCGATTATGATTCGTCCTATATTCCGGAAGAGCTGTTACAGAACGTGTATCTTGTGCCGTTTCACGCGGCGGAGCAACAGGGCGCGGCCAGCTTTATGTCGGCTTATATGGATTTGAATGATGTTCCGGCCACGGGGAACCGGTGGCTGTTGCATGACGTGTTGCGCGAGGAATGGGGATTCAAGGGATTTGTGGTGTCGGACGCACTGGCTGTGGGAAGTTTGGTGACTCACGGTTATGCGAAGGATCCGGCAGATGCGGCTTACAAGGCCATGCACGCGGGCTTGAATATGGACATGGCGAGCCTTACGTATGCGAAGAATTTGTCCAAGCTAGTGGCGGACGGCAAAGTGAGCGA
This sequence comes from Bryobacterales bacterium, assembly GCA_963696305.1. Lineage (GTDB taxonomy): Bacteria > Acidobacteriota > Terriglobia > Bryobacterales > Bryobacteraceae > Bog-105. Next base: position 110,396 of record CAVOJX010000013.1, on the reverse strand, counting down.
GGCTGAGTTGAACGAGGCTGTGCTGCCGATTCTAGCGATTAAGTATCAGTTGGGGCTTTTCGATCATCCGTATGTGGATGAGTCGAAGGTGGATGCGACTTTGAGCCGGCCGGAAGGATTGGAGTTGGAACGGAAGCTGGCGGCGCGTTCCATGGTGTTGCTGAAGAATGAGAATCGAACGCTGCCGCTGAGCAAGAGCATAACGAAGGTGGCGGTGATTGGTGTGCTGGCGGATTCGGCGCACGATATTGAAGGCGGCTGGTCGGTAGAAACTCTGTTTGGCGCTGCGGGCAAAAGCCATCCTGTTACGGTGCTGACCGGATTAAAGAGCAAGCTGGGAGCTGGCGCGCAGGTGACTTATGTTGCGGGGCCGACGCCACAGCGAGAGTACATGGGACTGTTTGACGTGATTATGGGCAAGAAGCCGGAGCCGCCTCCGAGTGCGCAGGTAATTAACGATGCGCTGAGTCAGGTGAAGTCGGCCACGGCCGATGCGGACCTGGTGATTGCAGTGTTGGGTGAGCTTTCCGGGATGAGTAGCGAGGCAGCATCACGAGCTACGCTGGGACTGCCGGGCGTGCAGGAACAAATGTTGGAGACGGCGGTAGCGTCGGGCAAGCCGGTTGTCTTGGTGCTGGAGAGTGGACGTCCGTTGGACATCCGCTGGGCCGCGGATCATGTGCCGGCGATTTTGGAATCCTGGTATCCGGGAACGGAGGGAGGCAACGCCGTGGCGGACATTCTTTTTGGCGATGTGAATCCGGGTGGTAAGTTACCGGTGAGCTGGCCCAGAGCCGCGGGACAGGAGCCGCTTTATTACAACCACACGCTAACGCACGATCCGGAAGACGCGCCTACTTTTACGTCGCGGTATTGGGATTTAAGCAGTAAGCCTCTTTATCCTTTCGGCTATGGGCTGAGCTATTCGACATTCAAGTTTGCGAATCTGAGCATAAGCAAGGCCAGCATCAAAGCGGGCGAGAGCACTGAGGTTACGGTGGATGTGACGAACACTGGTACTGTGGCTGGCGATGCGGTGGCGCAAGTGTACATTCATCAGCGCTATGGATCGGCATCGCGACCGGTACGACAGTTGAAAGGCTTCGAACGTGTGGCGCTACAACCAGGTGAGACGAAGACGTTGAAATTTCCGTTGGGCAAGGATGAGTTGCAGTTTTGGAGCCCGCAGACGAAACGCTGGGCAGTAGAAGCGAGTGAATTCGATGTTTGGGCGGGTGAGGATTCCAGAGCGAGTTTGCACGCGGAATTTAGCGTGACGCAGTAAGATCCGGAGATTCGTTCGAGATTACGCATTGCCGTTTCTGGCTAAAGGTGGTTGTCCCTTTTTGCGAATCTGGTCCCGAGCAAGAAACATGGCCCGTAGCTTGCGTGATGCCTTGCCACTTGAGGCACAGTCGCTCAGCTAGTTAAGCTCAAACATGAAGCCTAATGAACCCAGCCGCACAGCGCTTATGGTTGCCCGACAACGGGCGGCTCATCAGGTGCTCGATAGGGCTTAATCCTCTATGACCATTTGCGATGAAGATTCTTCGTGAATACGAAAAGGAAGTGCTTGAATTTGCAAACGCACACCCCTTGGCCAGCATCGGACGTCTATTCACCGCCGCGCGAAGCCGGATTGCGGAAGATGCCTTGGCAAGAGCTGTCGAAGGAGGGACGCGACAGATCGTCATTCTTGGCGCCGGACTGGATACTTTCGCTCTCCGGAATCCCTATGGCGCACGACAGGTCTGCGTCTATGAGGTGGACCACCCCGAGACGCAGACATGGAAACGCCAGCGTTTGGATGAAGCTGAAATCGCACTTCCGTCGTGGCTTAGTTTCGTGCCAGTCGATTTCGAGCACGACGATCTCGGAGAGAAACTCGTTGCCGCGGGCCTTCAGCTTAACTCGCCCGCGTTTTTCACTTGGCTCGGGGTTGCGCCCTATCTGACGCAGGATGCTATCGGTCGCACTCTGAACTACATGTCGTCATTCCCGAACTCGGAGGTGGTGCTCGACTACATGGAACCTCACGAGGCATTCTCCGAAGAACTAAGGCAATTAGAAACTGAGCGGACCGAACATCTAAGAGAATTGGTGAACGTTTGGTCGGCCGCTTCGGGCCGGCTGGCATCGCAGCAATTCTTAGCGCGCACGGATTTTGTGTGATCGAGGACATCGGTTTCCAGGAAATCGCGTCCCGGTTCGGCGGCACCGTTCAAGGGCTCGCAACGGGACAGCTTGGTGCTCATGTTGTCCACGCTAAGCAGTAACTCAACGCGATCAGCCGTATTGACGTTAGAGGCCGAAACAAAGAATGTTGGGGCCGGCGGCTATGGCAACGTATTGGTTGTTGTTGACGCTAAACGTCATGGGCGAGGCTTTCATGCGGACATTGGTAGGAAACTGCCAGAGCATTTTGCCGGTGCGTTGATCGGCCGCGACGAAACCTCCGTTTGGCTGGCCGTAGAATAGAAGACCACCTTCGGTGGAGAGAACTCCGGCCCAGGTTTTAGCGCGTGCGGGGCCGGGTTGGGGAACTTGCCAGACGATCGCGCCAGTTTCGATGTTGAGGGCGCGCAGAATGTGTTCGCCGGATTGATCGGGGTAGCCGCCGGGGTGATCGCCAACGCATTCTTCGAGAGTCATTAAAAAATAGAGATGGGTGGTTGGCGAGAAAGCGGTTGAGCCCCAATTGGTAGCGTCGTCGGGGCAGCCATGAGGATCTTTGACGATGGGCTTGCCGTTGGTGTCTATGCCAGTGGCCCAATCAACACGGTTAAGAAATGGTTTGGCCAGGAGGACTTTGCCATTAGTGCGGTCGAGGACATAGAAGAAGCCGTTTCGGTCGGCATGCAGGAGCAGGTGTGCTGGATGGCCTTGGAACGTTGTATCGACGAGGACGTTTGGTTCCGTGGCGTCACGATCTGCGAGGTCGTGAGGGGTGAATTGGTAGTGCCACTTGAGATCGCCGGTTTTTGGGTTGAGGGCGAGAACCGAATCGGTATAGAGATTATTCCCGGGACGCGTGGCGTCTTCGGAGTCGGGCCAGGGATTGCCGGTGGCCCAATAGAGCGTTGAAGTGGAAGGGTCGTAGGAACCGGTGAGCCAAGTGGAACCGCCGCTCGGTTGGGGCGTTGAATTTTGATCTTGCCAAGTCTCTATGCCCGCTTCGCCAAGCGCGGGAACCGTCCAGCGACGCCAGAGGAGTGAGCCGTTGCCGGCGTCATAGGCGGCGAGGAAACCGCGAATTCCGGCGTCTGCGCCAGCTACTCCAGCGATGACCATGTTGTCGATCACGAGCGGAGCTAGCGTGCCGCCGTAGTGCATTCCCTCGGTGGTGGACGGCATGGCGGTTTCCCAGAGCAGTTCGCCTGTGGAACGTTGTAGCGCGATGAGATGGGCGTTATCGGTGACGAAGAAAACTTTGTCGTTTAAGACGGCGACGCCGCGATTAGTTCCGAGACGCGAATCGCCCGAGAGGCCTGGAGTTGCGGGGCGGGAGTAGTGCCAGAGAGCGTTTCCGGTGAGTGCGTCGAGCGCGAAGACTTGGTTTGGCCCGGTGGCATAGAGAACTCCATTGAGGGCGAGCGGCGTTACTTCAAGGCCGAAGTATTGAATGGGAAAAACCCACTTGAGTTTGAGCGAAGATACATTGCCTAAGTTGATTTGCTTCAGCGGACTGTTGCGATTCGCGGAATAGCTGCCGTTGTAGGTGGGCCAATCGCCCGGTTGCGGGGCACGGAAAACGATATTGACCGCGGTATCAGAACGAGTGGGCGCGGGCACGATGGTTTCCACGTTGAGTGAGCGGAGATAGTCAGCGAGTGAATCGAGGTCGGCATGGGGAAGGTCGGCAAAGGACGGCATCCCCGCGGCGAGGTTCCCGTGTTCCAGATATGCGCGCAACTGGCTGTCGGACTGTTGTGCGATGCGAATATTCGTGACAAGGCCGGGTGCTTTTGCTCCGCCTTGCGCGTTGTCTCCATGGCAGCCGGCGCAGTTAGCGGCAAACAGTCACGTGCTGAATTTGATTCAGCAAGACTGGTGGGCGTAATTCCTTTTGTATGCGCGCCGAAGCCGAATGGGTGCGGGTGGTAGGCGCCGACGAGATCGACACTGGCATCTGCTCGGATTTGCGATTCCAGACCGAGTGCCCAATATGCGGCGTTGACGAATAGTCGCCGGTCGGCCGCAACGAGCAGATCTTGCGACGTGCCGAGCGTGGTGGTGAAGACGCGCGCGGTTTTGCCTTGCGTGCCGGTGTAGGTTTTGGTCCAGGCGATGGGATGCATCGGGTTATTGACTGCGCCCGGAGCGGGAGTGGATTTTGGATCCATGCTGGCGAGAACCTCTCCGAGAACAAGCGGGCGGCTATCGCCGGGCAGCGGCAGACGCACTTCATAGACGTCGGTGGTGCTCCAGATTTCGCCGTCGTGAATGCCGGAGAGGATGGGATTAGAGAGTTCGGCAGGAGGTAAGATGCCGCGGGTGCTCTGCTTGCCGTGGTCGCCATGGTGATTGATCCAAGTTTCGCCCAGGACAAGACGGCCGAAACCGCCGGTGGGCGCGTCCCAGTTGTAGCTGGCGTAGGTGGAACTGTGAGTGAGTTTGAAAGCGTGGGTGGCAGTACGAATACCAATGATGGGCTTGCCGGATTCAATGTAATTGGCAAGGTGGCGCATTTGATCATCGGGAAGGTCGCGAAAGCGAGTGAACAAGATGAGTAGGTCGGCGGAGTCGAGCGCTTCGAGGCCAGGGATGTTGTCGAGCTGTTGCGGGTTGATGGTGCCGTTGGCGCGATCGATAGGGAAGAGAACGGTGCAGCGGAAGCCGTGGTGAACAGCGAGGATTTTCGCGAGTTGCGGAAGGAATTCTTCCGAGCGATATTCTTCATCGCCGCTGACGAGGACGATGTTCTTAGATTTAACCGGAGCGTGCGGTTCGAAGACAAGCCACGGTTGATCGGCCGAGGCGGTAAGAGCGAGCGCAAGCAGCAAGACTATTTGCCGGAGCGTGAACATGTGGCACATTGTATTGCACGCAGTGGGCGATATAGTCTTGACGTATGAAGGTTTCGGTTGCGCAGGTGGGCAGTGTGATGTTCGATATCGCCGGCACTTTGGCGCGTGTAGAAAAGATGTGTCGCGAGGCGGCGAAGGCAGGCGCGCAGTTGGTGGTGTTTCCGGAAGCATTGCTGGGTGGCTATCCGAAAGGTTTGACGTTTGGCGCGACGGTAGGAAACAGAACCGATGCCGGGCGGGAAATGTTCCGCAGATATTTTGAAAATGCGATTGATTGTCCCGGGACAGAGGCGGAAGCGCTGGCGAAGTTGTCGCGCGAGTTTAGCCTGCATATTGTGATTGGTGTGGTGGAGCGTGGCGGCAGCACGTTGTATTGTTCGTCGCTGCTGTTTAGTCCGGAGGGCGGGCTGGTTTCAAAGCATAGGAAGCTCATGCCCACGGCGAGCGAGCGCTTGATCTGGGGAATGGGCGATGGAAGCACGATTGATGTGGCAAAGACGGATGTTGGGCGCGTTGGAATGGCGATTTGCTGGGAGAACTATATGCCGTTGTACCGGCAGCATCTGTACGGCCAGGGGGTGGAATTGTGGTGCGCGCCGACGGTGGATGCTCGGGAAATGTGGCAAGTCAGTATGCAGCATATTGCGTATGAAGGGCGTTGTTTTGTACTTAGTGCCTGCCAGTGTTTGACTAAGTTGGACTGGCCGGAGGATTTGCGGGCGGACGGCGGCGAGATCGACGGTCGGAGCATGATTGTGTCTCCGAAAGGGGAAGTGATGGCGTTGGCGGGGGCGGGGGAGTGTCTACTGACGGTGGACTTGGATATGGGTGAAATCGCGCGCGGGAAATTTGATTTGGATGTGGCGGGGCATTACAATCGCCCGGACGTATTCTTGTTTGGCCCGATTGCGGGTTAGGCTACCTGATAGTAAGTTGCGTCGTTGCTGCAAACCCGGTTGAACTTTGGACCGACGGAAAGGCCCACTTCGCTAGCGCCGAGAAAGAAGTAACCGTTGGGATTCAGAACGGAGCGAATCTGTTCGACGATTTGGTGCTTGGTTTCGACATCGAAATAGATCAAGACGTTGCGGCAGAGAACGATGTCAAAGGGGCCGATATTGCGGATATTGCGAAGGTCGAGTTGTTGGAAGCGCACGATCTTTCGCACCGTCGGCTTTAGTTCCCACAGCAGGTGCTGACGGGTGAAGTGCTTCACGAGCATGGTGACTGGTAAGCCGCGATTGACTTCTAGTTGGGAATACTTGCCTTCACGAGCTTTATCCAAGACGTTTTCGGCAAGGTCGGTGCCAAAGATGGACAGATCCCAATTTTCAAGGCCCATTTCCGATACGAGCATGGCGAGACTATAGGCTTCCTGGCCAGATGAGGCGGCGGCGGACCAGATAGAGAGCTTTTTCGACTGCTTGCGCTGCGCGATGAGGTTGGGCAGGATCGTGTTTTTCAACGCTTCGAAATGAGCCGGTTCACGAAAGAAATAGGTTTCATTCGTCGTCATGGCTTCGATGACGCGCTTTTGCAGTACGGGACTGCCGTTTTGGCGCAGCTTGCCGCAAAGTTCGTCGAGATTGCGAAGACCTTCGTCGTGGGCAATAGGCAGCAAGCGCGCTTCGACCAGGTAGTGCTTGGTATCGTCGAGTACGATGCCGGATTGCTTGCGAATGTGCTCCTGCAGAAATCGATAGTTGTCGGAGCGAATGACAGGAGCGTCTTTTACTTCAGGCATGTTGTCTCCTGCGACTTGAAATCAGTTTTATAGGGAGCGCGCTGACAGTGCCAAAGGATCTGGGGAACGATCTCACTGAGCGGCAGAACGGCGTTGGCGATTTTGGCTTCGGCGATGGCGCGCGGCATACCCCAGACAGTGCTGGTTTCTTCATCCTGCGCGAGGATGGCGGCCCCGGCGTTTTTCAGTAGCTTGGCGCCGCGTAAACCGTCATGACCCATGCCCGTGAGCACAGCCGCGACGCTAGCTCCGCCATAGATGTTGGCGACAGATTCAAACAGGACATCGACTGCGGGACGACACGAATTCTCGGCGGGACCTTGATCGAGTGAGATACGCGGTTGGGACTCCCCGGGTACCAGATGAACACGCATATGGTAATCGCCCGGGGCAAACAGAATAAGTCCTGGACGTACGTATTCGCCATGAATTGCTTCGCGAACCAGCAGTTGACAACGTTCCTGAAGGCGTTCACAAAGTGAGCGCGTGAAGAGCGGCGGCATATGTTGTACCACCAGGATGGGAAGACGAAAATCGGCAGGTACAGTGGGTATGATCTTGGAGAGTGCCGTGGGTCCACCTGTGGAGATGCCGATGGCGACGATGCGCGGAACAAAAGTAGACGAGCGAACCGGCGTCCCGGTTACGGAAGGCGTGGGAGCGGAGCGCGGAGCTGTCGGTGCCGGCTTCGGAGCGGTGCGCGGTTCCGAGATCCGCAGATTTGATAGAGAAATCGCGTCTGTGAAGGTAAAGAATTGCTTTATTTTCGGAACTAACTCCGTGCGCAGGTTGGCGGTACTTTCATCAATGGATCTGCCGGCTGATTGTTTCGTTACGTAATCATCCGCGCCGAGAGACAAGGCTTCGAGCGTGGCAGCCGCCCCACGTTCGGTAAGCGTACTGAGCATGACAACACGAACGTCCGAGGCGCGCTGACGAATGAGACGTACCGCCTCAAGGCCATCCATCTCGGGCATCTCGATGTCCATGGTTATGACATCGGGGGACAAGGCGGCAAGCTTTTCAAGCGCGTCGCGACCGTTTTGCGCCGTTCCGACGACTTCGAGATTTGGGTCGTGATCTAGTGCCAGGGAGACGAGGCGGCGAACGACGATCGAATCGTCGACTACGAGGACGCGTGCCTTTTGCCCTGGATCCAGGGTTCGTTTAAACTTTGCTCCCGCCATGCTTTCGGACTGTGGCCGTTACCGTGTTTCCGTTCTAGTCAATCAACTTCAACAGGCGCAGTTTGTCGCTCAAGATATCTTTGGTGAAAGGTTTCATGACGTACTCATTGGCTCCCGCTTCCAGTGCCTCAACAATTTGATCCATTTCGGTTCGCGTGGTGACCATAACGACAGCGCTGGACGAATATCGTTCGAGCTTTCGAACCTCGCGCAGGAACTCGAGACCGTTCATTACCGGCATGTTCCAGTCCGTCAGAATCAACTGCGGAATGTGTTGTGAACCAGTGAGCGTATCAAGCGCCTCGCGACCGTCACTGGCTTCGGTGACTGAGTAGCCGAGTTCCTTCAGCGTCTTGGAAAGAATCATGCGCGTTGCTTTAGAATCGTCGACTACCAGCGCAAGTGCCATAGCTTCCTTTCTGTCTGAGGTGGCGAACAATGGCCAGCCTCTTCCGTGGCTAGTGCGCGCATGATCCGACGTCGATTGTGGCGTCAGTATCGAGTAGCAGCAATAGCGAATCCTTCAACTTGTACACCGACTGGATAATGTGACTCGCTTCGTCGGCAAGATTATCGGGCGGATGTTCGATGTTTTCCATTTCAAGATCGATCACATCACCAATGTCATCGACAATGAGGCTTACGGCGCCTTCCTCCGTACGCACAATCACATTCATAGGCGTCGCCTCGGCCGACCTGGGTTCGATTCCCAGCCGCTTACGCATATCGAGCGCTGGGACAATTTGTCCGCGGAGATTGATTAGACCCTCAATAACTGCCGGCGCCAATGGAACCCTGGTCATTGTCTGCATCCGCAAAACTTCCTGAACGCGAACGACTTCGATACCAAAGAAATACTTGCCTACGAAGAAGGTGGATACCTGCAAGCTGTTGGCGGTGATGGTGTGTTTTGCTGACGTTGGTTTAAGCATTCACTAATTCCCCTGCGCGTTCTAGTTTCGCGTTGCCGCAGTTGCCTTTTGCATAGGACGAATCGACGACGCGAGCCAAGCGGGCGATGGACTGCAGCATGGCTTCGCGCTCGAAGCGCAACTGATGATCTTCAAACGTCACAGCCGACTTCTTCCGTTCGGCCAATTCGGCAGCGCTGTTGGAGACTGCGAGTATCGGTACGTGAGCAGAAGTGGCGTACTTGCGAAGTTTCTCCACGCCCGAGGGATCTGCATTCAGCAGTTCGCTTCCGGCTACTAAAACATGGATGGAATCGCGTTCTAAGCGCTGAAGCGCTTCGGCTGTTGTAGCGGACTCAAGGACATCGTAACCGGACATTTCCAATTGACTGCGCATCAAGCCCCGTGCGAACGCCGAAGATTCGGCCAACAGCACGGTGGCGAGGCGGCTCTCGGGCATACCGAAGAAGCGTTCGCCAGTAGCCTCGATGACAGATTGCAGATCCAGGAAATCGGCGACTTTTTTGCCGATAACCGCTGAACCGAGAATGCCCGGCCTAGGTGAGGTAGGCCTGCGCATAGTTACGGATTCCTCGACAATGTCGACAATTTGATCGACGATAAGTCCGATCGTGTTGCCTTCGTTGCTGAATACCACCACCTGAAGTGGATCCGCTTCGGTTTTCGAGGACTGCGCCGCTTCGGTGGGCGCGTTAAGTTCGCGTTGACCGGCAGAACCGATCAAAGAGGACAATGTGATGAGCGGCAGGATTTGTTCGCGGTATTGGACCACGCGACGGCCGCCTGCATACTCAATCGAGGAAATCGGAATTTCTTCGAGACGGGCAACCAACTCCAGAGGCACTGCCAAGCGGTCAAAACTGCCACTTTTGAATAACAACAGGCGCTGGGTATGCGATTCGCTTGTACTGAGGCGTGCGGCCGATTCCTGGCGGTGTGATTCGCGGGTGCGACTCAAAACTCCTGAGAGGTGACCGACACCTAAGACATCGAGAATGAGTGCAACTGCACCGTCGCCCATGATAGTGGAGCCCGCGTAGCAAGCGAGCCCTTTCAGCTGTTTGCCCATGGGTTTCACAACAATTTCCTGAGTATCGCTTACCCCGTCGACCACAAGACCAAATTGACGATCCTCGGCTTGGAGCACTACAATGTTTCGCGCCTCATCAGAGACGCTTGGTGGAAGCTTTAAGACATCGTTCAGGTAAGCAATGGGAAGCAAAGTGCCGCGACGGCGGTATACCGGAGTCTGGTGAACGAATTCGATCTTCGAAAGGGCCTCGGCTTCGAGCCGAATCAGTTCTAACAGACTGACTTGAGGAATGACAAAGCGATGACCGCCGCAAGTCACGAGCAACCCGGGAATAATCGCAAGCGTCAGCGGGATCTTAAGTTTTACAGTAGTACCTTCGCCGTGTTTTGTCGAAATATCGACAGCACCGCCAATTTTTTCGACGTTTGACCGGACCACGTCCATGCCGACTCCCCGGCCGGACACGTTGGTGACGCTTTGAGCAGTTGAGAACCCCGGCAGGAAGAGTAAAGCGATTGCCTCGCGTTCGCTCATCGCGCTTGCTTGCTCGGGCCGAATGAGGCCCTTTTCAACAGCTTTGCGTTTGACGCGCTCGGGATCGATGCCGGCACCATCATCAGTGATTTCGATGTTGACCTGACCGCCTTCGTGATAAGCCTTCAGGCGCAGCGTACCCGTCGCAGGCTTACCTTTTTTGATACGGGTTTCAGTGTCTTCCACACCGTGATCACAGGAGTTGCGCACCATGTGCGTCAACGGGTCTTTGATGGCCTCAATAATCGTTTTATCCAGCTCGGTTTCGGCGCCTTCCATCTCCAGTTCGATTTGTTTGCCGAGGGAATGAGCGATATCGCGCACTACGCGCGGAAGCTTGTTCCAGATCATGCCGATGGGCTGCATGCGCGTTTTCATGACGCCTTCCTGCAGTTCAGAGGTGATCAAGTTCAGACGCTGCGAAGTGGCACTTAACCCGCTGTCATTGCGCTGGCTAGTGAATTGAAGGATCTGATTGCGGGCCAATACGAGCTCGCCGACCAGATTCATAAGCTTGTCCAGCAGACTTACGTCGACCCGAATGGATGAATCGGCCACACCGCCGGCCTTCTCTGTTTCCGGCGCCGCCTGAGACGCAGGAGGCTTCGCCTCTTTCATGACCGGCACAGTAGCGACAGGCTGTGGTTTCGGAACTTCGACTGGAACACTTGGGGCCGGCATTGTCACCCGCTCAGTCGCGGCGCAGATCGGTGCGGCATCGACTTGCTGTACCACCGGCGCGGGGGGCGCCACAACAGGCGCAACCGTCGATGTGTCTGCGGCTGTGCGCTCCAGGCGTTCCACCAGTTCCGGGTAGGTGTTCTCGCCCTCTTGACCGGTTGTTTCGATGTTGCTTAGGATTTGACGAACAGCATCGACGCTTTCCAGGATGATGGAAACCAGGCTGCCCGTTACCTGCCGCTGGCCCGCACGTAATTGACTGAGGATATTCTCGGCGTGATGACTAATTCCTTCTAAGACCTGAAAACCCAGAAAGCCGCACGTGCCTTTGATGGTGTGAATCGTGCGGAATATGCTGGCGAGTCTGTCCGCAGTTGGATTACGTTCCAAATCCACGATCTCGGTGTCTAACCGGTTTAGATTCTCGTTGCTCTCGATCAAAAACTCGCGAATAATCTCGTCGTCTTCCTGCACCGGTGGTTAACTCCTCTGCCTCTTCTCGATCAAAATGCGCTTTGCCAATGGCCTAGCAACACGCCCTATGCCTCTTCTCGTACCAATGAGTAGGGGCGCATTTGCGGGCGGCCACTATGCTGATAGTCGTGGTTCTTTGTAAGACAAATCTTCAGTTCCATGATTTGGTTATCAATGGTTACAGGAACGACGGTCCAGGATTGTTTACCGACGCTCCGGGTAGCAAAGTTGCGCCCGAAAATCACCGTAGGGATACTCAGCGCAAGGCCGCCGAGTTCTCCCTCCAGTTCCGTCTTCACATTGCCGTAAATCATGTTCGCCATCTCTGCCATTGCGTCCAAGACGTCTTCGGTAACGTCTTCGCAATCGGTCATCAACATGAGTGATGAGATTTTGCAGGCCAAGTCGGGAGAGCAACTGATCATACCTGTGCCCATCCAAGTGCCGGCTAATCCGATGAGAGACACGACACGCTCGGTTTCAGTCGGCGCGCTCTTCTCAATGTAGGGTTCGCCGGGAGTAATTTCCAGTCCCAACATCATGCCGCAGACATCTTTCGCAGCGTTCAAAACTGATTTGACTAATAATTTGTCATCCATAAAGCTCCAACTGTCGCCTGATGCGTGTATTTGAAATAACTCGATTAGGTCTATTGCCTACTCGTCGCCGGGTGTAAGGCAAGCGAGTACCTTTTCTTTAATCTGATCTGCGGTGAAGGGCTTGCGTACATAGCCCTTAGCACCCAACTGAACCGCTTCCAAAACCTTAGCCTGACTGCCTTCGGTCGTAATCATGACCACCGGAAGCTGTTTCCACTTTGGCGTCGCCCGAATCTTGTTCAACAGTTCCAAACCGTCAATGTTGGGCATGTTGATATCGGAAAGAACCAGCGAAACCTCGTTCTCTTCCAAGATTTTCAGTGCCTCAGAGCCGTCATTTGCTTCGTGCAGATTCTTAATCGGCAGGTCCGTTTGCGATAAAACGCGAACCAGAATTTTCCGTATTGCCGCTGAATCATCGACAATCAGCACGTTTAGATCCATTTCTGTCGTCCTTCTGCATCCGACGGGTTACGCAGCCGTTCGGGCGTTTTGCAAAGTCACTACTTATATCGGGTGTTCTCGACTGGAGGTATAGGCGAAAAGTCGGAATTCAAAGAAATGATTGCGAGGAGTGGTGGATGAAGTGCTCTCAAGTTTACGGTTGAATGGGTCGTTTATTCTAAGTGAGCTATGCCTGATACAGAAGAAGTTGTTACCAAGCTGAAGGGCGTACAGAAGGCTGCCATCTTCTTGATTGCCCTCGGGCCGGCCGATAGCGCGCACATTTTGAAGCATTTACCGGAAGACGATGCCGATCGTGTGGCCAAAGCAGTGGCTCGTCTCGATTCGGTGGCCTCCGACCAGGTAGAGCACATCCTGGAGGAATATCACCAGTTTTTGACTTCGCAAAAGCTAATGGTTCGCGGCGGTGTGGAATATGCGCACAAGATGCTCGCTGAAGCGTTTGGCGAGGAAGCGGCCATGCGTCTCATTTCACGCCTCAGTAAATCCATGGAAGGCGACTTGGCGGTGTTCGAGAACTTTAAGAAGGTTGACCCGCAACAACTAGCCAAGTTCATTCAAGACGAGCACCCACAGACGATCGCCCTTATTTTAAGCCACTTGGACGCCGCGCAAGCTGCCCGGCTCATTAGCGCTCTGCCCGTGGATCTTCACAAAGAAATTGCTGTTCGCATGGCCGATTTGGATGAGATATCGCCCGAAGTTGTTCGCAATATCGCTAAGGTCATCGATCAGAAGCTGCGGAACTTGGGTGAGCTAAGCCGCGAGCAACTGGGCGGGGTAAGGTCTGTGGCCAATATGTTCAACCGGCTCGATCCAAACACTTGCACGCAATTGATGACCGCGCTTGAGACGGATAATCCGTCCCTATTCGAGAATGTGCGGCGATTCATGTTTGTGTTCCGCGATCTTGAAACCCTCGACGAGCAGGCTATCAAGACTTTGATTACCAAAGTGGACCGTAAGGCGCTCATTTTGGCACTTAAGGGCGCAAATGAGTCGTTACGAACCAAGTTCGTTTCAACTCAGTCTGCGCGTGGTGCAGAAATGATGAACGAGGACATAGCTTCCACCGGGCCGGTGAAACTGAAAGACGTGGATGCCGCACAACAACAGATTATTGCTACGGCGCGTGAACTGGAAAAAGAAGGAGTCATCAGCCTGAGCGCTTCCGGCGCCGAACAGATGATTGAATAACGAGGTAGGTCGGAGTTACAAAGGAAAGGCGGCAGATCCGTAGGGTGCAAGCCCAAAGGGTAATAAGCGAACAGAATGGAAGCGCAAACACCAAGCCTTGCAGGTTACGAGGCAATTGAGGACGTAAAGATTATGCTGCGAGCCGAACTGGATCACCGGACGGTTGCATTTTCCGACTTGGTCAATCTGGACGTCGGCAGTGTGCTGCAATTAGGACGTCCAACCGGTGAGAACGTAGATCTCTATGCCGAGGATGTACTTATTGGCAACGGCGAAATCCTGATCGTAGATTCGACGTTGGCGGTCCGCATCGCTGATTTGCGCGACAAACCTGTCGAGGTACCTCGGCATATTCCCCAAAAGTAAGGACTTGAAATTGCTGTAAGAGTTGAGTGCGAAACCGATGCAAATCTTTGAAGAACTAGTAACGCGATGGATTGAGGAATTTGGCCGTGCGGTGGAGATGTTCACCGGTGAGAAACCTACTCTGACGCGTTTGGTCCAAGAGAAAGACCTAGACGCGGGCAGCATATCGGCGAACACTTGGTGGGAGCAAGTAACGGAAGGTGACGGCAGTTTCACCGTATGGGCAGGTGCAACGGAATCACTATGGAACGCTCTAGGAGAAGGTGCGGAAGCGCAGTCCAGCTTCTTCGAGATGCTATCCCAGGCTAATCAAGGAACCGCAGCCGTTTTCAGCGCCGGTTTTCCGAAACCTCTGCGCTGTTTAGATGGAGAAAGTAAGGCGCCCGTTCTGCCACTTAACGTCGCGACCGAGCAGATCAAGGTTGTGTTCCGAGGGGCCGACGCCGGGGTTATCAGCTTCGTAGTGGAAAAGAAGGCTTTCGCAATTCTAAGTCCTGAGGAGCCGGAGTCCGAGAAAGAGAAATCCGCCGCCAGCCCGCCGCTGGGCGTAACTCCTGCCATGTTGGCACGACTATTGGACCTTCAGCTTCCGGTGTCGGTGTTGCTGGGAAGGGCCCCGATTACCGTTAAAGAGGCGCTAAAGCTGATGTCCGGATCGGTGATTGAGTTGGACCGTCACGTTGGCGACCATGTCGAAATTATGGTCCACGGCACGGTGGTGGCTACCGGAGAAATCGTATCAGTGAAAGGTAACTACGGAGTGCGCATTAAAGAGGTAATCAGCCGTCAGGACCGGCTTGCCTTGCACCACGCGGCTTAGTCATGAAAAAGGTTCTCTCGCAGGAAGAAATTGATGCCGTATTCCAAGGATCGGGCAGCGACTCCACCAAGGAAATAACGCCGGACATTACTTCTTTTGATCTTAGTCATCTGGACAGAATTCCGAAATCGCAATTACGAGCGATTCACCTGGTCCACGAGAATTTTGTCCGCAACTTGGCTTCGAGCCTGTCGGCCTACTTGCGTTCCTACGTTGGATTGAATCTCGTTAGTCTGGAACAGATTTCATATTCCGAATTCTTGGATGGGCTCTCGTTCCCAACTTGTATGGCATACGTGTCGATGCCGCCCTACGAAGGCACATCCGTTCTGGAAATGAACATGACTCTGATGTTCAGCCTGATGGAATTGTTGATGGGCAGTAAAGGGCGCAGTAGCGTGGCCGTGCAGCGGAAAATAACCGACATCGAAAAATCCATCATGCAGACTCTGTTGCGCGTCATTCTAAGAGATCTGAAAGAAGCTTGGGATTCAGTTGCTCAAATCGATTTTGCGGTTCAATCGCTGGCTAGCGAACCCCAATTGATGCATGTGCTCGCGCCGTCGGAAGCTGTCATTGTCATTGCCGTGGATGTAAGGATTGGAGCGGTTTCCGGCCTGATGAATCTGGCTATTCCTTCTATCTTCATAAAACGGCTGCGCCACAAGTTCGATCAGTTACAAACGGTCCGCAAAGCGCAGGTGAATGAAAGCGACCAGATGCGTATCAGTAGGCTGATTCAGGATGTCAACCTGCAGTTCAAGGCTGTTTTAGATGGGGGGAACATTGGAGCGAGGGAATTAGTCGACTTGGAGGCTGGACAAATCTTGCTTTTCGATCATCCAGTGGACCGGCCCATCAAAGGAACAATTAACGATCGAGATAAATGGGTGGGAAAAATCGCAAACAAACAGAACAAGCTGGTTTTTCAAGCGGTCGCTCCGATTGAAACCAAGCCCTAGGTCATGGCAAGAATCAGCGTTTCCATGATCAAGCGGTCGTCTTTGTAGCCTTCGCGGAATTTTTTGTCCGTTTCATAAATGGCCGTTAAGGCCTGATTCAGATGGGCTTGCGAAAAGGTGACTGATGTTGCCACCACCTGCTCAGCACGCTCGCGCCACATTCGCACACCCAGGCGTTGAAAGAAAGTTTGCGCCTGTTGTGCGGATGTAATGCGCCCCTCTTTTGCTGCCAGCGCCATTCGGAAAAGAGAACTGAGAAAGGTCAGAGCCAACGGCAGATATTCTCCTTCCCGAACCAGAACATCCAAGCTCTTAAGCGCTGCTGCGCGGTCGCGTTTACCCAGCGCGTTCACCAAAGTGAAAATGGTGGATTGAGAGGCATTTGGAACCAAGGCTCGAACGTCAGCCATAGAGAGAGCTTGATCCTTGCCCACGTACAGGGACAGCTTTTCGATTTCGGCCGCCAAGCGATTCGCATCGCCGCCAACACAATCAAGTAGCAGCGCCAGCTCTGCGCCACCCATTCTCAGTTGAAACTTCTTCGCCAGTTGCTGAGCCAGAAAACGACTGGCTTCGGGCGTGAATTGGCGAAATTCAACCACATCTCGAATTGCGCCGAAGAATTTTTCGACACGCTCCATTTTGGGCTTGTCGTCGCCGGTAAAGTCGTAGCGGCTGCATTCGAAGACGACGATGGTTCCTGGTGTAGGCGTCTTCAAGTAGTCTGCCAGTACGGATTCCGGACCGCGGACGCCTTCCTCGTCACTGCTTGCGCTGGACATCATGCGCCTGGGTAGGGCCAGTTCGGCGCTTGTCACCCAGATCACGCGGTCGCACGCGAACAATGAAAGAGACCGAGCGTCGTCGAGAACTTCCGAAAGCGTTCGCTCTTCCAGATCGGTTTGAGTGAAGCCTTCAGCGCGAGCGTCTTGCGTCAAAGCTTTGGCGAGCAACGCCTCCTTGCATTCGCGGCGCTGATAGCCTTCCTGCCCGAGAAACAAATAAACCGAAGCTGGTGGTTGTTTTTGGATTTTGGCTAGAAACTGTTCGGGCGTCATTATGAGTTTAGAAGTTTTCGAGGATGGCGCTCACCGTATCACGCGCCACATCGCGGCACAAGCGGTCATAGGCCGCGCCGCTTTCGTCAAAGAACTGATGGGGATCGATGGCGTCCGCGTAATCTTCGTGGATGGACCAGTTCTGACGCGAGTAAAGCACCTTTCCGGTTTTGCGCTCGGTCAGAATCACGGACAGAAAGACTGAGATGCGCACGCTGGTGGTTTTGCCCGTGGTTGGATCGGAAACAGCAGGCGACAAAAGCACATTGTTAACCGAGCCCGCGAGGACGGCGTCGGCGACGGTTGGATCCTTTTCAATCTGAAAGCGGCTGCGCGAGCGAAACTCGCGCGAGACCTGTTCGGGCAGAATGTCGGCCAACCGATACTTGGTAGTCATATTTCGGAAAGCCGGGATGGCAATCGTCTGGACGCTTTGTGGAACCAGATCCGCCTTGCCGCCCACATGATAGCCGCAAGATAGGCACGCGCTTAACATGACCACGGTAGCCGGTAGCAAGGCTTTGCGACAAGCCCGCATTTTAGTTTTGCCCCTGCCTCAACGCTGCCGCCAAATCGGCGACTGAGTCAGCCAGCAGTCGAAGGTTATCAAACACCAACCAGATCCAAACGCCTTTGGGGTTCGTCGAATCGGGGCGAATGTCGCCCGCCATCAGACCGGTGGAAGAAGTGGCGGACACGGCGTCCGGTGTCTCTTCGCCCAGCCCGCGGACTTCAATTTGCGCGCAGGCAAGCGCCTCCTCGACAGCCTTTCTATCGGCTTTGGCCGGGAACTCAACATAAAGCGAAATGCTGTAACCGTGAAACACAGGCGCTTGAATAAGCCGCAGAGCTGTGTTGGCGATGGCTGCCTGCGCATTCACTTGCGATGCCAGGGCAACCGTCTGAGTCTGAATCCTGCGTTCGATATCAAAAAGACTCAAGGCGGCCTCTTGGCCCAGTTTTGCGAGACTATTAAAAGCCAATTGCGCCGCGAAGACGTCTTTGGGAAGCGGCTTGAAAGCGAGCAGAGCCGCTGTCTGCTTGTGAAGTTCGTTAATTCCGCGCTGCCCGCGCTCGCTTGCCGGCTCTAAGATATTTGCCACCACGCGAACGGGCGCTTGATATTTCGCCAGACGGCCGAGAACCAAGGTCAGCGCACCTGCAACTGGATGCGCCAGGCTGTAGAGTTGTCCAGGCTTGGGACGCACTTCACCCAGAAGCGTGGAGACGAGAATGCTGCCAGGCTCATCTGAAAGCGTGCCAAGCGCATCGACAACGATCGGTTTGTAGGTGGAAACGCGAACAATCTCGTAGCTCTTGCGTGATCCACTATCGGATCCTGCCAGCAGCACCATCGATTGATCTTTGAGACTCTCTGCACTGAAGGGTTCTAGGTAGATCGCTTCACCTTCCTGTTCGCCGAAAGTCCCTTCGCCGCTGGAGGAATACGTCTTAATGCTGGTCTTTTTGTGGCGCGACTCAAGCGTCTCGCGAATATCTTTTCCCAGCATGGTGTCTGCGCCGAGAAGGGAAACTTGGAAAGGGATTTCTGTCTTGGTGGGTGCTTTAGCCAATCTGTTGCTCCGGCTTTATTTCTTTTTCGGCAATGGACGGCTGCTCTGTATCCTGCGCGCGGGCGCGTCGCCACCGCCGCAGAAGGTTCACCAGCTTGATGATGACGCCGCTAAGCAGATAAGCGGTCGCGATTCCCATGAGGACAGGCTGCGACCATTGCAGTATTACGAAAATAAGCGCTCCAATTACAAGAACCATCAGCGGTGTGCGCGGCTTACTGAAGCTGATTTGTTTGAAACTGGGGTAGCGCCACGTGCTGACCATCAGCAACCCAACCAACGCTAGAACGCAGAGCCAGGCAATCGAAAACGGGGCGGTGCGCAATGGCGCAGTATCCACGTGTATGCTGGCCGCAACGAAGCCCGCTGCGGCTGGAATGGGCAAGCCCACGAAATAGCGCTTGTCCGCTTTGGGTGAAACGGTTTGGACATTGAAACGCGCCAATCGCACAGCGCCGCAGAGCAAGAAAAAGAACGCGATCGCGTATCCGGCGCGGGTGAGTTCCAGCGAGCCGTGAACGAATAAAACGCCCCAAACATAAGCTAGAACCGCGGGAGCAATGCCGAACGTAACGACGTCGGCAATAGAATCCAACTCGCGGCCAAAATCGCTGGTGGTGTGCGTCATTCGGGCAATGCGGCCGTCAAGCCCGTCGGTGACAACCGCGATGCCGATGGCTCGAGTTGCGATTTGAAAGTCCTGGTGAAAGGCTGGATCCCCTGCATTCACTTTTAAGGCACCTTCGAACGTCTTCATCACGGCGAAGAAACCAAGCAAAATGTTTGCGCTAGTAAACAGACTGGGCAGCGCATAGGCCGCCCGGCGCGGTCGTTTGCCCATAACTTCAGGACCAAGAATTTTGTCGCGGATTGTCAGGCACTGGCTCCTTTCGACACGGATCGCGCAAGCACGCTAGAGCCTGCCGCTACCTTCTCGCCGATTTTAACCGCAGGTGTGTACTCGGGGCCAAAAACCACATCCATACGCGAGCCGAATTTAATGTATCCGATGCGCTCTCCGGCTGCCAGTACGTCGCCGGTCTTCTTGTAACAGACAATACGGCGCGCAATAAGGCCGGCAATTTGTTTGCAAACCACCCGGCCCGATGGACCTTCGATAATCAGGGTGTTCTGCTCGTTATCAGACGAAGCGGCTTCATGGCTGGCCACCAAAAACTTACCTTTTTGGTAAGCCACGTCGGCGACCCGTCCCGCGACGGGCGTCCGATTCACGTGGACGTTGAAGATGTTGAGAAAAATACTGATGCGAGTTTCGGTGGGACTGAGCGCTTTCACCGAAACTACTTTGCCATCCGCAGGAGAGACGATGAGATCTCCCTGAGGGATGACGCGATCCGGATCACGAAAGAAATACAAACAGAACAGAGCCAGAATGTAGAACGGAATCCCGGCCCAATTGTTGATTAAATAGGCGGCAACGATCCCCACAAGCAGGCAGGCGCAAGCGTAATAAATCCCATCCGAAACAATTTTCAAACCTGTATTTTCTCATGCTCAACCTTCTGGCTGACAAGATCGTCAAGTTTTGCTGTTATTCTGCCTTCTAATGCGAAAGCGTGTCGCGTTAATTCTGGCTCTCTGTTTGATCTGTGGACTTTGCCTGGTTTATCCGGTGTACGTGATCCGTCCATTCCGGCACCAAGGCTCGACAGAATTGGCCGTTGCACTCATCGTCCTGCGCTACCGTCTGGTCGCTGAAAGCCTGTGTGTGCTGTCTGCGATCGTTGTGGTTGGCTTGGAGTGGCGGCGAAGTGCCAGGCTGCGGAAGTTGGGATTCGCATCGGCGGCTGCATTCGCGCTTGCTTGCCTGTTGCTATCGAGAATTAACATCTACGAGAAAATGTTCCATCCGATGGAGCAGCCTGCATTTGTCTCTGCGCTTCGATCCAAACTGAAGTCAGACGAACTTGTGATCGCGGTAAGGACAAATGGCGAGGCGCGAGCCTATCCAATTCGCATTCTTGCCTATCACCACATTGTGAATGACACTCTTGGCGGGCGTGCAATCGTAGCGACGTATTGAACGCTTTGTCACACCGGTCTGGTGTTTGAACGAAACATTGACGGCATGGATCTCCGTTTTCATCTGGCGGGGATTAATAATCAAAACTTTCTGATGCGCGATGAGCAAACCGGAAGCTTTTGGCAGCAGATTAATGGCTTGGCGATTTCGGGACCGATGAAAGGGCGGCGACTAGTGCTGGTTTCGTCAGACGAGATCAGCTACGGCATCTGGAAACGGGAACAGCCAGCGGGAAGCATTCTCGAAGATGCTCCGGCATACGCCAAAGAATACGTTCCATCGGACTGGGACGTAGCGATGGCAAAAGTGCCCACTGTTTTAAACTATGCGCAGCCGGGAATCAAACCTCGTGACTTGATGGTTGGTGTTCACCAAGGCGAGGCAGCGCGCGCGTTCCCTTTTGATTCGATTGTTAAGGAGAAGCTTATTCAGGATCTAGTTGGCACGCTGCCAATCATCGTGCTGATTGGGCCCGATAACCGTTCCGTACGAGTTTTTGAGCAACGGATTCCAGGCCGCGCAGGCATTCCGCAGTTCTACCGCGTTCCCGAAACAAAATCCGGAGCATTACTTATGGACGCCGAGACGGGCAGCGAATGGAACTTTCAAGGGTGTGCGATTTCGGGCGTTTCAAGTGGAACGTGTTTGGTGCCAGTGGATGCGATAAAGGACTATTGGTTTGACTGGAAGAATTATAATGCCGGAACAACCGTCTTCCCAACCAGAAGCGCCGCCCAGCCGAGAACGAGCGCTAATACGGCCGACAAAAGTGCAGGAACGGCTGCGAAATAGAGGAGCGATAATACGCCGCCGATTACCTGGGTTGCGCATAAGGCCCAAGCCAGGAAGCCGACTTGCTGTGGCGCCGTCTTTGCCAGCTTGCCGAGATGCCAGGCAACTAAACATGAGAAAATCTGAGAGACAGTGATGGATAGACCAAAACCTTTGTAGAATCCTCCATAGCTGAACGTTGAGTTGTTCAGTGTGAAGTGGACGCGATTCATCGCATCCATCACCTGCAAGCCTTCAGGCGTAGGTGGCTTGAAAGACAGAAATCCGAAGGTGTGTCCTACGGCGAAAGACAGGAATAGGATGGCCGCAATGCGGAAAAGAGTAGTGGCGTTCAAGCTTCTGCCCTTTCGCGATAAAGATTCAGCATTCCGTTCCAGCCTCCGGGCGAATCGACCATCGCCATTTTCGATTGCCAGCCTTCGCCGTGCCGTTCAAAGTGCCGGTGCTCCAAATCCACACGTATCATCCCGTCTTGTTCCGGCGTGAAGCATACTTCAACCTCGCTGCATTTAGCGAGGTCGGGCTCATATTTCCATTGCGGGGAAACTTGCCACGCAAAGACAAAGCGATGCGGAGGATCCCACGCGAGTATTGTGCCCCATGGGCAGTTAGTGCCATCTTCCTGTTTGCTGTAGCAGCGCCCTCCTAAGTGACATTCCATGAATGCTTCAACCATGGGCGAGGTTCCGATGTGATGGCTCTTGGGCCACCATGTTCCCAAACCCTCCGTGAAGATGCGAAAGGCGTGATCGAGGTTGGCCTTCACCGAAACGCTTTTAAGCACGCTATCAATTACCATCTATTCCTCAACTTTCTTCTTGAACTCTTGCAAGGCGAGATGCCAGAACCGGTCAAAATAAGCACGTAAAGAATCAAACCCGCGCGGATCTAGAGCGTACAGACGACGCGTGCCTATCGCTTGGTCGGCCACCAATTGCGCGTCCTTCAATACCCTCAGGTGCTGAGAGATAGCGGGACGACTGATGGTGAACGCTTGCGCCAAATTCCCGACGCTTGTGGGCCCATTGAGTAAGTGGTTGACGATAGCACGGCGGGTTGCATCGCCGAGGGCATCCAGTTGCCTGTCCTGAAAAGCCGTCATCAATGGTAAGTGTAGACTTACCATTGAGTCGAAGTCAAGAATTTTGTTGACGCCTTCCGTCAATTAGTGCTAGTTTCCTAGCAGGTGCTAAGTTTGCAGCAGTTGAGCCGGCGGGAACGCGAAATCATGGATATTTTGTACCGACGAGGCCGTGCATCATCGGCGGAGGTGCAAGGCGACATGCCGAATCCGCCCTCCTATTCCGCAGTCCGAGCGATGCTTCGGGTACTGGAGGAGAAAGGGCACGTCCGGCACGAGAGCGAAGGCATCAAGTACGTATTTGCCCCCGTGGTGAATCGTGACAAAGCCAAGCGAAGCGCAGTGAAGCATCTGGTGGAGACGTTTTTTGGAGACTCTCCCCAGCAGGTAGTTGCAGCGTTGCTGGATGTTTCAGCGAAGCGACTAACAAACGATGAACTGAATCAAATGGCGGAAATGATTGAGCGGGCCAAAAGGGAAGGGAAGTGATGCTTACTCTCGAACTGGCGATCAAGAGTTCGGTGCTGCTTGCACTGGCCTGTTTGCTGGTCGCGCTTTTGAAGTCGAAGCGTGCTGCTTTAAGGCATTTAATTCTCAGCCTGGCGTTCGGCGGATGTTTGCTTATGCCGATGCTGCCAAACATGACACCGGTAATCGCTGTCCCGGTGCAGGCAAACTGGCGGGGCTATGAACAAGTGTTGTTTCGGACAGACGTAGTGGATGAAACTCGGCATGAAGCTTCTCGGTCAAAGCCGGCGAGACCGAACGTTCTACCAATTGGAAATATATGGTCGATTGTCTGGGCCGCAGGGGCGATTCTGGGTATGGCTCGCGTCCTGTTTGCGTGTGTGTCGCTAGAAAAAACTCGCCGCTTGGCCAACGGTTTCCGAGTGCACGGACTGGAGGTCGTCGAAGGGCCGACGGGAAGCATGCCGATGACATACGGTTTTTGGCGACCCACCATCTTCTTGCCAGAGGAGACTCGCGAATGGAGTCAGGAGCGAGTACAAATCGTCCTTCAGCATGAACTGGCACATGTGAACAGACACGACAGCGCGGTGCACTTGATGGCACAGGTTTGTTTGAGTCTTTATTGGTGGAATCCGCTGGCTTGGTGGGCGTTGCACAAACTGTTGCGGGCGCAGGAAGAAGCGGCGGACGACGCAGTTCTGCGGGCTGGCATCAGTGCTCCCGTTTATGCGGAACATTTGTTGGAGATCGCGAAATTGATGCAAGCATCCGGATCGCTAGCGGGCGTTGCGATGGCGGCGCGTTCTACTCTGCCGCAGCGGATTGAAGCGATTTTGGACTTAGGAAAGGACAGGCGAATGTTGCGAACGAAACCAAGCCTGGCGTTGGCATGCGCCGTCCTTTGCCTGGTTGTGCCACTGTCTGGGATGAGAGTGAAACAAGCGACGTCGCCTCAAACCGAAACCCTACAAGGCGATTCGGGGCGATACACAGTTAATTTGCTGCGGATTGCAGACCAAGCGCTGGAACAAGGCAAATACGCCGACGCCAAATTTTCCTACGACCAATTCATCAGCGGCGGCCCAAGCGGCGCGATTGCAGAAAAAGCATACATCAACCGAGGGGTGGCGGAGATCCTGACCAAGGACTACGATGCAGCGGTGGGCGATTGCAAGCATGCCGAGGAAGCCGATTCGGCGAGTCGCAGCGAGGCATGGATGTGGGAGGCCATCGCTAAAGAGAATTTGAACTATGTTGATGAGGCCCAACAGCTTTTCCGAGGCGCAGTCGACGCCCGCAATCCACAGGAAAATACTGCAGTACTGGAAGCGTATGCGGCGTTTTTGAAGCGACAGGGAAAAGAGGAGGAGGCAACGCGCGTTGAAGAAAGGTTACACGAGATTCGTCAGGCGCAGACGACGCCGAGTCAGCTGAATTTTGAATCGGCTCTACATGTTGGCGGCGATGTTAGTTCGCCTACGCTTGTCACGAAGGTCGAACCTGAATACAGTGCCAGGGCAAAAGCTGCCAGAGTATCCGGTGTCGTTCGGCTGCAGGTGATAATCGGCACCGACGGCAGGGTGCATGAAGCACAGACCATCCAAGGGCTAGGCTTTGGACTGGACGAGAAAGCGATAGACGCGGTTCGGCAATGGACATTTAGTCCAGGCACGAAGAATGGACAGCCTGTGAATGTTGTCGCTTCGATTGAAGTCAACTTTCGAATGCTGTAATGGTGAGCGCCTCACCATTGCCACAAGAACGAGAACATCGGACCCTTTAAGCGAAGGGCAACTCCATTGGCTTGCGCATTATCCTGGTGAACGTTGGCAAACATTTCTCGATAGCCCGCCAGCAACCCGAAGGGACCGAAACGAACACCGGCAGACGCGCCGCCTTCGACAAAGTATCCGTAACCTCCGGCGGGAAAGCCACGCATCATACCCTCTACAAGAAATATTCTCTTGTGTGGAATGGGATAGACGCGAAATTCGGTACCGATCAGTGGAACGGGCGCTTGGAAGTTTTTGGTTTCGCTGATGCCGGCTTCAAGCGCGTTCAACGTGCCGCCGACGCCGACATAGGCGAGTCCGCTCTGGAATCCCAGATGTCCATAGGAGCCGCTGAAGACATCGTACTGGTAACCGGCAAAAGCGTAGTTGACGTTGGCGCTGGTGGAAACGTTCTGGCTGATGTTGTAGGCTTTGTCTTCGAATGTAAAGCTACGCGCGATGGTGTTAAGCCCGGAAAAGGACACCGCTGTTCCTTCTATAATCAGCCTTTGTTTGCGTGTCGGCTTGAAGATGAAACGACCGTAGAACCGGGGCTCCTGGGCACCCGCCGCCAAGTCTTTTACAAAATCAATAGGCGTGCCGCCAGCTTGAATGTGGCCTGTTGGCGCAGTAAGCCAAGCGGAACCGGTTAATTCGATCCGGAAATTCTCCGGGTTTTCACTTTGGCCAAACAACGAGGAAAGGGAAAATAACAGAGTGGCGAGCGGAAAAATAAAACGGCGCATAAGACTTGTAAGTAAGTCCGATGCGCCGCTCAATATTCTCTTGCTGGTTCCGTTACTGGGATGCCTGCTGCGAGAGCGAACCGACGTTGGATTTATCCACCACGAAGGCCCCCGTATCCACTAAGGCGGGCACAGGAGCGATTACGCTCTTGCTCCAGTCGTTAGACAAAGGAGTTGGCGGATGTTGATGAATGTCGGCCAGTAGCTTTGTTCCGAAGTAGGCCATGGTCCAGGGCTTTTGCGCGATTGTGGCAGAAATGACACCCTTGTTGATCCAGTCAATAGTAGAAGGATCAGTGTCCATGGCGATGATGATCACTTTGCCGGCGAGATTGGCGCGATTCACAACGTCCGCAACCGCTGGACAAGAGATCGCTTCCAGGCAAATGAATGCGTCCACTTTGGGTTTCGCATCCAGCAGTTTTTTTGCGTTGTCGAAGGCGACGTCTGAGTTGCCGTTCATGTCCACAACCTGGGTGATCTTAATGTCAGTGTGGTCCGCGAATGCCGCCTGGTAGCCTTGCAGACGATCTTTCAAATTCGATTGATTCGGCAACGTGAATACTGCCACGTTACCTTTCCCATTGAGAAGTTTAGCAGCTAATTTGCCACCGACGTTGCCGGCCTTATAGTTATCCGTTCCGATGAAGAAGAGGCGCTTGCTGTTTTCGGCGTCCGCGTCGATGGTGATTACCGGTATGCCTTGATCAAGCGCGGCGTTGATGTCGGGGGTAAGAAGATTTGGATCGGAGGCGGAGATTAAAATGCCGGCTGGCTTCTCGGCTACGGCTCTTTTGAAGGCATCGTGTTCGGCCTGTGGGTCGTGACCATCGGGTCCCTGTACTTCACTCTTGACCTTCATCTCGGCCGTGGCGTGGCTCAAACCTTGAGCGGCCGATTGCCAGTAGGAAATCTTCGTGTTGTCAGCCACGAGAATGTACTTCTCTGAAGGATCATGTCCGGAGCCTGCGCAACTGGTAAGGGTGATGACACCGGCACAGAAAGCCGGGGCAAGCAGGAACGAGAACCTGAATTTGCTGTTAGATGGACTCATAGTGGCACCTAGTGCGGGATGATATCACGACAGGTGCCGAAACGCTTTCGCCCGACATTCACTGGCAGAGCCGAAGCACTTCTCCAGCAATGCGATTTAAAGGCAGAATGTGGTCAACACCGCCCATTTTGATGGCTTCGGCGGGCATTCCGAAGACCACACACGAATCCTCGTCCTGCGCGATATTCCTCGCGCCGGCCTGCTTCATTTCGAGCATGCCGCGAGCGCCATCGTCACCCATCCCGGTCATGATGACACCTATGCAATTGGCTCCCGCATAACGGGCCGCTGAACGAAACAGAACATCTACACTGGGCCGGTGGCGAGCGACCAGCGGACCGTCGTTCAATTCAACGTAATAACGAGCTCCACTGCGTTTCAGCAACAAGTGATGGTTGCCGGGTGCGATAAGAACTTGTCCGCGTAAAACGGATTCTCCGTGTTTGGCCTCCCTGACTGTCACTTTGGCCAAGCTGTTTAACCGCTCGGCAAAAAGCGCAGTAAATCTTTCGGGCATGTGCTGCACCACAACCATGCCGGGCGAGTCGATGGGAAGGGCTACGATCAGATCCGTCAGAGCTTCTGTGCCGCCGGTAGACGCGCCCACTGCCACCACTTTTTCGGTGGTTTGAATCATGGCTGAGCCCAGTGGCGGCTTGTCAAGAATAGCGTCGGCGGTCAACTTAGGAGGCGGGTTCAGTCCAGGTGTCCGATGGTCCCGGTTCATCCGCAGCTTTTTCAACTGAGCGTGGGCAGCCGCTTTCACTGTTTCGCAAATGCAGGTACGCGACTCTTCAAAGAATTCCCTTGTGCCCAGTTTGGGTTTTGTCAGAATTTCCACCGCGCCGAGTTCGAGCGCTTTCAACGCAGTCTGCGATCCGGCGCCCGTCAGAGTGGAGCAAACTACGGTTGGAATCGGATGCTGACTCATGATCTTTGAAAGAAACGTGAGCCCATCCATGCGCGGCATTTCCACATCTAGTGTGATCACATCCGGCGCGCGTTCCTTGATTCTGGCAACTGCTTCGTATGGGTCTGAAGCAGTAGCAATAACTTCGAGTTCCGGATCCGAACTCAGCACCTGCCGCATGAGTTGACGCACGGAAGCGGAATCATCCACGACCAACACACCGATTTTTCTGGCAAAAGCCATGTCATTCACCCTTTTCTCTTAAAGCACGAAGTCCCTAACGAAATAAGGGGAACATTCAGGCCTTGAAGCGATTCTGAGTGACTGACGAACAAGTATCCGCCAGCTCTCAAATTCTGACAGAGTTTGTTGATAACCGACTCTTGCGTGGGCCGATCAAAATAGATCAACACGTTGCGACAGAAAATAATGCTGAACATTTCCTGGATGCCGTAGCTTGGATCCATAAAATTCAATTGGTGAAAACTGACGCTGCGGCGGATTTCCGGTATGACCCGCACAACGGACCTATCCTTGCTCTTTGACTGCAGAAGGTATTTACGCTTCAAGTTGTTGGGTATAGGCGCCGCTTGCTGCCGCGTATATACGCCTTCTTTGGCGATGCTCAGAACTTTAGTTGATATATCGGTCGCGAGGATTCGGAAACCGATACCAGGACACGATTCCGCATATTCAGACAGAATCATGGCAAGCGTATACGGCTCTTCTCCCGAAGAGCAGGGAGCTGACCACGCCAAGATGCGTCGGTTGGAGGATTCAAAGTGCCCCTCTCGCCGGAGATCGGGCAACGCGACCTGGGTTAAGAACTGAAAGTGCTGTGGCTCACGAAAAAAGTCTGTCTTATTGGTGGTTATCGCGTTGTAAAGGTGAACCCGCTCGGAGTAAAGAAGGTCGGAAGTGAACAAGCGCTCACAATAAGCGTCGATAGACGGCAGGCTTAGTTCGCGCACACGGCGAACAAGCCGGCTCTGCACCATGGACGACTTTTCAGCGCCCATCTTGATGCCTAATTCCGTGGTAATGAGATGGGCCAGCTTCTCGAAGTTAGTCTTCGAAAGAAGTAGTTCGGAGTGGCCCGTTTGCGTATCGGCAGTGGCTAACAAATTTCCGTCCTGGCGATGAATTTAGAAATCAGAAAACGTTGTAAAGTTATGATCGTTCGAGTCGGAGTTGCCGGTGTTCGCTTCCAGATCGATCGAAGGTCCAGAAGGCTTTACTGCTCGTTGCAGGTTGGCAAGGCTGGACGACGCAGTCCGAGGGCTTGGCGCGATCTTGTGCGCTGAACGGCTCGAGGGGACAGACGTTACCGGGAGCGACCGTTGGTGTTGTTCCCCGTGGAGCTTAAAGAATCGAATGGTGCTTTGAAGCGTCGCCGACTGCTCAGCTAGAATCTGAGACGTGGAAGCCATCTCTTCCGAGCCGGCTGCGTTCTGTTGAATGACTTGATCCAATTGCTGAAGGGCTTTATTCACCTGATCGGCGCCGGAACTTTGTTCGCTGGTCGCGGCCGCAATCTCGCGCACCAGTTCGGCGGTACGATGGATGCTTGGAACAAGTTCGACCAGCATTTGGCCAGTGCTCTCGGCGGTTCGCACGCCATCTACAGTAAGCCGGCTGATTTCCGCGGCTGCCGTCTGGCTGCGCTCGGCCAGCTTGCGCACTTCCGAGGCGACTACTGCAAAGCCTCTTCCATGTTCACCTGCCCGCGCCGCTTCTACTGCTGCATTCAGCGCCAGCAGATCGGTTTTACGAGCTATTTCTTCGATAATGCTAATCTTCTCCGAAATCTTCTTCATGGAGTCGACGGTCCTGGCAACTGCTTCTCCGCTGGCTTTAGCCTGATTAGCCGAGGCCGACGCGATCTTGTCGGTCTGGCTGGAGTTGTCTGCATTCTGCTGCACACTGGCGGCCATTTGTTCCATCGAAGCGCTGGTCTCTTCAGCGGCGGCAGCTTGTTCAGTAGCGCCTTGCGACAGCGCCTGTGCAGTTGCGCTGAGCTGTTCGCTCCCTTGGTTCACATTGGCTGCTACCTCGGCTACTTCGCGCATGGTCTGATGCAGTTTGTCCTGCATGACTTTGAGCGAATAGAGCATTTTGCCGAATTCGTCGGTGGAAGAGGCGTCAATACTATGAGTCAAATCGCCTTCTGAGATATACGCGACCGCCTCGGAAGCAGTGGTCAGAGATCGCATCACGTTGCGAATGATGTACCAAGCCAACACAATCAAGATCAACAGGGATACCGCGCCAACAGTCACACTGGCGGTCGTTCTAGCTCTGATTCGGGTGGCGGCTTGATTTTCGCGCAGGTCCTGACTCTTCTGCGTCAGGTCACCCAACTGGACGATAACCTGCTTGTGCTTGTTGTAGAGCGGATCTAGGTTCTTGTCGATCAAATCGCTAACAGTTTTAAAGTCGTGCTTATGAACTGCCGGCAGAAACTGCTTTTCAACGATGTCGAAGTATTCGGTGACGGGGTCTTTTGAATCCTTTGTGATCAAGTCACGGATCTGACTTTCCATGGCGGTAGAATTCGGAAGCGACTTCTGCCAGTAAGACTGCCGGTCGTTGTAATCGTTCTTTAAGCCGGCCAAGTTCTTTTCCAGCGCATCCGCGGAAGCTGGATCTGTCTTCATCGCCTTTGCGATCTGGAGGACAGTCAAATGGGTTTCAATGATGAACTCCGGAGGGGGAAGAATGTCGGCGCGAAGGTCCATTTCCCGAGCAATTGCCTTGTAAATGGGGCCAGTGACCTTGACTTCGTTTAGTGCTGACAGGTAGAAAAGAAAAGTCACGATCACGCTAGCTGCGGAAACGGCGGCCAGGAATGTGAGTTTCGTGCGAACGCTTTGATTCTTAATTGACATTGGTTAAATCCTTTTTCTTAAAATCCCGATGACTTTGTGCTGGCTAGGCGAGGGATGGCTCCGGTTCCTGGACGATGGCTTGGTCACTGTTAGGCACGTTTTGCATCAGGGTTACTTCATCCGAGGCGAATACGGCGTTAACGTCAAGGATGATGAGAAATTCTTCTCCTCGACGACCCATGCCTTGAATGAATTCGCTGCGCCATCGCATGGCTAATCGTGGCGGCGGGTTGATGCTGGCCGGGTCAAGTTCAATTACTTCGTGAACGCTGTCGGCCATCCCACCCAGCACTGTGACTTCACCCTCGATACTTAGTTCCATAACAATGACTCGAGTGCTAAGAGTCTGCTGCACTTGGGGCAGGCCAAAGCGCAGCCGCAAGTCTACGACCGGGATGGCCTTTCCACGGACGTTTACGACGCCAAGCATATAGTCTGGCGCGGTAGGTACCTTGGTAATGGGCGAGACCTCAAGTACTTCGCGAACCTGCTCCACATTAATGGCGAAGAGTTCGTTGCCGAGTTTGAATGTAATGTACTGGTTGGTTTTTTCCGACATGCGATTCCTTTGTTTTCTATATGCGAGATGCGGCTTGCAATGCGGGGCACGAACGTCTACGGATCGGTATTCCTTTATGCGGCAATTCTGCCTCCATCGTGGGAATTACCATGGACCGGGCCGTCTGCCAGATTGACGATTGCAGCCGTGTCTAGAATGAGCGCTACGCGGCCGTCCCCCATGATGGTTGACCCGGAGACTACCTCAATTTGCTGCAAAAACCTGCCCAACGGTTGAATAACGGTTTGATACGTGCCTAAAACCCGGTCCACCATAATTCCCACTCGCTGACCTTCGTGCTGAACGAGGACAATCTTGGAAACCACCGGCGCAATACCCGGAACTCGGAAGATCTCGCGCAGGTCGATGTAGGGAATAATCTCTCCACGGACCGCTATCAGGTTGCGGCCATTGTTTAGGGTGCGCTCGCTCGCATGGAATTCAACATTTTCTGTGACGGACGCCATGGGAATGATGTATTTGCTGTCTGCCGTTTCGATGAGTAGACCATCGATAATTGCCAGTGTCAGCGGCAGAGTCAGGGAAATTGCTGTGCCGTTGCCCTGCTTGCTTGAAATATTCAAGCTGCCCCGCAGAACGTCAATTTGCCGTTTGACAACATCCATGCCGACACCGCGTCCCGAAATGCTTGTGATGCTCTGAGAGGTGGAAAAGCCCGGCATCAAGATCAAATTGAAGATTTCTTTCTCTGACAGGACCGCATCGGGTGCAATAAGATTCTTGGCGATGGCCTTGGCCCGGATCGCTTCACAGTTCAATCCGCCGCCATCGTCTTCGATGGTTACGACAACATCCGATCCTCTGTGTACCGCGGATAGTCGTATGGTTCCACGCTGGGGTTTGCCTGCCGCCAGACGACGATCAGCGGATTCGATACCGTGATCAATACTATTGCGGAGCATATGCACCAGCGGCTCACCAAGTTGATCCAAAATACTCTTGTCCAACTCAGTCTCCTCGCCCTCCGTCACGAGCGCGATGTCCTTGTTGAGTTGAATGGAGAGGTCATGCACCAAACGCCGAAAGCGTCCAAAGATAGAGCCGATCGGCATCATACGAATTTGCAGGACATCGTCACGCAACTCAGATATCAAACGATCTATTTCTTCTACCGGTCCGGCCAATTCGGCCGACTGAAACGGTGCCGCTGCACGAGCAAGACGAGACTGGTTCATTACCAGTTCTCCAACCAGGTTCACCAAACGGTCAAGCCGGGCAGCCGGGACGCGCACCGTAGCTTCTTTGCCAGGCATCGCTTGGGTTGTCGCCGCAGTAGCCTTTTCTCCTCCCGAAGACGACTCAGACGAGGCAGTAGGAACAAGCACACCGTCCTGGGTTGTCGGAGCCACTAGCGCTAGTTTCTTGCCATTGTCCGGAGTAATGACCAGTTCGCTCCCATCTTCAGCAAAGAGAAACACGTCACGTATATCAGCTTCCGTGCATGTTCCGCTGAGATCAACGGTCCACCAGAGGTAGCAGATCTCCGGGTCCAGATCTGAGAGCGCGGGGATATCCTCAACATGCCCTTCGATGGTGCACTCACCGAGCTTTTTCAGGTCTCGCAGGAGCAGGACGGGGTTTCCGCCATTGGTTAAAATCGTTGGCTCCGGCCGGAATTTAATGTTCCAGGCTGACGATTCCACGGCTTGCAAAATATCCGCGCCAGTTGGTTTTTCACCTTCAGCCGGGACAATCGTCTCCGTCATCTGATTGACCGATTCCAAAAGTGCTGCCTGCAAACTCGGGTCAGGTGCCGGGCCCCCTTGGGCAGCCTCGAGTAGCGCCTTGATTTGATCGGCCGAGGCCAAGATAATGCTCGGGAGATTGTCTGTTACCGGGATAGATCCATCGCGGACTTTGTCCAGAAGCGTTTCCACATGATGCGTGAATTGCGCCACCTGGTCGAAGCCAAACATTGATCCGGAGCCCTTGATAGTGTGAAACCCACGAAAAATGTGATTAACGGCTTCGGTGTTCGATTGCTTTGAATTAAGCGTTAATGCGGCAGATTCAATTTCTGCTAGCAGTTCCTCAGCTTCTTGCAGGAATGACGCGGTAAGGTTGTGATTCATCACGAGCGGCTATCTCCGTTTTTTGACTGGGATACAGCCTTATCTGCGCTGACCAATTTCACTCCCAGTGAATTCGCAACATCAGCGACGGCGTCTGAAATCGACGAAAACTCGAACGGCTTGCTGGCTTGGTCTGCGGATTTGTTGGTAGCAATCAATAGTTGAAGCGAGGCCGTATCGCAATACTCCACTTCGGCGAGGTCCAGCACTATGCTTGAATGAGCCACCAGACAGTCGTGAAGTGCGTTGCGCAGAGAATTGGCTTCGTCAATTCGAAGATCGCCAGAAATCTTGATTTTGCCTGTAGCGCTGTCGTTTTCTAAGTTCATGGTGAATGGCAACCGCTTAACTGCCGCGGGTGTCGCTTCGCCAGCATTCAGCCGAGCGAGTCAACTGCATGACTGATCGGAGTAGGGGTCCGAAAACTTTACAGGTTTAGGGAACCGGTGACGACATAATCGCAGGGAAGCAAAACCCTAGCTGTCTTGTCGAAGACTCAGCAACTTGTTTCTTAAATTTGCTTTAGGAATAACGCCGAAAGGGGCGGGATCGTCAGACTCAGACCCTGGGCGAAGCCATGGATCGGGTCAGGGATAGTACTCAAGGATTTCCCGAGATTCCCTTGGCCACTCCCGGAATACTCCGTGCCATCGCTGTTCAGGATCTCACGCCAACATCCGGCGGAAGGCGCACCCACTCGGTATCCACTTAATAGGATAGGGCTGAAGTTAAACAACACGATAATTGCATCAGACTCGTGGCGGCCTCGGCGGATAAACGACAGAACACAATTAGCCGCATCATCCGCATAAATCCATTGGAAACAGGATTTGTCAATCTCATTGAAAAAGAGCGCGGGTTCGCTCTGATACAGATGATTCAAGTCCTTGACCAGCTTGCGAAGGGAGCTATGGCGTTCCAAACGCAGCAAGTGCCAATCCAGGCTGCGGTCGTGATGCCATTCATTCCATTGCCCGAATTCCAATCCCATGAAAAGTAATTTCTTGCCGGGCAGCGCATACATATACGACAACAGCGCGCGCACGCTGGCGAATCTGTTCGCTTCGTTTCCCGGCATCTTGCGCAGCAGCGATCCTTTGCAATGCACAACTTCATCGTGCGAAAGCGGCAGTACAAAATTCTCGTCGAAAGCGTAAATCGAACGGAATGTTAAGTCGCTGTGATGGCGGCAGCGTTCCACGTGATCGTAAGAAAGGTACTGCAAAGTGTCGTGCATCCATCCCAAGTCCCACTTCATGCCAAAACCCAGTCCGCCATTTTCAATAGGCCGTGAGACTTTGGGCCACGCGGTGGAATCTTCCGCGATCGTTTCAATATCCGGATGGACGCGATACAGATCAAAATTCAAATGCTTGAAGAATGTGATCGCATCCAAATTTTCGCGTCCACCATTCTCATTGGGTATCCATTCGTCCGGCTGGCGCGAGTAATCAAGGTAAAGCATGGACGCAACGGCATCCACTCGGATGGCATCGGCATGATAATAATCCAGCCAGAACATCGCGCTGCTAAGCAGGAAACTACGCACCTCCGGCTTTGAATAATCGAAGATGAAGCTGGTCCAATCGGGGTGAACGCCGCGGCGCGGGTCCGCTGGCTCGTATACATGGTCGCCATCAAAAAATCCAAGACTGAATTCGTCTTTTGGGAAGTGAGATGGCACCCAATCCAGAATGACGCCAATACCGTGCTGATGACAGCGATCAATCAGCCGCATGAAATCCTGCGGGGCGCCATAACGTTCCGTGGGAGCGAAGTAGCCGGTGCATTGATAACCCCACGAACCGTAAAAGGGATGCTCCATGACGGGTAGAAACTCAACATGAGTAAATCCCATTTCCTTGACATAAGGAACCAACTGGTCGGCCAGTTCTCGATAGGTCAGGAATCGATTTCCCTCTTGCGGTACCCGGCGCCACGATCCCAAGTGCACTTCATAGATAGAAATCGGACCCTGCAGCGTATTACGCGCGGCGCGATGCGTCATCCAATGGGTATCCCGCCATTGGTAATCCAAACTCCACACAATAGATGCGTTATGCGGCGCGGCTTCGCAGTAAAAGCCGAATGGATCGGACTTATCAAACGTATAGCCAGACGCGTTCTCCACTCGATATTTGTAATGCGCTCCCGTGTAGGCCCCAGGAACGAAACACTGCCAAATGCCAGCGGGTGATCGCAGCATAGGGGCAGTCCTCGGTTGCCAGTTATTGAAAGTGCCGATAACAGAGACGGCGCTGGCGTGAGGTGCCCAGACTGCGAATTGAGTTCCTCCGCGCTCCGGAATGAAGTGCGATCCCATAACATCGGGCAGGCGGCTGTGGGTGCCCTCCTGGAATAGGTAGTAATCGTCCTCAGTAAGGTATCGAGTTCCGAAGGGAGTGGCTGCGGCTGTCATTTAGCGTTCAATCAGACCGATGATGCCACGCAAAGGGATGCCCGCCCAAGCCGGACGGTTATTTAATTCGTAATTAACTTCATAGAGAGCTTTCTGCAGAAGAAAGATATCCAGGAAGCTTTGACACTGCTCGCGTGACGATGGTAAGAAGCCATGCGCAGCGGCGCGATCATAATACGCGTCCAGATATAAACGCGAGGTTTCATTGCACCAGTCATCCGGTTTGTCGCAACGTGCGGAATAGGCTGCGTATTGAAACGATCGAAGCATCCCGGCTACATCCCGCAACGCCAGCGCCTTAGCTCTGCGTTCTGCCAGAGGACGCGCGGGTTCGCCCTCAAAATCGATAATCATGAAGTCTGAACCCGTGTACAAAACCTGGCCTAGATGGTAGTCGCCATGGTGGCGAATTCGTTGGGCGTCTGTGCGGAGGTTCGCCAACGATTTGATTTGATCGTATATTCTTTCCTCATACGAGATGACCTGCTCTGCCAATGCCCGCTCATTTTCGCCAAGATCAGACAGTTTATCTCGCAGCAGCCTCAACACGGCATGCGCCAACTCACCAATCTCGTGTGACAACTCTTCAGCATGGGCGGTCGTGAACGTTTCGGGCGCAAAATCGGGGTTGTCCATATCGGATGAAAGCGCAGCGTGCATCTCCGCTGTACGCTTGCCCAGTAACTTAGCTGAACCCGCATAGCCCTGCTTGTTCTCAATCGCGCGTAATGTATAACTCCAGGCGTCGCCTTGGTTAGGTACAAATCGCTGAAGAATGCCGGCCGAAAAAACCGTCCTTTCGTTGTTTTGAAATTCAAGCGCCGAGATGATGGCAGGCGTGTGGCCAAAACCATGTGATGCCAGGAAGGCACCCATTTCAATATCAGGATTGACGCCTGCTTCCAGCTTGCGAAACAACTTCAAAATGTACCGCGAATCGTAAATGATGGACGTGTTGCTTTGTTCGGCTTTTGAAAGGGAACTGGCAGTTACCCCCGGAGGACTCGGCAGTTCAATAATCTGCCGCGCTTGCAGGCTTCCATCCGCCGAGCTGGCCGTTGCGCCAGTCACCAACAGACCAAACAACATTCCGCGAAATGCGGCTGATGAAAGCGCATCGTCAACGGTCGTTCGCTTGCCGTCTGGCATCACAACAGACGCAATTCCACGGTCGCCCTCCTCCGAGTTGTACTGGACCGGCAATAGGTAAAGGTCTGCCTCGCCCTCAACATAGTGAACGTCCAACAGCAGCACCACGTATGTCCCCAGCTTGATGCTGCTGCTAATATTGACGTGCAAGATGCTTCGCGTCTTGGCGCGAAACCAGCGCTGGCGTACTAGATATTCAGGCAGCGCGGCTTCCAGCTGTTCTCTAAAACTCATGCAAAGACTTCAACGCCGTTTTCCATTCCGGCGAAGTGTCTCAAAGAAATAATATGCGCCGCAAGGCTGGACGGATTTAGTTCGATGTAGTTATTCCGGCCTTGCCAGCGATACCTCGCCCCGGTAAGCAGATCGTGAGCCTGGTAGGGTGCATTATCATCAAACTTCAAAGTATCTAGTGGTAAATACACAAAGCCCGACTGTACATTCCTGGGGTCCAAATTGATAGCCACCAGAATCACGTTCGAGTAATCTTCTGTCCGTTTCGTGAAAACCAGAAGTTGGTCGTTCGGTATTTCATGGAACTGAATCAGGCGGTCACTCTGTAGCGCTGGATTTTCCCGCCGAATCCGGTTCACCGTCTTGATCAGTTGCTTTAAGCTATCGGGTTGATCCAGGTTCCAATGGCGCAGTTGATACTTTTCCGAATCCAAATATTCTTCGCTCCCCTTGCGTATCGGACGGCCTTCTAGTAGCTCAAAGGCCGGACCATAAATCCCATAATTCGAGCCCAGCGTTGCCGCCAGCAGATATCGAATCATAAACGCCGAACGCAATCCCGATTGCAGAAATTCAATCAAAATGTCAGGCGTGTTCGCCCACTGGCTAGGCCGGAAGAAATCGACTACCGGCGCTTGCGTCAATTCATTCAAATATTGAGTGATTTCCCACTTTGCCGTCCGCCACGGAAAGTATGTATAGGATTGACTGAAGCCCACCTTCGCCAATCGGTACATCACCTTGGGCCGGGTGAAAGCTTCGGAAAGAAAAAGCACATCGGGAGCTTGCTCTTTAAGCTCCGAAATACACCACTCCCAAAAGGGGAAGGCTTTAGTGTGCGGGTTATCCACGCGAAAAATGCGGATGCCCTGTTCCAACCAGAACTCAAAAACGTTTTTGAGTTCCTGCCACATTCCCTCCCAGTCTTCCGATTCAAAATCGAACGGGTAAATATCTTGATACTTCTTTGGCGGATTTTCAGCGTACTGAATAGTTCCATCCGGCCGCATACGAAACCAGTTGGTGTGGTCTTTCACATACGGGTGATCTGGCGCCGCCTGGAACGCAATGTCCAATGCAACCCGAATCCCATGATCGGAAGCTCGTTTGACAAAGTGTCGAAACTCCTCCAATGTCCCTAGCTCCGCCAGAACAGATTTATGGCCGCCCTCCGGAGCGCCGATGGCCCAGGGGCTGCCAACGTCGTCCGGTTCGGCGGTAACTGTATTATTTTTGCCTTTGCGAAACTGAAATCCAATCGGATGAATGGGCGGAAAATAAAGCACATCAAAACCCAAATCGGCCACGTAGGACAAACGAGCTTCACAATCTGCGAAAGTGCCGTGTTTGCCAGGAACCGTTGATGCAGAACGCGGAAAAAACTCGTACCACGCACTGAAGCGGGCATGCACCGGATCAACGACAATCTCCAACATGCGTTCATAATTGGTGTCAAAGCGCCGGTCTGGATTCGCCAGCATCAATTCATTCAGCGAGGGTTCAAGCGCAATCTCCCGCAACGCGTCTATGTCGCTTTTGGTGCGCAAACCCGCTGCGCTGGCATGCAGCAAACCTGCGTCTCTGGCCCGCTTGGCCGCCGCTTCAATCAGTTCGGCCCCAATCAAGTAATCCACTTCTGCATCCGTCGCTGCCTTGATGCGTTTTTGCAAATCACGCCGCCAAGTTTCCCAATGGTCAACCCAAGCGCTGACGCTGTAGCTATACCGACCAAGTTCCGAAACCGTGAATTCTGCCGTCCAACGGTCATTCACCAAAAACTGCATCGGCGTCTCGTGCCAAGTGGTTTCTGAGTTGTGCTTGAACCGGACCACAGCGGCTACGGAATCATGACCGTCCGTAAAAACATCGGCTTCGACGCTGACTTTGTCGCCAACCGTGCGTTTGGCGGGGAACCGGCCGCTGTCAACCTGTGGCGTAACGCTTTCAATGATGACGCGTGCGCGTCCATTCTGAGCAGAAAGGGACAAATCGGACATATAAGTTAAAGATATCTGGGAGCCGATTTAGGCTTCTCTCGATGAACTAAATCTTGATACAAATCCACCGTCTGTGCCGCGATCGCTTCCCAACTGAAGATTGCTTCCACGCGCTTTCGGCCATTCTCGCCAAACACCCGGCACTTCTCAGGATGGGCCAGCAAGTCATTCAGCTTCGCAGCCAGGTCCCGCGCAAAGACCTCCGGTTGCGTTGGAAAACTCGTTGCCGGATCTTGTTTGAACGGCACCAGGTAACCGGCCTCGTCATCCACAACCACTTCCAGAATTCCACCGGTCGCGCTGGCCACAACCGGCGCATGACATGCCATCGCTTCCAGATTGATAATTCCAAACGGCTCATAAACGGAGGGACAGCAAAATACGCGGGCATTGCTGTACAACTGAATAGCCTCTGGCTTCGTCACCATCTTCTCAATCCAGACGATATTCGGATTATGTTTGCGGGCGCTGTCTACCTTCTGACGCATCTCCGCGGCAATCTCCGGCGTATCTGGAGCGCCCGCGCACAAAACCACTTGCGTCTCCGCAGGCAGATGGAAAATCGCATCCACTAGATGCGTCACACCCTTTTGCCGCGTAATTCGTCCCAGGAAAAGAACGTACGGCTTGTCCGGATTGACGCCAAATTCCCGGAGTGCGGATTGATCGCTGGTCTTTTGATACTCCTTCAAATCAATCCCGTTGTAAATAACATGGATGCGTTCTTGCTTGACATCGGGATAGGCGCGCATGATGTCTGCTTTGGTTCCTTGCGATACCGCTATCACAGCGTCCGCATCCATAATCGCCGTTCGTTCAATCCAGGAACTCATGGCATAGCCGCTGCCTAGTTGCTCCGCCTTCCATGCGCGCAGTGGCTCCAAACTGTGCGTAGTCAGTACAAACGGGACCCCATACAATTTCTTGGCCCAAAATCCAGCCATCGACGCATACCACGTGTGTGTATGAACGACATCAATATTCGACAGCGCCTTCACTTGGGTCAAGTTTAGGCTTAATGTCTCCAGTGCGGCTTTGAATTTTCCCTGGGTCTGGCTCGAAATTTCGCTCCACGGCTGCTCGCCCATCACGCGCAGGTTGCCGGCTTCAACGTACTGTTCTCCCCAGCAATGAACCTCAACTTCAATCTTTTTAGCCAGTTCACGGCTTAAGTATTCTACGTGGACTCCGGCGCCCCCATAAACGTTGGGCGGGTATTCTCGGGTGAAAAGCGCGGCTTTCATAGCTCCCATCGAAGATATCAGGACGTGGGCGGAGAAAAATGAAACTGAAGGCATTGCCAGATATTGCTGTAATCGTCCGTCCAAAGACGAATGCCCGCGGTTTGCGTAATCGGCACTGCTTGCCCGCTGATCAAGGGGTTCTCAAAAAAATCTTTTCGGTTCGTCACCAGCACATAGTCAGACGCAAATACGCCGGTTTGGTCATCATCGGCGTTACTGACCAGCCGCGACTGAAATCCCAAGTTATCGGCCGCAGCCTTCACAATTGGAGCCAGATGCAGGTACCGGTTCGAGATATGAACTGCCAGAATCCCGTCAGGGCGAAGGTGATCCCAATACAAATGACATGCCTGTGCAGTCAGCAAATGGACCGGAATCGAATCACCTGAAAAGGCATCCACCACCAACAGGTCGAAATGCTGGCGTGGTTGTTTCTCAAGCGTTAAACGTGCGTCTCCCAGTGCAATGTCAATATGTGCCGGCGAACCAGAAAGATAATGAAACTCCCGCTTTGCGATGTCCACTACCGCTGGATTGATCTCGTAAAACTGCAATCGGTCGCCGCCGCGCCCGTAGGCAGCCAGAGTTCCGGTGCCAAGACCGATAACTCCCATGTTTACCGGGCCGCCTTGGGAAAGAATCTGGAAGCTCAGGCCAACGCCGGAATTACGCCCATAATATGTCGTCGGCGACTGGCTCAGTGGCGAGTTTATAAATTCATTTCCATGCGTGATGGTGCCGTGATTCAACTGCCGCACGCGCCGGTGAACATCGTCGTCAAATTCATCGATTCTCAGTGATCCATAGAAGTTGCGCACTAATAGCCGGGTCTCGATCAGGTTGCTGCGAAACTCCTGGATGGAATAAACCGATACCCCTACCGTCAACGCAAATCCTCCCAGCCAGAGCCATTGATACAGCCGCGGCCGTTTCCAACCGTCTCGTTCCCGCCACAATCCTGCCAGTAGCACTAACGGGAGCGCGCTTAAAACCAACGGATATTCATAGTTCGTGTTGAAGAGCTTGGGCGCGATGAAAGCCACCAATAATCCGCCCAGCGCGCCACCGGCAGCGATAGCCAAATAATAGGACGTAAGAAGAGCAGGCACCGGCTTCAAACGTGCTAACTCACCGTGACAAGCCATCAAGGCCACAAAGAAGGAGGCCAGTAGCAGCGGAATGACCTTGAAAATATCTGCGTCTTCCGCCCACCGGGTAGTTGTCGCGATAAACGCCAGCGCGGGCGGAACCAACGATAGATAAACCCAGCGGCGATACCAGTTAGCGCTTTCAAAGCACAGAATGAACGTCAATAAGTAGATTCCCAATGGAACCACCCAAAGCAGGGGCATGGGAGCAATGTTCTGTGTCAGCAGGTTGGTGACAATCAGCAGTAGCGCCGATGGACAAGTCGCCAGCGCTATCCACAGCAATAAACTGCTGATACTCACGCGCGTCTTTTCCGTAACTGCGAACTCTGGCGACTGCACCCGGTGCCGCAATTGCAGTAAGCTGCATGCCCAGCCTAGAAACGCAAACACTACGAACGTCCAGGACCATAGATAACGTTGCTGGCGGCCCGTGAAGCGCGGTTCAATAAGCAAGGGGAAAGCAAAGAGCGCGGCCAGCGAACCGGCGTTTGAAAGCGCAAAATAACGATAGGGTAAGGTCCCCTGCCTGCACCGGGAAAACCAGCTTTGCAGCAAAGGGCTAGTGGAAGAAAGCAGCACATACGGCAACCCCACGGAGGCGCCAAGTACCGAAAAAACGCCTAATATCGGATCTTCGGCGAACTTGTCGTGCCAAGTCGCACTCGGAGAGATTGGAAGCAGAAGTACCGAACCAAGCAGCAGACAAATATGAACGACAGACTGCCACCTATCGGGCACATATCTGACTAGAATGTGCGCATACAAATAGCCCACCAGCAGGCAGGATTGGAAAAAAAGCATGGCTGTCAGCCAGACCGCCGCAGAGCCTCCGAACCACGGTAAAATCAGCTTCGAGACCAGTGGTTGGACTAGAAAAAGCAGTGAGGCGCTGAGCAGAATTGTGAGTCCGAACACGAAGCTAAATGCCGTTGGAGTCAGCTGCTTTTTTGACTGATTCATGAACTAGGGTATTTTTTACTCTAGACTAGAGGACTATAATCATCAAAGAGTTTGAGCACACACATGTCGCAACTATCAAAGTCATTAGAAAAACGGATTCAGGAGCTAACAACCTCCATAGAATCCCAGAAGGCCGAACTGGCCGCATACGAGCAGGTTCTCCGATTAGAGACTGGCAAGGAGGAGTCTGTAAAGCAGGAGGCTCCCGTCCACGAGCCTGCTGCTACTAAAGAGGAGAAGGAAGAAACCCCCGCTGCTGCCGTCGCCGTAACTGTTAGTCCAGAATTGCAGAGCAACAAGACCGCATTAGTGTTGGAAATTATCAGACAGCGCGGAACTTCGGGAGCGTCACCAAAAGAAATCGATGCTTACTTCGCAGCCCATCACATTTCGCATAGCAAGAACGCAATCTACAACATCCTGAGCTACCTGACAGGTCAGAAGCGCCTGAAACGCACAGATGGCAGGTATTTCTTTGCCGAATCGAAGCAGGCGTCCGTTTCACACACGGCAAATTCGCCGGCGCCGGCCAAAGTTGCTGCCACCACCAAAAAGCAACGATTGAGTCCGGAAGGCCTGCGGAAAATCAAGGAAGCTTTGAAGAAACGCTGGGCCGCCAAGCGCGCAGCGGAAGCCGCCGCCAGCAAAGCTCCGAAGAAGAAATAGCCCAAAACGAGCGTTGCGAACTAGGCCAACCGCCCAGCGCGACGCTCATTGACGATCTATCTGCCCCGTTCGCGCTGCCCTCAGGTAGTGTGTACGGGGTATTATTTTGGGCTCGACCACGGTCGCAACCGGCACAAACCGCTACCCCAATGCGTGCGCCAGAAACGGTAATCCCTGCTCTCCGTGAAAAAAATGGTCACCAGCGAAGATCTGCTGCTGCGCCCTGTCCGGCACTCCGAATACCTCGTATGTATGCTTTACCTTCGAAAAGGCAAATTTGGTAGCCGTCACTGGGAATATCGGGTCCTTGTCGCCGCCTTCGGAGAAGAAGTAGCGCGGCGCGATAAGACTGGCGACGTCGTAGTTCTCTGCCCAATTCAAAATGCCCGGCACATAGTTGTCAATACAATGCGAAACGCTCATAATGCTGTCTCGGAATGTATTCAAATAACCGCTAACGTATGCGGCCTTTATCCGGGTATCGAGCGCCGATGAAAACTGTGTACAAGTTCCGCCTCCGGAAATGCCCATGCAGCCCACTTTGGCCGCATCCAGGTCTTTCCGCGTCTCGATAAAGTCTATCGCCCGCATCACGTCCCAGACTCGCCAACCAATCATCGTTTGGCCTAACAACAGAGCCGATCCCGCAGTTGGCTGGCAAGCGCTCTCTCCCAAACCTTTCGCAATCGTCCGCGCATCTCGTCTGCACCCAAATGCCATTGGTTCAATTGCCAATGCTGCCATGCCGTGCTCCACTGCTTGAATCGCGAAATCGTACTGGTAGGCCGGCTTCACGGTCCGATCTTTGCCATGCTCGTCAATGCCGACTATGTCGTCCACCCCGCGGCCGTGGCCCGGAACACAAACAACTGTCGGATGCGGACTCGGCTTATCTTTCGGAGTCAGCAAGTAAGCCACCACCTCAACTCCTGGCCGGCTCATAAACACCAATTTTTCGCGCCGATAAGCGGCGAACTCCTTGGTCTCTATGGTTTGTGGCTTCAGCGCTGTCCTAGCCGGAAATCCGCCTAATAGCTCTGTCAGTTTCGCCCGCAACTGCTTCTGCCAAGCTTCCGCTTCGGCCTTATTAGTCGCCTGGAATGTCAGTTTTAGAGGCTCCGCTTGATAACTATCCAGCGTCCAACGTACCGGGTCT
Source organism: Bryobacterales bacterium (assembly GCA_963696305.1). Taxonomy (GTDB): domain Bacteria; phylum Acidobacteriota; class Terriglobia; order Bryobacterales; family Bryobacteraceae; genus Bog-105. Next base: position 66,357 of record CAVOJX010000013.1, on the reverse strand, counting down.
AGCGCAGCGTCTTGAATTATTCCAGCATACTGAGTTTGTGCCGGAACCTGGGCAGCCAGCGCTGCCGATGCTGCAGCAATCCCTAGATCGCGTCGAGTCATGCGTTTCAAAATCACCTATGCCTTGGCGATCGAACGCAGTGACGGCATCTCGCTTGCATCCACGGTACGAGGCTGCAAGCCAGCCTTCGCCAGGATGAAATAAACCACAAAGCCTGCAATAAAGCTGTAAACTGCTGCGGGCTGGAAGTAAGGCTTCAAATCGTCGGAGATAGGCAAGAAGGGAATGATGCCGATGACAAAACCCACAGCCCACGCCCCGTAACCCGCAAAATTGATCCCCTCGCGCGGGCCGTTCCACTTCTTCCCGGACAGTAAGTAATCCGCCACAATGGCACCGCAGATGGGGCCAAACGAAGCGCCGATGATCGTGAACAAGTTAATCAGGTTACTCGCCACCCCGGTGATCGCCAGCAAGGCAGCAATAACTGCGCCCACCATGGTGGATGTCAATCTGGGCACTCCGGGAATCATCGTTGCCAAACTGTTGCCCGCGATGAACGAGGAAAAGCACATGGGCGCAATGGAGGCAACCGCAAACAGAAAGAACGCAATGCCGGCAAATGCGCCAACTTGTTTAATGGCCGAATCAAATAGGAAATCGTTCACACCGAACTTGCCGTGCGCGCCCGCAATCGCCAGGATAGGCAACCCGCCAGCTATAAGAACGGCTAGCAGAACACCCACCAAACCACCCATTCGAACATCGCTTTCGTTCCGGCTATTCGTTCCAAAATCCACTCCGGCAGCGCCTGCCGTGGCAAAGAATCCAACAACCGTTTGAATCAAAGCCATCATGCCCACATACGCGCTCGTTTGCGGAGGAACATACTGGCCGATTCCGCCGGCATTCTTGAAAAACACAAACAAGATCATGATGAGCGGTATCGCGTTCAGATAAAGCGAGAACCGGCCGACATAAGCGATACCTTTTGCGCCCACCCAGCCCAGCACCAAACACCAGATAGCGGCAATCACCGAAAAGGGAAGGGAACCGGGTCCAGCCGTTGATCCGAACGCAGTCAGAATGAAGTTCGTGGCCACAAACGCATTAACTGACATCCAGCCCACTTGCAAAAGGCCCATCAAAATTCCCGGCATCAAATAACCGCCCATCGTTCCAAATGTTGATGATCCAACTACGTACAGCGGCAACCCGGTACGCATACCAATCAACGCGGGAATGTAATAAAAAAGACCATGACTGATCAATCCCGCAATCACCAGCGCAACTATGCACAGCCAAGGACTCGTTCGGTCCAATGTGCCTTGGGCAATCTGTCGATAGAACACCACCCACAGAAAAACACCTGCATAAGTGGGCGCAGTGTTCTTGTACCAGGGGGCACGGTTGGTGATCGGGTTAGGCGAAGCCTTTGCAATATATTCAGGAAGCATTGAATGGAATTATATACACGCTGACAATACGTTTACCATCAAGTTGAGGCATTTGATGAAAGCTCTTGTCAAGTCGCAGCGAAAGCCCGGTCTGTGGCTGGAAGATATTCCAGAACCGGAAATCGGAATTAACGACGTTCTTATCCGCGTCACCCACACTGGCATCTGCGGAACAGACCTGCATATCTACCAGTGGGATGAATGGGCGCAAGCCACTATACCCGTGCCCATGGCCATTGGACATGAATTTGTCGGCGAAATTGTCCGCGTCGGCAACAACGTTAGTGATTTCCATCCTGGCGAAGTGGTCAGCGGCGAAGGTCACGTTGTCTGTGGACGCTGTCGCAACTGTCTAGCCGGCCGCCGCCACCTGTGTGCCCACACACTCGGCGTGGGGGTGAACCGCCCGGGCGCTTTTGCTGAATTCATTGCTCTGCCCATGACCAACATCTGGCGGCACGATTCCGCAATCAATCGCGATGTAGCCGCCATTTTCGATCCATTCGGCAATGCTGTCCACACGGCGCTATCGTTCCCGATTCTGGGCGAAGACGTGCTCATCACCGGAGCCGGTCCTATTGGTTTGATGGCCACTGCTATCGCAAGGCACGCCGCTGCCCGCCATATCGTGGTGACGGATCTGAATTCGTTCCGGCTAGACCTGGCGCGCAAGATGGGTGCAACTTTAGCCGTTAGTCCCAAAGACACCTCTCTTGCCGACGTGCAAAAACAGTTAGGCATGCTCGAAGGGTTCGATGTGGGGTTAGAAATGTCAGGTAATCCGTCTGCCTTTCGCGACATGATCGCCAACATGAGTCATGGCGGCAAAATCGCCATGCTTGGCATCCCGTCGCAGGAAATGTCCATCAACTGGCGACAAGTCATTTTCAATATGCTCACCATCAAAGGCATTTACGGGCGCGAAATGTACGAAACCTGGTACAAGATGACCGTTATGCTGGAATCCGGCCTGGACATTACGCCAGTCATTACACACCGCTTTGCCTATCAGGACTTTGAAAAAGGTTTTGAAGCCATGCATACCGGTAACTCCGGCAAAGTAATACTCGATTGGACCGCCGCTTAACCGCATGCGCACCAGCGTATTTGACCTTTTCAAAATCGGCATCGGGCCATCCAGTTCCCACACCGTAGGTCCCATGCGCGCGGCTTTCACTTTGTAGCTGCTCTCACCAGAATCCGCCGCCATCGGTCAGGTCCATCGCATTATCGCCGAACTCTTCGGCTCCCTGGCCCTAACCGGCATTGGTCACTGTACCGACCGCGCCATCCTGCTAGGGCTCTGTGGCCGAACGTCCCGATCAAATCGATCCGCAACAATCGAATCGCTGGTAAATCAAATCCGAACTTTTAAAACACTGCACTTAGGAGGCCAAGCCAATATCGCATTTGACGAACTGACTGACTTGCTGTTTCATCGCGACATGGTTCTGTCCGGCCACCCCAATGGCATGCGTTTCCGAGCTTTCAATTCCGCTGGCGATTGCCTCAGCGAGCAAGTCTATTTTTCCGTCGGCGGAGGTTTCATCGTTCGCGAAGGCGAAGCGCGCCAAAGCGAACTTGAACTGAACGTTCCGCATCCCGTTTTCGAATGCCGCCGACATGCTCGCCATGCCAACAGCCGGCGGTCCCGCTTCTGGCAGTTCATGCTCGAAAATGAATGCTCCCTGCGGCCTCGAGTCGGAAGTTGCCACCGCCTCCTTCACTTCTGGTCCGTCATGAATCGACTGCATCGAATGCGGCCTCGCCACCGAAGGCATTCTCCCCGGCGGCTCAAAGTCCGTCGCCGCGCCCCTCGCCTGCCGTCGCCATGATCAAGGCGCGCCAGCAGCCCGATCCGCTCAACGCCATGGATTGGGTCAACGCCTTCGCCATGGCCGTCAACGAGGAAAACGCCGCCGGCGGACGCGTCGTCACTGCGCCCACCAACGGCGCCGCCGGACTCGTCCCCGCCGTCGGCCGCTATTACCGCCAGTTCGTTCCCGATCCTCCGAGCGAAGGCATCGTTTCGCTACCTCCTGACCGCCGGCGCCATTGGCATTCTCTACAAAGAAAACGCCTCCATCTCGGGCGCCGAAGTCGGTTGCCAGGGCGAAGTGGGCGTGGCCTGCTCCATGGCCGCCGGTGGCCTGGCGGGCGCGCTCGGACGCTTCCAATGACGACAGTCGAACACGCCGCCGAAATCGGCATGGAGCATCATCTCGGGCATGACCTGCGATCCGATCGGCGGCCTTGTCCAAATTCCCTGCATCGAACGCAACGCCATCGGCGCCGTCAAAGCCATTAACGCCTGCCGCATGGCCATGCAGGAATCCGGCGACCACAAGGTCTCGCTCGATCAAGTGATCCGCACCATGTATCAAACCGGTCTCGACATGCAAGTCAAGATATAAAGAAACCGCCCTCGCCGGTCTCGCCGTCAACGTCAAGGATTGCTAACACCCTATGTACAAAAATGTAGAACCTTTCCTGCTTGAGAAAATCGCGCTATCGAAAAGGCCGGCCTCTTCAAACGCGAGCGCCAGATTACCAGCCCGCAGCAAGCGGAAATCCGCGTTGACAGTGGTTCGCAACCGTCATCAACATGTGCGCCAACAACTATCTCGGACTGGCCAATCATCCCGCCATCGTCGCGGCCGCACGTGAAGCTCTTGGACCAATGGGGTTTCGGCCTCGCCAGCGTGCGCTTCATCTGCGGCACCCAATCCATCCACCGCCAACTGGAAGCCGAAACTCAGCGAATTCCTCGGCACCGACGACACCATCTTGTACAGCTCTTGTTTCGACGCCAACGGCGGCCTTTTCGAAACCCTTGCTCGACGAGAACGACGCCATCATTTCCGACGAGCTCAACCATGCCAGCATCATCGATGGCATTCGCCTCTCGAAAGCCGCGCGTTTCCGCTACAAGAACGGCGACATGGCCGATCTCGAAGCCAAGCTCAGGGAATCCTCCACGCGCGGCATCGCCTCATCGCCACCGATGGCGTCTTCTCCATGGATGGCTATATCGCCAAGCTGCCCGAAATTTGCGACCTCGCCGACAAATACAACGCCATGGTCATGGTGGACGATTCTCACGCCGTCGGCTTCATGGGCAAAACCGGCCGCGGAACGCACGAGCATCACAACGTAATGGGCCGCATTGATATCATTACCGGCACCCTGGGCAAAGCCCTCGGCGGCGCCAGCGGTGGCTACACCAGCGGACGAAAAGAAATCATTCGATCTACTGCGCCAACGCTCGCGTCCTTATCTTGTTTTCTAACTCGCTCGCACCCGCCATCGTCGGCCGCTTCGCTAAAAGTCCTCGACTTGCTGACCGAATGCCTCCGCTTCTGCGCGACCGTCTATTCGCCAACACCGCCCTCTTCCGCGCGTAGATGGCTCGAAACTGGATTTCAGATTCCTGCCCGGTGAGCATCCCATCGTTCCCGTCATGTTTGGCGATGCCGCGCTAGCCTCGCGCATGGCCGACGCTCTGCTCGCCAAAGGCGTCTACGTCATAGGCTTTTCCTATCCCGTTGTCCCGCAAGGTAAGGCCCGGATCCGCGTCCAAGTTTCAGCCGCTCATACCAGAGAGGAATTGAAATTTGCCGCTGACCAATTCAAAGCCTGCCGCCACGAACTCGGCATTTGAAAAATGAAAAATTCGCTGCTCGCGCTGCTTCTTCTCTCCCTATCTGCCAGCGCACAAAACAAAGAAATACCACTCTGGCCTAACGGAGCACCAAACGCTCTCGGGACAGCCCCCGAAGACATTCCTACTCTGACCATCTTCCCCGCATCGAAAGCCGCTTTCGTGCCCACCGCAGTCGTGGTTTTTCCCGGTGGCGGATATGTGAATCTCGCGATTGGCCACGAGGGTACGGATATCGCGGAATGGCTAAACATTCACGGCATCACAGCATTTGTGGTGAAATATCGTCTCGGTCCGAGATATCATCACCCAAACGAAATCCTGGATGCGCAACGCGCGATTCGCTGGGCGCGCGCCCATGCCTCCGAGTATCGCGTCAAGGCCGATCAGATTGGCATTTGGGGCTTCTCGGCCGGTGGCCACCTAGCATCGACCGCGGGTACGCATTTCGACGATGGCATGGCCTCGCCACAAGATGAAATCGACAAGCAGAGTTGCCGTCTCGATTTCATGATTTTGGCCTATCCGGTCATCACCATGCTCAGTCCGTACACGCACCAAGGCTCGCTTCACAATCTATTGGGCGACAAACCAGATCCAGAGTTGGTGAAACTCCTATCGAACGAGTTGCAAGTCACCTCGCAAACGCCGCCTACGTTCTTGTTCCACACAACCGACGACCCAGTTGTGCCTGTCGAAAACAGCGTCAACTTCTACTTGGCTTTGCGTAAGGCCGGCGTTCCCGCGGAAATGCACATCTATCAACACGGCCCGCATGGCGTCGGTTTGGCCGCCAACGATCCTATTCTCCACACCTGGACAGACCATCTGCTCGACTGGCTGAAGGCCAATCACTTTAGATAATCCATGCGCACATTTCTACTGTTCCTTGCGGCAACAGCGGCCTTTGGCCAAACCTGGTCAACTTACGGCGGCTCTCCTGAAAACACTCATTATTCGGCCCTTAGCCAAATCAACCGCGGCAACGTCTCCCAATTGCGCGTAGCCTGGACTTTCGACTCCAAAGACGCCTTTTCCGGTTCGGAGATGGAGTGCAATCCAATCATTGTCGATGGAGTCCTCTACGCAACTACTCCAAAACTCCGCGTAGTCGCGCTCAATGCAGCCACCGGAACCGTGAAGTGGAGTTTCGATCCTAACCAGGGCGGCCGCGTCGTCACCAAGATGCGTAATCGCGGTGTTACCTATTCGGACGGCCACATTTTCTTCGTGGCAAGACAATATCTCTATTCGTTAAAAGCCGCCACCGGCGAACTGGACAGCGCGTTCGGAGACCAGGGCCGCATCGACTTGCGCCGCGATTTGGGGCGTGATCCAGAGACTCTATTCGTCTCCGCCACCAGCCCAGCCGTCGCTTACAAAGATCTGCTGATTGTCGGCACCATCCTTCCCGAAACGCTTCCGGCCGCTCCCGGAGATATTCGCGCCTATGACGTGCATTCCGGCAAGTTGCGCTGGAGCTTTCACACCATCCCGCATCCGGGCGAACCCGGTTATGAAACTTGGCCTAAAGATGCCTGGACATACATCGGCGGTGTCAATGCATGGTCTGGGCTGAGTCTCGATACCCAGCGCGGCATCGTCTACGCCCCGCTAGGTTCGGCAACCTTCGATTTTTACGGCTCTAATCGCATCGGAGACGATCTTTACGCCAACAGCCTTGTAGCCCTCGACGCGGCAACTGGAAAGCGCATCTGGCATTTCCAAACTGTCCATCACGATATGTGGGATCGCGATCTCCCAACACCTCCCGCGCTTGTCACCGTCGCGCAAAACGGTCAGAGAATAGACGCCGCGGCGCAAATCACCAAGTCTGGTTTTGTATATCTTTTTGATCGCGTCACCGGGAAGCCGCTGTTTCCCGTCGAATCGCGCCACTATCCCACCGACACCGTCGATGGCGAAGTAGCCGCAGAATCGCAGCCCCTGCCCACCAAGCCGTTGCCATTTGCCCGCCAGGCCGTCACCGAAGACATCATCACTGATCGCACTCCCGCCGCTCATGACGCGGCATTGGCCCAATTAAAAACACTTCGAAGCGCCGGCCAATTCATTCCTCCCAGTAAACAAGGCACCATCATATTTCCAGGTTTCGACGGTGGCGGCGAATGGGGCGGCGCAGCCTTCGATCCCGATACCGGCTATCTCTACGTCAACGCCAACGAAATGGCCTGGGTGCTTCGTCTTGTGCCAGCCTCGCATGATACCAAGAGCGGCAAACAGATCTATCAAACCGCTTGCGCCCAATGCCACCATGCAGACATGAGCGGCTCCCCGCCTGAGTTTCCATCGCTCCAGCACGTTGGTAACCACCTGAACGAGGATGAAGTCCGCAACATGATTAGCCACGGCTCCGGCCGCATGCCCGCTTTCGCGACCCTTGGTTGGGAGGCCATCAACGCAGTCACTCGCTACATCGTCTATGGGGAAGATATCGCGGTCCAATCCAAACAAGCAGCGCCTTCGCCCATCGATCAGAAATACGCTATGGATGGTTACAACAAGTTCTTAGATAGCGACGGCTACCCGGCTATCAAACCACCTTGGGGCACTCTCAGCGCCATCAATCTGAACACTGGCGAATACGTTTGGAAACAGCCCTTCGGCGAATATCCTGAACTGAAAAATCCCAACACAGGCAGCGAAAACTACGGCGGCGGAGTGGTCACTGCGGGCGGCCTCCTATTCATCGCGGCAACCGACCTCGACAACAAAATGCACGCCTTCGACAAAGCAACCGGCAAACTGCTCTGGGAAACCACACTGCCTGCTGCAGGCAACGCCACGCCCGCCGTTTATGAAGTGAACGGCCGCGAGTATATCGTCATCGCCTGCGGTGGAGGCAAAAGCAAGGCCCCTTCAGGCGGTTCGTACGTTGCTTTCGCGCTGCCTCACTGAATTCTGTGCAACAGCACAATAGTGCTGTCAAAATCGCCGCGCAGCACCAGATCAATGCCGTTGTTCATCAAGAATGCGCCGCTGCGCTCCCACTTTTTGCCGTCCATCGTCTCCAACTCGTAGACCGCTTTTGCGTCCAGCCCGCGCAAACGAATCGTGGGCGGTGATGTGTTGTACTCCTGTGAATGCCGGAACGCAAACAAAACCGCCTCCTTCCCATCCTTTGCTACGTACTCGTTCGACGCTGTATCGTTTTCATCTGGCAGCAGCAGACGATACAAATCGCCTAACTGCACCGTTGTCCGAATTTGCTTATCTAAAGCAATCATCTTCGTCGCCAGTTCGCTATCCGCCGCGCTGAACTTATTCAAGTTCGAACCGATGCCGAGCGCCCCTTGCATCGCCACCAGAAACCGGTACTGCAACGGAGTCGAGCGTCCATTCATATTCGGCACATCCGTAACCCACGCCGACATGTATTTCGCCGCGTACGCTTCCGAAAATCCTTCTTGAATGCGCAGCCGGTCAAATGCTTCTGTGTTGTCGGACGTCCAGAATTCTTCCACATAAGGAAGCACACCTAAGTCAATTCGTCCGCCCCCGCCCGAGCACGACTCAATCTCCAAATTCGGATGCTTCGCGCGCAATCGCTTTAAAATATCGTAATAACTCCAGACATAGCGAACCCACATTTCTTTCTGTTGTTCCGGTGAAACCTCCGGCCAGCCCGGCTCGGTGAAAATCCGGTTCATGTCCCACTTGATATAGCGAATGTCATTCTCGCTCACTGTTTTGTCCAGGAAATCGAAAATATAATCCCGCACTTCCGGTCGCGCTAAATTCAAAACTAGCTGCGTCCGTAACTCGCTTCGCGGCCGTCCGGTAAAATTCATCACCCAATCCGGATGCGCGCGATACAAATTACTATCCGGATTCACCATCTCCGGCTCAAACCATAACCCAAACTGCATCCCCAGGCTCTTCACGTGATCAATCAACGGTTTCAGTCCATTGGGAAACTTCTTCGGATTCACCGTCCAATCTCCCAAGCCAGCATTGTCCAGATTCCGTGCGCCAAACCATCCGTCGTCCATTACAAAAAGCTCAACGCCCAACTTCGCCGCCTTGTCCGCCAGCGCGCGTTGTCCTTCTTCACTCACGTTGAACTCTGTCGCCTCCCACGAGTTGTAAAGCACCGGTCGCACTCGTCCCGTTGATATCGTGCGCTCCAAGTCATGCAACATTCTGGACGCAGTTCCGAAGCCATGCGCCGAATACCCCGCATAAAAATCCGGCGTTTCCAAACTTTCGCCGGTCTTCAAAGGCCACGCAAAATCAAAATCGTTGAACCCGCCAACCACGCGCACTTGCTTGTATGGCGTCTGTTCCACAGCTATCCGCCAATTACCGCTCCACGCCAACGCTCCAAACCAAACGCGACCATGCTCCTCGTCCGCATGTCCCTCATCAATCGCAAACCAAGGATTCATGTTGTGGCCCGTATGCCCCAACCGGCTTTCCAGAACTTTCTGCCCTTCATGAATCGGTTCGTGATTTAACTGCGTTTCCGCCGCCCAGCGCCCAGTCAAATAACTCAGCCGGTAACCATCGCCTTCCGGCAAATTCCACACTGCGGATTGCGCGCTCTCAATCGTGATCGCCTCGCCCGACTTATTCACAATCGTTGACTTTCGGCTAATAATCCCAAACTTCGGATACACGTGATAGGCCAGCCGAGCCTCAATGTCGTCTTTGATGTCTTTGAGCGTAATCTCCAAAAGATCGCCGTCAATCTTATGACTCGCGTAATGCAGTACCAGATCCCGATTCCCATCCGCCCGCGCAATCTTCAGCGCCGGCTCATAGAACCGCATCCCACCCCAACCCGGGTACTCTTCCGCCTCTAACATCGTGTGCGGATCGAACGACGAAATATCCTCCCTCGCTCGCGCCGGCTGCAGATCCTCCATCCGCCACAACGGACCACCCCAATACAAATGCTGCAGTTGACCATCGGGAGCAACACCCATCGCATAGGATGAACTCTCCGTAGTCAACAAAAAAATCTTTCGTTCAGAGTCGTATTGAATTGCTTGCGCGCTCAGCGAAAGCGCGAACGCGGCTAACCCAGCAACACTGTAAATGAAACGGCGCATGGTTTCGATTGTATATTCCGGCGTAAGTCGAACACCAAGAAAGCCTATTCGAATCCGAAAAAATGAGCTACGTGTGGATCTCAACAAGTGCGTAACTGCCGGGTAAGGCGTCGTTAATGGCAGCAAGAATGCGTGCTGCGTTTGCCAGGATGCACTTTTTATTGCCTGTGCTCAACACCACTACCGCCAGCTTCCGCTCCTTCATGTTCTGCTGATAATTCAACCCCTGATCAGCTGTAACCATCACTTCAAAGGCGGCTTCTTCAGCCAGCACTACCAAAGCACCGTTCTTCCTCCCGGCCCACCCTTGATATGTGGTAGTGATTGCTGTGCAACCCGTCAGTAATGGCCGCAACCCGTGCGGAATGTTTTCGTCCAGTAGAACTAGCTTGCTCACTTAGGAATGCAATTCGACACTGCGCGCAATGAAGTTGAGTAAATCGGTAATCTGATCCCGCCGCACCGTTGGATATTCTTGAACAATTTCGTTGACGCTCATATCGCCGAGATTTTCTAGCACGATAGAAATTGGCACCCGTGTTCCGCGAAACACCCACGCACCGCTGAGTTTTTCGGGATCGCTCTCTAGTACCGGACAAGCCGCCCAATTGATGATTGTCTGTGCGATGGTCATAACACCCATTATCCGCTGCTTATGGTTTGTTGCGCCAATTCGCTTCACCCCATTTAGTATTGTTGAACTGAAATGAAACTGCGCCGTTCACTTGCCTGCGGCTTGGTGGCCGCTTGCCTCCCGCTCCTCGCCCAAACGCCAGACCCCAACTGGTTCCCCAAAAAAGACATGCTCACCATCGGGACGTATTATTACCCCGAAGCATGGCCTGAAAATCAATGGGCTCGTGACATGGCCAACATTCGCAAGCTCGGCATGGAATACGTGCATATGGGCGAATTCGCTTGGATCTTCATGGAGCCGGAAGAAGGAAAATACAATTTCGATTGGCTCGAAAAAAACGTTGAACTCGCCTCTAAAAATGGCCTCAAAGTAGTTTTGTGCACCCCCTCTGCCACGCCTCCCATCTGGCTCACCCAGAAGCATCCAGAAGTTTTGATGATCGATGCCAATGGCCGCCGTATCAATCATGGCAGCCGCGAACAAGCCGACTGGAGTTCCGATCTTTACCGCGATTATGTCGCCAAAATCGATACTGAACTCGCTAAAAAATTCGGTAACGACCCGCGTGTCTGGGGGTGGCAAATCGATAACGAATTAAGCCACTACGACAAACACTTCTCCTACGGCCCCGCCTCCACCGCCAAATTTCGCGATTGGCTCAAAGAAAAATACGGCACTATCGACCGTCTAAATAAAGACTGGGGAGGCGCATTCTGGTCCGAGAATTATCAGAACTTCGATCAAATCGAAATTCCAAATCCCGAGGTTCTCGTAGCCGATCCAAGCCCCCACGCGGTGCTCGATTTTCGTCGCTGGTTCGCCCACGAAGCCGCCGACTACATCGCCTTCCAAGCCCGCATCCTCCGCCTCTACACCAAGAATCAATGGATCACCACTAACTTCCAGACCTTGCACGCCGACGTAGATCCGTCGCTGTCAGCTAAGACGCTGGATGTCTTTTCCTTCACTCACTATCCTGTCCACGGCAACGATAGCGAAGGTGCTTTGGGCTTCCGCTTGGGCAGCGGTGAAGTCATGTCTTTCATGCACGATTTCATGCGCCCCTTCACTGGCATTGAAGGCCCCATGGAACTCCAGCCCGGCCAAGTCAACTGGGGCGACATCAACCCTTGGCCGCAGCCCGGCGCGATTCATATGTGGTTGCTGCGTGCCTTCGGAGCGGGTGCTCGCCTGGTCTGCACCTACCGTTACCGCCAGCCCATTTTCGGCTCTGAGCTTTATCACAAAGGCCTCGTCGAGCCTGACGGAGTTACCCAGTCGCCCGGTGGCCGCGAATATTCACAAGCTATGGCCGATGTCGTTGAGCTTCGCAAGCACTATGATCCCAGCGCAAAAGAACCTGCTGCTTACGCCTCGCGTCGCACCGCATTTCTCATCAGCTACGACAACCGTTGGGACATCGCTAATCACAAACAAACCACCCGTTGGGATACCGATGCCCACTGGATGCGCTACTATCGCGCACTCAAAAGCGCCATGGTTCCAATCGACGTCATTACTCCCGACCGCGATTTCAAAGACTACCCATTCGTGGTCGCTCCCGCCTTCCAATTGGTCAGCGATGAACTCGTGAAGCGATTCACCAACTACGCCGAAAATGGCGGCCACCTGGTTCTCACTTCTCGCACTGGCCAAAAAGATATGGCCGGCCATCTTCACGAGACTCTCTGGGCCGCCCCCATTTATCCGCTCATTGGAGCCAGCATCCCTCGCTATGACGTGCTTCCTGGGCAGCTTACCGGACACGTCACTGCCAATGACAAAAGCTATGCCTGGGGTGCTTGGGCCGATATTTTGGAACCCGATCCCGGCACCGCAGTCTTAGCCAAATACGCCGACCAATTTTACGCCGGTAAAGCTGCCGCCGTTACGCACAAACTAGGCAAAGGCACCGTCACCTACATCGGAGTAGACACCATAGACGGTGAGTTAGAACGTTTGCTTGTTCACCGCGTCTACGAACAAGCCGGCACGAAACCAGCCAACCTGGCTCCGCACTTCATCATCGATTGGCGCGATGGTTTCTGGGTCGCCACCAACTTTGCCAGCCAAACTGAGCGCATTCCCGCACCTGCCGATGCTCAGATCATCATCGGCTCGCGAGAAGTTGTACCCGGCGGTGTCGCTATTTGGACCCAGAAGTAGGCTCTTGAATAGTCAGGACGCGATCCGCCGGTTGCGTCCTTAACTCCTGTCGAATCCCGCTCGGCCAAATTACTTCAATTTTGTCCGCACTCGTGGCGCTGCCCAGTCCAAAATGCAAACGTAAATCGTTCTGCGAAAGATAACTGCCACCGCTGCGTACTTCTCCGTACTGCACATGGCTGCCGCTGGTCAATGTCACGCGCGCGCCAATACCGCTCCGGTTCGACTTTGTCCCTTGCAGTTTCAGCAAAATCCAGTGTCCTGTAACTGCATCCGTGCGCTTCAATAGCGAAGGCGTCTCGCCCTGGTTATTTACTGCCACTTCTATCGATCCGTCATTATCAATGTCTCCGAACGCCGCCCCACGAGACGAATGCAACTCCGCAAACGCTGGTCCCGCTTGACTTGAAATGTCTTCAAACTTCCCGTTGTGCAAGTTCCGATACAGAATCGCGCGGTCTTTGTAGTGAATATCGATGTGCAATTGATCGATCTCCGGAAACACGTGTCCGTTCACTAGCAACAAATCTTTCCATCCCGAATTATCAAAATCAAAGAATCCCGTGCCCCACCCCACATAGCGAGTATTCCTTCCCAGACCCGCATCCAAAGTCACTTCATCGAAATTCCCATCGCCGTTATTGCGATAAAGCGTCTCATACTCATCCGAAAAATTCGTGCGAAAGATATTCAACACCGGCCTGTCGTCATAACTCGCTGCATCCAACCCCATGCCCGACATCGCTTTCCCGTTCTGGTCAAACGCGACTCCACGAATGACAGCTTCTTCTTCAAATTTCCCGTTGCCTTGGTTCATATACAACAGCGATGGTGTCTGGTCGCTCGCGACATAGATATCTGCCAAACCATCTTGATTGAAATCGCCCGTCAAAACACTCAAAGAATAATGTCCGAAAGGCGCAGCAATCCCCGAACTCTCCGAAATATCGGTAAAGGTGCCGTTGCGGTTATTGCGATACAGAATATTGCGATCAAAAGGCAAACCCCTCGGCCCGCAATTCACCGCGATTGCCCTGTAAAAACAATATGGATTCGCTCCCGGCTTTGGCGTTGTCGCCGGGTCAAACTTTAAGTAGTTTGCTACAAAAAGGTCCAGATACCCATCGTTATCAATATCCACAAAAGCGCAGCCCGTGTTGTATCTCGTACGGTCTTGCGTCAGATGCGCCGGAACTGTCACATCTTCAAACCGCTTACCGCCCATGTTGCGGTAAAGATGATTTTGCCCCCAGAAAGTGACAAACAAATCCGTGTAGCCATCGTTCTCATAGTCTCCCGCGCAAACTCCTTGCGCCCAACCGCTGGAACGTAATCCCAAAGCATCCGTCACATCGCGAAAGCGGTCATGCCCCTCGTTGTGATACATCCGGTTAGTGCCGCCATCGCCCGAAAGAACAAAAATATCTAACAGCCCATCGTTGTCGTAATCCACCATCGCAATGCCGCTGCCGGTGGTCTCAATAATGTATTGTTTGGTAACCGTCCCGCCGTTGGGAAAAACATCGGTCAAGCCCGCATCATGTGAAATGTTGACGAAAATGACGGCTATCAAGAAGCAGAGTCGCATCACGGCTGCGCTGGCTTCTCACCAAGCTTCTTCAGAAAATTCGAAAACTCACCGTCGTCCGGCTGCTGCAACTTGTCCAAGATAGTCTTCTCCTCTTTGGCCTTCTGCATCTGCCCGGAATTTCTATATGCCGTCAAAAGCGCATAATGCGCGGCTTCATTCGTGGGCTCAAGCTGAGCCGCTTTGCTCAAAAGCTCAATCGCCCGCGCATAATTCTTGTTCGCGCTTTCCATCTTGCCCAGTGCCAGCAACGCCTGGACAAAATTCGGAGACAGCTTCAACGCCGCTTCAAAATGGGCTCGCGCATCCTCCGGCTTCGTCTCCACTTGTGCAATCTGGCCCAATTGAAATTGGCAACTGGCATCTTCGGGGTTCAATTTTAGTTCAGCCTGAAATTCCTTCGCCGCCGCTTGCAGCATCTCCTCCGAATGATTCTCCAGCAGCAACGCCCGTCCCAACCGAAAATGTAAATCCGGAGCTGCCGGATTCATCTCAATCGCTTTGCGGTATTCAGCCACCGCATCCTCAAACCGGTTCTGAACCTCAAATATTTCACCCGAAAGCTCATGCACACGATAAGACGAAGGCGTCCGCTGAAACATCGCAAATGTAGCGCCGTTAAAAGCCTTCATGTGCTCCTTAGCGCTCAAATACAGTACATCCGCATCGTTCGGATATTTGCGCAGAAGTTCATCCAATATGGCGAACTCGTGCGCCACATCGCCAGCGCTTGAATAGCACTTCACCGCCGCAATGCCGCCCATCCTGTCCAGCGGTTCCGCCACCAAAGCAGGCAAAGCCGCCTGACAATTTCCTGTTGCCGCTTCAGTCAAAGCTAGGAACAACTGCGCCGTCTTATCTGACTTATCCCGGGCCGCCAGTGAAAGCTTTTCCAACGCGACCGAATACTTGCCCGCATTGAACGCGGCTATCCCGGCATCCCGCTCCGCCGAATCGCCAAACAAACTCAGCGAAAGCATCGCCGCCGCGGCAATGAAATTAATGGCCCGCATCATCCAACATCAAATCCGAATTCCCAAACCGGTGGTGAATCTTGCCCTCGTAATATCGAAAAGTCAGCGCCGGTGGCTGCCCCGGTGCAATTCTAAGCTGCCCTCGCGTTTTCTCATCCGGCGTTTCTCCCACACTCATACACCGGCCCGATTCCGCAACCTGCTTCACTAATTCCTGCGTCTGCCCACTCGTCTGCCGCAAACAGATTAAATGCAGTATGGCCGCTGCCAGCATTAGTTCCTCCCAGCAAGGTCGCGCAACGCGCGCTTAGCCGTTTCGTTCGTCGGCTTTCTATCCAGCAACTGTTGCATCACTTCGCGAGCCCTGTCCAATCGCGCTGCCTGTACATAGGCGCGCCCCAGATTAAGGTAAAGTATATCCTCATCCGGCAATACTCTAATCCCGTATTGAAAGGCAGCAATCGCATCATTCAATTTCCCTTGCTGTATGTACAGTACTCCCAAATTATTAATTGCGTCTGAATAATCCGGACGAAGCTCGATCGCGTGCTCCAACAGTTTGCGCGCGTCGTCAAACTGTCCGCGCTTGCCTAAAATCAGTCCCAGTCCGTTATTCGCCTCAGGCAAATTGGAATCAATCTGCAAAGCTCGCTTGTAAAAACCCTCCGCCTTCTCCGTCATCTGCAAATCATCCGCCACCTCGGCCGCCAGCACAATCGTCCGCGAGTTATTCGGCGTATGCTCCAACACTTCTTCCAGATAAGGTAGAGCCTGCGCCGGAAAGCCCGCCCACAAGTAGGCAGCCCCAAATTTAAAGAAATCGCGGAACCGGTGACTCACGTAATATCCGGCAAACGGAGTCGCGCGGTCCAGCGCCGGAGTTTGCAACGCCGCAATATCCGCATTCACCTGCGCTGCACCTGGAACACTGGCATAAATCTTCGCCGCATGCCCATTCTTGTCCAGCAACAACGCTAGTCTCGGCTCTAATGCCGCTCGCCAATCGAACAAATAACGTCTGAAAATCTCATATATTGCACGCTTACTCGCCGCTTCGCCCTCGAAATCCAAAACCAAAAGCTTCGGTCCATCCTGTGGCTCCGGCAACGGAATCGCCTCTAAAAACCACGCATCCGCCAGCGCCAGTGAATTGTCTTTCTGGGGATCCGAATGCGGCCATGCCCGCTGCGGCCGGAACGCTTCCGACACAACGTGTTCCGACCCCTCCACCACCAAATACGTGAACCCCGCCTTCAACTCCCGCAACTCCTGCTCGCGTCCCGACGGCCACTTTATCTTCACCACCTTGGCTACTGTTGCCGATCCCAGTCCAAACAAAACCCGCTTGCTATGTTGCGACAGAAACTCCGAACCCGCCGCCAGCCACTTCGCCTGCCCATCTACCGTGATACGGGCACCAATCCCATCGCGATTCGATGCTGTCCCTTGCAGCCGAAACGCAATCGCCTGTCTACCCTCCGTGCAATTATTCTGCAAGAACCGAACTTGCGGACCCATCCTGCTCTTCAGAATCATGTCCGGTCTGCCGTCGCCGTCGAAATCCACCACCGCGAATGCCCGCGAATCGTTAGCGAAATCCAATCCACTCACACCTGAAAAATCGTAATACCGCTCCCCCCGCCGCGCATGCAACACATTCGGTTCATGCCCATTCCACGAATAATCTTCACGAATGAATTGGTTCAGCGCATTCCATCCGTTCTGATAGGGCAGGGAAGGCTGCGCTGTTGTTGGTGACTTATTCACTACTTGCCGCCAAAAAAAGCTGTTCAAATCTGGCTTCGGCTTCCCGTCAAGCGGCTCGTTGCTCAACATCCCGCAGGTGACGAAAATCTCCGCGTTGCCGTCGTTGTCTAAATCATGCCCGCCCGCCGACCACGCCCAGCGCCCAAACGAAGCACGCTGCTGCATCGTGACGTCTGCGAACGTTCCGCCAGCTTTCTGTTCCAACAACGAATTGCCCATCGTGTGTCCCAAATATGCCTTGCGCACTTCCGCATTCTGCGTAGGCACAAAATGCGAATCGGCAATCACGCGTTGCCCAGCCGCCGTCCACATGTTCGCGATGTATAAGTCCGGCAGTTGATCTCGGTTGGCATCAAACCACGACGCACTCATGCCAGGACCAACATTCTCCGCGCCACGCTCCGCCGCCTCATCGCGAAAATGCCCGTTCTTATTCACATACAAATTCTTCCGGCCAAAATCGTTCGCCACAAACAAGTCCGGCCAGCCATCGTCATTGAAATCGCACCAAGCCGGAGCGAAGCTAAACCGGTTATTGTTATCGTTTATACCGGTCTCGGCAGTTACATCAACAAACGTTCCAGTTCCATCCGCCGTCAGTTGATTGCGAAACAAAAAATTCGGTGGACCATTGCGCGCATCATGATAGGGCACCGGATACGTATATTGCGCCTCGCTCTGAAAATACACATAGCAGCACAAATACAAATCCAGCTTCCCGTCGCGGTCATAATCCGCCGCCGCCATTCCCGTAAATCCACCCTGCGGTACAGTCTTGAAATCGAATGCATCCGTGCGAATGCGGAACTTGTCTTTCTCGTTCAACAAGAGCACAGGCCCACCGCTACGCAACACCACCAAATCCTGTCTGCCGCTATTCCGCAAATCCAAAAACAGCGCCGTCGAAGTATCGTCCAACATGTTGGCGTTCCATTGTTCCGACATGTCAGTCAACGTGCCATCCTGCCCGAACTTCAACAACCGGTTGGGTATGCCCCCGGGCTGACAAACATAGATCTCGTCCACGCCATCGTTGTCTATGTCGCCTACTGCAATGCCGTTGCTACCGTAAGGATCAATTCCCGTCGCTTGGTCTAACCGCGACCGCCAGTAGGGAATGCCCTTCGAAAGCTGATCGCGAAACGTATTGCAATTCCGAAATACCGCTTCCGTCACGTCGTGAAAAAACGGCGCTGCTGCAATAGCCGTGTATTGTTCCACCGGCTCCAAACGGACAATCCCACCATCCTCGGCCTTGTATGTCCAATGCCCCGTCGTGTACTGCAACTGTTCGCCCTTGCTGCTTACCACTTCAAAGCGGATCACATCATTCGGCAAAATAAAAAAGTCCGATCGCCGCACTTCTCCCAAACTCGCGACCCAATCTGCCCAGCCACGTGCGCCCTCGAACGTTGCTTCCAACAAGTCATGCGAAACACTGCGATGGCCCGAGGGGCAAACATTTGCCGCATCCAGCCGTCTGCTGGCAAACGCGGACCGTAAAGCGCCTTCCACTTCCGTAGCCGCTTTTTCGCAAGTAAATTCATCCGTTCCGGGAGCCAGAAACGGCTGCAGCGAAAGATAAGGCGCCAGCCTATGCGCAGCCGTCTCCTCACCCCAGGCAACTCGCCGTCCCGTAAAAAACGCTGCAGTGCTCGCTGCACTAAATAAGAATTCGCGCCTGTTCACTGCACCTGCTGCCCAAGCATCGTTATCAAAAAAACCTAACACACCCACTCTACCTGCTACCCTACGCCACATGAGCGTCACAGCCATCGTCGCCGAAATCGAAGCGCGAGCCCACGCCCTCCCACGTCAAAACGTTCCCAATTTGCGAATCCTTCGGCGCGAGTACTCAAGACAAATTCGCTCCCTCCCTCCCGCCGACGTTCTCGCCATTGCCACATCGCTCCTCGCCCACGCTCGTGTCCATCGTTTCGTGGCCGACGAACTCATCGCTTCCCATCCCGCAGCCTTCGCCGCTCTTACTCGCACCAAACTAGAACAACTCGGCGCAGCTAACGCCTCTTGGGATCAAGTAGATTCATTCGCCACCATCCTCACCGGCCCCGCCTGGCGCAACGCTCAAATCACCGATGCCGCTATCGCCTCTTGGGCTATCTCCGAAAACCGCTGGTGGCGTCGCACTGCTCTCGTTAGCACCGTGCCCCTGAATCTCCGATCGCAGGGCGCCACCGGCGACGCACCTCGTACCCTCCAAATCTGCCGCCTTCTGATCGACGATCGCGACGACATGGTAGTCAAGGCGATGTCTTGGGCACTCCGCGCGCTTTCCGTCCAAGACCCGAAAGCTGTCTCACAATTCCTCGAACAGAACAAATCCCGCCTAGCCCCTCGAGTCATTCGCGAAGTCAAAAGCAAACTCACTACCGGTCGAAAAACTAACCCTTCGCCAGCAACTTAGTTCTTCTCAACCCCAAAAACCAGCAACACATTCCCCGGCATCCCACCCCATTGCCCATAACCCGAATTAACAAACACCATGCCGTTCACAACAACCGGCCCACCCGTATCCATCGAGCCACCGTGTGCGCTACCGCCATTTACAGTCTTGAATTCATGTGCCGTGTCCACGTCCCACAGTACTTTGCCTGTCTCACTCGCATAAGCGCGCAGATGTCCATCTACCGATCCTGAAAATACCGCTCCCGGAATCGCAGTCACTGCGCCAGACTGCGCGGGAGAACAATCCGTTCGGCCCTCAGCGCAGGCCAACGCTGCCTCCGCACTCCAAACAACCTTCCCGTTCGCAAGATCCAATGCGTGCAGTCCACCGCCTTTTTTCGGATCTAGTGTCAGCCGGTAACCTCCCGGCGCTTTTGTATCGGCGACGACGCCAAGCTTCACATCCGAGATCGCCACGTACACCTTCTGGCCATCCGCCGCCGAACCCCACTGGCTACCGCCCAACGCACCACCAGCACCCGCTCTGGTCTGCCACAACACTTTGCCGCTTTCATCCGGATCAATCGCATGCACCATCCCTGATTTCTGACCAATCACCAGCGCTCGCTTGCCACTCTCCAATCGCAGCAGGATCGGTGGCTGTCCAAAATCAAAATCGGGGCCGTTGACTGGCGGGCAGTTTGTTCGCTGCGGAGTGGAACAGCCGTTGTTATAAACATCGTGTGCCGTCAATTGCTTCGACCACAATAATTTACCGGTCTTAAGCTCCATGGCCAACACCGCATCGCTGGTATCCGTCGCCGGGTCCGAATAGTTGTCGCCCGTCGCAACATAAAGAACGCCCAATTGCTCGTCAATCGTCGGTGTTGACCAAATGCCCGCGCCGGAAGGCCCGTATTGTTGCTTCCCGGCTGCGTTCTTGCCGGTTGCCTTTGCCGCCTCGGGAATGGTGAACGTCTGCCACAATTTCTTCCCTGTAGCCCCATCCAGCGCCACCACGCTACCCCGAAATGTGCAGCACTCGTAATTCGGATCTGGTGCCAGCGCCTCCTCGAACGATGCGAACGATTGATAAACCACTCCCTTATATACTTGCGGCGTCGCCGTCGCCAACGTCGCGAAATGATCCACCGGATGCGTTTTCCAAATCAATTCACCCGATGATGCCTTCACCGCATACATAGTCCCGCCGCTGTCCCCAAAGTAGACCGCAGCCACTCCGTTCGCATCTCCCAGCGCCACTCCCGAACGAATGCCTTCGTCTGCTTTGAATCCCCATTGCGTACAGCCTGTGTCGCGATCAAGCGCATACACAGCGCCCGTCATCGTCGCAACAAATACCGTGTTCCCTACAATTGTCGGCTCGCCTCGTGCCATCGTGACGTCTCCCAAATTGAACGTCCACCTGAGTTTTAGTTTCGGTATATCCGCCGCCGCAAGTCGCGCTCCCGCCGCATCCTCGAATCGTGAGTTGGTCACACTCGGGCTCCAGCCGTTCCAGTGCGGCAACTCCGACCCGATATGAAGCGCCATATCGCCCCTGCATGTCCTCTCAAATTTTGCTGGTGTCTTCTGCGTTCCACCTGTCGGGCCAATATAGCCGATCAACGCGAAAATCTGTGCCGTCGTCAAGCCCTCCGCTCGCGACTTCATACTCCCGGCGGTGAGCGTCGTATAAATCGCTTCTCCGCTCATCGCTTTGATGGCGCTCAGTGCCGGCACCCTACCTGCCGGCGCATCATGGCACGCCGCGCACCGCTCTTTGTAAATCGCGCCTCCGACCTGTGCAGACAAGATCGGCATCATCAAAACGACAAGAAACACGTATCGCTTCATATTCCCTCTCAAACTCCCAAAGGATTGTTGGAACCAGTCAACTAAACGAAATTTCTTTTTCTCGATTGCAGATACAACGTCGCCGCCATAATCAGCGCCGCCGCCATGACTTCCCCACCCAAAATCATCAGCACCGTCGAACTCCACACCGGCACCGGACTCCGGAAAGTGCCATTAACTGCCGGGTTGCGAACAATGAAGTAATAAATCAGCCCATAAGACGAATTGCATAGGATCGTCGAAGCAATCGTCCACCCTTCCGACTCGCTAATCAAAGCCGTCCCGGCAATGACCGCGAATCCCACCAACGGCATCCCAAACAGAATCAGGATGAACGGTATGATCCCGTTTGGAATATCGCGCCTGCTCAGTGCCAAAATCGTTGCCGCAATGGCCGACGCTGCCCACGGTATAAGAAAAAATGCCACTGTCGATACCATCTTCGAAATCCCATACTGCACAGCCGATACCGGAAGGCTCATAATAAACGCCAGGTTTTGCTTCTTGCGTTCGTTAATTACATTCGAAACCGGCAGCATACTACTCAAAACAATCAGCGAGACAAATAGCCACACACTTCCAATCAGAAACGCACCTTCGCTTCGAAATTGCAGCAACCCAAGCGCCGCCGCGCTGGCCACCAGCGAAAGAAGAATCTGAATGCGCTGCAACCGCCAATCTTTCAAAATCAAAGTCCGCATTACCAAGCTATTCACGCCTCCACCTCCTCCCGGCTGCGCTCCACATTCGCGACAAAAATCTCTTCTAATGTCATCGTCTCGATCGCTTGCACCTTGGCCCCCGTGCTCTCATAAGCGTTCGCCATATCAGTCGCGAAAGCATTCGCCGTCGCTACCGCCAAGCGTCCATTCCGCCGCACGCCAATAATTCCCGGCAACGCCGGCAGCGCAATCCCCATCGGCACCTCCAACCGCAATCGCCGCCATCGATCCAGATACGCTTCCTTGTCCATCGAATCGATAATTCGCCCCCGGTCAATGAACGTGATCGTGTCCGAAATCTGCTCTACGTCCTGCGTGTTGTGCGATGAGAACAACACACTCCGCCCTTCATCGCTCATCACCGCCGTCAACTCGCGCAAAATCTCATGCCGCGCCACCGGGTCCAGGCCAGTCGTCGGTTCATCCAACACCAGTAGCCGCGGCCGCCGCGCCAAAACCAGCAGCAACGTTGCCTTCACCCTCTGGCCATGCGACAACCCCTTGATCTTCTGTTCCGCCCGCAGCCCAAAGCGTTTCAAAAGCAATTGCGCATACGGCGCATCCCACTTCGGATAAATCGATCGCACGAAATTCATGTGCCACTCAATCGTCATCCCCTCATACAGCCGCATATCCTCCGACGCAAACCCGATATCCCACTTCGCGGCTATCTGTTCCGCTGGCATCCGCCGTCCCAGCACTCGCACATCACCGCAATCCTGAGCCACAAGTCCCATCAGAATGCGGATCGTGGTCGATTTTCCCGCGCCGTTGGGCCCAATCAATCCCATAATCTGTCCGTACGGAACGCGCAGTTGAATGTCTTCCAACGCGAAGTACGGATACGTCTTCCCAACACCGTGAAGTTCTATCGCCAGGTCGCTCATACTTGTTCCTCTTCCTTCTCTGCGCGTCGATCACCGGTCTCGCGAAGTCGCGCCTCCAAATCATCCGGACGGATGCCCAGCAGTTCCGCCAACCGTCTGGCTTGCTCCAGATGCTTCTCCAGTTCTCTCTCTTGAAGCCGAATCCCCAAGCCCGGAGTGGAAGCCACAAACGAACCCTTCCCCTGCTGCGTCACAATCACGCCCTCGCGTTCCAGTTCTAGATAGGCACGCTTCACCGTAATCACGCTGACCTGTAAATCCACGGCCAATTGCCGGATCGACGGAATGGCTTGGCCTTCATCCCAATCGCCCACCGCAATCCGCTGCTTAATCTGTTCCATGATCTGCAGATAGATCGGCCGCTTGTCGGATTGGGAAGTGATGAACCCATCGGTCTTCATCTCTGTATATACTCAGTATACTCAGTAAGCGTTGCGAGTCAATACGTTTTTTCGCGCTGGAAGTTTCATACAGTCGATGGCGAAAAGGCGGCGTGCTTCAACGGCCGACGAAATTCGCGGGTTCGATAACCTCTAACCAGTCCCTACTAGCCCGCATCTTCCAGCACGCGAATCCAAAAAAGCTCAACGCACAGGTCAACAATCCAAATGCGGGTTCTGGCACAGCGGAGTTTCCGGTAGGCGTGGCGATGAACGCATCGCTGCCATCCGTTCCCACAATCACGCCCATGTCGTTAATGCCATCCGCGCCAGACTCAATCCCGCCAATGTTCGGAAAAACCGTGATCGTCCCGCCGCCATACAAAATGGGGTTTGCTGTCGTGACAGCCGCGTCGTTTTGATATCCAACAATTTGGCCTAAATCGTTCACACCCGTGAACACAGTCGGCAGACTGCCATTAGCAATGGTGGTTAACATGCCACTGACCGGATCGTAAATCATGGCGGTATCAAAAAAATGATTTACTGTCCCGCTGACCAGCGTTCCAACCGCCTCGCCACCATCGTTCAATGCCGTAAAGTCCAAAGAGGCTAAGTTCGGAATTGGACTCGTAATCTGCGCAATGGCAGTTATATGATTTCCCGTGATCTCCAGTCCGTAACTGATATCGCCCACTGACGCTATACCCAGCAATTGACCACTATCATTCAACGCGGTCAACTGGATCACCGCAGGACCGCTGCCCGCTACCGGCGCAAAACTCGGTAGCACTATCGGTTGATACGCTGTCCCGTCAAAAATGGCATACCCGGATATATTGCGGACTAAGACCTTTCCGCTTTCGCTGACGCTAACGGCCGAGTAGCCCGTCGCCAAATCGCTATACACTCCGTTCGAATACTCAGTGCCTCCCGCCCAAACGTTTCCGGCATTGTCAATCCCGACAGGCAGCGTCTCGGAGGCGCCCGGAATGGAGAAGGTTTGGTAAGTGTAACTCGCAAACGCTGGCGAGCAACTCAACACAATGCCCATCAACACCAGAAGAAACATCGATGAACGCATATTTGTAATCCCCTTTAAAGGCCGCCGGCATGCCTGCGCGAACTGGCCCATTTGGGTTGAGCGCCCACACGCAGAATCAGCCCGACATCCGGTAAGCAGCGCATTACTTTCAATGTTATGGGTTTGGCCCCCGCGGTGCATCGTAAAGCGCGGTAGCTCTATGTTCGCTAGACAAAAAAACGGCGTCGCTCTCCTGCTAGCCGCAGTGCTTTCGCTGTTGAGCCCCATCGCTGCCTGTGCGAATTGCTTCCATTTATCACCCCCTAAATCTCATGCATGCTGTCAGACTCAGGGTCATGCTCAGCTTCCTCATCCTGGAGATTGTTCTCAGGGCGATAGCTGTGCAAAAACGCAGGGTTCTGAGCCAGTCCGCGCGTTAACCGCCACTCCCGTTGTATCGCAGATCGCACTTACTCCAAAGCCTCGGCGCACTTCGCCACTGGCTGCGCACTCCGTCCATATCGTTGGCTTTGCGCCCATCGGCCACTCTCGCGCCCGGTTCCTCACCGCCTGCCAGTTTCTGATCTAGAGTTCTCCTCGTTTCTAAATATCCATTGACTTGTGGGCATTCATGTCCCTCAGGACAGCGTCGATGCATGCCTTCTCAGTGGCGCAGCCAAACGAAGGAGTTGAAATTAGTTTAAAACACTAACGGAAAGGATTGTCGTCACAGCCCTCTGCTCTTTGGGCCTGTGCATCGGCATTGCCAAAGCGGGCGACGACCCGCAAACACAGCAGACCAATCCGGCCAACACATCAACTCCCGACACAACGCCCGCCCCGACGCAAGATCCGTTTTCCGACGTTACTCCAGCCTCTCAACCCGCGACTTCGACGGAGCAGCAAAAGTCATGGGCGCACCGATTTTTCACAGAGAACTTCGGCTTTCGCGAAGAAGTCATGTCGCAATTCGACACCAACCAGAACGCCGATGGCGCCAGCCGTCAGTCCGTCGGATTCGAAGTTCTCAAGAAGTTTTCTTCTTCCACCGAAACCATCGCAAGCTTCGATTTCCAAGGTAGATTCGTGCGTCGTGACGGCTACAACCCCGTGTTAAACGACATGGAAGGAGCAAGCCGCGCAGGTTGGTACTTCGAATATCACAACCTCTACTTAGACCTATACAACATATTGAATCCCGCGCTCTCCGACAATGCTCGACGCAAGAACTTGGGACGTTTCAATTTCCGCGTGGGCCAGTTCTATGTGCCCTTTGGTCTGAATCTGCAAACCGACACCCACGGCACAATTCTCCAGCTCTCCAATGATCGAAACTTCGGCTACGATCGCGACTGGTACGCGGGCTTCTGGGGTTCGCTGGGCAAATACTTCAACTACGATCTCTATTATTTGACCGGCTCCGGCTATGCTCTGAAGTTCGATGGCCAGAGCGGAATCGGAGCGCTGCGCCTCAGTCTTGCCAATCACTTCGCCTCCCAATACGGCATTGAAGGCGGGTTCTCCATTCTTGGCGGTGAGCGGCTCGATCCTGATGCCGGCCTCAGACTTTATCCTGCAGCGTCCGAAATCACCCAAAGGAATGAGCCAATCCAGACGCAACGCGTGGGGCTTGACGGCAGATATCGCAAGCCTCTCCCAAACGGCACTCTTACCCTTACCAGCGAACTAAGCGGTGGCGCGGACCAGCATCAAGCCGTATTCACACAACTCGCTCAAGCTGAATATCTTCACTCCTCTAGGCGCTGGGGAGTATCAACACAATATCGGAGGTTCACCCAGGACAGCCTTGGCGTGGATTCCTCCATCATCGGCGAGTTCACCTGGTATTTCAGAAACGACGTCGCCAGCTCGAACCTGCATTGGATCAAGTTCAACGTGGAGCGCCAGCTCGAACGCATGCAGGGGCCGCCGGAAACAATCTTCACGCTCCAATATTACTTTTACCGCTAGGAAAATCGAATGAGACTAACACTTGCAATCATCTTTCTCTTGGCACTCTGGATGCCGCGGCACGCTCTCGGTGCGATTGGCTGCACGCTCGGCAATCCCTCGGAGGACCTTAAGTATCTCTATCCCGAGATGACAACCTACAAAGAAGAAGCTCTTTGAGTTCCCGCGCCTGCCCGGCGGAGCCGAACTTTTCAAAGGTTTAAAAGCCCGCCTGGGCAGCGACCTAGATCCCATTTATGAGACCTATGAGACCCCGTACACAATCTACTCCGTCTTCAAAGGTTCAACCAAGATCGGCATCGTCCACGGAGTAAATGTCCCCGGCAAAGGCGGAGTCATCCAGGTCTTTCTTTCCACCGATCCAACCACTGCCGATATCAAGAGCTTCTTCTTCCAGCGGCTCGAGAGTCCTGCCGCCAAGCAACTCCGAAGCAAGGAATTTCGCGCCCGATTCATCGGACTGAACCTCGGCGATCTTTACAAGCACGATTACTACGCCGCCGTCGATCCGAACTCCAAAGCCGACAAAGTGGCCGCCATCAAACCACCCGTCATCGATCCGAGTGGGCAGCCCGATTACCAAGCGTCCGTTCGCGGCGTCAGGAAGGACCTGATCCTACTCGATTTCTTTGTTTACCAGAAACGCTTTGAACCCTTCTTCGAACGCGCCGAGCATGCTACCGAACAGGCTCAGGCGAAAAGGAGCCGGCCATGAAATCCATTCTTGCTATTTGTGCAGTCACGCTCTTGCTCGGAGCATTCTTTGCTTGGAAAGCGTTCCGCGCACCCTCCGTGTATGGCGAACTGACCAAGGCCACGGTCATTCCGTTAGCCGACCTTGTCCAACATCCCAAGGAATTCGCTGGAAAGACCGTCGCCACCGAAGGCCGCATTTCGGAGCAGTGCCAGTCAATGGGATGCTTTTTTCTTTCACTCCGGGAATAAAGAGTTGCGCGTGGAACTGAAAGACATCGCAATGAAGGCCCCCATGCGCGAGGGGCATCAAGCAAGAGTGGAAGGCACAATTGCTTCGTTCAGACGACAGCTACCAGCTTTACGCCAGTGGAATCGAATTCAAGTGAGCCAAAATGACAACAACATGGAAACCAGACCGTCTCGTGCTCCGGCGCTATTTCGCCCTGGCAGTTCAAAAACCTCGACGCAGACCGGTACGCACCGCGCTCACTGTGGCCGGGGTCGCTCTGCCGTCACCGTCGCGGTATCCCTTGGCGGGTTCATGCTCGGATATCGTGGCGCGATCGATCGCAGCATCAATATGCTCGGCTTTCAAGTCATGATCATGGCCAAAGGTTGCCCGTATGAAGCGGCCACAATGATGCTCAAGGGCGGCACTGGGCTCTTGCTACCTTCCGGCCGACACTTACAACAGTGTCAAGGCCGACCCAAACATCGAGACCATCACGCCTATCTTTATTGGCGTTGCTCAAAAACAGGGCAGCGGCATTCGCGACGACTTCCGCCGCAACCTCAAACTTCTCCGTCATCAGCGGCATCGAAGTTCCAAGCTACCGCGTCATGAAGCCGTGGATCGCGTTTAAAAAGGGTACCGGATACGACAACGGACGCTGGTTTTCAGCCGGTGCGAAGAACGAAGTCGTTCTCCGGCTTGAAGCCGCCGAATACGAGCGAGAAGGGTCGGAGACACCTTCTATGCGTCCATCACTCCCGCCGGAAAGCCAGACCCAGTTATGCGCGAATTCAAAGTGGTTGGAGTCCTCGACCGCACGGGAACGCAGGACGACGGTACGGTCTTCATGCCCATCGACGTGGCTCGCGATTACTTCAACTGTCCGGCGCAGCTCACCATCGTCGGCATCAAGTTGAAAGAGTTTGATCCAGTCAAGCTGCGCGAATTTGAATCCCGCTGGCTGAAACTCCCGGAGGTACAAGTAGTCGGTCTCCAGCAGGTAAAAACAACGCTCGTCAGTCTTCGTCGCCACGGCTCAGACGATGATCGCGGCCGTCGCCGTCATTGCGGTAATTGTGGCGCTCATCGGAGTTATCAATACCATCCTGATGAGCGTCTACGAACGTACCTCCGAAATCGGCATCATGAAGGCGCTGGGCGCACGCCGCAGTTCCATTTTCCAGCTCATCTGGCTTGAAACCGTCATGATCTGCCTGATGGGCGCCTTGGCTGGCTCCGTCGTAGCCGTCGTCGGCTCCGGAGTGGTGGAGCGGGCCATCAAATCCATCGCAGATCTGGGCGTCTCCGGCTCCATCGTCGCACATAACGCCCGGCGTAATCGGCGGCGCAGTCTGTGGTGCGGTGGTCCTGGGGTTTTTCGGCGGCTTGTATCCCGCCTGGCGAGCCTCCTCTATGCGGCCGGTCGAAGCAATCAGTCGGGGGTTATAACTATGGACGACGCAATTATCGTAGGCAAAGGCCTCAAACGCTACTATCACCGCGGCAACGAAACCGTGAAAGCGCTCGACGGTGTGGACATCTCTATCCGCAAGGGCGAAATCGTCTCCATCCTTGGACCATCCGGGTCGGGAAAAACCACCCTCATCAATGTTCTCTCGTGCCTCGATGCGCCGTCCGAAGGTTCGCTCACCATAGCGGGCAAGTCCGTCGCAGGCCTCTCCGAAGATGAGCTCGTGGAAGTCAGGCGTGGCGTCCTTGGATTTGTTTTTCAAAACTTCTCCTTACTTCCTACGCTCACCGTAACGGAGAATGTAGAACTTCCTCTGATGTTCCTAGGCGCCCAGACCGACCCGCAACGCACGCGCATGATTCTCGACGCTGTGGGCCTAACCGACCGAGCAGACCACCTCCCAAGGGAACTCTCCGGCGGACAGATGCAGCGTGTCGCCGTCGCCCGCGCACTCATGATCCAGCCCCAAATTCTGGTTGCCGACGAGCCAACCGGAAACCTCGACAAAGCCACCGGCGAGTCAATCATCGCCCTCTTCAAGCACCTCGCATCATCGCAAGGTCTCTCCATCCTCTTGACCACCCACAACCACGCCTTCGGCGAAATGGCCGATCGAACCATCACGTTAGAGGATGGTCGAATCGTATGACCGAAAACTCTCGTATGTCAGCCGAGGGTGCAAAAAAAGCTAGAAGCCCGTTTAACCGCGCTGATTTTTCATCGTTTGTCCTTGTCCAGTCCCTATGCTAAAAAGAGCGCTATGACCGATACACCGAACCCCCGGAAGATGTTGCGAGCCTGTACCGCCGTGCTTTTGCGGATTACGGGACCGAGGCGTTATGGAACATGCGAGCTATCGAAGCCCCGACGCCAGCCGATGCGCTCGCGATTACTAAGGCCCGCGGACGCATGGCGGCATGGAGGGACTCGATCCGGCCAGCTGCGCAGAGTTTT
Organism: Bryobacterales bacterium; assembly: GCA_963696305.1. Classification (GTDB taxonomy): domain Bacteria; phylum Acidobacteriota; class Terriglobia; order Bryobacterales; family Bryobacteraceae; genus Bog-105. The sequence goes on along the minus strand of CAVOJX010000013.1, from coordinate 36,432 downwards.
CCGTCTACCCGAAGTTGGTGGTGGCGAGTCGAACAAGGAGAATATTCAATGAGAAACAACGCAACGTTAACCATCGCGTCCGAACGCTACCTGTGATGCGAACAGCAGCGCCGGATCGGCCGCCCCTTGGCGACCAGGAAGCCTGATCACATGCTTGCGGCTCGGGTACTCCCGATCGGCGTTGATTCGCTTTTCCGATGAATCAGTGCTTCTTCCCCGTGGCACAGATTCCAAGTGCGGCCTAATCCGCTCGCTCATCACCGCCGTCAACTCGCGCAAAATCTCATGCCGCGCCACCGGGTCCAGGCCAGTCGTCGGTTCATCCAACACCAGCAGCCGCGGCCGCCGCGCCAAAACCAGCAGCAACGTCGCCTTCACTCTCTGCCCATGCGACAACCCCTTGATCTTCTGTTCCGCCCGCAGCCCAAAGCGTTTCAAAAGCAATTGCGCATACGGCGCGTCCCAGTTCGGATAAATTGATCGCACGAAATTCATATGCCATTCGATCGTCATTCCCTCGTAAAGCCGCATGTCCTCCGACGCAAACCCGATATCCCACTTCGCGGCGATTTGTTCATCCGGCATCCGCCATCCCAGCACTCGCACATCACCGCAATCCTGATCCACAAGTCCCATCAGAATGCGGATCGTCGTCGATTTTCCCGCGCCGTTGGGCCCAATCAATCCCATAATCTGTCCGTACGGAACGCGCAGTTGGATGTCTTCCAACGCGAAGTACGGATACGTCTTCCCAACACCGTGAAGTTCTATCGCAAGGTCGTTCATACTTGTTCCTCTTCCTTCTCTGCGCGTCGATCACCGGTCTCGCGAAGTCGCGCCTCCAAATCATCCGGACGGATGCCGAGCAGTTCCGCCAACCGTCTGGCTTGCTCCAGATGCTTCTCCAGTTCTCTCTCTTGAAGCCGAATCCCCAAGCCCGGAGTGGAAGCCACAAACGAACCCTTCCCCTGCTGCGTCACAATCACGCCCTCGCGTTCCAGTTCAGATAGGCACGCTTCACCGTAATCACGCTGACCTGTAAATCCACGGCCAATTGCCGGATCGACGGAATGGCTTGGCCTTCATCCCAATCGCCCACCGCAATTCGCTGTTTGATCTGCTCCATGATTTGGAGGTAGATCGGCCCTTTGTCCGACTGCAAAATGACAAAACCGTCACTCATTTATCTGTATATACTCAGTATACCCAGTCTGCGCTCCAACTCAACAATAATTTCTTTGCGGCTCCATTTCCAACGCCCGCTAAGCGCCATGGCCGTCTGAAAACGAACCGAAAATCACGTGAGCCAACATGAATCCTCCAGGAAACGGTGGTATTGTTGAGCTACCGAAAAGCCGTTATCCTGAACAATGCGCAAACGCGGAGACAGAACCGTTAATCCTGTTCAAAACACCGAGCTTTTGCCGGGCGTCTCCCAAACCGAGTTAGATTATCTCTTCAGCCTCACCTATGAGGAGCTGCGCCGTCTGGCAACCGTCGTCAAGGGTGCAGATCCTGCTGCGACGTTAAATCCCACCGCGCTCGTGCACGAAGCCTGGATCAAGTTGGCCGCTTCCCCGCGCTTCAATGCCACTTCTCCGCTGCATTTCAAACGAATAGCGGCTCGCGCGATGCGTCAGTTATTAGTGGAATCCGCGCGCCGTCGTCAGTCCAAAAAGCGGGGCGGTGCCGGCGATGTCATACTTCTGGTGTTCGATGAGGGAACAGACATACCCTCGTTTCGCGATGATGAAATCTTGCGAATCGATACCGCTTTGCAGGACCTCGCGCGTATCAATCCCAGACAGGCGCTGATGGTAGAAAGTCGCTTCTTTGGAGGCTTGGAAGTAAGCGAAACCGCCGAGTTACTTGCCGTCTCCGAGGCAACTATTCTCCGGGATTGGCGGGTGGTGAAAGCTTGGCTTACCCGCGAACTGAGTACTGGGAGTTAGAATGGATCCCCGCCGCTGGGAGATCGTACAGTCCCTCTTTCACCAGGCTGTCGATCTGCCTGAGTCCCAACAACTAAGCTTCCTTCAGACCGTCACCGGCGAGGACCAACAACTTTTAGCCGATGTCGAAGGCTTGCTGAACCAAGATAAGCATGTCGGTTCGCTCCTCAATCAAGGCGTAGATCAAGTGGCGGGCGCGATGATTGATTCCAGCGTTGATCCGCGCGCTCAGGAATTCGGCCCGTATCGGACACTTGAACAACTGGGAGAAGGAGGAATGGCGGTTGTTTATCTTGCCGAACGTACCGACCTCGGAAATCTGGCCGCCATTAAAGTGCTGCGCGACGCCTGGATGTCTCCGGCCCGGCGTCAGCGATTCGATCTCGAACAGCGAACTTTGGCGCAGCTTTCGCACTCTGCCATTGCGCGCCTCTACGATGCCGACACCATGGTCGACGGAACCCCTTGGTTCGCAATGGAGTACGTCAAAGGGGTTCCGCTTACCGAATATTGCCGTCAGCTCAAAAGTTCGGTGACAGACCGCCTCAAACTGCTGAGAGCCGTCTGCCAAGCGGTCCGCTACGCCCACTCGCATGCCGTCATCCATCGCGACCTTAAACCTTCGAACATCCTCGCGCAGGCTGACGGAACCATCAAGCTGCTGGATTTCGGGATTGCCAAGCAAATGGACACCGACAATCCTGCCGATGCAACGCTCACTGGGCTGCGCATGATGACGCCGGCCTACGCCGCGCCGGAGCAGATTCGCGGTGATCAGATCGGGATTTACACCGATGTCTACGCGCTCGGTGTCATTCTGTACGAATTGTTGACGGGCAATCTCCCCTTCGATTTCGCTCACCGCTCTCCCGCCGATGCAGAACGAATGATCCTCGATCAGGAGCCACAGAAGCCCTCCATTCTGGCGAGGGCGGCATTTCCCAAGGCGCTCTGGGCAGACCTCGACGTGCTGTGTCTGACCGCAATGCACAAAGATCCCGAGCGGCGCTATGCCTCCGTGGACGCGCTTATTCGAGACATCGATCACTACCTCGCTTCTGAACCGCTTGAGGCTCGCGCCGATTCGTTGAGCTATCGCGTCGGAAAATTTGTCCAGCGAAACCAGCATTCCGTGATAGCCGCCACTCTTGTCCTCGCTTGCCTTTTGGGTCTGGTGACCTTTTATACATTGCGCCTCAGAACCGCACGCAATGCCGCCTTAGCCGAAGCAGAGCGCACCCAACGAGTTCTCCGTTTCACCTTGAACTTATTTAATGGCGGCGACGTCCAAGCCGGACCAGCGGCCGATTTGCGCGTCACCAGCTTGATCGATCGCGGTACCCAGGAAGCCGCAAGCTTAAATAGCGATCCCACTGTTCAGGCCGAGATGTACGAAACTCTGGGCGAGGTCTACCAGAAATTAGGCTTACTCGATCGAGCTGACTTCCTGCTTAACAAAGCGCTCGAGCAGCGCCGGTCGTTCGGGGGTGTAAATGCTCAAGAAGATATAGCTGCAAGTCTGACAAGTCTCGGTTTGCTGCGCGCCGATCAGGCTAGGTTCGATGATGCCGAACGTTTTGTTCGCCAAGCTCTCGCTATAGATCACGCAAATCTGCCGCCTAATGATCCCGCAGTCGCCGCCGCCACTCAGGCCCTGGGAACAGTGCTCGAAGATCGCGGCTCCTATAAGGAAGCCATTCAGGTTTTCCAACAAGCCGTTCGTCTGCGCTCATCTCCCGGCATCGACAAAGCCGACCTCGCCGCCAGTCAGTTGGAACTGGCAAACACTTACTTCTACAACAACCAATACGACGAAGCGGAATCCCTTTACCGGTCTTTGTTACCCACCTACCGTCAGTTGTTCGGCGAGCGTCACCCCATGGTGGGTGAAGACCTGATCAATCTCGGTGCCATTCAACAGCAGCGCGGTCATTACAAAGAAGCCGAAGCGTTTCACCGCCAGGCACTCGACATCATGCAGGCGTTCTATGGTCAAAACCACTACAAGACCGCCGCCAGTCTTACGCTGGTGGCTCGCGCCCTTGAGTATCAGGACCGTTACGACGAAGCCATCGAAATGCTACACCGCTCGGTCGCCATTCAGGAAAGAGTCTTCGGCAGCGTCCACCCCAACGTTGCATCTGCCCTGAATGAGTTGGGCAACATCGCCGTCAAGCGTCATCAATACGATGAGGCCGAGCAACACTTCAAGCATATTGTCGAAATCTATCGCGTCTGCTATCACGGCCAACACTACCGCATCGGCATCGCCTTGGCCAACCTCGGCGGAGTCTACATGGCGCGAAAGGACAATGTTCACGCGGAACAATTGTTCCGCCAGGCCCTCGCGATGTACGCCCAAACACTGCCCGCTGGAAGCCTTGATGAAGGCATCACTAGAATCAAGTTAGGCCGAGCTCTTCTTCGTCAAAACCGTTTTGCCGACGCACATGCGGAAAGCCTGGCGGGCTATCAAATAGTCTCGGCGCGCCAGAGTCCCACCGTAGCCTACCTGGTAAACGCCCGACAAGACTTAGCCGATGAGGCAGCAAAAACAGATCCTACCCCGGCGAAGGCGCTTGCGTCAGAGAAAAAATTAAATTTTACGCCTGGCGATCCAACGCAAGCGCGAAGTACGATTCAGCAACGGGCCCAATGAATACCGTGGTGATTCTTACCAGCAGCGAGCACGGTGTGGTTCAAGCCTAGCCCACCTTGGCGATCCCCCGTAGACCAAATCGATGGTCACAACATAATTTACTTCCCGCCAATATGGCGCACGTTTGAGCAACGCCGCCATATGTCCCGAAATCCGAATTGCCAGTCAAATCCCAAAAGCGTTCCGTTGATCGTTGTCCAGCTCGGAATCACCGTCGATCAACAGGTCGTCTTCTGCTTGCCCTCCGGCAAAAAGCAGAATCACCATCGTTGAAATTGAAATTGTGTTCCTCATTGATCCCCCTTCTGTTTATTAGAACGGTGGCCGCATCGCCCATTTGCCGGCCGAATCTTTATAAAAATCGCCCGCACGCACGTTGTTGTACATGCTTGCGCCGATATTCGTCGATTGAACCAAAGCCTCAAACGTGCAATGGTAGCCTTGCTCGTTCGGTTTGTTGCACGCTTCCTTTTTGAAAGACTGGATGCTGATAGGTATCACCGGCGTGTTGCCTTCCGGACGGTTCATTTCCTGCAGCATGGCGTCCTTCATATCGCCCTCCGACGGCTCCGATCCCGTGCAGCTCGTCAGCGACATTGCCAAGGCCATGCCCAGAATTGCCGTGACGGGAGTAATAATACGTGAATACATAAATGAATGCTCCTTCCTCTGTTGATCAACCGCATTCGACTTAACAATGCGCGAAACACCGCCAGAAACTGTCACGCCAAAAGCAACTCAAGTACTCGTCCGTTGTCGGCGTTCAACGTCATGCGTTAGCGCCGTGCGCGTCGCCTTAGAATTGTCAGAATCCAAAAAAGTCTCCCGGCCCGTGACAGTTTTCGAGCGCTTACTACGCAATGCATGTGTGAAGGAAACGATCATCATGAAGGCCGTAACGCCAATTCCCCTTGCTGTTGTTCTCGTTCTCAGTGCCATTTCCGGCTCCCCGGCCAAGGCGCAAAGCGTCTGGCAGAAGCTGAAACAGCAAGTGCAACAGCCGTCGCAAGGAAATCAGAAAACCGCTGCTCAATCGTCGCAACAACAGCCACAGCAGGCTCAGCAAAAGCAGCAGCAATCAAGCGCGATGGCGCAGGCCGGCAACGGCCCATTCGCGCCCCCGCTCGGCACTAAAATAGAGCCGACGCTGCTTGCGCCAAGGGAGCAGGGCGCGCAGTTTGCCGTCAGTCCGCGTGGCGTTCATATGGGCACCGTCTCGCACAGTGGCAGCCGCTGGACGGTTATCTACGATGGCATGCCTGGCCCGCTGTTCGACCAAATTTTCCCACAAGGTAGCTCCCTCACCGGCCTAATCTTCAGTCCTGACGGCAGTCGCTATGCCTATTGCGGCCTACAAGGAAACGACGCCGTTGTGATGGTCGACGGCAAAGAACTGTACCGCGATTCACACACCAATGTGCAAAATAGAATCGACGCGAACAGTTGCCAGCAACTGAGCTTCACCTCCAACAGCAAACATGTTTACTTCTTCTCGATGGCCAAGTACGAAGGCGCCACGGATGGTTTCCGTTTTGTGTTTGACGGAAAGGCCGACGCGCTGGGCAGCAACGCCGACTTGCGAAATTTTGCCTTTAGCCCCGATGGCGACCACGTGGCATATGTTTGGTCCGGCTGCGGGCGCGACACCACTCAGAAACTTCTCATCGACGGTAAACCCGCTCCCTATTTAGCTGGCAACCCGCAATGGAGCGCCGATAGTCAGCACCTCTACACCACAGCAATGAGACCTCAGCAGGGGATCGTCGAGGTTTTGGCCGACGGCAAGCCGATGTTACGTGCGAATAGCGTCAAGCTCTTTATTCCGCCAGTCGGCGATATGGTAGTCGCTTTGGCTACTAGAAACACGGGAACAGCTCACACCTCTTTCCTCGTGATTGGCGGCAAGGTCGTACCGGGCAGCGAAGTGACTGCTGGAATTGTCAATTGCACCGGCGACTTTACGTTCAGCGCGGATGGTAAGCATTACGCCATCCCTTGCAGCACCGCCAATGGCCGCCAATATGTTTTCGCTGACGGCAAAAAAGGATTGGATTATGGGCGGCTGGACCCCTTCTATTCTTACGGAACCGGCGGCGTAAGGAAAATCATTGGATTTACACCTGAATCGGGCAGCCCAGTGTTTGTGGGAAATAGCGGCGGCGCGCAGTTTGTTGTGGTTGGCGATCAGGAATCGGATCAACTGAACCAGCTTGGCGAAGTTGCTGTCTCCCCCGTTGGAAACCACGTTGTGGCAGCATCACTGCATAGCATGTCAGTCGACGGAAAGGTGACTCCCATGCCGCAGTCCGATCGAACGTTCGCATTGGTATTTAGCCCAGACGGCTCCCACTCCGCATTTGGCGTGCAGTCACGCAATGGAATCGTCGTCTATTTGGATGGAACTCCGCAAAGTTCGTTTACCGGCTTCGAGGTAAACCAATCAGATGGACATTATCAGTCACAGTCGCTTGTTCACTTCAGCCCCGACAGCAAACATCTGGCCTACTTTTGTCGTTTGGCCGATCCAGCAGCCGGAAACAATCAAGGTGTCTGCCTGGACGGAAAGTATTTGCCCATCGCATACCCAGGCTCTCTGGGTAATCTCACGTTCTTTAGCGAAGACAGCAATCATCTCTTTTGGAATGTTTGGAGCGCCGTCAAATTCCGCGCTTATGTTGATGGCAAGCCAGTCGTGGAAAGCGGAGCTCCGACTACCGGTGGATTCGACAAAGTGGCGTTTCAAGCTGATGGCAGCAATGGCCTGCTAATCTTGGCCCAAGACGAAGCCGGATTCAAGCGCATTAGCGTTACGCCTGCGGCCGATAGCAGTCTGGCGACTCTGTTTGGCTCCGCAACTCTTGCATCCCGGTAAGGATGCGCGGATGTTGCTGAAAATGAGAATGAACGCATTCGGAATAATTGCTGGCTTGGCGACGGTATTGGGCGTATGCCACGCACAAGACCTGCAGTTAGGTGTCACCTATACCTGCGGCGGCGATCGTCTTTATCTCGAAAGCTGCAACATCCGCGATCTCTCCGACACATCCACCTGCATGGTGGCGCATCCCGACAGGCCCAAACATAACGGTTTCATGGCTTACACCACCGAAACTCGCGGCGCTTTGAAAAAGCTCCTGCCCACCTGCACACAGCCCTCTGCCGACGAGATAGCACGTGCCAAAGCGCACTATCAAAGGCAGAACGACGTTCAAGCTGCGAACGAGAAGAAAGCAAATGACGAAAACGACGCCATCGAGGCACGCGCACAAGCTGTCATTACCGGCAAGAAGCCGCTAACTCCCGAAGAACGAGCCATCAACCGCTGCATCACCTCCGGACGCCTGCCCGCGTCATGCACGGGCAACGCGCTTCTCGGTGCTTTTGGTCAAATGCTCTCCCAAGTCCTTCCCTCTGGCGATGCCGCGAAAAGTGCCGGACCAGCGCCCGGTCCTGCCATCGCCGGCGTGTATGCGGGTCCCGGCAATTGGCGTCTGGACTTCACGGCGGAGGGCGTCTTGGTCAGTTGCTCTTTCCTCTCGCCCGACGAACGCCACTACAACATCGCTTTCAAAAACAACCGCGCTGTCCTCACCATCGATACGTCTCCGAAGCCCCTGGTCCTGACTCTCATGCCCGACCTGACCATGTCCGCTCCTGGCCCCGTCACCGTCAACGGAGTTGTTGCCGTTGCCTCCAGCGGCGGCTACCGCAATAGCAGCGGTACTCCGATATCCGATGCCGAAGCCGTCTCCAGCCACGAACCTGTCTATGACGCCAGTGGTCAACGTGCATACAATCCCGGTCCCCGAACTAATTTCTCCCCCAGAACGGCCACCTGCCCAGCGCTAAACCTCTCAAACCGAGGCGCGGCCGTTGGCGCCCAAACGATGCAGACTGATCTTCTGAAAGCCATGTTCGGAGGAGACAAAGGCCCACCTACACCCCCGGGCATTCGTATGCGCGGAATCTATGCATCGCCCACCGGCTTCAGCACTCAGTTCTTCCCTGAATCTGTCATCCTTGGCTGCGGTCCCGACGTTGCCCGTGCCTATCCCTACACCGTCATTGCCGACGGCACCAAGTCATTGATCAGAATTGACGCCCCCGATCATCCCCTCGCCGTCGCATTTCGTCCAGATGGCTCGCTCGACCCCGGCACCGGTTCCTATCAAGTACATGGCCGCACCATTGTCGGCCAGAATGACAACGGTGATATTAGCTTCGCACCACATGAGCAGACTTGTGGCCTCGACCTGCTAGTTCCGAGTAAAGAGAACCCTTCCAGCGGAGGCATGGCCATTGCGTCCAACGCCGCCGGAAGGCTCTCCACGCCCGCTGCGCCGCTCGGCAACGCCACTCTCGCCATCGTCTCCGGATTTTCTGCTCAACCGGGCATTCCCAACCCACTGGCCGGGCGGCCCTACGTCTTATTGCGTGATAGCTACGCCAACGGACTCTCCAAAGCCGGTATCTCCGTTCCGGCCGGAGTCTCCCCTTACAAATACGTAGGCTCGGTTTGTAGCAACCGCACTCCCGACTACCAAAAAATCCTGGATGCCGTCAATGCAAATGCCATCTCGTCCGTTCGCGGCGATGCTACTGGCCAAGCAACTCTGCCTGGCGTTCCGCCAGGAACCTACTATCTGATGATCTCCGCCCGCTACAACAACCAAGCGCTCGTCTGGGACCAGTCTGTGCAACTTAAGCCGGGTCAAAACTCACTCACACTAGATCGAAATAATGCCACTCCGCTGAACTAAATAAGTCAACCAGATACCCGGCTCACCGGCTACTTTGAACGCACTGCGATCAGGCCGTGGTCACAAGCTGTCAACACGCCTTAGTGCTTAGCATAGACAACACGTAGGCCCAGGTGTCCGGGCGCGAGTCCATGAATGGCGCGGCCGAACCTGGATGCGATCTCCCCGAAGCCAATGTCTTCGACAACACAGAATCCGTGCAAGCGAAGAATCGCTGCAATGCCGGCCGGCTCGAAGCGGCTGTCCAAACGCTCACCCATTTTCGCAAGCTGTTCGGCCCGCTGCTTTTCTAATTGCCTTAGCTCTTCGGAGAATGCCTCGGAAGGTTCCATGTAGTCGAACACGACCTCCGAGTTCCTGATTGATGACATGTACTCCAGAGTGCGGCCGACAGCGTCCTGTGTTAGATAGGGCACAACTCCGAGCCAAGTGAAAAACGCGGGCAAGTTCTGCTGAAAGCCTGCGGCGCCGAGTTTCTCTCCCAAATCGGCCCGCTCAAAATCAACGGGCACGAAAATAAGCCACGGCGGAACTGCGATTTCAGCTTCGGCCAGGCGCTGGCGCTTCCATGTCTGCGTCGCAGGGTGGTCCACCTCATAGATCCGTACCTGCTGTCCTCCATGGGGGTTCCGAAGAGCGAAAGTGTCGAGTCCGGCGCCAAGGATAACGATCTGCCGAACCCCTCTTTCGACGGCGCCCGACAAAGCATCCTCCGCAATCCGGCTTCGAGCGGCCGTGAACAGACGTCCGATGCTGGCCAAGGGATGCTGGTTCGCAAATTGAAGCACTTCCTTTTCGTCTTCAGGCAGAATCTTCATCGCGAATGGGTCACAGAATACAGAGCCATGGTCGAGCAACTGATGAGCCGCTCGTTGTCGAGCGATCATAACGGCTGTGCGGCTGGGTTCATTCGGATTCATGCTCGAGTTCTCCGTTCTCGTTCATATCGTCGACGTCTAGGCATGTCATGGGTTCAACGTCCCCCGTCATCCCTGATGCCGTAAAAGGGCGCAAGCCGGAGCCGTTTGACGCGAATTGTACCGGGTCTGTAAGAGCACACCGCCCGACAGACAAGCGTGTCAGAACTATTGCGGATCAGAGTCGATCTCTAGTTGCACACAAACAATTCAGATCGCCATTCTAAGACGATCATTCTAGAGAACCTCTTCCCCACATATAGGATAGCAATCCACCATCAGAAAGGCTAACTGATTGATAACAAGAGAGATAAACTCTCCTTCCCTTGAGTTAAATTGATCGACTTTGCGCCCCGAATTCGCATAACCTGAGTGAGTGACAACCGCACAGGAGTTATGATCCTGCGTCGCCACAAAGCGGAAAAGCAAATCGGTGATGGCATCGTTCCGCATGTCACCCCGAACCTTGAGGACAAATGCAGCACAGGTAAAAAGGAGAATGGTGTGCCAGAACTAACTCACGAACTTGAGTCAATCAAGGAATGCAAGGCAAACGCTGCCGTGGGCAATCGCAATGTCGAAGGCCGTAAGCCCACCAATCACTACGTGCTTGGTTTCGAGGATATCGACAAGACAAAAATCATGCTGGTTGGTGGTAAAGGCTCGACCCTCGGAGAACTCTCGAAGGTCGAAGGAATACTCGTTCCGGATGGTTGTTGTATCTCCACCGAAGTCTTTAAAACAATCATTAGTGCATCGCCCTCGATTCACGAACTACTGGATCAGTTATCGCTTCTGAAGGTGGAAGACCGGAAGAGAATCAGTCAGATCAGCAGTCAGATTCGCAGCCTCATCGAAGAGATAGTTATTCCTGAAGACATGCGCGAAGAACTCGCCAGCCATCTCTCCAGCCTTGGAGAAGAGAATGCCTATGCAGTGCGATCCAGCGCAACTGCGGAGGATTTACCCACGGCCTCCTTTGCAGGCCAGCAGGACACTTACTTGAACATCATGGGGAAGCAGCCAATCCTGAGTCATGTCAGCAAATGCTGGGCATCGTTATATACCGATCGGGCAGTCGCCTACCGGATTCAAAATGGTTTCGATCACCGAAAAGTCCAGTTGGCCGTAGTAGTGCAGAAGATGGTCTTCCCGCAGGTAGCAGGAATTCTGTTCACTGCCGATCCCGTGACTTCCAACCGGAAGGTGACGTCCATTGACGCCGGCTTCGGCCTTGGTGAGGCGTTGGTCTCCGGCCTGGTGAATGCGGATGTCTATAAGGTGCGTAACAGCCAAATTATCGCTAAGAAGATATCTACAAAGAAGCTAGCTGTCTTTGCCTCAAGAACTGGTGGCACAATTCTGCAAGAGATCCCGCCTGAACAGCAGGATAAGCAAGCGCTTACGGACGAGCAGATTGTGCAACTCGCTCGTATAGGCAGAAAGATCGAAGAACATTTCGGCCAACCCCAGGACATTGAATGGTGCCTGGTGGATAGCACTTTTTATATTGTCCAAAGTCGGCCGATCACCGCTCTATTCCCGATCCCTGAAGCAAACGACCAAGAAAATCACGTCTATGTGTCTGTCGGCCATCAACAAATGATGACAGACGCGCTAAGACCATTGGGCTTATCGTTCTTCCAGCTAATAGCCGCTCGCCCCATGGATACGGCTGGCGGCAGGTTGTTTGTTGATATTGCGCAAGATCTTGCCTCATCCGCTAAAAGAGACATCATCGTGAATGTCTTGGGAAAGTCCGATCCGCTCCTCCAAGACGCACTAAGGACCGTCCTGGAGCGAGAAGATTTTATAAAAACGCCGCCGAATGACGTAAAAGAACCGAATCCCACTAACAGCAATCGAGGCCCGTCCCCTCTTGATTTTCAAACGCTGAACGACTACGATCCTCAAGTCGTCGCTGATTTGATCAAGAGGAGTCAAACATCGATCGGCGAGTTAAAACGTGAAATCCAAACAAAATCCGGAGCGGCTCTCTTTGACTTTATCCGCGAAGACATCCAGAAGTTTAGGAAGAACAGCTCTGATTCCCAGAGTATGGACGTGATTATGACTGCTATGAACGCCTCCTCATGGATCAATGAAAAAATGATGGCTTGGTTGGGCGAAAAGAATGTAGCAGACACGCTTTCTCGGTCCGTACCCAACAACATCACTTCAACAATGGGTCTGGAGCTATTGGATGTCGCGGATCGGATCCGCCCTTATCCAGAGTTAATTCACTACTTGCAGAACGTCAAAGATGAGAGATTTTTAGATCAATTGATTCAGTTCGATGGTGGCCAGGAAGCTCGTAACGCCATCTGTAGTTATCTCGATAAATACGGCATGCGCTGCGCTGGAGAAATCGATATTACGAACCCTCGCTGGAGCGAAAAACCAACCACACTTGTTCTGTTAATTCTCGGCAATATTAGAAACTTTGAGCCGAATGCCAGCCATCTGAAATTCGAGCAAGGACGCCAAGAGGCTTTGAAAAAAGAGCAGGAATTACTGGAACGATTGCAGCAACTGCCGGATGGTGAACAAAAAGCCATAGAAACAAAACACATGATCAGCTTGGTCCGGAATCTCAGCGGTTATCGTGAATATCCCAAATATGGCATCGTCAGTCGCTACTTCATTTATAAGCAGGCTCTACTGAAAGAAGCCGAAGGGCTCGTACTAGCCAAAGTAATTCATGAAAAAGAAGATTCTTACTACCTCGCTTTTGAGGAGCTTCATGAAGTCGTACGCGCTAAAGCCCTGGATTACCAACTCATCAGCAAGCGAAAAGCTGAGTACATATTACATGAAAGGCTAACTCCGCCGCGAGTCATCACCTCCGATGGCGAAATTATCGCCGGTGAGTACAAACGAGAGCATCTCCCATTCGGTGCCATGGTTGGTCTTCCCGTTTCGTCCGGACTGATAGAAGGGCGTGCACGTGTCATCTTGAAACTGAATGATGCTGATCTGGAAGACGGCGATATCCTGGTCACCACCTTCGCAGATCCTAGCTGGACACCCTTGTTTGTCTCCCTCGGAGGCTTGGTGACGGAAGTGGGTGGATTGATGACGCATGGCGCGGTCATCGCACGGGAATATGGCTTGCCAGCAGTTGTCGGAGTAGAAAACGCGACCAAGCTGATTAAGGACGGGCAGCGAATTCGCGTTCATGGAACAGAAGGGTATGTCGAGATCCTTGGATAAAGAAATATAGAAACGAAGGGCGATTGCTAATGCTAAGATGCGCCATCATAGCCTTGGCGAAGACCAGGAAGGTCATCGCCGTTCATCTGCAAGGGCATGGACGTACAGACGACATCGATCGTCCGCTTCGGTTCTCGGCGACCATGCAACGGGACGGGTCGTTTCCGGAAGTGATTGCGGCGTTCGATCACACGATCGCGCACGCCCCGCACCTCGCACAGAATACTAAGGGTTCGTCGCTTGGCCGGCTCTACCCAAACGTCAACTGGGAAACCGTTCTCCGTAAGATCGCGGAGATGGAATCTCATGACTTCGACTGGTCGGAACAGGTGAACGCTTCAGCCTCCCACGATGCTCGTCTTTGCCGACGGTGACTCGATCCGGCCTGAACACATTGTGGCGTTCTATAAGCTACTCGGAGGCGGTCAGCGCGACGCTGGCCTGGGCTGTTCGCTGCATTCAACAGCTAGGCTTGCCATAGTGCCCGGAGCGACGCACGATAACATCCTGTCAACGGTTGCGGTCGCTAATATGGCTTCACTCTTTCTCGCTTAGGCTCGCGAAGTGCCCGCGCCGAAAGCTTGGCGCGTTCGCCCTCAACAATCATTGACAGAAAATCGAAAAATAGTTTTCTGAATGATATCAACAACATAACCCATGTTCCTTAGGTCGTCGTGTCGGTCGGAAATGTATCTTGGACGCGAAAGTGAGTTTCTACGTTATGTCCGATCAAACCATCATCCAAACCTCTGAGCCGGTCGTGGCACCCAATCCTAACGGCGGTCCCGCCACTATCGCAGGACGCGCCATCTCGTCCAAGAACGCCACAAAACATGGCTGCTGCGCCGACACCCTGATCCTGCCCCACGAATCCGAAGCCGATCTCAAAAAATTACAAACCACCTGGCACACCGCCTACAAGCCAAAGGACGACGGCGAAAAGAACCTCGTCGAAAAGCTAATCAAAGCCGACTGGTTCCTGCAACGCGCTACACACGCGCTCGAATCCGTCGAAGCCGATCTCTACGATGCCAATCCCAATCCATCCCAATGGACAGAATTGCAACAGCGCACCCTCGGCCGTTTCCATCGCTATCAAACCGCGAAAAGCAACCTCTTCAACCAAGCCAGGAAAGCCGTTGAAGATTACCGCAAAGCCCGTCAAGCCGAAGCCGACCGCGCCGCCAAACTAGCTCTTCTGGAAGAACGCCTCAAAGCCGCGAAAAAGAAGAACAATCAAAAAGAACCAACCTGGCAAGAGCATCTCGACGACATGAAGAATAAAGCCGTAAGCTTAGCGTACACGCCGTCCACCGAAGACGAACTCTGACTTGTCGCTCGCCAATCTCAGCCCGCCACCGCTGTTGTTTGCGTGGCAAACCCCACCTACCAACACCACAACTGCGTTCAAATCCGAACTAAATCCCCGCCGATAGCCTCATTTGCCACTATCTTGACTGCAAGCCTCCAATTTTCGCCACTCTCATGCCGTATATCCACCTCAAGTGGGGCTGCCACTCGGCAATTACGGCGGCCTCGGTCCGCAGCGACCTCGCAGGTCGTCCATGGATGGCTCTGTTCCCCAAATCTTCGCCTAAAATCGTCAGTTCGTTTCGTAACCCAGAACGAGGTCTCGATAACGTCCCTCACACCCGCAAAATACAACCCCCGCGCTATCCTGGGGGGTGCTTCGCCTCTTGCTCGTCTTCCTTGCCGCTCTCCCGACCTTTGCAGCCACGAATGGCTGGTCCGGCACTGTCCAGGGCCCAAACGGTGACCCCCTTCCCAACATCCAAATCCACCTGGTCTCCACCAACACAAACCTCCAGGCCACCACCGACTCCAACGGCAATTTCCAATTCCCCGATTTCACCCAAGCCAGCTATCAGGTCTCCATTGAATTCCACAGCAAAACTCTGCCCAGCTCAACCCTCCTCACCCTTCCCGCGGCCGAAAAGGGCCTGCTTCGTGTATCCGCTCAAGACGAACTAACCGTCACTCTCGAAAAGCAATCCACTGGAGGCGAACAACTCTCTGGCAAGAAGGTCTCCGAACTCCCCCTGAACAAGCGCGACTTCAGCAACCTTCTCCTCCTCGCGGCGGGAACCATGACCGACACCAACGGCGCAACGAACTTTACTGCTCAATTTGCCATCAACGGCCAGCGTGGCGTCGAAGCCGATTTTGCCATGGACGGCGCCGACATCAGCGACCCGGAACTCGGCGGCGCAACCTTTACGAACTTCAATGTGGATGCTGTCCAGGAAATCCAATCCACTACTGGCTGGCTTCCCGCGGAAGTCGGACGTGGCGCGGCTGGCTTTACGAACATCATCACCCGCAGCGGCGCCAGCGGCTTCCACGGTTCCGTCTTCGAATTCGTCCGTAACTCCGCTTTCGACGCCCGCAACTTCTTCGACCGCCAATCCCTTGCTCAACCCGAACGCATCCCGCCCTTCCGCCGCAATGAATTCGGCTTCACCAACGGCGGCACTCTCTGGCGCGACAGAACTTTCTACTTCATCCAATACCAAGGCTTCCGGCAAGTACTCAGCACCACGCAAATTCTGCCTGTGCCCACCGCTGCTGAACGCCAGGGCATCGATACCACCGCATTCCCCAGCGATACGCTCATCATTCCCGTAAACCCCAGCATCGCCAAACTGATCGATCAATATCCTCTGCCGAACGATCCGGAAGGCCCATACGGAGCCCGAACCTACGCCACATCTTCGCGCGTCAATACCGATGCCAACCAGTTCTCCGTCCGCATCGATCACAAGCTTTCCGACAAGTCACAGCTTTTTGGCCGCTTCAATTTCGACAACCTCGTAGGGCCAACCACTAATCCAGATCAAACCGCCATCAACCCCAGCTTCGGAGTCCAATATGTCGATCACCAACGCAACGGTGAAGTCCGTTACACTCGTACGGTCTCGCCAAACCTGACTTGGGACGGAACCCTAAGCGTCACCCGCACCACGCCATCGTTCGAGACTCCAAACCATACCGATCCCGGCCTCAATTTCAGCGACGGCCTTTACGAAGCCTTCAATTCCACCGCCGGCAGCGTCATAGCAGCTCTCGGCAACCTCTTTCAAGGCCAATTCAACCTGGTTTGGACTAAAGGGAAGCATTCCATCAAAATCGGTGCGGAGGTTCGCGCCAACCGCGACACCACTTACTTTGGAATATCTCCCAATGGTGCCTATACGTTCGGAGGTGGCACCTCCTATGCGCCGTATAACATCCAATCGCTCAGTGGATTGCATAACATTGCCGCTGGCCAACCGCTTCCCGACACGTTGTCTGCTTTACTCACCGCCAGCGCCTTTACCTACGTGCAAGCCGTGGCTCCGTCGTTCTTTCCCCAAGGTAATCAAATCGGCGTGGCTGCCATCTCCCGCTACAACACCAACTTCTATATTCAGGACAGTTGGAAGATCAACGCTCGCTGGCTGCTCGAATACGGCCTCCGCTACGAAGTCTACACGCCCATCTCCGAGCGCGCCCATCGCACCTCCGGAATCCAGTTCTTAAGCAACGGCACGCAGAATTACATCATCAACGATCAACCTGGATATCGTCTCGATTTGGCCGGCGGCTTCGGGCCACGCCTGCACATCACTTATCACATAAACGACAAGACTCAATTCAGTATGGGCGGCGCCATCACCACCATTCCACCTAATATCTGGCAAGATAATCTCCTCACCGGTTCCACTCCCCTCGTGGTCTATCCGCAAAAAACCGCCGCCCCCGGCTCTTCCGTTGTATTCGGGCAAACCATCCTTCCCTCACAACTGCCGAATGTCTACACGCCCTCGGGCGTCAATATCTACGCCAGTGGCAAAACTACCGACGTGCCCGCCAATACCGTCATGGACGTCAACCTCTTTGAACAGCAACTGGCCGCCATTACTCACAGCGCCCTTGTTCCGCTAAACGTTGCGTCCATCGCCCCGTATTTTGAGAATGGCTACATGGCAACCTGGACCGCCGCGTTTGATCGTCAAGCTGCCGGTCTGGATTTCAACGCTGCTTATGTCGGAACCGCCGGAATCAAATTGCCCGCCATGGATTTCCCCAACGGATACTCGGGCGCAACTCCTCAATACGCCCGCTACACTCAGTTCAATAACACTGGTCTGGTAACTGGCGGCTTCGGTCTCGAGAACTATCTGACAGACCGTTCTCACTCCACTTACCACGCACTCCAAACATCTGTCTCCGGCCAAACTCCGCACGGTGGCCCAGGAATTCAAGCCAGTTACACGTTCTCAAAGTCGCTCGATGACACAAGCTCCGTCTTGGGTGGCTTCGTCACAGGCGCCGCTGGCGCATCATCCATCGCGTTCCCGCAAAACCCATTCGACACGAGTGCCGAAAAAGGCGCTTCCACCTTCGATGTCAAGAATGTCTTCTCGGCCAGTATCGGGCAAGATCTGCCATTGGGCCGCGTGCCTGGTTTCAGCCGCATGTCCAAAAAGATAACTGGTGGCTGGCAATTGCTCAGCATCTCCACCATCACCAGCGGCCTCCCATTCACCGTCTACTCTGGTATCCAACAAACCGGCGTCGGTTCTATCGGAGCCGACCGGCCAGATCAAATCGGCACGCCTGTGTTCTCCACCAGTCGAGCTGTTCGTGAAGACTACTTCGGTCTGGGCGCTAACAACGCTTCCTACTTCTTCATCCCAATTCACGTCGCCGGTGGAACCGGTCCCAACAGTGGCGTCTTCGGTTCTCTCGGCCGCGACACATTTCGCGGTCCCGGTCTTCACGATTTCGATTTCGCCTTAATCAAGACCACCCCGCTCTTCTTCAAGCAGTCGGGTGCCGAGGCCGCCGCCCTGCAGTTTCGCAGCGAGTTCTTCAACCTCTTCAACATCGCCAACTTCGGATTGCCCAATAACATCATCAATGGTTCCGGCTTCGGCGAGATTACGCACACCGCTAATACATCTCGCCAAATCCAGTTCTCGTTAAAGCTGATCTTTTAATCGGTAACCGCCGCAATGGTTCCCGGCGCGAACCCTTCCAGCCGGTTGTTCACGAAGATATAGGTCGGCTCAGCTCGTTTCTTTGCCCTCACCAGAATCTCGCGCAACGCTGTTCGTACCGCTTCGTTAGGTTCCTTCAACGAATCGTATGGCGAAAATGTTTGCACGGCTTCTTCGTAACCCCGCTTCGGAGTCAACAACGCTCGCGCCACCGTGAACTTCGCCGTGAACACGTCCGGCCGCCTCACTTGCTCCAGCATTGCCGGCATGTGTGTCCATGAGTTCAGGACGTGTGCGATGTCGAAGTTGTACAGCAACTCCAGATACGGCTCATCCAGAAACTCCGGATTCCGAATCTCCACTGCATAACGGAATTCCTTCGGCAATTTGTCTAAAAATGGTCTCAATGCCGCCACGAATTCCTGCGTCGAAGCAAATACGTTGCGTGGAATATTTCCAAACTCCAGAATGATCACCGCAATCTGCGACGCGTACGGCAGCAACAAATCCAAAAACTGACTTCGAAACAATTCCGCATCCAGAAAAGCTAAGTTGCTGCTCCCGGCCCTCCCCGCGTAGCGCTCAATCTTCGGAAATCGCGGACGAGTAATCTCCTCGGGAGCTTTGAATGCAAACAAAAACGTCTTCGGAGTTTTCGAAAACAGATTTTTCCAAAACTCTGGGGTAGGGAACTGATAGAACGCAAAATCACCGCAGACGATCGGAAATGTTTCGGCATACTCCGTTAAGCACTCCGCTTCAAACCGCTTTTGATTCGGATACCGTTCGGCCGAATAAATCGTGCCCTTCCAGCCCGGATATTTCCACGAACTGGTGCCAACAAAAATATTCTGATTTGCGAGCGATCGCAATCTCGGCGCCAGAATCGACTTCATCTCCGGCTCCGGCTCGCCAAATAGCGAAAGATTCTCAGCCAACTTACTTAACGGTTACCGGCACCATGCCGATGTGGTTTTCCCACTCGAGTTTAATTTCACCCGTTTGCGTGCCGTTGCTCACAATCTCATACTTGAGCTGTTCAATCAGGGCCGCCGGCTTGGACATATGCATCTTCACGCGCCCCAGATCTTTTGATTGATCGTATTCCAATCCCCATTGACCCGTTTGCTTGTTGATAATCAGTTCCCAAGCATTTGGATCTTTAATCAAAACGTAGAACGAATAAGTACCCTTCGGAACATTCAAGTCGCCAATCTTCAAATCTGCATCGGTATGAAACGTCGTCGAAGTATCCGCGCCCGCGCGCCAAACCGGATAGTTCGGATCGGTCGAAATCCGCCCGCCATCACCAAAAATCTGACGCCCACGAACCGATGGCGCGCCATACTTAATACTCAGCGCCTTTCCAGCGATAATGCCCGTAGCTGTCATCCCTGGACTTTGTTGACCAAAAGAAAAGGAGGCGCACAGCAAGGTTGCGCAAGCAAGCATTGAGAAGAGTTTCATAAGTCATAAGAAATATATCATCAAATACTTACGAAGAAGTATTCCTGTTTGTGGTCAGTGGCCTGCCCAGCCCTTCGTCATAAGCGGGAAGAGTAAACAGAAAAGTCGAACCGCAATTCTGTTCCGACTCAGCCCACAGACGCCCCCCGTAGGTCGTAATAATCTTC
The DNA here is from genome assembly GCA_963696305.1 of Bryobacterales bacterium. GTDB lineage: Bacteria > Acidobacteriota > Terriglobia > Bryobacterales > Bryobacteraceae > Bog-105. The sequence continues at coordinate 16,294 of CAVOJX010000013.1, read as the reverse complement.
TTGCAAGTGGCCAAACCGATCCCACTTCCGACGTACTCTGACCCATGCAGCCGTTTAAAGGGTTTAAAGATTTCTTCCAGGAATTTCGGATCAATACCCATGCCGTTGTCTCTGATACTGAACAGCCACTCCGCACCGTTTGGTACCGCGGATATCTCGATCACAGGCGCATCCGCACCACGATATTTCAGCGCATTACCGATTAGATTTTGCACAATCTGAAGCATTCGAGTTCGATGCGCACGGACCACCGGCAGCGCACTGCAGACAATCCGCGCCCCACTCTGTTTAATTTCTGCATCAAGGTTTGCCAGCGCTTCTTCAATAATCTGATCCATGTGCACGGGTTCCGTCGGAGACTCATCTATATCCGCTTTCGAGAACGCTAATAAGTCGTCCACCAGTCTGGCCATTCGCGTCGCGCCGTCTGATAGATAACCAACCAGCCGTGTGCCCTCAGGTCCAAGACCGTCGCTGAATCTCCGCGACAAAAGTTGCGCAACCGTGCTCAACGATCGCACCGGTGATCGCAAATCGTGAGACGCCACCAAAGCAAATTGCTCCAATTCCTCATTCGAGCGCTTAAGCATGGAAACCGTGTCGGTGAGCCGTTTCTGAACGCGCCTCTTTTCCGTGATGTCACGAAATATGACTACCGCCCCATTTATTTTTCCACTCTGGTCCTTAATCGGCGCCGCACTGTCGTCTATCGAGACCTCTTGCCCCGACTTCGAAATTAAATTTGTGTGGTTTGCCAAACCTACCGTCACACCATCGCTCAATGCTTTTTCAAGCGGGTTGTCCGCTTTCAGGCGGCTCGTTTCATCGATTATCCGGAATACTTCGGAAATGTGGACGCCCATCGCCTGCTCTGCCGTCCAACCTGTGATCTTTTCCGCAGTGGCATTCAAAAACGTGATGTTGCCTCTCACGTCAGTGGAAATTACCGCATCCGCAATGCTCGAAAGCGTAGTGGCCAGAAGCGTTTGGATTCGATAAGATTCCTCAATTAGTTTTTCACGTCTGACCATCCCCTTAAAAATTGTGACTGCCGATAAGCCGACGAATACAAAAAGCAAAGCGCTTCCCAACGTGCTAACCAAGCGCAAACGGCGGTTGCTTTTTTCGATCTGAGTGGAGAACTGTGCGCGACGGCTATCGGCTCGTTCACTGATTGCGCCGCATTGTCGCCGCAGCTCGTCCATTGATCCTTTCTCTTCGCCAATATCGCTCGCTGTCACAGCCTCGGTCACTTTTCCCGCGCGGCGAAGTTCAATGGTGCGCTGCCATTTGTTCAAAAGCGAACGAACCAGCGGTTCTATCGTTACCGACCCAACCAGATCTGGCGCTCGAACCGATCGATCGTGCAACTGCTGGAGCAAAAGCGGAATAGAACTAACGGCGTGATTGTAAGGCTCAAGATAGCGCTCCCCGCCAGTAAGCAGGAATCCGCGCTCGCCGGTTTCGGCATCCTTCAACGACGAAATCAATTCCTCGCTGAGATCATGCACCTCTCGGGAAGCCATCCCTTGCTCCCTAGCTTGCTTTGCCTGGTCTTCACTTTGATACGACAACAACGCCACTAGTACAACTACAACAAGGGACGCGAACAACATCGCGAGTTCGGGAATCCGCGAAATACGATCGACCTTCTTGCCCGCCATGTGCGGCCGCTCTTCAACGTCGGCACGTACTACCGTTCTGTCGGTTATATTGCCTTCGGTCATTCCGCCTGAAATTCGTGCCGTAATCTCTGCCAGTCCGATGCGCACTGACCTCGAATAACTAATCTTAAATGACCGCGCTCCACCTTCCAATGTCTTTAGCTATCAAATTGTATGAAAAGATGCAGCGATAGGCCGCTCGCCTCTCATTGACGGCGAAATCGCCATTGGCGCGGTGAAGCCGAACCACCCAGCGATAACTAGGATAGGGCTCCTTTCGCCTTCGTTTTAAGCTGACCAAACCATTGGCAAGCGGTTTCCTGGCCGGCCTGTCGCAGTCGCTCTGGAGCCGAGCGGTCATGCGCTCGATGCCGCTCCTGGCACCGGGCAGTGCAACTGTGGCTGTCGAACCGTCAATCTCCGAGTAGCCGACGGATACCCGCCCGTCCAAGCCACAGGACAATTCCGTTGGGGATGATTTGGGGAGTGATCCGCAAGAGGCTTGGAACGTGATGCTTCTGAAGAACGACGGGTATCTTGAGGTTTGCGATCTAAGCGACATTCGGCATCCGAATGAGCCGCCGGAACTGAAATCGCCTGGACGTTGCGAATCAGGGTCGTCTCACTTTGGGGGCTCACTACATCACGATGACGGCGTTTTCACAGTCTCAATTGTTATTGCCGCGAATACATCGGCAACTTTATCGCACCTACCGGGAGAAAAAGGAAGCGACGCAAAGTCGAGCAAACCATCCGTCACTTTTTTTTGAGCCTGCCTGGTTGTTCTTTTGACAAAAGAGTAATTGAGTCGCCGTTGACGAGCCAAACGCCGCGCTCGGTCCAAACATACAAGGGAACTCGATTCAACATGCTCTCGAAAACGTGAGTTTCCAGCGGGTAGTCCGTGACGAGTTGCGTGACTACGAGCGCTTCAGTCCCGCTTCCTTTAGGCAGTTCGAGCGCCGTGTTCGATAAAGGCAGTACTGATGTTGCGTGTCCGCCATCGGGACTCACGATCACGCGATAGTGCCTGCCTATCACGACAGTATCCGGCTTCGTTGTGCCGGCGATCAACTCAACGAGAATCCCCTGCCTTCCGATGATTTCCGCCGGGAAGATTGCCGGATTTATTGGTTGAGTAAAAGGCTGCGCCGCCTTTATCGCGGTCTGACGGGCGCGAAATAGATTCAGGAACGCCGGGCTTGGTCGTTCAAGCTTTGCTAGTGCCTCAACTTCAGCCTTTTGGTGTTGCGCCATAGGTACTCTAATGCGGTAAGCAATCTTTGGATCCGCGGCGTCCACGAAAAAAAGAACTTGCCAGGATGGAACCGGTCTACCGGATTCATCAGCTTGTTGCACCGTTATGTATCCAATCAGCCCTTTACCATTCAATGATTCGAGTTTAGCCGCGAGGGCGTCGGTTCCCATGCCCGAAGCCTGATCCTGCCAATAGAGCGCACGACCCAGGTTGATCGACAACTGAACGTCAGGTGCAAGGTCTGACGGGATTGGCAGGGGTGACTTGTCGGCAGCCGCGATGTGTGTGGCGAAGAGACTGAAGAGAAGAACGAGCGCGCTGTGCATTCTTGTCAAATCTATCAGGCGTAGCGTATGTGTCTGTGAGAACACTCGAAGCTGCTGGAGCCTTGGCCGAACAAATTCCGGTAACGGTCTTTCGGACACTTGCGGCCTAACGTCTATATTCCATGCCGGGCCGCCTTGAACACTGAGAGGCTTTGGTCAAAACCACAATGCTCGGCTACCTCCTCCGCTGTTCGATTCCGCCCGTCGATTTGGCTTGGATCCGCTCCAAGCACGAGAAGCGGCCGTATAGCTTCGCTGAAATTACTATGCGCAGCCTCGTGGAGTGGCGTAGTGCCTGACGAACTCCGCAAACGAATATTCGCGCCAGCTTTGATGAGTTGCTCAAATATCAACTCGTTGCCTCTACCACATGCCATCATGAGGACGGAGAAGCCCGAGTGATCGACCGCATTTGCCGATCCACCGGCCGCAAGCAGCAGAGAGACAACCTGCTCAGGTTTACCCCACGTTTGCGCCATGTCAATTGACCAATGCAGCGCGGTCCAGCCTCCATCGTCACGTACATCCACAGATGCACCTTGTTGCAATTGAGCGAACCGCGTCTGGATCATTGCAATATGCTGCGTAATGCAACTCCGTCATTCCGCGCAGCCCGGCGGCGGGAACAACCAATTCGGGTTTGATGGGCTCCTTCATCTCTGACATTATCCTGCTTGAGTTGCTTGGCCTGCGGCCTCGTGCAGTAGGGCTAGAACTCACCGAGGATATAAATTCTGCCCTTGGCACCATCGAGGAGCATCACCCGAACGAAACCATTTGGGTTCAACACTTCACATCTGACGTTGCGGACCATGCGTAGCCTCTCCCAAAGGGTCCTTGGAGAGAGGGTAAATTTGTCATAAGCTGCTTCACGAGTTAACTTTCTAAATCTTTGGACGCGCCACATGCCACAACTGCCCCGACAATTGACCATTCGCCCAGATCATCCGTTTGTCGGTACATGGATTACAGATGAAGAAGACTCTGACGTGGCTTTCGTAATCGCGGCCAGCCGAAACAAGTTTCGGGTTTCTGGCTTCAGCCGATCAGACGGTGAAGCATTTAAGATCACTAAGACCAAATGGGATGGACGTTCTCTAAGCTTCACTGCCCGGATGCCATCGACTGGTCACACCACGCTTAATGTGTTTAGACTGCGCCGGGACGGGAAGGCAATCTTAGAATTTACCGTGTTTGAAATCTGGAAGAAGAAAGATGTAAAACCGGGCGAGTTGCCCAAAGGCTGGCAACGACTATCTCGCAAAGGGTAACTTTTGACACGATGCGCGAAACACCTGACACAAAAGCCTATCTTGTCGAATGTCTATTGAATTAATCGAAATTTTACCACTACCCAGCGCATTTGTAACAGGTTGATCAAATCAGGATGTAATGTCCTTTGCCGGCTGATCGCAGTTTCATTAAGTTCGTCCGACTTGCCAGTTACCCTAGCCGAGGGAGGAAGAAAGCCACATCGCAACAGGCCAGTAACCACAGCGACCTCGCCGTCGTTTGGCAGGGTCCACACATCACTATCTGTTTTCAGCTTCACCGGGATCTGTTCATCGATGTTTTTTTCATCCTTCAATATGTATCCATTAGCCGAGGGATTATGAACGATACCGGCTACACTGACAACAGTGTTGCAGTAGAATTGGTGACGATTGTCGGTAGTAACTTGTTGCACGGATAACACAGGAAGTGGCGGCCGGGCACAGCTTGAAGGCAAGCCCGCTACAAGGACGAAATAAGAAAGTGATTTTCGACCGCTGATCGCGATCCCTCCTTTTAAGAACTAAAATAATATCACTGAAGTCTGTCTCAAAAATGGTAAGTTTCGGGACGCGACAAAAATAATCTTTTATGTTTGCGGCTTGATCAGCTACGCTTAGCGCATGAATTCGTCATTGACCTGTGCCCGATGCAAGACAACCATCTCATGGCCTTCGAATTTAAGCGAGGACATTAAGCGGCTGATTGGCTTTGAGTGGAGATCTACAACCTTGCGAGCCATGTACGGGTCGGTGTCAAAGTTCGAAATGGGCCTTGGAGAGCGCAAAGCTCTTCTGTTTCACCTCACTCGTGTTAGAGGCGAGTGCCACCGATGCAAACACAAACTGAGAGAAGAAGTCTCAATTTGTGAGAACTGTAAATCGCTAAACCTAGATTGGTAATTCCTCCTGTAGTGAACCCCCAAAGTGAGACACGGAGAAATGGGACACAATGAGGTGAAAGGTGCCCCACGAATCGCAGCAGGAAGAAGAGAAGAAGAAAATAGGCCGTCCGCGCAAATTCGACGAGGCGTTTCGAGATGCAGTATTGGAGCGGATGAAGACGGGTTCAGTCATTAGCGCACTGGTCCATGAGCTGAAAGTGAGTCGTGCGCAGATGTATCGCTGGCGGGATGAAGCTCTCGGTCGCGTTCCGGTTCCAAGCCTCAAGACAGCCGCCCAGATGGAGGAGAAGAGAGAGGAACGGCAACGGCGGCGCATCGCTGAACTGGAACGCTTGGTAGCGCAACAAGCGTTGGATCTTGATTTTTTCAAAGGTGCCTTGCTGCGCATCGAGGAAAGTCGCCGGAAGCGCGAACAGACTTCCGCGACGCCGTCTACCAACAAATCCGACAAGTAGACGGACAGCAAGGCGAAATGACAATCGAACGGATGTGCACACTGGCGGCAGTGAGCCGCGCCAGTTATTATCGCTACGGCGGTACCCAAGCCGATGTCGATGAAGAAGCGTCGCGACTGCGCGATGCCATTCAGCGGGCGGCGCTCGAGAGCCGGCACTATGGTTACCGTCGCATCACGCATGCCTTACGGGCGCAAGGCTGGAGAGTGAATCATAAACGAGTGGCGCGTCTGATGCGAGAGGACAACTTGCTGGCCATTCGCAAACGCTGTTTCGTTCCGCAGACAACCAACAGTAAGCATGACTTCGAGGTGGCCATCAACGTGGCTCGTCGACTCACTCCCACGGCGGTGAATCAACTCTGGGTGGCCGACATTACCTACGTGCGTCTGCTACGTGTGGACGTGTTCGTGGCGGTTGTCATGGATGCGTTTTCGCGTAAGATCGTGGGCTGGAACCTTGGGCCAAGGCTCACCACTGACCTTCCCCTCATAGCGCTGAAGAACGCTATTGAATCGCGACTGCCTGTGCCAGGTCTGATTCATCATTCCGATCGCGGAGTTCAATATGCATCCGCTACCTACGTTGACATGCTGCTTCAATACGGCATGATCGCGAGCATGAGCAGGCCGGGCAATCCGTACGACAACGCTAAATGTGAGCGCTTCATGAAAACTCTAAAAGAGGAAGAAATTCGTTGCTCCGAGTACAGAGATATCGAAGATCTCCGCGCTAATTTAAGTGTCTTCTTCGACCATTACTACAACGCAACTCGCCTCCACTCGGCGCTCGGTTACCGATCGCCCGACGAGTTCGAAAGGCAAGTGGCCGCAGCCGGGAAACCGGAACTTCCGCAAGCTCCCAGCATGAGTTTTAGAAGGCATGAGGAGATCTAACCACCCGATGTGAGACCCTGATTGCAAGTAACAAGAGCGGCCGATTCGACCGCTCCTGCCTCATCGTTTTGGATGAGTCTCCGGTAGGCTATTCCTGGCGAGTTGCTCTCCAGCATTGCTCGCTTCCGCTTCGCCTACCGCGACCATCTTGGATCATAACTTCCCGTTCGTCTAGTAAAAACCAGCGAACGGTAACCGTCCCAAAACTCGTCTGTCTCACGCTTGGGGGTCAGTCCACTCCTCTGCTCGAACGTGTCACAAAGGGTAAGTTTTGACACGATGCGCGAACACCGCAAAAAACGCCCTTTTCAGCGTCCCATCATTCAGTCCGAAAATGCAGTCGGAAAAAACGTCATCGCTCTCTCGGGGTTCGCTCTCCAGGTTCTCCCATAGCCCAAACATCCTTGCCACGAAACCGCGCCTACAACGCTAACAATCTACCCTATCTCGGACTCCTCGCCAAACCGTTAACAAAAAATCAAAGAATATTTTGTCGAATCAAATCAACAACATAACCGTGTTTCCCCAGGTCGCCGCGTCCGGCGAGATTTTATGCTGAACGCGAAAAGGAGTTTCTACGTTATGTCCGACCAAACCATTATCAATACCTCCGAGCCCCTCGTGGTTCCCAATCCTAACGGCGGTCCCGCCACTATCGCAGGCCGCGCTATCTCGTCGCAGAACGCGACAAAACACGGCTGCTGCGCCGACACTCTTCTCCTGCCGCACGAATCCGAAGCCGATTTGAAAAAGCTCGAAGTTACTTGGTATACCGCGTACAAGCCAAAAGATGAAGGCGAAAAGAACCTCATCGAAAAGCTCATCAAAGCCGACTGGTTCTTGCAACGCGCCACCAATGCACTCGAATCCGTGGAAGCCGATCTCTACGACGCCAATCCAAACCCATCCCAATGGACTGAACTGCAACAGCGCACACTCGGCCGTTTCCATCGCTATCACACCGCCAAAAGCAATCTCTTCGCCCAAGCCAAGAAAGCCGTCGAAGACTATCGCAAAGCACGCCAAACCGAAGCCGACCGTGCCGCCAAACTAGCGCTCTTAGAAGAACGCCTCAAAGCTGCCAAAAAGAAGAACAATCAAAAAGAACCAACCTGGCAAGAGCATCTGGAAGACATGAAGAAGCAGGCCATCTCGCTAGGCTTCAAACCGCCTACGGAAGACGAACTCTAACTCGTCCCTCTAATTTAGGCTGACTCCACGCACACCACAACTCCGCCCAAATTCCAAGCAAAACGCCGCTCACTTATCAAAAATCACCTCTCAAGCCACAACCTGGCCTAAACTTCAGCTCAAGTGCGAATGCCAAATGCCGGTTCCCATCTCTGGAGGCTCGCACCAAGAGCCCACCACGCTACTTCTTCTGAAGTGCCACCACGAATCTTCTCCACCTCTTCGCCCTTGCCTCTCGGTTCGTTTCGTAACGCGCCTCCCGAAGCCCATCTTCCCCATCCCTTCACCCCTCAAATCACAGTTCGTTTCGTAACCCCCTTGCAACACTCCATCGCCCTGCTAAACTCAGTACTTCCCAAGTTCGTGCAAGTCACCGTCCCCTCCTTCGCCAAGCTCAACCTAGACCTGCGCGTCCTCCATAAACGCCCCGATAACTACCACGAACTCCGCACCATCTTCCAAACCATTTCGCTGGCAGACCAACTCAAAATTGGCTTTGAACGCTCAAAACAGACCTCCATCCATATAGACAGCTCCATCGCTATTGCCGACAACCTCGTCGTTCGTGCCGCCCAACTCCTCCTCGATTCCCTCAAAATCCGCGCCACCGTCCATTTCAAACTCGCCAAGCGCATACCAATGGGTGCCGGGCTCGGCGGTGGTTCGTCCAACGCCGCGGCCGTCCTCCTCGCTCTGCCCAAACTAGCCGGCAAAACCGTGCCCCATGCCCAACTGGTTCGTTTCGCAGAGCAGCTTGGTAGCGATGTCCCCTTCTTTTTGCTAGGCGGCACAGCCATCGCTTTGGGGCGCGGCACCGAACTGTACCCCCTTCCAGATCTCCCCTCGCATCACGCTGTCGTCATCTCAACCGGTGTTCACGTTTCTACCCCTCTTGCGTACCAGAGCCTAAACCGCTCTATCGCTGCGGATGTTACGAATGCGTTGACTTCATCCCCAAGCTCTCCTATCCTGAGAGAGTTTCAAGCATTATCTTGGAGCTTGTCTGGCTCCGAGTTCAGGCAACTTCCGTTTAAAAATGACTTTGAAGACGCGGTGTTCCACATGCACCCCGAACTGTCAGCCGTGGCGCGTAAACTCCGAAAACTCGGAGCACGACCTGCTTTGATGACCGGAAGCGGCTCAGCCTTGTTTGGAATCTTCACCTCGGCTTCAGCTACTCGCGCTGCCGCCGCCGCCTTCCCCCCAGGCCATTCCTTCCCTGTTCGTTTCGTAACCCGGTCGCAATACCATCGCCGCTGGCAGAAAGCACTGTCTACCCATGAGTAACACTGGATATCTCACCATGCCCTCCCCGAAAACAGCTCGATCTCTGTATACAGATTTCAAGGTTTTCAGCGGCACCGCTAACCCCGCTTTGGCTGAGGAGGTATGCGAACATCTCGGCGCCCCCGTGGGCGCTTCCATGATCAAGCGCTTTGCCGATGGCGAAACCCACTTGCAGATCCAGGAAAATGTGCGCGGCGCTGACGTCTTTGTCATGCAGCCCACCTGTACTCCCGTTGACGAGCACCTGATGGAATTGCTGCTTTTAATAGATGCTTTCAAGCGGGCTAGTGCGGAACGCATCACGGCAGTGTTACCCTATTATGGGTACGCAAGACAGGACCGTAAGGACCGTCCGCGTATGCCAATCTCGGCGAAATTGGTCGCCAGTCTGCTCGAAAGGGCAGGTGCCAATCGGGTGCTGGCGATGGATTTACACGCCGCCCAGATTCAGGGGTTCTTCGATATTCCCGTCGATCACCTGTTTTCTGCCCCGGTCATGGTTGACTACTTCGAAGAGAAGTTCCCCAAAGGCGAACTGATTGTCGTTTCGCCCGACGCGGGGGGTGTGGAACGCGCCCGATCGTTTGCTAAGCGGCTTAACGCGCCCTTGGCGATCATCGACAAGCGCCGCACCGAAGTGAACGTTGCTGAAGTGATGAACATCATCGGCGACGTTGACGGTTTGCATTGTTTGATGGTGGACGACTTGGTGGATACCGCCGGCACTTTGGTTAAGGGCGTGGAAGCGCTGCTGAATCAGGGAGCCAGATCGGTTAGCGCCTGCGCCACCCACGCAGTTTTGTCTGGACCGGCAGTGGAACGAATTACTACCTCGCCGTTGCGGGAATTGGTGGTGACTAACAGCATCCCACTGAAACCAGCCGCGGCCGCTTGTGAAAAGATTCGCGTCCTGTCGATCGCGCAGTTGTTGGGAAGGGCCATCCAGTCCATTCACGAGGGCGGCTCCATCAGCACACTGTTTATTTGAGGCGTATATGGGTGCCCTTGGGCAGCCGTATCAAATCTGGGCCGGATCCCGGTTGCTCGGTATGTAGTAGCAGGCAGCCGCTTCGCGCAAAGAGTAAGGAAATATGAGAAAAGATATAACCGTCGCCGCGGCGTCACGTGACACTCGCGGTAAGAACGAAGCCCGCCGCCTGCGCGCCAAGGGCTCCATGCCTGCCGTTTTATACGGGCCTGGAAAAGATCCCATTGCCGTTGCCGTCAGCCCCAAAGAACTCACCGGCATTCTGAACAGCAAAACCGGTCACAACACCATCTTTAATTTGAACGTGGCGGAAAAAGAAACCGTGCCCGTCATGATCGTTGACTGGCAGTACGATCCCATCAAGGACAACCTGCTGCATGTTGACTTGAAGCGCATCGATCTCACCAAGCGTATTGCTGTCAAGGTTCCCGTCTTCACCATCGGCGATCCTAAGGGCGTCAAGCTACAGGGCGGTATTCACGAAATCATTACTCGCGAAGTCGAAATCGAGTGCTTGCCGGACGACATTCCGGAGGCCTTCACTGTTAGCGTTGCCGAGATGATGATCGGCCAAAGTCTGCGCGCTTCTGAAATCCCGCTGAAGGGTTCCATGAAACTGTTGAGCCCCGGCGATGCGGTCATTTCGCACGTCGTGTCGTTGCGCGCCGAAGAAGAACCGGCAGCCGCCGTTCCCGATGCTGCCGCCGCCGTTCCCGAACCCGAAGTCATCAAGAAGGGCAAGAAGGAAGACGAGGCCGCTGCGGCCGACACCACCAAGAAGAAGTAGCCGAAAGGTTCGTCACTTTAGATGGAACTTTCCGAAGCGCGGCTCCATGTCATTGCGGGCTTGGGTAATCCCGGAATCCGCTACGATTGGACGCCGCATAACATGGGGTTCCTGGTGGTTGATGAGTTAGCTCGCCGGCACAATATCCGCGTGGGTCGCTCCGAACACCAGGCCATCCTGGGCAGCGGTCAAATCCAGGCCAAACCTGTGCTCCTGGTAAAACCGCAAACGTTTATGAATTTGTCAGGCTCTGCTATAGCGCCTATCCTGGGCTACCGCAACTTGACCAACCACGATTTGATCGTGGTTTACGATGAGCTCGATCTGCCTTGGTCCTCTCTGCGGATCAAAAAATCGGGCTCGGCGGCTGGACACAACGGTGTCAAGTCGACTATTGCAGCACTGAAGACCGACGTCTTTGTGCGGGTCCGGGTGGGTATACATCCGGGCGGCCCGCTCGATGCCGCTACTTATGTGCTTTCGCCTTTTGCGAAGGCATGGAATGAAAAGGTGGTTGATCTGGTGTCTTATACCGCGGATGCCGTTGAAGCCATCGTTGCTGAGGGCGCCGATAAGGCCATGGCGAAATTTAATCGCCGCGCCCAAGGCAGTAAAGAAGAGGAATAATGAGAGTCTACGAAGAGTTGTTTATCATTCGGCCAGACGCGACCGAAGAAGAAGTGGCGCCCCTGATCGAACAGTTGAAGTCCATCATCACCCACGATGGCGGAACGCTTGATAAGCAGGAAAATTGGGGTGTTCGCCGCTTGGCTTACAAGCTGCAAAAGCACTCCGAAGGTCAATACATTCTGTTGGTGTTCACCGCCCAGGCGTCCACCGTGCATGAACTCGAACGCCGTCTGCGCGTCAACGACATGGTGCTGAAGTTCATCACCGTCCGCATTGACGAAAAGCTGAAGCGCATCGAAAAGCGCAAGAAGGCCCGCGAGAAGCGTGCCGCGCGCAAACCCGCCGCTCCGCCGCCCGCACCCAGTGCCGCGCCTATGTTCTCCACTGCGGAACATCCCGCTGCACCCATGCCTGGCGCTCCGGCTCCGGCCGAACCCGCCGCTGCACCGGCCGCAGCACCAGCTCCAGCACCGGAAGCGCCCGCCGCGCCAACTGAATAAGGAAAGGACACTTTAGGAAACTCACATGGCAGAACAAAAAGGCGGCCGCCCGATAGCGGCTTCACAACGTCCCACTGGCGGCGACAAAGCCATTGCCACTGGCAAAAAGCAATATTTCCGGCGCAAAAAAGTGTGCCGTTTCTGCGTCGAAAAGGTCGACGACATCAATTACAAAGACGTCAAAGTTCTCGGCAGTTTCATCTCCGAGCGCGGCAAGATCACCCCTCGCCGTATTTCTGGCGTTTGCACCCCTCACCAAAAACGCTTGGCCGAAGCCATCAAGCAGGCGCGTAATATCGCTTTGCTTCCCTTCGCCTCGCGCATGTAGGTTATCTGGAGAAATCATATGGAAGTCATTCTCAGAGAAGATGTCGATAAAGTAGGCGCACGCGGCGCCCTGGTCAAAGTTGCCGACGGCTTTGCTCGCAATTACCTGCTGCCTAAGCGTTTGGCTGTGGCGGCCACCGAATCGAACAAGAAGATTGTCGAACAGGAAAGGGAAGCCCACGTCCGGCGCGAAGCGAAGGCCGAAGGCGAAGCTCAAGAACTGGCTCGCTTGCTCACCAACACGGTGGTCAAGTTCCGTCAGCGCGTCGGCGAAAACAACCAAATCTTTGGTTCGGTTACCGCAAAGGACATTGCCGAAGAGCTCGAAGTGCAGAAATTCCACATCGACCGCCGCAAAGTTCAACTCGACCAGCCCATTCGTACGTTGGGCGAACATGAAGTCACGCTGCGTCTGCATCGTGATGTCAGCGTTCCCATCAAAGTTGTCGTTGAACCTGAATAAGGGCGGACGATTACTTTGTTCCTAGACCCCGATAAACTCGATCAACACACTCCGGCCGAGATATTGGACGCGCTCGCGCGCGGCCATCTCGGGCCGGATCATCGCGCATTTAAGGCGATCTTCGCCCATAAGGGCGAGGCCATCAAAGCGGCTGTCGCTTTCGGCAATCGCGATCGTTCCGAAGACCGCTTCGATATTGCCGCCGAACTCGTCGCCGTCTTTCGCCACTTTAAAGCCCCGGAAGGCATTCCTTTCTTCATCCGCTACATCAAAGAAGATCCCGAGGATGTTCCGGAAGACGTGGTGTTCGCACTCGTCGAACAGCATGGGCGAGCGCTCGAACCGCTGCTTAAGCTTTATGAAGATCTGGAGGAAGATGCCAGCGAAGAAGTTGCTTTCATCCTGGCCAGCTTAGGCGTCCGCGACCAGCGAATCTTGGATTTGTTGCTTGACCGCATCGAATTCGATCTTTCAGATTCCGCCCTCCTTCTCAGCATCTATGGCGATCCTGCCGCCAAACCGCAACTCGAAGCTGCCGCTGATGCGCTTGGACCAGAGGAAGCGCGACTCAAACAGGAAATTCAAAAGGTATCTTCCGAATTGGGTGCAACACCCCAACACGTCTCCGATCAGGAACCGTTCGACATTTGGAGCGTTTATCCCGAGCGGGACCAGTTGCCCGTCGATGTCCTTGATGAAGATGAGCGTTTAGAGCTTCTAAGCTACCCGTCTGCCGAAGTTCGCGCCTCGGCCGCCAACAGTTTTTTCAATCAACCGCTCGACCAAAACGTCCGCCAAACGTTATTAAAAACCGCGCAAACCGATTCTGACTCCAATGTGCGCGCCCGTGCTTGGGAATCGCTCATCGACGCAACCGAAGATACGGCCACCGTCGAAGCCATGCTCAAGACCCTGCGCGATCCCGCCACGCCGGTCGAAGAACGCGCCGGTTTGGTGATAGGTTTGGCGCCAGAAGCGGATCGCAACGAAGTTCGCAAAGCCATAACCGATCTTTACGAAATCCCTGCGGGCCGTGCCAAAGCTCTCGAAGCCATGTGGCGCAGCGTTCATCCCAGCTTCCGCGACTATTTCGCCGGCCATCTGAAAGATGACGACGTGGAAGTGAAGCGTAGCGCGCTTTGGGGCGTTGGTTATTACGGAATAAAAACCGAATTAGCCAAGGTGCGCGATTTCTTCGACAACGAGGATCTCCGTTCCGACGCGCTTTTCGCTTACGCCCTCGCCATCCCTGCCGACATCTCACGCGGCCGCATGAAAAGCCTCCTATCCAAAATCGAAGAGGATGACCATGGTTCAGCGAAATGGAAGAAGGCTTGTCAAGCGGCCTCGACGAACGCCTACCGCTGGCGGGTAGAAAACCGTTCTTCCGTCAGGAAGAACATTAGCTATTGGATACTTCAATGACGTCCAGTTCTTGCCGTTAAAACGAACCAGAAACAAACTCTTGATCGGTCGGTAGTCCGTTGGCGTGGTGGTAATTCTTATGCCATTGCGCAACATGCCAACGGTCAAATCCATGCTGCTTGCCTGTTTTAAGCATTACTCGGGTCAATCGTCTCCGAGCGCTTAAGGACATGGTCAACGCTTCCGCCAGCTGAGCGAAAGACGTCGTTGGCGTCGGCTCGTTAGCTTCCGGGTTGTATTTATGCAGCCAGTGAGGAAAGCGTTCACTTCCGGATGAGGCCTCGATTCCATCGTCAGCCATCCTTTTGAACGCGCGCTGGTAATGACGCCTATTGCTTTCTCGGCCTGCGGGCTCAATAAACGCCGCAATGGAAAGGGAAGCATTGGGCAGAAATTGAAGCGGATGCCAATCGATGTCGTAAGTCTTACGGATCGCCTGCGTCGCGAACTTTCCAAGCGTCATATCGACGAAAATGTCAGCGCCGGTTTGCTTCAAGTCCTCAATGCCGGCATCAATTGTCGATGGATTCGTGTAATCGAAATGTGCCTCCTTTACGATCATCGTCGCGGCCTTTTCGCCCAGCCCTTCGCGTAAGCCGTCAACATATTCGCGGCCATCTTCAGCGGCTGAAGTCAAAATCGCAATCTTTCCGTGCGGCCGATTGTCCAAAATATATTTTGCGTAAATGAGTCCCTCGGTTCGCTTCGACGCTGCAAATCCCATGGTCCACGGGTAATTTCTGGATCGTCGAATCCCGATTCCGTGCTGCTGACAAAAAGCTGCGGAACGCGATGTTCATTCATATATTCGCGAATTGCCAGATTTGTAACTCTTCCCCACGCCCCCGCTATCAGCAGCACTTGTTCCTGTTCCACCAACTGCCGCGCCAATTGCAACGCCTTCTCGGGGTTCGCGCCGCCATTGTCGAGCGTAATGAAGATTACCTTTCGTCCGTTTATGCCGCCGTGATCGTTCACCATATCGAAATAGGCTTTTTCGGCGCGTCCAGTGGATCCGTACTCTGCAAATGCCCCGGAATAAGGCATAAGATTGCCTATCTTGATCTCACTATCGGTTGCGCCCGGATCATATTTCTTCGAGTTGGCCGCGATTCCCCCCACGGCTACAGCCAACAACAATCCGACTAATATTTCTCGCGGCCTATGGCTCAGAACCACTTTTTTTCTTATACTTTCTGGTGACTTCACATTCTATTCCGGTGTCACTCACCAGGAGAGAGGAACATCCGCATGAATCTCAGCAACCTAAAATTAGATACCATTCTCGCCACCTCTTACGCGATCTTGACAACCGTAGGGCTCAAGATTATTGGCGCCATCGTCGTCTTTATCGTTGGACGCTGGCTAATCAATTTCATCATCAGACTGGTCAACTCAGGCCTGAAACGGCAGACGTTCGACCCGATCATTGCTGGCTACATCGGCAGCATATTACACATCCTTTTAAACATTGTCCTGGTGATTTCTCTGCTTGGTTGGTTTGGCATCCAGACCACCACATTTGCTGGGCTTTTGGCTGCCGCTGCGTTCGCCATCGGTACCGCATGGAGTGGGTTGCTGGCAAACTTCGCCGCCGGAGCGTTCATCATTATTCTGCGGCCCTTCAAGCACGGCGATTTCATCACCGCCGGTGGAGTGACTGGCACGGTTGACGAAATCGGTATTTTCGCCACTTCCATCAATACGCCGGATAACATCAAAACGGTTGTCGGCAACAACAAAATTCTTGCTGATAACATTCAAAACTACACCGCTAACCCATATCGCCGCGTGGAACTGACTGCTCAACTGGCAAACGGCGTCGATCCCAATGCCGCCATTACTACGACCACTTTCCAAACCGGGAACCCGTCGCCATGGCCGCCGCCGCCATGTCTCGTCGCCGCTCATCTGCTCCCCA
>CAVOJX010000012.1:0-118246 GCA_963696305.1 Bryobacterales bacterium | reverse complement strand
ATCAAGATCACCGCCATACTGGTCCTTGTGTCGTCGCGGCAAGCACCGCGCCCGCGCCGAGCAACGCGAAAAGCTCGGCGGCACACCGGGCCAAAGCCACGACCAGGCACAACCCAAAGCCGAACCAAGTAACGCGCCCACTGACAAAGACGGTGTGAACAGTCCGCCCGGTGTTCCGCTACGCATACACAATATCGTTGCAGCGGGCTTCAACACCAGCAAAATGAGAAGCAACCCCGGCGCCACATTCCCCGTGAAGCACAGTTGGGAGATGTCCTTCCGTTGCCGAGAATTTGCGGAAACCAGATAGAGACAACGCCCAACAATCCCAAAACAAGCACAGGCGTAACAATGCGCATGCTTCCCTTGGGCTTGTTCCGATCGGCCCATGCAATCAAGCGAACGTAGCCAACCGAAACCAATCCCGCGACGGGACCCATCAGCACCGCCCACACCACGCTCTAAGCTGAACTTACATAAGGAGGGATTTCATAGACTGGCTTATCCGGTAAACCGACCCGACGATACGGCAGTAGCTACAAGCGACATGAATAGCGCAGGCAGAACATAGCGAAGCGCCAACATCCCTCGCATCACTTCTATCGAAAAAAGCGCCCCGCCCAGCGGCACGCCGTATGCCGCACTCATTCCGGCTCCGGCCCCACAGGCTACAAGAAGGCGGCGTTGCTCATCCGACAAACCCGTTTTGTCGGAGAAGAAGTTCGCGAAAACGGCTCCTGCCTGTTTCGGTGCACCCTCGCGCCCCAATGACGCACCCATGGCAACAGCCAGGATCGACAGCACAGCGCTGCCTGAGAGTTCGAACCGCCGGCAGACGCCCTGCATGAAACCAGATTGCGGCCGTAGTCTCAATGCCATTAGCGCTGGTAAGCTGCTTCAAGATAACCTGGCCCAACCCTACAACCAATCCTCCACAGAGCAGCACAACTACATGCCTTTGAGGTGTTGCCTGTTCCGCCGCCCTCAACAGATCGGTTCCCGTTCCATTCCACACGAACGCTTCCACTACCATCAATAGCCGCGTCAATAAAATCGCGCCTATGCCGGTAGCTAGACCCGTAAAAAACACTGCCAGCCAAAAGCGCCCTGCGCCAGGGCTGCTGAAACTGGACGGGATGGCGTCAGATTGCGCGGACATAGACGATCTCCACTATTCAATTGTCGGCATCGATTCGGCTAGCTTAGGGCCGCTTCAATCCCGAACGCCGAAATACTGCGGCAAGAGCCACTCAATCCAGTCCACTGGACTGACCCATTCCCGCCACCCACGCCGCCATTAAGGCCGTTGCCGGAAGTGAAATAGCCGCCTCCATCACGCTCCTCACAACCAGACCCACCAATGCAGCCGAAATCGAAACTGCCAGCAATCGCCTGCTCTCGTCCACTTGAAAGATGGAGCCCATAATTGCAGGCCGTAACACTCCTACCGTCAAGGCGCCAACCAACAATGCGCCCAATACGCCAAACGTAATCAGCAGTGCCAGCAAGTCGCTATGTGGATGCTGAATCCGGCTCAAATCCGTCGCCCCTTGGTAGCGCGGAAATGCCGATTCGAACCCCCCCATGCCAATTCCCACCCAATGGTAGTCGGCCAGCAGATTCGCCGCGCCGTTCCAGGTCGCTACTCTTGCTTCCGCACTCGCTTGGTTATTCGTCGATAGACGTGCCATCGATCCTTCAATGTCAAAAGGCGATATCGCCGACGAAGCAAGTGCTAACAACACCACTGCCGCCGCTCCCGCGCCGATCAATCGCAACCTGGTCGTGTTCAACCGCGGAATTAATCCAAGTCCGAGCAGACTGATCACGGATGCGCTTACCACCACATGAGAAGTTGGCGAATCGGTGTGAAACAGCGCAACTAGGATTAATGCTGCTGCGAACCATCCCAGGCCAGCGCTTATGGCCGGCAACACAGATCTGGGCGCACGAGTTTGGTGACCCCTTAATGCAATGATTCCGAATGTCAGGGTGAAGGGTAAAGCAATCTCTAAAAGGCTTGCAAAATGTTCCGATGTTAATAACGTGCCGCGAACGGCCGCGTGCTGTCGACCGCCGATCCATTGGACTACGCCCACCAATGCTTCCAAACCTGCCATTGCCAGCAGAGGAATAACCGGCATCCAAGGCGTGGTCACCGCCATTCGCCACTCTATATCCCGCAACAGGCTGAACACCGTGAGAAACGCAAGCAAACTGAATAAGCCCAGCATCGCTGCCGGAGGCGTTACGGCTAACGGTGCAGAGCCTGTGTTCATCACACCGCCGAGCGTCTCCTGAATCAATGCGCGAGTTGGAGACAGCGTCTCCAATAATTTCGGAGACAAAGTTATCAATTGCAAGGCCGCATAAGCTGGCACCGCCCACAGCACTGCGCTCTGCCATATCGGAATTCGTGGTGCAGTCTGGCCGCTCCGAAACATCCAGTAAAAAAGCGCCGCCGCGCCAATGAACAACAACGACGTGTTCCAATCACCTTGTTGACTGCCCGCGCCAAGAAAAACCAACCACGACAAAGCCAGCGTTAATAAGCAGAGTACGATCAGCGGTCCGCGCATTGACAAAGATTTATTATCGTTCAATGAGTCTTTTGAATCGCCTGTCGCTATTAGCGCTTGTCGTCGCGATCACCGCGTTCTCTCAGCCTCAGGCGGACCTGCTCATTCGTGGCGGTCACATCATAACTCTCGCTCCTGCGGTTGGTCAGCAATCAGCCGAATCAATTGCCGTTACCAATGGCCGCATTATTGCTGTCGGCAGCGATTCTCAACTCCGTGGCATTGCTGCGTTGCGCACCATTACGCTGCATGGCGAACTCGTTATTCCGGGTTTAATCGAAGGTCACGGCCACTTCCTATCACTTGGCCAAGCTAAGACAGAGTTGAATCTCCGCGACGCTCGAAATTGGAATGAAATTGTCTCGCTCGTCCGCGCTGCCGCCCGCGAAGCCAAACCTGGCGATTGGATTCTTGGTGGTGGATGGCATCAATCCAAGTGGGATTCGCCTCCTCAACCCAATGTTGAAGGCTTTCCGGTTGAAACTGAACTCAGCAGAGCCGCTCCCAATAATCCTGTTTGGCTTACACATGTCAGCGGCCACGCATCCATGCTGAACGCCGCGGCGCTCAAAGCTGCCGGGATCACATCAGCCACTCCCGACCCGCCCGGCGGCAAAATCCTCCACGATTCAGCCGGTAACCCAACCGGTCTTCTCAACGAGACCGCGCAATCCCTCATCCGTCCCGCCTACCAAACCTTCGAAGACTCGCGAAGTGTCGCGGAACGGGACGCTATCCTCCGCCGCCAGGTGAATCTCGCCGCTAACGATTGCCTGCAAAAGGGTGTCACGTCCTTTGAAGATGCCGGCTCATCGCTTCAAAATGTCGATCTCTTCAAACAGCTCGCGGACGAACACAAGCTGCCTCTGCGGCTTTGGGTAATGCTGCGAATCCCGACTGACGAAATCCTAAACCGCGCTTCCAGCTACAAAATGATTGGCTACGGCGATAACCACCTGACCGTGCGCGCCCTGAAACGCATCATGGATGGCGCCCTTGGTTCACGCGGCGCTTGGTTCCTTGAAGCCTATTCAGACATGCCGTCCACCTCCGGCCTCAACACGCAAGACCTCGGCGACCTGCGGCGCGTGGCGGATTTCGCCATTCAAAACAACTTCCAACTTTGCGTTCATGCCATTGGCGACCGAGCCAACCGTGAAGTGCTTAACCTTTACGAAAGTGTCTTCAACGCTAATCCCGACAAAATCCATCTCCGTTGGCGCGTGGAACATGCCCAGCACCTGAATCCCACTGACATTCCGCGCTTTGGTCAACTGGGTGTTATCGCTGCTATGCAAGGCATCCACTGCACCTCTGATGCGCCCTTCGTCATAGCTCGGATCGGTGAAAAACGCGCGGCTGAAGGTGCCTACGCTTGGCGCAAACTGATCGATTCCGGTGCCGTCATCGCCAATGGTACCGACACCCCAGTAGAAGATGTTGACCCCATTCCTTCTTTCTATGCCACGGTCACACGCAAGACCAAAGACGGCAAAACTTTCTTCCCAGAAGAAAGGCTAACCCGCATGGAAGCACTTCGCACCTATACCATCAATGCTGCTTACGCCGCTTTTGAAGAAAAAGAAAAAGGGACTCTGGAAAAAGGCAAACTTGGCGATATCACAGTCCTGTCTAAAGACATCCTGACTGTGCCTGACGATCAGATCCTCGACACGCGTGTCTTATACACGATCATTGGCGGCGAAGTGAAATACGAACGCGGAAAGTAAAAAGAAAAATGGCGACGATGTTGGATCGCCGCCATTTTTCAACTTAGCTGTTTGTTCGATCGGTTTACTGCTGTTTTGCAATGACAAGATTTTTGATCTTGGCATAGGTAGCAGCAGGGACAATCTTCTTATTCAACAGGTCGGTCTTTGTTTTATAAGGCCGGCCGCTGACAATTTTGCCCGCATAAGCGTCGCCGATGCCGGGCAATGCCTGCAACTGCGCAACTGTCGCAGTATTCAAGTCCACCAGATCCGTGGCTGCTGCCGTTGCTTTCGCCGTCTTCGCAGGCGCAGCACCTTGTCCAGCCAAAAGCGTGGCCTGAGGCACAACCGCCACCATCGCCAAAGCCATTAAGCAACTTGCAATTCGAAGCAACTTCATTTCTTTATCTTCACCTCAAAATGGTTTTTCTTGTCCTACTTGCAGAAATTCTTCAACAAGCCTTCTCCCATTGAGAGAAGGTTCGAACCCGCAGCCGGAACTTGGCCGCCCGGAGTCAAATGGTCAATAATGCTGGGTAGCATTTGCGCAATTACACCGCTGGCAGCGTCCGCAGGCAATCCCAGCTTTTGCGCTACTTCCTGAATTTGGGCGCTGCCCAGCGCGCTCTGAACCTGCTGGCCGGATACCGCTTGATTCTGCGTTCCCGGTTGCACCCACGAACTAACTGCACCGCCCAAACCACCCTGTTCAAATGACGAAATCAAGCCAGGCAGGCCGCCCGGATGATTGTTAACCATGCTCAATACCGCGCTCATCGCATTTTGGTTCGCGCCGCCGCCGCCCAACATCTGGCCAGCTAAATCTAATAAGCTCATCTGTCGTTTCCTCCCTGGAAAGTTCTGCCGCAAAAATTAAAGGTGGGTGCTGGCATTCTTTATAGACGCCGACCCCCACCCAATACAACCTATATCCTCTTACTTGTCAAACTAGTCCTTGGCTGCGTGATAGCCAGCCTTCTGAGCATCTGCTTCAGACATAAACTTGCCGGCTTTAGTTGCGCCATACCACTTGCTGTCGCTCTTGTGATAAGCCTTCGAAGACGTATTCACCCAAACCTGACCCGAAGCCTTAGCGGAAGCAATGTCGGAGGCCGAAGCTTTGGGCGTCGGAGCCACAGCGGTTTTCGCCTTGCTAACGGCACTCGTGGTGCCACCAGCTACCGCTGAACCTGCGCCTGCGGCAGCCGAGGTCGTCTTACTCGCTGCGTTCGACACTGCCGAAGTCGCCGAGGTAGCTGTCGAGGCTGCTGCCGCCGTTGCCGCGCCAGTGCCTTTTTTGTGGTGATGTTTCGCTGCCGTGCTGGTCGAAGTCGTGGCTGTCGTGGCCGCGCCCTGTTGTCCAAAAGCACTTGCAACCAATCCAAAAGTTACTAGCGTACCTGCCGCGAGAACTCGCATATAGTTATTCATTTTGTTGTTTTATTCTCCTTGAAAATCGGTCACCAAATCAGATGAAGTGGGCAATTGCCAAAATAACTATGGCGCCTACCACTGCCATCACAAAACCCATGAAGTGGCCTTCCTGATACATTCCTAGCCACCCACCAATCCTTCCGCCGAGCCAACCGCCCGCCAACCCAAGAAGTGTATCTACAATTAGCCCATGTGATGAATGCATCAATTTCGAGGCTACAACTCCAGCCAATAAGCCTATCAGGGCATGCCCCAACATAGAAATCATGTGGTTTTCCGGTGCTCCTCTGCGATTCTACACACAAACACTGGTAACTTTGCTGAAATTGCTTTAATCTAGCCCGCGAGAGTACTAGTCCCGGGCGTGTGATCCCTTATAACCGGCGCGTATACGCCCGTTGCCACTCCGCGTGAACGGTTTTTAACCAGTACGGAGTAAGTGTTGGTTCCCTATTACTATCCTCGGGTCGCCGATAAGTCCGTTGTAAAACAAATGCGTCAAATGCAACTTCAGCCCGGTGAACTCTCATTGACCCGCCAACACGCAGCCATTTCCACCATACTAGGCAGTTGCGTCTCGTTTACCATGCGTCACGCCAACTCCGGCGCCGCAGCCATGTGCCATTGTCTGCTCGCCACTCGCCCGAAGAATAAGCCATTCTCCGCGGAAACCGCAAAATACTCCTACCTCGATTCCACCCTCGAAGAGATGGTCACCTTCTTCCGGCGCAGCGGTGCGGACATATGTGAACTCGAAGTCAAACTATTCGGTGGGTCTGATGTTCTGCAAATGCTCTCTGGCCCAAGCAGCGTCGGCCGGCAAAACATCCAAGCGGCGTATAGATTAATTGAACACCACGGACTGAATCTACACGCTTCCGATATCGGTGGACCTGTGGGACGAAAAATCATCTTTCACACCGATACCGGTCGCGTCCGCGTTCAGAAAATGCGGTCCATCCACGAACGAGGTTTCGCCGATGCGACACGCATCCAGCAAGCACTGGAACTCGTCCCCGCCTTAGCGTGAGGGAGTGTTCATTGCTCGCCTGCAACCGCTTATCATTGATGGTTGCCCATGCAGTCCGCGCATCCTCGCAACACACCCGCCCAGGTTTTGTTTGCCAGTCTTATCGGCACCACTATCGAATTCTTCGATTTCTATATCTATGCAACTGCAGCCGTTCTGGTCTTTCCAAAGTTATTCTTCCCAGTTTCTGATCCTACGGCCGCCACTCTCGCTTCACTCGCCACTTTCGGTATAGCGTTTGTTGCACGCCCCATCGGTTCTGCACTTTTTGGGCACTTTGGAGATCGCACGGGCCGCAAAACAACGCTAGTTCTTGCCCTCCTCACCATGGGCCTGTCTACCGTTTGCATTGGCCTTCTTCCCACATATAAGACGATCGGCTTTGCGGCCCCGCTTTTACTCGCCGTCTGCCGCTTCGGTCAAGGTATCGGTCTTGGCGGCGAATGGGGCGGGGCAGTGCTCCTTGCGATTGAGAATGCGCCGCCGAATAAGCGCGCCTGGTATGGAATGTTCCCGCAACTCGGAGCGCCCATTGGCTTCTTCTTTTCAGGCTCGGTTTTCCTCCTCCTTTCACACTGGCTGAGCGACGCGCAGTTTTTCTCTTTCGGATGGCGCCTTCCATTCCTCACCAGCGCCATCCTCGTTCTGCTTGGCCTGTATGTGCGACTAAACTTGACCGAAACGCCGGTTTTTAGAAAATCTTTGGAGCGTGGCGAGAAGCTGAAATTTCCAGTCCTCTCGGTTGCAAAGAATCACCCGAAATCACTTTTTGCCGGCATCCTACTCTGCTTGGCGACCTTCGTGCTCTTCTACCTGATGACTGTCTTTGCTCTGCTTTGGGGAACCACCGCGCTTGGGTTCAGCCGCGCCAGTTTTTTGCGAATGCAATTATTCGACATCTTGTTCTTTGCGCTTACTATTCCGTTTGCCGCACGCCTTGCGGAACGAGGCCGTCGTCGGATCATGCTTTGGGTAACGGTCGCTATCGGTTTGTTTGGATTCTTCCTGGCTCCCATCTTTCTAGCTGGCACGCTTGGCCCCGTTTTCATGATGGCCATCGGACTCGGCCTTATGGGTGTTACCTACGGACCGCTCGGAACATTGGTGTCCGAGCTTTTTCCCACTCCCGTTCGTTACACCGGCAGTTCGCTGGCCTTCAATTTCGCCGGAATATTAGGCGCATCACTTGCACCTTACATTGCAACTTGGCTCGCCAAAACCTACGGCCTAGCTTATGTCGGTTACTACCTCAGTGCTGCGGCAGCGTTAACGCTAATTGGACTATTGATGGTTCCCGAGACTAGAGACCACGACCTTATGTAGCCCGAAAAAGTTCTGCTTGACAGGATATTCCTATATGGGAATATAATGACCGTAAATGGCCAGAGCCGCTACCACTGCTGACGTCTTCAACGCCATAGCCGAACCCCGTCGCCGCGACATTATTAACTTGCTGTCGACGGGCCAAAACAGGGCCGTAGGCGAGATGGCTCAATTGCTCCAAGTGCCCCAACCCGCGCTCTCAAAACATCTGGGAGTTCTGCGCAAAGTGGGCATCGTCTCCGTTACCAAGCAAGGACCATTGCGTCTATACCGCTTGCAACCCCAGGAACTGAAACCCATCCACGACTGGATTAAACAGTATGAGCGCTTCTGGACGAATCAAATTAGCCGTCTAAAGGAGCGTGCCGAACGCAAAGCTGCAACCCCCACCACGAAGGAGTAAGTTATGTCTGCTACAACCACTGAACAAACCGTTCAGACTCTCGAAATCACTCAAGACGAGTTCATTGCCGCGCCAATCGAACTCGTCTTTGCAACTCTGTTGGAACAAATGGGCACCGAGAACGAAGGCCCGAACGGCGCACCGATGCCAATGAAGATTGAAGCTTGGCCCGGCGGTCGCTGGTTCCGCGATCTCGGCAACAATTCCGGCCACCTCTGGGGCCACGTCCAAGCCATCAAAGCTCCCACGCTACTTGAGATATGCGGGCCATTGTTTATGTCAAATCCGGTGATATCCAATGTGCAATATCGCCTCACGCCCGAAAGCAATGGGACGCGTTTGACCTTTCATCACAAAGCGGTTGGCCAGATCTCACCGGATCTTTTGGACGGAGCGAAAATTACCCAAGGCTGGGGACACCTCACCGGGCGCGTTCGCCGCGCTTCGGAACGCACTCAGAAAGGAGCGAAAAAATGACCGCCGCCACTACCCTTGATCACGAAGTGGTCTCGCGCGAGCAATGGGTCGAGAAACGTAAGGCGTTTCTCGAAAAAGAAAAGGAATTCACTCGTCTTCGTGATGAACTTAGCCGCCAACGCCGCCAGTTGCCGTGGGTGAGAGTCGAAACAGATTATGTTTTCGACGGCCCTCATGGCCGGCAATCACTCGCTGAGCTGTTCGACGGTCGTGATCAACTGCTCATCTACCACTTCATGTTGGGACCAGGCTGGTCGGAAGGCTGTAAAAGCTGCTCCTACCTAGCCGACCATTTCGACGGTTCTTGCGTGCACCTAGCCCATCGAAACGTCACACTCATTGCTTGCTCGCGTGCCCCCCTTCCTGAGATCCAAGCGTTTCAGAAGCGCATGGGCTGGCGGTTCAAATGGGTTTCGTCCAACGGCTCCGAGTTTAATAGGGATTTCCAAGTGTCTTTCACGCCTGAAGAACTCGCCTCCGGCAGTGTCTACTACAATTACAGCCGCCAGCACTTCCCTAGCGCCGAAGCGCCCGGCCTGAGTGTCTTCTATAAAAACGGCGGCGAAGTCTTTCACACCTATTCCGCGTACGCGCGCGGTTTGGATATTCTCGTTGGCGCATACAACTTCTTGGACCTTGCGCCTAAGGGCCGTGACGAGGATGGCCTCCCAAACACAATGTCCTGGGTTCGGCACCACGATAAGTACGAAGACTCAATGCCCCACAATTGCTGTAGTTCGCACCCATCCACTCCTTAGTCTCTTTCCCGCGTCCAACCGTATATTCTGAAGCGAGGAGGGTTCGCACAAATCCTCCTTCCTCTGGATAACTCTCATGGAAATACCCTCCGATCTCCGTCCTCCCTTTACCGAAGAAACTGCCCTGCGGAAAGTGAAAGCCGCCGAAGATGCCTGGAACACCCGCGATCCGGAACGTGTCGTGCTCGCTTACTCCGCCGATTCAGAATGGCGAAACCGCACTGAGTTTCTCCGCGGCCGCAGCGAGATCAAAGCATTCCTGCGCCGCAAGTGGGACCGAGAGCTCGATTACCGTCTGAAGAAGACGCTTTGGGGTTTCCGTGGCAATCGCATGGCTGTCACATTTGAATACGAATGGCACGATGATAGCGGCCAATGGTTTCGATCCTACGGAAATGAACTCTGGGAGTTTGATGACGACGGCCTCATGCGTCGTCGCATAGCCAGCATTAACGATGCGCCCATCAGCAAAGGCGACCGTCGCATATTCTAAGCGTCTGGAAAGGCCCTAGCCGTTTCAGCAAAGCAGCTATACGCGGTACGTATCAAAACTTAACGCTTCCATCTCCAGACGGCATAGGGCCGTCAAATTCTAAAATTATCCTTCTTTGCCACGATAAGCCCTTTAACGGTAAGGTTTGTTGAGTGGCGCACTTGTGCGCGTTCGCAACCTTGTTGTCAAAACTTTCAATACCCGAACAGGTGGCTCGTGATTCAGAACAGAAAGATAACAATTGTTGGACAGGGAGGGTTGGCACTGATGGTTTTGCTGGCCACCATTCCAACTTTCGCGCAGAGTTCAGCATCGAAGCTTTCACAAGAGTTGGCGACCGCCAATCAAACTGGAAACTTCGATGTGATTATTCAATACAAGACTCCCCCAACTGAAAGTGACCACGCAAAGGTGAGAGCTTTCGGAGGCCAACTGAAGCACCGCATGGCGAACCTGCCTTCCGGCGGCTACACTGTTACGGGTTCTTCGCTGTCGAGTCTCGCCAACTTGCCGAATGTGGCGCACATCTCAATCGACCACCAAGTGCAGGCGCATCTGGATCTGGTCGGCGATGCGACCAACGCAACCACAGCCCGCCAACAATTTGGCGTGAATGGCGCGGGCATCGGCGTGGCGGTAATCGATAGCGGAATAGGTCCAAATAGTGATCTGACGAATGTCGTCCATACAGAGGATCTAACGGGAGGTAACGGCCAAGACCAATTCGGTCACGGCACGCATGTTGCCGGTATCATCGCCGGCAGCGGTAATGCATCCCATTGTTCCACCTGTACTCGTAACCTGCAGGGCATCGCGCCCGGTGCGAGTTTGATTAATTTACGCGTGCTTGATGCCAATGGCGAAACTTCGGACAGCACCCTTATTTCGGCCATTGATCGCGCGATGACGTTGAAGAATCAATACAACATCAGGGTTATCAACCTGTCAGTTGGTCGTCCGGTGTATGAAAGCTATACGCAGGACCCGGTCTGTCAGGCAGTGGAACAGGCTTGGGCCGACGGGATAGTAGTAGTTGTGGCTGCAGGCAACGATGGCCGCCTCAACAGCGTGGGCAATCGGGGTTACGGGACAGTTAACTCACCCGCAAACGATCCCTCCGTAATAACCGTCGGCTCCATGAAGACCGTGGGTACGCCAACCCGTACCGATGACCTGATGGCGTCATACAGTTCAAAGGGACCTTCCTTATACGACGGCGTTGTGAAACCCGATCTTGTGGCGCCGGGCAACATGATTGTCTCCACCATGCCCAGCACGTCCCCCACACTGGCGCAGACCGCTTCAAATCTTGTGCCAACCAGCTATTACAACTCAAAGGGCAATTCCACTTCGTCCAATACTTATTACATGCTTAGTGGAACCAGTATGGCCGCCGCTGTCGTAAGCGGTGCCGTTGCTGATTTGCTTCAAGCGCAACCCAGTCTGAGCCCGGACCAAGTCAAAATCCGACTCATGACGACGTCGTACAAGACATTCCCATCATCGAGTAGCGTGACATACCTCTCCAGCACCTATACGGACTACAATGATCCGTTCACGAGAGGCGCTGGTTATTTAGATCTGCAAGCCGCACTTAGCAGCAACCAGACGCCAATGGGCAATAGCCTCTCGCCGTTCGCTCAGAAACAAATGTACACAAATACCTACGGAATGGCTTTTGACTACGGTTCTGCCTGGAATCCGAATACGTACAACGGTTCCTACAGTCCGTCTAACACGTGGGGCTCCGTGGTTTCGCAAAACGGGGCCATCTCCCTGCCAACAGTTGTCTCGAACACGCTGACATCCGCATTAAGCACTATCTTGTCGTCCGCAACCTCATCCATCTGGGGCAGTTCATCTATCTGGGGAACCTCCTCGGTCTGGAGCAACTCTTCTGTCTGGGGTAATTCATCAGTTTGGGGCAGCTCGTCCGTCTGGAGCACCTCTTCTATTTGGGGCACATCTTCCGTTTGGGCTTCGTCGTCGGTTTGGGGCTCATCCACCTCCACTGCCACAAGCACTTTTGTCCTGGGTGAAAACTGAGCCGGGTCGTTCTCAATGCCGGGCAGCCTCGACGGGCTGCCCTATTTTTGCTTTCTGAGGTCCCTCGACGCTTAGCCCTTAAAGTTTTGCAGTTCTTCCGACGATCTTTATCTGGAGAAGACTTGTGAGTCGAAAATCCACAGCTGCCCGTCCTGCCGCAGGTGAGTTAGGTTCAACTACCGTGGAATTCGCCTTGGTAATCATTCCGTTAATGGCGCTGGTCTTCATGCTCATGGACACCGCCTGGCTGATATTCGCCCGTGCCACGATTCAGCATGCCGCCAGAGAAGGCGTTCGTTTTGGAGTTACGGGACAAATTCTGGCGCCGGCGGCCTGCCTGGGAGATTCAGTTCGCGAAGTCGTAGTGGCAAATGCATTTGGCTTTGTAACCAGCAGCAATTCGTCGTCCATGGTTACGGTTACTTATTACAATCCAGCCACTCTGATCGCCGTCACCGGTGCCGGAGCAACTGCTGGCGGCAATGTCATTGAAGTCACCATTTCCGGTTTGAATATCAAGCCCTTTGCTCCGGTTTGGAGAACCGGTAGCCCGGTCAGTTTATCCGCTACTGCCTCGGACGCTTTGGAGGGTCCACCCAATGGCATCATGCCCTGTCCCTAAGGATGCTCCTCGGAAGTTGGCAGGCCAGCGGGGCACAGCCATGATCGAATTTGTTTTGGCCACGGGCCTTCTCATTATGCCGATATTCTTCGGGATGATCATGATAGGCCTCAGCCTGATCTTGGCGAACCAAGTCACTGAGGTTTGCCGCGACACGGGCCATATGTACGCTTATGGAGTAGACTTTTCCCAGGCGACCAGTCAAAACTTGGTGGTGAACCAAATCGGCCAGGGCTTGGGTATGGCCACCACCGGCGGTACGGGCATAATCTATCTGTCCACTATTACATACGTTAACGGCACGTCGTGTACCTCTGCCGGATACGCAGCCAATTCGGGAAGCTGCCCTAACATGAATCACTACGTGGTGGTCAAACGCTTGACTATCGGAAACACCTCAATCGCGGCGAGCACGTATGCACCGAGCATAACGGCGAGCGACATCCAGAGTAATGGTGACATCGGTTCAGCCAGCTATCTAACTGACACGAGCGTCCAAGCGGATAGCTTTGCGAACCTTATCACGCTGAGTGTTGGCCAGTATGCCTACGTTTCGCAAATGTACGTGAATCCACCTAACGTCGGGCTATGGGCGCTGTTCCCAAGTAATGTCGTCACTGCTCTAAACGTCTTCTAGGACTACTTGGACAAACGCAAAATCTGCGACGCAATCGCATTGAAGGCGTCAGACAATGAAGGTGCATCGGTCGCCAAGGCAAACATTCCCACTGGTTGCGAAGAATTGTAATTCGAAGCGCGAGGATCGTTTGCAATGCGTTCCAGAAAATCGTCGTCCATAGGGATGTTCTCGTTGCCCGACAGTCCGATAGTGTAAGTCACGATGTTGTAGGTCGTATCCGAACGAATTTGCTGTGAAATGTAGTCAGCAGCATTCATGGCGGCGTAGCGAATCGCCAAGGGGCTGTCCGTTCTTATTTGGCCGGAATACGGGCCGCTGGGGAAGGTTTGGGATGGTTTGTATCCGGTAGTCAGATTTCCGAACGCATCGGTCGTCGGGATATAAGCGATATCATTACGACCGTAAGGAACG
Source organism: Bryobacterales bacterium (assembly GCA_963696305.1). Lineage (GTDB taxonomy): Bacteria > Acidobacteriota > Terriglobia > Bryobacterales > Bryobacteraceae > Bog-105. The sequence continues at coordinate 104,318 of CAVOJX010000012.1, read as the reverse complement.
TTGTAGTTGCCGAATGCGCCGTTATTGCTAGAGCTGAATTGGCATCCGGTGGCGCTAATGGATGGCGGATCGCCATTGCCCTGGGTGATGGAGACCGGCGTAACATCATATACACCGCCTGTATAACCGGTCGCATTGGCCGACCCCGAAAAATCCGTATAGCCGCCATAAAGCACGTCGGTGCTCTTACAACTGCTGGGGCCGACAGATCCGAGGCTACCCGTATTCACGGCGTCGTAAATGGTGGAGGTTTGTGTCTTGATAGGATAAGTCGCTACCACTGCATTAGCTTGCCCATCCGTGAAGAATAGAATGACATTCAGTGCGCCCGGTTCGTTGATCGCTTTGATTTCGCTGTAAGCCAGCGTTAATGCCTGAGCCGTGCTGGTAGCACCGACGCAGACCATGCTGTTAATGGTGCTGTTGATGCTGGGGCTATTGGACGAGAAGTCCACGGTTGGAGCGAAATCCACGTTCGCACTCGTAGAAAACGTAATCAGCCCCAACTGATCGCGCCCGTTAATAAACTCGTTTGTAAATGTTTCGACCGCTGAAACCAGCGCCGAACAGGAATTATTATTGTTCATGGAACCCGACCTGTCTAACACCAGCACGACATTGGCATTCCGCCGCGTGGTCTGACTCGTGGCCACGATCGTACCGGCTGATAGATGCAAAAGCTTCATGAAATACAGCGGGGCAGTGACTTGGGCGGTTGCGGTGACGGTAATGTAATTGCTAACTTGCGTTACGCTTATGCTCACGCTGTTGACAACCTGAACGCCGCCGAAAACCGTGCATCCCAGGGTTCCAGTGGGAAAATTTGCCGTGAAATACTGTCGGCCGACGGCTTGCGCATTCGCGGTTTGTGACGCAACAGTGGATCCCACATTGAGCGAACGGCCCGCTGCCAAAGCTGCGGCATCGACGGCGGCGCTCAGTTTGGCTTTAACCCAATACTGGATGCCTGCGTCTATGCCTAAGCCCATCAACGGAACAAGCACAAGGGCGAATATGATTGTGAACAATACGATGGATGCGCCTCGCTCGCCCTCGCGTCCGTATGTCCGTCGATCGGACGAGCCCGGCGGCTTAAAGCTCAGCGTGAAATTCTTCATGTCTGATTTCAAACAATTTCCCATTAGGTTTATCGGCAATATGACCCGATAAGAATAGTGCGTGCATTGTGCCAACATTCTCTATAGGCCTAGTTACTCCCTAGCAAGGCTGCTGCCGGGTTATTCTCAGAACATGCAGTCCGTGCCCAGATCTCTGACGCTGTCGGAGCAAGCGCAAGTTGGTAGGCAAATGGCCTTCATCAGCGTCGTCGTGGGTCTAATTCTCGCGCTGCTAAAGCTTTTTATCGGATATAAGGCAAGATCTACCTCCGTACTTTCTGACGGTCTGGAGGCCGGGGGAGACGTCCTCTGTTCTGCGATTGTCTATTGGGGCCTTTGGCTAGCTGGCAAGCCACCTGACAAGGAGCATCCTTACGGCCATGGCCGCTATGAAACATTAGCCGGTCTGGGGGTGGGCGGCATTTTATTGCTTGCGGGCGCGGCTATTTTCTGGCACGGCGTTACCGTCGTGCACCAGCGCAGCACGCTGCCGCTGTATGCTCTTTACCCTCTCTTTTTTGCTGTGCTGCTGAAGGTAATCCTGGCAACGTTGAAATTTAGGGTGGGCCGTCGGATATCCAGCCTTTCGTTAGAGGCTGATGCTTGGCATGACATTACCGACCTGCTTTCCACGGCCATTGCTCTTCTGGCGGTTGGATTGACGCTGTCAAACCCGGACCGTTTTGGCAATGCCGACAAAATCGGCGGCGTTTTGATCGGCTTGCTTGTTACGCTACTCGCCGTTCAGTTGGTCCATAGGACCATCGATCATTTGCTCGATACCATGCCCGCGCCGGAAAAACTGGCTGAGATTCGAGCTGTCGCTTTAAAAGTGAACGGCGCATTAGGCACTGAAAAGTGCTTCGCGCGTCGGACCGGCTTACGCTATCACGTGGATCTCCACTTGGAAGTCGACCCGTCGCTGACCGTTCGCGAGTCGCACGATATTGCCACGCGCGTAAAAAGCGAGATAAAAGAGAGTCTGCCCTGGGTGGCCGATGTTCTCGTGCATGTTGAACCTTCATTCGGTCTTGGTGAGGATCAACACGGCTCCGATGACGAAAAAACGAAGGAAGTAATCGCAGTCGATCGTTAGTGTTTGTTGGAATTTGGCGAATTCTAGACCCTTGCTATTCCGATTTGGCCGGAGGTTGTACGACAGCCGGTTTTGGCGCTGGCAGGATAGCGATAGGCGATCGCGAGAACGAAAACTTCCGCCCAAAATCATCAATTAAATTCACTTGGCACTCGTATTTGCCGGGCGCAACGTCTTTAAGCGGAACTTGTAGCCAAACCGGCAGGGTTCCCTCGCGACCATCGTTTAACTTGTTCGCTCGTATCGCCGGTGATTCAAACACCTTTTTGTTGTCTTTATACAGCGCTAGACTTGCCTGGATATTGGCACGCCGAAAATTCTCCGGCAGAAAGTCGGGAATCGTCGGATCATAAACCTCCACATAGGCCAACATGTTCTGGCCAGGGCGAAACACCTTAGTAACGTTAGGCATCAACTGCTGGCCGTCGGCGATCAGCGGATTAGCCGCTACAAGTTTCTTCGCGTTCTTCACGCCAGCCACCTGTTCTCCCACAGCTTGACGCTGATTGCTCAACACCAGCGAACTCGTGCGCAAATTCTTCTGTTCGGAAACATCGGGAATGATGAAGGGTGTCTCAAAGGTTCCCACTTTGCCTTCGCCGTTTTCCCGGGCAACGAATTTCAATTTGTAATTGCCGGGCGTCAAGGTCACACCGGTTGTGTACTCAATGCTTCTTTGCGAGACTTGGCCAACTGTGTCCTGATCCAGTTTCAATGGAATCGTATCGCGGACAGTCGCGGCCGAACGCTTTCGAGCGTCAGATATCTCAGCAATAAAATCCAATTGCGTCGCTTGTTTTGCGCCTTTGCCTTTGAACAACAAGGCAGAGCCGGGTATCTTTACTGAAACTGGCACGAAATATTTAGCCTTCTCCAGACGGAAATAATCAATCTCCACTGCTATCGGTAAATCAGTTACCGGATTTTCTGATTGCAGGGCTTTAGCGAGTTGCGCTTCCTTATCTGAATCCGTCATATGTTCGAACGTGGTCGAGGCGTAGTAGCCTTGCCGGTAATCGAGCTTAGCCTTGACCGAAGATAAGTGGGGTGCCAGCTTTACTTGAATCCGCCGATACCGGCCATCCAACGCCGTGTTGCTGCTCACGTAAGACAAAACGTAATAGCTGGAAAAGTCCTGCTGCACTTGCCGGATGCCTTCGGTCAGATCGTTCGAATCCAACAGCGCTTTCCCGCCCGTATCAAGTGCCAGCGTAGCCAGCGTCTCCTGCTGATTGTGAAAGTTGCTGCGCAGAGTATTCTGGCCGGCGCCGCTATAAAGATTGTTGCCAAATGGCGAAGCTTGGGTTGCATCTCCCCCTGGCACCAGTGCGGACAGACCGCGCGCATCAATTGGATAAAACGCTACATTGTTTCGAATAGCCGTGTTAACCGTTGCGCGAAGTTGCGATTGATTGTCAACCCCATTTTTTTGAATTCCGCTCGAAATATATACCAGCGCCTTCTTTTCCGGATACTGGCCTAAGCCGCGCGCGGCATCTTCGAGCGCCGCCAGTTTTAGATCTGCGTTGAAGATATTGAATTCGGTTTCATCGGCGACAAACTGACCGCTGGCATCCTGTGGATCTGATCCCTCATCTGCGACAGTTGCGTTTTCGCTCGATTCGCCAAGGCGGAACTTGTTGATTGTATTGATGAGTAGATCGCGGTCGGAACTAAAATCTTGAACTGTTTTCAATTCGCTGGAATAAACCATGACCGCAACCGAATCGCTGCTGGTCATCTGCGCCTTCAAGAATTTGACGGCTGCATCGCGAGCGCGTGCTTGTTCGGCTGGCTGCATGGATGAAAAGTCAAACAGCAAAACAATCAAGCGACGGTCTTGATATTTCGTCAGTAGATTAGCTTTGGCCGCCGCCGCAGCTGCCGGATTGTAGGCAGTCGGCGGCGGGGCCGGTTCGGTTCTATCCGCCAGCGTCATCGGCGGCAGCACAGTCGATTGCAGCTTTTGAAAATCCACTGCTTGCAGCTTCTGAATTTTGCCGTCTTCGTAAAGCTCAAAATCGTCTTTTTTTAGATTCTCAATCGGCTTACCATCTTTATCCAACACCGTGACGTTCACCGTCACAACGCTGGTCTCAATACGGAAACTGGGACTGCGCTGCGGCAGTGCCGGATCAACCGCAAGCAGAAGGGCAAGAATCGGAGCTAGCTTTTTCAAAACCGTAACCTCACAACGGCCTGTACCGTTCGCATTGCACTGGCTGCGCTGGGTAGACCATAATTCGTCGCATTCACCACTGTGTACAAGTTTGTGTAATTGACGTTATTCAGGATGTTTGTAGTTTCGATACGAAACTCAATTCTGCGCCGCTCCGAAAGATTGAATGAACGGGCGAATGCCGCATTTAGACTGAACAAATCCGGTCCGGGAATAGTATTGCGGCCGGCGTTTCCATAAGTGCCGGTAGCGGGTATGGTAAACGCATCCACATTAAAGAATTGTCCAGTCCCGTCTGTAACGGCTTCACCGGTTGCATCCGCGCGCCCGCTACCAATACCGCCAGTTTGTGCCAATTGCGCCGTATTTCCCAGCACACGAGCGGTCAGCGGCGTTCCCGTATGCGCAGTCAAGTTGCCGCTGAGCTGCCAGTCCTTCAATAGCCGACCCGTTAGGCTCTCGCCTGACATATGCGAACCGGGGCCTGCCACCGGCGATGTCCAAACGAAGCCTAGGGTCGCTTGATGGCGCATGTCAAAACTGGATAAGCCGCGCTCCGCTGAAATGTTCAACCAATCTTGAGCCACTGTGTTGCCCGCGCCTCCAAAGGAGGACGAATCGTCTATCGACTTCGACCATTCATAGAAGGCCTGGAAAGAGAGTCCATGATTGAAGCGGCGGTTCAAGCGAGTTTGCAATCCATTGAAACTTGAATTGCCTACTGACTGGTCCAATGTGTACCCGACCGCGTTGCCCAATGCCGCTTTTTCCACTGCCGTCAAAGTAATACCAGGAGCCGGTTCGTTAGGAAGTGTTCTCACATCGAGGTCTGTTCCTTTTGTGCCAAGATAGACAATTTCGGTGAAGAAGCCGCCGCCCAGATCGCGCTGAAGAGACAATTCCCAGGTTTGCGCATAAGGGGTGCGATAGTTGCGTTCTACAGCAAAAGTGTTTGAGGGCATTGCACCAGCAGTGGTTAGCAGTAGGCCATCAGTCAACGACAAAGCCGTTCCGGTCACCGCATTGACGTTGCTTGAGACTGCAAATGGGGGTTGACTGGCAAGTTGCGAGCCGAAACCTAGATAAGCCTGTCCGTTGTAGTAAACTCCGTAACCGGAACGCAGAACGGTTGATTTCTTAAACTGCGTAAGTTTCCATGCAATCGCAAGCCGCGGCGAAAAGTTGTGCCAATCAGGGTTGATCAGACCGGCCGGAAACTGGCCTGAGAAAGGGCCAACAGCACCAGGTGTCACTTGCGCCACTTGTGCAAAATCGGGTCCGATATCCAGGTTTGCCAACCGGTTATATTTCTCCGTGATGGGTGCAAAGAATTCGTAGCGTAAGCCAAGAATCGCGGTGAAGTTAGATTTCACCTTCCATTCATCCTGAGCGTACAGATTGAATTGATTCTGCTCGAAGTACTCGTTTTGGTTGTTGTATTGAATGGATTCCGATTGCGCATCGCCGAGCAGAAAATCCGCAAAGTCGTAGCCGGTGCCAGTTACCGTCTTACCGTCGATCACTTCGCTCGTGCTAGCGCCTGTAAAATTAAATGTTCCACGCCCGTTTGAACCACTCAACGTGGATTGATCCGGACGAGTGTAGCCTCCGCCCAGCGTAATGTTATGCAGGCCTTTTAAAACGCTGAGGCTTTCCGTGAATCCTTGCGATTGATTTCTCGATAGAGTGAAACTCCCATCGCTGAGCGCTCCAAAATTCGTGAAATTGAGTGTCGGTGGCCCGTAGTTGACGGATGTTGTGGCAGGCCGGCTAACACCGAGTTCGGAATCAACGTCACCCATCGTCGAGAAGTACGGAGTTAGTTCATTGCGATTGCGGCTGAATCTAACCTGAAATGTGCTCAAGAGATTAGCCGAAATGTTGTATGTCCATCCCAGCGTTGTGGAGAGGCCGTAGCCACTGGTCGTATCTGTGTAGCCAAACGCTTGAGCAGTTCCGCCGTCGCGCCGCTGATACTGTATGTTTGCCGACAGGCGATTCTTTGGGGAAACGTTGCGCTGTATGCGAAATCCCACATTGTCCGTATTGCTCGGTTGAGCGGTCTCAAACTGGTAGTTATTGGCATTTCCCGCTTGGTTCGGCAAAGGAAAATACTTCAGTAGCGCCAGCGAAATTGGGTTTATGTTCTGGGTTGGAATTATGTTGTTTGGAAATGGCGTGTTGGTCCCGGGCTGATAGATTGTGACTGGAACGTTCGTGGCATTAGTGCCTAACGATTGCGTAGCTTGCGAGAAAATGCCGTTGCGTTCCTCGACAGTAGGAACGGTTTCGGTAAACAGAACGGGACTTTTCTGACGTGTTCCAAAGTAGGTGAGAAAAAACTGCGTCGAAGGGTCTTTCACCAGATGAGGAATGACTAAAGGTCCTCCAACAATCAAACTAAAGCGGCTCTGCGCGTAAGCGGCTTGGGGGATGTCTGCTCCATCCAACGAGAATGGCTTTGCGTTCAGCGCCGAATTCTGCAAAGTGAATGAAGCTTGTCCACGAATTTGTTGATTGCGGCGTCGGAAGTTCCCAAACTGCGCTCCCGCTACTTGGCCCGGTCTCCGGCCATTCGCACCTTGGCGGCCGCCACCGAATCCACCACCGCCACCTCCGCGGCCTCCAAATCCCCCCCCACCTCCAGGTCCGCCGCCAAATCCTCCGCCACCTGGTCCACCGAATCCGCCGCCTGCTGTGGCGCCTCCCTGCTGTCCAAATGGATTACTGGCGCCGCCCAAAGGATTGCCTGCGGCATCAGTCGGACCACCCGGACCGAAACGCATATCGGGGCCGGAATCAGCTTGCGCACCCTGCGACATGCCCGGACTCAAACTGCCCGAAACCAGAAACGATTCGTTAGAACCGCCGGTGGTTGGCGCCTCGCTCGTACCCTGCTGCGAATTCAACTCATTCTGCAGTTCCTGATCCAATTGCTGACCGTTTGCGTTGGTGCCATTCTGGCGTGGCCGTCCCTGACCTCCCGAGCTTGAGTTGGCGGTCTGTCCACTACCGGGGCGTGTGCCACCACTACCGCTCGGCGGTGACCCTCCTGCTTGTTGCTGCTGCTGACGCTGTTGCATGCGCTGCAAGATCTGCGATTGTTTTAAAGCCAGATCAAAGTTGACGGGCTTTTCGAGAGCAGCCGCAAAGTCTACGGTTTTAGTCAGCGTGTCAAAGCCAAACATCTCCACTTTCACGCTCCAATCGCCTGCGCTGAGGGGCGGAAAAGTGTAATGCCCATCGCCGTCCGTAACGGTCGAAAACGTCTGCGATTGCTGAGTGATTGTCACGGTAGCGCCGGGAATGGGCTGATCGCCGGACTTCACGAATCCGCTCTGCGCAAAGCATGCGCAGATGGTCGTCAGAAGAAATAAAATAATGCGGAAAGACCTAGTCATGGGGCACGGGTGCTTAGCTTTAGAACAAGCGTAGCAGCGTACTTTTCGGGGTGCGATCCTGAATTTGCTAGTTTGAAGCGGATGGCAATCGATTTAGAAAAAATGCGGGCGGACGTGGAAGCGTACCTTCTACAGAAAGGGATTCCCGTGTTTTTTGGCTACGACCAGATGTCCGACGGTTTGATCCATGCCACTTGGGATACAGAACGACATCCGGATTTTCGCGAGTTCGTTGGAACAGCCGCCAGTGCGGGCGCGAAATTAATGGTGTTTCATATCGAGTCGTTATCTGAAAGCAGTATCGATGAGGCATTGGAACAACTGGAACTTTGCGATTTTACCCGCGATGAGAAACGGAACTACGAGAAGAGGATAAAATCACTGCAGGGCTATGAGGGATTTACCAGCCTGATCAGCTTGTCGTTCTCGGTGGACAATCGCATTTACAAATTTGAAGTTCATTCCGACTGGCATGACACATTAGAAGACATCTTAATGGAACTGGACGCGGCATCCGGCGACTATTCCGAAGACGAAAGCGACGACGGACCTGTCGGTGGCTACTTCTCCAATAATTAAATGGAAGCGTCCGGCTGCGCGCTGGAAACTGCCGACTGGTACGAGTGTTCAAGCGGCAGAATTGGGAAATGCGCTGAACATTCCCGCGCTAGCGGCGCGAGTGTTCGTAAATCGCGGATTTGACATTGAAGCGGCGCAACGATTTCTTTCTCCAGGCTTAGATGGATTGCATGATCCGCACTTGATGCAGGGAATGGGAGAAGCCGCCGCGCGCGTATGGCGAGCAATTCAAGCGCGCGAACCGATTATGCTTTATGGCGATTACGACGTGGATGGAACGTCGTCAGTCGTTGTCTTGAAGAAGGCGATCGAAATTTTAGGTGGCGTGGCCACGTTTCATATCCCGCACCGGTTGCGCGACGGCTATGGCATGCGCAGCGAGGTAATCGATCAAGCGGCACGCGACGGGGTTCGCCTGATTGTAAGTGTGGATACAGGCATTCGTGCAGGCGAGGTAGTGAGACATGCAAAAGCTTGTGGCATTGACGTCATCATTACCGACCATCACTTGCCGGAACAAGAACTGCCGCCTGCATTGGCGGTGTTGAATCCAAACCGGCCCGGTTGCGAATATCCAAACAAGGATTTGTGTGGCGCGGGCGTGGCGTTCAAGTTGGTCCAGGCGCTATTGGCGAAGAGCGATTTGCCGGAAGCACGAAGGAACGCATTACTGGATTCGTTTCTGAAACCAGTGGCAATTGCCACCGTTGCTGATATTGTTCCGTTAACTGGCGAGAACCGGGTCATCGTGCAACGTGGGCTGTCCGGCATGCGCCGAGTGAAGAATGCTGGTTTGCGAGCGCTGATGGCAGTTGCCGGTTTGGATGAAGGCGAGCCGCCATCGACACACCAAGTGGCCTTTCGCCTTGCACCGCGCATCAACGCTGCGGGCCGTATGGATAGTGCTCAGGACGTGATTGAGCTCTTTTTGACCGATGATGAAAACCGCGCAAAGGAAATTGCTGAAAAGTTAGACACGCTGAATCGGGAGCGGCAACAAGTAGAAGCAGAGATCGTCGAAACGATTCTAAAGCAATGCGAAGAGATGGCCGATGTCGCCGACCAGGCGGCTTTCGTTTTTGCGGGTGAGAACTGGCACTTAGGGGTCTTAGGAATTGTTGCCAGCCGCATGGTGGAAAGGCTTTGCCGGCCGGTTTTTGTGGTTAGCAACGCAACCAGTGTGGATGAGAGCCTTGGACCGCATTTGTCTGGATCAGGACGGAGCATTCCCGGGTTTCATTTATTGGAAGCCTTGGAAACAATGCCCGAAGTTTTCGCCAAGTTTGGCGGACACAGGCAAGCAGCGGGTGTGACGCTTCCGTCGAGGCAACTAGTCGTGTTTCAAAGACGATTTCATGCCCACGCCGCAAGCGTTTTGACGGCAGAAGATATGCGGCCATTATTTTGCGCAGACGCGGAAGCCTCCTTTCTAGACCTGACTGATCACGGAGTGGCGGAATTGCAGCGATTAGGGCCGTTTGGATTTGGCAATCCAGCGCCATTGATCTATATCGCAAATGCGGAAGTGGCTGGCCCACCGCGTGTACTGACAGAAGGCAAACACTTTACCGTGCCTTTGCGCCACGACGGGCGATTGCAGTTTTGTAAGGCTTGGAGCTTTGGCGATCGCGAGCATTTAATTCAGCCTGGCAATAAACTGGACCTGCTGATTCAAGTAGAAGACGATGCCTACTCCCGCAAACGTGGATATGCGCCGTGGAATATAGTTCTAAAGGACGTTCGGCTGACCGAGGGATAGCAAATGAATAGACGCGATTTTATAGGTGCGTTGGCAGTTGGCGCAATCGGAAGTCAGGTTGGCGCTCGCCAAGCCGGCGGCGACTCGCGCATTGAGGTATTGCTGGATGAACCGGGTGCGGTAATTGCTCCCGAGATTTACGGCCATTTCACGGAAAATCTGGGCGGCGTCATTTATGACGGTGTGTGGCACAATGGCGCGCTACGAAACGAACTTGTGGAAGCGCTGAAGCGCATCAAGCCGGGGATGGTTCGCTGGCCTGGCGGCTGTTTCGCTGACCAATACGATTGGAAAGATGGCATCGGGCCGCGCGATAAACGGCCGCGGCGCACGAATTTTTGGGCCGGTTCCGGCGACTTTCCTGCCAACGCGAATAAAATGGGTCCGCAGACATACGATCCGAACCAGTTTGGAACCCCGGAATTTGTCAGTTTCTGCGAACAGGCTGGCGCTCAGCCTTATATAGCTGCGAATTTACGCAGTCTTCCCGCTGAGGACTTATATAGATGGGTTGAGTATTGCAACTCGCCTGCAGGTTCCACCACGCTTTCCGACGTTCGTGCAGCTGACGGACACCCAGCACCAATGAACGTGAAGTATTGGGGCGTTGGAAACGAATCGTGGGGATGCGGCGGTGAGTTTGATCCGGAGGATTATGCGAGTGAACTGCGCCGCTACATTGCGTGGCTGCCGGGTTATGACGTTGGTTTGCGCATAGTTGGTTCCGGACCTAACGACGCTGATTATTCATGGACGCGGCGCTGCTTTGAAAAGTTGGCTCGCGGCGGAAAGGTGCACGGTCTTTGGGGTTGGGCAGCGCACCATTATTCCTGGAATGCGACCGGGAAATCGAACGCGAATTGGGATAAAGACAAAGGCGATGCGCTGCGGTTTGATGCCGCGCAATACTACTCCATTCTGGAAGGTGCTCAAGCTACAGAAGACATTATTCAAGGGCACTGGAATGTGATGGCGGAGCACGATCCGGACCATCGCATCAAACTAGTTGTGGACGAATGGGGCGCTTGGTATTCGCCGGGAACAGAGCCGTTTGCAGAAGCGCTTCTAGGACAGCAGAATACGATGCGCGACGCGGTTCTAGCGGGTTTGACATTGGACATTTTCAACCGGAATGCCGAGAAAGTCGGAATGGCGAGCGTCGCGCAGTTGGTGAATAATCTTCAATCCCTGTTCTTTGCCCACGAAGATAAGTTCTGCATGACGCCGACTTATCATGTTTTCAGCTTGTACGCGCCACATCAGGGCGGGCAATCAATTCGGACGATGGTCTCGGCGCCTCGAGTTGGCGGAGCGTTGCGTGGGTTGAGCAGTTCGGCTTCATTGAAGGGAAGGGAACTGACCATTACGATAACGAATCCGACAATGGACGCAGCGCGTTCGACGGAGATCATGATTCGGGGCGGCAAGGCGAACCGGGTGAGTGCGGATCTGTTATCCGCGACCGATGTGCATGCGCACAACACATTCGATAATCCAACAGCGGTGATGCCGAAGAGTGTTGCGCTGCGCTTAGAAGGCGCGACGCTTCCGCCCGCATCGGTTACACGGGTGACAGTGACGCTTGCTTAAAAGCTGATTTTGCGTTCGAGGCTATCGAGTTTGGCTGCGGCGCCTGGGATACCGGATTTGCTGACAGCGCCTCGAGAAGCACAACGCTCCAACTCCGGCAAGAATCATCAGAGACGACGTGCCGGGTTCAGGAACCGGGGAGGGGCCAAGGTTGGTTACCGTAAAATAGCCAATTTCAACTGATATCGGATTGGAGTCGTTGACAGCTTCGTAAAGATTACCATCGCTAGTGTCAAACAAAATAGTAAAGTCTTGATCGCTGTCGCCTGGGCTAGACCATGTTCGGATCCCGCACCCTCCAATCAGATCGTCGAAGATGGTCGCTGGGCCCGACGGTTCTCCGCAATCCGTTATCGTCTCGCTGTTTGCCATTGCGGTGAAATCGAAAGCAACTCCGTTAAAGTTGATGACAAACGCAGAGAATGGATTGTTAACAGCGCCTGCATCGAAGATGAAACTTCCAGTTGGAACGACAACCGGCGGGCCCTCGACATTGAAATTGATGTCATAGAGAATCGGGGCAGCGTTGGCAGATGCGGCGACGCTAAGGAAACCGGCAAAAAGGGAAAGAGAGAGGGAAATTCTTTTTTTACGCATTGATAGTCCGAGTTGAGATTTAGTCTGGGATGCGGTAAAGCGTTCCCAAGCTAACATGACGACTCGGGTGCGACTATAGGCCATAAAGCGGGGGCGAGTACCAAAAGGTAGGGACAGAACGGTATAAGGTGCCCACCAGGCGACGCCTTGGGTGATTAACGCATGTTCCACTATCGATCAGGAAACGCTGGCTTAGAAGCTGATTTTGCGCTCGAGGCTGTCGAGTTTGGCTGCATCGACGCCAGGTACTTTCTTTAGATCGTCCAACGTCTTGAATGGACCGTTTTGCTTTCGATAAGCGACGATGGCATCGGCGTCTTTCGCTACCAGACCTAAGTTGGTCTGCAATTCATCGGTGGTGGCTTTGTTGACGTTCACGCGCGGCGGGAAGTTGGCCGTGAGGTAATCAATAACGGTTGAAAAGTCGTCGTCGCTACCCTGTGCGCCGCGGGTAATCATTTCTGTAACTACCTGTGTCCAGCCGTCGTGAGTATTGCCTTTGGCGATAACAATCTCTATGGCATGACATTGGCCGCAGATGCGCTGGACAACATCTTTGCCTTGACCTTCGGGAAGGGGACTCTTTTGCGCGAGAGCGATGGCGGGAAGCAGAATAAGCAGGACAGCACGCTGCATAAGCTTATGGTGACATGGCATGTGTGATAAAAATTAGCTCTACCCCATGAAATGCAGTTTGTTGTTGGTGCTGGCTCTGTTTGCGTACGCGGCAGATTGGCCGACGGATGGCGGAAGTGCCACGCGCGATGGCTGGCAGCGCGATGAGAAGACGCTAAACAAAGACAATGTTGGCGGCATGAAGCTGCTTTGGAAGCTGCAACTGGATAACAAGCCGCACGAGATGCATTCCTTGTTCCCGCCGCTTATTGCGGATTTGGGCAGCAAAGAAATAGCGGTCGAAGCAGGCGCATCGGACAATCTCTACGGTGTTGATGCGGCATCCGGCAGTTTGCTTTGGAGCAAGCATTTTGCCTATACGGCAGATAAGCCTCCGTCGGAGCACACGAACGTGCTGTGCCCAGGTGGATTGGCGGCAACGCCGGTGTTAGCACCGAAGCAAGGTGCCCAGGCGCGCACGGTCTATGCAGTTTCGTCCGACGGGCTCTTGCACCAGTTGAACGTTGTGGACGGCGACGAGGTCATGCAAGCAGCGAAGTTTTTGCCGCCCAATGCGAAGGCATATGCGCTGAACCTGACGAATGGGTATATCTACACGACCACGGCGCAGGGATGCGGCGGAAATCAGAACCAGGTATTCGCGTTCAACTTAGCAACCAAGGAAGTGAGCAGCTACTTACCCGGCGGCAACGGCGGTTTGTGGGGACGGACGGGCGCAGCGGTGGGCAAGGACGGGACGATTTATGCTCCGACGGGCGATGGAGTCTTTGCTCCGGACCAGAACAAGTTCAGCGAATCGCTAATCGCAGTGACGGGTAAGACTTTGAAGTTGAAGGATTACTACAGTCCGACGAATGCGGCGTTCATGTATAAGCGTGATCTGGATATGAACGTAACGCCGGTGGTGTTCAATTACAAGGGGCGGGAATTGGTGGTGACATCGAGCAAGGAGTGCAAGGTGTACTTACTGGATGCCCAGTCGCTGGGCGGCGCGGACCACCGGACGCCTTTGTTCCGTTCCCCTCTGGTGTGCAATGAGGAGATCAATTTCGCGAGTGCAGGTGTTTGGGGAAGCATGGCCAGTTGGGAAGATACGGACGGAACGCGCTGGGTGCTGTGTTCTATTTGGGGTCCGCCAGCTACCAATTATCCTTTTCCGATTTCTTATGGACCAGTGAGTCATGGTGCGATCGTGGCGTTCAAAGTTGTCGAGAAAGACGGGAAGATCGTGTTGGAGCCGGCGTGGATTTCGCGCGACATGGACAGAGCGGAACCTCCAGTGATTGCCAACGGCGTGGTGTACGCATATGGCAACGGCGAGAGCACGACGCAAGCGACAGCGAACGAAGGGCTGGCGGCTAACAGCGCGGCGAAGCGCATTGCTGATTCAACGCACGCTGTGGTCTACGCATTGGATGCGAGGACGGGCAAAGAGCTTTGGTCGAGTGGTGACGACATCAAATCGTTCGCGCACTTCACAGGCTTGTCGCTAGCCAACGGGCGGGTTTATTTGGGGACATTCGACAGCATTCTATATTCGTTCGGATTAGGTTCCGGTCAGAAATGAAAAAATTCATAGGGTTTGCGCTGGCATGCGCATTAGCGGCCGAAGCGCCGATGGGCAGGACGACCGACTGGTGGTCGTTTGCCGGGGACGGCTTGCGTGATGGATGGGAGAAGAGTGAGTCGCGCTTCACCCAGGCCGAGGTGAAGGACTTCAAGCTGCTATGGCAGCGCAAACTGGACGGCGGAAAGAATGGAGCGTTGCTGCCTCCGCTAGTGCTGGGTCAATTGATTGGATATCGAGGCTTCAAAGAGCTTGCCTTTGTAGCGGGCAGTGGGAACAGGATGTGGGCGATTGATGCCGACCTGAACCGGATGTACTTTGACAAGCCTTTCGACGTGGGGCAAGTGGAAGCGTCGTGCAATGGTGAGTTGACGGCCGCCCCATCGCTGCCCAGTCCGGTGGTGTTTCGTCCCGGGACCAGAACCCGACGAAGGGATGTGAATCCGGTTTTCCTTCTTACCGCAGATGGACTGTTGCGGAGGGTGAACCAGGAGGATGGATCGGAGTTGCAGAAGCCGGTGAGATTTGTGCCCCGAGGATTGCAGGCACAGCCGTTGAACGTATTGGACGACGTGGTGTACACGAGCACGCGTAAGGGGTGCTTTCAGGAGCCGGCGGTATGGAAACTGGACACGAACGACAATGATGCGACTGCGGTCTCCGCTAAGTTGCAATCGAACGTGGCAGGCTTGAACGGCGTAATAGTGGATGCCGATGGCAAGGCATTTGTTGAGACCGAAGAGGGAGAAGTGATTGGTTTCAGCAAGGAGTTGAAAGCTACGCAGCATTACAAGACTGGAGGCGGCCAGAAGAATAACTTGGCCTCGCCGACAGTATTCACCTATAGGACCGTTCAATTTGTTGTTGCGGCAGGACGCGATGGGAGACTTCACCTTTTGAAAAGCGGCAATTCGTTCGAGGAAGTCTCGGAGAGTGCGACTTTGACGGCCAAAAAGTCGGGCGCGATTTGGGGTGGTATTTCGAGTTGGGAAGCAGCCGACGGCACTCGCTATGTTTTGGCTCCGGTTTGGGGCCAGTTGAGTGGCAGTTTTGGAAAGGCAATGAAAGCGCGCAATGCCAAACATGGCGCGATTGTGGCGTTCAAGTTGGATGGCGAAAAGCCCGAACTGAAGCCGTTGTGGGTTTCCGCCGACATGGATTCGCCGACTCCGCCCGTAATTGCGCAGGGCATTGTCTTCGCGCTCTCGAATAAGAAGCATGCCACGCTGTATGCCTTGGACGGCTTGACCGGCCAGCAGCTTTTTTCTAGCGGCGACCAAGTGCAAGCCGCGGGGAATTTGGCGGGTATAAGTGTAGCCAACGGGCGCATATATTTCGCAACCACCGACAACACATTGCAGGTTTTTGGCAAGTATCTGGAGTGGTGAGCAACAATCGGATAGCGGGCGCGAGTCGAATCGAGCGATTCTATCGACATGCAGCAGTGGATAACCGATTTGGCGCATTATCTGCGCGGTCACGCCGATGAATCTGTGACGTTGGGGCAAATGGCAGAGCGAGTGGGCTTGAGTCCGTTTCACCTGCAGAGACAATTCAAGGCCGCCATGGGAGTTACGCCCAGACAATACATGGAGTCTGCGCGCGTGGACAAGTTCAAGGGCCGGCTGCGCGTGGACGCCTCCGTGACTGATGCGATCTATGAAGCCGGCTTTGGATCGCCCAGCAGGATTTACGAAAAGCTGAACACGCATTTAGGCATGACTCCTGCGCAGTATCGGGACGGGGGCCATGGCGTAACAATTTCGTATGCTTCGACGGATACGACTATCGGGCGAATGATGATTGGGGCCACCGACAGGGGCATTTGTTTTCTGCAATTCGCCGATAGCGACGACGAATTGCTGCGGATGCTGGCGAAAGAGTATCCGGCAGCGACAGTGCAGGTTATGCCGAAGCAATCGAAGAACCACTTCGGAGATTGGATGAAAGCGTTGCATGAGTATCTAGCGGGTACGGCACACCAGTTGGAGCTTCCGCTTGATGTGCGCGCCACGGCGTTCCAGATGAAAGTGTGGCGTTACTTGCAATCGATTCCTTACGGCAGTGTGAAATCGTACGCAGAAGTGGCTGGCGACATAGGACAACCAAAGGCGGCGAGGGCGATTGCACGTGCTTGTGCCGCTAACCGGGTTGCACTGGCCATTCCGTGCCACAGAGTGATCCGTGGAAGCGGAGATTTGGCCGGCTATAAGTGGGGATTGGAACGGAAACGCGTTTTGCTGGATCAGGAACGGCGTTCGAAAGCTTCCTCCGGAGTGTTTGAAGGGCGGCGGTAATGATTGGTTCCCGAAAGTCTATTGCACGTGGCACAATCCCTTTGCCAATCGACTTCGTCAATAATACTTAAGACACCACATCGATCACCGCAAAGTCGGAGTTGCTATGGGAACCTTTCATTCCCGCTAACAGGTGCCGAATTTCCAATTCGCTCTTGTCACCGCACGACACTGAATCAGGTTCATACGCGGTGGTCCTTTCGAAACAAAATGGATTACGCACGCGTCTGACTGAAGATTTACAAACCAGAATGAGATTGCAAAACAAAGTTGCGATTGTTACCGGAGCGGCCACGGGCATCGGGCAAGCGATTGCTATGCGCTTTGCGCAAGAAGGCGCCGCCGTCGTCGTAGACTACGTCGGGGACCCGGAGACTCCCAATCCAACCGAAGAAAAGATTAAAGGCTTCGGTGGAAAGACCATCGCGGTCGCGGCCGATGTTTCTAAAGCGGCTCAGGTGCAGAACTTGATTGATAGCGCCGTGAAAGCCTTTGGCAGGCTCGACATTGTTGTCAACAATGCCGGAGTAGAGAAAAAGCTAGCCTTCGTGGATTATCCACTGGAAGAACTGCAAAAGATCCTGGCGGTCAACCTGATTGGGCCCTTTCTGGTTTGCCAGTCGGCCGCTCGTCAGATGATCAAGCAAGGACAAGGCGGCCGGCTGATCAACATTTCCTCCGTGCATGAAGATCTGCCCATGCCCACAAACGCCGCCTACTGCGCCAGCAAAGGGGGCTTGCGGATGTTGACTCGCACTATTGCCGTGGAATTGGGACAGGACAAAATCACTGTGAACAACATCGGACCAGGGGCGGTATATACGCCAATTGACGCCGACATTGAAGCAAAACCCGAGTTGGAGAGGTCTCTTATGGCCGAGATTCCGTTGGGTCGCTGGGGCAAGCCGGAGGAGATTGCCGCACTAGCGGTGTATCTGGCATCGGACGAGGCAGCGTATGTTACCGGATCGACCTATTTCATCGATGGCGGGATGTTACAGCAGTCTGGCAGTTATTAAATGCACTACGATGTGATTATCATCGGGTCCGGTGCGGGCGGCGGAACACTGGCCTATCGCTTGGCCAATGCTGGTAAACGCGTGCTCATTCTAGAGCGCGGTTCGTTTTCTGCCGCAAGAGAAGGACAACTGGAACACCACGGCGGTGTTTCTGGATAACCGGTATCACACAAAAGACGTCTGGACCGACAAAGAAGGCAAAGAGCTGCATCCCGGTACCGGTTACTGGGTAGGCGGCAACACCAAAGTCTACGGAGCCGCTCTGTTCCGTTTAAGGGAACAGGACTTCGGCGTGCTGCATCACAAAGGAGGCATCTCGCCCGAGTGGCCGGTAAAGTATGACGTCTTCGAGCCCTATTACTGCATGGCCGAGAAGTTGTTTTGCGTGCATGGGCAACATGGCATCGATCCTACCGAACCGCGGCGCAGCGCAGAGTATCCGTATCCTGCCATCTCAAACGAGCCGCTCATGCAAGAGATTCACGACGATTTGCAGGGAATGGGGCTGCATCCATTCGCTTGCCCGCTGGGATTGAAGTTGAATGAAACGGACCGCGTGGAGAGCAAGTGCATTCGGTGCGACACGTGCGACGGCTATCCATGCCTGGTGCATGCAAAATCGGATTCGGACATAAACTGCATCCGCCAAATCATGCACCTGCCGAACGTGACGTTGATTACCCAGGCCAAGGTGACTCGGCTCCTGACGAACGCCGCGGGAACGGCCGTCGATTCAGTCGAAGCGGAATTAGACGGTTCCGGGAAAGAAGACTACCTTCGATGGAAACATCGTGGCGGTTTGCTGCGGCGCCATTAACTCGGCGGCCCTCCTGCTTCTAAGCGCCAACGACAAACATCCCAACGGTTTGGCGAACAGCTCCGACATGGTGGGCCGCCACTTTATGTTTCACCAGGCGGATGCCATTTTGGCGATTGATAAGAAACAGAACCATTCTTCGTACATGAAGACTTTCACGCTGAACGATTTCTACTTCGGGGACAAAGACTATCCATACCCTATGGGAAATGTGCAGCCGGTCGGCTCTTTTCACCACGAGATGATGAAGGGCGACGCACCACCGTTGACACCCACTTTTGTCCTAGACCTGCTAACCACGCATGCCGTGCCATGGTGGTTGACGACGGAAGATCTGCCCGATCCAGACAATCGCGTGCAGATATCCAACGGCAGGGTTCGATTGGATTACACACCCAACAACGTGGAATCGTTCGATCGCCTCAAAGATAAATGGATCGACACTTTAAAGCAGGCTGGCCATGCCGATCACTGGATGCATCTGCGCGCTTACTTTAAGAAGCGCATCCCCCTTGAAGGCGTAGGCCATCAAAACGGTACTTGCCGGTTCGGCACAGATCCGAAGC
Source organism: Bryobacterales bacterium (assembly GCA_963696305.1). Taxonomy (GTDB): domain Bacteria; phylum Acidobacteriota; class Terriglobia; order Bryobacterales; family Bryobacteraceae; genus Bog-105. The sequence continues at coordinate 85,097 of CAVOJX010000012.1, read as the reverse complement.
AATCGGTCCTGGATACCAATTGCCGGACCCACGACCTTGATAACTTGTACGTCGTCGATGGTTCTTTTTTCGCGTCGAGCGGGGCCGTTAATCCCTCGTTGACGATCATCGCCAATGCTCTGCGGGTGGGTGATCACCTGCTCGAAAGACTTCATTGAGCGGCTCCGGCACGGCGAAGCACTCGATTGCGCTCGGTGCGTTGGATGGCGATGTGCGAGGGCTCGCTGCGCATTCGTTTGCGGGCTGAAGACGCTGACCAAGAAGGAGATTAGATATGTCGCAAGAGCTAGGCGAGAACGCTTTTGGGGCGCCGGGCATAGAAGCTCGCTGGACCCATGGCAATAAGAATGGTGTAGGCACGGCTTACTCTGCTTCGAGCAAGATCTGGTTCACGCTGTTCGGCGGTGTTGTAACGGAGGTGTTTTTTCCGACGGTGGATCGTCCACAGATGCGCGATCTTCAGTACCTGATCACAGATGGGAAAAGCTTCTTCCACGAGGAGAAGCGCGACCTAAAGTCAAATGTCGAGCGACTTTCGGCTCATGCGCTGGGTTTTCGATGTACGAACAGCGGATCCGGGCGGACGCTATTCGATCACCAAAGAAGTGATCACAGACCCTTATCTGCCTTGCCTGCTGCAGCACACACATCTGAATGGTCCTGACGAGGAGTTTCTCAAGACTCTGCGAATATTCGCGCTCTGCGCGCCGCATCTCGAGGTGGGCGGAGGCGGGAACAATGGCTATGTGACTACGCTGAACGGTCTGCGAATACTGATGGCCCGGAAGCAAGGCATGTGGCTGGCGATGTTGGCCAGCGTCCCCTTTTGCCGAACGTCCTGTGGTTATGTGGGGAAGAGCGATGGTTGGACGGACCTGCATGAGAATTTACAGATGGATTACGAATTCCAGCATGCCGACCGTGGCAACATCGCTCTTACTGGCGAGCTGGATCTGAGCAAGACACGGGAATTTACGCTGGCCACGGCGTTCGGACAGAGTGAACACCGCGCGATTACCAATCTGCTTCAATCTCTGGGCATTCCCTTCAGCCAACATCTCACGAGGTACAAAAAGCAGTGGGAGGATGCGGCAGCCCATTGCAGGCCGCTGCAGAAATCGTCGCATGATCAGGGCAACCTTTTTCAAAGCAGCTATAGCCTGCTGCTGGCGCATGAGGACAAAGCCGTTCCCGGGCGCCCTCATTGCTTCGCTCGCCATTCCCTGGGGAGAAGCGAAGGGCGACGAAGATCAGGGCGGGTATCACCTGGTTTGGACGCGCGACATGGTCAACAGCGCAACGGCACTGCTGGCTGCGGGCGACAAAGCCACTCCGCTGCGCGCGTTGATCTTTCTTGCCGTCTCACAGCACGAGGATGGCGGTTTTGCACAAAACTTCTGGGTGAACGGGGACGCCTATTGGACCGGCATCCAACTGGATGAAGTAGCGTTTCCCATCATGCTGGCATGGCGACTTTTTTGTGAGAAAGCGCTGGAAGACTTCGATCCATACGCTTCGGTCCGGAAAGCCGCCGCCTACCTCGTACGGCATGGACCTGTGACGCAGCAAGAAAGGTGGGAGGAGGCCAGCGGCTATTCGCCCTCGACGCTTGCTTCGAATATTGCCGCGCTTGTCTGTGCGGCACTCTTATTCAGAGAGAGAGGCGATGAAGCAGACGGCCTTGTTCACGGAACAGTATGCGGACTACCTTGAAGCGCATGTTGAGGACTGGACCGTCACGAGCAAAGGATCTCTTCATGCCGGGGTTGAAAAGTACTACATGCGCATCCTGCCCGAAGAAGTGGGAGCGAGTAATCCTGCCGAAGATAAAGAGGATCGCATTCTCAAGATCAAGAATCTTGCCACCTGGTGAAGCAAGTGAGTTCCCGGCCAAGGACGTGGTTGATGGCGGATTTCTGGAACTGGTGCGCTATGGAATCCGTGCGGCGGATGACCCTATTATTGTGAACACGGTGAAAGTGATCGACGCGGTGCTGAAGGTGGAGACAGACGCTGGACCCGGTTGGCACCGGTACAACCACGATGGCTACGGGCAAAAAGAAGACGGCGGCGCATTCACCGGTTTTGGGCGTGGACGAGTTTGGCCGCTGCTAACCGGCGAACGAGGCCACTACGAGCTAGCCGCAGGGCGAAGTGCCGAGACCTACGTTCGGGCGATGGAGCACTTTGCCTCCCCGACTGGCCTGTTGCCGGAGCAGGCTTGGGATGAGACCGACAAGCCGGAGGCGTTCATGTTCCGGGTAAGCCAACAGGTTCCGCCATGCCGCTGATGTGGGCCCATGCTGAGTACATCAAATTACTCCGCTCAGTTGCCGACGGGAAAGTCTATGACTCAATCCCGGCTGTTAGCCAACGTTATTTGACGAATCGAAAGCAACGCGAGCCCATCGAGGTTTGGAAGCCGGACCGGCGTTTGCGATTTATGCCGAAGGACTCGATTCTGCGCATTCATGGCAATGAACCGTTTCGCTTGCGCTGGTCGAACGACAATTGGCATTCCCATCACGATATCGAATCAACAGCTAATGCCTTACAGATCGACTTTGTCGATTTGCCCGCGGCTGTTTCTTCAAACGATAATAAGGATGCTTCCGTTCGCTTCACTTTTTTTTGGCTGAACAACCATCGATGGGAAGGGCGGGATTACGAGGTCAACGTTCGATAGCCACCGGAGTGTCCTTCGTTTCGTAAGAAGACACTTATGAGACCCATCAATACGGGTGCAGTGTCAGGTCATCAGTGGCCGAACTAGCCAGAGGCAGCGCCACGCGGGTCGGCGGCCAAAAGCCCAACTTTCCCTTTCAATTCTTAGCTCGCTGGCACAAGTTCACGGTGTCGTGCTTCGTCCGTATATTTTGAAACGTGGGTGATTCATTTCCTCTCGTTGACACCGACTGCCAACTGGCAAGTGTTGCTCGAGGTCCGCGCTTGATGACGAGGCGCGACGTCTTCTATCAATCGGGTCCGCTATTGCCCTGGGTGTGTTTGAGGGACCCGTCACCAAGCGATCACTCTTCCCGCAAGGCAGTCAGCGGATCAATCTTCATAGCACGTCGGGCCGGCAGATAACAGGCTGCCGCGGCTATGAAGGAAAGAATAGGAATCACGAGCAGAAAAGTAATGATGTCGGTAGGTCTTACTCCGAATAAAACACTGGACATTAATTGAGCAAGAAACAAAGCGGCTGCTATACCGATGCCAATCCCGATCGAGGTCATTCGCGCTCCGTCTTTTAGGATCATGCCTAAGACGTCGCGTCGCGCCGCTCCTAGCGCCATCCGAATTCCAATCTCCCGCGTGCGTTGACCGACAAGATACGACAGAACACCATAAATTCCAATGCTTGCCAGTAGCAGCGCCAGTCCGGCGAAAACCGCTAACAAGGACATTGTGAACCGTTTGCTGGCAATGGAGTTGAGGACCACTTGTTCCATCGATTCGTTTCCATAAGCAATCGATTCGCGGCTTAAGGAAAGCAGGCGTTCCCTTAGCAGCCTAAACGGAGGCAAGGCCGTGCCGTCCGCCCGCACATAGGCCTCCACGCCTTGCGCTATGCTCGTCATGTCGGTATCCGACATCTGATTGATGGAAAGATAAACCTGAGCCTGCAGTGGGCGAGAGGCGTCTGCATCAAGACCCCATTGATTTACGTGTCGAACGATGCCTACGATCTGCGCGTTCGGGCGGTGGTTTGGATGTGATGGATCATTATCCAATTCCAAAAACTGCCCGATAGGATTTTGGCCTGGGAAGTATTTCTGCGCCAGCGACTCATCGATAACGGCAACATGCGTCGATTGTTCATTATCCGTGTCAGTGAGAAAGCGGCCACGTTTGAGGCCAATCTGAAAAGTCTGCAGATAACTTGGCTCGACTATATATACCAGCGCCATCGGCAGGTCATTCTGATGATCAGGCTTGGGGCGGCCGGCGAACCAGATGTGAAAGTCGTAGTCGTCCCGCATTGGGCTGGAAGCAGCACTTAGAGAGGCCGATTGAACTCCCGGAGTGGAAGCGAGTTGTTCATTGATCTCGCGGAGTTGGGCGCGTAAGGCAGCCGGGTCACCGAGAACTAAAGAGGGCTGGAGCGCAATAGAGAACATCTCTACACCAGCGGGATTGAAGCCTGGATCCAGTCGCCAGAGGACAAACATGGTGCGCATCATGAGACCGGCGCCCACGAGGAGAACAAGCGCCAAAGCCATTTCAGTGATGACGAAGAGCCGTTGGGCTCGGCTCCGAGAACCAACCACCGATCTACCCGTTTCCTTTAGCGTACCGGCAAGATTGCGCGTCTTTAATGCTGGGACCAGACCGAAAGCGCAGCCCGCCAAAAGCGAGATAGCTACCGTAAAGAGCAAAACGCGAAAATCCGGCGTAATCTCATCGGCCCGTGGAATCGATTGGGGCGCGACGGCAATTGCAGCCGCTGTCCCAACTTGTGCAATCAGCAACCCGATGCCACCTCCGATGATGGAAAGCAGGACACTTTCGGTAAGTAATTGCCGAATGATGCGCCACTGACTGCCTCCGATTGCGATTCTGACTGAGAATTCGCGTTCTCTGGAAGTGGCTCGCGCGAGCAGCAAGTTGGAAACATTAACACAAGCAATGAGCAGCACGAATGTTACAGCGCCCAGCAGCAATAATAGCGGCGTTCGTACGTCGCCGACCGCTGCGTCTTTCAAAGTTTCGATGTAGGCCATTTCATTGGCATCTGCATTCGGGTAAGTAATGGCGAGTTCTCGCGATACGCGGTCCATGTCCTGACGCGCGGTCTCAAAACTAATGCCTGCTTTGAGTAATCCAACTGCTCTCATGCCCCAACCAGCGGACCGATCGGCATAGAACCTAGGCTGATTGTAAGCGCCGATTGGTGTGTAGATGTCGTTCCGTAAGGCGCCATCTTGAAAGTTCTCGAGTTGTAGATGAAAGCTAGAGGGAACAACGCCGATCACAGTGCGACCCACGCCATCCAGAATTAATCGCTGTCCAATGATATTCGGCGTAGCGCCGAACCTGCGTCTCCACAGAGCTTCCGAGATGATGGCGTCTTGTTCTGCACCACGGCGATCATCCGCCTGATTGAATGTTCGACCAATAAGTGGCTTGACTCCGAAAATCTCGAAGAATCCGGCAGAAATCATTTCGCCATGCATATGTTCGGAACGAGCGTTGCCAGAAACATTGAATTCGGAGGGCCGATATGCCGCGAGTACCGAAAAGCTTTGATTCATGCGCTGCCAATCGAGAAAGTTCGGGTACGATATCGATCCGCGCTTAAAGCTGGGAAGTTCTTGAGAGATCACGACGGCGCGATTTGCATTTGGGTAAGGCAACGGGTTGATCAGGACGCCATTGACGACCGAAAATATTGCGGTGTTTGCCCCAATTCCAAGTGCGATTGTGAGTATCGCGACGATTGTGAAAGCAGGTGACTTTAACAGTTGACGAAAAGCGAAGTGGAGGTCTTTCAGCATTGGCTTACATATCTTCCGTTAAAGCAAGGGCACTTCGAGTACCAAACGAAGACCGCGCTAAGCTTGCTTTGCCATGACTGTATGTGGGCCAATTGTGACGGCCATTTCATCCCGGAAGAGAATATCGGCTGTTCAGAATCGAACACTTTGAGCGATCACGCATGAAGATGAGTGATGGCACCGTTAAATTACCAGCTAAGGAAGAAATTCCCTCACTTTGTCTAATTCTTCCGGAGGCCGTAAACCTCCACGGCGTTTCTAACTCCGAAATAGACTCGTCCGTTAGCCACTGTCGGAATGACAAAACGCAGGGCCTCGCCTGCTTCATCGCGTGCTGACTTGGTTTCGCTTGTATATAACTCATGCTCCACATTGAGCGCGTCATAGGCGCGTAACACGGCGTTATCGCCAGCTTGATTCCAGGGCCTAGTTTCTACGATCCAGACAATGCCATTGGTATTTCCGTCGGCAGAAACCGTTGGCGTAGCGCCGGAGAGCGGCGATTTTCGTGAGTTTTGATGCGACGGCTGCGGAGATATCTCGTCATTAACGACGGTGAAATCCTTCAACGAGTCATCCGCGGCGAAATAGTAGAGGTGGCCATTCCAGTAGGCCGGGGCGCTATAGATTCCTGTGGAAATAGGGGTTTTGACGGCGTTAGCGTTGGGGCTCTGTTGCAGGCCGCCCATGTGGCTTGTAACCACGACATTCATGACCCCGGCTTTGCCTCCGAATATGAGAGTTGCGCTACTATCTTTCGGGTGTTCGAGCAGCAAGGGACCTCCAGAGCCGAGATCGCCGTCGGAGGAATTGAGTTGCTGCTGATCGAACGGCGTGAAATAGTCTTTGATCTCAAGCGAATTTCCTTGCAGGTGAAGTTTTAGCGCGGTGTCGCCATAGTCGCGACCGCCATTTCGATTGGCGTCGAATTGACCATTGCCGGTTACTACGTAGACGTTGCCAAGGCGATCGGCAGCGGGTCCCGTGTCACTCATCCAAATGCCACTCTCCAGAGAATCTGGCGAGGTGTTGAGAACCGCTTCTTGGCGAAGCGTGCGGGCGTCGTACGCCATAACCCAACCGTGATACTGACCCACATCGCAGGAGGACGCCCAAGTGAGATATACGGATCCGCCCGCGAGCAGAAGGGCACTGCGGGGATTTTCGCGCAGCGGATTGAAGCTAATGTCTCCTCCCGAACTGTCGGGGCCATTGCCCGCAACTCTCGCAGTGATTTCAACAGGACCATTAAACTTTTCGACGCCCGTGGTGATGGCGAGCGCGTGCAATTGCTGGTGGTACTGCGTACTGAGAACGCTTGCTGTCTTTGATCTGGCAGAACGTACAGCGTGCCGGTCTGAATATCGATGACGGGCGTTGATGTGACACCAATATTGGGCCTGATAAACGGGCATTGCACGTTGGATTCGGATACGGGGGATGCGGAGCCGCCGGGAGGAAGAAGGCTGGTGTGCCAAAGCGGTGCTAAGGAATTGTTGTCGGCGTCAAAAGCATAAACGCTGTCATGCTCAGTGGCTATGAAGAGCAGATTGTGAACGCCCTTGCCTGGCACTTTGACATTTGGCAGGTATAAAGGCTGCGCATACACGTCGCCGTCCACGGTGAAGGACCAAAGCTTTCCAAACTGAGTAACGTTGACGTTCTTCGGAGAAAGAATCGTTTCGCTGGTGTTTGCTCCGCTACGGGTGTTGTCGTACTGGGAGGTAGTGATGCGCGGTGGGTCTGATGCCATGGTGTGCAGTAATGCCGGGAGCAGGCCAGGTAGCATTCGTGCAAGTTTCAATTATTTGACCTCCGAACAGTGGGAATAGGCACGGTGTGCGTGCAGTGCAGAGGGTGACTGCCTCTTCGTTCTCGCGCTAAGGTCGAAAAGCCCTGCAACAAGAACAATGGCTAACATGCAACTGGCCAACGTGCGAGCTAGACGTGGAGCGGCGACGATTTCCTTGTACAGAGGCGCCTTAGCAGGTGCAGGAGTCGCGAAATATTGAACCTGTTGTTTCAGGGCGGACAAAAGCACGTCTGCAAGCAGATTCGATGGGCCAAGAGTTTGGCTGCATTCTTCGAACATGCCAAGTATTTCATCTTCGAACTCGCGGCGAAACGGTTCTGGATGGAAAGATAGGATCTGCCGGTAAATTTGGCGTGTGATAAAGCGAGTCACTCCACACTCCTTGGCTTTATAGCCGGCAGATAGCGTTTCGTTTCTCGCACCAGATGATCGAGGCGGGAAATTTCGTGCGACAGCGCCGTTCTGCCAGCGGCAGTGAGGCGGTACAGGCGTTTATCGTTCTCAGATGCTGGCTGAATGTCGCAGACTAAGCCTTGTTCCATGAAGCGCTTGAGATTGTCATAGAGCGTTCCCGGCCCTATGCGAATCTGGCCTTGCGATTGTGCGACGACGGCTTGAATGATCCCGTATCCGTGAAGATCTTCGCCAGCTAAGACCGCGAGAATTTGAAGCGCCGCCGGAGACAGGGGCGAGCGGATCTCGTTTTTCACACCCATAGTCGAAAACCGACTATATCGAGAGTCGAGTCCCTGGTCAACTGTGAAGATAGCGAGGGTTGAAATGGACTATGGCGCCACTGCGACTGCGTCCAGTTTCGCCAGCCAGTGTTTCTTTTTTTCCTTTAGCAGGTCTTTCCAGGTCATGGCCTCGAGGTCGTCTTCCAACTTTTCAACCACTTCATAGTGGAACGCTGATTCGCCGTGAAGGTTCCATGCGGCTTGCAGTTGTTGGTTTCTATGAAGTCCATTGCGAAGCATGAAGAGCAAGCCATTTCGTGCGGCTTCGAGATCGGGCGCAGCATCGACAAACACCGGCGTTTGCTGCATGAAGCGTACCGCAAAGACTCCACGTGGCGTTTTACGATTCTTGTACTCCGCGATAGCTTCCTTTCGGTTCATGATTGTTAGGGCACAGAAAAGTTTAGGCCACCCGGCGGAGCTTAGTGACGCGGCCGATTTCGACCCATTCGACCACGAAAATGTTGCCGTGATGGTCATAACAAGCGCCGTGCGGGCAAACGAATTTACCGGGGACGAAAGCAGTGCGGTCAAGAGTGCGGATTTTTTGCCAAGTGTTCGCGGCGGAATCATCACCTAGATGGAGGATGACTTTGTTGTTCTTATCTAGCAGGGTGACTCGGGCGCCAAGATCTGGAACGACGACGTCGCCTTTGTGATTGAAACCGAAGTTACAGGGGAGATTTGTGCCGGGCCAATAGCCGATGTGTTCGCCAGCGAGATTGAAAGTGTGAATGCGGTGATTAGCGCGGTCGGCAATCATGAAGATCGGAGTGGAGCCGCGCGAATCCAGTACGATGCCGTGGGGACAATCGAGCTGCGCGTCGCCTGAGCCTTTGCCTCCGAAAGTTCGGAGGTATTTCCCGTCTTTGTTATAGACGTTGACGAAGCTGGAGCCGTAACCGTCTCCGACATAGATATCGCCGTTGGGGGCGATGGCCAGATTGGTGGGGCTGTACTTCTTCTTGGAGCCGTCGGGGTTAGGTTTGTAAGCTTCTGATTCGGCTGGGTAGCCAATGGTGAAGACTTCTTCGCCATTCAGAGTGGTCTTGACGACCAAGCCCCGCTGGGTATCGCAAAGATACAGGAATTCGGTTGAGCCTTCTTTGCGGATCGTAAGGCCGTGCGCGCCTCCCTTAAACTCTTTGCCCCAGCTTTTGATGAATTTGCCTTTGGCATCGAAGACCACCATCGAATCGCTGCTTTCACTTGCGGCGTTGACAGTGTGGTGGATGTAGATATGCCCTTGCGAGTCTTCACAGACCCCGTGAGTGTTACCGTACTTGATGTCGGCGGGAAGTTCGCCCCAATCATGAATGGCTTCGAATTTGTGATCGCCTTCACCGAGGATGGGATTGGCGGAACCGGATTTGTTGGTTGCGCCGAGAATAAGGGGAGCACCGGCTCCGACTGCGTATAGAAGGGATCTTCTAGTCATGCGAGCACCTGTTCGTTAACATTGCCGGCGACGTCAGTAAGACGAAAGTGCCGGCCTTGGAATTTATAAGTAAGACGTTTGTGATCGATGCCCAGGCAATGGAGCACGGTGGCCTGGACGTCGTGAATTGGGAAAGGATCTGCCAGGGTGTTGTACGAAAAGTCGTCGGTCTCGCCGATGCTGACACCTCGCTTAAAGCCACCTCCCGCGAACCACATGGCGAAGCAGCGAGGATGGTGATCGCGACCGTAATTCTCTTTGGTGAGATGGCCCTGGCAATAGACAGTACGGCCGAATTCGCCACCCCAAATGATGAGAGTGTCGTCCAGCAGGCCGCGTTGTTTGAGATCAGTGACTAGTGCCGCGGAGCCTTGATCTGTGCCGCCACATTGGAGCGCTATATCGCGAGGAAGGTCGTTATGTTGGTCCCAGCCGCGATGGTAAAGCTGGATAAAGCGCACGCCGCGTTCGGCAAGACGGCGAGCCATCAGACAGTTTGCGGCGTAGGTGCCGGGCTTCTTGGAGTCAGGTCCGTAGAGTTCGAAGGTGCTGGCAGGTTCCTTGGATAAGTCAGTCAGTTCAGGGACCGATGTTTGCATGCGGAACGCCATCTCATATTGCGAGATGCGCGTGCCGATTTCAGGATCGCCGAAAGTGGCCTCTGTTTCGTGGTTAAGACCCGCGACCGCATCGAGCATGTTGCGGCGGGTTTCAGGATCGACACCGTCGGGATTGGCGAGAAAAAGAACGGGATCTCCCGAGGCGCGGAAACGCACGCCTTGATATTTGGATGGCAGAAAGCCGCTGGACCAGAGGCGGCTGAAGAAGCGGTTGATCTCGATTCAAAGCGTTTGCCTGCGAAAGCAGCACGACGAAGGAGGGAAGGTTATGATTTTCACTGCCTAAGCCATAAGTAACCCATGCGCCCATGCTGGGACGGCCAGGCTGCATAAATCCGGTTTGGATGAACGTGATGGCAGGGTCGTGGTTGATGGCGTCAGTATTGATGGTTTTGACGATGGTGATGTCGTCTACGATTTTGGCAGTGTGCGGTAATAACTCGCTGATCCAAGTTCCGGATGCACCAGCTTGACTGAACTTGAAGATGGATGGGGCGACGGGGAGCGAGTTTTGGCCACTGGTCATGCCGGTGATGCGCTGACCTTGGCGGACGGAATCAGGAAGCTCGGAGCCAGCGAGCGCCGCCAATTTCGGCTTATAGTCAAACAGCTCGATTTGCGAGGGCGCGCCGGATTGATGGAGGTAGATGACTCGTTTGGCGCGCGGGGCAAAGTGGGGAACGTCGGCCAGGCCGCCGAATTCAACCGAACCAGTATCGGCGGCGAAAAGCTTGGGATCTAGGAGAGAAGCGAGTGCGGCGACACCGATGCCTTTGCTGGTTCTGCCGAATAACTGGCGGCGGGTAAATAACAGATCTCTTTCGCGGATAGGGTCCATAGGTTGTCGGAGTCAGTTCTTGGTAATTGTTTCATCCATGTTGAGGATGGTGCTCGTGACAAGGGTCCAGGCGGCTAATTCGGCTGGATCCAATTTCGCGTCGGGCTTGGATTCACCGACTTGGAGAAGCTTCTTGGCCGCCTTGCGGTCGGTATCGTAATGTGCGATTTCCTTATGGTATAGGTTGCCAAGAATTTCAGCTTCTTTCGGCGTAGGATCGCGATCGGTTGCCAGGCGGAAGGCATAGCGGATACGCTCTTCAGCAGTGGGTTTGGCTTCCGATAAATCACGTTGCGCAAAGGCGCGCGCTGCTTCCACATAGGTGGGATCATTCATCAGGACGAGAGCTTGCAGGGGTGTATTGGTGACACTGCGGCGGACAGTGCATTTTTCGTGGTCAGGTGCGTCGAAAGTGTTGAGCGTCGGATAAGGGACGGTGCGTTTGATGAAGGTGTACATGCTGCGGCGGTAGAGATCTGCGCCATGACTTTGTTCGTAAGTTTGAGCGGAGAAATCGCCGCCGAAAGCCATTTCTTCCCAAAGTCCTTTGGGTTGATAGGGCAGAACGCTCGGGCCGCCGATTTTGTTATTCAAGAGACCGCTGAGAAAGAGCGCGTTATCGCGAACCATTTCGGCAGGCAGACGGAAACGCGGGCCGCGCGCAAGAAGACGATTTTCGGGGTCGCGTTCAAATAACTCGGGAGTTACCTTCGACTCCTGGCGATAAGCTGCAGATAAAACGATGAGCTTTTGCATCGCCTTGACATCCCATTTCGTGCGAATGAATTCGGTGGCGAGCCAATCCAGCAGGTCTTGGTTAGCGGGTGGATCCCCTTGGGAGCCGAAATCTTCGCTAGTCTTGACAATGCCAAGGCCAAAGTACATTTGCCAAAAGTGGTTGACAGCGACGCGAGCAGTTAGAGGATTGCTTGGATCAACCAGCCACTTGGCTAATGTCAGGCGATTGCGGGGCGCGCCTGCGGGCAAAGGCGGCAGCACCGCGGGTGTGTTGGGATCGACCTTGTCGGTTTTGTTGCGGTAATCGCCACGGCGCAGAATGAATGTTTCGCGCGGTTTGTCGGCTTCCGCCATAACCATCGTGGATGGGATTTCGCGGTCGAATTGTTCCAGTGCGCGTTTGAGCGTGGCATGGTCTGTGCCTTGTTGCTTTTCGGCGGGGTTGGCTACTTCTGTCAAGAAATACGTGCGAAGCCAATCTTTCTGGTCTTCGCTGCGCTTCGGTTCTGGAATGGCCAAGACGGCGCGCAAGGGTTCGTTGACTGAGATTTCGCGAGCTTCCGCAGGATACATGCGACCGGTGTAAAAGCGTAGATCCTGCAATTGACCTTTAAAGGGCACGCCCCAATCTTTCTTGCCGATGACGAAGGGGATGTCGTTGAGAGACGCACTGCTGAAGTTATCTTGGACGGCGGTAACAGGTACGCTGATGCCGTTGATATAGATTTGTATCCCTTTGGCATGGCCGCTGCCATCGTAAGAGACGATGAGCTGGTTCCACTGGCTGAGTTCAAGACCTTTCAGACTCTTGGCGTCCAGTTGAAGTTTTTCGCCATCGGCGCGCATGCGGACAAGAACATTGCAGTGTTCGTTGTTGCAATAGTCAGATGCGATTTCGAAGCCAGCGCCGGATTGCGGAGATGTTTTGAAGGCCTGCAGAATGGTCATGCCAGAGGGGCCTTCGGGCTTGATGCGCATGGAGATGGTGAACGCAGACGACGAAGGGAAACCGCGAACTGCGCCGAGCGAGACCTCTGTATCTTCGACGAAATCGGCGGCTTTGCCTAAGCGACCGTCAATGAAGTTAAGTTTGCCCGTGGTGAGGGTGGCGGCGGGATCGAGATTGCCATCGAAATTAAAGCGGGTCACGGGCGCAGGAAGAGTGACAGCGGGTGGAAGAGATCCGGCTTGTTCCCAAGCGAGTTGCGAGGCGGTGATTTCGGCGTCTTTCTGTTTGATGGCCGCGATGAGGTTGGCTTTCATCTCTGCTTGTGCCGCTGATGGCAGTTGTAGGAATGGAGCGGCGTTGCCTTTGTAGCCGTCAAGGCCTTTGTCGGAGATGGTATTGAAAAATGCTCCGAAGCTGTAGAAATCCTTCTGGCGCAACGGATCGTATTTATGATCGTGACAGCGTGCGCAGCCCAATGTGATGCCCAGCCAAGTGACGGATGTGGCTTCAATGCGGTCTACCATGTACTCGTTCAAGTACTCTTCCGGAATTGCACCGCCTTCGAAGTTAATCATGTGATTACGATTGAAGCCGGTGGCGATTTTTTGCGATTGAGTTGCATTAGGCAGCAGATCGCCCGCGATTTGTTCGATGGTGAACTCATCGTAAGACATGTTGGCGTTGAATGCTTGAATGACCCAATCGCGCCAAGCCCACATTTGACGGGCGGAATCGATGTGGTAACCGTGGGTGTCGGAATAGCGGGCGAAATCCATCCACTGCATGGCCATGCGTTCGCCATAATGGGGCGACGCGAGTAGACGATCGACAACCTTTTCGTAGGCGTGCGGAGATTTGTCGGCGAGGAATGCGGCGAGTTCAGCCTGGGTTGGCGGCAGACCGATTAAATCGAATGTGACGCGGCGCAGTAGGGTGGCTTTATCCGCTTCAGGCGAAGGTTTGAGGCCTTCTTTATCGAGTTTGGCTAAAACAAAACGATCAATGGCTGTTTTAGCCCATTGAGGATTGCTGACGGTGGGTTCGGCGGGACGTTGGGGTGTGACGAAAGCCCAGTGAGTTTCCCATTTTGCGCCCTGATCGATCCAATTCTTTATAAGTTCGATTTGAGCGTCAGTCAATTTGTGGCCGGAATAGATGGGCGGCATGCGCTTGGCTTGATCGGGATTGCTAATGCGCTGGAACATTTTGCTATTGGCGGAGTCGCCGGGCACGATGACGCCGGTTTTCGAGAATGCGCCGTCTTTGGTGTCGAAATGTAGGGAGGCCATTCGCATTTTTTCGTCGGGACCGTGGCAGGTGAAGCAGTTGTCGGACAGAATAGGGCGAATTTGGCGGTCGAAGTTGACGGTGGGAGGAGCGGCGTTCACGTAGTTCCACGAGCCAGCTAAGAGAACGAAGACAAAACACGGCAAACGCAAATTTATGAACTCCAGTGCAAGCGAGTATATCGTGAATTCATGATGGAAAGTGTCGAGCAGAGTGGAGTGCAAGGAATCTGGCACGCGCCAGAGGGCGAAGAGAACGGAAAGGGTGTGGTGTTGGCGCATGGTGCAGGGTCAAACTTTCAAGCGCCGATCCTGGTGGCAATGGCGCGGCAATTGGTGGAGCACGGGTATTCCGTCCTGCGATGTAACTTGGCGTTTCGGCAGCAGAGGAGAAGCGGGCCGCCCCATCCCAGTGGGGCTAAGGCCGATAGAGAGAGCTTGGTTCGAGCGGTGGAGTTTGTTCGCGGGCGTGTGAAGGGGCAGTTGATCTTGGGCGGCCATTCCTATGGAGGGCGGCAGGCGACGATTTTGGCTTCGGAGGATGGAAGCGTTGCGGGCAAGCTGTTGCTGTTTTCGTATCCACTGCACCCTCCAGCGAAGCCGCAGCAGTTGCGCACAACGCACTTTCCGGAGGTGAAGATTGGGTGTCTATTTGTCCAGGGAGCGAAGGATGAGTTTGGCAGCAAGGAGGAGATGACCGCCGCGCTCGAGTTGATGAAAGTGGAACGGCGGTTGGTGATCGTGGAGGGCGCGGGGCATGAACTGCTGAAAGGGAAGTTTGATTTATTTCAATTGGTTGGGGCGTTGGAGTAAGGGTTTAAATGCCTGCATACCAAGAGTAACCATAGTCGGGATCAACGGAGCCCAAGCCTTTGCCAAATTTCTTTATATTGTCCGTGACGGTGAGGCTAACGATGTATTTGAGGCTCTTGTAGCCAAGCTGTCTTGGGACGCGCAGGCGAAGTGGTCCACCAAATTTGACAGGAAGTTCGTCGCCATTCATGCCGTAAGTAATGAGCGTTTGAGGGTGCAGCGCGTCGGCCATATCAATGCTTTCCCACAAAAACGATTGGAAGGAACGATAGACGACGTAACGAGCGTTTGGGTGAATTCCCACTGAGTTGAGGACGGATGTTAGCGGCGTGCCGATCCATTCTGCGATGTAAGACCAGCCTTCTTCGCAGGCCAGGTGAGTGATTTGAGAGTGTTGTGGAAAGCGTTTGATTTCGGCAACGGAGAAAGATGATGGGCGTTCGACCAGACCGTCGATGTTGAGACGCCAATTCAGGAATCCGTCTGCCTGGTGATGTTTAAAAACATCGCCGAGTGGCGCCACTTCGTTCGCAAAGGGTGTTTTTGAAATTCGGCTGCTATTGAATTCGCGTGCCATCGAGTGGCGGGTGAGCAAGCGCTGGGCAGCGTAAGTGAGCGTTTCGCCGGGGCCGAAGAAGCCTTTGCTATCTGGCGGTATGAGTCCGTAACGTTGCGCGAGGTTGTTGGCTACGACGAGCCCGGATGCTCCAGCGGCCGTTGTCAGGCCGGCTGTAATTAGTTTGCGGCGAGAGATTTTGGTCATGGTAGATCCTGAGTCGATGGATTGGGGCGGCCGAGAATCATGGCTCGCATGCGTTTGGAGAATCCGGTCAAGCAGACCATAACGACATGGACGAGTAAAAACAGGGTCAGGAATATGGAAAGGAAGAAGTGAATAGTACGCGCCGATTGCTGACCACCGAGGATGCTGACGGCGAGAGGACACACGGAGGCGATAGCGGGAGACATTGCCAAGCCGGTCCAAACTGTCAATGGAATGAAGACGAAGATTACCGCCAGATACGTGATGCGCTGGAGTGAGTTATACGACCAAAACGAATCGTCGCCTTCATGCTGGAAGCGAAGATGGCGGCGCATGACAATGGATAGCGCGGGCCAGGAGAGCTGAGTCCGCGATGGCAACAGGTCTTTACGGAAATGGCCGCTGAAGAGACCGTAGATCAAGTAGAGCGAGCCGGCGAGAACTAGCACCCACGCTGACTGGAAGTGCAGATAGCGGCTCCAACCGTTTTGGTCTGGCATAACATAGCCGAAATTGGTTGGGAATGTGTCCCTGGACGCCGGGATTGGCAGCCTAAACAGGGCAGGCGTCAAAATGTTCCCGGTTTCGCCCCAATAAAAGCGCGGATGAGAAATTACTATTTCGCCTCCAGTGATTAGCAAGGCCAAGAACGCGAGCGAGGTAATCCAGTGGGTGAGGCGGACAAGGGCCGAATGGCGGGGAACAACGCTAGGAACCGGCGTCGCCACACTGGCGGAAGGAACCGAAATAGAATCGGCCATTGCGCGATTGTAGCAGCGTTTGCGCATGGATAAAGTAATCAAGTGAAGACTTTTGGATTATTAGCGGTAAGTCTGGCGGCATTCGGAGCGGCGATTCCGCCTGCGCATGTGGATGAATTTAGCGGACATCCGCGGCTGGTTGTGATTAGCGATATCGGAAACGAGCCGGATGACCAGATGTCGTTGACACGGCTGTTGCTCTATTCGAATGAAATTGATATTGAAGCTCTGATTGCTGGCACCTCGACTTGGCAGAAGGCAGCGGTGCATCCGGAGACGATGCGCGCCTTGGTTAAAGCTTATGGAAGCGTCCGCCAGAATTTGATGCTGCACGCGAAAGGATGGCCGACGGCAGAAGATTTGGATGCTCGAGTGTTCACTGGGCAGACGGGGTATGGGATGGCGGCGACCGGCGCAGACAAACAATCAGAAGGTGCAGCGGCTTTGATTCGGGTCGTAGATAAAGAGGATAGCCGTCCGGTTTGGGTGACCATTTGGGGTGGATCGAACACGCTGGCGCAGGCTTTGCTCAACGTTCGCGCGACACGCTCCACTGCGGATTTAGACCGTTTTGTGGAGAAGTTGCGGGTGTATTCGATTTCCGATCAGGACGATGCTGGGCCTTGGATTCGACGCGAGTTTCCGGATTTGTTTTACGTTGTACAGCCGACGACCGCAACAGGCGGCGAATATTATTACGCGACATGGACCGGCATTAGCGGTGACGCCTACTATCGCAACTGCGCCGGGGCCGATTTTTCATTGGTGACGAATGAGTGGCTGGAAAAGAATATTCGCAGCAAAGGACCGTTGGGTAAGTTATACCCAAAATTCCTGTTTATTATGGAGGGTGACACGCCGTCGTATTTGAGCCTTATTGATAACGGATTGAATGCTTATCGGAGGCCGGATTGGGGTGGCTGGGGTGGAAGGTACGTGTACCGGCAGCCGTATGGTGAAACCCACTCGATTTGGACGCAAGGTGGAGATTTGTTTGGGCGCGTGACGTCGCAGGATGACGTGGTGGGAGCGGGCGGCGTGCATCATATTTCGGACCAAGCGACGATTTGGAGGTGGAGAGAAGGCTATCAAAACGATTTTTCTGCGCGCATGAGTTGGACGGTGGAGGATTTTGCGCATGCCAACCACCAACCGCTGTTGGTGTTGAATGGTGTGGGTGGAACGGCTCCGATTGTGATTGATGCGGAAGTGGGAAAGCCGGTTGTGTTAGATGCCAGCAAGAGCAGTGATCCCGATGGCAACGCTTTGGAATTCAAGTGGTTTCATTACGCGGAGGCCGGCGGTACTGAAACCGGTTTGGCAGGGGTAACCATTAAGGGCGAAGCTGCCGCCACGGCAACCGTGACGCCGACGGAGGTGACTAGACCGATGTGGTTGCCGATACAAATTCCAGGCGCACAGCACGACGTCGGGGTGGCGCATATTATTCTTGCGGTAACGGATAATGGAACTCCGAAACTAACTTCTTATCGCCGCGTCATTATCAGAGTGCATCCGGCGAAATAGGCTGAACTGGAAAATGAGATTCTGTCGATTTGCTTTGGTTGTGTTGGTCGCATCGATAGCCTCGGCGCAGGTGGAAGTGAAGTCGTTATTGGGGCGAGACTTGGTGGCGCTGCCGGACAATGATGGAACAGTGCAGGCTGCGAAGCGACAGTTGGATTCAGATCCAAAGAATGTCGCACTCATCGTTGCTCTATCTAAGGCGTACGCAGCGAAGAGACAATACCGCAATGCGATTCAGATCTGCAGTAAAGGACTGGTGGTAGCTCCGGATAGTTCGGATTTGTATTTGGAAAAGGGACATCGGGAACTTGGATTGCGTAAGTTTGGGGCGGCCCGGAGCGATTTGTCCAAGGCCATTGAACTGAATCCCAAGGCTTTGGAGGCGTACTATCATCTCGGCCTTTCCTATTACTTTGAACGGCGTTTTGACAAGGCCGGCGAGGCGTTTGGAAAGGCTATAGATTTGGCCAAAACGCAAGACAATCTGATTGATTGCGCCAACTGGACTTACGTGTCTTTGCGTCGAGCAGGGCAGGACGAGGCAGCAGCCAAAGTGTTGGCGCGGATTACGCCCGATGTGAAGAATACGGAACCGCATCTGTTTTTTTACCTGCAGTTGCTGCATTTTTATCAAGGCAAGCTGAAAGAAGAAGAGGTTCTACCCAAGAAGCCTTCCAGTGCGGATGACATTGAAGGTGAATTATCGTTCGACACTATCGGCTATGGCATCGGTAATTGGTATTTATACAACCATAAGGCGGCGAAGGCGCGGGAGTATTTCAAAAACGTCGTTTCCGGTGCGGCATGGAATAGCTGGGGTTTCATTGGTTCTGAGATAGAGTTATCTCGGAACGAGTAGAAGTCTACTAACTGGTTTTGCCTTTCTTGTTTTCCATTTGTCCGGACAGATTGCGCCGCAGCCGATCTTGCCAGGCGGTGTAGTGGTGCCCCTTTATCCGCCAGGTTCACCGATGTTGAGGGCGGACAAAGTGAATGAAGCGGAAAAGTTCAACATGAGCCAATCGGTTCCGGGACGGGTGAATAGCATTGTCAATATTCACAACCCGTCGATTGAATTTCATTCGGTGGATAAGAGTTTGAACACGGGAGCAGTGGTGATACTGGTCCCGGGTGGCGGTCACAACACTTTGAATGTTGGCAGCGAAGGTGCCGACTTTGTTCCGTTTTTTTACAACTACGGCGTGAACACGGTGATTTTGCGCAACCGGCTGCGGCATGACGGATACGTTGTGCAGACCGATGCGGTAAACGACGCCAAGCAGGCTGTGCGGGTGGTGCGGGAGCATGCCAAGGAATGGGGCCTGGATGAAAA
The DNA here is from genome assembly GCA_963696305.1 of Bryobacterales bacterium. Lineage (GTDB taxonomy): Bacteria > Acidobacteriota > Terriglobia > Bryobacterales > Bryobacteraceae > Bog-105. Next base: position 65,980 of record CAVOJX010000012.1, on the reverse strand, counting down.
GAAAATTGGCATGATGGGGTTTTCGGCTGGGGCCGAGTTGGCAGCCAGTGCGGCTGTGTTTTTTGACCAGGATTCGCGCCTGGATTTTGTCGGCATCATTTATCCGGGGCCAACTCCATTTGCCAAAAAGGCGACACCGGCGATACCGCCAAACGTTCCACCAGCGTTTATCGCGTGCGGAGGTTCGGGCGATAAAGTTCACGCGACGTGGGCCATTGAGTACTTCAACGCGATGCTGGACCTTGGTGTGCCTAACATTGAAATGCACATTTATGGCAACGGCCGGCATCCTGGCGACGCGTTGCCGGACGGAAGTCATATGTCGGGCGGATTGACCGATCGGGGGGGCATACCGTTCGGGACTTGGCAGTATCGGTTTATAGACTGGTTTCGCGACCTGGGATTTTTACAGAAGCCAGGAGTCGAAACAAAGGCAGCAAAAGATGTTGCGAGCTTCGCAGCCACGTTAAAATAGGGTTTATGTCCACAGCCCCCCGTCGAAAGTCGGTTGCCGTCAATATTGGTGGCGTGATTGTTGGTGGAGGTCAGCCGATTGTTGTGCAATCGATGACCAACACAGACACGGCAGATTCCGCAGCAACAGCGAACCAGGTGATGGCCTTGGCGCGCGCCGGGTCCGAGTTAGTACGCATTACCGTGAACACCGACGAAGCGGCGAAAGCAGTTCCAGTGATAGTAGATACTGTTCGGTCGCTGGGTGTGAATGTCCCGATTGTCGGCGATTTTCATTACAACGGGCACTTGCTGTTGAAGAAGTATCCAGCATGTGCGCGCGCGCTGGCGAAGTATCGCATCAATCCGGGGAACGTCAACATTGGACGCAAGCAAGACGACAATTTTCGCGTCATGATTGAGGCGGCGATTGAATATGACAAGCCTGTCCGTATTGGGGTGAATTGGGGATCGCTTGATTCCGTTCTGCTAACGCAGATGATGGATGAGAACAATCTTCTGACAGAGCCTCTCGACGCGATGGAAGTGACGCGGCGGGCGATTGTGGAGAGCGCGATACGGTCTGCCGCAGCGGCAGAGCGGTATGGCCTTGGCCGCGACAAGATTATTTTGAGTGCGAAGGTCAGCAACGTTCAGGATTTGATTGATGTGTATGAAAAGCTGGCAGCGCGCTGTGATTATGCGCTGCATTTGGGGCTGACCGAAGCGGGTTTGGGGTCGAAGGGGATTGTGGCGACGACGGCTGCGCTCTCGGTTTTATTGCAGCAGGGAATTGGCGATACGATTCGCGCTTCGTTAACCCCATTGCCGAATGGCGATCGCACTGAAGAGGTCATTGTTTCGCAGCAGATTTTGCAGGCACTGAATCTGCGCAGCTTTACACCGCAAGTGGCGGCATGTCCTGGTTGCGGTAGGACTACCAGCACATTCTTCCAAGACATGGCCGACCAGATTCAGACTTATCTACGCGAGCAGATGGCAGTTTGGAAGAACCAATATACGGGTGTTGAGGATTTGAAGGTTGCCGTGATGGGCTGCGTGGTCAACGGCCCGGGCGAATCGAAGCATGCCGACATCGGCATTTCGTTGCCGGGCACGTTTGAATCCCCGGTTGCCCCGGTTTATATCGATGGAAAACTCGCTACCACGCTAAGAGGCGACCACATTGTAGCGGAATTTCGCGATTTGCTGGATAGCTACGTGGCGAAGCGCTACGGCCAGCATGAATTAGAACCTGTTACCGCTTAAGCGCCTTCCGTTCGAACCTTCTAAATTCTCTTGACATTACTGCGGCTTTTGACTCACTATGTCAATAGTTGATCTAGTATGTCGAAAAAGAAAGAAACCGACGTCGAATTGCTTTTGCCCCTATCACTGCCTGTTTTTCATATGCTGCTGGAACTCACTGAAGGAGAACGCCACGCCTATGCGATGAAAAGGGCCATTCTGCAGCGAACGGATGGCAAATTGAACCTTGGCGCCGGCGCGCTGTATGGATCGGTGAGCAAAATGCTAGACGCGGGGTTGATTGAAGAGACGGTGGAGCGTCCCGACCCGCATTTAGACGATGAACGCCGCCGCTACTATCGGATCACCAATCTGGGGCGAAAGGCGGTGGAAGCAGAAACCGAGCGGCTTCGCGATTTGGTAAGGCTGGCTGACGCTGGTGTGGGTCGGCTTCGGCCCGCGTGAAAGGCGATAAGCATGCAAGGTGCGATCAAAATTTATCGTTGGCTGCTGAAGCTATATCCGGCCGGTTTTCGAGAAGAGTTCGGGGTGCCTTTGGAGCAACAGTTCCGAGATGACTATCGCGATGCTCAGGGCGCTCCCCAGCGCGTTGGCATTTGGCTTGCAGCGATAACAGACCTGGCCGTTTCCATTCCGAATCAGTTGGTTCATGAACTTACGCTCGACGTGAGACACGCCGTGCGCTTGTATGGGCGCCGCTGGGTGACCACTTGCCTGACCGTTTTGGCGCTTGGTCTGGCGATTGGGATGAGTACCGGCGTCTTCAGTGTGTTGAATGCGCTCTTGCTGCGCGGCCTTCCTTTTCAAAAATCTGAACAACTAGTGGAGTTGTGGTTATCGCCCTTCACGGCTTTCAAGGGACGGACTGGTTTTCGCGAATGGTCGAAATCGAATCCCTATCTCCAGAATGCCGCGACATTTTCCACTTCCGATATGAATCTTGCCGGCGGCCGCGAAGCACTTCGGGTCAAGGCAACCGAAACGTCAGCGAGTTTCTTTGAAACGCTTGGAGTGCAGCCGGTGCTGGGGCGCGCATTCTCCGATAGCGAAGATGTTTTCGGGCACGATTCGGTCGCGGTCATTAGCTACGGACTATGGCAGCAATTATTCGCAGGCAGCCCGGATGTTAAGGGAAGGGAATTACGAATTAACGGTGCGCCATTTACAGTAGTCGGCGTCATGCCAGCCGGATTTGATTACCCGGCGAAGACCAATATCTGGATGCCGACTGTATTTGATTTTGAAAGAGTACCGAAGCGCGGAGCGTTTCTCTTCCAGACGATTGGCCGTTTGAAGGAAGGAGTGACGATCCGGCAAGCAAGTGGTCTGTTTGCAGCGGAAGTGCGTCGGGCAAACCCAGTCGGGTTTCCCCAAGCGATGATGGCGTCCGAGCAGAACCGGCCGCACTTGGCTTCGCTGCGCGACCAACTTGCTGGACCCGTGCGGCAGGCGACATGGGTGCTCTCTGGCCTGACTCTGCTGGTGCTGTTGATTGCTTGCGCCAATGTGGCACAATTGCTGCTTTCACGAACGATAGACAGGCGGGAGGAACTGGAGATGCGCGCGGCGTTGGGAGCCAGTCGCGCACGGCTTGCGCAGCAATTGATCACGGAAGCGTTGTTGTTAACGATGTCTGGCGCAGCGCTTGGATTATTTGTAGCCGAATGGACTGCAAGAGTTTCTTCCGCATTTGCACCGGCACAACTTGCCGGTCAGCAATACACCGTGGTGGAGTGGCCCGTGATGGCTTTTGCGATAGGCGTTGCGCTCCTAACAGGAGTGCTGTTCGGCCTTGTGCCCGTAGGATTCTTGAGCGGTTTGCAGACGTCGGAGCGCACCTCGCGCGCGAAAAAAGGGGCGACCACAGCGGGTTTGAAACGGGCGCGATCTGGACTGGTCGCCTTGCAGACGGCGTTTGCTCTGTGCCTTGTCACTGGGTCTTTATCCATGGGACGTACGTTTCTGCAACTGCTGAACGAAGACCTCGGATTTCATCCGTCAAATGTCGTGACGCTCAACGTCTCTGTGCAAGGGACGCGGCGTGATGGGGGCGCTGCCGCCTGGCAGTATTACAGCCAAGCTATTGAGCGGCTGAAAAACGTGCCTGGAGTGACTGCGGCAGCAGGGGTGAGTCATCTTCCATTGGCTACAAGCATGTACATGGCTGATTCGTTTCATCTTGATTCCGGCCAGAAAGTAGACCACGTTGTTACAAATGCCGTAACTTCAAACTATTTCCGCGCCATTGGAACCAAATTATTGGCTGGCAACGATTTCACGGACGACGCCAGTACCCGCGCGGAAGGTTCTGTGATTGTCAATGAAGCCTTCGCACAAAGCACCGGTTTGGGATACGCGATTATCGGGCGCAAAGTAATCGCGCCCTGGAGTAAGTCCCCGTACGTGGTGACTGGGTTGGTGGACACAACTAGTTTGGCTGGACCAGGTAGTCCCGGCCAGACACAGATTTTCTGGCGGGTAGATGAGGAACCACCGCCGGCGTTGACTCTTGTGGCAAGTGTTCATGCACAACCGGAAGATTTGCTTGCGCGATGCAAAGATGCGGTGCGAAGCGTTGATCCGGCGGTCCCGGTCTATGATGTCGCAACTTTCGACCAGCGCGTATCCGAAGCCCTTGCCCGGCCCAGGTTCTATACTACGGCGACCATCTTCCTAGGGTGCCTAGCCCTGCTTCTCGCGGCCATTGGCAGTTATGGAACGGCCGCTTATTCGATTGCGCAACGAACTCACGAGATAGGCGTTCGGATGGCGGTGGGCGCTTCTTATCAACGCGTACGCGCGATGGTGTTGCGTGAGGGAATGATGCCTATCCTTTGCGGAGGAGCCTGCGGACTTGTTCTTTCGGTTGCCGCAAATAGATACTTGGAGCATCTGCTTGAAAACGCATCGAAAATCGCTTTCGGAGCTTGTCTTCTCAGCGCTGCTTTTCTGTTGCTGACCGGTGCGGCCGCGGTGTGGGGTGCGAGCGAGAGAATTCTTTGCATAGATCCTGCTGATGCGCTGCGGGCAGAGTGACGGCATCTAATCGACATGCTGGCAAGGGCGTCCGGGGAGGATGTAGATAATCGTTGGCTGGCCTTTGTATGCGGCGCGATAGGCAGCGCGAAAACCGCACTTCGTGGCCACGTTGATGGACGCTTCGTTCTCCGGATGGATAAGGCACGAAATGGCATGCGCACTCCTGTTTGATTGATGCCATCCAGTGGCGCAGATTAGGGCTTCGGTAGCGAAACCTTTACCCTGGGCATGCGAAGCGAGTGCCCATCCGGCTTCGGGACCGGATAATAATGGTGGCTCCATGTCGCGTCTGAAATCGGCAACGCCCACTTCACCCACGAATCGCCCTGTCTGCAATTCCTCAATCAACCAGAAACCGAAGCCGTGCCAAGCCCAGTGGCCGGTGTAACGCAACATCCGCGCCCAAACTTCTTCGCGCGTGAAAGGACGGCCGCCAATGTATCTGGCAACGGCGGGGTCTCCCCACATTTGCGCACAGGCGTCCAGATCATCCGCGCGATGGGCGCGCAAGCGAAGCCGGTCAGTTTCGAGTGTGGGAATTTCCACCACAGTGCAAAGGATAGACGATTTCTATTCTGAGCGTAAAGCGACGAGTGGGTCAACGTGCGATGCGCGGCGAGCGGGCAGATAACTCGCAAGGCAACCGACAACAATCAAAACCAGAGCGACTACTGCGTAGCTGAATGGATTGGACGGTTGAACACCGAATAGAAGTTTAGAGATGTAACGGGTTAAGACGAACGCCCCGGCGGAGCCAAGCATAAGACCTACGACGATGAGTTGGATACCTTGGCGAACAACGAGGGTTGAGATTTGGGAAGGGTCCGCGCCAAGCGCCAGACGAGTTCCAATCTCGTTGATTCGGCGTGCCACGGAGAAGGAGAGCAGGCCGTAGAGACCAACCGCAGTAAGCAATAAGGCAAGTGCCGCGAAGCAACCGAAGAGCCAGGCGTTGAAACGAGATTCGGCCGTGCTGGCGGACACAATTTCTTCCATGCTGCGGATGTTGCTGACAGGTTGAAGCGGATCAACTTCTGCCACGGCTTGGCGCAGATTACGCGCGGTCCGGGTTATGTTATCAGAGCGAACGACCCATGACATTCCCCAAGTGGCCCAGCGGGTTTGTTCAATCGGCAGGTAAATGGTGGGGCGTGGTGGAGCTTTCAGATAAACGGTTTTCGTATCGGCCACAACACCGATCACTTGCCGGGGCGAGTCGTGCATATATTCTTGACCCTGGAAGCGGCCAACGATGATTTGATCTCCCAAGGGGCTGGAGTCGCCCCACCACTTGCGCGCTACGGTTTCGTTGACCAGGATCACCGGCGCTGAACTCGCCGTATCTGCTCCCCTAAACGTTCGACCCGCAAGAGTAGCAATCCGCATCGCATCGAAATAACCTGGAGTAACGAGGCGAATCTCCATACCGCCTATGGATTGATCTGGGTGGCCGAGACGCTGGGCTGGAAAATTGTTCTGGTCAGTTAGTGGCAGCACGTTGACTGCAGCCGCGCTTTGAACGCCGGGCAGTGAGGCAAGCTTAGCGGCTAGCGCGTCTTCGAAAAGAATTAATTCCGAAGCGTTCTCGGCCCTCTGCGGCCTCGGCGGAGTCACGAAGGTGAGAACTCCTTGCGGGGAAAAGCCGAGTGCTTCCTGGTTGAGACGGTAAAGACTCTGGATGAGCAGTGCGGCGGCTACCAGCAAGCTAGCGGAGAAAGCAACTTGCCCAATGATGAGTAGACTACGCGCGTATTGGCGGGTGCCTGAGGAGTGCGCGGCGAGGCCAGAGGTGCGAAGTGTATTGAATACATCGGATCTCATCGAAGCAACTAGCGGACCGACGGTGAATAGTAGACCCGCAAATAGTGCGATTGCGAATGTGAATAGCAGAACCGGAAGGTTCAGACGTATGGGCGTGGCCGATGGCAGTTGAAACGGGATTTGATTAAGCAGGAACGATAGGAGCAGTTTTCCGCAGGCGACGCCTAAAACTCCACCAGCAAAACTCACGACTAAGCTTTCAATAGCAAATTGGCGGAAAAGGCGGGTGGTACTGCTGCCTAAGGCGCGCCGAATAGCTATCTCTCTGCCACGTGATGCTAAGCGCGCAAGAACAAGGCTGGCGATGTTCAAAGTAACGATGACAAGCAGAAGACCCACTGCGCCGAAAAGCATCACGAGTTTTGGACGGACATCGCCGGTTAACCAAGTATGAAAAGGCGTGATGGTAAGAGAATCAAAATCGTTGGAGGCCGTCTGAACGGAGCGCCGAAACGCGCTGCCCAGGAGCGCCATTTCGGATTCGGCCTGCGAGTACTGCAGGCCTGGCTTCAGGCGCGCCAGCATGGAGGTGTTTGTGCCTTGGTCAGTTGCAGTTCCAGAAGATAGCAGAGGCAGGTAAACGTCGGCGCTTTGCGAAAACCAAAATGAGGCGGGCAGGATGCCGACGACTTCGTAATTGGCATTGCCAATGGTAATAAAGCGATTCAGAAGATCAGTTGAGCCGCCCAAGGACTGCGATAGCGGATAGCTGATGACGACAGCGTGCGGGCCGGATGGGTGTGTTTCCTGCGGCATCAGTTCGCGCCCCTGCGCCAGTTTGATTCCTAGTGTCTGGAAGAAATCGGTCGTTATGAATAACGTTGGTACCCAGCTTTGGCGCCCTTCACACACGGCGCTTTGATAGCCGCCTCCGCGATAACCGGCCACTGAGGCGAATGAATGAGCATTCCTTTTCCAGAACTCCAGTTGGCCCATGGTGACATCGTTTTGAGAGCCACCTCCGCCAACGCGCAGCAATTGATCGGATTGCGGATAGGGAAGGCTGCGCAGCAAAACGGCGTGAATGAGGCTGAAAACGGCGGTGTTGGCGCCTATGCCCAGGGCAAGAGTTGCAACGGCCGTTATGGCGAAACCCGGGGTTCGGGCCAAGGACCGTAGAGCGTAGCCCGTGTCGCGAAGAAAATCGCCGAATTGTTCAAGCGGCTTCTGCTCCCGGCATTCTTCTTTGGCCAAGTCGAGCGAACCAAAATCCTGTTTGGCGCGTGCTTCCGCATCCGCCAGATTGAGCCCACTGGCCAAATACTCTTCTGTGCGCGTCGCCAAATGGAACCGAAGCTCTTTTTCCATTCGTTGCTCCCATGCACGCCTGCTGCGCCAGAATGCTAAGTCCATATATTCGCCTGCCTATTCAGCGGTATCGAGCACTAAAGCTATGGCGTCACAAAGACGCTTCCAGCCGGCTACTTCTTCGCCCAGGCGAGCACGCCCACTCTTCGTGAGGCTGTAGAACTTGGCGTCCCGGCCGCTTTCGGTTGTCTTCCAATCGGCCTTCAACAGCCCCTTCTGTTCCAGACGATAAAGCGCTGGATAAAGCGAACCTTGGCGAATCTGCAGCGCTTGTTTGGACACCTGCTGAATGCGTTGGACGATTGCATAACCATGAATGGGGCCTAGGGCTGCCACCTTCAGGATTAGAAGATCGAGAGTACCTTGCAGCAAGTCCGCTTCGCGATTATCGGTGTCATGCCTAGGCATACGAGGTAAGTATATTTCGGCATGCCTAGTATGTCAAGGCATTTGCCCGTAGAGATTCATATCGTGACCAAACCGCGTCGAATGGCTGTGGAGACAGCCTGAGTACGCGTTTCGACGCCGAGTTTGGCAAGGATCTGGCGAACGTGAAATTTGACCGTGTTGGGCGAAATGCCGAGCCGGGCGGCAATCTCTTTGTTGCCAAAGCCTGTAGACATCATTTGCAGAACTTCACGCTCGCGAGCGGTCAGTTGATCTGGCTCCAGCGGCGAGTGTTCCAGAGGAGAAATGGGTCCGAATGTTCGGCGTGCTTGGCCTGTTGTCAGTAAGGTGAAACCGGCTGCCGCGGCGACCACAGCGGCAGTGATTTCATCCAGCTTTGCCGACGCGGGCAGCCAAGCTTTCAGATCGTTGCCGAACGCAATGTCTTCGTCATCCGTGGGGCTTACCGCGACGATGGGTTTCCGGTGAAGATGCAAACGTTGGCGTGGAATGCCTAAATAAAGAAGAACATCGGCGCGTTCGATGCTCGATATTTCAAAGCGCGAGTCTTCTTCCAGCAGGGCTGACAGTGCTTCTACGCGCTCCAGATTATCGGCGGTGACAAAGATACGAATCAAGCCGCAGATTTCACTCCTCGGGCAATTAAGTTGGCCGTCACGCAGCGCGGCGTTGTGTTGCCACGATGGAACTCAATTTGAAGCAAGCCGTCAGCAGCGTCATCGATCGCGTCAGTTAAGTCGTCCGGGTGAGTAAAGCTTGCGCCATTCGCAGCAGTTAAAATGTCGCCCGGCATTAGTGAAGCGGCATAAGCTGGAGAATCTTTTACGATCTCCAAAACCAGGACACCGAATCGCCCTTTGACATTCACGCCGCGAACAGTGACTCCAAGATTGCGAGCGTCATCATGCTTCAAAAATCTCTCGATGGCGTTGCTCGGAATCGCTAATGCCAAGCCGCCATGGATCACCATGGTATTTAAGCCAACAATCTGGCCGGAGAAATTCGTGAGCGGGCCACCCGAATTGCCGGGAGCCAGACGAACGTCCGCACAGATCCAGCGCCGCAGATTGACACTGTGAATGACTCCGCTGGAGACAGCGCCCACAAAGCCCAGCGGATTGCCGATGGCGAACACGGGCGCACCAGGGCGCAGCGCCTTGGAATCGCCCAAGGGCAGGCAATTGGCTTTCAGGTTTTTGACTGACAGCAAAGCCAAATCACGCGAACGGTTGATTTTTGCAACCGAAGCCGCAAGTGCGCTGCCATCCCATGCCTCAATCCGAATGGTGGCACCTTGCAACACGTGGGCGTTGGTTATAATCTGGCCGGGGCCAACTACTACACCCGAACCTAAGCTTCCCTTGCTGCCTTTCACTTGGACGACGGATTGCCGGACGTTTTCCGCCAGGCGTCCGGGAACAGGTATTGGCATTTGTCGCGCTAATTCCTTTCTATCTCTTGGATGATCACGGTTAGTTGTCTCGGTTCACCACCGCGAAGAATAATCAATTCCAGGGGTTTGCCAATGATTTCGCCGCGGAGCATGGATTGCAGTTGCTCTGAATCTTCAAGCTTCTGCTGATTCAGCGTTAGCAGAATGTCGCCCACCTGAAGACCGCAGGTTTCGGCTGGCGAGCCTGAGACCACGTTTAGAAGAATAAGACCCCCTTCGGCGCCACCCGGGATTTTGCTTTGCAGATGTTCGGGGATTGCAACCGGTTGAACACCGACGCCCAGATAGCCAAGACGAATGCGGCCGCTAGTTTGCAATTCCTTAATGATGCGTTGGATGGTGATTGCCGGGATAGCCAGCGTGGAATGTTTTGATAACGCGGGTGTAGCCATGCCGATGAGTTCGCCCGCTGCGGTGACCACAGCAGCACCAAATTGTGATGGATATAGGTTGACGTCAAGACGAATGAACTGATCCAGCGTGCCCATGCGCCACGTGCGGCGAGCAGGACCAATGGCGCCGATAATACCCAGACTGACGGAGGGGCCGACGTCGCTGGTCATGCCAATGACAGGAGCAAGAATTCCGGCCTTGAGAGAATCGGGTGAGGCAATCGGCAAGGGCGGTTTAAGTCCGTCTGCCTGCAAAATGGCAAGATCTACACCGGGATCGCGGCCTAGTATTTTTGCGCTTCCTTCTTCGCCCGCAACGGTTATGAAAGGAATATTGTCTCGCCGCTTCAGACTATGCTCGGGCACGGCAATGTGCTCCGAATCTATAATGACGCCGGTGACGCTGCGGTAGGCACCCGATTTGACGGCAATGGTGGATGGCGCCACGCGTTCGACCAGAGCCACAAGCGAATGCGAGAAGTCATTTAAGTTGCTCATGCCTTGATTGTGGCCGAGCCAGAGCGACTGCGCACCAGCCATTTGGATAGGCTCGACGCCTATTTCTGCAGCCGGAGTTCAAGACCCATACCGTCTTGCTGAATATGGAAGCCGCTGAAAGCCGTTTCAGCGAGCATTTTTTCAAATTCGGCTTGCGTATAGGCGCGGCGGCAGAGCATATATCGGAAAGTGAGTTTGGTGATGATACCGTTCACAAATCCCACATGACTTTTGTCGATGGCTTCCTTGATGGATGCCATGGGCGTATCCCGGCTCAGGTCGATGATGAGAGTTTCGCCGCCGGGCTTTAGAACGCGGTGCATTTCATTCAATGCATGTACAGGTTCAGTAAAGTTTTTGAAGGCGGCGCGACAAAGCAAAAAATCAAACGCGTTGTCTTCAAAGGGCATGGCGGAAGCGTTGCCGTGACGAAAGTTAACCGAAACGCCTGCATCGAGTGCGTTGGCGCGCGCGATCTTAACGAAATCGTGGCTAATGTCGAGCCCGGTAATTTGGTAAGCGCCCAATTTTGCGAGTTCGATGGCGAAGTAGCCAGGACCAGGTGCGACTTCCAGTACGCTTGCGCCGCGCGGCAATTCTGAAGCGACGCGCTGGGCCAGATGAGTAAAGTCGTTCATGGATTTTTTTGTCAGGTTCGCGTACCACTTGGCAGTGAGACCATTCATTCCCTTGCCTTTGTAAGGTTTGGCGGCGGATTCTGTAATTGTCATGCGTAATGACCTCTTTCAGCCTGATGCTAAAAGGTCTGAGTATTGTTTGCGACGGGCAATCGATAGGTGTGCGCGCGGCACCGACAAACGCGCGCTTAGATTCGACGATTGACGAACCGGTGATAAGCTTTAGGCTGTTTCCACCGTCCACTATGCGTTACTTTTCGGGTTTCTACCTGCTTCTGATTTCTAGCCTTGCACTCCCGGCACAGAATTCCACTTTTGCGCGGCCTCCGATTATCGGTCTGGCGCATGTTGGTTTTTATGTGAGCGATTTGGATAAGGCCGAGAGCTTTTATGGCAAAGCTTTGGGGTTCGAGCATTTTAGTTTGGACAAGCCCACCGGTGGGTTGATGCTGAACTACTACAAGGTGAACGACCATCAGTACATTGAAATTTATCCGGGGCTGAAGGGAGACGATCAGGATCGCTTATCGCATGTCGCCTTTGAAACGACCGATGCGAAAGCCATGCGCGATTATCTAGCAGCGCACGACGTCAAAGTGCCGGCGGCATTGAAGCCTGGGATTGACGGCAATCTTAGTTTTATGGTGGATGATCCTGAAGGAAGACGTATCGAATTTGTTCAGTACTTACCAGGATCGATTCATGCACAACGGTTTGGAAAACTCCTTCCCGATACGCGCGTATCCGATCGTATGATTCACGCTGGATTCATCGTGCATGATCGCGCGGCAGAGGACAAGTTTTATCAAGACATTCTCGGATTCAAGTTGATGTGGTACGGCGGCATGACGGACGACCGCATTCAGTGGCTGGACATGCGGGTTCCAGAAGGCAGCGATTGGATAGAGTACATGCTGGGCAACGACCATCCTTCTATCCGAACGCGCGGAGTGATGAACCATATCTCGCTCGGCGTGAAGGATATTCATGAGGCAGAGAAAACTATCCTGGCGCATGGCTTCACACCAGGTGAGCAACCTAAGATAGGTCGCGATGGCAAATGGCAGCTGAATCTTTACGACCCTGATTTGACGCGCGTGGAGAACATGGAGTTTAAGATTGTGGAAACTCCCTGTTGTTCAAAAATGATTATTCCCTGACCAGGAATTATCCTTAATTTCAATAGTCCTTTCGCCTTATTGAGCATGTGGCGTAATTCAGCTATGATCAAACTAAATCGTAGTTGATCGTTAGATGCAACTACCCCACCTTCATCCCACGATGCCCTTGATTAGCATCGTTCTCTAGTAAATCTGAAGTCTCAGTACGACTACCCACTCGAACGCTAAAGGCATTCTTATGCCCAGCGGTACACGATTTTGGTGCTTCGTTAGCGCCCCCCTCGACCAATCTTGATCTTTAGGGAGACCAACAAATGAAGCTTGATATGTTTAAAACAGTTTTTATTGGAAGCGTTATGACGATTGCTGGAGCCGCGTTGCCGGTTTCAGCTGCTCAATTGCACGTTACAGTTCCGTTCTCATTCAGCGTAGCCGGTACGACCTTGCCTGCTGGTGAGTACAATGTCAGCGAATCCGACAATGGCATCCTGACCTTGAGCGGATACAAAGGATCGGCCATGGTTATGACCACGCCGTCCGATTACAGCCGGAATGCGCTTACGGGCCTCGACTTTGTTACAGGAGCTGATAAGACTCGTGTATTGACGGGCATTCAGATCAGTGGAGCACTCGGACGGGAAATACCTGTCCGCTCCGAAAAGGTTGTTCTGACAACTTCGCAAAAGTAAGAGCAATTAATAATTAGAAGAGGGGATGGCAGGTACCGCCATCCCCTCTCTGGTTTCGCTCTGTCCGAAGGTTCTATCTGCAGCGCGTGATTTCGTACCACTCGATACCAAGTCGTCCTGGGCCCTCATGAACACAGGCTTGTGACTGGCCGACCAGCGAATAATAGACGTCGCTATCCACCGATTGTTGATTGACGCTTGAGAAGTTGCCCCATGGTCCCAGCGTTACTGTATAGTTTGCAAAGCGCCGTAAGCGGATACGCTGTCGGGCGACTATCGATGTTGTGAAATGCTTTCCCGGCGCAGAATCTAGGCGGGCATTCATTTCCAGAACGACGCCATAGCCATAGCTGACGGCAAATACGGGAATAAGGACAATGAGCCACCCCCAATTTCTTCGCAGGCTTGGCGCAACGCAGAATGTTGCGAACCAAAGAATAACGGAAGCGGCGAATGCAAAGAGTGTGGCGCGGCTCCAGGATGGAAGAGCGAAATCGTGAAAGGCGCGGTAAGCAAGGGCGATGCTCACAAATGAGTAGGCTGCTGCGACATAGTCCATGTTTGCGCGCGTCAGCACCATCACTAGAAGAGCTATCCACGGCCAGAGTGCGCACAGAGTTATACAAACAACGTATGGATGCGGATAAACGCACGCCCATAACAACAGTAAGAAAGCTGCGGACCCAATTGCTTTCGTGAGCGATTCCGCGATTGGATTCATAGCAAGTGAATAGCAGCTTTAGGACATGTGCGCGTCAGATTTTGTTGCAGGAGTGCCAGGTCCGTCGCGGCATCTTCGGGTATAAGAATCCGTTTTGTAACTTCGAAAGAACCCTTCGCAGCGATTTCCCTAAACAGCAGCGACAATATTGGTAGGGGATCGCGAACCACGCGAGCACCTTCAAGAATGGTGTTGTAGTACCAGGGGAGAAACTTCCCACCGAAGAAAACGCCTTCACTACCAAACCAAACCTCTGGCGTCGCCGCGATTATCTTTTCATAACGGTGTTCCGTGGCTCGGCGATTCAGCTTATCGGAAAGTAGCAATATTCCAAGAACTATAGCCGTCAGGCCAATGGATAGGATTAGCTTCTCAATCAAGCTAGTGCCGGGCACTAAGTAACCGGCAGCGAAAGTGACAACTAGCAGAAAGCCGCCAGTCTTGATATAGCTCATTCCTTCGCGCTTCCAGGTCCACTGTTTGAATGTGGCAAGTTCAACCGCAAGTTCGGTTTTAGCCCAAAACTGCCATTGATCCTTCGAGAATTGCCAGTGCACCCAAGGCTCCGCTAAAACCTTTGACAAACGCAGATCCATCCGGCGAGCGTTCATGTAACCACCGGTCAAACCCGCTAGCGAAAGAATCAGCAACAATCCTCCGATTACCAGAGGCAAGGCAACCCAATCGCTGTTCATAAGCGCCAAGGCCACCGCAGCACAAATGGAAATGGCAACCAGCGCGCGCAAAAACCAGCGCTGCACTTTATGACGGTGAAAGTTTGTGAGTTTCGCGGAGGGTGGGAGATCGGCCACATGTTTATCGGTGATTCGAATAATGCCGACAATGAGGAGCGGACCCCCGAGGATGGCGAGTGAAATCATAATCGCCACAAAGACGTTTTCGGGCAAGTGCAGTTTCGGAATGCCGATGAAGACTGCAAAAACCAGCACCAGTAGTCCAAGAACCTTTAGCGTGGCCTGCGTTGAATAAAGCGGACTGCGTCGCCAAGCGGACCAAGCGCCACCAAGCATCAGGATGTAAAAGAGAGGCAGAAAGAGAGCCATGTATTTATTTCTGAGATCCGTCGCCGTGAACGACGTCTTGACGCGTCCAAGAGCCGGCTAGCACGCCATTTGGATCTGCGTTCACATCGTTTGTTTGATAGCTGTATTTGCCTGTGCTGTCCACCCAGGTATGACTGTAAGAACTGGAAACCTTGCTGATCTGGCCAGTGGAAGGATCTCGAACTTTTTGCCGGTCCAGCGCATAATCCACCACGTCTTGAGCAAATCTGTGGTTGGAATTGGCGACTTCGGCGGCGCGTCGCATTGACATGTCGGTACCGTGCTGCATGGTAGCCATAAACTGCTCGTGCATTTCCTGTCGTACTGCCTGATCGTGCGCGAATTGTTGAGCGGTAGCCCGCCTTTGAGCCTCGCCGTTCTCGCGTATTTGATTCACCATCTGCTGGGTCTGGCGGTTGTTGCGGTCAATCCAGGCCTGAATCCATTCCTGATTTGGTTTGGCGTCCATGCCGGCAGCGTCTATCAGATGAGAGATTGCCGGAAATTGGTTTTGCGGCGCAGCCATATAACGAATGCTGGCAAGACAATTATTGGTCATCCAGCCCGGCTGGTCAGCCATTCCGCGCAGTACGGATTTCATTCCAGCGACATGCGTCTGCGTGCAATCCAGCGTTGCCTGCAAACGTCCTCGCATAGTAAAGCTGCCATTTTTATAGCGCACAGTTGCTCGCGCTAATTCGCGTGTTTGGTCCGGCTGTTGGATGTGCATGGCTGCGTATTTCGGAGCGTAGGTAGCTCGACTGTCGGTTACATCTTTCTGGGCTTTCGCGTTGACCTCGGACGGTACTTCTTCGTCGCCTAAATATTCGACGTTGAGGGTAGCGGAAATATATTTCAGAAACTCCTGCGCGGAAATGGCCTGTTTCAGCGGCAAGCAACCATCGTGCTTGACCGAGGCGGCGGGACCGGTGCCCCATGTCCACCCGTAGGTTGGAATCTGTTCAACGAAGCTGAGGCCATCGGGGCTGGTTGCACGAAAAACGATGAAGGGAACTGCAACGCACGGGCCACCTTGCATAAGCACGGATTGAAAATGCCACTTGGCCGGAACGTTGAAAGTGGCAACGATCCTGTTGTCGAGCGATGGGTCGCGGACCGCCTCCTGCCTGGTGGCGGATACAGGCGCTGCTGCACTGGAAGCCGAAGGATCTTTTGCTGCCGCATCCGGCAGATGTGTGGAACAACCAGCCAGAACAACCGCAGTCAGTAGAGATACAAACTTTGTTCTTGATTGCATACAGGCCATCTGTACTCTTTCGCCTAAATGGCGTCGAATCGAGTCAAAACGCATCAACCCGTCTGTAAAGCTATCTGACGGCGATTTTGTCTCCTGAACTGAGTGGCGTCAATTCGAATCAAAACGCGCCATAAGACATGCAAAACATGGGTAGAATGCCCCCAACAGTACTGCCGCCAATGAAATGATGTTTGGATTGTTGTTTTTCTACCCATTCGAAGGTAAACAGTAGGAAAATAGAGCCGGGATCCCTCGCATGAAGAATTGCCCAATCTGCCAACTTACCTATCCAGACCAGTACTCCCTTTGCCCGCATGATGGCGGCAAACTGGAGGAATCAAAGGTCTGGACCGCCGGCACCATTGTGCGTGACAAGTACAAGATAATCGGTCGCATCGGCGCGGGGGGAATGGCTACTGTGTATCAAGCTGAGCACGTCCATTTTCACGAACTGCGCGCTTTAAAAGTTATTACCGAATCGCTCTCCGGGGATGACGCCTTTGTGCGCCGCTTCATGCAGGAAGCGGTTTTGACGCGGCGCTTGCAACATCCGAATGCCGTGCGTGTGGATGACATTGACAGAGCCGAGGATGGAAGACCCTTCATTGTCATGGAGTACCTGGAAGGGATGGTGTTGAAGGATGCTATAAAGCCCCAGACGCCCATGCCGGTGGACGAGGCGTGCCGCATTGCTAAGCAAGTAGCCTCTGCCTTGGGCGCCGCCCACAAGATGGGGCTGGTGCATCGCGATATAAAGCCCGCCAACATCTTCCTGATTTCGACACCCCAGGGAACACAAGCGAAGGTGCTTGATTTCGGCATCGCGAAAGTGAAGGAGGCGCGGCTGGAAGATTCGCAGGCCGCCAACCTGACTCTGACAGGAAAGGGCATGGTGATTGGCACGCCCGCCTATATGTCGCCTGAACAAGCAGCGGGAAAGCGCGGCGACGAGTTGGATGGACGCTCCGACTTATATTCCTTAGGCGTGGTTTTTTACCAGATGTTAACTGGCGACTTGCCTTTATGGGCGGATTCCGAGTTGCATCTGTTGATGGCGCACTTATCCACCGAGCCAGTTCCCATTCAGCAGCGTTTGCCGAGCTTGCCGCCCCTATTGGCCTATACTGTGATGCGCTGTTTAGCCAAGGACCCGGCACAACGTCCGCAGGATGCGGAAGCTTTCATAAAGGAAATTGAAGATTTCGAAGCCAGCAACGTTCCGACTCCGCAACCAGTGATCCCGGTTATTCCCGATAAGCCGAAACAGCCTCCCACGCGTCCGCATGTGCCAGTGGATTATGCCACCAACGCAAATGCCAAGCCTCCGTTCTTTACCAAAACTAAGGCCTTCGCGCTGGCTGCTGTTTTGCTGGTTGTCGCCGGTTTGAGTGCGCTTGGTGTCCGCTTAAGAACTCATCATCCTGCTGTTGTCAATCCTCCTGTTCAGGTTGCGAATGTGCCGACGCAAGATCAAACACCAGCGCCCGCAGTTAAAGAGTCGGAAATTCCACCCGCGATACCTGAGGCCCAGAACAACGATATTCCGGACGCTAAAGACCCCACGAGCACGGACGTCAAAGACGCGGTTAAGGACACGCCTGCTCCGGTTTCCAAGCCCACCGTCCCCAAGAAGGTCGTTCCGTCGCCCACAAAGAGCTACGCCGATACCGCTCCGCCGATGGACAGCGGCAACGGGAATCCAAAGGCCAATGCTAATTCAACGCCCACCCAAACGGCCAGCAATGACCCGTGGGCTGTTTATTCTAACGGCGGCTCATCACCCAAGACTGCGCAAACACAGCCTGTCCCCAATAACCCGCCGCCATCGTCGACAGAGCAATCGATGGACGAATTCGACAAGACAATTAGGGGCAACTCCAGCGCTGGTCCGTCAGGCGGCGTAACCCCCCGGATGCCCAACGGGCAAATGAATCAGGGCCAGCCCAATCAGGGCGCGGCGTCCTTTATGCCACCGATGGTGATTTTCAAGGTGGACCCAAAATATCCGCAACAGGCGAGGCCTTATCGGATATCCGGAGCGAGCGTATTGGACGTAACCGTAGATGCCAACGGCATTCCATTCAACATTCGCGTGGTCCGTGCAGCCGGCTATGGGTTGGATCAACAAGCGGTGGAAGCTATTCGGCGCTGGCGATTCCGCCCCGGCTCGCGCAACGGAACGCCGGTGAATTCTCACGTGGGCGTTCAAGTGAATTTCCACTTTGCCGGCTTGTTCTCTTTCGCCAAGAGTTCAGTTGTGCCGGGTTTGTAGGGATAAAATCGGGCTGAATGTCGAATTTAGTCGTAACCTTTGGCGAAGTGATGCTGCGGTTGACGCCGCCCGGGTTTGAAAGGCTGCTGCAATCCCCACAGTTCTGCGCTACGTTTGGCGGAGGCGAAGCGAATGTGGCCGTATCGCTGGCGCAATTTGGCATGCACAGCCGCTACATAACCGTCCTACCCGCTTCCAATGCGATTGCCGACAGTTTTCTGGGGGAACTACGCCGTTTCGGCGTCGATGAGAGCGGTGTTGTCCGTGGTCCGGGACGGATGGGCATCTATTTCGTTGAAGCCGGCGCCAACCAACGTCCTTCCAAGGTGCTGTACGACCGTGAGAACAGTGCCATTGCGATGGCTAAGCCCGGGTCCATTGATTGGCACGCGTCATTAGCAGACGCAACTTGGTTTCACATTTCCGGCATCACCCCTGCCATTAGCGCTTCCGCCGCGCAACTCGCCATCGAATCTGCACAAACGGCAAAGAAACTCGGTTTGCAAGTGTCTTGTGATCTGAACTTCCGCAAGAATCTTTGGAAGTGGGGAAAGACGGCGGTTGAGATCATGCCGGAATTGGTACGGCATACCGACGTTTTAATCGCTAACGAAGAAGATTGCCAGAAATGCATCAACGTGCATGTCGATATTGACGTAGAGTCTGGGAAACTGGAGCGCGAGAAATACCAGGAACTGTGTGAGCGCGTTCTGGCTACGTTCCCGAATCTAAAAAAGATTGCCATAACGTTGCGGGAATCAAAAAGCGCGTCGTGCAACGGTTGGTCAGCCTGCCTGCATGATGGCGCAACTTTCCGCTTAAGCAAGCAGTACGATATAACCCACATCGTGGATCGCGTGGGTGGCGGCGACAGTTTTGCTGCAGGTCTTATTTATGGCCTGGCTGAGGGCTGGGCCGCCCAGGATACGCTCGAATTCGCCGTGGCCGCCTCTTGCCTGAAGCATTCCATTCCAGGCGACTTCAACCGCTTTAGCGTGGCAGAGGTGAAAGCTTTGGCGCAGGGCGATGCGTCGGGACGAGTTCAGCGCTAGAGATATGAAATTTTCTGCTACGGCGGCGCATCGGTATAATTTCAAGCAGGCAAGCTTTCAATAACATGCGGTTTTTTTTGGGTATTCGCGTTTGGGTTTTTCTTTGCGGAGCGTTATGCGTGGCGGCAATAGCCAACGGTCAGAACCAATCTGCCCCGCAAGCGGTCGATTCGGGGCGCGGTGAAGTCACCAAGGAAGAACTAAAGAAGGCCCAAGGGAATGCCGCCAATGGCACATCCAGTACCACCGATCTGAAAATCGCACCGCCCGAGGACAAGAGCGACGACACGGATAGCAAAGAGGACACACCGTTTTCGATTTCTGTAAATGAAGTCATCGTCCCGGTTACCGTCACCGATCAAAAGGGACGATTTGTTTCCGACCTTGACAAGTCCGACTTTCAGATATTTGAGCAGAACAAGCCGCAGTCCATTCGCTTCTTCACCCGCGAGCGCAGCCAGCCCGTGGTAGTTGGTTTCCTGATTGACTTAAGTACTTCCAGCCGCATCCATTGGGGAAATTATCAAGCAGCATCCATTGAACTGATTCAGAACTTGCTGACGGGCGACCCCAAGTTTGCTGGCTACCTGATTGACTACGCGCAAGACGCCGAAGTGGCCGTGAACACCACTACCGACCCCGAAGTGATGGTGGAGAAGATCCGAAAACTGAAGCCCGGCGGCGGTTCGGCGATGTACGACGCAATCTACTTGGCGTGCACAAACCGAAAGCTGGTTCACGGTGAGCCGATTGAACCGCGCCGCGTAATCGTCATTGTGGGTGACGGACACGATAATGCGAGCAAACACTCCCTGGCACAAGTGGTAGAACTGGCGCAGCGCAATCTGGTAACCATCTATTGCATAAGCACCCAAGCGTTTGGGTTCACTAATGAGAGCGATGACACCCTAGTGAAACTGGCGAGCGAAACCGGTGGCCGTGTGGTCTATCCGCTGGGAGATGTTTATGCGGATACCGATGGTTATTTGTCGCATCCGTCCGACGATGGAAACTATGCGCTGACCGTGGATACCGGCTCTTACCGCTCGGTCCTGGATAATAAAATGTATCGTGCCGTGTCTGATATTGCAGGCGAAGTGACGATGCAATACATCATCCGCTACATCTCAAACAATTCGACCGAGAAAAGCTATCGCAACATCAAAGTGGTGGTGGATCTGGGCGATGTGAAGGTTCGGGCGCGGCGCGGCTATTATGCAAGCCCTGTGGTGGCTGCTCCGGCCCACGGAACCCAGTAGCACCTTACTCAGTACGGGTTGTGGTGGAACACGACACATTGCCATTGTCACCCATCCCTTCCTGACGATAAGCTGATTGAGTACACATGTCGGCGCGCGTTGTCAGCATTCGCGAGTTCAGTCCGCGGCAAGGTCAGTATTCCTTATTGGTTTCTGAACTGCCGGGGCGTGGTGTGCAGACTTTGGGTGTGCTGCTGCTGGATGCCGAACGGGACGAATTGCACATCCGCCTGCGCCGCGATTGGGACGCCTTAGCTTCGCAAGAAGACGCGGAGGTGCTTTCGGAACTGGAAGACGATTTGGCTATGCAGTCCCGCGAGCAAGGCGGTCGCGTGGTTCTGGAACGTTTGGAAGATTGGGCTTCCGGATCGATTCGAGTTACCGATCGTGAAGCTGTCACCGTCCGCAATTTCGAACGCACTTTGGGGGAATTGTACCGGCAGCATGTGCCCGCCCAAGTGATGCGTTTTCGTACTCATCTGCCGAAGTATTCGTTAACCGTGGCGGCGGGGCCTTTCTTATCCAATCCGGAGGACATTGAGGCTGAGGATTGGGTAGAAACTCCGGCAGATCTGCGGCTGGATGAAAACATGTTTGTGGCGCGCATTCAAGGCCACTCCATGGAACCCCGCATTCCCGATGGCAGTTTGTGTGTGTTTCGCCGCAATGTTGTGGGTTCGCGCAATGGCAAATTAGTGCTGGTGCGGGATTCGGAACTAGCGGACGAAAAGCGCTTCACCGTAAAACGTTACAAAAGCGAAAAAGTGGTCACTGAAGACGATTTCGTGCAAACCAGAATTCGTCTGGAGAGCCTGAATCCCGCCTATCCATCCTGGGATCTGGACGAAGACAGCGAAAAATATCAAATTGTCGGCGAGTTTGTTCGCGTTCTGGACTCCGACTAATTTGGACACCGTTTATGCGCCCGTCTAGCGCTATACTGCGATTGGTCCATTCATGCAAATCACGCCCGATCAAGCCACATTTCTTCTGCACACGCTTCTGCCGTCTTTTGAGAACGAGCATCGAATTACAACCAAAGTTCTAAAGGCCATACCGGCCGACAAAGCGGACTACAAACCGGATCCGACTTCCAGGAGTGCATTCGAGCTGGCATGGCACATGGCTGCATCGGAAACGCGTTTTGTCCGTTCCATTCCCGTGGGTGAGTTTTATACCGGCCCTTTTGAAAAGCCGAATAATATGCAGGGCATCGTCGACTTTTATGTGGAGAACTTCAAGCGCGACCTCGACGCTTTAAAAGCAGCCAGCGGCGAGCAACTCGCAAAGATAATGGATTTCCGAGGCGTCTTCCAGCTTCCTGCCATTGCATTCTTAAGCTTTTCCATGAGTCACATCATTCACCACCGCGGCCAACTCTCCGTGTATCTGCGGCCGATGGGTGCCAAGGTGCCCTCCATGTACGGGGAAAGCTACGACGACGCGCAGGCACGTTTAGCTACCCAGCCGGCTTAAGCGAATTCGCGCTTTACTTCAGTCCAGGCACAGCGCCTGAATCCAGCCCGCAACGAATTAACGCGGCGGTTGTCTTTACGCCGAAAAGTCTTTTCAGTTGGCCCTTGTGGAACTCTATCGTCTTCACGGAAACGCCTAAGCGAGTGGCAATGTCTTTTCTTGATAGCCCTTCGGTAATCAATTCCAGCACCTCTCGCTGGCGTGCCGTAAGCGAAGAGAAAAGATTCAGGCTGCCGGATTCAGTAGGCTTTTGCAGAATGCGCAGCCGGTCTGACAGGTGAGGAGAAACGAAGAACGAACCGTCTGCAACCTGGCGAATGGCGGTAAACAATTCAGCCGTGGGAGATTGCTTCAGCACATAGCCGGCGGCACCGGCTTCGAATGCATCGCGCGCATAAGGCAAATGCATCACCGAAGTAACAAAAATAATTCGAACCTCAGGCTTCACTTGCTTGATTTGCCGCGCCGCCTCAAGCCCGCTAATGCCCGGTAATTCAACTTCGCTCAACAGTATCTGAGGGGAATGCTCACGCGCCAAATCAACCGCTTGGAAGCCGTCCGATGCGGTACCAACAACTTCAAATTCGACCTCCAACAGCTTGCATAGAGCGTCTCGAATTAGTTGGTACGACTCCGCAACGCCAACGCGTATACTGCTTCGCGTCACATCGCTTTGCGTAAACGTCAAAATCTACTCTTATCCTGAGCGAGGCTAGGTGCAGATTCTACTGTCACTTATACTTGCGGCACCCCCTAGCTTTGTAGGCGATATTTGTTCTTTCTTCGTTTGCTTCCCGTATCTTGCTCCACGATAGAGAAGTTGAGTTTCCGTTCAATCGTATCGGCGCGGTCAAGGACGACTCGAACTTTATCTCCGATGGAAAAGGCGCGACGGCTTCTTTCTCCCAGTATCTGCCGCACATTCTCGTTATAAACGTAACGGTCTCCGGGCAGCGTATCAATGGGCACCAAACCTTCCACAAAGAGATCTGTCAGTTCAACAAAGAAACCGAATTTGGCCGTGCTGATGATTAAAGCATCAAACTCCTCGCCCACTCGATCTTGCATGAACTTCACCTTCTTCCATTCCACAAGCTCGCGCTCGGCTTCGGCTGCGCGGCGTTCAGTGAAGGATGTGTCATCGCCGATTTCTTTGAGTGCTTGAAACTCAAGCAGCGGACCGGGCGAATCGAATTGATGGCTCAATATTCGGTGAACCACCAAATCCGGATAGCGCCGAATGGGCGAAGTAAAATGCGTGTACGCCGTCGCGGCAAGTGCGAAGTGGCCTTCATTAGTGGCGCTATAGCGTGCTTGTTTGAGCGAACGCAGCATCAGATAAGACAGGATGCGCTCCTCCGGCTTGCCGGCGATTTTACTGATCAGCTTCTGGTAGTGCCGGGATGAGATATCAAAACTTTCACTGGCCAGAAAAACATCTTTGCGTACTTTGCGGCCGTCACGCTGCCGTTCCATCACCGGGAATCGCTTAACCGGTAGAGCTCCCACCCCTAGTGAGTATCCAAATTGCACGGCAACTTGTTCGAACTCCATCACGCGTTTGCCTTCGGGACGTTCGTGAATGCGATACAGGCTGGGAATGCCGGCCGATTCCAGATGTTGCGCCACCGCTTCATTGGCTGCCAGCATAAACTCTTCGATGATTCGATGCGCGATATTCCTCTCGCCGCGCGTCACTCCCACCATTTGCCCCTCGGCATCCAGTTGCACGTTAGTTTCAGGCAAATCAAAATCAATCGAACCGCGCTTTACCCGTTTGCGGTTCAAAATCAGCGCCAGGTCACGCATCCTTTCGAAGCGGCCAACCAGCTTTTGATAGCGTTCCCGCATCGCCGGATCGCCCTCTAAAACGCGATGAACGTTTGTATAGGTCATCCGTTCCGCGCTGCGTATGATGCCGCGGGTGAAGTCTTGCTTGACAATCTCTCCATGCGGATCAATTTCTAAAAACACCGACAGAACAAGCCTGTCTTCATGCGGCCGCAGTGAACAAATATCGGTGGAAAGCTCTACCGGCAGCATCGGAACAGCGCGGTCGGGAAAATACACGCTCGTGCCGCGCATAACCGCTTCCATGTCAATTGGGCTGCCGGGCTTTACGTAGTGACTTACGTCCGCAATGTGTACTTGCAGGACAAAATTGCCATTCGGAAGCGGATCTACCCATACCGCGTCATCGAAATCGCGAGCGGTTTCACCATCAATCGTAACGATGTCAAGCGAACGGAAGTCTCTGCGCCGTGCAATTTCCTCTGGCTCAATATCGTGCGTCATGGATCGAGCCTGCTCCAACACCGCGGGTGAGAATTCATGCGGCAGATGATGCTTGCGGATCATGATCTCCACGTCAACGCCAAAGTCGCCCGGCAGGCCCAAAACTTCAATCACCCTGCCAACGCCCGGTTCTCCGCGTTCGGGGAATTCAAGCACCTCCGCGTTGACAATCATCCCGTCCAGATCTTCCACCGTTTTAATCGTTCGGGCCGCTACTCCCACTCGATCTGGCGATTCATGCACCGGCGGAATTTCCATACCTTCCGGAATGGCCAGCCACTGCTGCACGCGTTCATCCGACGGAATGACAAAATTGCCGCGATGCTTCATCCGAAACTCGCCCACCACCGTCGTATGCGCCCGATTGAGTATCTTGACGACCTCGCCTTCCGCCCGGCCTTGACCATTCGAATATCGCGTGATGCGAACTATCGCCCGGTCGCCGTGCATCACTTTGTCGGCTTCAGAAGGAGGCAGGAAAATATCGCCTGAAACGCCGGCTAGCGGTTGATCGGGAATCAAAAAACCGAAGCCATCCCGGTGAATCGTTACCCGACCCAACTGATATTCGCCGTTGCCGCCGACTGCGATAAAGTGGCCCGAGCGTAGTTCTATTAACTGCCCCTTCTCCACAAGTCGGTCCAACGCGTCTTCCAACTCATCGCGGTTATCACCCGTGAGCCGCAGCTCTTTCACCAGTTGCTTATAGGTTGCTCGGGCGTGAGGCAGCGTTTGAATATGTTCCAGCAGATTCGAGTCGGAAAAATTGGTACGCTGCGGTTTCGGCGGGTCAGCTTTGCGTTGCTTCTTCACTATCCGAATTATAGGTATAGTGGCAAGAATGGAACTGAAAGCAGTAAGACTGGTGATTCCAGCCGACGGCAACATCATTATTGGCCAGAGCCACTTTATTAAGACGGTAGAAGATATTTACGAAGCCATGGTGAATACTTCTTCGCACTTGCAGTTTGGTGTTGCATTCAATGAGGCGTCAGGCGACCGCCTCACTCGCTTTGACGGCAACGACGACGAACTGAAGAAAAATGCGGTTGCCAACGCCACCGCCATCGCTGCGGGCCACATATTCGTCGTGGCTATGAAGAACGGGTATCCCATTAATGTCCTCGACCGCATAGCCCGCGTGCCGGAAGTTGTGAACGTTTATTGCGCAACCGCCAATCCGGTGGAAATAATTCTCGCCGAAACGGAACAAGGCCGCGGAATATTGGGCGTCATCGATGGCCAGCCGCCGCTGGGTGTTGAAAGCACCAAAGAGCAAGGTGCCAGAGTTTTGTTGATGCAGAAGTTTGGATATAAACGCTAGATGCCCACCGCCACTGTTCGGGCCAAATCCAAAGGCCAATCGCAAGGCACACTTACCCTGACGCTCATCGCAATCTTCAAACTCGTCAAGGGGTTCTTGTTACTAGCGGTCGCCATTGGAGCCGTGCGGCTATTGCATCGTGATCTGGCTGCAACCGTAGCGCATTGGACTGAAGTGTTGCGCGTCGATCCTGACAATCATTATCTTCACGCGCTGCTGTCTCGCGTGTTCCGAGTGACTCCCAAGCAGTTAAAAGAATTGAGCGCTGGCACGTTCATTTATGCCGCGTTGTTGCTAACGGAGGGCATCGGCCTCCTATTGCGTAAGAAATGGGCGGAGTACTTCACCATCATTACCACTGGCGGATTGATTCCGCTCGAATTGCTTGAAATATCGCATCACGTCACGCCGGCAAAGATAATTGTCTTTTGTATTAACGTGGCGATTGTTGTCTATCTGATCTATCGAGTGCGCCGCCGAACATGACTGCCCAAGGCTCCAGCTAATCTCGCCACGCTCTGCCGTTCTATCTCCGTCCTGGCTAGTTTTGGGGTACCGATTTGGCACCTATACCACATTTCGGACGACGAATTATGTGATAGAGTTGCTACGGTTTTCGAAAGGAACTCACATGAAAAGTAACTTGCTCTTGTGCACGTTCCTCTTGCTAGTTCTTGCGGTCTCTGCGCGAGCGGATAGCTATCAGACCACAGTCATCTGGGACTATTCGGGCACTTCCACTGGATTCTCAGTTGTTACCAATTCTATTCCTGCAGATGGCCCGTTCACCAACCCTTCTTTTTTCTGTGGGCAAAGCGGTTATCCGGCCTGCATAGTGAATGTTATTTCGCCGCCCGTGTGCCACGAAGGAGTCGAATGTGGCGAATTTGCTTTTAATGACGGTGCAACTCAAGACATCGTCACGGCCGAATTCAACAACACCTTCCAGTATTATTCCTTCACGGCGTATGTCGCGCCTATGACGGCGCCCGGTATATACGATTTTGATGGAACGTTGAATTACCAAGATCCGATCACGAACACGACCACTGACATCACAGGATATGCAACAGTTGTGGATCTGACGACGACGATCACACCGGAGCCTTCAGAGTTCTGGCCTGTGCTCGTGGGAGCACTGCTGCTCGGATCAAAAGTCATCCGTGCCCGCTTGCGTTAGCGAACCACGCCACCAATTCGGCATCGAAACATCGCAATCAACCGCGCCAGTTCCGGCTCGTTACTCTAAAATTGATTGCGACCGAGAAATGAATCATTCCTCGGTCGCAAACCAACTTCATTACTGACCTAACGTTACCGCCCAAGCTACGAATAACATCTCGAACTGACTCGAGTTTACGAATGGCCCCGATGTGATTTTTAATCGCTTGCTCGACAATCGGTAGCTGGTGGATTGGAGTTCCCAAGCGCAAGCCAAACGATGCGTTCGTCTTAGTTACATACCGCCGAAGCACCGCCACCTTTGACGGTGCCCGATTTTATCGGCTGTAAAGGGATGACGATGTTGGAGATCGATTGATGGGAGGAAACATCAACAGTCCTCGCAGGTTTTCTGTCTGCATTCACCTGAGGGGCCTGAACCCCATAAGCGCTAACTTAGACCAAAATAACTTCCGGATTGCCCCTAATCCGGGCGCTATTCGCCTTCCACTCGCCAAGGATCGGTAAACAAAGCCTTATATGGACCGCTTGGCAATATGGTTTCAGTTAGACATTGTGCAAAACGGTTGAAACTTTCCAGGTTACTGCGCCTAGATCAAAGCTTCACCCATGAAACGCTCGCCCATCGAACAGCACCCTTCTCAAGACGACGGACAAAAAAAGATTTTTCGGATGTCGCTTTTCGGAAAACGATTTCGATTACAGAGATGGAGGGCGCAAAATGACTCATGGTTCTACTCGGACCTTTGCCGCAATACTGCTGGGCTCGACACTTGCAACAAACGCTCAGGACATCCCCAACTTGTTTCCCTACCCAAACAGCAGCGGTTTCGTCGAGACCTACAACAACACGGACACGCCAATCAGCACGGCCGGTCCATTCTTCCAGTCACTGGGCACAAACGGGCGTAGTTGCTTTTCCTGTCATCGCCCGGCTGAAGGCTGGACCATTACGCCGGAAGGATTGAAGCTCCGCTTCGCGTTAACCCAAGGGCGTGATCCGGTTTTTGCGGTTGTCGACGGAGCCAATTGCAACAATATCGACCCGGTTACGCTTGCCGACCCCAAACAACACAGTCTGCTCTTAACACGTGGCTTAATCCGTATCGAGATTGCGCTTCCGGCCAACGCGGAATTTGAGGTCATCGGAGTAGACAATCCCTATGGGTGCGCCAGTCAGACCGCGCTTTCGGTTTATCGCCGGCCGCTTCCGACGACTAACCTACGGCCCCTTTCGGCAGTGATGTGGGACGGGCGTGAATCGGCGCCGCAGACCGGCACGCAAAAGATAACCTACGCCACCAATCCAGCAGACTTGAATTCCGACCTGCAACACCAATCGATGGACGCAGTGAACATTCACGCCCAAGCAAGCACACCGATTTCTGCCGATTTACAAAGCCAAATCGTCCAATTCGAGATGGCTCTCTCGACCGCCCAGGCATACGACTACGCGGCTGGCTCTCTTGATTCCGATGGAGCCGCGGGCGGCCCCTTGACGATTGCCAAGCAAATAATCCCGAGTTTCTTTGTCGGTATCAACGATCCCCTCGGAGGGAACCCTAAGAACATACCCTTTACCCCGGTTATCTTCAACCTCTTCGATTCGTGGATCAACCCAGGACACTCTGCCCCCTGGTGGCTACCCCACGCCGCCGAACAGCGCGCCAGTATCCTCCGCGGCCAACAGGTATTCAATAGCAAACAGATCAACATCGTGAACGTGGCTGGCCTGAATGACGACTTGAATGAGCCCTTGATTGTAGGAAATTGCGGCACCTGTCACGATTCACTGAACATTGGCAGTCACTCGCTTCCGGTCCCGTTAAACATCGGCGTCGGCGATCTCGATAGTCCGTTAGATGTCAGCTACTTGCCAGTCTTCACGCTGCAGAACAAAACGACCCTCGAGATCCAGAAGACCACAGATCCAGGCCGGGCTCTGATAACCGGGGCATGGAAGGATGTGGGACGGCTGAAGGGACCGGTCCTTCGAGGCCTCGCGAGCCGCGCGCCTTACTTTCACAACGGTTCAGCGCGTTCTTTGAGCGATGTGGTCGACTTTTATAACCAGCGTTTCGATGTCGGTTTTACTGCCCAGGAGAAAAGTGACTTGATTGCTTTCCTGAATTCGCTATGAGTGAGCTTTCCTCCTGGCGGTCCTTCGATCCCTGTGCGAATTTGGTTGCGCTTTGACTTCCCCGCGACACCATTTCTAACTCGTGAGAGTTTAGCGTTTTTCTCTCCGGTTGTCGCCTTTTCTCCACCGTTTGCGATTAACCCATCAGAGGAGATTTATCGTATGCGTTTTATGAGGGGCGGCGTACCCGCCGTGATTCTGCTTGTATTGGGTTGGACGAGCAATGCCTCAGCGACGACGGTGCTGAATGTTCCTGGGCTGGAAGGATACTATGACTTCGTCGGAGGGGCTTTGGCCGATTCCTGGACACAGAACTTTTCCCTTACTGACGGTTCGATCAGCGTACGGGTGCAGGGTGCCTTAAATGCAAGCGCAACCACGCGCTTTTACATAACTACGCAAATCGGACCAAACGCGACACTTAGTGATCTGGTGGCGTTTACAAGCATAGATCTTCCCATCAATGAGGTTGTAACGGTTACACCGTTTTCGAACCTAAACCTAGCCCCCGGAACCTATTATCTGGTCTTGGCCGATTACAATCTGCCGTATAACAAATATGATTACTCAGCTTGGATCTATAACCTTGCGAGCACCGTAGAAACAGCGCCAGGATTGGTGATTAACCCGATGTACGGTACAGGCTCGCTTGGCACGTTTGCGCC
This sequence comes from Bryobacterales bacterium, assembly GCA_963696305.1. Lineage (GTDB taxonomy): Bacteria > Acidobacteriota > Terriglobia > Bryobacterales > Bryobacteraceae > Bog-105. Next base: position 36,183 of record CAVOJX010000012.1, on the reverse strand, counting down.
GGCCTCTACTTTCGTCGAGAGTTCCCTGGCTATAGACGGCGTGATGTCTCTGAGTGGAACGGTAGTTCAGGCAACACCGACGCCAGAACCTTCATCTGTGTTGCTGCTCGGCCTCGCGTTGGCAATCTTTGGCATAGCCAGAAGGAAGTTTCGCCCGATGGCCACCCTTGATTGATAACTACCACTCTATGGCCTCCGCCGCGCAAATTTGTGGGATTCCTGCTACCTGCCACCGCCGGAGGGTGCTCAAAGCGTAACATTTTAAGAGGGGATTTCCCAATGCTGGAAGATGTTCATGAAATCAATTGTTCCGTGCTTGATGTGTATTGTTGTCAGTCCCATTTTCGCTGCAGATAATGGCAGCAAGACTTTGGTGAACGATTTAATAAAGCATTGGCAAACATCGAAGAGCCTCTCACTCGCCGTGGCGGATGCAATGCTGGCAGCGGGTTACCAGCCGTTCAAACCATTGGGTGGCGAATGGAACTTTGCAGATCAGATGGGTGGCTTGGCGCTTGCCAACGTTCTTTCTTGTACCTCAGCCTTTCACACCAAAGCCCCGCAAGGGTTCCAATCTGCGCTCGACCGACCAATGGACCATACGAAAGACGGAACGATGGAAAGTTTGAGAGTGGCCTACGATTACTGTATCGACGGGTTAGGGCAGATGGACGACTCCGGCTTGTTCGAGGTAACTGCGATAAGTGGACATCGAGCAACAAAATTCGACATCCTTTGGAACGCGATTGCGCATGCCACCCACCGACTCGGGCTGGCGGAGATGTACCTGCGCTCGAAAGGGATCACTCCGCCAGATATAGGGCCGAAGTGCGAGTTTTAACCGGCACCATGTCTACCGCGACTTTCCATCATCGCTGGCAGCGCTTGATCGATCGAGGCCAATTGACCCATGAATGGCGCGCCGGTGTTGGAGTTTTTTATGATGAAGACTGCATGGAGCCATCCTTGCCAGCCCTCATCGCCGACGCGGAAAATGGGAGCGTTCCAGCTGCCGACGCCTTATTCAGCGCTCTTTACGGTGAATTGCATAGGTTGGCCCGCCGCGAATTAGCGCGCCAAGGTCTGCCCATCAGCCTTAGCGCAACCACCTTGCTGCATCAGGCGTACATCGAAATGGCGTCTAAAGATGACGCGCTGTTCGCCCAACGCGCGGCCTTCATGGCCTACGCCGCGCGAGTGATGCGAGGCCTCATTATCGACTATGCGCGCCGGAGGTCGGCCCAAAAGCGCGGGGGGCAGTTCCAAATCACCACGCTCATTGAGGAGCAGTGCCAGCCGGTAGATGACCGCCAGTTGGACAAAATCAGTGAGGCTTTAGACGAGCTTGCCAAAGCCGAACCAACCCTCGCTCAAATTGTTGACCTGAAATTCTTTTGCGGTTTCGGGTTTGCCGAGATTGCGGCCATGCGTGGCGTCTCGGAAAGAACAGTGCAGCGGCAATGGGAGAAGGCGCGAATCTATTTGCACCACACGATGCAAGGAGAGTGGGAGGTCTGAAGCGACATGGCATCCATCAGCGGCGAGCGCTGGCTCGAACTCAGTCCTTACCTGGATCAAGCCTTATCGCTTTCGGAATCCGCGCGCGCCGAATGGCTGGCCGCACTGCATGTGAGTCAACCTAAGTTAGCCCCTGACCTGGAAACTCTTCTTGGAAGACCATCGCTCTGCTGGTAGAAAGGCGCTTTCTCGAAATCTCTCCCAACCTTCCCGACGTAGACCAAAGCTCTGCGGGACAAATCATCGGCGCCTATCGCCTGACGGGCTTACTGGGTGAAGGCGGAATGGGATCGGTCTGGGCTGCCGAGCGCAGCGATGGACGTTTTGAGCGGCGGGTAGCGATTAAGTTTTTACATTTCTCAGTGGCCAGTGGCGCGGGCTTGGAACGGTTCCATCGCGAGGGCAAGATTCTCGGACAGTTGCGGCACCCTAACGTTGCCGAGCTGCTCGATGCCGGTGTTACAGCGAACGGCCGGCCCTATCTCGTTCTTGAATATGTGGCGGGTCAACCTATCGACGCATACTGCGATGAACAAAAGCTTACAATCGATGGCAGGATCCGTCTTTTTCTCGACGTCCTCAGCGCCGTTGCCGACGCGCACGCCAACCTTATCGTTCACCGCGACATCAAGCCGTCCAATGTTCTCGTTGGGGCGGATGGGCAAGTGAAGCTCTTGGATTTTGGAATCGCGAAGTTACTGGACGATGAAGCGAACGGCGTCCCTCCCACGCTGCTGACCCTCGAAGGCGGGGGTGCGCTTACCCCGCAATTCGCCGCGCCCGAACAAATCAACGGCGGCAAGGTGACTACCGCTACGGATGTCTATGCACTGGGAGCGTTGCTCTATTTGCTCTTGACGGGTGAGCACCCGCTAGGAAGCGAACGCCAATCGGCAGTGGAGCTGATGAAAGCCATAGTGGAGACGGAACCGCCGCGCCTATTCCAGGTGATCTCGTCTGATTCCTGGCTTAAAGCGGAACAGCGCGCCACCACTCCCGACAGGCTGAGACGTCGAACTTCGCGGAGATTTCGATACGATCGTCGGCAAGGCGTTAAAGAAATCTCCCACCGAACGCTACTCGTCCGTCAGCACGTTGGCTGACGACCTGCGGCGTTATCTAAAACAAGAGCCGGTGAGCGCCCGCCCCGATTCTATCTTTTATCGAATTACAAAATTTGTTCGCCGCAATCAGCTGCCGGTTTTAGCCGCGGCGCTGGTCGTGGTTGCTTTGACGGTGGGACTGACCGTTGCTCTATCGCAAACGCGGATCGCCAGAAAGGAGGCCCGCACAGCGCTGGCAGTCGAACAGTTTACCGAGGATATCTTCCGCCTCAATAGCAGAGCAAACCCGGACCCAAAGAAAGCCCAACAAACAACGGCGCGGCAACTTCTTGATATGGGAGCGCAGAAGGTGAGCTCCAGCTTGAATGACGCGCCGGAAGCAAAGCTCAGGATGATCGAATTGCTGGGCTCCCTCTACCAAGACCTCGAATTGAGCGATGACACGGTAGCGTTGCGTAAGCAGCGCGTTGCACTGGCAAGAAAATTGTATGGCAACCGGAGTCTGCAAGTTGTCCCCGCGTTGGTCGACCTGGGCCGGTCGATGCACTCATCCCGTTCAGTCAACGAGCGGGAAACGGTGCTGCTGGAGGCGAAGTCGATTCTGGACAATGCCGGAGATCTGAGTTCTCCTACTCGGGGCACGGTTCTTTCCGCTTTGGCTGAGAATTACACCAGCACAGATGTCAAGAAAGCCGCTACACTTGCCCGAGAATCGCTAGCGATTCTACGGCAGAGTCCCAGTTCCTCCGACCTCGCGATTGCCGAACGGACCGCCGGTTTTGCTTTTATCTCGGCGGGCCAATTCGCTGATGCTGAAGCAGCCATGACCGACGCCGTTCAACTTTCCAAACGCTTACGAGGCGACCCAAACACCGATCTGCCGCAGTGTCTCGCAACCAAGGCGCACGCTCAAATTTCGCTTCTCGAGTATGGCCCCGCGGAACAGAGCTATCGCGAAGCGCTACGGGATGCCTTGGCGTTGGGCGGCCTCGACGATGTCGATACGTTCATGATCGAAGGCAGGTTGGGCGCGTTGTTGGCCTTCACTTCGCGTTCGAAAGAGGCGTTGCCGCATCTCGAGACCGCGCTTGCCTCGTGTCTGCGAACCAAGGGCGCCGGCGATCCGTTCTTCACGCCCCAGATGGAGTTGCAATACGGCATGGGTCTGGAGGCGGCTGGACGATTGGAAGACGCGCTGGACCATATTTCCAAGGCCGTCAGCAATCGCCGTGAGCATCGGCCTGGAACCGCGTACCTGGCACAAATGCTCGAAGTTCAGGCGGAAGTGCTTGTCGAATTGGGGCGATTCGGCGGCGCCAAACAAGCGTTGCAGGAAAACGAGGCGATCCGTGAGAAAGTACACGCAACGGTGAATGACGGCTATCTGCGTCCCCGTCTCCGTTTAGCGCTGGAGGAAGGGAACTTGGCGGAGGCGGAGGCAGTGTTGGAAAGATATGCAGCTCCAATCAAACCGAACGCCGCGCTTTCAGCGAGTCTCATCCAGAACTTCTATGGGTCCGTGGAAATTGCCCTGCAGAGCAATCATCCGGAGGCGGCGATTTCGTTGGCGCGTGATCTGCGGAAGCGCTTGGCGGACGCTCATCTGGAAACCTATCTCCAGTTTTGGAGAGTGCGGGCATTGACTTGGGAGGCGCGAGCGAACTTGATGCAGACGCAAGCCGGAAGCCGCACTGCCATTGCTCACGGAAGCCGTGGAGACGCAAAGGACTCTGCTCGACGAGCAAAGCCCGGAACTTGGCGCCAGTGAAGCGCTGTTGGGGAGTGCGTATCTGGCGACCGGAGATCGTGCGCGCGCATTGCACTGGATGCAGAGTTCGGCCGCTCGGATGAGCAGGCATCGGGAGCTTTGTATGAGCTACCGTCGCCTGCTTATGGAGCTACAGCGGCACCTCGGCCAAAAGCGTCCTCTGAAAGTAGGGTGAGGTATTTTCGCAATGAAGAGTGGGTGCTGAGGTTTTGACCTTTCGCAGTTACTTTGACGTATAAACGCATCGTGATTAAGGGCGCACTGTAGACCAAATTCGCGCCGGCTCCCGAGTGGTCGGCTATCCTTCAACTACTTTCTGTCGACGGAAACTTTCGAATGCCCCGTAAACAGGGATTTGAGCGGAATGACTAAACCGGTCACTTCGACGGCTTGCGGACAATGCGCTCCGAGTTGGCAAAATGGCTTCGACAAACAGCGTGTTTTACGGCAAGTTGGACTACACTCGGACGCTCTGGCTGGGCCGACTTAATATGAGTTTTGCGTTGAGCGCTACATACAAACTGGCGCGGCTGTGGAGTTCGACCTTCTTCAATATTTCATCACTTCACATAGAACAAAAACACCTTATAATGTAGTAAATGCAGTTTCAACCGGACAGAAGGTTCAGCTCACTTAAAGAGTGCGTTGATTTTCTATTCGATCGATCAATTAGGAATCCATGGAAAAAGCGATGGTCTTTGCGTGAGTCGGGCCTGTTGGCGCCGGAGACTTTTCCTCGGCATCTCTATCGTGGCGAGCCCGGGCTCTACGAAAACACGCTGTGCAGCGCTTTACGTCCAGGTGTCTTCACCAGCCTCGATTCGAAAGACCTAGCTAGGTTCAAACAGTTGGAAGATGCGCTCATTTGGCTGCTGATGCACAAAGAAGACTATGCGCAAAGCAGGGACGAAGCAGTCGCATTCTTGCAGCACTATGGATTGCCAACTCGTATCATCGACTTTACCGCTGAACCCCTTCACGCCTTGGCGTTCGCAGGAGCAACCAAGCAACACGAAGTTTGTATCGGCGTAATGGAGTGGCCGGACGAGCCATCGTCAATTAAGGTTTTCAAACACTGGGACCATCCTTGGGCCAACCGCGCCCAAAGACAGAAAGCCGTTGGATTAGAACTTCCTCCTGGACTAGCCGATCTTAAGTCAGCAAAAGCGCGTGGTGTTTTGAGATTAAGGTGGTACCAGTTCCCATTGACTGAGGAGGAACGGGAAGCGTTCCAATTGAAACAAACTGATCTCCTCAGGTGGGACGACGATGAAAGTGCAGGGTTCCTTCGGTTTCACATTACTGAGTATGTAGAGGCTCACGGCAAACTCTCGCCGGCCTTGGCCCAGTGGCTGCTTACACGGATTCCGGTTGCGGCGCGTTGTTTTGAGGTAAAGGCATTCGACATGCCGGACGTGATTGTCAATTTTCGCCGAACGGACCAAATCGGAGATTTCAAATTGGACCAAGAGGCGGCCTTTTCACGGCGTTACTGGGGTCAAGACTATATTGATCAGAGTTTTGATCGCATGAGAGCTTGGCGTTGGCCCAATATCGGCACGATAACGGCCGATCCTAGAACCTACCACGCCGACCTCTATGCATGATGTAGATAGCAGCTTCGTTTCTTTTTTTTCACCAAATTCCCGAGTTGCCAGTCAGCGGACATTGATTCTGCGCCGTCCGCTGTGTCATCACCGGACGTAATTTGGAGGCAAGGGCCAGTTATGTTACTTTCGGGTGTTTCCGCGTTTAACGCTAAACGCAACAGTGTTCGCGAAAGCTGGAATGTGAATTATCTTGCGGTCCCGTCGCCCGCTCATGAAGTGGCGAACCGATGACCAAGGAGAACAAACTTCTGGAGGCAGGGCCGCTCCTGGAACGTGCGCTATCCATCATGGAAACCGCGCACGGAAAAGTACACGAGGCTGTCGCGGCCGCCTTAGGTTCTTTAGGCCAGAACGAGGTTTATTCGGGCAACTTCATCGCGGCAGAGCAGCACTACGACCGGGCGCTCGCCGTTTTTCGCCAGGTTTACCAAACTGATCACAACCCAAATGTGGCATCTATGCTGTTACGCCTTGCCGAGCTTCGAGCTCGGAAAAAAGAGTATCGGGCAGCAGAGTTAAGCGCCCGGCAATCGCTCGCCATCTTTCTTGAACTCCAAGGGCCATCAGGGGTCAAGACAGCGATGGCTCATGTCCAACTTGGCCGCATCTTATTGTGTGAGAAGAGAGGTGCGGAAGCCAGGCAGGAAAGCCAGTTAGGCTACGACATCTTGCTCAAGCAGCCGCCGCCTCAAGGCAGCTTCTTCGCCATGGCAAAAGCAGATTTGAGCGCAGAAGACAAAGCGCACTAACCTTCGTAGGTTTTCGGCCCCTGCCCCAAGTTCGTTCCGTAAAACGAGCTTTGGCTGATCCCTGATACCTGGCCCCTGACCCCTGCGCGCTAGCACCCCCGTGTCCCCTTTTCCGCTCCACCGGCAGAATCAGCCCCATTGGGCAAGCGAGTCACAAAAGTTTGGAAAAAATTATCTCCCTATCCTTCCAATCACATAACTCAACTTCCCCATATCGTTGAGCCATCCGATACAAAAGAATCAAGTCAGAAACACATGCTTTCCGACCAACACGACCCTCTCGATAGCGACGCCGCTGAGCCGCTCGAAAAAAACTTAAATCCCGACAGGGATGACATACAACCCGAAACCACACCGGAACTCGGCCCCACGGCCGCCCCGTGCCCCAAGCGCAACTGTGGCCGTACGGGTCCCACGTCAGTCATCGGACGAGCTACCTCCTCCCGCAACGCCACCCGTCATGGCCTCTGCTCGGAAACCCTCATACTCTCGTACGAAAGCGAAGCCGAGTGGCTCGAATTGCTCAACACCTGGCTCTCCGAATATCAAAATCCAGCCGATAATTCCGTGCTCTACACCTTTGTTGTCAAAACCGCCCAAGCTGAATGGTTCCGTAAGCGTGCCCAAAACGAATATGATTTCTTTCTCCGCAACCATAACGATCCGCCACTGTACGCTTGGGAGCCCGAACTTATCAAGCAGCATGACCTTCTCACGCGCTACGTAACCGCCGCCGAACGCAGGTTCCAACGCGACTACCGCATGCTCGAACACCACTGGAAGGCTCACGCCAAGCTCGTTCCGCAAAACATCAAGCCCGCCGTTCAACCCGAACCCGAACCACCGAAGAAGAAAATGCGCGAGGTCATTTTTGAAAACTCCGAAACCGGCGAAACCATCGATACTCAAGGCAATTACTTCCCGCCTCCGCCGGATTTCAAGCCCGAACCCATCATCCCCGGTGTCTACAAGCCCGGCGAACTCGGCTATCATCCACAAATCTCACCCAAGCGAGGGCCACAACGACGTTGAAATGGTTTTGCTGAGGCGCAGCGAAAGCGGAAGGCGGCACCAAGCGAAAAACGGGATTGGTACAGCACTTTTTCTTGTTCGCTCTCTCCCTGTGTCCGGCACTTTTTTCGCTCCACCAAAGTCAGACAAAGCACCACACCATGAACTCGCAACCGCCAGACACTGACAACCTCGAGGAATCAAAACTCAAGCTCCGTCTCCACCCCCGTCAATTCCAAGTCCTCCACTGCCCCAAGCGCTTCCGAGTCCTGGTCGCTGGCCGCCGCTTTGGCAAATCCGAACTCGCGCTCGCTGAACTCGTCAATGCCGCGCTCGTTTCCCCCGGCCGCCTGGTCTGGTACGTCTGCCCCTCCGAAAAACTGGCCAAACGCATCATCTGGCGTCGCCTCAAAAACATGACTAGTCACTTGTGGTCTCAAAAACCCTTCGAAACCGAACGCCGCATCGACCTGGAAAACGGCTCCGCCATTGTCGTCAAAGGCGCATTCGATCCCGACTCCCTCCGTGGCGAAGGCCTCGACTTCATTGTCATCGACGAAGTCGCCGATCTCAAATCAGATGCCTGGTCCCACGTCCTCCGTCCCCTCTCGCCGATCGGCAAGGCCGCGCGCTCTTCATCGGCACGCCCAAAGGTCGAAACCATCTGTACGATTATTTTGAACTGGCTAACTCCAATCCCGATTGGGCATCTTTTCAATTCACCACCGAAGAAGGCGGTCTCGTCGCGAAATCCGAACTCGAAAGCGCTGGCCGCGAAATGGATTCCAATACCTTCCGCCGCGAATTCGAAGCCCAATTCACCGCCATCGGAGATTACCGCGCCTATCTCGCCTTTGATCGCGCAGCCAACATCCGCGAAGTTCGTTTCGAACCTACACTACCGTTAATCTGGTCTCTCGATTTCAACGTCGACCCCATGTGCATGCTCCTCATGCAGCGAGCCGGTGAAAACGTCAACGTCCTCGAAGAAATCGTGGTCCGCTCCAACGCAACCACAACCGAAGCCGCCTGTCGCCTCTTCGTCAAACAGGTCGAACCCTATGCCCAAGCCAGTGGTTGGGCTCACGGAGCTTTGGATGTTCAAGTCTATGGAGATGCTTCCGGCCATCAACGTCGCACTTCTGCCGCCGACACCGACTGGACCATCATTCGCGACTTCTTCCGGTCCTTCCACAAAGGCTCCATCGAAATTGCTTGCCGCTTTGCCACCACCAACCCCCGGGTTCGCGACCGCGTCAATTGTGTCAATGCCCGCCTGCGCAACCAACACGGCGAACCCCACCTGTTCATCAGCCCCGGTTGCAAAGAACTCATCCGTGATCTCGAAGAAGTCTGTTTTACCGTCGATTCCACCGGCGCTGCCACCCGCGAACTCAATAAATCCGACCGCAACCGGACCCACATGTCCGACGCCCTCGGCTACTATATCTCCCAAGCCTTCCCGCTGCGAGGCTTCATCAAGCTTTAAGAAGTATGCGCCGATCCTTCTTCTTATTTCACACTTGTAATTGTTAATGCGTAAGTTGCTGGAATGTTTTGGTGAGCGCGGTAGGAATCGAACCTACAACCTAGTGATTAAGAGTCACTTGCTCTGCCAATTGAGCTACGCGCCCTTGCTGGTGGGTTTTTCGGCAACTTGCGCTGCCTTCAAGAAGTGTAGCACGATGATTCCAAAATCTCGAAATGTCAGAATGAAATCCATTATGCTTCGAACACTCCAGTGCTTAGCGTTCGCGACTCTACTTTGCAACCTGACCGCTTCCGCTGCCGACTTCACAATCGAGCAGATCATGAACGCGCCGTTCGCCACCAGCATCATCGCCTCGCCCACCGGAGCGAAAGTAGCCTGGCTGCTAAACGACAATGGTCAGCGCAATATCTGGGTTGCATCAGCCCCCGATTGGAAGGGACGCAAAATCACCAGTTTCAACCAAGATGATGGACAAGAAATCGATGAAGTCACTTGGGCGCACGACGGCAGTTTCCTGCTCTTCACGCGCGGCGGTGATTTTGAGATGGGCCGCGAGAGTCCGAATCCTGGCGTGATGCTTACCAAACCGGATCAAAGCATTTGGAGAGTGGCTCTCGATGGCACTCCAGCGAAAAAACTGGCCGAAGGCAACAGCGCAGCCATCTCTCCAAAGCAGGATATCGTCGCCTACTTGAAAGCGGGCCAAATCTGGACCATGAAGCCCAGCGGCGACGGTGCGGTCATCGCAGCTACCCAATTAGGCAGCGTCTCTCACTTGGTGTGGTCGCCTGATGGAAGCCGGTTGGCGTTTGTCAGTACGCGGCACGAACATTCCTTCATCGGAATTTTTGATCCGGCTGCAAAAACCATCCACTATATGGACCCCAGCGTGGATCGCGATCAGTCACCCACTTGGTCGCCCGACGGGACACATATCGCTTACGTGCGTATCGCGGCAATGTCGCGCCTAGTCAGTTTCGGACCAGAGCGTGAAGGTCAGCCTTGGTCCATTCGTGTAAGTGATTGTCAGACCGGGCAGGGAACTGAGATCTTCCATGCTGATAAGGGCGTCGGCAGCGTATTTAGCGGAATCGTGGCCCAGTCGCAATTGTTTTGGTCGGGCAATGGCAAGATTGTTTTCCCTTGGGAAAAGACAGGTTGGCGGCACTTGTATAGTGTGTCCGCAACCGGAGGCACCCCGACTGAAATCACGCCCGGAGAAGGCGAAGTAGAGCACGTCGCCATGTCTCCGGGTTCAAACAAAATCTACTTCTCCGCAAATTTTCAAGACATTGATCGTCGCCATGTATGGTTCGTCGATATGAACACAAATCAAGCTCCCGTCGCTGTTACTCAAGGGGAAGAGATTGAGTACGAACCCGCGCCTACCGCCGATGGCGCTGCCGTTTTGCTGCTCGCATCCAGTTATAACCAAAAGGCCCACGCCGCACTCGTGCTTGCATCTGGAGGCACCAAGGCCCTCGCTCCCGAAACAGTTCCTGCAAGTTTTCCGGCTGCTTCGCTAGTCAAGCCGCAACAGGTCATTCTTTCGGCCTCAGACGGTCTGACGATTCACGCCCAATTGTTCTTGCCTCCTGACGGCAGCGCCACTCGGCATCCGGCGCTTCTGTTCTTTCATGGCGGTTCCCGCCGTCAAATGCTTCTCGGCTATCACTACATGTTTTATTACTCAAACGCTTATTCACTGAATCAATATTTCGCCAGCCGCGGCTATGTCGTGTTGTCGGTGAATTATCGCAGCGGCATCGGGTACGGCATGAACTTTCGCGAGGCCTTGAATTATGGCGCAACCGGCGCTAGCGAATTCAACGACGTAACCGGCGCAGCGTTATATTTAAAGTCGCGCGCCGATGTCGATCCATCCCGCATCGGGCTGTGGGGCGGATCTTATGGAGGCTACCTAACCGCACTCGGTCTCGCTCGTGCTTCCGATCTGTTTGCTGCCGGAGTGGATTTCCACGGAGTACATGACTGGAACGAAGTCATCGAGAATTTCAACCCGAGTTACAACCCGCAAAAACGTGCCGACGCGGCGAAGCTTGCTTTTGACTCATCACCGCTTGCTTCTGTTGATACGTGGAGATCTCCCGTGCTCCTCATCCATGGCGACGACGATCGTAACGTTCCCTTCTCAGAGACCGTGCATCTAGTGGAAGCCCTTCGTAAACAAGGCGTATATTTCGAAGAATTGATTTTTCCCAATGAAATACATGACTTTTTACTGCAGCGCGATTGGGTGAAAGGTTATGAAGCCGCAGCCGACTTTTTCGAGAGAAAACTGCGAAATGTTCGGTAATAGTACGGGTTTGCGCTTTCACAGGCCCATACTCCTCCGTTATCATGGGGAGAATGCGTTATGTAATCTCGGGTGCTGCTGGGTTCATTGGGTCACACATTTGTGACGTTTTAGTTGCTGGCGGACATCAGGTAGTCGCTCTCGACAATCTCATTACAGGCCACTTTGAGAACATCAAACACCTGGACAAACGGGCTGGTTTTGAATTCCGGAACCAGGATGTTTGTCAACCATTCACCATCCAAGGGCACGTGGATCGCGTGCTGCACTTAGCCTCTCTCGCCAGCCCTGTTGATTATTTGCAGTACCCGTTAGAAACGCTCGAATCCGGTTCCACCGGAACGCGAAACATGCTGGAATTGGCGCGCGAGAAAAACGCACGCTTCTTGGTTACCTCAACTTCCGAGTCCTACGGCGATCCGCTGGAACATCCGCAAGTGGAAACGTATTGGGGCAATGTGAACCCGGTCGGTTTGCGCAGTTGCTACGACGAAAGCAAGCGGTACGCGGAAGCCTTGACGATGGCTTATTACCGCGTTCATGCCGTGAAAACCAATATCGCCCGCATCTTCAATACCTACGGTCCGCGCATGGCATTGAATGATGGCCGTGTAGTGCCGGCCTTCATTGATCAAGCTCTAAAGGGCGCCAGTCTGACAGTTTTCGGCAATGGCTCCCAAACTCGCAGCTTCTGTTATATTTCCGATATGGTGGACGGCTTGCTGAAGTTGAGCGAGTCTGACGAGCGCTATCCCGTTAACTTAGGCAACCCGGTCGAGATGACCATATTACAGTTCGCTCAAGCCATTCAAAAGCGATTCACTGGCTCGCTCGAAATCCAATTCCAGCCCCTGCCTTCCGACGATCCGAAACTGCGGCGGCCCGACATCACCAAGGCAAAAACGCTCCTGAATTGGGAGCCCAAAGTGCACTTGGAAGATGGTCTGTCGAAGACAATCGCCTACTTCAAAGAACTGTCTGGAATTCCTACCCAGCCTGTCTATCGCGAACCAAAAGCCGTCTTGTCCTAAGCCTAACCATCAAATGTGGCAATGGCGTAATCCGTGCTTCGCCAGATACTGCTGATGATATTCTTCCGCCCGGTAGAACGTTTGCGCCGGCTCAACTGCGGTCGCAACGGGCTTCCGCAACTTTCCCGAAGCGTCTAATGCCTTTTTCAATTCAATCGCCGTTTTCTCCTGCTCGGGGGAATGGTAAAAAACAACGCTGCGATATTGTGATCCATAATCCGGACCCTGACGGTTCACCTGCGTTGGGTCGTGCATCTCAAAAAATGCATTCAGCAGCGTAGAGTAATCCACTTTCGCCGGATCGAATTCAATCTCAACTACTTCCACGTGGCCCGTTCTGTCCGTGCACACATCTTTATACGTTGGGTTCAACGTACGCCCGCCTTCGTATCCAACAGCCACATCCAAAACACCGGGTATCTCGCGAAAACTCGCCTCCACGCCCCAGAAACAGCCAGCGCCAAAAGTTGCTTTTTCAGTCATCATCTTTAGTTTCGCGTCTTTCAATTGACGAGTTACCCTCAATGCACCTTTAATTCGAGTGACTTGCTCTCCGTATGGCCTTTGCCGTCGTCGGCGGTAATCGTATATGTTGTCGTAACTTTGGGCGAGATATCCATACAGTGAAAATACGTGGGCTTCAGTTGCTCTATTGGCGGATCCATCTTAACGGTCTTTGCATTTTCCACCCCGTAACATAAATGTGCCGTGTCACCTTTCTTCAAAGACGTGGCGTCAATGTTAAACGCCGTGAATTTAATCTCACCATTTCCGAAAACCGTGTTCACCGTCTTCTCGCGAGCGGCCTGCTGTTTCTCCTCGTACTGCGCTTGCGCCTGGACATCCGCTTCGTGACGCGAGTAGAAGATATACGCAACATAGAGAGCCGCTAAAATGCAAGCAACCGTTGTGTATGGCAATATCTTTTTTAGCGGTGACGGATTGCTACTTTGATCATCAAGAAGGGCCATACCCTGAGCGTAAAACAAGGCTTTCGACAGCGCCATATCGTCTTCTACAAGCCTTTCCGCGTCCTATGCCAGTTCAGCCGCGAAGCTGGCAAAGAAACCTTGGCGGACTATATCGAACTCCCGGATGTCTATGCCGCCGGCCGCCTGGATTTTGATAGCGAAGGCTTACTCTTATTGACCAGCGACGGTACGCTCCAACACCGGCTCACCGATCCGCGCTTTGGCCATCCAAAAACCTATTGGGCGCAGGTGGAAGGCGAAATCACCGCAGCCGCCATAGATCAGCTCAAACAGGGCGTCGTCATTGAAGGTAAGCAGACACTTCCCTGTGAGGCAGGAGTCGTTCCCGAACCATTCCTGCCTCCGCGCAACCCGCCCGTTCGTTTTCGAAAAAGCATCCCGACCACATGGCTCAGCCTGACACTGCGCGAGGGACGCAACCGCCAGGTGCGGCACATGACCGCCGCGGTTGGCTTTCCCACCTTGCGCTTGGTACGGTTTGCTTTGGGCGAGTTAACCCTGGAAGGTCTTATTCCCGGCCAGTGGCGTGACTTAACCCCAGCCGAAATCTCTCGACTGCGCCAAGCTTAGTAACCAATTTTGTAAGTGGCGCGTAGTTTTCGTAACTCGCTTAAATCGTGGTTCAGAATATCGCGCGCCCGTGCATCCATCGGATTGTGGCCCAGAATGCCGCGTATGTCATCAATGCCATGATCCAATCTGCCTTTGTCGAAGTGCCCTTGATGCAATTTCTCAGCGAATTGGGATAGATGCGTCATAGCGTTGTCATAACGTTCCATTTCGCGTGGATTATACGTGTTGTGCGCTGAAATCGATTTCAAATCTGCGATTGTCTGGTTCGCCGGCCAAGCTTGTTCATGTTCATAGGGATAAGGCGACTGAGCCTGAAGCAGCGTCGCGCCCAGCAAGAAAGCGGATAAGGTTACGGCAAGATAGGTTTTGTTCTTCATGACAAATATTTCTTAGCGAAAAAATCGTTCCTACGCCGTGAGACGCATCGAATGCTGGCAGGATTACTGGATGACAAGATTTTAAGATGACGTCTTCTTAAGACGCTACTTCACAACATTCACTTCTATATAAGACGGATAATCGTGCGATCGGTACACTTTTTCGGTGGCCGTAACAAACTGCTCCGGTGCTGCCTGCGGAATATCCACAAACGTTTGCGGATTCCTGTCCGTCAGCGGAAACCACGAGCTTTGAACTTGTACCATGATCCTGTGTCCCTTCAGAAAGCAGTGATACACGTCCGGCATTGCGTAGTGAATTCTGTAAATGTTCCCCGCCGTCAATGCTGAAGGTGATTCAAAGCTGTTGCGGAACTTACCGCGGAATGGCTCACCCCGCACCAGTTGCTGATAGCCGGCCAGCTTTCCCGGTGCGTCGTCTGGGTAGACGTCTACTAGCTTGACGTCGAAATCGGAATCGCTGCCGGTTGTGGAAACGAAAAGATTGGGCGAAATAGGACCAGCCACCGTCAAGTCTTCCGTCAGCGGTTCTGTCTCGTATGTAAGCACATCTTTGCGTTCCGCCAGAAATCGTTGGTCCGCATCCATGTAATCCTGCGACATTTCAACTGTCGGAGTAGCATAGAACGGCACAGGGTTATCAGGGTCGCTCTCATAACTGTCCGTAGCGCTATCATCGCTTGGCGTGCGCTGATTCAGGCCACCTTTTCCGCGTAGATAAAACCGTACAGGAATCGCCGATTTCGGCGGCCAAACAGGTAGCGATTGCCACGTATTCCGTCCAGTCTCAAATACCACCGCCTTCGACAAGTTCGCTGGCGGGCCGTCCTTCAGATATTGGCGGAAGAATGGAAACTCAATTTGTTCGCGAAAGAAAACGCCCGTATCCGTCCCGAAACGGATATCGCCTAATTTCTCACCTACGCCGTGCCACCCTCCGTGTGCCCACGGTCCCATCACCAGATGTAGCTCAACCTTCGGAGAACTTTTCTCGATAGCCCGAAACGTCTTTAACGTTCCCGACAAATCCTCCGCATCAAACCATCCCCCTACTACCAGAACTGCCGGCTTCACAGCGGCTAAATGCGGCAGAATATTTCGTGGCTTCCAGAAGCTGTCATAGGTGGTATGCGTGTAGTTGTCGGTCCAATACTGATTCTTGAACAGCAGATATTGCTTATCAGAGTTGACTAGCGAACCCATTTGCAAATAGAACTTGTAACCGTCTTTTGTTCCGTAATCAAACTCCGTCGGGCGTTCGGGCAGCGTAGGATTGTTTTGTTTGTTGAACCCGGTATAGAAACTAAAATTGGCGAGTAGAAAAAACGCGCCGTTATGGTATGAATCATCTCCCATATAAAGATCGGCCATCGGCGCTTGCGGCGATGCGGCTACCAGTGCCGGATGAGAACGCACAAGAGCACATGATGTATAGAAACCCGGGTACGATGTTCCGTACATGCCTACTCTGCCGTTGTTATTTGGCACGTTCTTAATTAGCCAGTCGATAGTGTCGTAGGTATCGGTGGATTCGTCCGTGTCTTTCGGGCCCGCCAGTTTGTCTTTCAAAATTGGCATATCTACAAACTCACCTTCAGATTTGTAGCGGCCGCGCACATCCTGAAACACAAAAATAAATCTCTCCGAAATGTATTTCTTCGACACACCTAAATCCGTTGGAAAAACATCCGGTCCGTAAGGCTCAATGCCGTAAGGTGTGCGTGTCATGAGCAACGGATATTTCTGCGCACTGTCTTTAGGCGCGTAGACAATGGTGAACAAATTCACACCGTCACGCATAGGTATGCGGTATTCAAGCTTGTTGTAGTTGGCTTTTAACTCCGAAGTATCGTCCGCCGAAACTGCGCCGCAAACAGCCCCTGCTACCAATAAGGCCAAACTGATACGGGTAAACATA
This sequence comes from Bryobacterales bacterium, assembly GCA_963696305.1. Taxonomy (GTDB): domain Bacteria; phylum Acidobacteriota; class Terriglobia; order Bryobacterales; family Bryobacteraceae; genus Bog-105. The sequence continues at coordinate 19,742 of CAVOJX010000012.1, read as the reverse complement.
CTCAGCTTCATAGTATGTCGCAAATTGTTTGCAAGAACAGTTATACTGGCAAATAAAAGGCGAATCTTTGAGCACACTCGACGACCAGCTTGCTAGCCTGCGACAACGCATCGCGTTGATCGATGCAAAGTATGCAGATGCTACGCCGAATCTCGCCTTAACGCCGCGTCCCAAGCGCGTTCGTATTGAAGATTGGGCCGATGGCGAGGTTGTGGAAAATCAGTTTGGCGCTCATTACCAGATGACCCGCGCGTTTGCCGGGCACAAGCCTCATGGTTCTGCCGATGTGGGCGCATTGATCGAAATGCCCGACACGTTGCTGGACGTGCTTAGCGATAACGAAATCACGGGTGTGCACCCCAGCCGCTGGGCTTTTCTGGATACAGAGACAACCGGACTGGCGGGCGGCAGCGGAACGTATCCATTCCTCATCGGGGTCGGACGCATTACCGGCGAAGGCTTTACCATTAAACAGTTCTTTATGCGCGAGTATGCGGAAGAACGCAGCCAGCTAGCCGCCTTGGAAGCGCATCTCGAAGAATTCGATGTCCTCATTACTTACAACGGCAAGAGTTACGATCAGCCGCTGCTTGAAACTCGCTATCGCATGAATCGTTGCCGTCCGCCGTTTAGCCGCATGCGTCATTTAGATTTGCTTCATGGCGCGCGCCGGCTTTGGAAACTGCGTCTCGAAAGCTGCAAACTCATTCAATTGGAGCAGCAGATTCTCGGCGTTTGCCGCGAGGGCGATTTGCCCGGCCACATCATCCCCTACGTCTACTTTGAATACTTACGCAATGCTGAGGCCGATCAACTGGTTCCCATCTTTCATCACAATGCCATCGATATTCTGACGCTTGCCTGCCTTACAGCCATTGTTCCCGCAGCCTTCCGTCGAACAGATGAAACCTCGCTTCACAGCGTTGGCGTCAAGCGTGGTGAAGAACTGGCCGGTATCGCGCGCTGGTTGATGAACTCAGGCGAAGTGGAACAGGCGCTGGATGTGATGAAGCGCTCCGTTGATGCCGGTTTGCCCGATCGATTATTATTCCGCGCCTTATGGGACATAGCAGCCATGGAAAGAAAGTTAGATAAGCCCGAAGCCTCGCTGCATTTACTCAAAGAACTGTCTGCCTGCCGCAACGAATTTCAAGTCTGCGCCTTGGAAGAACTGGCTAAGCATTACGAGCATAAGCAAACAGATCTGCCCTTAGCTCTCGAATTCACCAGCCAGGCCTTAACTCTCGAAACTAACGAAAGCCTGCTGCGTCGCCGCGATCGCTTGCAAAAAAAGTTATCCCGCAAGAAAGTGTCGCGTGCGCCCAATCAAGACGCTTTGATTTCGGTCCAATAACGGTCACGCAACCGCTGTGCCGCTTGCGGCAAAGGACGAAACCATTCACCGCGTGCCAGCACGTCCAAGCTTGGATACAGTATCGTATTCTCGCGCAATTCGGTGGGAAGTAAGGAACGTGCCGCGCCGTTTGCGGTTGCACCCCGAATCTCAGTCGCGATAGCCGCAGCTACCTGCGGACGCAGCAAGTAATTGATGAATTGATGCGCCAGTGCCACATGCTCGCTTTCGCGCAAAATTGCGCACACATCCGCATACAGCGCGAACCCTTCACGCGGGTACGCGAACTTCAGCCGTGGCGAGTTCTCCATAGCAGTTTCCGCCACCTGCGCCCACATCTGCGCCACCAATACATCTCCCGCTACCACTTGGTCCTTTACTTCTTCGTTTAAATACGCTCGCAACAACGGCTTCTGTCGCTCGGCTAAGTCTCGCGACACTTTTAACTCATCGGGGTCAGCCGAATTAATCGAATGTCCGCGCAGTTTTAGACACACACCAAAAACTTCCGACGGGTCATCCAACATCGTTACCCTCCGCCCATACGCATCCCTCCACATTGCTTCCCAGCTAAGCGGCGCAGGCGTTGCCACATCCGAATACAGTATGCCCGTCGCGCTGTGCATGTAAGGAACAGATACTTTCAGTTGCGGATCCCACTCCGGCCGCTGAAACAGCGCTTCCAAATTCTTCAAATTCGGCAACCGGTCATGCTCTAAAGGCAGCAGAAGCGAAAGCTCTTGCATGGGTTGCACAAAGTTGTTCGAAGGAAACACCACGTCCCACCCCGAATTCCCGCTCATCACCTTGGCCAGCATTTCTTCTGCGCTGCCATACGTTGCATACCGGACGCTGCAACCAAACTCCCGTTCGAAATCGGAAATCGTGTTCGTGGCAACGTAACTCTCCCAGTTGTATACGTTCAGTCGCGGCAACCGGCTTCGCATGCATCCCGCAGTTGCTCCCGCCACGCCCATCAAAAAGACGCGCCGGTTCATGAACGCCTCTGCTCCAACCTGCCTGCCAACAAAATCAACGTTCCCAAACCACAAGTAATCAGCATCGAAAGCGCATTTATATCCGGGCTCACGCCCTTTCGCGCCAATCCGCAGATAATCATCGGCAGCGTTTCCGAATTCACACCCGCCACCAGACTCGTAATCACATAATCATCGAACGAAACTGTAAAGCAAAGCAGTGCCGCCGCTAAAATGCCCGGCATAATCAAGGGCACAGTGATTTTCGAAAACACCTCCCATTCATTTGCGCCTAAATCCAGCGCCGCCTCTTCCAAATTCACATCAAACGTTCGAAGTCGCGACAAGATGACAATCACCACGTATGCCAGCGAAAACGAAATGTGCGCCAAAATAACCGTCGGCATGCCTAAGTGGAAATGCAAAAACCGAAACAACCACTGAAACAACACCAGCAACGAAACGCCCGTAACGATTTCCGGCGTCAACAACGACAGATACAACGACTGCGTCAGCCACGGCACGCGTTTCTTCCACAGTGCGTATGCGGCCAATGTGCCGGCGAAAGTGGCAAATACCGTCGCTACCACGGCAATGATCAAACTATTCATCGCCCCCTCCGCCAAAGCCGAGTTCTGTAAAACCGCCGCATACCAGTGCAGCGTGAACCCCCGCCAAACAGAAAGTTTCGACGCGTTGAAACTAAACACACCCAACACCGCCAGCGGAGCGTAAAGAAAGACGTAAGCCAGCGCCGCATAAAGCGACAAAAATCGCTTCATACCAGGTCCTCCGCTTTTCGCGAAATAACTCCCGTAATAATCAAAACCGCCGCCATCAGGATTAACGAAACGGCCGCACCAAAAGGCCAATCACGCGACGCCGTGAACTGGTTCTGCACCAAGTTCCCTATCATCACCGTCTTTCCGCCGCCCATCAAATCCGGCGTTAAGTAGGCACCCAGACAAGGGATAAAAACCAGCAGTGCCCCTGCCGCCATACCTGGTTTGCAAAGCGGCACAATCACCTTCCAAGTGGCCACTAGCGGGTTCGCTCCTAAATCCGCTGCTGCATCCAACCAAGCCGGGTCCAGTTTTTCAATCGTGGCGTAAAGCGGCAACACCGTGAAGGGAAGATACCCATACACCAAACCTAAAATCACCGCCGAGGTATTAAACAACATCGGCAGCGGATTGCTGATAATGTGCGTTGATAACAGTATGGTGTTGATCAGCCCGGTATCGCGTAGAAGGAACATCCACGCGTAAATGCGAATCAAAAAGCTGGTCCAAAACGGCAGCATTACCAAGTTCAACAGCAACGTCTTTCGGGTGCTGTAGCGCGCGATATAAAGCGCTAACGGGAATCCCAGCACCAGGCATAAAGCCGTAGCCACACCTGCCACCCAAAACGATCGCCAGGCAATTGCCAAATACAAACCATCGAACACTCGCCCGTAGCTATCTAACGAAAATGGCTGTGTCACACCGCCATACGCACCGCGAGTCAGAAAGCTGTACAACACTACAACGACCAATGGCGCAAAGAACAACAGCAGCATAATCGCCGCCGCCGGTGTCAGGAACAGTGCGCGCAAACGCATCCTAAGCCTCCCGGATCCGTATCTCGTCATCTACGTGCCACCAGAAATGAAGCTCTTCGCCGGGCTTGAAATCGCAACGATGCTGTGGCAACTCGGCTATACATGGCTCCCCGTTCTGCAAGTGCGCGCGCAAATGCACGCAATTCCCCAAAAAACTGCTGCCCTGCACCGTAGCCGTCGTGGAATGCGTCACATCCATCGGCCGGTCGCGTGACACACGAACGGCTTCCGGCCGCACGCCAATTCCATGCACCCAGTTCACGTCACCCAAAAAGTCTGCCACAAATTTGGAAGCAGGCCGCCGGTAAACTTCTTCCGGAGTTCCAACCTGTTCCAACCGCCCCTTGTTCATCACGCCAATGTGGTCCGACATGGACAACGCTTCTTCCTGGTCATGCGTAATAAACAAAAACGCGATGCCTACCCGCCGCTGCAAGTCCTTCAACTCGCGCCGCATCTGCCGCCTCAGCTTTGGGTCAAGTGCAGATAACGGCTCATCCAACAGCAACACCTTCGGCTTCAATACCAAGGAACGCGCCAATGCAACTCTTTGCCGCTCACCGCCTGAAATCTGATTCGGCAGCCGCTCCTCCTTACCGGTCAACTCCACCAGCGCCAGCGCCTCCGCCACTTTGCGTTGCACCTCTTCTCTTGGAAGCGAACGCCGCTCCAATCCAAACGCCACATTTCTGCTCACGCTTAAGTGCGGAAACAGTGCATAATTTTGAAACACCGTGCTCACATCGCGCTGATACGGCCGTAAGTGCAGCATCGAAGCGCCATGCAATAACACGTCTCCACTCGTAGGCTCATCCAGCCCTGCAATCATGCGCAGCGTTGTTGTTTTGCCGCAGCCCGATGGTCCAATAAGCGAAAAAAATTCCCCGCCGCTCAAACTCAGCGAGATTTGATCAACTGCCCGATGACTGGGAAAATCCTTGCTCAAATGGCGCAGCTCTAAAACTTTTTGCACCGTAATATGGTTCAATCCTAGCGCAACCATTTGCTACCCTATTGCCGCATGCGTTTATCCAAAGCATTCCTACTTGCAGGCCTTTTTGCCGCCCTTGGCCGCCCTGAAGACAAGCCCAAACCGAAACTCGTTGTCGCCATCGTCATCGATCAATTTCGCCACGATTATCTGACCCGTTTCCGTACCGACTATCACGGTGGCCTGGATTACCTGATGAAGAACGGTGCAAATTTGTCGAACGCATATTATGCGCAGGTTCCCACCGTAACCGCCGTCGGCCACAGCATTTTTCTCTCTGGAGCAATGCCCGCCGTCAGCGGAATCGTTGGCAACTCCTGGTACGACCGCGACGAAGCCAAAATCGTCACCAGTGTCTGCGACTGGCGTTTTAAAACAGTCGGCGGCTTGGAAGAAACGCAAGGCTCGAAATGCGGCGATTCAGATCCCGCGTCGCCCAACCGCTTTCTTGTGGACACACTCGGTGACGAACTTCGCAACGCGCATGAAACCTCAAAAGTGGTGGGCATTTCCATCAAAGCTCGCGGCGCCATCCTGCCTTCCGGCCATCGAGCTCTGGGCGCATTCTGGTTCAACGATAAAGATGGAAACTTCGTCACCAGCAGTTTCTATACGGATAAACTGCCCGCTTGGGCCGATGATTTCAACACCAAAAAGCTTGCCGAAAAGTACGTGGATCAACCCTGGCCTGAGTTCCCCTCACGCCACTTCCGTCCTTCCTCCGCCGGCGCGCCTTACTCGCTTTTACCCGCTAGCCCATGGGGTAATGAATTAATCGAGCAGTTCGCCGAAGCCGCGTTCAAAGGAGAAAAACTCGGCCAGCGCGGCGTTACAGATCTTCTAACTGTCTCTTTCTCCTCAAACGATTACGTGGGCCATGCCGTTGGTCCTGATGCACCGGAAGTGCGCGACATGGCCATCCGCGTTGACCAGCAATTAGGCAAGCTGTTTCATTTGCTCGACGAAACCGTAGGTATGAAAAATGTTCTTGTGGTTCTCACCGCAGATCACGGCGTCGCTCCGACCGGAGACGTCGATGCGCAACGTAAAATCCCCGGCGGCTACTTCACCGCCAACGTAGAAAGCGCCGCACAGTCCGCGCTCGAACAAAGATTTGGCAAAGCCGATTGGCTGATTCCGGGCTCTGGCGAGACTGTGTTGTATCTGAATGCAGAAGCCTTGAAAAAGAGTCAGGCCAGTGTGGACGAAATAAATCAAACGGTTTGCGACGCGCTGCTATCGAACCCTCAACTGCATGTCGCTCGCGTTTATACGCGCAAACAACTGCTGAACGGACTCACCGGAGACTTCATCGCTCAAGCTGTGATGAACGGCTTCAACACTCGCAGAAGCGGCGATTTCTTCGTTATCTTTGAACCAAACTACATTCCCGGCAGCAAAGGCACCACGCACTTCTCGCCCTATGGTTACGATCGCCACGTCCCCTTGCTATTTGCCGGACCCGGAATCAGGATTGGCGAGTTCAGAAGCGCCGCCATCATCAATGACGTCGCTCCTACGCTCGCGAATATGCTCGATATCGAACCCCCCAGCGGCTCCTCGGGAAGGATCTTGGACGAGATCCTGAAGTAAAACCTACTTCGTGATCGTCCCGCAAGCAATGCGCGCACCGGCATTGCCGGCCGGGTCCGACTTCATATCATCTGCCTTCTCGTGAATCACCAGCGCAGTGCCGCCGCCCGTGTAAAGCGAGTTGGCGCCGTCGCTTAAAGTTACGTTCGGATCCAGCACAGTCGTCTTTACCTTGCCGTTTGCACCCACTGTGAAGTTAGGCATGTCCCCGGCGTGAGGTCCCTCCGGGTTCTGAAAGCCGTGATGCTTATTGTTCGGGTTGAAATGGCCGCCAGCCGATTTGAAGTCCGGTCCTTCGCAACTAGCCTTCTGGTGAATATGGATAGCATGTTCCCCAGGCGGCAAATTCATCAAATTCAGCTTGATCTTAACGCCATTGCCGGCGGGCGATATCGTGGCCGTTCCCACCTTTTGCCCTTTCGCGTCTTTCAGTTCGACGTTCTGTGAAGCAGCCGACAGAACGGCGACAGAGAAACCTGCCGCAACCATCATCTTTATTGTCTTGGACATAACTTCACTTAGGATATCCGTTTAGATTCAAGATGTAAGCATTTCCCTGAGAGGATTCACCCGCAATCCCCACTAATTGGCGAGTGATTGAAATCCTTCTCGTTGAAGACAACCCAATTGACGCTATTTTGCTGAAGCGTTCGCTGGAAAACTCGACAGATTCGCCCGTTCGCGTCAACTGGCTGGACGACGGTCAAAAGGCCCTTACCTATTTAAGTCGGCTCGAATCAACCGAGGCTCAAAAGCCCCCTGCCATCGTTTTGCTCGACGTAAACCTTCCCAAACACGACGGCCTCACCATTCTGGAAAAGTTCCGCAAGAGTCCGAAAGCCTGCCACGCGCCGGTCTTTCTCATGAGTTCAGCGCCGCCCGACCAAATCGCCGCCATGGCCAAAAGCCGCAGCCTCCGCGCCGACGGCTACATTGAAAAGGTGATGGGTCTCTCTGAGCTCGAACAACTCGCCTCACGCATTCGCGAATTCGCGGGCGCTAGTTTTTCGGAAGCCAAAACGGTTGCCGCGTAGCCACAAATCCCACCGGCACTTCGCTCACAAAAGTTTTTACCCAGTCGGCGCATTCCTTCATACCCGCCTGTTCAGACGGAATGTGCGTCATCATAACCAGCGCTTTGTGTTTGCCTTCCGACGTCGCATCGTCCACATATTCCACCGTCTCCCATTCGGGCACTTCGCCGATGAATAGAACCTCCACGCTGTCTTTCTCCAGCAGCTGTATCTGCGGTCCTGTACCTGCCGCGCCCGGCAGAAGCGCAACCTTAGTAACCGTCAGTTTGGGATCGCCCACCACCCGCATGGCCACAATGCCCAACCGCTTTTTCACGTCCCCGGCCAGCGTTTCCAAACTCTGCGAAGGCAGCACAAACAAATTCGGCTGGTTCGCGTCTTGGTAATGCTGCCAGCCCAACGCATCCACCATGCCTTTCAAAATTCCATCCGGTTGATGTTTATGCCAGTGGTCGTGAAACCGCCAAACCACCATGTGATGATCCCGAATGAACGCCTGCTTTTCCATCAGCACCGCGTCCTCCTGCGCTTCTAACTGCGCGGTTCCATCCATGTGGCTATAAAACGTAGGCTCATGCGTAATCACCAGATTTTTACCTTCCGCCGACGCGCGCTTCAGAACGTCCAACGTCGCCATCATGGTCACGGCCACGCCGGTCACTTTCTCGCTCGGATCGCCCGCCTTAAACGTATCGACGGTGGGCGTTGTCCATTTCACGCCCACATGTTTTTGAATCCGGTCAATAATCTGCTGGGCCGTCACTCCCTCTTGCGCAAAGCAACCGGAAGTCAACGTCAGAATCAGAATCGCTTTCATTTCACTACGCCTTTTGTCTCATCAATCGTGACGATTTGATTCGGCGTCAGATTCGAAAACTTCTGCTTAATACCGCTCGGCCATTCCACTGACACCGTCTGAACGGTTTTATCATGCCCAAGCCCGAACGTCAGATTCAGGTCACTTTGTGAGCAATAACTGGAACCGCTGTGCACCGTCTGCCATTGTCCGCCCGATCCACTTTGTACCCGAACAATTGCGCCCAAAGCGCTACGGTTACTTTTCTCGCCCACTAAGTGAAACGCCACCCAGTTGTTCCGGTTGCCGCCATCGTTGCGATACAACACCGCACCGCCTTCGTTGTTATTGATCACGAAATCCAAATCGCCGTCATGATCGAAATCCGCATACGCCGCCCCGCGCGCCACTTGCGGCTTTTTGAAATCCGGCCCCAAATTATCGCTCGCGTTCTCAAACTTTCCATGCCCCAGATTGTGGAACATCAGCGGCGGTTCCCGATATTGCACTTTCGGCTGCACCTTGCTGATCTCCGGCTCAATATGCCCGTTTGCCGCCAAAATGTCGGGCCAACCGTCCAAGTCGTAATCGAAAAAAAACGCACCGAATGTTAGGCTCAAAAGGCTCGCTCGGCCCACTGTTGACGACGGCGCTTCATCTACAAAAAATCCTTTGCCTTCGTTGTGATAAAGCCCCAACATCTGGTTGGCGAAATTACCCACCAGTAAATGCGGCATCCCGCAGCGGTCATAATCCGACGCATCCACACCCATAGCTCCACGCGCCGTGCCATCCTCCCCGTAAGCTACGCCCGCCTGCACGCCTTCTTCTGTAAAAGTGCCGTTGCCGTTATTCTTGTAAAGCTTGTTAGGCTGCGTATCGTTCGAAAGGAAGATATCCGGCCAGCCATCACCGTTGTAATCGAAAATCACAATCCCTAACGATTTACTGGTCGCATCGCCCAACCCCGCTTTTTGCGTCACATCTTCAAACTTGCCATTGCCCAAGTTGTGAAACAGATGCGAAGCCGACCCCTTATACGATTCCGGTGTGCAATACGACTTCGACTTCCCATCCAGCGAACACCACAAATCGCTCTTCGCGCTCCACGTCGCATAATCCGCCACAATCAAATCCGGCTTGCCGTCTTTGTCATAGTCAAACCACGCGGCGCTGGTTCCGAAGTTGTTGTTGTGAATCCCGCTCGAAGCCGTCACGTCGCGAAACTTGCCGTGGCCTTCGTTGTGAAATAAGTGGTCGCCGTCCAACGCCGTTATATAAACATCCGGCAAGCCATCGTTGTCGTAATCCGCTACCGCAATGCCCATGCCGTAAAGCTCGATATCCAAGCCGCTACCGCGTGTGATGTCGGTGAACGTTCCGTCGTGGTTATTGTGATAAAGCGCTGCCGTTGTCCTGTGCCCGTGCGGAGTAAAATCTTTGCCGTTCACAAAAATAATATCCGCCCAGCCGTCATTGTCGATATCTACAAACGCCACACCCGCGCCCAGTGTCTCCGGCAAATAGCGCTTTCCCGTAGCCCCGGAATTATGCGCAAAATGGATACCTGCTTTGGCGGTCACATCTACGAATTGAACTTCGCTTTGCGGTGCATTAGCCGCATGCCCAGCCCAGAAAATGGAAGCAACCATACAACCGATTGCACAAAGGAAAACGCGCACAATGCTCATAGTTTTGGTAATTGAACCGATTCATGCACATGAACCAGTTGACGCTCATTATTGTCTTCAGGACTCGACAGGCGCCGAGAAGCGGTAAGCGCCTGCGACGCTTCATCCGCTTTGAACCGTTGGAACAGTTTCAGTTCACGGTCCGCTTTATCTGCTTGACCCTTGCCTCGGTAACACAGCATCGCCGTGTAATGCATCTGCAAATCCTCTGTGTCAATCATGCAGACTCGGTTGCAATAATCCAGCGCGCCATCATAATCGCGTTTCAAGAATAGAATGCGCGCTATCTGATTCAACACCACACGGTCCCGCGGATACTGTGTCTCCACGCGCTTTAACGAAGCCAGCGCATCGTCATATCGGCCATCCGCTTTCTCAATCAGCGCGCGGAAATAGTAAATTCGCCCCAGTGACGAATCACACTGCAACGCCTTCTCAATGTACGGCTTAGCTGCATCAGTCTCGCCTTCTTGAATCAATGCCCGTGCCGCGTTTAACCATGCATCCGCGTATCCCGGTTCTGCTTCAGCAGCTTTCTTGAAAGCAAATTCCGCGCCTTTCAAATCGCCCTGCTGCAGTAATCCGATGCCCCAATCGTTCCAGCGTTCGCGCGTCCCACTTTTAGTAACGGCATTCCAAACCGGCGCACCGTTCGAAACCGGAATATCTACATCCGCTTGGCCCAGCATCACAATCGGCAAATCCGGAATTTGGTCCTTATACACGCTCGATACATTCTTCGGAATATTTCGCGTGTCGAAACCATATTCCAGGCTATTGAAATCTTTTGTCAGCAGCAGTTTCGATTGCCCCGGCTTAGCCTGACCCGCAAACGCAAAGTGCGAGTAATACCAATTAAACTTCCGATAGTTCAACTTCGCCTTAAAGTGAATCGTTCCTTTCGCATCCGTTGGAACATGAATCAGGAAATGCGCCACGTCCGCCGAACCCGGCCCAATCAAATGCGCATACATCAGGCTTCGCATCTGCCATGCGTTGCGCTTATTAATTGTGTTGCCCAGTGCATCTAATTGCACCGCGCGATAGAAGTGCGCGCCCGGTTCAACCGGTCCCTTGCCGTTGTCGTCCACCCTGCCGCTCCAAAAAATCGGCTTTCCTGCGTCGTCGGTCGCTTCCAATTCCAGCCATACTTCATTTGAATCCACTGTGCCGCCGGGGAAGAAGTGGCCCACCTTGCGCGTCCGTACCACCACATCCACCTGCGCATCGTTTCCCGGCTGCAGCGTCACATTCGAAAGGTTCGCCGGCGCAGCCACTTGCCCCACTTGGCGAATCACGCCCGCCACGCTCTGGTCCGATTCTTCACCTACTGCAAAACCAGTCGCCGTCTGCGGCGTATCCGTGGCGCGCCTCAGCATTTGCAAAGCCGGCTTCTCTTTCGCAACCGGCGAAACCGCGAAAATATCCACTGTCACAAAGCCCGATTGCAAAAACGCCGTCTCCGCCTTCAACTGCGCATTGTCGCCGGTTGCAGTAGGTACCGCGGTGTTGGCGCCAGGAAATGTGTGCGAATGCACCTTGCCATTTATGTTGCCCGGGTCCTGCGAATTCACCAACGGCATGTGGCACCCAGCGCAACTGACGGGCTTAGCCGGATAATAAAACGACCTCGCGCCTTGCCCCGAAACGCCGCTGCCCTGCCAGTTGTCATATTCGTTCAAACCGCGCAGCCATCGGTAACTGTTTAACGGAACATCCAAATGCACCTTGTGGCAAGTCGAGCAAAACTCGGAATTGTTCTTCATGAACGGCTTCATGAAAACCTGTCTGTGCGCCTCGGGCGCCGCATACGTTACAAACCGCTCCATGCTATTCACGAACGGGTTGTTGCTCTTCACCACTTCATGCAGCGGCGGATATTCCATCACCATTCCACCGTTCCCCGCTGTCCCGTTCACATGCACAATCGAATGGCACGACATACAACTCAAACCCGCCTGTGCCTCCGGCGTATCAATCTGCTCTTTAATCGGCCGGTCAAAACGCCCGTTGAAAAACACTGCATGGTCATGGCAGCCCGCGCACCATTTGCTCGGCTTCGTCCCCACCACGTCCTGCATGTATTCAATCGACTTCCGGTAGTACTGGTTATTAAAGGACGAAAAATGGTGCATTGAACTCTTCCACTGGTTGTAAATATCCTTGTGGCACTCTCCGCACTTCTTCGACTCCATAAAGTAATCCGCCGGAACAGTCTTGCCCGTGTTGGTATTCGCAGCCGATGGAAAAAACGGACTGCTCGGCCCCGGACCCTCTTCATTCATCGTCAACGGCACCACTAACGAATTGGTGATGTGATCTTCCGGATGTGGATACCAATACTTGTACCCGGCCCCAGCCAGAAGTGTGATTGCCGCAATCGCGCTGAAAACACCTGCCAAGCGGAAGTGCTCACGTCTAGCAAACAGCACCGCCACTCCGGCCATCGATAGCACCACGTGAACCAGCAACACTACCTTGTGATCATGCGTATTGCCGACCACCGCCAACACCACGCCCGATATCGCCGCTAAAATCGTCCAACCCATGCGCACGTCTGATTTCGCGCACCAAATAGCCAGCACACCAACAACTGCTCCTAACACCACGTGCAGCAGCACATTAAAGGTATTGAATCCAGGAGCGTTCGGGAATGCCCAAAGCAAGATGCTGTTCAATAGCAAAATGCCCAGTGAAAGGACGACCAAAAAGCGAAGTCGTGGTTGCATAATTTGTGTTACTCGGAGGGATGCACCGGCGCCAGCGGCCGAATCAGCCGTAGCGCTGGCCTAGTGAGAAAGTCCTTAACGTAATTACTGTGATCGGCATCGGAGGGGAAGTGCTCCGACGTCTTATATGGATAGGCGCTCATCGCATGGAATGGCAGCGGCATCACGCTTTCGCTGAAAGCCGTATTGGCATCCGCATCTTTAGCCCAGCCGTCTACTAATAAAAGAAAATCGCGTGTCCACCCTGGCTTCGGCGCAGCCAGATTCGCCGGGAATTCAAGCGATAATTCATCGCCCGATCCCATAATCACCATCTTGTCGTCCGCCGCCTGCACCAATGCCGACACGTTTCCGTAGCGAGTGTAATTTCCCGCTGTCGGATTCCAATTCGATACCGAACGAACCTTGCTGTAAATGAATTGCTCCGGCTGCTGCCGCGTCTTGTCGATCACTGCCTCCGAAAATCCGCGGAAGTGAACATCGGCGGCACTCGCGTCAAGCTTCGATAACTGCACCTCTGGCCCGCGCGAGTCGTTTATCAGGAAGACCTCGTCCCAGTACACGCAAAGGTTTGTAACAATCCGCACCTCGCGCGACGCCGACAAAAACTTGCCTGCCAAATCCACCACAATCGTCTTTGGCTTGCCCGATGGAATGCCCATGTCTTGCACAACGGTTTTCCATTGCCCGTGCTCATTCTTCACTTGCAAGTACGGGAAAATCAAGCCCTGTCCGTTTTGCGAAGCACCCAAAAACGTGCTGCCGTCCGCCCAATCCACCCAACCATTCAGCACCAGCGCCGCCTTGTTGCTTGCCGCAGCTTTACCAAAATCTAAATCCAGCGTATGCAGTTCCGCCACGCCCGATGTGTTGTGTCGAAATGCATCCGGATATCTGTGGTCCACCTTCTGCAGCCGTTCCGTTGCATCCACGCCATGCGCGTCCATCGCCCGAACCGGATGTATTCTTTCCTGCGCGCCGAACAATCGAAACTCCGGATACGGCGGCGATTTGAATTTATCGTTGGTGTAAATCGCCTCATCTTTCGGATGATCCACCGCAATCAATTGCACTTGGTCCAGATACGAAACCTCATGCAGCTCTTCCGTTATATGGATGCTGTATTTTCCGTTCCGAACTTTTAAAGCATCGCCCGGAATCTGAATATACTCATCGTGGTCAACCGGAAAATAGTTGCCATCGCCCGAACTAGCCCCTAGCGGCGCAACGCCCAACACATCCGTAATAAACCGATACTGCTCGCCATCCCAAGTGAAGATCATCGGGCACGATCCTGAAAGCCGTTGGGCTTCAGGTATCGTTAGCGCTTCCACCTTCTGATGCGCCTCATTCTGAATTAAACCGTTCGGCCAGGTAATGCGTACCGCGTCAATATCCGCTCGTCCGTCAATCGCAAATGCCAGCGGCGATCCGGTATAAACACGCTTCTCGTAATATGCGCCCGACTTCATCTCCACCGTTGCATCAATTCCCGTCTTCAGATTCTTGATGCCGGTTATCCGAATCGTCAGCCAGCGCTGCTCTGGTGAAGCATTCACCAAGACATGAACCGAACCATCGGGCGTTAGTTCGGCATGATCTTCGCGCTTGTCGCCATTAAAGTCAGCACGAATCCGCGAAAGCTCGGCTGTAAAGTGTGTACTTGGTTCAAGCATGCCATTGTTGTTGTGCAACGCCAGCTTGTTCGGCGCGAAGCTCACCAAATCAATCAAACCGTCGTGGTCATAATCAATCGCCTCAATCGATCTTGTGCCCGCCGGAAGCCCAGTCAAGTCTGTCGCTTCAAAACGGCCATTCAGCAAATCGCGATACAGCACGCCCGGTCTGTCTGCATACGTAACCACTAAGTCGCGCGCCGCCGTTTCACCACGTAGCGCTGTTACCGCCGCATCCAGCGCAGTGCCCTTTACAAAGGGGAAACTGGCCGTCTTGTCTTCAAACTGCGCGTTACCGTTATTCCGGAGTAGAACCGGCGTCGGCCCAAACAGCAGCAAGTCTAAATCGTAATCGTGGTCATAATCCAGCCAAACGGCCTTGGTCGCTCCAGCCGTATGCGCCAGGTCCTCCGTCTTCTGAAAAAAGCCTTTGTTGTTGTGATAAAGCGTCGCTCCGGAAGTCGTCACTACGCATAAGTCGGCCAAGCCGTCGTTATCAAAATCGCCCACCGCGATGCTTACTACGTTGCCAATCCCTTCCAAACCTGACGTCTTAACCGGCGTTATTCCGTGCTCCAGCAGTTGAACCTTGTCCTTCGACCAAATCAATAAATCCGACGAACCATTGCCCTTAGCGTCGATAAGAGCCATCTTGGTCGTTGCCGTGTCCCAGCCGGTGCTGACAATCCTGTCGTCATATTTCGTCGCCACTTCCGATGCGACCGGCCTCGCTTCCGGCGGATCATACAATTCGGAATAGAAGCACGCCTCCATGTCTTCTGCTATTGCAGCGCCCTCCTGCCGCTTCTTGGCGTCTTCAAACAGCACTCGTTCCTGCGTCGCTTCTTCCCGCCGCCCCAATCGCTGAAGAGTACTAAAGAGCTGGAAATGCGGCCCCGCCAGATCCGAATTCAACCGCTCCGCCTCACGAAACTCCGGCAGCGCCTCCTCCAACTTGTTTTGCGAACGATAAACCGCCGCCAAGTTGTAATGCGCAATCGGCTCGTCAGGCCGCAGCTTGATCATCTGCTTCAATTGCTCAATGGCCTTGTCGTAGTCGCCGGCCCGCTTGTAAGTGATGCCCAAGTTGAACCACGTATGCGGAATAGTCGGGTCCTGTTTCTGTGCCTCGATCAACTGCGCAACTGCGGGGTCTGTCTGACCCGCGCGCAGCAATCCCAAACCATAATTCACTCGATCGCGAACCGATCCTGAAATATCCAGCGCGCTTTTTAGCTCCCCAACCGCTTGTACATGCGTATCGGGATTCTCGAAAAATGCCTTCCCCAGATTGCGATGTTCCCACAGCAATTGCTGCGTTTTGTCCCTGGGATTTACGTCTAGAAAAGAACCGCTAAGCGGCAAGAAAATGCAAGTGGCGGCTACCAGGCCGCGCCCAAACGCCATTAATCTCATGACCGCTTAATTGTTACATCTTAGGCAGAAGCCGAAAAAACAGCATCAACCTTTCGGTGGATTTCCGCCATTGCCTTTTCGGTTGATTTAGACGACGTCTCGGTTGGCAAGTATTTAAGATGAGCGTAATGCCGTGTCCGCGAGGAATTCAAACGTCCTTTGATGGGATGCCTACATGGCTGATAGCGAATCGAAGTGACGTTTCCGGCATGAGCCTTGTGTGGCGTAGGCCGCTGGCCGATTTGGCAACGCAGGGGGAAGTGGTTGATGATTTTGGCTCCTCAGCTAGGATTCGAACCTAGAACCCTTCGGTTAACAGCCGAATGCTCTACCGTTGAGCTACTGAGGAGCATGACGCTCCGCATCGCGCTTTCGATACGTAAAGTGCGAGGTGAACAATCTCATTAAACCACAACGCCAAAACAAGTTTCAAATCCGCATTAAATGCTACGCTGAGGGTTTCCATGCAACTTGAGAAAGTCTATGAGCCTCAGCGCTTTGAGTCGCATTGGGCGCAGTGGTGGATTGATTCGAAAATTTACCGCGCAAGCGCTGAAAAGGCCAAGTCCGGGCGCTATTTTTCCATCGCTATTCCGCCCCCAAATGTGACCGGTTCCCTGCATATTGGGCATATGTTCGAACACACCATGATGGATGTTGCGGTTCGATGGCATCGAATGAAAGGGGAAGAGACGCTTTGGCTCCCAGGCACCGATCATGCGGGCATCGCAACGCAAGTCATGGTGGAACGCCAACTTGCCAGTGAGAATCTGACGCGGGCGGGAATCGGGCGCGAAGCGTTCGAAAAACGTATTTGGCAGTGGAAGAACGACTACGGCGATCGGATCACTTCGCAGATTCGGCGCGAAGGCGCGAGCGTGGATTGGTCGCGCGAACGTTTCACTCTAGATGAAGGTCTCTCGCGAGCGGTGCGCGAAGCCTTTTTCCGTCTATGGTCGAAAGGGCTGATTTATCGCGGCGAGTACATGGTCAATTGGTGCCCGGGCTGCCAAACCGCGATCTCCGATCTTGAAACGCGCCATGAATCTGTCGAAGGCAATCTGTGGTATATCCGTTACCAGGTTGTCGGCACTGAAGAGAACTTGGTTGTGGCCACTACCCGGCCGGAAACCATGCTGGGCGATACCGCGCTAGTGGTTCATCCGGACGACGAGCGTTATAAACATCTGCATGGCAAGTTTGCGATTCTGCCGATCATGGGCCGCGAGATCGTCATCCTGGCTGATCCCATGGTCGATCCGAAATTCGGTACTGGCGTTGTTAAAGTGACTCCCGCGCACGATGCTAACGATTTTGAGGTCGCCAAACGCCACAAACTACCATTCATAAAGGTTATTGGCGAAGACGCCAAAATGACTTCGCTGGCGGGAGATTATGCGGGACTTGATCGCTTTCAGGCACGCAAACGGATTCTGGCCGCACTAGAAGCGTCGGGCGAACTTGTGAAGACCGAGAAATATACCGCTTAATCTCGCCAAGTGCGACCGCTGCGGCACCATCATCGAACCGCTTGTTTCCAAGCAGTGGTTCATGACCATGAAGCCGCTAGCGGAGAAGGCGATGGCGGCTGTTCGCGATGGCCGTATTCGCTTTGTGCCGACCGACCGTGAGCCGCTGTTTTTTCAATGGATGGAAAACATCCGCGATTGGTGCATTTCTCGCCAATTATGGTGGGGTCACCGCATCCCGGCTTGGCACTGCCACAGATGTGCGGAAATAACGGTATCGCGTGAAACGCCCTCGGCTTGCCCTGTGTGTGGTTCAACGGAGATCGAACAAGACCCCGACGTTCTAGATACGTGGTTCAGTTCCGGATTGTGGCCGTTTTCTACGCTTGGCTGGCCGGAGCAGACGGAGGATTTAGCTGCTTTCTACCCGACGACGTTGATGATCACCGGCTTCGACATCCTGTTCTTCTGGCTGTCCCGCATGATCATGCTCGGTATTGAAATGACGGGCCAGGTCCCGTTTCGCGAAGTCCACATTCATGGCTTGGTTCGCGACGCCGACAAACAAAAAATGTCCAAGACGAAGGGTAATGTTATCGACCCTTTGATTGTTATGGACAAATATGGCACGGACGCCTTACGTTTGGCATTGCTGGTTTCGGCTGCGGCAGGTTCAGATATCGCACTCAAAGAAGACCGCATGGATGCGGGTCGTGCCTTTGCCAACAAACTTTGGAACGCGTCGCGCCTGTTGTTCATGAATATGGAGCGAGCCGGCATCGACAACTGGACTCCATCCACTACGCCTGCGTTGGAATCCTCGGCAATTGAGGATGTTTGGATTTTTGCCGGCTTGAGGCGAACCATCGACGCTGTCAATCGCGCTCTCGAATTGCACCGGTATCACGAAGCGGCGCAAGTTCTGTGGGACTTCACCTGGCACGAGTTTTGTGATTGGTATTTAGAGGTAAAAAAACTTCGTTTTGAGGCAGACACTGGCGTCAACGATCATTGGCAGGCCACTTTAACTGTCTATGAAGCTGTTCTGCGCTTGATGCATCCAGTTATGCCGTTCATCACCGAAGAATTGTGGCAACGTCTGATTCATTCCAGTGACGCAAACAAATCTTTGCCAGTGTCTGTTTCGTTGGCGCACTATCCGGACACAGTTACGGGTGCAAGTCATGCTGAAAGCGTCGAGCAATTTGAACTGCTGCGTGAAATTATCACAGCTGCGCGTGAGTTGCGGGCCGACAATAAAATCGATCCGAAGACAGTTGTAGAAGCGGCGGTCTATCTGTGGGAACAAGCTTTCACAGGTGCTGATTTGGCTGCCATTGCTTCCATCGCAAAATTGGACCTCGCCCAAAAATCGGGCACGATCACCGATACGCAAGGACTTATTCGATCTACTCCTAATTTCGATCTACAGTTGAAAATTCAGCCTTCAGCGGCTGCGCAAGTTGGCGGCTCGTCTTCTGATTCAAAGGCGCGCATTACTAAAGAGATTGAAAAGCTGAAGCTCAACATCGCAAATAGTGAGCGACAGTTGGCGGATTCAACATTTCTAAGTAAGGCGCCTGGAAAGGTGGTGGCCAGCATCCGCGCAAAACTCGCTGAATATCAGGAACAGTTGGCAAAGAATCAGAAGTTGCTGGAATCCGAATGAGAAGCCATGCCGCTTGATGTTTTAGAAATCCAGCGGCAGCGGCCGCAGAATATTGTCCATTACTTCGCTTCCGTTGGATCCACCATGACCGAAGCAGCTCAGCTTGCTACACATGGTGCACAGCATGGGACTGTGGTTGTTGCGGATGAACAGACTGCCGGGGTCGGTCGGCTAGGCCGAAACTGGATTTCCAATCCCGACGCCGGAATTTATTGCTCCGTGTTACTGCGGCTAAAGCTAGATCCATCCCATCTGCCGGTCGCGAGTTTGCTGGTTGGTCTAGCTGCTGCAGAAGCTCTTCAGAAGGTAACCAGTCTCGTTTGTGACCTACGCTGGCCCAACGATGTATTGATCCGTGAACGAAAGGTCTGCGGCATTTTGACCCAGTTGGTGGATTCCTGCATTGTCGCCGGCATTGGCATCAACGTAAATCAAACCGAATTCGAGCCGGGCATGCGCACGCCGGCCACATCTTTGCGTCTGGAAACCGGCCATATCGAATCCCGTGAAGCCATTCTCGTTGCGCTTCTGTCCGCCATTGACAGCTTTAGCGAACTAGACGCCCCCGCGGTTATTCAAGCTTTCTGCGCGGCATCCAGTTACGCAACTGGACGCCATGTAACCGTGGAAGAAGGCGGGTATGAGGGAAGAACTGAGGGTTTGGATGAGTTTGGCTTCTTAATGCTGCGAACAGATGACGGGCGGCTGAAGCGTTTGTCGGCCGGCGGAGTGAGAGCAGCAACC
>CAVOJX010000011.1:0-245282 GCA_963696305.1 Bryobacterales bacterium | reverse complement strand
TTAGTTCCTGATATGGACGGTGTGCCGATTGATACGGCGGCGGACGTGGGGTTGGAGATCGAGACGGTCTGGGGCACGCTCGTTGTGTTCACTACTTGAGGAACAAAAGCAGGCGTGGTGGCCGTGGTGGCGGGGATGGCACCGGTTCCGGAGAGAGTGACAGACTGAGGCGAGTTGTTGCCGGTATCCATGACTGACAGGGAGGCGGAGCGGACTCCTACGGCGACTGGCGCGAATGTTAGCGTGAAGGTGCATGAGGCTGAGGCGGCCAGGGAAGAGCCACAAGTCGTTGAACCGAGCGTAAAGTCACCGCCGTTGGTTCCGTTGACTGATACGCCATAAATGCTGAGGGTGGTGGTGCCGGCATTGGAAAGCGTGACGGTTTGAACGGCAGAAACGGTGGTTAATAATTGAGTGCCGAATGAGACGGTGGAGGGGCTAAGTGTGACAGCCGCACCGCCGGTAGCAGTTCCGCTGAGCGTGGCGCTTTGGGGCGAATTGGCGGCAGAATCATAGACCTTGAGGGTGGCGGTGCGCGCGCCGGAAGCGGCAGGGTGGAAAGCGATACTCACGCTGCAAGTGGCACTAGCGGCGAGAGTCGCGCCACAGGTGGACGCGGAGATGATGAAATCGGATGAATTTGTGCCCGACAAAGAGAAGTTAATTCCGGATAACGTCGCCGTGCCAGTGTTGGACAGCGTAATGGTTTGTAAAGCGCTGGTTGAGCCGACAGCAAGCGAGGCAAATGTTACAGAGGAAGGAGAGACGGTGGCGACAGGAGTGCCTGAAAGGCCAGTGCCGGAAAGGGAGACTGGAAGTGAGGTGCCTAAGGGGCTAGCGTTGTTACTTCCGACGGTAAATGTTCCGGTTATCGCGCCGGTTGCGACCGGTACAAGCGCCAGGCCAATCTCGCAAGAACTGCCTTGCGCCAAGGAAGTGGATAATGTGCAATCGGTTGCGCCAGAGGGCTTTTGTTGAAATCCAGCGGTTGCGGTCAGGGCGGTAAGGTTTAGATTTGCATTGCCAGCGTTTAGTACGGTGAGGAGCACTAAGTCGCTATCGGCTTGCACGTTGGTGGGTGGAAAGGCGATCGTAGGCGGAGCGAAGGTGAGCTTGCGAATGACGTTATTGCCATAGTCGGCGATGTATAGGTTGCCGGAAGGATCCAAAGCGATGTCGGATGGGGAACTGAGCGATGCGGAAACGGCTAAGCCGCCATCGCCTGTATACGCCGCCGTGCTATCGCCGGCAATCGTATACATGATGCTGGCTTGAGCGCTTACGAAACGAACCAAATTAGCGGCGAAATCGACGATGTACAGGTTGCCGGCAGCATCCAAACGCACACCCGTTGGAGCGTAAAGCTCGGCGTCGGTTGCGGATATCCCGTTGCCAGAGCTGCCTTGGACGCCATTACCGGCCACAACGGTGATGACTCCTGTGCTGGCGTTTACAAAGCGCACGAGGCTGTCATTCGTGTCGGCGATGTAGATGTTGGCGGACGAATCCACGGCGATACCGGTGGGATCGTCCAAAGAAGCGGAGGTTGCCGCGCCACCATCTCCAAAACCATCTGTTCCGGGGGATGTGCCGCCACCTGCGACGGTTGTAATGACGCCAGTAGATGCGTTTACTTTACGAACCAAGTTGTGGAACGAATCGGATATGTAAAGGTTGCCGGACGAATCGATTGCGACACTGTTGGGGCCACTGAGGGATGCAGTAGTTGCGGCGACGTTGTTGGCAGTGCTGCTGCCGCCGCCTGCAACGGTGGTGATTACGCCGGTGTACGCATCAACGCGACGGACCAAATTGTTGCCCTGATCGGCGATGAATATATTTCCAGCGGCGTCCAATGCCAAGCCGGTGGGCGTGTTCAAGGTGGCGAGCGTGGCCGAACCGCCATCGCCTGAATATCCGGCTTCTCCAGTTCCGGCGATGGTAGATACGATGCCGGTGGTGACGGCGATTTTGCGAACAACTTGATTAATGGAATCGGCGACAAAGATATTGCCGGACGCGTCGGCTACCAAGCCTTGCGGATTTCGGAATGTGGCAGAGGCTTTTGCGCCGTTGAGGTAACCCCAGGAACCCGTACCGGAGTATGTGGAAATGCTCGCGGGAAAGACAAGTAATTCCGGGGCGATTCCCACTCCGTTTACAAACGCGGCCGCGACGACGTTATTGGTGATTCCGTCGGTCAGTACAATGGCGTCCTGTTTGAATCCGGCCGATTTAGGGTTGAATGTGACGCTGGCGTGGCAGGTGGTCCAGCCTCCGACGCAACTGAGTAACGGAAATGTGAAGTCCACGCCGGCGTTCGCGGCATTGGGGGCGGCGGTGAGACCGGAGAGGGTGAACGTGATGGTCAACGTGACGCCGGAACCGTTTACATTGGCCGAACCGAAGCTCTGAATAGAGGTTGGGACGGTCGCCCAGACGCTGGAAGGCAGAAGGCATAGGACGCAAATGATGAGCGCCACGCGTAAGCTCGGGTGCACAAGTTGAATGGCCTTACTTTTCAACGGAATACAGTCTGCTCCTGCAGGATGATCGGTCGCCTTAAAAGAAGGCTTTAGGGTGGTTGAGGGCTCCTGGGGTACGTGCGTGCGGGGTTTTGCGGAAATGGAACTAAAGTGAATAGGAAAGTCCCGAGTTTGGCTTAGTTGTGGCGGGTACTGCATGAGGAACAGCCTGGCAACTGCGGGTTCTTTTGGCGCTAGCGAACGGCTCCCGGTAGCCTGGGCTTTTTGGCCGAGATGTGAAGGCGGGAGCCGAGGACGGGTGGGTTGGGATCGCCTTTGTAATACATTTCGAAGTAAATGCGTTTGGCATCGAGGATGACGGGACAGTTATTGTCTACCTCTTCTGTGATGAGGCGGCGGAACTCGTCTTTGGTGTAGCCGACGGTGACGACATCGGCCGGAGTGAAGTCTTCGCCAAGGTCGGAGATGAAGTTTTCGAGTTCGGGTGGGCAGTGGGCGTTTTGGAAGACGATTTGGCGTCGGAATTCGGCGATTTCACGCCAGTCGGACTCGGTCATGGCCAAATACTCTTGGTTCGGCGGTTGAAATATTAACGGCAGGCGATTGCCGTCTGCGTCGAAGTTGACGCGAATGACCTGGCGTTCGATCCATGCGTCGATGAGCGGTTCAGGTGGGGCGGGTTCTACTTCTAGTTCGGGGTCTGGTTCCTTCGGTTTGGATTTGGATTCTTGGGCGATGGTGGATTGGAGGAGTTTGAGGGCTTTGTGGAATTCTTTTTGGGCGGCGGCGTTGCGTTTTTGTAGGAGGTTGTAGGTTTTTTGGGTGAGAGGGTGCCAGAGGTGCATGGGGAGACCGGTGCGTCGGAGGTCGAGGTGGAGTTGGAGGAAGGCGTGTTGGATGTGACGGGCGTGGTAGTCGGCTAGAATTAACGCCGTTCTTAAGATGGCGAAGAGGATGGCTCCGCCGGGGAATTGGGTGAGCCAGTCTTGCTCTAGTTGTTTGAGAGATGGTGGTTTAGTTAGGAGTTGCATTCTGAGGTTAGTTTGCTGGGTGGGTGGGCGTGATGTTGGTGGTGGGTGGGGGTAAGCTGTTATTGGGATTGGGAGATATTTTATTTGGGAGTTTTGTGATTGGGGTTTTGGAGGTGTGTGGTGTTGTGGGGTGTGGTGGGTGTTCGGAGGATTTCGAGGGGAAGGTTGCGGGACTTTGGTGGAGCGCAAATCGCGGGACAGCCAACGCATTTCCCAGGTTGAAAGATGCGGTGTTTTTGCGGGATTGTGGGCGTGAAATGCGAAGGCAGCCCCGGATTTGCTTGTGGTTTGTTAGAAGTGCTGGTGGAGCGTGGTACTAGCTCTTGTGGACTTTGGAAGAGTGCCGCAGGGAAGGTGTTCGGACGTTGGTAGAGCGCGAAATCGCTGGGACAGTCAACGCATTTCCCGGGTTGAAGAGTGTGGTGCTTGCGTGGATGGACTGGCGTGAAATGCGAGACAGTCCCGGATTTTTTTTTTTTTTTTTTTTTTTTTTTTTTTTTTTTTTTTTTTTTTTTTTTTTTTTTCGCTTTCGCGTTGTTAGAGAGAAGGCCGGATTTGCTTGTGGTGCGTTAGGGGACAAGCGTCGAGATGAGTCTCGACGCGGCAAACAGGAGTGTTTGCGCCACGCCTACGTGTTACGAAACGGATTGTGGGTGTGGGACCGTTGGGGGATGAGGGGAAGGAGTTAGTGGGCTCGGAGGGCTTGAGGATCGAGTTAGGGCGTTGCCTTCGTTGGTTGGTGGGCCGGTGCTGGGGTAAGAGATAAAAGGTGGTTGAGTTAGTGGGTTGGAAGGGCGGTTACATAATTAGAGTTCGTCCTCCGTGGGCGGGGTGTAGCCGAGTTCTATGGCTTGTTTGGTCATTAGTTCGAGGTGTTCTTGCCAGGTAGGCTCGGGGGCGTTTTTGTTGGTGGCGGTTTTAGTTTTTCGGCTAGGATCTTTTCGTTGGTTTTGGTTTTGCGGTGGTCTTCGATGGCTTTGCGGCATTTGGCTACGGCGTTGGCGTGTGCGGTGCGGTAGCGGGTGAAGCGGCCGACGGTTCTCTGTTCAGATTCGGACCAATCGAGGGGATTGGGTTTTTCGGTGTAGAGGCGCTTTTCGATTTCTAACAGCGTCTTGGTGGCTCGTTGGAGGAACCAGTCGGCGTGGACGAGTTCTTGGACCAGATGGCGTTCGGCGTCGGTTTGGGGCGCGAATTCTTTGGTCCAGGTGTTTTCGAGGGATTGCAGGTCTGCGGCGTTTTCGTGCGGCAGGAGCAGGGCGTCGATGGCACAACAGCCGTGCTTGAGAGCGTTATTGTTCATGGTTTGAGTGTGCGGCATGGGCGTACCCATTCATGGGTGAAAACGGGGCGATGTTGTTGATTTGATGGAGCGAAGTATTTTTTTGAGTTTTGTGACCCGCTCGCGCGGTGGGTGAGACGATGAAAACGTCCAGTTGTAAAGAAAGATGCCGAGCGAGTCTCTGTTTCCGCCCGTTGATATCTCCATTAAGTTAGCGATCTCCGTTGGGATTGGGATGCTGGTTGGCCTCGAGCGGGAGTGGGCTCAAAAGGACCTAGGAGCGAGAACTTTCGCGATTGTTGCGATGGGTGGTACGCTCAGTTTCCTGGGTGGTGCTTCGCTGGCGTTCATTACCTTTGCCGGCGTGCTGATTGTAGTTGTATTGACGGGCGTCCGCAATCTTCGCGAAGGCAGGGCGGTAGAAACTACTACTTCTGCGGCACTGACCGTCACATTTGTTCTGGGCGTCCTGGTGGGGCAGGGGCATCACTACACGCCCGTTGCCGCGGCTATCGTGATGACGATGCTCTTGTCGCTGAAACCGGCGCTGGCACAATTCGCCGGCGGATTGCAAGTGAGCGAAGTACGCAGCGCGGTGCTGCTTGGTTTGCTTTCCTTTGTCATCTATCCGGTGCTGCCAGACCGAACGATTGATCCTTTCGGGCTGGTTAATCCGCGAGAGGCTTGGCTCACAGTTATTATCATTGCGGTTCTTGGTTTTGCGA
The DNA here is from genome assembly GCA_963696305.1 of Bryobacterales bacterium. Taxonomy (GTDB): domain Bacteria; phylum Acidobacteriota; class Terriglobia; order Bryobacterales; family Bryobacteraceae; genus Bog-105. The sequence goes on along the minus strand of CAVOJX010000011.1, from coordinate 239,758 downwards.
ACTATGTACTGCTGAAGATTTACGGCTCACGAGGACTTTTTTACTCGGCTGTTTTGGGGGGCATGGTGAATAGCACTGCAACCATCGCCGAGTTGACTGGTTTTATTGCGAAATCAACTGTGAATACGCAGGCCATCGCCACGGTGATCAATTTCCTAACCATTGTTGCCATGTTCGTGCGCAATCTGCTGATTGTCGCCATATTCGTGAGGCAGGCGGCCATAAGCGCAGCGGCGCCTCTAGCGGCCATGTCCGTGGCTGCGCTGGCATGCATTTTGCAGCAACGCAAACATAGCAACAGTCACATTGGAGAGCTTACTTTGTCGTCACCGCTTTCACTCCCCAAAGTTCTTAAGTTCGGTCTAATTCTCCTGGTAATTGAAGTTATAGGAAGTGTAGGGGAGCGCTATTTCGGCCACACGGGATTTCTGTTAGTGAGCGTCATAGGAGGGTTTGTATCCAGCGCGAGTACTACGGGTGCCGCAGCTATGCTGGCCATGCATGGAAAGATATCGCCGGAGACGGCGGGGATGGCGACGGCTTTGACGTCAATGGCGAGTGCGCTATCCAACTTGCCGTTGCTGCAGCATGAAATCCGAGATTGGGCAATTACTCGCAGATTGACCTTGCTTTCGGTTGGAATTGTTTTGGCCGGTGTCGCGACGATGCTGATCTCTGAACATTGGTTGGGCGGCTAGGCTTTGGAAGGGCTGACGCGAGGGGCACACGAATTTAGAGATGAAGTGGTGCGTCATAAAGTACGTTTAGATCTTGCATGCGGCTTAGAATGGCTGGGAGCGCAACTCGCTGGGCGGGACCAATTGAAGGCTTGTTCCGGCGGCGAGGACGAGATTGTCTCCCTCCGAGCCGATGAGCTTGCCGCCTGAGCCAATGAGCCAATCGCCCGAAGCGTTGGTAACTCTTTGCCAGAATCCGGTGGAACGATCTAGAGTAGCGAGGTTATGAGGATCGTAGCCTTTGTTCAGAATCTGCGCATAGACGTTGCCGTTGGCGGTCATCGTAGAAGTCCAAAGAGAGAGCCCATTGGGAGTTTTTAGATCGTACTTTCCTAGGAGCGATCCTGAGAAGCTCACTTCGATCCAGGTGCGAGGACCGGGATGCAAGGCGGCATTCCAGCCGAGGCGATCAGTAGCCGTATAGAGAAGTTGGATGCCGCGCGTGGTTTCGATCACGGGTGCGTGAAATCATCGGAGAGTTGAGACCAAAGCAGCGTCTGTCCTAATTCTTGGCCGGTTCTAGCGTAATGGTGAAGGACATTGAAGTCTTGAGTACCGTCGTTGTTGGCATCGAAACTGGCTGTCCAGATGGTGTGGTCAGGAGCAAAGACAACTTGGCACGGAATGTAAGAGCCGGTGCTGATCTTGCCGGTTACATTGCCGGTAGAATCGAGAAGATCGATGCGGCCTTCCCGCGGTTGGAGCAGCCCGTAGGCGCTGGCAACGACGCCGTCTGAATCGAGCGCCCACGTAGTGGAGGAAGAATCACCTTTTTGGGGCGATACTGAGTAGGCAAGCTTGCCATCGTGGGTGTAGAGGGCAACACGGGTGACCGGCGAAGTGTTCCAGCTGAGAATGTAACCGTTGTTGTAGTTGAAGACACCGGCGAGGCCGCTGTATTGTGTTGCGGCGAATGCTAGACCGACCACTAAGAGCGCGACGGTGAGAATGCCGAGGGCCCGGAACGAATGCAGCTCTCTCACGCTCTTATGCTAACGCGGATTTTTGTGCCAGTCGCGCAGGGATGATTTAATGGGGAGCTATGCGGTGGATTTGGATGGGTTGGTTGTTGGTGGGTTCGCTGAGTTGGGCGGATGCGCCGAGGGTGGAAATTCGGAGTAATGAGGTATGGGTGGTGCGGGATGGGCAGGAGAGGCAACTGACCAATGATGGGCGGGTGAAGGGTGAGGTGGTGTTGTCTTCGGGTGGAGACCGAGTTGTTTATTACGAGTTGTGTGCACAAGGTCAGGGGTGTTTGCCGTCGGTGGTTGTTTTGGATTTGGATGGGCAGCGGTTAGAGTCTTTTCATCTGACGACTGCGATTGGAGGAGCATCGGGAGATTGCAACAGTGTCTTCGGAATTTCGTGGTTTCGGCAAGACTCGGTAATTTTGGGCGAGTGTCACATCAATCCTTCGCTAAGTGAATTGGTTGGGGTGGAGTGGAAGACGGGAAAGACCGTGATGGATTTGTTCGGTTTCTGGTTTACAGTTTCGCCGGATGACACGCGGATTGCCCATGTGGGTTGGATTCCGCATTTTGCCGGGCCACCTGCAAAGAGTTATTCGTTGATGGTGGATGATGCGATTGTTTATCCGCACTCGGATGTGAAGACGGTGAAAACAGGAAGCACAGGCGGAACCTCCAGCGGCATTCATGAATTTGTTCAGAACTTGGTTTGGTCGCCGGACGGAAAGCGAGTTGCTTTGGTGGATTGCATTTTTGACTGGGTGTTTCAGGGCACGGATTGGCGTTTTGGCGAGGAGCGAAACCGAGTTTGTTCGTTGGTGGTTGTGGCCATGGATGGTAAGTTTCAACGGTTTGGGCTGGGCGGGCTTACCAATGATGAGTTGAGGACGAGCGCCAAGATTGAGTGGCGTGCGGATGGGCGAGTGGCGCTGGTGGCTCCGGTTGTGCGAGAGTTTGGGGTTTTACCTTAGACGTAGATCTACGAATACTCACATATACTGAAAGAGAGTTTCCAGTACAATGAGCGTTCTTTGGCTGCGCACTGCAGCCGCCTTTTATTCGTGTGGTTTAGTGTATGCGCTCATCTATCTGTTTCGTAAGAGTACTTCGCTGTTTCGTCCGGCGCTGATTGCCTTTGGGGCGGGAACGATTTTCCATTTAGTTTCGATTGTGGAATTGTGGGCGGACAGCGGGCATTTGCCGTTGAATAACTTTTGGGAAACGAGTTCGTTGTGCGCGTTTCTGCTGGCGGTTGCGTTCCTGATTGCGCACACGAAATATCGCATTTCTATTTTTGGTGTTTGTCTGTTTCCGCTGGTGTTTTTTATGACGCTGGTGGGCGCGACGGAAGTTCCGGTGGGCAAGTGGAGCAATCCGCAGGCGCGCAGTTTGTTGTTAGTTGTCCACATTGGGACGGTGTTGATTGGTTATGCGGCGCTATTTTTGGGCGCGATTGCGTCGGTTTATTATTTGCTGCAAGAGCGGCAGTTGAAGCAGAAGAAGGTGAATCCGCTGGCGAGCCGGCTGCCTCCGCTGGGAACGATTGACCAGATTATCAACCAATCGATGAACACGGGGTTTGTGTTTGTGACGTTGGGGACGATTAGCGGGGTGATTTGGGCGTTTGTGGATGTGGGCAGGAACTGGATTGCCAACCCGGAGATTGATTTCTTTTTGTTCACTTGGGCGTTTTATCTGGCCATGATTTTCTTGCGGGTGTCGGCGGGATGGCGGGGACGGCGGCTGGCGTGGCTGGCAGTGAGCGTGTTGTGTTGTTCGTTAATCACTTGGGCGACGCATTTGCAGCTAAGGAGTTTTTGGCCGCAATGAAGCTGCGTCTGGCGGGAGTGAATCATAAGTCGGCGCCGGTGGAACTGCGGGAAAAGCTGGCGTTTCGCGCGGAGGATATTCCAGCGGCGTTGTTGGACATGCAATCGCGGGGCGCGCGGGAAGCGATGATTGTGAGCACGTGTAACCGGGTGGAGATTGCGGCGGCGATAGACGATGATGTGCCGTTTGAGGTGCTGTTTGCTGAGGTTTTAACCGAGCGGCTGCAGGTGGCGTATGAAGATGTTCGCGCGCATGTTTATCTTTACGAAGAGCGTGAGGCGATCCGGCATTTGTTTCGAGTGGCGTCGAGCCTGGATTCGATGATTGTGGGCGAGCCGCAGATATTGGGGCAGATGAAGCAGGCGTTTGCTCAGGCGCGGGAGCAGGGGGCGATTGGAAACACTCTGGACGCGGTGCTTTCGCGGGCGTTTAGCGTGGCGAAACGAGTGCGGACGGAGACGGAAATTGGATCGAACGCAGTTTCGGTGAGCTATGCGGCGGTGGAACTGGCGCGTGAGATTTTTGGGTCGCTGCAGCACAAGAATATTTTGATTGTCGGGGCGGGGAAGATGTCGGAAGGGGCGGCGCGGCACTTGATGCGCGCGGGAGCTTCCGAGATTTTCATCACGAACCGTACGCCGCAGCGAGCGGCAGAACTGGCGCTTGTATTCAACGGGCAGGTGATTGCGTACGAGCAGTTTCCGGCACGGCTGGCGGACATGGATATTGTGATTGCGTCGTCGGGGGCTGCAGGATATGTTTTGACGCCGGAGATGATGCGGCGGGCATTGACGCAACGCAGGCGGCGGCCGATGTTTTTGATAGATATTGCGGTGCCGCGCAATATTGACCCGGCGATTCAGAAGCTGGACGATGCATTTGTCTATGACATGGACGATTTGCAGCGGCTTGCGGACCGCAATCTGCATACGCGGCGCGAGGTGGCGGCGCAGGCGGAAGCGATTGTTCAGGAAGAGGTTTCGCGGTTAGAGGCGAGGCTGCGGGAGCGCGGCGTTGCGCCCACGATTGTGAGCCTTCAGGAACAATTAGAGACAATACGACAAGAGGTGGTTTCTCGATATCGAGGAAAGCTAGGCGCGTTGACGCAAGAGCAAGAAGACGTTCTTGAAGCCATGACGAGAGGCATTATAAATAAGGTGGCACATGGTCCAATTTCGGAGATGCGCCGCCAAGCTGCGGCGGAGCGCGCGCAGGACGGAAAACCACAGGAGGCAGAGCTGGTCAGCGCAGTACGGCGAATTTTCAAGCTTGGCGACCAGTGATACCAGATGCAGACATTTGTTATTGGCTCCCGGGGCTCGCAACTGGCGCGCTGGCAGGCCAACTATATAGCCGTTCGTTTGAAGTATATGGGAATTGGGGTGCGGATACAGACGATTTGCACGACCGGCGACCATATGCAGACAGCGGCTGTGGCCGGACCCACAGGTAAAGGGCTATTTACTAAGGAAATTGAAGAGGCGCTGTTACGCGGCCGGATTGACTTGGCAGTACACAGTTTGAAAGATCTGCCGACCGAGGCGACGGACGGTTTGGCGGTGGCTGCGATTCCGGAAAGAGACAGTCCGTTTGATGCGCTGGTGGGCGGGACGTTGAAAACTTTGCCGCAAGAGGCGCGCGTGGGGACAGGTTCGTTGCGACGGGCGGCGCAGTTGAAGCGATTGCGGCCGGATTTGAATATCGAGCAGTTGCGCGGGAATGTAGATACGCGGTTGCGGCGGCAGAAGAACGGCGATTTCGAGGCGATTATGCTAGCTGCGGCGGGATTGCGGCGGTTGGGCATGGAGCATGAAATTGCGGAAGTTTTTGCGCCGGAAGATGTGTGTCCTGCGCCGGGACAGGGCGCGCTGGCGATTGAAACTCGCGCCGATGACACCGTTTTTAAGGCGTGCCGGGCGTTGAATCATGCGGCCACAGAAGATGCGGTGATGTGCGAGCGGACAGTGCTTTCGGTATTGGGTGGCGGGTGCCAATTGCCGGTGGGCGCGTTTGCGCAGCGGGTGGATGGGAAGTTGCAAGCGATGGCGGTGGTGGTGGCGGCGGATGGTTCGCATATGTTGCGCGAGACGGCGGAGCATAGCGACCCGATTGAATTGGGACACAAATTGGCGCAGCAATTGATTGAGGCTGGCGCGTTGGAGTTGTTGCCGCAGGGCGTGTTTGAGGGCGAATAAATGCGCCGGAGCTTGCGCGGCCAACGGATTGTTGTAACGCGCGCGGCTCACCAGGCGGAGGAACTTGCGGGACCTTTGCGCGAAATGGGTGCGGAGCCTATTCTGCTGCCGATGATAGGGATTGCCGCGCCAGACGATAAGACGGCATTAGTGGACGCGGCGGAGCACGTGAATGAGTATGACTGGATCATCTTCACGAGCGCCAATGGGATTACTTCTTTCGTCGCCGAATTGGCGGATACGGGGGATTGGTTTCGTCCGCGCATTGCGACGATCGGGCAGGCAACGCGCGAGGTGGCGGAAGAGTACGGTTTGCGGGTGGAATTGACGCCAGAAAAATATGTTGGTGAAGCGCTGGTGGAGGCTTTTCGCGGGCATCCGATGGATGGAAAGCGGGTTTTGATTCCCAGTGCGGCAGTGGCGCGGGATGTGGTGCCGAATGAATTGCGCAAGCGTGGGGCCCAGGTGGATGTTGTGGAGGCGTATCAGAATGTGATGCCGGCGGATGCGCCCCGACGAGCACAAGAAGTGTTTCAAGAGCCGTTGCCGGATTGGGTGGCGTTTGCGAGTTCGTCGGCGGTGGAGCATCTGGCGGCGGTAGTCGCACAGGAAGTGTTGCAGGATGTGAAGATTGCGTCGATTGGACCAGCGACATCGGCTACAGTTGTCGCGCGTGGGTTGCGCGTGAAGGCGGAGGCACTGGACCACACGATTGCGGGGCTGATTGAGGCGATGAAGGTTAGCTAAGATCCACGGACCAAATGCCTTCGAAATCGACGAAATAGGCTTGGATTTCAATTTCCGGAAGCTGTTGATGAAGCCATTTGGCAGCTCGGCGCAGTTCGGCTTCATGGTGTTTCGATTCCGCCTCGGCGCTGCCGTTGAATCCTCCGGCCAGGCCGTTATAAGCGCCGCAATCGGAATGCAGCATCAGAATAACAAGCTTGGTGCCATGCAGACGAATGGATTTTTGAATTTGATCGAGCACGAATTGGCGATCGGATTCGTGCTCGGGTGAAGCCAGGGATTTTGCGCCACCGGCGATTTTGATCGGGTCGGAGTTGATGATGCCTTGACGCTTAAGGTATTTGGCGAAACCGAGTTGGAAGCGGTTATCGAAGCACCAGACAATGGCGGCGTCGCAGTGATACTTGGAACGTGGCGCTTCGAAATGGAAGACCTTGCGCATGGGTCTACCAAAAGTTTAACTAGTTCAGAATCTGAATGCCGCTGATCTTGGGGTTGTCGATGGAACCCTTAATGAACTGAATGGTAATAACGCCGGAAGCGCTGGCTTTGGCGGTGAAGGATTCGGCGATGGCGATGTTTTCGCCGCCGGCGGTTGCGTAAATATCGAAGTTGGACAGGACGGTTGTACCGTTGATTGCGACGCTGAAGAGGCGCTCTCTGGGACCGGTCCAGTATATTTCCGCGAAGTGAAGTTCCACAGTGTAAGTTGCGTTGGCCGTCAAGCCGCCAATGCTATAGGTGAAGGCACCATAACGTTCGGTTTGATAAACGGCCTGCGGTGCGGGGTTGGAAACTTTCGACGTGTTGATGGTAGCGGTGGTGGAAGAAGTAGAGCCGCCGGAATAGCTGTTATCGGCAGCGAATATGCCTGTGGCTGAACCGCCGGAGTTGATGGCAACAACGGTTTGCGGACCGGAGGACTGGCCGGAGAGCGTGATGGCGAGTACAACCACGTTTCGATTTGCCGGCAGTGTAATGCTCTTTACGGTTTTAGCGGTATTGAGCGTAAAGGAATAGGCGTAGAGATTGAACGTTTGACCACTTGAATCAGCGCCGGAAGGTGTAACTCGGTAAGACATAGCTACGGCTTTGGTTTCACCCGAGTAGCTTTGCGGCGTGTACCAATCGCTAAGGCTTTGGGTGAAGGTGCTAGTTGAGCCGTCGGTGTAGGTGACTTTGAAACTCTGATTGACCTGATTGCCATTTACGGCGGAGCCCAGGAAATTGAGCTTGGCATAACTGCCTTGCGGCAGGGTGACCGTCGTGTTGGAGACGGCGTCGGCGGCGTTCGCGCTACCTAGGGTAAAGGTGACACCCAAAGCCGAGACAGATGAACCCAACAAGTTAGACGAGTAAGCGTAACCGTCGTTATCGTATCCGCCGTGAGTGGGAGCTGTGCCGTTAGTGAAAATGCCATATACATTTGCGGCGGAGGACAAGCTAACGATAGTGGGTGCGGTGCCGGCGGCTTGGCTGATGGTTAATGAAAGCGACGTGGAAGCGGAAAGGGAGCCGCTAGTTCCAGTGATGGTTGCCGATACCGTTCCAACGGAGGCTGTATTTGTCGCGGTGAGAGTTAGTGTCGAGGAGTTACCGGATACGGCTCCGAACGCGACGGTAACGCCGGATGGCAGGCCAGAAGCGGCGAGCGAAACGGTACCAGAGAAGCCGTTGGCTGGAACGATGGTAATGCTGGTAGACCCAGAGTTGCCTTGAACGAGGGAAACGGCATTGGGTGACGCTGAGAGCGTGAAGGATGGTGGCAGGGCGACGCTGAGGGTTACGGCAGTGTGAGCGGAGATTGCGCCGGACGTTCCAGTAATAGTGACGGAGGCTGTGCCGGTTGCTGCAGTGGAGGATGCGGTCAGCGTTAGTAGCGAGGTGTTACCGGAGACAGATCCGAAGGAAGCGGTGACACCGCTAGGAAGCCCGGAGGTGGTCAGAGCAACAGAGCCGGTGAAGCCGTTAGCCGGAGCTATGGTGACGGTGGTTGTCGTGGAAGTTCCGGGTGTTAAGGCCAGTGATGCGGGCGAAGCCGAGAGTGTGAAGGATGGCGCTGCGGTGACACTAACGGACACGGTGGTCTTGGCAGTGAGGGTGTTCGAGGTACCGGTAACGGTCAGCGTAAAAGAGCTGACGGCGGCGGTGCTAGATGCGGTAATGGTGAGCAGCGAAACGTTATTGCTGGTTGTACCGAAGGAAGCAGAAACGCCGGTAGGCAAGCCCGTTGCGGCAAGGGAAACCGTACCTGTGAAGCCGCTGGAAGGGACGATCGTGATGTTGCTGGTAACGGAACTGCCAGCGGTAACCGAAACTGAAGTGGGGGAAGCGGAGAGTGCGAAGGAAGGCGCTGCGCTGATGGTAACGCTGATGTTGGTTGAAGAGGTGAGAGAGCCGGAGGTTCCCGTGACGGCGAGAGAGAACGTGCCGGTGGCAGCGGCTGAAGTAGTGGCGATGGTCAGAACGGAGACTCCACCTGAGGGTGCGGCGAGAGAAGCTGAAACGCCGCTGGGCATACCGGTAGCGCTTAAAGTGACAGCGCCGGTGAAGCCATTTAATGGAGTGACTGTGATGTTACTGGTACCAGATTGCCCGGCCACGATGGCTACCGAGTTAGGAGCGGCGGAGACCGTGAAAGATGAAGGTGCTGTTACGGTGACATTGACGGTTATGGATTGCGTTATCGATGCCGAGGTGCCAGTGATGGTAACAGGATAGGTGCCGGTAGCGGCTGCCGACGTAGCGGTAAAGGTGGCGATTGTCGTGTTAGCAGCGGTTCCGGCCGCGAAGGTCGCGCTGAGTCCGCTGGGTAATCCGCTGGCGGTAAGCGACACTGTTCCGGTGAAGCCATTTGTGGGAGTGACGGTTAATGTATCGGTATTGCTAGAGCCTTGCTGCACAGTAAGGCCGTTGGAGGAAGCGGTAAGCGAGAAATTGGCAGTGAGCAGGCCATAGACGTCGAGTTCGCCGTAGGTTGGCACATACACTTTGCCATTAACAACCGTTGGAACAGTCATTTTGACCGCTTGGCCCGGAGCATCGCGAGTGGCGTTGGTAGCGCTCGAGTATAGAGTCGTGCCGACGGCGGTGGCGGAATGGGCGTAGAGAATTGCAGGGCCAGGACCTGCGGCCGAGTTGGTGTAGGCTGAACCATCTATATCCCAAACAATGCCGTTGGTGGTCCCGTTGGCAGAGATAGACGGACTGGAACCGGGATAGTTCATGCTCTCCGAGGAGTTAGCGGAGTGCCAAAAGTTCATCAGGCCGTTGGTTATTTGGAATTGTTTGAGTGTGTCGCTGTCGCCCCAGTAGTAGACGGTGTTGTTCCAATAGGCAGGGCCAGAGAACGCGCCACCGATCTGGTTTGGAGAGACGTATTCGATGATGTTGTTAGCAGTGGTGCTGTATCCGCCGAGATTATCGCGATCTACCACATAGAAGTTTCCGGTTTTGCCGGCCGCTAACAGTTGATTGGTGTGCCCAGCAAGGGTCTGAGGAGGCAGAAGCAAAACGCCGCCCGACGACATATCCTGATCGTTGGCATTCAGACTAGCTTGATCCATAGGCGTGAATGCGTCGGAAACCGTCATAACACCGTTTGTGAGATCCAGGCGAAGAACATCGACGCCATAGTCCATCGTGTTGGTGCCGTAGGGAGTGGTTGCGTCGTAGGTGCCATTGCCGGTGGGGATAAAAAGGCGACCGTACGGGCTACCGGATGGAACGTCGGCCGCGAGGCCAGTGCCGGACATCCAAATACCGGAGCCTTCGGCATTGGGCGTGGGGGTAAAGACGCTGGTCTGCTTCATGGTGGAGACGTTGTAGGCCAGCACCCAGCCGTGCCAGGGACCGTTGTCGCAGTATCCTGCGAATCCGATATAAACAATGCCATTTAACAGGAGCAGACCGGGCCGCTGATTTTCCCAGAGCGGATCGAATTTGAGAACGCCGCTGGAACTGCCAGTGCCCGTTCCCGTGACGGATGCGCTTAGCGTGACAGGGCTGTTGGTCATTTCCGCGCCTGTGGTGACACTGAGAGCGTGAAGGCGATAGACGGGATAGGCGTTTTCGTACGTTCGACCTACAACATAGATTATGCCCGCAACAGGATCGATGACAGGCGTACTCGTGATACCAATTTCGGTACCCGACATTTCAGTGCAACCGGTGTCGGTAACTGGGTCGGTGGTCGCTCCTGAGGTCGCACCGTGCGCTGAATCGAGCAAAGTGATTTGCCACAGCTTGGTCCCGGAATCGGCGTCAAGCGCATAGACGCTGTCGTGCATCGTGGCCATGAAGACCACGTTATGGGTGCCGTTGCTGGGGATAGAAAGACCGGAGAGATATAGCGGTTGGGCGTAGACTTGTCCGTCGAGAGAGACGGAAAAAAGCTTTCCGAAATTGCCGGAACTAACGTTGGCCGGGGTGAGAATTGTTTCGTTTGTATTTTGGCCGGTACGTGCAATGTCGTTGTGTTGCGTTACGACATTTACTTGGGCAGAAGATGTAAAGGGGAAAAAAACGCTGACTGCTAACGCGGCAGTCAACGCACAAATACTCTTCTCAACAAAAGCCATAGTCCAAGATCGTATTGCCGGTGGGGGAAAGCCAATAGGTAAGGGTGTACTGAGCGTACCCGAACAAAGCAGCAAATTGGGGGTGAAAGGCCTTTAGCGTACCCTTACTTTCCGAGTGTCATGGCGAGAACTGTGATGTGAGAGTTTGCGGGCAATGTGACGGAGACGGCAGTACGGCTGCTATCGAGCGTCATGGAGAAGCCATAGATATTGAAGGGGCGAGCGTCTTCGGTGCCGTTCCATGTCAAACGATAAGGTACTGTGAGCGCGATTTGTTCACCTGCGTAAATGCTAGGCGGGTCGTACCAATCGGTGACGCCCTGTTGAACAGAGGTGGAAGTACCGTCGGAGTAATTTACGGTGAAAGTTTGATTCGGCTGACTACCGTTTGTGGCGGTGGCGAGGAAATAAAGCCCGTTGTATTGACCGGCAGGCAGGGGCACGGTAGCACTGGTCACTGCGTCGGGAACGTTCGGCGGGCCGAACACAAAATTGTAACCATACCAGTTGTAACTTGTGCCGAGCGTGGCAGATGAGAATGCATCGTCTCCCGTATCAATGCCGCCATTGAATGTTTCGGTGCCGTTTGCGGCGATGGCATTCACGTTGTAAGCGGAGGACATATTCACAGAGGTTGTGCTGGAGAGCGGAATAAGACTCCATTCCTGGCTGGCGGATGAATTACAGGCTTGCTGTTGTATTTCGATGCCGCTTGTATAGGCGGATTCCAAACCGTCAAGGCATAGGCCAGAATTGGAGTTCACAAAAATGAAATATCCATCGCTGGTGACCTTCGGAAGCCATTGCTGGCTGGCTTGGGAGCCAATTGTGTTTTGTTCCGCGAGCGCACCAGGAGCGGTTGAGCTGGAGGTGATGTCCAAGGCGAGGCCGCTATTAAGGGAAGTGAATTGATAAACGCCAGTTGAAACGGAGCTTAGGTTCCACAACTGGTTTGGCCCGCCCCAGCAGACAGCTTGCCCAATGTTTGCGCCGGCGGCTTTAGAAAGACTGTTCACATCGACGCATACAGCGGTGGATTTGTTCACCAACTGAACGCCATTCAGGCTGAGGCCATGTGTGACGGATAGCGTAAGCGAGGAGCTCTGTGTCACAGAACCGGAGGTAGCGGTGACAGTAATGGTGAAGGTTCCGACCCAAGCGCTGGTGGACGCCGTAAGTGTGAGCGAGGATTGAGTGGAGGAACTGGTGGGCGAGAACACGGCCGTGACGCCGGTTGGCAAGCCACTAACGCTGAAGTTGGGCGAACCGCTGAAGCCATTGGTGGGAAGCACGACGATAGTGTCAGAAACGCTAGTTCCTTGTTGCAATGCAAGGGTGGTGATATCCGGTGACAACGAGAAGGTTGGTGTGCCGACCACGAGATTGACCGTTTCCGACGCGCTGAGTGAGCCGGACGTCCCGGTGATGACGACAGGGTAGGTATTGATGGATACTCCGCTGGTGGTGGTGAAAGTGACAGCGGTGCCGGTGGTGGAAGAAGTTGGATTGAAGGTGGCCGAAACGCCGGAGGGTAATCCAGAAGCCGAGAAGCTAACTGAGGAATTGAATCCGTTGGCTGCCACAACGCTCAGGTTGGAGCTGGCGCTTTGGCCCGGCATAACGGAAACTGAGGCTGGACCGGTGAGACTAAAGATAGGTTGTGTTCCGACTGTGACGGGTATGACGGTGCTCGCGGTGAGTGTTCCTGAGGTGCCGGTTACGGTGAGATTGAATTGCTGATTTGGCGCCGATGCGGAGGCTGTGACATTCATTGCTTCGACGCCATTAATTGGCGTTCCTAAGGCGAACGAAATGCCTGAGGGCGGGGTGGAAGTTGAAAATGTCACTGCGCCGGTAAAGCCGTTGCCTGGAACTACCGTGATGTTGGTGGAAACAGTCTGGCCCTGCGTGACGGAGAGCGAGGAAGGTCCGGCGGACAGTGTGAAGAAGGGAACAGCACCCACGACGGTGATGTTCGCAGTAACTGAGTGAACTAACGATCCGGAGGTTGCGGTGATGACGATGGGGTAGGTTGCGAGAGGCGTGGCGGTGGTGGCGGCGAAGGTTGCGTTGGTTGTTCCGGCGGTGGTGCCCGACGTGAAGTTGACAGACATGCCAGTAGGCAAACCGCTAGCGGAGAAAGAGACGCTTCCGCTGAAACCGGAGAGAGGCGTAACGGTAAGTTGATCGGTTGCGGTGCCTGCTTGCGAGAGTTGCAAGGAGCTTTGCAGTTCGGAGAGAGAGAAATCTGCGGTGAGCAAGCCATACACATCCAACTCGCCATAGGTGGGAACGTAGACCTTGCCGTTCGCTACTGTTGGAGTAACCATCTTCACGGCTTGTCCCGCGCTATCGCGGGTGGGATTGGCAGCACTGGAATAAAGCGTAGTCCCGACATTCGATGCTGCGTGGGCATACAGAATGGCAGGGCCGACCGGATATGCCGCATTGACGTAGGCAGACCCGTCAACATCCCAAACAATACCGTTGGTTGTTCCATTCGAAGAGATGGACGGTGTTGAACCGGGATAGTGCATGCTCTCAGACGAGTTAGCTGAGTGCCAGAAATTCATCAGGCCGTTGGTTATTTCGAACTGTTTGAGCGTGTCTTCATCGCCCCAGTAATAGACAGAGCCGTTCCAGTAAGCTGGCGCAGAGAATTCGCCGCCGATCTGGTTTGGAGAGACGTACTCAATGATGTTATTCGTGCTGGTGCTGTAACCACCAAGGCTATCGCGATCAACCAAGTACATATTCCCGGTCTTACCGGCGGCGAGGAGTTGATGGGTGTGTCCTGCAAGAGTTTGATCTGGCAAAATCATCAGACCGCCCGAGGCCAAATCGAGATCGTTCGCGTTTGAATAAGCTTGGTCGAAGGGTGTGAAAGCGTCGGTGACGTTCATGACGCCGTTGGTTAAATCCAGGCGGAGAACGTCCACGCCATAGTCCATGGTGTTCGTGCCATAAGGGGTGGTGGCGTCATAAAAACCATTACCGGTGGGAACAAACATGCGTCCGAAGGGGGTGCCCGCGGGAAGATCGGCGGCCAAGCCCGCGCCTGACATCCAAATGCCAGCGCCCTGGGCATTGGGCGTGGGTGTGAAGACACTGGTTTGCTGCATGGTGGAAACGTTGTAGGCGAGAATCCATCCGTGCCAGGGGCCGTTGTCGCAGTAACCAGCGAACGACACATAGACAATGCCGTTGAGCAATAGCAAACCAGCGCGCTGGTTCTCCCACAAGGGATCAAAACTCAGAACACCGCCGGAACTTCCGACGCCGGTTCCTGGCACTGTGGCCGAAAGAACGACCGGGCTGTTAGGCATCTCAGCGCCGGTGGTGATGCTCAATGCGTGCAGGCGCTGCACGGGATAGGTGCCTTCAAACGTCTTGCCAACTACATAGATGATGCCGGCGACAGGATCGATGACCGGTGTGCTGGTAATGCCAATTTCGGTGCCTGACATTTCTGTGCAGCCGGTGTCGGTGACAGGGTCAGTAGTTGCTCCGGAGGCCGCGCCATGCGCTGAATCGAGCAGCGTTATTTTCCACAAAGTGGATCCGGAATCGGCATCCAAGGCGTAGATGCTATCGTGCATAGTCGCGATGAACACGACGTTGTGCGTCCCCAAGCTAGGGATGAGGAGTCCAGACACATATAGAGGCTGCGCATACACTTGGCCGTCCAGAGCAACGGAATACAACTTGCCGAAATTGCCCGAACTAACATTGGCGGGAGTCAGAATTGTTTCGTTGATGTTTTGGCCGGTGCGGCCAATATCGTTGTGTTGGGTTACGACATTCACTTGCGCGGGTAGATTGATGGTGCCGAGCGCGAGTGAACACAATACGGCTGCAATGACTCTGGGCGTGATCCTCATTAAGTAACAGGATCGTATCTAAAGACCAATGATGCCAGCGAATACGGTGTACTGAGGGTACCACCGAAGAGCGGTAGCGCGGACGACTTTCTCGTGTTGCGAGAATGAGTAGCCCTTACTAGATGAATCTATTTGCCTACTGAAATTCGACCGAGCTTTCACCCGAATACTTGTGATAATCACGAAAGTCGATGGTGTTCTTTGTACAAACAGAGGTACCACGAAAACATCCGAGGTTCTCCGAATGGACGGGCAGCAGAAAGGTACTGGAGCTACCCAGGCGTACGGGTTCGTAGTCAACGGTCATGGCTTCGGTGTCGCCTGGAAAGTTCTTGGGCACGTTATCGGCTTGGATCTCAATACGACGAACCTCGGCGGTGGATTTATCAACCCACACAGTCCCGCTATAGGCGGGGCGCAAACGCTGGCCGCCGATTATGATTTCCCAGTCGGCATGGGGCAGAGTTACTTTGAGTTGGTAGATAGCGATGGCGGTTTTGCCCACGGCCGATGACTCCTGGAATTTGAAGTCGGCGGCGACGTAGGGCGAGAAGAGGCTGTGCAGCGTGGTAGCAAATTCACCGGTGGAGGTAGTGCCGCCAAGTTCCATCATGCTTTTGTTGGTGCGCTTGCCGCCTATCATGATTTGCTTGTAGTCTTCTTTGCCGTCTTCAAAGACGACTTTGGCGCTAATGACATCGACGGGCTCGAAGCCTTCCGAACGTGATTGCTCCTGGTAGCGCGTGGTGATCTGTTCGCAGACAAAGTTGGGAAGGCCTTGCGTGAAATTCTCCGACCACTGGCGGGTGCGATCGATCAGGTCGGCATAGGAAGAAGGTTTCTTCTTTACCGCTGCCTTTTCATCGCCGACAGTGAAATCGATGGAGCCATCGCCTTTATCGGCGGACGCTGCAGGTTTCGGCGGCGGAGCTTTGGGAGTTGCGTCTTCATCGGGGTCCGGCGCTTCGCCAGCAGTTGGTTTGCCGTGGTGCAGATGCGGGCGGCCGGGAGCGTCGAGAGGTTGGCCGATGCTATCGGGATTGGGGACTGCGTCGGGATCGGCTGCAGGAGATTCCTGTGTGCTGGCAGTTTGCGCGGGTACCGGTTTGGCGAGTGTCGGCCTGGCTTGCGCCTCTTCCTCGGGTAGATTCTTGCGGCCTGGATCTTTGCGCACATCAATATTAGCGGCGGTTAGGTAATACTGATCGTCTTCAAATGCATCGACATGGACGTAAGTATCTTGCGCCGCTTGCGCAACTGTCGCTGCATTGCCGTCTTTTGTGAACTTGGTGGTGGGATCGAGTTTGAATGTGATTAAACGACCATCGTCGGTGCCAACTTTGAACTCCGTGGACGAAGTGGACAGCACCCAGCCATCTTGATGGAAGTTTGGATCGGCGTTCTTATTAGCAGTCTTACCTTTTTTATTTCGGTGAGGCAGCGAGATGCCGCCGCCGGGCCCCATGGGTCCTTGGCCTGGATACTGCTGACCCGGATATTGGCCTGGATATTGAGCGAAAGCGGGCGCTATGAGCAGCACCGCAATTAGCGTTGAGCGTGTCATAGAAACGACTGCACCTTCTACCACTTTAATAGCACTAATTCAGAGCAAAAACCCGGACCCATGGCAGCGAGTATGCCCCAAGTTCCTGGTTTGGGCCTGCGATTTTTGATTGTTTCTTCCAGCACAAATAGAACGGACGCAGACGACAGGTTTCCGGTTTTCTTTAAACACTTCCAAGAGGCATCCAGCGCACCATTTTTAAGCTCGAGCGCTTTTTCGGTGGCTTCCAGAACTTTCGGGCCGCCGGTATGGATGACCCAGCTTTGAATGTCTTCGCGTTTCAGATCGTTGTCTGCCAGGAATTCGGCGGCGTCGCGGCCTAAGTTTTTCAAGACGACTTCCGGTACTTCGCGCGACAGCACAATCCGAAAACCTTTCTCCGAAATGTCCCAGCCCATGACCTCTTCCGTGTCGTTATAAAAGGTGGAACGCGTGGCGATAATTTGCGGACCGCAATGCGCTTGTCTAGGCGGCTGATAATCGTCGCCGGCGATGAGAACCGCGGCTGCGCCATCGCCGAAGAGGCCGGTGCTGATTAAGTTGGCAGCCGAGACGTCATCGGGCTGAATGGTGAGCGAGCAGAGTTCGACCGAAAGAAGCAGGCAGGCTTGTTTGGGAAAGGCTTTTACGTAATCTGCCGCCCGCGCAATGCCCGCGGCTCCGGCTACGCAGCCCAGGCCGAAGATGGGAATGCGCTTCATGCGGTTGCTGAGCTGCATCCGGTTGATAAGGCGAGCTTCAATGGACGGGCTGCAGACGCCGGTGATGGAAACGAAGAAGAATGCGCCAATGTCTTCTTTAGCGGTGCCCGTATCATCCAGAACTTTGTTGATGGCCTCTTCGCCAAGGTCGAGCGATGCTTTGATCCAGGCATTGTTGGATTCGCCCCAATTGGCTTGCGGGTAGGATTCTACAGGCAGAGCCAGGTAGCGGCCATCCACTTGTGCGGCGATGTGCAGCTTTTCTAAGATGTCGAATCGGTCTAATCGGCCACCCCAATATTTCCGGAAAGCATCGATAAGTACACGTTGGGAGTAATAGTGCGGCGGGAGAGCCGTCGCCGCCGATAAGATTTTCATTCTTCTCTACTTTCTCAGATGCCGTATAAATCGCCGTTCAGCCCTGAATTATCCGAAGGCGACAATTGCGGCTCAGAATGCACTATAGCTTACAGATCGCATGGAGCACCCCACCACCCCCCTTGGCATCCACGATGGCGCTAAAAAGATTCTGGTTGCTGAAGATAACCTTGTAAACCAAAAGCTTGTGTTGCGGCTTCTAAGCGTGCTTGGGTATACGGCCGACTTGGCGCAGAATGGCGCCGAAGCTTTAGAGCTTGTAGAATCGGGCGCATATTGTGCCGTTTTGATGGACATCCATATGCCCGTCATGGACGGCATTGCAGCCACGAAGGCAATCCGTAATATGCAGGGCGATTCGGGACGAGTTCCGATTATTGCAGTGACGGCGAATACGGTGGAAGGCGCGCGTCAATCGTGCTTAGCGGCCGGAATGAACGACTTTCTAACGAAGCCGATTCAGCGAGATAAATTCGCCGAAACGCTGCACCGCTGGACTGCCGCGGCCTGAGAACTAAGCGCGGACGGATCCACGTAAGAAGCATGGGAACGTTCGTCGCGACTGCGCAGCAAACGCTTACACAGGAAGATATTCTGCACTGGCTAGCGCTGCGGATGGTTCCGGGTTTGGGCACCGTTACCACCACACGCCTATTGAACCGGTTGAAATCTCCGCAGGCTATTTTTCGGGCGTCTGTGTCCGAATTGGAAGCGGCTGGCGAGTTGAGTCCGTCGCAGGCACGCAATGTGGCTTCGGGTTGCTCGTTCGAAGACGCAGTTGACCAGCAACAGAAGATGATGAATGCGGGCGCGCGACTGATTACTTATACGGATTCACTGTACCCGCAGCGTTTACGCGAAATCTTTGATCCACCCATCGTGCTATTTGTGTTGGGCAATCCGCAATTGCTGGCGACACATTCCATTGCCGTTGTAGGGACGCGGCGTCCAACACCTTACGGACTGGCAGCGGCGGAACGGCTGAGTGCGGACTTGTCGCGCGCGGGTTTAACCATTACCAGTGGCATGGCGCAGGGCATTGATACGATTGCGCATCAGGCAGCATTGAAAGAAAACGGATCGACTGTAGCGGTTCTAGGATCGGGCGTGGACATGCTGTACCCGGCAAGTAATCGAAAACTTTATGCCGATTTGCAGCAAAAGGGCTTGGTGATTTCGGAATTTCCCATGGGTGCGCCAGCTTTCCCGCAGAACTTTCCGATCCGCAACCGTATTGTGAGCGGGCTATCGATTGGGGTTCTGATTGTGGAGGGCGCGCAACACAGCGGATCAGCCATTACAGCAAAGCTGGCGATGGACCAAGGCCGGGAAGTTTTTGCGGTTCCAGGGAACATTACGTCGAAGATGAGTTGGGGCCCTAACCTATTAATAAAGGATGGCGGGGCCAAACTGGTTCAGGAATGGACGGATATAACAAATGAGCTTCCGGCGGCAATTCGGCGCGACCTTGTCAAGAACGCCCAGCAAAAAGTTCTGGATGAGGAAATAGAAGCGGGCGGGGAAGGCGCTCAAGTGACCGAGGATGCGCCTTTGCAAGCGCTTGCACGGAAGGTATTGAATACACTGCAAGTCGATACGCCTCAACAACTTGAAGGCATCCTTGAATCCTTTGAGGGCGTCTCGTCATCAGAATTGATCGGCGCCCTGTTTGATTTGGAAATGTCAGGGCTGGTTCGACAGCTACCGGGTAAGCAGTTCGTCAAGGTCTGGTAGCGACATGTGGTACAAAGGGTAGCGTTCCACCCGTCATGGGCCGTTTTGGGTCCTTTGATAACGGAATAATAGGTTAAAAAAGAATCTCGTATGTCAAAATCTCTCGTCATCGTTGAATCCCCGGCGAAGGCGAAAACCATTGGAAAATACCTGGGGAGCCAATATATTGTTAAGGCCTCGTTGGGCCATGTGAAGGACCTTCCGAAGAAGGATCTATCCGTGGACGTGGATCACGATTTCACGCCCAAATACGAAGTGATTGAAGGCAAGAAGAAGCTGATTGCCGAGTTAAAGCAAACCGCGAAGGGCTGCGACTTTATCTACCTGGCGGCTGACCCTGATCGCGAAGGCGAAGCCATTTGCTGGCACTTGCAGGAAGAACTGCATTCGACAAAGTCTGACAAGCCGGCGTTTTTTCGTGTGATGTTTAACGAAATCACGGCCAGCGCGGTGAAGAAGGCTTTTGAAAAACCGCTGACCGTGAACCTGCATCTGGTGGAGGCACAACAGGCGCGGCGCGTGTTGGATCGCTTGGTTGGTTATAAAATTTCGCCGCTGCTGTGGGACAAGGTGCGTCGCGGGCTTTCGGCGGGACGTGTGCAAACAGTCGCTGTGCGAGTGATTGTAGAGCGCGAACGCGAAATCCGCGAATTCAAAAAAGACGAATATTGGACGATTGACGTTGCCTTAAATGCTAAGAAGGCGCCGGTGTTAAATGCGCACCTATTTAAGCGCAACGAAGAAACACCGGTTATCGGTAACGAAGCTTCCGCCACTGAAATTGTGAACGATTTGGCGGATGCGGAGTACATTGTCAAGTCGGTTGCAACGCGCGAAAAGAAGCGCAATCCGGTTCCGCCGTTTATTACTTCAACGCTGCAACAGGAATCGTCCCGCAAGCTGCGCTTTTCGGTGAAGCGAACAATGGGCCTGGCTCAGGCGCTTTATGAAGGTAAGGAAATTGGCGCGGATGGGGCAACGGGTCTCATCACTTACATGCGTACCGATTCTACCCGTGTGTCGGATGATGCCTTGACCGAAGTTCGTGCGTTCATTGGCGAGCGATATGGCGAGAGCTTTGTGCCGGGTACGCCGAACGTTTATAAGACGAAGAAAGATGCGCAAGACGCGCACGAAGCTATTCGTCCGACTTCGGTATTGCGGACTCCGGAATCCATGGAAAAGTTTTTGGCTGAGGATGAGCTGAAGCTTTACCGCTTGATCTGGATGCGGTTTATTGCGTCGCAGATGAATCCGGCGTTGTTGGATCAGACGACGATTGATGTGAACGCCAAGGGCAAGAGCGGGGCTGCGCATATTTTTCGCGCCACGGGCAGCATTCTAAAGTTCGAAGGATTCTTAAAGGTCTACGAAGAAGGCAAAGACCAAAAAGACGACGAAGATGAAGACCTGAAGCATAAGCTTCCCGCCGTTGCCGAAGGCGAGGCGCTGCGCTTCAAAGAGATTAGTCCTGAGCAGCATTTCACTGAGCCGCCGCCCCGTTACACGGAAGCGACGCTGGTGAAGAAGTTGGAAGCTGACGGTGTGGGCCGGCCGTCCACATACGCTTCGATTTTGTCAACCATTCAGGATCGTGAATATGTCAAGAAAGAGGGCGGCAAGTTCATCCCAACCGAACTTGGCATGGTGGTTTGCGATTTGCTGTTAGAGAGTTTCAACGATCTGTTCGACGTGAAATACACGGCGCGGATGGAAGAAGAACTCGACGAAATTGAAGACGGCAAGCTGGAATGGCGTGTGGCCATGGGCGATTTTTATACGCGTTTCTCAAAGGATTTGGAACACGCAGAACGCCACATGACAGATATCAAGCGGATGGAGAAACCCACCGACCAGATCTGTGAAAAATGCGGCAAGCCGATGGTCATCAAGTGGGGCAAGCATGGCAGCTTTATCGCTTGCACCGGGTATCCGGAATGTACCAACACGCGTGAACTGACGGTTGATTTGCCGGACATCGATAAGGACGGCAATTTAGGCGAGCAGGACGAGCAGGAATATTGTGAGAATTGCGGTCGTCCGATGGTGCTCAAGAAAGGGCGTTTTGGGACGTTCTTTGCTTGTTCCGGATATCCAGAATGTAAGACGACGAAGCAATTGGGCGGCGAGCAGCGCAAGGATGTTCCGCTGGAAGAGAAGTGTCCGGTTTGCGACAACAATTTGGTGCAAAAGTTTGGACGCTACGGCGAGTTTGTGGCTTGCAGCAATTATCCGACCTGCAAGTTTGTTAAGCAGAAGACGATTGGCGTAGCGTGTCCGAACTGTAGCGAAGGCGAAGTGGTGGAGCGGCGTTCGAAGCGCGGGCGCACGTTCTATGGCTGCAACCGGTATCCGGAATGCGATTTTGTGGCCTGGGGCAGACCGATCAAAGAGAAGTGCCCGCAGTGCGGCAGTTCTTACATGATTGAGAAGTATTTGAAGGCTGGTCCCACAGCGCAATGCCCGAACCCGGAGTGCAAGTATAAGCATCCGATTGAGGTGCCGGAAGCGGTTAAGGAAAGTGTGGCGTAACGGCGGGTCGGGTAGATTTGTGGCAGAATGACGGCAGATGCAGGTTTCTGAAAATCTGTTGGCGCGCATAACCACCGACCCGGACGTTCGCTTCGGGAAGCCTTGTATTCGGGGCCACCGCATAACGGTGCAGGAAGTGTTGCAGTGGCTTTCTTCCGGCGCATCTCAAGATCAAATCTTGGCTGACTATCCGCAGCTTGAGGCCGATGATTTTCGAGCTATCTATGCTTTTGCCGCAGATCTAGCAGCGCAACCTCGCGTATCGTCCGGATGAAATTCCTCTTCGACGAGGGCCTGTCACCGAGACTTGTTCATTTGTTGTCGGATCTCTTCCCAAATTCTGAGAGTGCATTACGCAACGGTTTAGCTGGAGTTGGCGATCGGCGAATTCTTGCGTACGCAGCGTCAAATGACTTCGTTCTGATTTCGACCGATTCAGACTTCGTTCAGCTATTGGACGAGAGCTTGAATGCCAGGGTTGTGATTTTGGAATCTTGTAATTATCCGACCGTAGTTGCCGCGGAAGTTATTAGGCGTAACGCAATTAGAATTGCCCAACTGGCATTGAGTTTGGAGACGAAGCCTATACTCTTGTTGATTCGATAGGCTCTCCGACGATGATCTCTTCATTTAGTGTGCGGCGTGATTGTAAGATCACAGCATGCACCTTCGCGCATCTCTTGTTGCTCTAACTGCACTCTGTTCACTCGCCTTCGCTCAAGCGCCTAACCCCGAAGTTAAGAAGCAGCTTGATTACACTCGCGCACATTACACCAAGTACGAATTCCGCATTCCTATGCGCGATGGCGTGAAATTGTTCACCTCGGTATATGTGCCGAAGGACATGTCGCAACAGTATCCGATGCTGATGGTCCGGACGCCTTATTCAGTTGGTCCGTATGGCGTGGATAACTATCGGCCGGTTGTCGGCCCATCGGAAGCTGCCGAAAAAGAAGGCTTCATCGTTGTCTATCAGGACGTGCGCGGGCGCTATCTGTCGGAAGGTACGTTTATTGATGTTCCGCCACACAAAACTGTACTCAGCGGTCCGAAGGACACCGACGAAAGCACCGATACCTACGACACCATCGACTGGTTGGTGAAGAATGTTCCGAACAATAACGGCCGCGTTGGTATGTGGGGCATTTCGTATCCAGGATTTTTTGCCGCATATGGATTGATGAATGCGCATCCGGCGCTAAAAGCGGTTTCGCCGCAAGCACCTATGGGCGATGTGGGTAATGGAGACGATGCGTACCACAATGGCGCGTTCCATTTGTCAGCGAACTTTGGTTTCTATATTGGGTTCAAGCCGCGCGGTCCTGAGCCGGAACGTCCGCAACCTTCTGCCCGCTTCGATTTCGGTACAAACGATCAATACGAATTCTATTTACACACCGGTCCGCTGGCTAATTACAACGAAAAGTATCTGAAGAACCAGAACGTCTATTGGAACGATATTTTGAAGCATCCTGCGTACGACGAATTTTGGCAGAGCCGGGCACAAGCGCCGCACATGAAGAATGTGACGCCCGCGACATTGTTTGTTGGCGGATGGTTTGATGCGGAAGATCTTTCGGGCCCATTGAAACTGTTTCGGGCAGTAGAAAAGGACGGAGCGAAATCTCCTAACACGCTGGTGATGGGGCCGTGGTGTCACGGTTGCTGGTCGCGCGGAGATGGCAACACTCTGGGCGATGTGGATTTTGCTTCCAACACGGCTGAGTTCTTTCGCGAGCACATTGAACTTCCGTTTTTTGTCGCTAACTTGAAGGGCAAGGGCGACGGGCTAAAGGCCGCGCCGGATAACGAGATTCCGAAAGCTTGGGTATTTGAAACCGGCAGCAACCAGTGGCTGCGCTTTGCTGCTTGGCCGCCGGCGAATGCTCAGGAAAAGGCGCTCTATCTGGGGCCTGGTGGAACGCTTTCTTTCACCCAGCCTAGTTCGGAAGCGGCGGATGAATATGTCAGTGACCCAGCCAAACCGGTTCCCATTCGGACAGATATCGGCTCCGGTTTCCCGGGCGATTACATAACGTATGACCAACGATTCGCCAGCCGCCGACCGGATGTGCTGGCGTATGAAACTGCGCCGCTCGATCACGACATTACGGTAGCGGGACCGATCACGCCCATCCTCAAAGTGGCGACGTCCGGCACCGATTCCGACTTTATCGTCAAACTGATTGACGTTTATCCAAACGACTATCCGAACCCGGATCCAAATCCAAAAGGCCTACAGATGGGGGGCTATCAACAGATGGTGCGCGGCGAGCCGTTCCGAGGCAAGTACCGCAACAACATGGCCAAGCCAGAAGCATTCAAACCGAACGAGCCTGCAAAAATCGAGTTCGTGATGCCGGATATTTGCCACACATTTCGCACCGGGCACCGCATCATGATTCAGATCCAAAGTACATGGTTCCCGCTGGTGGATTTGAATCCGCAGCAATTTGAAAATATTCCAACCGCCAAGTCTTCCGATTTCGTGAAGGCAACTGAGCATGTGTATCATGGCGCCCCCGATGGTTCGCGCGTGGTTTTACGCACCATTGAGTGAGTGCTACCCTCGTTTTTGCACCCCTTACTGGAACTGAAAAACGTCTTCGTTCAGCGCGGCAGCCGCCTAGCGCTGAATGGTTTTAACTTGAGCATTGCGCAAGGCGAGCACGTAGCTATTCTTGGGCCCAACGGCAGCGGGAAATCCACATTCATCAAAACGATGAATCGCGAATGTTATCCGTTGCTGCGCCCAGACACAGTGCTGCGCATTCTAGGCAAGGAAAGCTGGAACATTTTTGAGTTGCGCGCGCATATCGGGTTAGTCAGCAACGATCTGATGGCGCAATGCACGCGCGATATTCGTGGGTTGGAACTGGTGGTCTCAGGATTTTTTGGTTCCATCGGCATTTGGCCCAACCTAGAGGTAACGGATGAGATGCGCGCCGCTGCCCTGGCTGCCATGGAGCGTTTGGAGGCAGCGCATTTGGCGAACCGCTGGCTGGACGAATTGTCCTCCGGCGAGGCACGGCGTTTGCTAATCGCACGTGCGCTGATTCATCACCCGGATACGCTACTGTTGGACGAGCCGACGACCAGCCTTGATCTCCCGTCGCTACGAGAAGTGCGTAATCAGTTGCGAAGACTGGCTGCCGAAGGTGTTGGATTACTGCTCATAACGCACCACCTGGACGACATCATTCCTGAAATTGATCGCGTGGTTTTGTTGCGCGATGGCAAGGTGGTATTCGATGGACCGAAGCAGGAGATGCTTACTTCAGAGCGGTTATCGGCAACGTATGGAATTCCGCTGGAAGTGGTCAGCCGCGACGGTTTTTATCACGCGTGGTGATGGTCGCTGTGCTCTTCCACAAACTTCATTAACGCCTGTGGCTGCACGCGAACTTCGATAAACACAGTGTCGTCTTTGTCATAAGTCGCAATAAGAAGTTTGACGTGCTTGCCATCTGGCTGGGCGTAAATATTGGTGATTTCGCCATTACTCTCGCGAACCCGGATCATCGGCTTCCATGCCGATCCAGCAGCCGAATCCGCAATGCGTGTAAAGGCATGCGAATCAATCTGCGCGTGCTCGAAGACTGCCATGCGCAAATCGGTCGCACCCGCGGGATGCACAATGGCGACAACAAAGCGCGCAAATCCAAAGATGGCGGGATGAAGCTGTTGTGCGCCGCTTTGTCGGGCAAACTCACGCGTCATCCAATCGAATTCCGAAGCCGGCAAAGAAGCGGCCGAACTAACCAGCAAAACCGTCAACGCAAGTGCGAGTCGCATGGGTTAGTCTTCCTTCTTTTGTGATTTGTCCGACTTCGATTTTGTGATATCGGGAATGCCCAAGTGTCCGCTTAGCTTGTTGATGTCTTCCGGGTTGATTGGTCCGTCAATATGCACGACCGTGAATTCTTTCGGCTCCAGCGCCAGCACTACTAGGCCGCCAAAATGGTCGCCCACTTTCTGGACATAGATTTCCGTCTTTTCGCCATCCACTGATTTGACGCCGACAATGCGCGACCATCCCGGTTGCTTCAGTTGCGAGCGTACGGCGTCCGCATCTGATTGCGAATACTCGCCTTCCTTGGCGAATTCATAGCTGCGCACATAGATGCCTTTCAGTTTCGAAACCAATTGTTTTACCTGCACTTGGTCGGGGTCATCTTTGGAAAGAAAACCGCTGGCCAGTTGCAACATGGATTGGTCTAAGGTGACATCCACAGTTTCCTTGGCGTGCTGCGCCAGCTTTTCCAAGTCGGGAATTTTGAATTCCTCCGCCATGCAGATGCCGGCGAACGCCAATCCCCCTATAGCGATATTCAACAATAACTTTTTCAATGCGTTTCCCCTTCCACCTCTAAAATCTGTTGGTGAGCGTGTTGCAGCTTCGCGCCGGTAATGCGCATGGCAACCAATAGCTTCTCCTTGGCCGCTTGACCCTCCACCTCGCGTTGGTGCTCTCGCTCGAATGCGGCTCCGCCCACCATTACCAACAATGCAGCCGCAACCGCCGCCCAGCGCCACCAACTCTGCATCGCGGAGCGTTTGGCCTGGACAGGAAGCGCGCCGATCTTCGCCGCCAGTCTCTCCGTGAAACCTTCCGGCGGCTCTACACGCGCCAGCGCTCGCTTCAGTTCTTCGTCAAACGGCGTCATCAGATCCTCTCTTGAAATATTGCCCCAACCGCTGGCCAACCTTCCCGCGCAACAGGTCCAACCCGCGCGCGATATTTGTTTTGATGGTGCTCACGTTGGTATCCAAAACCTCTGCAATCTCATTCAGTTCCATGTCTTCCTGGTAACGCAGGACGATGGCGCTACGTTGCTTTTCCGGCAGCGTTGCCACTATCCGGCTCAAGTAAGAAGAGAGCAATGTATCTTGAACCCGTTCCAGCATGGTGGGCTCTGCCGCTTCTTCTAACGCGATTTCAGCCATGGTTTTTCGCTTTCGACCGGCATCAATTGCCCTGTGGGTCGCGATCCGACGCAGCCAGAATTGCAAATGCTCCGGCGACTGAATCTGCGCCCAATTCCTATGCAACTGCAGAAAAACCTCCTGGGCGACTTCCTCGGCTGCCTGGCGATTTCGTAGATAATTCCAGGCGATGGAATAGACCATCGCCTTATGGGCCTCAACTGCCGCACCAAAGCTAGGCAAATGACCACTTTCGGTCTCAGGCTTTAACCCGGATGTGATCGCTGTCAGCAACTAGCCTCTTTTTAGCCTCTCTATTGGCTTATTACGAAGAAAGGCGGGCTGGCGACTCAAAAATGTGGCGTCTTATGGTAAGTATTGAGAAGCGGTACTAATGGCGACTGCAACGCATATCTCGCTGGCGGATTTCCATGCTTCGTATGCTACCGAGAGTGGTTACGAGTATTGGTTTGGGGAGGTCGTGCGGAAAGGAATGCCAACTTGGCTTCACGCCATATTGCAGGCTGTACTTTGTGCCGTGTTTGATGAACATGGCTACATTGCCGGTACCGAACTGGACCTACGAATCAGCAGTGTGTTTCAGCCACGACCCGATGTAGCGGCGACGCTTCATCTGGAGACCTATGGGTACCCGACGAAGCCAATCGATATCGTGGCAGAGGTGCTGTCTCCCGATGACCGGCCGGAAAAGGTTGCTGAGAAATGCGGTTACTACGCTGGTCTTGGAATTCAACAGATTTATGTGTTTGATCCGGTTCGCCAAACCGCCGAGCAGTGGAACTCGTTAGATCAAAAGCTTCAGACAATCTCCGAATTAACCCTAACCAATGGTGCATTGGTCCAGGTGAGCGATATCTTCGCACGCTTGGACGAACGCATCCAGCGCAACGCTGACTAACGACTCTACTTCGTATTTGCCGGAATCACCGGCAGAATGATGTGCGACGGATGCGCCGCATCCATATAGAGGGTGTTCTCCGCAACGTGCCAGCGCCGGTTATCGTTCATTGGCTCTCCGGTATTTGGATTCACATCAAAGCGCGGGAAATTACTGCTGGAAATATCCAAACGGATGCGGTGGCCTTTCGCAAACACAAGCGATGTGGGGTACATCTCGATGGTGAACTCGTACGGTTGACCCGGCTTTAGCATTTCCTCTTTATCCATGCCATTCCGGAAACGCGCGCGCACGATGCTGTCGCCGATGTTCAAATCTACGCCGGCTGGAAAGTCTTTGCTGGGTGGATATACATCAATCAGTTTCGCGGTGAAATCGGTATCGGGCGATTCGGACGACGCCCACAGCTTCACTATCAATCGTCCCGTCACTTCCATTTGCTCCGTTAGCGGAGGCGTCTGAAAGACCAACACATCATTTCGGGTTGCAAGAGGATTGGTGTTCGTACACAGCGGATTGTCTTTGACACAGCGTTGATCATCCGCGCCTTGCGTGGCCAGCGTGCCTTGCGATGACAAGTTCCCGCCCAACGTAGGCACAGGTCTGTGCGGATCAAACTGGTAAGTGATGGATGCCGGATGCGCCGAAGGTTTTGCGGGCGCCAGCACACCGCCGGAATTCAAGTAATAGTCAGTCGGCTTCGTGCGCGCCAACGGCCACTCTTGCTCATCGCGCCAATGGCCACCTACGAAGATGCGACGCTCCGCAGTTTTATGTGCATCTCCTCCGCCCATCACATAGATGCGTACCGGCGCTTCGACATCCAAGCCATTATCGACACCTTTTAATACGTGGTCGAACCAGCGCAGCTCAAATGCGTTCAAATCGATAGCCGCATCGGGTGTGAACTGAGCTTGGCCCGCAAAGTCAATATTCGGACGACTATGCACCCACGGTCCAACAATCAAACGCTGCGGACTCTTCTTGCTGCCGCGCAGACCCACGTAATTTAAATTCGCCACCTGGGCAGCCCACGAATCGTACCAGCCGGTGACGTGATAAATCGGGACGTCCTTATAAGTCTTCAATGAACCCACGACGTTGACGCCCAAGTCTCGCCATGCCTTATCGCCGCGCATTGCTTCCACCAAAAACTTTTCATAATCAGGCGCAAACTTCAGAGGAGTGGTCCCCGGCCGCAAGGGCAAACTCATGACATAGTCGCGCACATGCGTGCTAAGGTCGGCCAACGCGGGGGCTGCTGCCGGATCACTGGCTGCACGTGCCGCTGCCACCAGATTCGGAACGCCGGACGGATCTCCCATCGAAAAAACCCAATTGAACCAGCGCAATTCGAACGCGCCGTTATGCCGCACACCATACTGAGCAACATCCGACATGGCAAATAGCGGAATCATGGTCTTCAGATACGGAGCGTTTGCGATGGCGAGTGCATGCTGCGTTCCGCCTTCATAAGAAGTGCCCAATGTTCCAATCGAGCCATCGGACCAAGCTTGATGACCAATCCAATCCGCAGTGTCGAAGCCATCGGCGCCATCGTCAACTAGCGGCCGCCAGTGTCCTTCGGACTTGTAGCGGCCACGCACATCCTGCACCACCACCACATAACCATGCGCCGCGAAGTATCCGGCAAATGCCGCTCCCCGAAGCGTCTTGTTATAAGGAGTACGCATCAAAAGGGCAGGGAACTTGCCTTCCAAGGCAGCGCCATTTTCCGCTGGACGATAGATATCTGTAGCCAAATGCAAGCCATCACGCATCGGCACCATCACATCCGCAGTAAGCGCAACGCGATCGGGCTGCTTGGGCTGAGCAACAAGAACGAGAGCCGCACTAAAACAAATTGCAAGGCTGAGTTTTCGCACGCCGTTGATTATAGCGGCTAGTATTGTACATGCCGCAAACAACATCCCGGCTGTACTTCATCGACAACATCCGTTGGTCCATGATTGTGCTCGTCATCTGCCACCATGCTGCCGTCACCTACGGTCAAGCGGGCAGTTGGTACGTCCATTTCGCCACCCCATCGCTTGTGACAAGAGCAATCCTGGCTACCTTCACGGCATTCAACCAAGCCTATTTCATGGGATTTCTATTCCTGATTGCCGGTTACTTCGCAGCCGGGGCCTGCGATTCCAAAGGTCCAGCGCGTTTTATTCGCGATCGAGCTATTCGTCTGGGAATCCCATCCGCGCTGTTCATGCTCGTCATTCAGCCCTTCACTGTCTATTGGCTTCTGCGAGTTTTTTACGATCCTGATCGTCCGACGCTAACCCACGCATACGGCGGATATATTATCGGCGGCGGAGTGCTGAGCGGTTCCGGCCCCATGTGGTTCGCCGTCGCTCTGTTGATCTTCTGTTGTGTCTATGCGCTTGTCAGAGTTGTCAGCACTGCCACAACCAAAGTAACGGCCCTACCGACCCACCGCGAGGTGATCGGTCTGATCCTACTCATGGGGACTTGCTCGTTCCTGGTCAGAATCGTCCAACCCATCGGGACCAACATCCTGAACATGCAGCTATGCTTCTTCTCCCAATACATCGTGTTGTTCACCATCGGTATTTTGGCCTATCGCGGAAACTGGCTGCGGGAAATCAAATATTCGTTCGGAATCGTCTGGCTCAAACTGGCACTCATCTTCGGACCAATCGGCTGGGCGGTCATTATCTTCACCTCAGGCGCGTTGAAAGATCCACGACCGCTGCTGGGCGGTCTCCACTGGCAAAGCGCCGCCTTTTCGTTTTGGGAAGCGCTCGTCTGTATGGGCATGTGCCTTGGCTTAACCGTGTTGTTTCGAGACCGCTTCAACGCGCAAGGTCCCTTCGCTCGCTGGATGTCGCAAAACAGTTTCAGCGCCTACGTCTTCCATCCACCCATTCTCATCGCCATCACGCTCGCCTTGCGAGCCATATCCGCACCAGGCTTGGTTCTATTTGTGCTCGCAAGCATTCTCGCCGTTCCCGCCACCTTCCTGATAGCTGCTGGATTGCGTCAATGGGTGCCAAGGCTTAGTCGCATACTCTAATTGCGCTTAACTCACTGAAAAAAAAGAACCTACCTGCGGTTAGTACGGCCTCCGCTCAGCCCAATTTCCTCCCCATCCAACGCCCAAAGATCCCATTTCGCGGGTAATCTGTTTTCCTGGTCCGGCGCCCAACCTTATACTCAGCGTATAGACGGCGGTGTACCGCCCGCTACAATCTTCTGGAGAGAATGGCATTCACCATTAAGGTTACAAAGCATGGCTAAACCAATTAAATACTTCGAAAAAGCAGTCACGGTCGGCGCAAACGCGCTGTGGCAGGTTTTTGATCGGGTCAACCAGATCAAGCAGAATCCGTCGTTCACGCCCAAATGGTCTGACAAGCCGCTGCTGAAGAGCTACCAGAAAGTGAAGCCGCCTCTCGGTTGGCCGCGCGAAACCGATTCTCTCTGCCCTAAGTGCATTCCCGAAATCCGCCAACGGATTGTCGACGGCGAAATCGATTACAAGATCCTGCTGAACGAACCCGTCGGCGAAATCAAAGCGCAGATCATCGAGCGCGACGGCAAAATCCTGATGGTGAAGGATTGCCCCAAGCACGGCCATTTCGAAGACCTGATGTCGATTGATCCGGCGTTCTCGAAGCACCTGGAAGATTCTTCCCGGGCCGCGACATTCGCGCGCACAACGATGAAAAGCTGCACAACCACGGCAGCAGCACCATCACGCACGGCCGCGGTTCGGTTCTCACGATCGATCTGACCAACCGCTGCAACATGATGTGCGATCCCTGCTTCATGGACGCCAACCAGGTTGGCTTTGTGCACGAATTGAGTTGGGAAGATATCAAGACGCTGCTCGACAACGCCATGTCCATCAAGCCGCGCCGCCAAATGTCAGTGCAGTTTTCGGGCGGTGAGCCGACGCTTTCGCCCTACTTCCTGGATGCGGTTCGTTACGCCCGCAAAGTCGGCTACAACAGCGTGCAGGCGGCAACCAACGGTATTGAATTCGCCAAGCGTCCTGAGTTCTGCAAAGAAGCCGCAGAAGCCGGTCTTCGTTATGCCTACCTGCAGTTCGATGGCATCGGCAACGAAGCCAATTCGCACCGCGCCGTCGGCAATTTGTTCGATGTGAAGCTGCGCGCCATTGAGAATTTGTGGACGCAACGGTGTCGACATCGTCCCGGTTATCACCATCATCAACGGCATCAACAATGAGCAAGTGGGACGCGTGGTGCAATTCGCGCTAGATAATCCCAAGAAGATTCCGTTCCTTTCGTTCCAGCCCGTTTCCTTCACCGGGCGCGACGAAGCCGTCACCGACGAACGCCGCCAAGCGCAGCGCTACACGCTTTCGCATTTGGCGCACGACGTGAAGAACCAAATCGGCATTGGCGAACCCGTTCGCGACTGGTTCCCCATCAGCTTCATGAGCACCTTCTCCGATTTCGCCGACCTGATTCACGGGCCGGCGGCGGATTGGGGACAACTGAGCTGCGGCTGCCATCCGAACTGCGGCATCGGCATGGCGATCATGTGCGACAAGGAAACCAAGGAATACGTTCCGGTGACCGCGTTCCTGCATGCCGATCAGCTTGGCGAAAGACATCGCGCGCATCAACGATGCGGCGCGCGGACGGTTCCTTTCAGTGTTGGGCGTGACGCTGGCGCTGCTGCGCAACTACAATCCGTTCACCTCGCCCACGCACTTCAAGCTGAGCGATCTGGTGGCCAAATTCGACAAGTGCTTCGGCATGAGCAAGAAGGCGCAAACGGGCGGCTATGGCAAAGTGACTGGCGACCGCACGCATGGACGATATCGAGAAGCGCCGCACCGACCGTTGGAACTTCCTGTTTATCGCCGGCATGTGGTTCCAGGATCTGTTTAATTACGATTTCCGCCGCACCGAGCAGTGCATCATCCCTTACGCGACGCAGGAAGGCGAGATTTCCTTCTGCGCCTACAACACGGGCGTGGGCTGGCGCAACATCATCGAGAAGATGCACATGACGGCCACGCTTACCAAATGGTATGAAGACAACGGCCGGCACGAAATCTTCGCCGGCAACAAAGCTGTTCCGCTGACCGAACAGACGCACAATCTGGTGCTGAACGAAGAGCAGTTAACGCCGGACGGCAGCACGATCTGGACGACAAGGGCATCGCCAAGACGGCGCGCGAAGAAAAGACCCGCAAGCGCGATGAAGCGCTTCGCAGAAGATTGAGAACGAAAAGATGGCGCGGCTCTATCGCGAGCACGTTCTGGGTGAAAAGAAAATCGAAGGTTTTGTGCCTTTGGATGGTCTGCTGAACTCCGCCAATGGCGGCATCAAGCCGGCCGCGCCGGTAGTGTCGAAGGAAGAGGAAGTCGGAGCGATGGGCGACTAGTTCGCTTGTAGCACCGTTCTGTTTTGAAACAGCCGAGACGCGAGTCTCGGCTGTTTTGTTTTCCAGCCTCAAAGTGCCAGAATAGGGATTGTGAAGCGCCCATTTGCTGCTAGCGTTTGGAAAGAAGGCGATTGGTTCGTCTCTCAGTGCCTTGAAATTGACATTGCAAGCCAGGGTCAAACTGAAGAGGAAGCGCTAGCCAACCTCCGCGAAGCACTTGAGCTGTACTTCGAGTCGCCGCAGGCAACGCGTCCGCCAAAGGTACGGCTAGTCGAGGTTGAGGTTGGCGCGGCTTAGCCCGCAGCCGTTCAGAGAAGTCAAGCGTAGAGTGGAGGCGGTTGGCTTCGTCGAAACCAGCCAAAAGGCAGTCACGTAAAATTCGTTCGACGTTCCGAATCTAGTGTCGATATCGCAATCGTGCCCAGAAAGCACGAAATACCGGTTGGAACACTTCGGAGTATCTTGAACCAAGCCCACATTGATACCCAACATTGGGAAGTCCTCTAACAAGTCTTTGACATATAATTGTCCCTGCCTTATTGGCCCCGTATCCCATGTCGACAAAAACTTCGTTCTCCTTCCTGGCTCTGTTGTGCCTGATTCCCCTCGCTGCTTATTCTCAAACTGATCCACCCATCCCTACCGGTGACATCCGCATTCACTACTTCCGTCCAGACAGTAACTACAGCGGTTGGACCATCTATGCCTTCGACAACACTACCGAGAACACAGGCAACTACGGCGGCGGCCCCGTGCAAGTTACCGGCACCGATAGTTACGGAGTCTATTTCGACGTGGGCGTTACAACCGGAGCGCAGGAAGTCGGCATCATCATCCACAACCCCACTGCGTCAGGCGGAGATCAGAAGGACACGCCGAATAACCTGTTTGTGGACCCATCCACGCAGGGCAACGAATACTGGGCTTACTCCGGCATCGCCAAGCTCTACAACACCGCCATCAATCTAAACAATCCCACCGCGATCCTGCCCGGCTACGTACGCGTCCATTACCATCGCACCGACGCTAACTACGGTGGCTGGACCATCTACGCCTTCTACGACACCACTGAATATGGCGGCGATTACAACAACGGTCTTGTGCCGGTCACCAACTCCGACGCTTACGGCGTTTATTTCGATGTCGCTGTTATTTCCGGCGCGCAGAATCTCGGTTTGATCATTCATAACCCCTCAGCGCAAGGCGGAGATCAAAAAGACCCAGGTCCCAATGAATTCGTCGATCCGTCCACCGAAGGCTTTGAATACTGGGCTTACACCGGCATTGGAAAACTATACAAAAGTGCTCCGAGCCTTACGAATCCGAGCGCGCTGCTGCCCGGCTACGCGCGCATCCATTACTATCGCCCCGACGGCAATTATGCAAATTGGAGCTGCTATGCATTCGAAGATACCGCCGAATATACAGGCGACTACAACGACGGCCTAACCTTCGTCACCGCCTACGATTCGTACGGCGCCTATTTCGATATTAGCCTGATTCCTAACGCGCAGAACCTGGGCTTCATCATCCACAACACCTCCACCGGCGCCAAAGATCCAGGTCCCAACATGTACCTCACGGTAGGCACCTACACGCAAGCTTGGGCCATTTCGGGTAACGCCAACGTCTTCACCTCCACGCCAACGCCCACACAAATTCTCGACAGTTTGCTCAATGTTCAGCAAGCGTATTGGCTCGACCGTCAGCGCGTTGCCATTCAACCGCAGTTTGCGCAGACTGGCGGAACTTATGCCATCAGTTCCAGTCTCACCGGAGGCTTGTCCGTCACGCCCACCGGCATCACCGGCGGCACTAACATCGCCCTCGCACCCGGCGGCAGCTTAACCGCAGACGAGCTTTACCGCTATCCACAATTGAGCGGCTACACCGTCCTCCAATTGCCCGCGAACACATCGGTCTCCACGCTGCAAACCGCGCTAAAAGGACAACTGGCCCTTTCCGTTGTCAATTCGTCAGGATCATTGACGTATGCCACGGGAATGCAAATCGCGGGTGTTCTGGATGATCTCTATTACTATTCTGGCACGCTTGGCGTCGTCCTTCGTGACCAAACCGACCGCTGGCACGATTGGGCTGACGATGAAAATCGCTCCGTAAAAATCAAGTTATGGGCACCCACGGCGCAAAGCGTTTCGCTGCAAATTTTCGATCACGCTTCCGATACAACGCCATCGTCCGTGATTCCCATGCATGAACATAACGGCGTCTGGGTGGCCACTGGAGAAGACTGGAAGAACAAGTATTACTTGTACAGTGTCAAGGTCTGGGTACCGGCGGATTCAGCGGTTGACACCAACGTCACTAGCGATCCCTATTCCATCGATATCGCGTTAAACGGAGTCAAGAGCCGCATCACCGACCTTGACTCCTTTGAAACCAAGCCCGAAGGTTGGGATGAAACTCCGTCACCCTGGCTGCGCAGTTTCAGCGACATGAGCCTCTATGAACTGCACATCCGCGACTTCAGCATCAACGACCCGACCGTTCCCGCATCCCATCGCGGTATGTATGACGCTTTTGACGATCAGAACTCGGCCGGCATGCGCCATCTACGGACACTCGCGCAAGACGGATTGAAGGCGGTCCACATTCTGCCCTCGTTCCACTTCGCCAGCGTGAATGAGGATAAGTCCACCTGGATCATTCTCACCGGTCTCGCGCAATATCC
The DNA here is from genome assembly GCA_963696305.1 of Bryobacterales bacterium. GTDB lineage: Bacteria > Acidobacteriota > Terriglobia > Bryobacterales > Bryobacteraceae > Bog-105. The sequence continues at coordinate 203,976 of CAVOJX010000011.1, read as the reverse complement.
GCCCGATGGCCAGCAACAGCAAGCCGCGGTCACGGCCAGCCAGACGAGTCCAGCCTATAACTGGGGTTATGATCCAGTGCATTACATGGCTCCGGAAGGCAGTTATGCCATCAATCCTGACGATCGAGTCAAGGAATACCGTGTCATGGTGGAAGGCCTGCATAGAGCTGGTCTGCGCGTAGTTCAAGATGTGGTCTTCAATCACACTAATGCCAGCGGCGAAGGTCCTAACTCGAATCTAGATGAAGTGGTTCCCGGCTACTACCATCGGCTGGACGCGAACGGAAGTCTGGAAACCGGCTCCTGCTGCGCCGACACGGCAGCCGAACACAAGATGATGGAGAAATTGATCATCGACACTCTGGTGCTGAACGCCAAGCAATACAAGATTGACGGCTTCCGCTTCGACATCATGAGCTTCATGTTCACCTACAACATACAAGATATTCAAGCCGCCTTGCGTGCGCTGACTCCGGAAAAAGATGGCGTTGATGGTTCGCTCATTTATCTGTATGGCGAAGGCTTCAATTTCGGGGACACCTACAACAATCAAATTGGACCGGAGGCTTCGCAAGTGAACCTCTACGGCTACGGCGTAGGCACGTTCAACGACCGTATTCGCGACGGCATCCACGGCGGCAGCCCCTTTACGGATGAGCGCGTACAGGGCTTCGCAACCGGCCTCTTCACTGACCCGAGCGCCTACACCACAGGCAGCCTTTCATCGCCCCAACAACAGGCGCAATTGCTGCAATACTCCGATTGGATTGACGTCGGGCTCACCGGCAATCTGCGCGATTACACATTCGTCGATAGCGCCGGCGCAACGGTAACCGGAGCGGAAGTGAATTATAACGGCCAACCCACCGGCTACACCAAGAGCCCTATAGAAGCGATAAACTACGCCTCCGTGCACGACAACCAGGACCTGTTCGATCAAGTGCAACTCAAATCGAGTTTTAGCGACAGCATTGCGACACGGGCTCGCCGCCAGATCATGGGCATGAGTCTTGTCACGCTCGGCCAAGGCATCCCGTTTTTCCAAGGCGGAGACGACTTGCTGCGGTCAAAGGACATGGACCAGAACAGTTATAACTCTGGCGACTGGTTCAACAAAATCGACTGGAGCGGCCAGAGCGCGAATTGGGGCATCGGACTGCCCGTCGCGAGTCAGAACCAAGGCCAATGGCCGATCATGACTCCTCTGCTTTCGAATTCTGCTTACACGCCGCTACCGGCCAACATTTCTTATAGTGCGGAAGCGTTCCAGGAACTGCTGAAGATTCGCTACAGTTCCGACCTGTTCCGGATGGCAACCTTTGACGAGATTCAACAAAACCTCACGTTCCTGAACACAGGCACGAATCAGGTTCCCGGCGTCATCGTCATGAAACTGGATGCGAATGGCGGAAACTACGGCCCATACAGCCATATCCTGGTAGTGTTCAACGCGACCAATGCAGCTGTCACCTTCACCAACGCAAATCTACAAGGTTTGCGCTTGCGCTTGCACCCGGTACAACGAAACTCCAGCGATCCGGCAACCAGGCAATCGACATTCAATTCGCAAGCCGGAACCGCGACAGTGCCAGCTCTCACGACAGCTGTTTTCGTGGACGGTAATTGATAGCACTCAATCTCGGCGTGAAAGCACTTAGTTCAGTGCTGCTCACCTTAGCAGTCACAGGGGCGGGTCTTGTTTTCGCCGCCCCGCCGCAACCGTTCGACGTAGACGTGACCTCGCTCATCTCTAAAGGCTTTCCGCCTCACGTGGTACTCCCGAAAGGCACGAGCGACCGAGACGCGGTGATCAAAGCCCTCCGCCAACAGGCGCGACAAGCAAACGCGAAACAATTGCAAGCCATTGAATTCGTTCTAGCCGAGTTAGGTGCAGACTATCCGGCAAATCGAGCTTTCCTGCTAAATCTGCTTCACTCTTGCGGCACACCTGGTGCTGCATGTGACGAAGATACTGCGGCGTATGTGATCGGACTCTACGCAGACGGACACCACGATGTGTTGCACGCGCTCTTCTCAGTTGGGCTGCACAGCGACGCCGCGTTATCCGGAATGTTAGCCTCCTTTTACGGCGACGTCTTGAAATCATCACCGGGTGAGTTCGTCGAAACGCTTGGTTCCTTTAAGTCGGAGAATCAAAAGCAACTCTGCCACATGACCGGGACTGGCGACGGCGGAGGAGTTTCCGCCGATGTCCTGACGAGTGCCCGCGCTCACCTTGAGATGACGAAAAACCGGATCGCAACCAGCTGCCTTCACGAAATAGAAGCCGCTGATATGGTGGCTCGAAAGGCAAATTGACCAGTCGATTCCCGCAAGACTAAATCAGAAATAACTGCTGTAGAACACAACTCTCCAGCCCCGTGCATCCTGGCGAAGCTGAATTGTCCCCTCGCCTGTCATATCGTATCCTAGGCCAGGCGCGTGATACTTCGTCAACTTGAAGAAGAGCGCTACCAAACCGCGAGTATCCTCTCGGCCGACCAGGCGCCAGTCCGAAATACGATGCTCTGGCAAGGCATATCCACACAACTTCTGACTGGCAGAGCACTTGTTAGCTCGAAGATCAGCGAGAAAATCATTCGCAATAATTTCGGGCGAGCGGTCACGAAACGGATTTAGAATAGTCAATCCTGTAACCTTGGCATGATAGTCGCCACAGGCGCATCCGGTGTCGCCAAACGCCCGAAGCAGCGTAGGCCCGCTCCTGATTGCAAGAAGTGCGCCGATAGCTGCCGCAATACCGACGATGGCGCAGGTGCGGACAGCGTATGAAGAGCGCTTCACAGTTTCCATTCTGAAGTGCAACTCCAGGGTTTGCAAGCCTCAGCCGGTAGCATCGTCATCATCAGTTGGACCACGCCCTAGCTGCAAACCGCCCTGGTCTTGGCGAAGAGCCTTACTCAAATATCCGCCGCTGTGCTTAAGAGTGCCCGCGCTGACCTTGAGATGAAAAAAAAACGGATCGCAACCAGCTGTCTTCAGATAGAAGTAACTGATGCAGCGGCGCGAGAGGTAAATTGACTGGCTACGACGGACACCTGTGCCCCCACATCGAGGCTTGCGGTGGCCTGTTCCTCAGGAGTTACAAATGTGTCTATCGGTTCACACCTTTGTCGCCACGCAATTGGAACGAGAACCGAATCTAAGCACGTCCCACAAGAGTCTATGGCCAACCTTCGCTTCTCTATATGGCCTTTAGTCTCTGCTTGCGGTCATCAGGAGAGCACTCTGTCAAGAAAACCAAGGCTTAAAGATCGATTTGGGAGCCCGTCGCCGGGCTTGGTTGGCTCGCACTCACGACAATCGAAGCAAGTATAACTATCAGATTTCAGTCGATTGCGGCGACCTCAGTGTAAACGTCGTTATCGAGAATTCCTGTATGGGTTGGAACGAGCGTGATCAAGCCGATCTAACTGCCGTCGCTCAGCAGCCGGCTAAGTAGCATAATCGTATCGATTTGGTCTTGGGTGAGCCGTAATAGGAAGTTTCGTCTTACTGACTCTGCGCGCACGGGTAGAGCCTCGGTCAGTTTCCGATGGCCAAGTTTCGTCAGCCCGATGACAACAGCCCCGTCGGCGGTCTCGCGCCTTATGAGTCGTCGATCCTCCATGCGTGTTAGTTGATGAGAGAGACGGCTTTTCTCCCATTTCATCACCTTGGCGAGTTCCTGTTGGCGCATTTCGCCTTTGCCGAATCCAACGAGGCGGGAGAGAACACCGAACTCAGGCCCGGAAAGCCCGGTTGCTTCCGAAATATCTCGGCCCACCCGCCCCCGAACCTCTTCGCCCATGTCTTGAAAGGCGCCCCAAATACGGAGCTCTTGCGGGGTCAGCGATTTAGCGGCCATGTAAATTGTCAGATTATCAAAGAAATAGTTGACATGACAACCCAAGCTGATAGAGTGGTTGACGTGTCAACTGACTGCAAAACCTTTCCCTTGCTGAGAACGCATGGGGAAGGAATGAAGCGTCGTGAATCCGATATAAGGGAATTTGCGTGAAAAAAGCAAATGTTCTATCTGGGCCGATGGTTCACAACCTTGCTCTGGTTCTCGGTGGTGGTGGAGCTGCCGGAAATGCGTGGCTTATCGGCATCATCGCAGGCCTGGCGGAAGCTGGCCTTGATATGACAAAGGCCGCCGATCTGGTGGTCGGCACCTCGTCGGGCGCAACTGCGGCGGCGCATGTTCGAAGCGGCATACCCCCGGCCGAACTGTTGGCCTCGGTGCTGTCTCCGCACGTTCAAGCGGTCGGACAGAACCGGGAGGCTCCGCCGTCCCTGCCGATAGCAACGGTGTTCGAGCGGATGAGGACCATCGGCGCCACCGCCACTTCGGCAGCCGATTTACAACGTGCAATGGGCGCGTTCGGCATAGAGAGCGACTCCCTACTCGGACCCACGGCGGCGGAACAGCGGCGCGCATTGGTCGCCGCTAGGTTGCCTCGTCTTGAATGGCCGGACAGGCCCATGATCTTGGTTGCCGTCAACGCGCACACTGGCCAATTGGTTGCGTTCGACCGCGATTCGGGCGTCGACCTCGTGGACGCCGTCACCGCGAGCACCGCGATGCCCGGTTTGGCGCCCACGCACAACATCAACGGCACTCGCTACATCAACGGTGGCGTGCGTTCGGCCGAAAACGCCGACCTCGCCTCGGGCTATGCGAACGTCGTGGTGCTCTCGCCGTTTGGAGGACGGAGCGGGACCCTACCGCCAGGCCAGTTCGAGGGACTGCGCAGACTGCCGGGCTCGGACCTGGAGGGCCAGGTTGAGGGCCTGCGCAGACAGGGCAGCCGGGTCGAGGTGATCACTCCGGACGCTGATTCAGTAGCCGCAATGGGCAGGAATCAGATGGATCCGGCGTCCCGCATCCCCGCCGCACATGCCGGTTTCGCGCAGGGCAAGCGAGAAGCAACCCGCTTGGAGTTCCTTCATAGTGTTTGCGAAGTTGCTTTCACACCTCCTCCCGAGCTGATCTGAGCAATGAAGGCGAGCGGAATCGCCCACGTGCCCTCGTCATGCCTCCTGCCCATTCGCAAATATCGGTCGGGCTGATCGGTCGAGAGAATATCGACGATAACGTCCTTTTCCTCGTCGGAAACATGAAGGACGCGAGCCGAGAAGATCTCACCCTCGGTCGAGGTAATTATGCAGACCTTTCCCTCGTAGGCACGTAACTGAGTTAAAAGCTCTCTGCTCATACTCTGATAATCTTTATCTCCCACAACGTCGTTACGGCGTCACGCAATAGCCGCACCAAATGTGCAGAACCTTTCAGACTACCGGCGCAACTGCTCAATGCCCCTCAAACTTAGCATCAATCTTACCCGCTAGAGCTATCTCGTCCGCCGCCTCCACCTTCTTGTCCACACGGTCCAATGCCATCCCAAAACTGTAATGCAACGGCGCACTCAGCGGATTGATCGCAATGCCTTTCCGGTACATCTCAATCGCCTCATCATACCTGCCATTCGCAAACATCGACCCACCCCAATTCAAATAAGCCGAAAAATAATCGGGATCGATCGCCAGCGTCTTCTTGTACTCCGCAATCTCATCCGTCCTGCTTAGCGCCCCATAGGCCACGCCAAGATTAAAACGCGTTCCCTCATCGCGCGGATACTCTCGTTCAGCAATCCCCAAGACACCCGCGCCCGTTTGCGGATTGCCGCCCTGCGAGTACCTGATGCCAAGATAAGTCAATGCGCGCAGGAAAAACGGATACTGACCTTAGCGCGCGGTGCTTACTCGTATTGCAGCGCGATCACCGGGTCCAGTTTCGCCGCCTTCATCGCCGGCCATGTTCCGAAGAACAACCCCACCAGTACACTCACGGTTATTCCCAACACCGCTGCCCAAAGCGGCACCGAGGTTGGCAGGTTGGGAAACACAAAACGAATAATCACGGACAGGAGCCAGCCCAGCGTCATTCCCAGCAAGCCGCCCAAGCCGGTTAGCACCACGGCTTCGGTAAGAAACTGCATGACGATGTCGATCTTCGTCGCGCCCACGGCTTTGCGAATTCCAATTTCACGCGTACGTTCCGTCACCGACACCAGCATGATGTTCATGACGCCGATGCCGCCCACCAGCAGTCCAATGGAGCTTAAGGCCACCATCACTAGCGCGACTGTCGCCGTGATGCGGTGAAAATCATCCAGCATTTGGCTGCCAGTGGAAAGCCAAAAATCGTCTGGCGCGCCGGGCGGCGTTTTGCGCAGTTGGCGCATTACAGTTTCCGTTTGTTCGACCGCTAGGTCAACTTGTCCGGGGTACGCCATTAGAATGAACATGATCTGGTCGGCGTTGGCAAATATTTTTCGCATGGTGAAAAACGGCAGCATAACGCGCCGGTCCTCCTGCCCTGGAAAAGAAATTGCGTAGGCCACCACGCCCACCACTTGCAGTTGACTCCCATTCACCCTGATCCACTTCCCGATGGCGTTTCTGCCCTGGAACAGCGACTTATAGACGTGCTCGCCGATGACAACCACGGGCGCGCGATGCTGATTTTCACTGTCGGTGAAGAAGCGGCCGGCAACCATTTTGTTCGCCGCCCCGGCAACGTAGCCTTCCTCGGTTCCGGCTAATTCGACATTGTACAGCTCGTTCGAACCATAGCTGGCGCGGTCCACCCATTGACCGCGGCCAAAAGTGTTGGGGCTTAACAGGTACGGTGAAACGTGCTCTAAAGCTGTGCACCTTTCCGCCAGCGCGCGCGCCTCTTCCAGCGTGAATTTTTTGCGCTTGAATTCTTCAGCCGTAATGTTGCCGCGAAAGCCAAGGCTGAACTGAAACGCAAAAATGGTTTCGGGCCCCCAGCTTTCCGTCATCTGCTCGATGGTCCCGTTCACGCCTGTGATGATTGAACCGACTGCTATCACCGTGCCCGTGCCGATAACTACGCCGAGCACCGTGAGCAAGCTTCGCACTTTTTGCTGCCAAACCGAAGCCAGCGCCATTTGTGCCGCAGATTTGATTTCTGGAAGTCTCATCTCTCCCACCGCAATGCGTGAATCGGGTCCATGCGGGCCGCTCTGCGCGCCGGATACACACCGAAAAATAGGCCGACCGCGGTTGAAATTCCAACACCCAGAAAAATAGCGGATTGCGGCATGGACATGGGCATCGGGGTGGCCAAACGAACGATTGACGACACAAGCCAGGCAAACGCCACGCCTATGAATCCGCCGCAGGCCGCCAGTATGGACGACTCAATCAGAAACTGCCAAAGGATGTCGCGGCCGCGAGCGCCCACAGCCTTGCGGATGCCTATTTCGTACGTGCGCTCAACCACCGTGGCCAGCATGATGTTCATGATCATCACGCCGCCTACCACCATAAAAATGGAAACCACCCCCACTGCCATGGTGCTTAGCACGCTGGTTAAGCTGTCCCATAATCCGACCAGCGAATCGGAAGCCATCAATCCAAAGTTGTCAGGCTGGTTGGGCCGCAGGCGTCGAAGCGCCCGCATGTCAGCGTGCACTTCGTCCTGCGCTTCGCGTAATCGGTCGTGGTCCCACGCGCGCGCGACAAACGATAGATCAGGATGTTCTCCAAAGGTTTTTGTGAACGCGCGAAACGGAATAATGGCGAAGTTATCGCGCGATTGTCCGAAGACTGAACCGCGCTTGGCTGCCACGCCAATGATGTCAAAGCGGCTTCCTCCCATGCGGATGGACTTGCCAATTGCGTCTTCCTGCGTGAAAAAACGCTCGCGGAGGTCGTTGCCAATGACGACGACCGCCATTCGCCGTTGGTTCTCCATGTCGGTCAGAAAGCGCCCGTTCGCAATTTCAATGCTGGAAAGATCCGCGTAGTTCGGTGTGCCTCCAATCAAAGAAACACCGTCCAACGTCTCGGCGCGGTAGTGCACCGACACGCTGTCGCCCGCTTCAATTCCGATGTCGCGGAGCAAAAGCGCGTGGCCGCGCAGGAACTCCCATTCGTCAACCGTTAGTTTGGGATTCTTCTTCTCCAGTTCCAGGTAAGTCTTGGGATCGAAGTCGCCCAGCAGTGGAATACGCTGCACGCGGAATCCGTCTGTGCCCATGTCAGACACCTGCTTGGCAACATAAACATCCATTCCGTGGACTATCGACATCACCACGATAAGTGTTGTTGTTGCGAGGATTACACCCAGCAAGGTGAGGAAGCTTCGCAGCTTTGCTGCATTCAGAGACTGCGCAGCAACGGCTAATGCATCGCGATATGGTGCAAGGGCGGTCATGCAATTCCTCACACACGGCTATCTTGTTTGCTCGCTAGCGCCAAAAGACGCACGTTTGGGCGGCAACGCTCAGGCCTACGAGAACTCGTAGGCTTTTATTTCTTTGTCACTTATCGCAAGAAAAGACTGCAAGACACGTGCCAATTGCTCAATGCCCCTCAAACTTAGCATCAATCTTGCCCGCGAGCGCTATCTCGGTCGCCGCCTCCGCCTTCTTGTCCACGCGGTCCAATGCCATCCCCAAACTGTAATGCAACGGCGCACTCAATGGATTAATCGCAATGCCTTTCCGGTACATCTCAATCGCCTCATCATACTTGCCACCCGCAAACAACGACCCGCCCCAATTCAAATACGCCGAAAAATAATCCGGATCAATCGCGAGCGTCTTCTGGTACTCCGCAATCTCCTTTTCGGTTTCGCCCAGCGCCCCATACGCCACGCCAAGATTGAAATGCGTCCCCTCATCGCGCGGATACTCGCGTTCAGCAATCTCCAAGACACCCGCGCCCGTTTTGGGATTGCCTCCCTGCGAATATGTGATGCCTAAATAAGTCAACGCTCGCAGGAAAAACGGATACACTTTCAACGAATCCACCAGCGCCGCTATCGATTCCGGCACTTTCCCGCTCTTGCGCAACTGGACCGCATAATCAAACTTCGCCTCCGCATCCTGCTTGAAATTGCGCGGCATGCGCTGGATCACGACAAACTTTCCATTCGCCTCCAGCACGTTGCTCATCTCGCCTGGCTCCAAATTCAGCGCCACAGCCGACCACGCCGGATCCAGTTTGCTCGCCTCCACATCTCCAAGAAATCCACCGTTTAAGCCGCTTGTCCGATCCAGTGAATTCGCACGCGCCAATTCAAAAAACGACCCGCCTGCAACCAACTGCCGGTGAATAGCCGCAGCCTTCTCCCGATCATCCAGGACAACCATCCGCAGAAACAGATGGTTCGGCACATACATGCTTCGCCATGCCGGGTTGCGCTTTGCTTCTATTCTGACGTTTTGTTCCGGGTGTACGCGAATCCAGTGATCGGCCAAATGAAAGACACCCTCAATCTTCTTTGGCATGTGGCATCCCACACAGTCATTCGAGCGATTCTCTGGACAAATGGCCGCGTGTTTCTTGACTGCCAGGCTGTGACATCCCAAACATGTTTTGACGCTGCGCTCATCCACAACCGCCTTCGGTGCGTCCTGGTGTGGATTGTGGCAATTGGTACAGGTCATCTGTCCGGCAGTCTCTCGCCAGCATTCGCTGTTCCGCATTCCACTCGCCTGGTCGGAAATCAGCAGGTTCGCCGGCAGCGCATCTTCCACGTATCCCGCGCCGCCGTGACACTGCAAACAAGTCTGCATCTTCTCCGGCACTGGCAACTTGGCCGGATTCAAAATGCCCAGGTCGCTAGAATGTTTGCTCAACGCAAGCAAATGCTTTTGACCGGGACCGTGGCAACTTTCGCAAGTGACGCCGACTTCCACCTGACCGCCCCACGTCCGTGGAGCAGTGTGGCAGCGGAAGCAACGCTCCTCTAGTGCCGGCCCGATCGCTCGTCCAAACCCGGTCTCGTATCCAGTCGGCTTGTCTTCCGGAAATCCCAGTTCCAAACCCAGTCGGTTCTCCTGGGTAGAGTGAATGTACCGGCTCTCAATCAGCGGTGCTCGCGACAATTTGACTCCGCCAATCTCCGGTACCCGGAATATAAACGTCAAAGCATGGCGTTTGCCTCCGACAATTGCCTCTAACGGGAATTCAACCGGCGACCGGTCCGGAATCGTGACCTGATATTTGCCTGCATTACCGTCGCGCTGAACTTCGTAGTGAATATTCGGCGGTGGGCCTTCATCATAAGTCTCTGAAAAATTCTTCGGCAGCAACGGCGTGTTTAATGGCTGCCAGGTATTGGCCATATTCGTCGTGGCTTGAGTGGCGGCAATCTCCTTATGACACCCCGCACAAACCTGACGTCCTAAATAACCTTGTGCGTCGGCCCATCCTAAGCCGCTAATGGCTAATAAAGCGCAAACCCAGCGCACCCAGTGGAGTGCGCAGCGCGTCACAACGCGCATGGCCATCTCATGCAACTCCAAACGTTATTGCTTCCACCGGTGATTGCAAAGTCTTTGCGAAGACTGCGAGCCAAGACAATACCGTGCTTTGCGGCATCGCGCGATTGGGTAACATCACGTTAATTTTATGACAAGGCCAACTCGGGTCGCGCGAGTAAGTCTTGGGGTCGGCGAAGACCGTCGTATCAGTGCCCGGCCGACTTCGCTTCGCTTTGCCCCGCAACGGGCGCAACGCCGAGCTGTTGCAACAACGAAAGCTGATTGAAATAAGCACGCTCCGCGGCTATCTTTCCGTCCTGGATTGTGCTTAGCGACGCCCCCGAAATGTTAACCCGTCTGCCCGTGGGAGGAATGCCTTGGAAGGAACCTTTATGTGTGCCCGTACACGTCCACTCGCTGGCAGCCTGATCCCCTTCGATAATTCGCCTTTTAATTTCGATTGTGAAATCAGGGAACCCCGTCCGGATTTCGGCGATGTAATTCAAGACCTGCTGCCTACCGCGAATAGGCTGCGCAATATTAGGATCCGTTCGTTCCACCTGCTCGCTGTACACCTGTGTTGCCAGTTCGAAGTTGCCGGTATTCCATAGCTCAGTTAAGAGTTTGAACAATGCTTCTGTGCCGCTTGACATGATTCACCTCTCCGGTACTCTACCACCTTAAAGTGTGGTCGTGGGTGCAGGTTTCGAAACTGTGGATACGGGACACAAAAGAGCTTTTGTCGCACGAGTAGGGCTACGCCAAGTGAAGCTGTAGTCCAAAGTGCATTTACTCATCAGATGGCAGGAAAAACGATCTACCGAATCACTGTGACCCGAACCACAACCATCACAGGCTGATCCACGCCCACCTTGGACACCATCACAGCTTGGTTCAAATCCACATCCACATCGGCCACTACGTCCGGTTCCGCACGCGCCTGAGTTGTCGCCGCAACTCCTGTAGCACCGGGCGGAGGCGGAATATTCAGCCATACACGCAGCCCATAAAGCGTTACCCGATCGCCCTTGGCACCAGCGCTGACCACAGCCGACTGAAGCCACACACGAGCCAAAGAAGCCGCTTCCGGTTTGAATGTCACTTGCGAGGCATCTCCAACTTGTCCTTCCCGCACGCGAATGATCTGCGAATCGGCAAGTTTCGCTGTCTTTTTTCCGAATTCCTTTGCCAGTGCGCTCAACTCAGTCGGAACGGCCGCGCCGGCGGGCGCCATCTCCGGACTAGTCAAAAGGTCAACTGTAATTTGAACATTTGCAGGAGGCGATGGAGCCACATCAAACTGTTGAATCGCATCCTCTACTTCTTTCAAGACCGGTGCCGGACCATGCACCGTCAACGCGCGCAGATCTCGATTCACGTCAATAACAAAGGAACGACCGGAAAACAAACTCCGAATTTGATCCGGGTCCACGTATTTCACCTGAAACGTTTTCGAAAGATATTCTTTCGACGCTGCATCCTGCGCCGGTTTTACTGGGGGCTTCGTCGCATCAGGCGTGGGGGCAGGGGCATCCGTCTTAGTCGGCGCAGGTTTCGCAGGAACAGCGCCGTTCTGCGCCCGCAATGACGGCAGTATCACAACCATCATCAGCAAAAAAACTCTGGCAACAAACTTCATTGGCCTACAATCCCATCGGCCAATCCACCAGGAAACTGTAGGACTAGGCTGTCTTTTCCGCCCGTTTCGCTTCCTGCCAATACTCTTCCAACTTCTCCAACGGAGTCTCCTTCATCGCCATCCCCGACCGCTCCGCCGCCTTCTCCACACCCGAAAACCGAGCGCGAAATCGCCCATTCGCCTTACGTAACGCCTGCTCCGGATCCACCTTTAAATAGCGAGCCACATTCACCACCGTAAACAGCAAATCCCCAAGCTCGTGCTCAATATGGTCCTGTTGAGCCGTTCCTCGCGCTTCCGCCAATTCCGCCGCTTCTTCCTTTAATTTCTCCACCGCGCCATCAATATTCGGCCAATCAAACCCCTCGTGCGCCGCCTTCTTGCCAATCTTCTCCGCCTCCACCAGCGCCGGCAAACTCCGCGGCACACCATCTAAAATCGACTCCGCCTTCTTCGACCCCAGTTCCGCTTTTTCTTGCTCCTTAATTGCGTCCCACTTCACTTTCACATCTTCCGGAGTCTCTGCCTGCGCATCCCCAAATACATGTGGATGCCGCCGAATCAACTTCTGATTAATCCGGTCCAGCGAATCGGCCACCGTGAACAACCCTTCCTCCGCCGCCATCTCCGCAAAAAACACTGGCTGCAAAAGCAAATCGCCTAACTCTTCCTCCAACCCTCGCCAGTCTTTCGCGTCAATGGCATCCATCACCTCATACGCTTCTTCCATCAAATAGCTTTTGATGCTGTCGTACGTCTGCTTTCGGTCCCACGGACATCCGCCAGGAGCTCGCAGCTTCGCCATCACACGAACCAACTCCTCGAACCGCTTCCCGGCAAGTACAAATCGATCCTGCATCTCTCTAGCTAACCAAATCCACGCCACTCCGCTGCGCTACGGACCTTATATAGTGCGCTGCCTCGTCATACTCTTCCGCGGTTTTCAAATGTTCAATCATCAACGGAATGTCCGCACCTAAACCGCTCACTTCCTTCAAGTACCGTGCATAATCCATCTGCCCGCGCCCCGGAATCACCTCCAAAAAATGCACATTCAACTCCACCACCCACTGCAAATCTTTCGCGTGGCACGAAACAATCCATCGCCCCAACTTGCGAAAACACTCGCCAATGAACTCGCTGTTGTTGTAGAAGCGCTGCGGACAATTCACTCCGTTGCAAACATCCATATGTACGCCGAACGCGCTTCTATCCACCGCCCGAATCAGGTCCAAATAAGTATCAGGACCATCCGGCAAATTCCAACCCATCATCTCGATCGTGAATTTTGTCCGCGTCGGCTTCACCGCATCAATCACATGCCGGCAATTCTCCACCGTCGCCTCGAAAAATTCCTTCGACAAATTCTTTGGATGCGGCCCATACCAAACATCAGGATTGTAAGAACCGGCAATATCCACACAGCATCGCGCGCCCACCTCCTCCGCCAGCGCACACCGCTCCTGCACATACGCCAAGTTCTGTCTGCGCTTCTCCGCGTCAGGGTCCAACATGTTCTTCCAAGCCCCCACTTCCGCAATCACGACATTCACATCCGCAAACGCCTTCTCAATCGCGCGAATCTTCTCCTTGTCGCCCACCTCCGCCGCCGGACAATACGCCGCCCCATATTGCAGCCGCTTATGTTCCTGCGCCAACGCAACCGGATCGTCAGACTTCAAAAAGATCGGCGCACCCAGCCGCACTCCCTTGCCGATCTTCTGTGGAACCGACGCAGCAATCGCAACCGCCGGCGCAACTCCCGCCAGCAACGCACGCCGTGACAAATCAAAACTCATCTTTGCAGTCTATACGCCTTTCACGCTCCAAATCACCCCCAACGCGTTAACATATCCTTTGGCCATGTCCGATACCCAAAATACCGACTATCCAATCCCTCCCGCCAGTTTCTCTTTCCTCGTCGAATCCATCATGATGCAGACCCAAATGCAACTCGGCCTCATCAATTTCGAAGACGACCAACAAGAACCCGAACCCAACCTGCCCATCGCCCGCCATTCCATTGATCTGCTCGCCATGTTGCAAGAGAAGACTCGAGGCAATCTCACATTCGAAGAACAGCGCCTTATTGAAAACGGTCTCACCGAGCTCCGCTTCCGTTTCGTCCAAGTTGGTGACGAACTCAAACGCAAAGCTGGCGCCTCTGCCGCCGCACCCGAGCCCGAAAAGCCTCTAATCGTCACCGCCGACGGCGGCAAAGGCACCAAAACCTCTTAACATGCCGGCTGACCTCGAGCCTGCCTCCATCCTGGTCCTCGGCTCGGGCACCAGTGTGGGCGTCCCTATGATCGGCTGCACCTGCAAAGTCTGCCAATCCACCGACCCGCACGACAAGCGCCTCCGCCCCTCCGTGTTACTCAAAATCGGACACAGGCGCATCCTCATTGACACTTCGCCCGACCTCCGCTATCAAGCCCTCCGCGCTAACATCGAACGCCTCGACGCAATCCTCTACACCCACTCCCACGCCGACCACATCCTCGGCCTCGACGATGTTCGCCCCTTCAACTTCCTGCAACGTCACGACATCCCTATCTATTCATCCGCCGAAACCTTTCGTACCATCGAAGCCACCTTCTCCTACGTCTTCGATAAAGCTCCCTCCGAATCCAGCCGCCCGCGCCTCACTCCCAATATCTTTGATTCAGACCCCTTCATCGCCGCCGGAGTCCCTATAACTCCTATCCGCATCGCCCACGGCAAAGGCACCGCCCACGGCTTTCGCTTTGCCGACTGCGCCTATCTCACCGACCACAACACCATTCCAGAAGAAAGCCTCCAGCGTCTCACCGGCCTCGACGTGCTTTTCCTTGACGCCCTCCGCCACAATCCCCATCCCACCCACTCCACCGTCGAAGAATCGCTCCGCACTGTCGAATTGCTAAAGCCCCGCCGCGCATTCTTCACTCACATCTCGCATGACCTCATGCACGCCACTCTGCAGGCCCGCCTGCCTGAAAACGTCTTCCTCGCTTATGACGAACTGGAAATCGATTTCAAGTGGAGCCCCCGCTTATGAGCGCGCAAATCTTCCATTCGCTCGCTGAAGCCCGCCATAACTTCGGCCCCGCAGCATTGGCAATCGGCAACTTCGACGGAGTCCACATCGGCCACAAAGCCCTCATCGAAGCTATGTGCATCCACGCCCGCCTTCATTCGCTCCGAACAGCAGTACTAACCTTTCATCCCCATCCCACCGTCCTCGTCGCGCCCGATCGCGTCCCGCCTATGCTGACCACTCTCGAAGAACGCCTCGCGCTTCTTCAGCAACTAGGCGTCGAACGCATCCTTGTGCTTCCCTTCACACACGAAATCGCGCGCCTCACGCCCCACCACTTTGTTTCAGACGTGCTTGTTGATTCGCTCAACACCAAAGCCGCCTTCGTCGGCAACAATTTCAACTTCGGTTATCGCCAAACCGGCACAGCCGCTCTCCTGGCCGAACTAGGCCACCAATACAACTTCGCCACCGCGTTCCTCAACCCTGTCACTTATAAAGGTTCCGTCGTCTCCAGCACCGCCATTCGCCAAGCGCTACTGAATGACAAGCTCCTATTCGCCTCGCGCCTCCTAGGTCGCTGCTTTTCCGTTTCCGGAGCCGTTGTCAAAGGGCAGGGAATCGGCCGCCGCGAAACTGTCCCCACTCTGAACCTGTGTCCCGCTCCCGGTCAAATCCAACTCCCCGGCGTTCACATTACGCGTACCTTTGATCTCGATTCCAATCGCACCTGGCCGTCCATCACCAACGTCGGCACTCGCCCTACATTCGACGGCGAATCCATCACCATCGAAACGTTTCTTCTGTCGCCCCTCACCGCCAACACTCCCGCCAACGTCCGTATCGAATTCCGCCGCTTTGTTCGTCCCGAACGCAAATTCGATAACCCCGACGCTCTAAAACAACAGATTCTGCGCGACGTTTCCCGCGCGCAAACATACTGGCGCAGGCTGGGGTATAGATAGGCGTATAGATATTAGCCGTTTCATCGTCTACGATAGAGCAGATATGCCCAACGGATCGCAAGCCGCGCAATTGAAACCAATTGTCAACATTGCCACGCCTGAAGCCCAGGTCAGAGTCATTTCATACCAGGGTTCGGCTTCCGATGACATCGGCTGCGACGGGGATTTCTACGTCGACGAACTCACCAATATCCTCTACGGCCCCAAGTGTAACGGAGCGTGGCCTGAGGAGGGCGTCGCAGTGGACGGCCCGGTACTTGCCAAGCGCAGCTTCATTCAACTCAACACCGCGCGCGCGACGCCAAGAAGTAACGGATCGCGATCCTTTCACCCCTGGCTCTTTCTACTGCGTCTTTTGCGCCTGCGCTAAAAGCATTCGAGAAAATGGCCCCTCACCGCGCGATGCTATAAAAATAAAGGCCCAGATAGTCACTGCTGGCCGCCGGTTCATCTACCTCAACGAAGAAATCGCCGTTCCGACCTATCTGCTGCAGACCGCAAAAGCTACCTGCTTCGCTGACGAGCCTGTCGTGAACTACCGAATAGCGGTCACGGCCGGTCTTTCGCACCAAGGCTGCACGCACAACGTATCGCGCTTGAGTTGCGGTGTGGGAGTAAATCAAGACCGAAAGGTCTGCGGTCAAATCATTGATAGCCTTGATCTTCGCGCCAAATGGAAGTGCAAGGCGGAGGTTGGGTCTCGCCTCGCCTAGGTCAATCTGGTTAAGCTCATCGCACAATGCAGGAGGAAACTGCGCCGCCTCATCTAAGGGTTTAGACTCACTGCGCCAACCTTGGCCTTCAAGTGTGACAGAGACAATATTGCCCTGCTTTTGGCCGTAGTCCCACTTGCCGTTCTCATTCTCTTTCAAGCCGATCGATCCTGAGGAAAAGACCGAAACAACGGTATTTGTGGCGGCGAACTCGCCATTTTCAGCACGGATCGCGACCACCAATTTCAATTCTGGACCCTCCATCGATGCCTTAGCGACGACAATATCCGAGAGGGCGATAACCAAGAGAACACGTCCGATCATACGCTGCATTGTACGGGGCACGCTCCTAAGGCACCCAAGTCCCCTCCTGTATCCAACTCGTCGGCACCCCGCCACCACTACCGCCCGCCGCTAACAAATAAACATTCTCCGCCCCGGTAAAAGTCGAAGCAAACGTCAAACCAAACTTAATCGTCAACGTATTTCCCGAAGTCGTAACCGTCGTGGCCGCACCCGACAACGTGCACTGGCTGTTAGAAACTGTGGTTGAAGATCCCGGCGTCACCGGCAACGAAACTCCAGTAGCCTGATCATTCTCCAACAACAAAGTATTGTAGGGAATCGAATAGAACACATAGCAGGCATGCGCCACATTGCTCAGCGGACTCACCAACGGACTGATAGCAATACTCACCGTATTCAAATCACTTAGCCCTGCCGGATCAGAAACAACCGCCGTAAAGTTCGGAGTCAATCCGGTTCCCGTAGTCGGAGTCAATGACTGGATAATCGGAGGCCCGGAAACAGCCGTTGCTGTGCCGGCGGGCGTCCATGTCCCTTCGCGTATCCAACTCGTAATCGTGCCATCTTTCCCGCCAGCCAGTACATAAGTATTCTTCGTCCCTGTGTAGGTCGAAGCAAACTTGATCGCAAAATGCACCGTCAAGCTGTTGCCGGATATACTCACTGATGTGCCCGTGCCCGACAGTGTGCACTGGCTATTCGAAACCGACGTCGAAGATCCCGGCGTCACCGCAGCTAAAACGTCCGTCCCTGCATCGTTCGTCAAGAATGCCTGATTCGATACCGGCGAGTAATACACATAACAACTGTTTGCCTCGCTTACCGTCGCAGAAATCATCATGCTGGCAACGTTCAAGTCTGTCTCGCCCTGCGTATCGGTATAAACTGCACTAAATGTCTGAGTAAGTCCGCTGCCGGACGAAGGTGTAAGCCCACTAATCACCGGAGGCTCAGCGTTCACCGTCTCCGTCACACTCCCACTGCTCGCCAGAAACAATGTGCTGCCGCTATAACTCGCCGTAATCGAGTCATACCCTTCCGGCAAGTTAGAAACCTGTACGGATGCCTCTCCGTTCCCATTCAGAGGCTCAGAACCAAACAACACCGAACCGGAAGCGAAAGTAAATGTGAAATTCACTGTTCCTGTGGGAACACCTCCCGGAGAGGTAACTGTCGCGGAGATGGTCGCAGTCCCTCCAAAGGGTGTCTCGCCGGGTGCTGCCGTCACCGTCGTAGTCGTAGCCGAAGGCTGTCCCGACGTCCCCGGAGTCACCAAAAACTCGTACGCCTGAATACTCCCGGTTGTTATTGTCCCTTCCTCCAGAACCCCGGTATTCTCCAATGCCGATTCTTGCCCGTCCACCGCATACGCATACAGAATATGCAGCCCCGGAAGCAGCGTAGGCGTCGTCCCTTGGTAAGGGTTGCTGCCCGTCGTCACATTCCATCCCGATTCCAAACTGTCTAACTGGAAATACACACCGTCCGGCACCGTTACCGTAGAACTGCTCGCATTGAACGTAAAAGTCGGATTCGGATTGCTCGTCGCATTGCCTGCCAGCGGAGTGATGCTCGCCGTCAACGGAACGGTCGTCGATTGTGCCGCATTCAAAATCGTCAAGGTATTGTCAGATCCATTCGGGATATAAACCTGCCCGCTAATCGGGTTCACCGCTATTCCCCGCGCATTTTGAGCCGCCGCTGCACTCTCAGTCGTATTCGTAGCGCCGTCAATCACAGTTATCGAGTTATTCGCTCCAATCGAGTAAATCCTGTTGCGCGCCGTATCTACCGCCAAATAAGCCGGCGTCACTGCCGTTATCGTCGAAGTGCCATTCGTCGCGCCATTAATCACCGTAATTGGCGACATCTCCACATACACCGTATCCGTCAGCGGATTCAGCACCACTCCGGTCGGTGAAGCGCTAACACTAATCGTCGCCGTCACCGCATTGGTTGCGCCGCTAACTACGGAGACGGATCCCGTCCCCGTGCCATTGTTGTTATTTGCAACGTAAATGGTATTCGTCACCGAGTCAACCGCAATCGCTATCGGGTCGGCACCAACCGTAACCGTCGATGCACTCCCCGTTGCTCCGTTAATCACGGTCAACGTTCCTGGGTTCGCCGGATTTGATCCCACGCTCGCCACGTAGATCATGTCCGTCACCGGATTCACCGCTATCGCAACCGGCTGCTGCGCGCTAATCCCAATGTTGCTGGCCGCATTCGTGGCGCCGTTAATCACAGTCAGACTGCCGGCATAACTCTGACTCGGGATGCCCTCGTTCAAAACATAAACAATATTAGTAACTGGGTTCAGTGCGATGGCCACTGAGTTAGCCCCTGCCGAAACGCTTGTAACACTGTTGTTCATCCCGTTTACCGCCGCAACCGTGCCCGTATAGCTCGGCGATGCTCCCGCGCTCAACATGTAGGTGGTATTCGTAATCGGGTTCACCACCACACCCTTTGCCACATCGCTGCCATTGCTCCCGGTGGAAATTGTCGTCGTGGCCAGCGTTGTGCCGTTCACAACCGTCAGCGAATCGGCGTTGTTCGCCAGATAAATCGTGTTCGTCGCCGGGTTCACTCCCACCGCCGCTGGACCAGTCAATGACGCAAGTGTCGATGTCGCATTCGCGTTTCCGTCAATCACACTCACGTTCGCGCTGCCACTGTTGCTGACATGAATCTTGCCCGTCACCGGATTCACCGCTATCGCCTCCGGCCCTGTCCCAACAGTGAGAGTCGTGGTCGCCAGTGTCACCCCATCAACCGCCAACACGCCGTTGGTTAGGTTCTCGTCCACAACATAAATTTTGTTCCGCGCTGTATCCACCCCCAACATGCCCGCCTCTAACCGGCCTCCGATGCTAGTGGCGATGTTCGTCGCGCCATTAATTGCTGTCACACCGCCGCTGCTCGCCAAATAGATCTGGTTCGTCACCGGATTTACCGTCAAAGAAACACCGGTGTTCGGCGCCGTTATGGTGGCCGTAACGCCATTCGTCGCGCCATTAATTACTGTCACCCCGGCTGACCCGCTCGCATAAATTGTGTTCGTCACCGGATTCACGGCCAGCAACGCGGCAAACGGAACCGATATGCTCGCCGTGCCATTGGTGGCGCCATTAATCGCCGTTACCGCACTGGTGTAATTGGTTGCATAAATCATGTTCGTGACAGGATTCACCGCCAGCGTGTAGATCGGACCTGCCAGCGGGATAGTAGTGGTGTTATTCGTCGCGCCATCGACCACCACCACTCCACCAGCCGTAGCTTCGTTGCCCAAGTAAATCTTGTTCGTTACTGCGTTCACTACCAGCGGCGTAGAGTCGCTATTTTGCGTCCCTGCCGGCAGTGGTACCGTACTCGTAGCGTTAGTACTTCCATCAATCACCATTAGGCTACTCGAGCCGCTAACCACATAAATCTTGTTGGTAACCACATTTATTGCCAGCGCCCAAGCATTGGGAACCGCGATGGTGGTCACCGCATTCGTGGCTCCATTAATCACCGCGACGTTGCTGCTGTCCGAAACATAAATAGTGTTGGTTACCGGATTCACAGCCACATTGGTGGGGCTGGTCGCAGCGGGAAGGGCAACTGTAGCCGTCACCGTCTGCGCCCCTGCAGAACCGGCAAGCAATAGAGAACCTATCGCAAGCGCACACAATCCCCGCAAGCTCGCTCCAGAAATCGACATAGAATTCGGACCTCCAAACGTCCCAACCTAAAATGTCACCCAACAGCCACGTTTTCAAGCGGTTGAAGTACTGCGGAAGCACCCGGCGTTCCGGGTACTCCGGCTACATTCGCTGCAAATGCCGAATGCCTGATCTCGCTCAATACTTAAATACTTAAAGCCGGAATCGTCAGGTCAAAAGTCCGAAACAGGAAATGCTCTTCTGAATCACATTAGCGACCCAGCCGAGGCTTTTACTCCATCAGCCGAAAACAATCGCGAACGTTAACAAAAAATCAAAAAATATTTTGCCGAATCAAATCAACAACATAACTCACTTTCCCTAGGTCGCCCGGTCCGTCGGGACTTTATCCTGGACGCGAAAGTGAGTCTACGTTTATGTCCGACCAAACCATCATCAACACCACCGAGCCCGTCGTGGTTCCCAATCCTAACGGCGGCCCCGCCACAATCGCAGGACGCGCCATCTCGTCCAAGAATGCCACCAAACACGGCTGCTGTGCCGACACGCTGATCCTGCCCCACGAATCCGAAGCCGATTTGAAAAAGCTCGAAGTCACCTGGCTCACTTCTTATAAGCCAAAGGACGACGCCGAAAAGAACCTCGTCGAAAAGCTGATCAAAGCCGATTGGTTCCTGCAACGCGCCACCAGAGCCCTGGAATCGGTCGAAGCCGACCTCTACGACGCCAATCCAAAGCCCTCGCAATGGACAGAACTCCAACAGCGCACCCTCGGCCGTTTCCATCGCTATCAAACCGCCAAAAGCAATCTCTTCACGCAAGCCAAAAAAGCCGTTGAAGACTACCGCAAAGCTCGTCAAGCCGAAGCCGACCGCTCCGCCAAGCTAGCTCTTCTTGAAGAACGCATAAAAGCCGCCAAAAAGAAGAACAACCAAAAAGAACCAACTTGGCAGGAACATCTGGAGGACATGAAGAAACAAGCAATTAGTCTCGGCTACAATCCGCCCACTGAAGACGAACTCTGACTGATTGCCCGCGAATTTTAACCTGCCGCCACTATCACCCCAACTCCGTCCAAAATCCAACCAAAACGTCGTTCATCGATAAAACTGCACAAGTTCAGAACCCAGCATCTCCTTAATTCTTGCCTCCTAACAACTTCCAGCCGGCTGAGAACTCATCCGTAAACTATGCTTCCCCGAATTCTTCTCCATATCTTCGCCCCAAAACCCCGGTTCGTTCCGTAACTCTCTCGTCTTCCCCATTTCTTTGCCCCTTGCACCCCGGGTTCGTTCCGTAACCACAGTCACCGCCCCGGACCCTCCCCCTCAGATATACTGATACTTCAATTCATCAGAACTGGAGCAACAAAACCTAATGTCACTTTCCGCAGGAAAAATCAAACATCTCAACGCCCTATCAAACTCAAAAGGCGTGATCGCCGCCGCCGCAATGGACCAACGTGGCAGTCTGCGCAAATCCATCGCCGCTGCCAAGGGCGTCTCGCAAGATCAAGTCACCGACGAACAGATGTCGGAATTCAAGATCGCTGTATCTAAGATCCTCACCCCGCACGCCAGCGCCATTCTCCTAGATCCCGAATTTGGCCTTCCCGCGGCCAAAGCTCGCTCGGCCAACGCCGGCCTCCTACTCGCCTACGAAGAAAGCGGCTACGACAACACCAAGCCCGGCCGTCTGCCAGACTTACTGCCTCACCTCTCCGTGAAGCGCATCAAAGACGAAGGCGCGGATGCCGTCAAGATCCTCATTTATTACACCCCGTTCGACGATGCCAGCGTCAACGACATCAAGCATGCCTTCATCGAACGCATCGGTGCCGAGTGCGAATTCTACGACATCCCCTTCTTCCTCGAATTTGTCGGTTACGACCACAAAGGCGGAGACGAAAAGGGTCTTGAATACGCCAAGCAGAAGCCGGAAATCGTCATTGGCGCAATGAAGGAATTCAGCAAGCCCCAGTACCGTGTGGACATGTTGAAGGTCGAAGTCCCGGTCAATGCCGAGTACGTCGAAAACTCCAGCGTATATAAAGGTCAAAGCGCCTACACGCGCAAGCAAGCTCTCGACCTGTATCGCCGCGCTGCCGAAGAAGCCTCCAAGCCGTTCATCTATCTCAGCGCCGGTGTGGGCAACGCGCAGTTCGTGGAATCGCTTAACATGGCCGGTGAAGCGGGTACTGACTATTCGGGCGTTCTTTGCGGACGCGCTACCTGGAAAGAAGGCATTCCGGTCTACGGGAAGCAAGGCGTCAAGGCTCTCGAAGATTGGCTCTCCGATCAAGGCGTAAAGAACATCAACGCTGTCAACGCAGCAATCGGGTCCGCTAAGTCATGGAAACTCAAAGCGGGCGTCGCATAATCCTTATATAGGATGCCGTTTGCTTCGATACCAGATGCCATAGAAGAGTTCCGTCAAGGTAAGATCCTCGTCGTGGTCGACGACGAGGATCGCGAAAATGAAGGCGATCTTACCGTCGCCGCCGATAAAATAACTCCCGAAGTCATCAACTTCATGGCTACTCATGGGCGCGGCCTTATCTGCCTCGCCCTCGATCCGGCTATTTGCGACCGGCTTGATCTTCAGCCCATGTCGCCGGTCAATACGGCCCGCTTCAGCACCGCATTTTGCGAAGCCATTGATGCTACGGAAGGCACTACTACTGGCATATCGGCACAAGACCGTTCGCTAACCATCCAAGTCGCCATCAATCCCAAATCGCGTCCGCAAGATCTGGCGCGTCCTGGCCACGTCTTCCCCTTGCGTGCGCGTTCCGGCGGCGTCTTGGTTCGCTGCGGCCAAACCGAAGCCGCTGTCGATCTTGCTAAACTCGCCGGCCTATCGCCCGGTGGCGTCATTTGCGAAATCATGAATGAAGACGGCACCATGGCGCGTGTGCCGCAACTGGTCGAATTCTGCAAAAAATTCGGCCTCAAAATGATCTCCGTCGCCGACCTCATTCGCTACCGCATGCAGGCCGAGCGAGTGGTGGAACGCCAAGCTACCGGGACCATCCATACTCCGCAAGGTGTCTTCCGAACCGTGCGTTTCGTCAGCCGAGGCAGTTCCGAAGCCCACATCGCGCTCGTCTACGGAGATGTCCAAGGCAAGTCAAACGTCTTGGTTCGTGTCCACTCCAGTTGCGTCTATGGCGACATTTTCAATTCCATCGAATGCGATTGCCACGCCATGATCCCGGCGTCCCTTGCCGCCATCACGAAAGAGGGTGCTGGCGTCTTCCTCTATCTCCACCAAACGGGACCCGGCCTTTCCACGCTCTGGAACAACGGTACTCACGAAATCATCGGCCACGCCCGCGACCGCAGCAAGTATCTGGTGTCCGATCATCACCAACCCTTGCAACATGAAACCGGCGTCGGCGCTCAGATCCTGTCTGACCTCGGCCTCACCACCATTCGCCTCCTCACCAATCACCCGCGCAAAGTTGTCGGACTCGAAGGCTTCGGTATCGATATCATCGAACAAGTCCCTCTTCCCATATGACACATTTTCCGAGCCGCGCGCGCAAGCAAGCGGTTGCCCAGATATTTCGTGCTGCCCTTTTTATTCTCTTCCTCGCCCTCACTTGCTATTCCCAGGAACTTTCCATTGATCGGCTCTTCTCCCGCCCCCTTCTCTGGGGAACTTGGCCGTCTCAGCTCACTTGGGCGCGCAACTCCCACAAACTCGGCTTCCTCTGGAACGACCACGGCTCTGCCTTCCGCGACCTATATGTCTATGACGCCGACGCCAAGAAACTCACTCGTCTGACCAATCTCGAAAACCTCAAAGATCCCATCAACGATTCCGAAGCCGAACTCGATATTCACCGCAAACAATACGTCCCGCCGCTGCCCGGCCTCTCCAGTTTCGATATCTCGCAAGACGGTTCCTTCGTTGTCTTTTCCTATCGCGGAGATCTTTTCCTCGCCGCCACCTTTGGCGGTAACCCGCCCGTACGTCTTACCCGAACCAAAGGCTCTGAATCCAATCCGCAGTTTTCTCCCGATGGCACCAGCGTTGCTTTTTCCGAAAGCGGCCAGATCTTTGTCCTGCGCCTGATGCAATGCGGAGGTTGGACGTTCTACACTCCATCCAGCAAAACCTGCGCTCACGACAGCCCAACCCTCCTGCTCGATCAGCGAACCGAGATCAAAGCTCCCGCCACACTTGCCGGCTTTCACTGGTCGCCCGATGGCAAATACCTTTCCTATAGCGTCCGTCCACGTCCCGGCAGAACCATGCCGCTTCCCATCTATTCCGGCCAATTCGTTACTGCATCTCCCTTCCCGCGCAGCGTAGCTGGCGATCAGCCGGAAGAGTCACAAATCTTCGTAGTTCCTGCCAGTGGCGACGAACCGCCTACGCAAATGGACACCGGCCACAACGCTCAACCAGTCCGTACGGCGCAATGGTCGCTCGATTCCAAAAAACTCGTAGTCGCCACGCAAAGCACCAACTACAAAACGCAGGAAGTTCGCGTCATCGATGTTTCCACCGCCAAATCCATGGTCGTCTTCCATCAAACCGACGACCGCTGGGCTGAAATCGCGGACACCGGTTGGGATCAGGAATCGAAACGCCTTTGGTTCACCAGCGATCAATCCGGCTTTCAGCACTTATACATCGTCAACACTGATGGCTCCAATCTGCGCCAACTCACCAAAGGCGATTGGGAAGTTCACAACGATACTTTCTCGCACAATCCGCAATGGATCGGCCACTACATTTATTACTCCTCCACACAAAAGTCTCCGTCAGAGCGCCAGTTCTACCGCATTGATGTCGATGCCGCCGATGCTCAGCCCGAACAGCTCAGCAAGCGCGAAGGCTTGAACATAGGTTGGGTAACGGAGGACGGAAAAGCAACGGCGATGCTCGAAGCCGACTCCAAGAACCCATTCGATTTATACATTGACGGTCAGCAAATCACCAAATCACCCATCCCCGCTTTCTACCAGCAACCTTGGGCCGAAACTAGATATCTCACCTACCCATCGCTGAAAGATCACAAGCCCGTTTCCGCGCGCCTCATGCTGCCGCAGGGCTACAATCCTGACAATCCCAATCAACCTCGCCGTCCCGCCATCGTTTATATTCACGGCGCAGGCTACGCCACTAGCGTGCTAAAAGAATGGGGCAGCTATCAGGAACTGCGCTTCGCCTTTAATAACTACCTCGCCAATCACGGCTACGTCATTCTCGAAATGGATTATCGCGGCAGCACCGGCTACGGTCGCGATTGGCGCAGCGGCGTCTATCTCAATATGGCCGGACCCGATCTGGATGACGTACTGGGCGGTGTCGAATACTTGCGCGGTCTGAAGAATATCGACATGGATCACATCGGAATCTGGGGCTGGAGTTACGGCGGCTTCATGACTGCGGCTGCCATGTTCAAATCTCCCGACACCTTCAAAGCGGGAGCAGCGTTTTCTGGTGTTTATGATTGGCTGAATTACAACGCTGGCTACACCGATGAACGCCTGTCTTCTCCGTCCGACAATCCGGAAGCCTTCCGCCGCAGTTCACCCATTAACTTCTCCGGCCAGCTTCAAAATCATCTGCTGATTCTGCATGGCATCGCCGACAACAACGTCCTCTTCCAGGACGCCGTCCAACTCTCCGAAAAACTCATTCACGAAGGCAAAACCTTCGACGAATCGTTCTACCCCGAAGAGAATCACGCCTTCGCCCGCGACGAATCATACCGAGACGCATTCGGCAAAGCTGCCGCCTTCTTCGACCGCTATCTAAAGCAATAGCTGCATGAATCTTCCACGCTTCTATCCCATCATCGACACTGCCGTCATCGCCACTAGTCTGTTCAAACCTATCGAAGTGGCGGAAGAAGCCATTGCTGCTGGAGCAAAAATTCTCCAGTATCGTCACAAAGACAATTGGACGCAAACCGCATTCAACGAAGCCAAAGTCATCGGCGAACTCTGCCGTCAGGCGAATATTCCGTTCATCGTCAACGACCGCGCCGATTTCGCAAAACTCCTGAATGCCGGTCTCCACATCGGCCAGGACGATTTGCCGGCACCTGCAGCGCGCCAGATCGTCGGCAGCGTCATTATCGGGTTTTCCACTCACAACGCGCCCCAGTTGAAGCGCGCCGTCGGGTCGCCTGTCGATTATCTGTCGTTAGGCCCCATCTTCGAAACCAAATCCAAAGAAAAGCCGGATCCCGTCGTCGGCGTCGATGGCTTGAAAAAGCTTCGCCCCCTCACCGACAAGCCGCTAGTCGCCATCGGTGGTATCACGCTTGAAAATGCTGAATCGGTATTTGCCACAGGTGCAAACTCTGTCGCTATCATCTCCGGCATTCTGATTCCCGAAGCCAGTCGTTCACTGTTGCGCCAGCGCTTAACCGCTTGGTGCGCGCTCTAAAAATAGTTCCTCCCATCCTGAAACGATCCTCGCCCTCTCCGTCACTACTAACCGGAACCTCAAAACGTTCCAAATAACTCGGAGGAAATAAAATGTTCAATTTTCGTGACCTAATGGTCAACCTGTCTCAAATTCAACCAGGAATCGGCACACTCACGTTGTGCGGATTCTCCTGTCACATCTGTACGAGAACCTGTTACGACACCTGCGCATATTCATATGGCTGCGAAATAACGATCACTCGAACGGTGGCGGTGCAACAAGCCGTCGACCCGGAATTGAGCGCACAGCAACTCGGCACGGTCAAAGCGCAGCTTCAACAAGCATTGGCCGAAATCGAGAAGCAAGAAAAAGCCAAAGCCAAGTAGGCTGCCATGACCAATAGTTTTCGGGATTTGCGTCTTTGTGCCAACCCAGCTTACGAGCTGGTGTTGTTTGATCGTCTTTCCGCCGCCGAGCAGGAAAAACTCGATGCGCTTGGCCGCGAACCCGATAACTATGGCATTCTGCGCCCTAAGCGGGATCAGAGCCTCGGCATAAAATCAGCTTCTCGCGATGCGGCACTGCTTTGGTATTCCTTGCAAAGTCCCGCTCCTTTGCCGGGTTTCGTAGCTCAAAATCTGGGCGACCAATGCGACCAAGTGATCGCCCGGCTGATTTTAGATGGCGTTTTCGCCATTGAAAAAGATGGTGAACTCGTTACTGGTCCCGCTGCGTCGGGGTTGGTTTTTGCCCATTGCGATCACTTTGCTGCTGAAAATCCGCTGGCTGCCTTATCGCGCCGGGCGTTGGAATACGCAGCCGAAATGGAAATTGCCAACCCCAGTGCGTTATCCACTCGCCTTTACATGTACAACCACGTTCCCTTTTCGCCGCACTGGCAAAAATTGCTGCCCAATCGCGCAGCTTTGGAGCAATACCTCGGAATTGGCAGTGGAGCAACATCACAGTTATTGAAAAACAGTTGGACGCGCGTGAGTGAATCTGGCAATCAAGGCTGGATCGCGTGGCAAGCACCTTTGCGCTATAGTTCTTCAACCACCTATAAGCTCTATGTCAGTCCCGCGCCCGGCAACGTGAAAGACGGTTTTTGCGCCGCCGCTGATGTCGCTGCCTTCTCGCGTGCATTTCACATGAAGGTCGGTGGCGATGTTCATGGCATCCTGCGGCCCGACAAAATCGTTCTCTACTTCCGCGAATTTGCAGATCTGCAAGACACCGCTTCAAACATTTTGCAGAAGGTCGGCGGCTGCCCATCGCACGGAGTTCCTTTCACTGCCGATTTGAACGGAGAAAAGCTGCTTTCCTGGGGTATCGATCCTCCCGAGCGCGAAAGTTGGCGTCAACGCATTTGCAATCGTCTTGCTAGCGCTCTTGCGCTGGGAAAAACTGCCACATTTGCTCTCAATCGCGTCCGGCTCGAGGGAATTGATACCGAAACGTGGACGCCCACCCGCTCTCTGAATTGGAGTTAAAATCATGCTGCTCACCGAACCACTTGTTTTGCCCGTCGGGACAACCTTGCTTCCCGTTGGCGAACTCAGCGAAGAATTGCGGCGCGAAATCGGCTCCAAGGAAGGCGATTTCGCTCTCAGCCGTCGCAATTCCCGTCAGCATTCAAAAGTGTTTAACGCGGAAACCGCTGCTCTCATCAGGCAATTCGAAGGACCAAGCACCATCGCGCAAGCCGTTGCGCGCTTCAGCCGTGGCAAATCGGTCAATCCCGAACAATTGCTTGAAGAAGCGTTGCCGATGCTGCAAATGCTGATCGGGCAACAACTGCTTGTTGCGGCTGATTCTATTGATGCTGCGGAGCATCAGCCCGCTCTCGCCGGTGAAAAAGAAGTGCATGGTTGGGAAATCATCCGCTGCGTTCAGTCCTTACAAGACACTGAGGTCTACCAGGTTCGAAACAGCGAAGGCACATTGGGCGCGCTCAAATTAGGCGAAGCCGTACTACGCGAAGCGTTTCTGCTTTCGAAACTCGATGCATCAGTTACACCGAAACTGTTGGACCTGGGTGATTGGAATGGGCGTCCCTATTTTGTTGGAGAATGGTTCGACGGCGTTGATTCTGTTACCGCTTGTGCCGAATTTCGCCAACGCAACGATTTTCATTCTGTACGCGCCATCACCGCTCGTATTCTAGACGCATACGCTAGTTTGCACGAACAGAATGTCGTTCACGGCGACATTCATCCGGGCAACATTTTGATTAATCGCGCCGGACAACCAAAAATCATTGATCTAGGGTTAAGCGACGAGCCATCGCGCGGCGGTGTCAGCTTTTTCTTCGAACCGGAACTTGCAAATGCGATTCTCTCTAATTCTCCGGCGCCGGTCGCCACCACTCTCGGCGAACAATACGGAATCGCAGCCTTGCTCTATCTCCTGCTGACGGGCATGCACTACTTGGAATTTTCGCTCGAAAAGAACAAAATGTTCTCGCAGATCGCCGAAAATCCTATGCGGCCGTTCGAAAAACCTTGGCCCGCGATCGAAGCTGTTCTGCAAAAAGCGCTGAGCAAAAAACCGAGCGATCGATTTGCATCCACTCGCGAATTTGCCGATACTTTTCGTTCTGCCGAAATTCCAAAATCTGAAATCAAGACCCCCGCTTACAGAGTGCGCCCGAACTTGACAAAGATTCTGCGCGGGGTAACATTGGCATCGCCCACCACGTCTATCAATTACGGCAGCGCGGGCATTGCGTATGCGCTGTATCAAATCGCTTGTTCGGAAAACGACGGCGAATTGCTCGCACAAGCGGATATCTGGTCGGCAAAATCTCTTCGAGAACTTGGCAACGAGGGAGCTTTTTACGACGGAATAAATTTAACGCGCGAGACTGTTGGTGAAAGTTCGCTGTATCACAGTCCTGCCGGAATTTATGTTGTGCAAGCATTAATCGCAAATGCACGCGGCGATTCTGAAACGCAGCATTGGGCAACGGACTCGTTCATCCGCTTTTCAAAGCAGGATTGTCTGTTGCTCGATCTCACTTTGGGGCTTGCTGGTTTGTTGTTGGGCAATGTTTTTTTACTCGACGCAACAACTACGCGAAATGAAAAATTATTGGCCAACGGCCGTGCGCTTCATCGCCGCCTTTGGGAGGGGTTGAAGGGTAGGGAACTCACCAACCTTGCCATCGCCCACGGATGGGCCGGCATTCTCTATTCCAGTTTGTGCTGGAGTGCTGCGTCCGGCGATCCTGTCTCCGACCTGTTACTAGAACGCTTGGACTGGCTTGTCCGTCAATCGCGAGTCATGCCCGCGACACCCGGATGGTGCAACGGAAGCGCGGGATTTGTTTTCTTGTGGAGCGTGGCCCACGAAGTTCTTGGCAACCCTGGTTATTTGGACTTAGCCGAAAGCGCCGCTTGGAACGCCTGGCAAGCCCGTGCCGCGATCGGCAATCTGTGTTGCGGAATTGCCGGCCATGCTTACGCATTCCTAAACATCTATCGCCAGAACGGCGATGTGTTATGGCTTCAGCGCGCCCGCGATGCAGCCGCGCTTGCCAGCGCTACTAAGACGGACGGAATTCCGCCGCTCGAGTTACGCGCCGAAAGCCTGTATAAAGGCGACATCGGTTTGGCTGTTCTCGAAGCTGACCTTAACCATGCAAGTGACTCGCGCATGCCGCTGTTTGAACGCGCTATTGTCCGTTAAACTTGATTCGCTTCGATACAAACGTCCCGCCCGCCAACACCGCTGCCGCCGCACGCGGCAAGTCTTCTGCAGCTTCTTCTTTCAGAACGAAGCCTGTCGCGCCGATTTGAAAAGCTCTGCGCACATAGGCCGTCTCGGCACTCATGCTGAGGATGATTGCCTTCGCTGTTACGCCCTGATCCTTAATCTGTAATAGCGCTTCGAGACCGCTCAGACCGGGCATCGAAATGTCGATTACCAGTAAGTCGGGATTCAGCGCCGTGGCCTGTTGCACCAGCTGCTTGCCGTCTCCGATAGCAGCCAAAACTTCATAGTGATCCGCCAGTAACTCACTTATGCTTTGCCTCAATTCATCGTTATCTTCCGCCAGCACAACCGTATTTCGATGCATTAGTACTCTAGATAGTCGCCTCTCACATTAGTAACATCGAAAGAGAATAGTGATGCACTCGGGAACATGGGCGTAGCTGAATCGCAGTTTAACCGCGCGCAACTGATTGCGTTTGTCAAACAGCTGCCGGTCGCGGTTGCAATGTTTGACCGTGACATGCGATACCTGTACGCTAGCGATCGTTGGTGTTCGGACTATGCGCTGGATACAAAGCATGTGCAGGGGCTTTCCCATTACGAAGTATTTCCCGATGTTCCTGAACGCTGGAAGGACGTCCACCGGCGTGCGTTGGCCGGAGAGAGCTTGGGCGAAGAAATCGATTGCTTCGAACGAGCGGATGGCACACGCAACTGGCTTCGATGGGAAGCTCGTCCGTGGGGAGACATAAATGGCATGCCAGAAGGCATTTTCATTTTTGCGGAGGATGTTACTAAGCGCAAGCTTGCCGAAGATGCTCTGCTGCAGCGGGAAACGCAATTGCAGGCGGCGTTTTCTGCCATGACTGACGCAGTTTCCATCACTGACGAGAAAGGCCATCTCGTCTATAGCAACGAAGCTTATTCCGAGTTTCATCGGTTTCCGTCGGCGGAGCAATGCGCAAGAACTGTCGCCGCAATGCCTGCGTTCATTGAAGCATTCTTTCTTGACGGCCGCCAGGCGCCCTTCGAACAATGGCCGAGTAATCGGGCTTTGCGCGGCGAAACTGGTGCGAACGTCGAATACAGATTGCGCCGCAAGGACACGGACGAGACGTGGATCGGAAGTTTCAATTTTGCTCCGATTCGGACTGACGACGGGACCATCACAGGTTCTATAGTCGTTCGCCGCGACATAAGCGAACAGAAGCGAGTAGACGCAGCGTTGCGCGAAAGTGAACAACGCTACCGCGCTCTGGTCGAACAAGCCTCTGACCTAATTTTGGTGCATGATGCCGAGGGCCGGATAGTCGATGTCAATCATGAGGCGCACCGCAGTCTTGGATACTCCCGTGAAGAGATGTTGGAATTGACGATTTTCGATATCTCGGCGACGGCTACTCCCGAAAAGGCCCGCCGGAATTGGGCGAAAGCCTCAAAATCGGTATTAACACTTCAATCGCGATTGAGGCGTCGCGATAAATATGAGTTCCCGGTCGAGATCCGCCTGAGCACGATTGTTCTCAATGGAAAGAGACTTTACCTAGCGCTTGTGCGCGATATTTCAGAACGCTTACAAGTGCAGGAAACAATGGCACGATTGAATCAGCAATATCGCGATCTGGTGGACAATAGCCCGGATTGGATTGCTCGTGTTGATCTGAACGGCCGTTATTTGTTCGCAAATGCACGCGCATCGGAAATGGCGCATCGGTCAACTGAGTTCTTCATTGGGCGGGAAGTGGGGACCATCTTCAACTTCGACGGCGATCCTTGGATACGGGCTATTAGGAAGGTTGCCGAGAGTGGGAACAGCGTGTCGGTAGAAACTCGGCTGCTGTTACATGGGGGTAGAGAAGCCATTATGGATATCCGTTTTGTACCTGA
Source organism: Bryobacterales bacterium (assembly GCA_963696305.1). Taxonomy (GTDB): domain Bacteria; phylum Acidobacteriota; class Terriglobia; order Bryobacterales; family Bryobacteraceae; genus Bog-105. The sequence continues at coordinate 171,356 of CAVOJX010000011.1, read as the reverse complement.
GTTCAGCGAGGACAAGCGCGTGCGTTCCGTGCTGATGATTGCAACCGACGTTACTTCTCAGCGCCAAGGGGAGCAGGAACTACGCCGCCTTAGCATCGCATTACTTACGGCGGAGGAAGAAGCGGCCAAGCAAATTGCACGCGAACTTCACGACGATATTAGCCAGCGTTTGGCATTTGTTGCCGTTGAACTTGGAAAACGCGCTTCGGAACTGGGGCAGAGCGAAAATTTGGGAATCCAGATGCGTTCCTACCAAGCCAGACTTCTGCAGATTTCCGATGGCGTGCGGAACATCTCTCACCAAATGCACCCCGCGATTCTGGACGACTTGGGTTTAAGCGCGGCTTTAGAATCTTTGTGTTTGGATATGCAGCATACCAGTGGCATCGCGGTTGTGTTTGTGGCATCTAACGTGCCGGACGATTTGGACCATGCCATTGCTTCCTGCCTATATCGGGTCTGCCAGGAGAGTTTGCGCAATATCCAAAAGCACGCCAAAGCAACAGGGGTCAGCGTACGACTATCCGCACAGAACGAGCATTTAGAATTGGTGCTTGAAGACAACGGTACCGGCTTCGATACGAAGCTCGTTCGCGGAGGCTTGGGTGTCAGAAGTATTCGCGAGCGAGTTGCCTTGGTTGGCGGCGCTATAAATATTCATTCTGCGCCGGGGAGCGGAACGCGAATCGTGGCAACAGTGCCGCTGAAGACTACGTAAAAATAATCTGTGCGCCGGCCGATTTTTCGTAAAACTGGCCGACGCTGATAATGTCGTCCACTTGGGGGCAGAAGTCTTCCTTCTTCAGATGGAACATATCCACCGATGCTTTGCAGGCGTAGATTTCACAACCTGCATCGTGAATCATTTCAATGAACTCACGAACGGGCGGAATATCCAGTTTCTCCATCTCCTTTTTCATCATGGATGTCGCAAATGCGGACATGCCTGGAACTGCGCCGACAACGGTCGGCATGTGCATGGCGGGGTTGCCTACCGTTGGAACTTTCAAATGATCCATTCGTTTGTTGTTTATGGCATCCATTCCAAAAAAGGTAAAAAACAACTGCGCGTCAATACCTTCCATACGCGCTCCGTTCGCCATAATCAGCGCTGGATAAACACCGTCCAGCGTGCCGTGGGACACGATTATGGAGACTTTCTGAATAGGTTCGTTCATATGCATCCTTTGGGTTTCGGCAACCCAGCAATCTTTGCGGCTTTTTTGGCAGGGCCTTTCGGGAATAGCGTGTAAAGTTGTTTCGTATCGATGCCGCTTTCCTTGGTTAATCGGCGGATGGTTGGCGCATCGCCTTCGGTATCGAAAACCTTGCGCATGAAATTCATTACTTGCCAGTGCGCGTCGGTTAGCTGTGCGATACCTTCGCCGCGCGCCAGTTCTGCGGCCAATTCCGGACTCCAATCGGAGCGATTGGCCAGGTGCCCGTCGGCATCCAGCGCCAGTTCCTTGCCTAGCAGGACTGTAGTCATTTGGTTCTCCTCGATTCTTTGGCGCTTCGCGCGCCAACAACTTTCAAAAACCTCACTAAAATGTCGAATCCGCGGCGTGCTTCCTGCGTGTTGGCCTCGTGCAACAGAGTCATTATCGAAACATCTTGTTTTTCCACGGCTTGTACCTCGCCAAATCCATAGACAATAGCCTCCAAAGCCTGCAAAACCTCTGGTCTGGTGAGTTCGCGCAGTACCCCAATCAGTTGCGGAATGCTGGCGCGCGCTTGGTTAAGGTCGGCAGCAGAATGGGACGCAACCAACGCATCACCAATTCCACTCACCTGCCGGGCAACCCGCAAATAGCCTCTGCGCTCGAATTCGCTGCTGAGTCCAACAAGGCTAGGAAACATTTCTTTCGCAACGTGCGTCAGATCGGCCTCCAGATCTTGTAGCGCAACGCGATAACGCTTAATCTCGTCGAGTTCTGCGGAGATCAGATCTAGTTTCCGATTGATTTCCAGCAAATGAGCTGTTTCAGGTACGTATGCAATAAGTGGAGACATGATTCACGCCACCTTTCCTGCCACGGACATGGCGGAACCGATGGGCAATTCCTTACCACGCAAAAGCAGATGCCAGTAAACCCAGCGGAACAGTAACTTGCCGTAGTGATTTATGTCGGTTTGTTTTAAAAGGGAAAAGGGGCCGATACCCGGCAGCGGATAAGACCCGGGTAACGGCTCGGTTTCGTAATTGAAGTCTATAAGACAACCTTTTCCGTTGCCAGTTTCAATAAAACAATTTGCGTGTCCATCAAAGCAAGCGTGCATCGGCTTCTGGTCGATGTAACTCAAGAAATTCTCGGTTAGTACGTCAGCTTGAAAATGCGCCACGGAACCTGCTTTGGAGGTTGGCAAGTTCGTTGCATCGCCCAGTACGAAAATGTCGGGAAATGCTTTAGATTGCAAAGTAGTCTTGTCTGTGGGAATAAAATTCAGCTCGTCGCCCAGCCCGCTGCGCGCGATGCATTCGTCGCCCATATTGGTGGGAATTGAAACCAACAGATCATAAGGGACTTCGGTATCGTCCCATCCAACCAACTTCTTGTTCTCGTTGTCGATGCGCGCCAAACCGAATTCCGAGGTGACAGAGATATTCTTCTCTGCCAGAAGACCGCCAAGGATTTCGGTGGCTTTGGGTTTTGTGAAAGCACCGGGCAGAGAAGTTACCAATTGAATCTCCACGTGATCGCGCCTGCCGAGCCTGCGAAAGTACGAATCAGCGAGGAAGAGGAACTCCAATGGTGCGACCGGACACTTAATAGGCATCTCGACAATGTTCACAACGAGGCGGCCGCCCTCGAACGATCGAAGCGCATCGTACAGAGCCAGCGAGCCCTCTAATGTGTAAAAGTCGAACTTGGTTCGGTGCCAATCCTCATCCCGCAGCCCTTCGGTTTGATCTGGCCGAATGCGCGTTCCAGTCGCGATGATCAGGCAGTCGTAAGGCAGTGTTGAACCGTCGGTCGCCAAAACAACTTTCCGTACGGGATCGATACGGTCGATTTGGGCTTGCAACAACTGGACTTCACGCGGGAGGAAATCACGACGCGGTTTTATTACATCGTTCGAACTGTAAATACCGAACGGGATGAAGAGAAAGCCTGGCTGATAGTAATGAACAGGGTCGCTATCAACTACGGTTATCTGCCACTGCTGTTTGTCTAGAGTTTTGGCCAGCTTGTTGGCCATCATTGTTCCAGCGGTGCCGCCACCGAGAATCACCAGGCGTCGCATATTTAGTCTTCAACAAAGAAGATGCAAGTTGAGTTAAGCGGTGACGGGTTGGCGAGTGACGAGTGTCACTTGCCTGACGAGTTGGCTGTTGTTGCAGGTGTTGGGAGTGGTTTTGAGTTACTGTATTCCGTTGTCAAGTAATCAATAAGGACTTGGCGATCGGGGACAACGGCGCCCCAACCCATCATTTTGTCCACTTCCTTGGTCCAGGCCGCCACCGAGAGTCGTTGGGATTCTATCAGACGTAGACTGTGGCAAGGCAAGCAAGAGCGCTTTTCGGCGTTCTTACCTGCATCCGCTGGCTGCGGATCAGCCGCACTGCAAAGAGAAACAACGCCAAGCGCCCCTATCAATAACATGGAGCTGCGCATTCAGGCTGCCTCCACGGTCAAGCCGATCCGATCAATGGCGTTGAACAAATAGCCAGAAGGATTCCAAGGCGCCACGATAGGCTGCACGCGTCCGGCTGAGTCGCTAGCGCGCGACATGATTGTGTAGAAACCGGGTTGTGTGGGACGCCATTGAGTCGTCCACAAACGCCAGGTGAAGGGCGACGTAGAGCCAGACAGATCAGCCGGCTTCCAGTTGCTGCCGCCATCAGTGGAAACGTCCACGCGAGTCACATGTTCTTCACCGGCCCAAGCCATACCCCGCAGCAAAGTTGCAGCCAAAGGGATTCGATTACCGTCGCTGTGACCGGTGATGTAAGATTTCACAGGCATGCCTTCGATGACTTCTAGATCGGCAGGATCGACCGGTTGGCCCGGCGGTCCAGGATGCTTGGGAAAGCGGTAGGCGGGATTCATGAAGAAACCCTGGTCTGGTTCGTTGGCAATCGTCAGAGAATTTACCCACTTCACCCAACTCGTGCCATCCCAACCTGGCGTCACTAAGCGTAACGGAAAACCGTGCAGGTCCGGAACACGCTGGCCGTTCATGTTCATAGCAAGTATAGTGTCGGGATGAACGGCTTTGCGCATGGGCAAAGAACGGATAAAATCAGGCGTTTTGGCAACGCCGACATCGGCACCATTGACAGTAACAAAAGCGGAATTGAAGTCGGCGCTCGCGAGCTTCAGCACATCAACTAGTCTGGGGCCAGCCCACTCCGCATTGCCCACTGCGCCACGACCCCACTGAATACCGGGTACCCGAGGTTGATAGAAACCTCGACCGTTGCCGGTGCATTCCAGAACGGCTGGAAGATGATGCTGCGGCAGACGCCTGAGTTCGTCCAGAGAGACTTGAATTTCACGCGTCGCGCGCCCCCCGATGGAAAGCATGAAGCCGGATTCTTGCACCACGGGACGCGGTAAATGCTGCCTTACGAAGAATGCATCAACTGGAGTGAGCCACTGGTCAAAACACTCAAGAGGCGTTTCCAGATCTTCTGGCCTGTCATTGTGCAAAATCATGGACCGCTTGCCCGGGATGGTGATTGCGTCTGGTGCCTGAGCCAATGCGGCTGCCGCAAACATAGATCCAAGGGCGGCGCGGCGCGTGGTGTGGTTGTTTTGTGATGTCATGGAACAGTAGTGTAGGTTCGTGGAGAGTGATTATGCGCTGGATTCGGACAGCCCTTCGTAGGCCTTCCGAAGTTCGCTTCTGACAGCGTCCGTTAGCGGCTTTGGCGCTTCGCCGGGCTTAAAATTCTGGCAGAGCTCGATGGAGTGTCGCAGCGATTCGACAAATTGCACGCATGGCTCGCAGTCCTGGATGTGTCCAGCCAGCTTCTGGCACATGTCGGGAGGGAGTTCCGCGTCCAGGTAGTCAGATAGCAACGCGAAGATTTCCTGACAAGATAATTCGCTAAGATTCGATGTTTGCCGACGCAATGGTTATTGCCTCCGTCTTTCGTAAATATTGATCAAGGGTGGAGCGTACAGCCAACCTCGCGCGATGCAACCGCTGTTTCACGCTGTCGGCACTGATTTCCAGAACCTCTGCGGTCTCTTCCGTTCTTAGCCCCTCCACATCGCGCAACAGCAATACCGACCGGTAATGGTCCGGCAAGTCTCCAATAGCGCGTCTTAGTACTTTGTGAAGCTCGGCGCGTAGCAGAGCGGTTTCCGGCAGGCGCGTCCAATCCGCGATTTCGAGTTTGCGGTTGTCGTCCGAAGTCCGCTGCGGCATGTAGTCGGTTAAAGATAGTTCGCGTGCCGGTGCAAAGACACTTTTGCGGCGTTTCATTAGGCAAGCGTTTTTCGCAATTCGGAACACCCACGATTTCAGGCGCTCGGGCTCGCGCAATTGACCCAGACGACGAAAAACTTGCAAGAGCGTTTCTTGTGCTACCTCTTCGGCGTCCTCGCGGTGTCCGCACATTAAATAGCTGTATTGGAACAGTCTGTTGTGATAGGTGTCGACAAAGCGGTCGAAAGCACCAGGGGCACGCGCTAACAATCCCTTGGCTAATTGAATCTCGTCGTTGTCTTGCTGCAATTACAGTCATTGTAGGAGACCCGTGTTAAGCCGGTGGGTTTGCCTGTCCTGAAACAGAGATGCATTTGTGAAAAGAACGTGACTACGAAATCAGATTCCAGGCCGTACACTGAATAGACCGTGACGCCCTTAAACACGAAGAAGTACCAAGTGGTCCTCCTGTTATTGGTTTCGCTTGCGGGTCGTTCGCCTTGCCAATCCATACCGCCGCGTTTCCGCTACGGGTTGCAGCAGGAGTTTCAGTTTTCCGCCGAAGACTTCGCGAAGCTGGAATCGGGTGGCCTATTGCACACATGGTAGCCACTTCCAAACCCGATGACGTGCGTATGGGCGGCGCGGTCTTGATCAAGTGCAGCCCGAGCGCTTACATTAAAGCCTTTCGCGATATTGAACATTTTCAGGTAAGCAAGGAAGTTGTTCGAACCGGCAGATTCAGTTCTCCGGCGGTTGAATCGGACAAACAGCTTTCCGTTTGCCGGTATGACGAAAGACGAATTGCTGGCCTGCCGCCCGGGCCACTGTGCGATTAAGATGCCCGCCGATGAGATGCACTTAATCCAAACAAGCATTGATTGGAACGCGCCTGATGCGCAGGCTCGAGCCGAGCGGTTAGTGCGACAGCGGATTGTGGCTTATGTGAACCGCTATCTGCAGAACGGTGACCCGGCCCTTGCGGTCTACTACGATACTCCCACTCCTTATTCAGTAGCGGAAGGCTTGCATTCGCTGATTCATAGCGAAACGCTCATTGCCCAGGCGATGCCGGATTTGATTCGATTTGCAGCCAATTTCCCAGCGAACAGACCGGCGAACACAGACGATTTTCTGTACTGGCAGGAAGCGTCGTTTGGTCTGAAACATGTACTACGCGCAGAACATGTGATGATTCAACGTCTACCGCGCGGCAATGAAGATCATTACGTCATCATTTCGAAGATGCTTTTCGCATCCCATTATTTTCGTGCGGCCGTCGAATATACCTACATCTATCCGGTTCGAACTGACAGTGGAGAGCCTGCTGTTTATGTCGCTACCGCTCAGCGATCGTTTGTGGACGGTATGTCAGGCGTACGGGGTTCCATCCTACGCCGAATCGCAGAAGCGCGCAGCCCGGCGACACTGGCGGAGAACCTGCGCATTGCCAAACTGACGCTTGAGGCTGGCAACTAGCCCGGGTGCCTCGCAAAAACTACTGCGAGAGCCGTATTTTCATTTGAGCAAAACCATCGCATGATTGGAGTGTGAGTGGACGGGGAGGTGATAGGTGCTCCGTAACGACAACAGCGGAACTGTTCTGCTAGTTTGCTCCGACCCGGTCTTTTCCAGGGTTGCAGAAGAATTACTGGAACAGCATGGTTATTCGGTCTTGACCGCGCAAGATATTGGGGTAGCGGTTGATTGGCTGGACCGATGGAAGCGCCGTCCGGATATATTGGTGATTCGCAGCCATATAGATTCCTTTACTGGTCACGATGCAGCGCTATATTTACGACGAAAGTGTCCCGGCATGGCTGTGCTGATCGTTGGCGGATTGCTGGATGACGAGCGTTTGCTGCGGCGCGAAGCCGTGCAGGGTTTTGATATTTTTCCCCAGCCATTCACGGCTGATGAACTGCTCCTTAAAGTTAGAGAAGCCATCGCGCACGGTAAGTCGAATGCGGTGCCTGCCAGCGAAGGGAAATAATCTACCGCAAATTTGTCTATCAATTACCCGATGGCTAGTATTTCAATTCTTGCCCAGCGAAATTATCATCGAGATGTAAGTTAATTACATTCGAGGAGAGATAAGGTTGATTAGGCAAAGCGTTTTGATTTGCGCATTCCGCCATTCGGATGAGCGCCGATGACGATCGCAATCGACAGCCGGGCAATTAGAGTGAAAGTGCCTTCGGAAAGTCGCCTTTCTGAAAAAGTGCGCGCGGTGGCGGCTGCTACCGCGATTGTCTGCGCTTTTGTTGCTCTGTTGATATTTTTGAAGGTCCCGCAGTTTACCTCGCTCCCTATGTTTGTTGAGAAGACACTTTTGGGTGCGCTGTGTGGAATTCCGCTGTTTTTCCTGTTGCGTGGAGTTATCGAAAGACAATTCGCCGAACAAGCCGTGATTGTTGCTGCAGGCCGTTTGACGGCCACAACCAGCACCAAGTGGTGGACGCGAAATCAAATCTTCAACACCTGGGAGATAGCCAGTGTGGCTGTCCGAACGTTGGGCAAGGGAAGAGAAGCTGTCGTAGAAGTGGAGACGGGCGACCGGCGGTACCGAGTGCTGGGACATTTAGCCCCGGACGAGGCTTCGCGGATTGCACTGCAGTTGAAGCGCTCGTGTGATTGGTGATTGGTGAGTGCTAGGTATTAAGATGTATGCGTGCGATCTGTATGGTTCATCGGAGTGCTTCTAGTTACCTGCAGTTCAGTCGTCATTGATGCTTCGCCTGCTTCGCTGAGCGGCTTGGCCGATTACAAAAAATATATAGATCCACTGGTTAGCGAGCCTAGCTTCGGCGTGCATTATTATGACGATGGTGCCGCTGACGCTACTGTGCTCTTTCCACATACAGATAGCGAACCATACGGAAGGCCCGCAATGCCCGTTATCGACTTGATTCGACTAAGACGAAGCGCCTTTCCAATTCTGATTGACTGCCTTAGTGATGGCCGTCTTACCAGCGTTGTATTTGACGGAAATCGAATAACAAAACGAATGAACGTTCCGGTAGGTTATGTTTGTCTGGACATTCTTATGCAGACTGTGGTTGGAACACCTGTCGACGCAGACTGCGCGGCCGACGGTCTTGGTGCATGCATGAACGACGGATACTATTTTCGGCCGGATGACTACTCGAACTGTTTGCCAAAACGTGGCGCATGTTCTCTCCGACCGATTATCCCGATCGTTCAAAGGAACTGGAGGCGTGAATACCGACAACGGCACCTTCATTTTCGCAATCCATATGACTTGCTGGCCGTGGACCAGTATAAGGATTTGATAACGCAAAAGTAGATTCAAGCCGGCCGACATGCTCAGTAAATCGCAGGCTCTGTCTGTTCTTTCTGCATGCTCAGGAAATCAAAATCACAACCTAGATGCGCCTGGGTCACGCGCTCTCTGTACAGCGCCAAATAACCTCTATCATTCGCCACCGGCGGTTGCCATTTCGTTTTGCGCTTCTGCAGTTCCTCAGCAGAAACCAACAATTCCAGTTTCTTAGCCCCAACATCTAACTTAATAAGATCTCCGTCCTGAACTAGAGCCAGCGGCCCGCCAACATAGCTTTCCGGAGAAACATGCAGCACACAAGTTCCATAAGACGTACCGCTCATGCGTGCATCCGAAATGCGCACCATATCGCGGACACCTTGCTTCAACAGCTTTTTAGGTAGCGGCAGCATGCCCCATTCAGGCATCCCAGGGCCACCCTGCGGACCTGCGTTTTGCAGCACCAACACGGAGTCTTTGCTCACATTCAAATCATCTTGGTCAATGCGCGCTGCCATGTCCGGATAGTCTTTGAAAACCACTGCGGGACCCGTATGTTGCCACAAGCGTTTGTCGGCAGCAACGGTTTTGATGACGGCTCCATCCGGTGCTAAATTCCCGTATAGAATGACCGTGCCGCCGCTCTCTTGCATGGGTTTGTCGCGCGGCAGAATTACGTCGGCCTTCACCACATTCGCGCCCTTGCAGTTCTCACCGATGGACTTGCCATTCACGGTGCGGCAATCCATATGAAGCAGATCGCCAATTGCTGCTATCAACGCGCGCAATCCGCCGGCGTAATAGAAGTCTTCCATCAGAAAAGCGCCGGAAGGACGAATGTTGGCAAGCACGGGCACACGCTGGGAAATTCGATCAAACGTGGACAGCGGCAAATCAATTCCGCAGCGGCGCGCCAACGCAGTCAAATGGATAATCGCATTGGTTGAGCCGCCAATGGCCATGTCCACCGTGATGCCGTTGTCAAAGGCATTCCGCGTCAGGATGTCGCGCGGCTTTAAGTCTTCCCACACCATTTCGACAATGCGACGGCCGCTATCCTGCGACATGCGTACGTGGTTAGAATCGGGCGCAGGAATGGATGACGCACCAGGCAATGTCATACCAAGCGCTTCCGTCACAGCGGTCATGGTGGCTGCTGTGCCCATAGTCATGCAGAATCCGGGCGAGCGCGCAATGCCCGCTTCCATGGCATTCCAATCCTCATCGCTGACGCCCCCAGCACAACGTTCCGTCCAGAATTTCCAAATGTCCGTTCCACTGCCCAGCGTCTGCCCGTTCCAGTTGCCGCGCAGCATAGGTCCGGCAGGAACAAAAATTGCGGGCAGATTCATGCTGATGGCGCCCATCAGTAAGCCTGGAGTGGTTTTGTCGCATCCGCCCATCAAGACCGCGCCATCCACAGGCAGACTGTGCAGCGCTTCCTCTGTATCCATGGCCAGCAGGTTGCGATACAACATCGGGCTGGGCTTCATGTAAGTTTCGGTGATGGAGAAAGCGGGAATTTCCGCCGGAAAACCGCCCGCCTGCCAGACGCCGCGCTTTACCGCCTCCGCACGTTCGCGCAAATGGGCATGACAGGGGTTGATTTCGCTCCAGGTATTGATGATGGCGATGACTGGCTTGCCAGTAAAGTCTTCGCGGCGATGGCCAAGCTGCAGCATGCGCGAGCGATGACCAAACGCGCGCATGGTGTCCGGTCCAAACCAGCGGAAGCTACGGAGTTCGTCAGGTTTTTTGCTGCTCATTAAAGGTGACTGTGGCCAATGCCCGTATCAATGATATCGGGCAGGGAACTCACAGCCGACCCTTGGCGGCTAGCGAGCGAAAGTGGCCGAGCGTCGGCCAACTGTAGGCGGAGGCGGAGGCGGCGGAGCTTCTTCCACAACCACCTTCTTCGGGCGCGCGTCCAGCTTCGAATTGATCATCTGCTGGTACAGTTTTTGGAACTTCGGTGTTCCGGGCTCCGCTCCTACTACATCCTTCGGCGAAACTTCCTGTGCCATGGGCAAATACTTTTGCAGGTAGTTCTTGACGCGGTCCAACACCAAGCGGTGGTTAGAACGCATCAGGACAAACAAAAGCACTTCGGCCGGGATCTTGCTCAAGATGCCATAGAGTTCGGAAGGCCGTGCAATTTTCGCAGACGCGAGTTCCTTATCCAGCTTGTTGGCGCGAGTTTCCAGTTTGTGAGAGGCATCTACTTCCTCTTTGGGAATGCCTACGGTCTGCAGCAATTGACTGCGCTCTTTGGGCGAAAGCTTTTCCATCATCAGGAAAAGGAACAGCGAGCCATTATCGACCGGAATATTCATGCCGAACGGCAGTGATTGGCGAGCCTTTTGCAGCTTTTGGAAACCGGCCAGGTTCAGCTTAGCTCCAGCCAACTGAGGCGATATCAAGCTAATTAGCTTTTCTTCTTCCAAAGCCTTCAAAGTGTCGCCAGCAGTGGGGTCAGTCGCTATCTGCAGCAGTTCGTGGCGCAAAGAAGCATTGGCGATTTTAGTCTCCAGTTTCGCTTCGCGCACGTTGTGATACTGCTGCAAAGTGCGCTCATCAACCGTAAAGCCAAATCGTGTTTTGAATCGAATTAGACGCAAAATGCGGCTGGGATCGTCATAGAAGGCATAGTTGCTAACGGTGCGCAGTTCCTTACGACTCAATTCGCCTAAGCCGTTTGTAGGGTCCAGCAGCAAACCGCGCGATGCTTTGCCTAAAGACAGTGCAATGGCGTTGATTGTAAAGTCGCGGCCGCGCAAGTCTTCATGAATGGTTGCGGGGGAAATCTGCGGTTTGACGCCTGGCTTTGTATATTTTTCCTGGCGCGCCATAGAAATGCTGGCCAGAACATCGCCCGGAAATCGAAGTTCCACACTACGCTTGGCCTCATCGACAGACAAGACTTCTGCGCCGGCTTTTTGCGCAACGGCTTTTGCAAACTTCACCGTTCCGCCTTCAACCGTAAAATCCAAGTCACGAATTGGAAAGCCACCCATCATGTCGCGCATGGCGCCGCCAGTCAGGAACAGGTTCAGATTCGCTTGCTCGGCGGCATCGCGAACTTCGGCCAACGCCTTGCTCTGTTCACTGCTCAAGTGGCTATCCAGCATGAACATGTAATCGCTCATTACAAACTCTCCTATTTCCTCAACGCGGTGCCGCTCTTCAAGGCTGCCCGGGGGTGGTGTTTATCTACCGTCTGCCGTAGACGTGAACGCATCACATGCGTGTAAATCTGCGTTGTCCCAATGTCGGAATGCCCAAGCATGGTCTGCACGCTACGTAAATCCGCCCCGCCTTCCAACAAATGGGTAGCGAACGTATGGCGGAGCACGTGCGGGCTCAATGCACCCTTGCGCCCGAACTCTGAAATAATGCCCGCCTGTTTACCATAGCCGCGCAGTAGCTTCCAGAATCCTTGCCGCGTCATTGCCGTTCCGCGTCCGGTGACAAACAAATAAGGACTGACGCGGCCCTTAAGTAAAGACGGGCGTTGTTCAGTTCGGTAACGTTCAATTGACTGTAAGGCTTGCCGCCCCACGGGAACCAACCGCTGTTTGTTGCCTTTGCCGGTGACGCGTACCACTCCGCCTAATTCGTCTAAGTCGGCCACGCGCACTCTTATTAATTCGCTGACACGCATGCCGGTGGCATATAGGAGATCAAGCATTGCCCGATCCCGCAATCCGATGGCATTCGTTTCGGTAGGCGTAGTCAACAATTGCTCAACCACCTGCGAATCCAAATACTTGGGCAGTGATGAACCAATTTTCGGTGCGACCAAAAGCTCTGCCGGATTGATTGCGATATCCCCTTGTTCGAGGAGAAAGGCGAACAAGTTTCGCAATGTGGTTACGTGGCGGGCAATTGATCGGTTTGCGAGTCCTGTCTTTTTCAGATAGTCCAGGTAGGAACGCAGCGTTGCCAGCGAGACAGACCTCAGGTCGGAACCTTTCAGAAAGGTTGACAATTGAAGCAAATCCCGACCATATGCTTGTAAGCTGTTCTTAGCCAAGCCCTTCTCGCTTCGACAGAAATGCAGAAAAGCTTTCATCCTGGGGTCGAATGTAGTCAATTCCGCCACTTGTGAACAATGATACAATATTGGCGGAATTGTTTGAAACAAATTTGATCACTGGTTTGTGCTTTGGCCGCCAGCACCTCTAAGCGAGTTTTCATCTATCGCTTTGATAGACAGCCCACCGAAGGCGTGGTGAATCCCGCGACCTGTTTCCTGGAAACGCAGGTGGAAATGATCACCACCAGCGGGACTTTTATCGGCGTTGGTTACAACGAGATGAAGGCCCTGTGTTTTGTGTCCGACAATGCCCAAGCGAATCTGTTCGACGTTCACCCCTTTTTTGAGCGACGGCCTAAGGCACCCGGATTGTGGACACGCTTCACGTTTCGAGATGGCGCCAAACTGGATGGCATTCTTTCACACAACCTTTTGGAGTGGCCCGAAAACGGCTACTTCGTTACTCCGCCGCATGCCGGCACGCAACGCCAAAGGGTTTTCATTCCGCGATTGGCGCTGATTCACACAGAATTGAGAGGCGTGGTTGGAACCTCCGGCGCATCTGGCGACGGACGCCGTAAGGATTTAACGATCGTAGAACGCCAGTTGCCTATGTTCGAGTAGTGGCGTAATTGGCTGAACGAGATTGCAGGGGATATGTGGACACGCGGGTCCATTCCCGCCCGAAATCGTGGCCTAAGCTTGACTTTTCCGTAGGCTGCCAAAGCAGCACAATCTCTTTCACCACAAACCGGGGCGACAGACCCGAGCTTTTCCACGCCTCTTCGGTTTGCTGCAGAATTGCTTTCAGGCTATCTGGCTTGAACGGGCCGCCGAGTGTTAAATGCGGAATGTATTCAAAATTCTCCGTACCCGACAACCAACCTTGATTTAAGGAATCGTGTAGACGGCGAACTTGCTCGCGTCCCGCCTGCACTTCCAGGTAAAGTACATCGGTTCGTGGAAACCTGCGGACGGCGCCCAGTTCCAATTCGAATTCGGTGACCGAATGAAGAACGCGCGCCACTTCTTCAGAAGCAACTTCCAACGGATGTGCCAACAAGCGTGGAGGCAGGAACGTGATGTGCGCTTCAGCCGCGCCTGATTCGCCGGGTAGAAACTGGCGCAAGCTAGTTAAAAACGAACCAAGCGGTTCTGGAAGGTATGTGACTAGAGCAAAAGAACCCAGAGACGACGCCCTAGAGTTGCTCGCAGGATCCAGGTTCATCAGTATCGTTGGTCTAGCGGCCGTGAAGCTCCCTTTCTGCGTTCAAGACTTCCGCAGTATGAGTATTATCGGCAGAGACGGCGGCTGTTTTTAATTCAGGAACGATCCATTCGGCGGGTTCGAAGCCAATATATTTAGCAATCAAAAGTGGGCCCGACCCCTCCGCGACGATGGTTTCCAAAAGATCGCCTGGTGCAAGCGCACGCTCACTGTGCGCATTCGCGACATCTTGCAGTTCTTTCCAAAGCGCATAAGGAGAAGCACTTTCCAATTCAACTCCAGGCTCGTAGTCCCGGGGCTTCACTTTGGCTACACCACCAGTGTGTGGCGACCAACGAAAGTGTTCTTTAGGCGACTCTTTTATCCGATGAATCCTGTAACGAGGCAATTTATTACAGTTTATCGCGCAACAACGCGCTCCGTCAGCTAATCAAAAAACAAAATAGTTTGCTTCTGTCAAAATTAGGACTGGAGCAATAACTTAGCCTCGGTCAGATGAAGAAATATTGGCTGCTGTTGGTAGTCCCCATAGTCCTATTTAGTTGGTGGGGCCTTTCTCGTCGCGATCCGGAGGTCACAATACACACCGCCATCGTCACAAAAAACACTATTGAATCCACCATAGCTACCAACGGAAAAGTGGAGCCTGCGGATTGGGCTGCTGCGCGTCCGGTGGCCGCTGGCGTTGTCAATTCTGTGCTGGTAGAGCGGGGCCAAAGTGTCGTGGCGGGGCAACCATTGGTGAAACTGAACATGAGCTTAGCCGCCACCGAGCTAGCGGGAGCTAAGGCGCGTGCGCAAGAGGCGCAGGTTGATTTAGGCACCGTGGAACATGGTGGAAAAGCGGCGGCATTAGCAAGTCTGGATGATTCGTTGAAGTCTGCGCAAGAAACAGTAGCAACGGCACAGCGAAATTACGACTCTCTACAACGTTTACTACCGCAGCAAGCCGCGACGAAAATCCAGGTGGACGATGCGAAAGATTCACTGGAGCGGGCGAAGCTTCAGGTTGCCAGCATTCAGCATCAGCGCGACACGCTGGTTACAGCCTCGGACAAGACGGTTGCTTCAGCGCGGCTTCAGAACGCGCAATCAGGCGTAGATCTAGCCGCGCAAAAGCTACAGTTCGGAGTGGTGAGCGCGCCTATCAGCGGCACGCTTTATCAATTCGATATCAAGAAAGGTGCGTATCTACAGCCGGGCGATTTAGTGGGCTTAGTGGGGACGCTCGACCGCGTCAAGGTGCAGGTTTACGTAGATGAACCCGACTTAGGGCGTGTGTCGCTCGGCATGCCTGTAAACATCACTTGGGAAGCACAGCCAGGCAAGAAATGGACTGGGCGGGTAGACAAGTTGCCAACGCAAGTAGTTGCCTTGGGTACGCGCTCTGTGGGCGAAGTGACTACGATTGTGGACAACCCGAATCATGATTTGCTGCCCGGTGTCACGGTAAACGCCACCATTGTGTCTCGTATAGTGAAAGACGTCACCAGCGTGCCGAAGGCCGCTCTGCGAAACGTGCAAGGTGTCAGCGGTGTATATAAGGTTGCAAATGGTCGCTTGGTGTGGACTCAAGTGAAGCCTGGCGCGAGTGACATTAATAACGTGGAGATTTTAGCTGGCTTGAGCGACGGTGATAAGGTGGCTGACCGAGTGGTTGAGCCTTCCGACGCTGAATTGAAAGATGGCTTGCGAATAAAGGAGGAGCAACAGCTCCGATAGGATCGTAATCAATTATGAAAGCTTTGTTGTTATCCCAATATGGACGGCTGGATTTGGTGGATGCTCCCACGCCTGAGCCGAAGGATGATGAGGTTTTGATTCGCGTAGAAGCGTGCGGCATTTGTGGCAGTGACGTGCATGGCTTCGATGGCAGCACCGGCCGCCGCATTCCGCCACTCATCATGGGGCATGAAGCAGCGGGAACTATCACTTCCGTGGGTAAGGCCGTTGGCCAGTACAAGACTGGAGATCGCGTTACCTTCGATTCGACTCTGTATTGCGGCGCTTGTGCTTACTGCCGAAGCGGCGAGATGAATTTGTGCGAGAACCGCCAGATACTAGGTGTTTCGACGCCCGACTTTCGACGCAACGGTGCTTTCGCTGAATATGTGACAGTTCCAGAGCGTGTGCTCTACCGGCTGCCGGCCACGGTTGGATTTAACGAAGCCGCCATGGTGGAACCGCTGGCAGTTGCGGTGCATGCTGTGGCAGTTACCGAAGTGAAGAAAGGCTCTGTAGCTTTGGTAGTCGGCGCAGGCATGATTGGTTTGCTGGTGCTCCAGGTTTTGCGCGAGGCAGGTGTCAGCAGCGTCATCGTGACCGATATCGATGACACGCGGCTGTTGTTAGCTCAGAAGCTGGGAGCATGCTTGGTGCTGAATGCCAGGACTGCGGATGTCCCGGCAGAAGTATTGAAACTCACCGAGGGTGCAGGTGCCGACGTAGCACTAGAAGCGGTTGGCAGTACTCCAACTATTCGAACCGCCATCGATTGTGTTCGTAAGGGCGGTACAGTAACGCTGATTGGGAACGTATCGCCGACCGTAGAGATTCCGTTGCAAACTATCGTCGGCCGGCAGTTGCGCTTGCAGGGCACAGCTTCCTCGTCGGGCGAGTATCCGAAGTGTATCGACATGCTGGCGCGCGGGTCGGTTCAAGTTGCGCCGTTGATTACCGCAATTGCCCCTTTGAAGGATGGTGAAAGCTGGTTCAAACGGCTGCATTCACGTGAACCGAATTTGATGAAGATTGTGCTGGCGCCTCGACTGGAGCGCTCGTAATGAATCCGTTGTTCGACTTGACAGGTCATGTTGCGATCGTTACCGGCACCAGCCGCGGACTCGGTCAATATTTCGCGAAGGCTTTAGCCCGGTCAGGTGCGGACTTGGTTTTGACCAGCCGCCGATTGGAGGCGTTGAAGCCATTTCAAGAAGAGATTGAAGGTTTGGGGCGCCGCGCGGTGTGCCTGGAACTGGATGTCACAAACCAGCAAAGTATAGAGGCCATGGCTGCGGATGCGGAGAAGGCGTACGGGAAGATCGACATTCTAGTAAACAACGCTGGCATGAACATCCGTAAGCCCGCGGTGGATGTTACTTGGGACGATTGGAATCAAATCCTGGACACCAACCTACGCGGCAGCTTTTTTGTGGCGCAAGCGGTCGCGAAACGCATGATACTGCGCGGCTACGGTCGCATGATTAATATCGGATCGGTTACCAGTGTGAATGGCTATGCGGGCTTGGGGCCTTATGGCGCGAGCCGCGGCGGTATTCGCCAGTTGACCATGAGCCTCGCGGATGATTGGGGCAGATACGGGATTACTGTGAATTGTCTTGCTCCTGGCTGGTTCAAGACAGCGCAAAACAAAATCATGTACGAGAACAAGGAATGGGTGGAATATTTGAGTGACCGCATTCCTGTGAAGCGGCCCGGTCAGCCGGATGATTTGGATTCTTCGGTTGTGTTCTTAGCTGCAGAATCCAGCCGCTATGTGACAGGGCAGATTCTTTTGGTGGACGGCGGCATTTCTACCGGTGCTGTGCGGGCGCTGCCAAAACCTTAGTCGATGAAATCCAAAGTTGTTGGAGGACTTTTCTTTCACGCGCTATCTAACTTCAGTTGACGCGAGTCTTGCCTAACTCGGCACTTTTCAGCAGCATTTCCATCGACACAAATTCCAACGCTTTTTCGTGCGTTGCTTCCAGGCGCGCTGCGGCGATGATGCCCGCATCGTAAGAAGCCTTCCAGCGTTCAATGCAAACGCACCAGCAATCGCCCGCTTTCAAACCGGGAAAACCAAATTCGGGGTGAGGTGTGATGAGATCGTTGCCGATGATTTTCTGATGACGAAGAAACTCGTCGGTCATGCGGACGCAGATGGTGTGCTGGCCAACGTCGTCAGGGCCGGTGTTGCATTTGCCGTCACGATAAAAGCCGGTAAGCGGGTCAGCGCAGCAAGTTTGCAACGCGGTTCCAAGAACGTTCTTCACCATAGCGAATAGGGTAGCGTATGACCGGTCGCTTTGTCCCTACTTGAGCGGCAGACGCCGTATGCGAATGTTTTTTTGATCTGCCGAGACGGCAGCGCCCGCAGCCAGATGTTGAACGCACTGATGACATATGGCACGAATCAAGTCTGCTTGAGCCTGTGCGCCAAGACCTTGTACGCGTAGCAAGACGACGGACGGCAATCCTAGCCGAGCCACGGCAAGATGGGTATGAAAATCATGGTCCAGCGTGACACAAATTCGATTATCCATTCGAGCTCTGTCCAGAATCACCGCATCCTCAGCCCGATCTAGTTGGAGCTCTGAAACGTGGACGGCGTCGATACCGTATTGGCGCAAAATGGCCGCCGCTTGAGGCGCAAGACCTTGGTCCAGCAAAACACGAGTCATGCCACGCGGTCGACAGTCAATCGCTCATCATCAACCGTTGCGGCTGCATAGTGTAGTGCTTGTTGGATATCTTCCGGCTCCAAGTATGGGTATTCGGCAAGCAACTCGGTGCGGTCCGGGTATGTCGCGAGAAGTTCAAGTACCCGGCGTACAGTTATGCGCATGCCGCGAATACAGGGTTTGCCTCCGCATTTCTCGGGCTCAACTGTAATGCGGTCGAACGATTCGAGCTGCGGCATAAGGCCAGTTTAAACCATGTATTGCAGGTCCTGTGTTCCCATAGACTCTATGACCGCCGTTTCGCCCGTCGTTGAGCGCGGCACGTTTCAATCTCACAAGCTGATCACCATCCTTGCGTTCAGTTGTGTGTATGTGATCTGGGGTTCTACTTACTTTGCCATCCGCATTGCGGTTGCTACGGTGCCTCCTTTCTTTGCAGCTGGTGCACGCTTTGTCCTGGCTGGCGGCATCTTATTTGCCTATGTGCTTTTGAAACGAACGCCTCTGCCCAACGCGTCCGAATGGCGTAATTTGGCGTTCAGCTCTCTTTTGCTTTTTGTGCCTGCATATGGCGGCCTATTCTGGGCAGAAAAGACCGTCCCATCCGGTATTGCATCGGCTCTGGTGGCCACCATTCCGGTTTGGATGGCGCTAATAGAAGTTTTTATCCTACGTCACACACAACTGCGCTGGCAATTGGTCGCTTCGCTGATTTTCGGCTTCTCAGGCGTTTCGCTGCTGACGCTAAAAGGAATCAGCGGCGCTTCGCATTCCATCTTGCCCTATCTCGTGATGATGATGAGTCAGATCTCTTGGTCGGTTGGAACCTTGATGACCAAGAATATGAAGCTGCCGAAGTCAAAATCAGTTTCATCTGCGGCTCAAATGGCGCTTGGTGGCTTGATGTTGCTCACGCTTTCCGCCGCAGCTGGCGAGTTGTCTCCGTTACCGCATGTTACAGGCGAAGCATTGTGGGCGATTCTGTATCTGACAATCGCGGGTTCAGTGGTCGCGTTCACGGCCTACGTTTGGCTGCTGGGACATTTTCCCGCTACCACTGTCGGCAGTTATGCGTACGTTAATCCGGTGGTCGCTCTTGCTTTAGGCTACTGGTTCGGCAACGAAACACTGGATTGGCGCGTGTTTCTTGGGACCGCTTTAGTTCTCGTCGGAGTTGTTCTGATTCTACGTGCAAATCGCGCAACCCATTAGAGAGTTTTGAGACATTCTTCTAATGTGTCCATGGCGTGGTCAGCTTGATCCCGATTGATTATCAGCGGGGGACACAAGCGAATACTGTTGGGTCCGCAGCCTAAAATCAACAAGCCACGCTCAAATGCCATCAGTTCCAAGGTGTTGCGCATTTCAGGCGCACGTTCCTTGGTCTCTTTATCGTGAACGAGCTCAAAACCGATCATCAAACCGCGGCCGCGAACATCTCCAACATGTTTGAAAACCTGCGGCCAGCGCTGCATGCGCGCCATCAGGTAATCGCCCAGTTGACGAGAGTTTTCAATAACGCTCTCTTCCAATAATTCAACCGTGGCCAAGGCTGCGGCGATGGAAACGGGGTTCCCACCAAACGTCGATGCGTGTGCTCCTGGTGGCCAAGTCATGATTTCGGCTCGTGCAATGGTGGCTGAAAGCGGCATACCGCTAGCGATACCCTTGGCAATTGTCACAACGTCCGGCGAAACCCCAAAATGTTCAGAAGCAAACATGCGACCGGTTCGCCCCATGCCGCTTTGCACTTCGTCATGAATCAACAGAATCCCATGTTTGTCGGCAACGCGGCGTAATTCTTCATGGAACTTTGCCGGAGGCACTAAATAGCCACCCTCGCCTTGAATCGGTTCGACGAAAATACCGGCCACCTCGTCGGGCGGCAAAATTGTTTTAAAAAGCTGGTCTTCCAGCACCTTCACGCATTCGACAGCGCAGGTGTCTGGTTGCTTGCCGTAGGCGCAGCGATAGCAATACGCATAGGGAATGTGTTCTACCGGCAGACTAGGATGGAAGCGGTGCCGTTGAATGATGCGGCTTCCCGTAAGCGAGAGCGCTCCCATGGTGCGTCCGTGAAAACTTCCCAGAAAAGCGATAAATTTATCGCGTCCGGTGTGATAGCGTGCTAGTTTTAGGGCAGCTTCATTGGCTTCCGCGCCTGAATTGCCAAAATATACGCGCCGCGGTACATTTCCAGGCACGAGGGAAGCTAATTTCTCAGCCAGATGCACCATACTCTCGTAATAAAAGTCGGTGCCCGACATGTGCAGGAACTCGGCAGCTTGTTTTTGAACGGCGGCCACCACTTTGGGATGTGAGTGTCCGGTTGCGACGACGGCGATTCCAGCGGCAAAATCCAGGAAACGATTGCCGTCCACGTCCTCCACCACAGCGCCACTGCCACGCTTCATCACTAACGGATAGCCGCGAGTATAAGAAGGCGAAAGTACCTCGTGATCACGGGCGATGATGGCCTGCGCCTGCGGGCCCGGTAAGGCCGTAATCAGGTGCGGCAGAAGTTCGGACGGGGGAGTCGAAATCGGCATGCGGCGCACACCTCCTCTTCCATTCTAAGTGGGTAAAAGGGAGGTCACCTCTCATGGCTACAATAGGGGCGATGGCAGAAGAGAAGCAATCGCCCAGTTTTGAAGCTGGTTTGGAGGAATTGGAGCGTATCGTGAAAGAACTGGAGAAGGGTGATCTGCCTTTAGAGCGCAGCCTATCCTTGTTTGAGAGCGGAATGAAGTTGAGCGCCGATTGTAAAAAGATGTTGGAAGAAGCGGAAACGCGAGTCGAGATTTTAACCAAGCGCGGCGCTGAGATGGTTGCTGCCCCATTTAATCCGGAAAAGCCACAGCGATGATTAATACCGCAGCAATTTCTTTGCAGGAATTTTTAACCCACGAAGCAAAAGAAGTGGATCATGTGCTGGCGCACTGGGTTCCGAATGAGCATGTGGAACCAGTCTCCATCCATAAGGCGATGCGTTATAGCTTGTTTGCAGGCGGCAAGCGCATCCGACCAATTCTTGGAATCGCGGCGGCGCGGGCTGTGAACGATTCTCCCGATGGTGTGGAAAATGCGGTTTGCGCGTTGGAATTAATCCACACATATTCTTTGATTCACGATGATTTGCCAGCGCTGGATAACGACGATTTGCGTCGCGGACGTCCCACTTGCCACAAAGTGTTTGGCGAAGCCATGGCAATTCTGGCGGGTGATTCTTTATTGACGCTGGCTTTTGAGGTTTTGAGCCGGTTGACGGGTGTAAGTGCCGATGTAAAAATTCGTCTGGTGGAGGAATTGTCGCGCGCATCCGGAACCGTTGGCGGAATGATTGCCGGACAAGTTCACGATATTGAGGGGGTGCATAAGCCGCCCACGGCGCTGTTGCTCGAATCCATTCATAAGGCCAAAACCGGTGCTTTGTTACGTGCGAGTGTCCGGATGGGAGCAATTTACGCGGGTGCCACCGAAGAGGAACTGAACGCGCTGTCGCGTTACGGCGAACATGTGGGTTTGGCGTTTCAAATTGTTGATGATGTTTTGGATGTAGAAGAATCGTCTGAAGCGCTGGGCAAAACGGCCGGCAAAGATCAGGAACAGCACAAGATTACGTTTCCCGCGGTGTACGGTCTGGAACGTTCGCGTCAAATGGCAGAACATGAACGGTTGGCGGCGCATGCGGATCTGCGGACCTTTGATGATCGGGCGGACCGGTTGCGTCAGATCGCCGATTATATTGTCAGACGCAGAGCGTGAAACCTTCAAAAACGCGTCTTGATACAGCGTTGGCGGAGCGGCAACTCGTAGAAAGCCGCCAAAAAGCGCAAGCTTTGATTTTGGCGGGCAAAGTTACTGTCGATGGTCAGCGGGTGGACAAACCTGGACATGCCGTGAAGGGTGATGCTCGAATTGAAGTCGAACAGAGCTTGCGCTATGTCAGCCGCGGCGGTCTCAAGTTAGAGGCGGGGCTGGCAGGGTTCAGGATTGATCCAAGAGATAAGGTTTGTATGGACGTGGGAACGTCCACTGGCGGGTTTACCGATTGTTTGTTGCAACATGGCGCGCTTCGAGTACACGCGGTTGATACAGGTGCGGGGCAGATTCACTGGAAGTTGCGGACTGATCAGCGAGTTGTTTTGCATGAAAATACCAATGCGCGCCATTTGACTGCGGGTGAAATTGGCGAACCGGTTTCGCTGATTGTTTGCGACGTGAGTTTTATTGCTGTTTCGCTTTTGCTTCCCATTCTGACGACCTTTCTAACTGCTGATGGCGATTTTATAGTTCTGGTGAAGCCGCAGTTTGAAGCGGGCAGGGAATTTGTCGGTGCGGGCGGCATTGTTCGTGATCCAGCGGGACATAAAGTGGCATGCGATAAAGTGGCACAAGTTTTTGCCGGGTTGGGCTTTGAAACGCAATTAATGGATAGTCCGATCACCGGGGTGGAAGGAAATCGTGAGTTTCTAGTGCACGCGAGGCGGCGGGCAAGTTAATCTAGACCTTTGCGGAAGATCACCACAGTTGGAATCATTTCGAAACCCAAGATTGCCCGTGGCAGCGAGGTGGTTGCCGCTTTGTTGGCTTTTTTGGACGAACGGCACATCCATTACCGGTCCGATGAGTACACGGCTGAATATGGCAAGCTCAAGACGTTTTATTCCCGTGAGGAAATAGCACAAGGGGCGGATCTGGTGATCGTTTTGGGTGGTGATGGAACGCTGCTTTCGGCGGCACGCTCGATTGCCGGGCGTGACATTCCGTTGTTCGCGGTGAACTTAGGACATTTAGGTTTTCTCACCTCGATTAGGCTGGAAGATTTATATCCAGAACTCGAGCGCGCGCTGGCCGGCGGGCACCGCATTGGACGCCGCCGCATGGTGGATTGCGAAGTGTTTCGTTCGGGCCAGAAGATCGCCAGCTATAGTGCGCTGAACGATGTTGTAATTACCAAAACGCAGTTGGCGCGCATGATTGATCTGGACACGCATGTGGATAGTCACTTTGTCGCTGCGTACAAGGCCGATGGGCTGATTATTTCTACGCCCACGGGTTCCACTGCATACTCTCTCTCTGCCGGCGGACCGGTGATTTTTCCATCCGTCGGCGCTTTATGTATTACGCCTATTTGTCCGCACATGCTGACTAACCGCCCCGTGATTGTGCCCGACAACAGCGTGATACAAATTTTCAACCATGGAGAAGAAGGCACTTACTTGACCATTGACGGCCAAGTGGGCGAGCCGCTTGTCAAAGGCGATCGCATTGTCTGTCGTTCGTCGGAAAAGACGATTCAATTGATTCGTCCGCCCAAGATGCTTTTTTTCGATGTGCTTCGAGAAAAGCTGAAATGGGGAGAACGCTAGACCATACATGACCTTTTTAAAACGACTATCTTTAACTACCTGGATCTTCATCGCCCTGGTTGTGGGTATTTTGATCGGCATCTTTGCTCCTGAAGTTGCCAAAAATCTGGCGCCGATCAGCAACGTATTTCTGCGGCTCATCAAGTCGATTGTTGGCCCCCTGCTTTTCGGAACGCTGGTTTATGGCATCGCGTCCGCAGGCGAATTGAAAACCATGGGGCGCATTGCGCTGAAAGCCGTTACCTATTTTGAAATCGCGACCACGCTGGCGCTGGTGATTGGCTTGGTGATGGTGAATGTGTTTCAGCCGGGTGCAGGCGTGAAGTTGGCGAATGAAGCGGCCAATGTGCCGGCGTTAGCGAAGCCCGCAACGTTGAGCGGCGTAATTGAACATGCGGTGCCGAGCAATATCTTTGAATCGCTAGCGAACAACGACGTTTTGCAGATGGTGGTGTTCTTCTTTCTGTTTGGCGCAGCGTGCTCGGCGATTGGAAAAAAGGCAGACCCGGTGCTGGAGTTTGCCAAATCGGTATCGGAAGTGATGTTCCGTTACACGAAATACGTAATGTATCTGGCTCCGTTTGGCGTGGGGGCTGCGATCGCGGTAACGATTGGGAATAACGGTGTCGGGGTTTTGCTGAATTTGGGAAAACTTGTTGGCACGCTCTACCTGGCGCAAGCGATATTTGTAATTTTTGTGTTGGGTTCGGCGTTGCTGATTGCGCGGGTGCCGGTGGGAGCATTTTTTCGCGCGGCACGAGAGCCCTTCATCCTGGCGTTTTCGACCGCATCGAGCGAAGCTGCTCTGCCTTTGGCGCTGGAAAACATGGAAGGGCTAGGCATTCCGAAACATATTGTTGGATTTGTGCTGCCAACTGGATATAGCTTTAATCTGGACGGTTCTACGTTGTATCTCTCGTTAGCATCCATGTTTGTTGCTCAGGCGGCAGGGGTTCAGATGCCGATCGGAACACAAATAGTAATGATGTTGACGCTGATGTTGACCAGTAAAGGTGTGGCGGCGGTGCCACGCGCGTCGCTGGTAATACTGGCCGGAACTCTGTCCACGTTTCATCTACCGAAGGATGGTGTGGCTTTGATTTTAGGAGTGGATGCGCTGATGGATATGTGCCGGACATCTGTCAATTTGCTGGGTAACTGTGTGGCAACCGCGGTTGTGGCGCGCTGGGAAGGCGTTCCACTGCACAACTTCGAAGAGACACCTGTGGCCGCGTTGGAGTAAGTTGTACCGTTACTAACCTGGTGCCTCCAGGACCGGAATTTCTTCATATAGTTCCTGCGTGATATCGATATGCCTCACAGGGCAGGACATGAAAACAGGAAATAATCTCCTCAGAAGTTTGCGACCTTATGTGACGGGTGCAGCAATGTTGGCTATGTTGATGGGTCAAGCGGCGGTAAAAGCTAACGCCTCCAGCTTCACAAGGTCTTCAGCGGATGCGGTTGCGGCAGCATCGGCACAATCGACAATACAAGTGGTCGTCCAGTGGAACATGCCCACTGGGCAGGCAACGCAAGCAATCATTGCGGCCTTAGGCGGTCAAGTAGTTGTAGAGTATACGGTGATTCACGGCGGTGCTTACATCATTCCGGCGAATGCGCTTTCCCAATTGGACAGCAATCCGCTGGTGAAATACGTCAGCGTTGACCGCCAGATTCATCACAAATTGGATTACAGCGCAGCGGCTGTCAATGCCAGCGCGGCTTGGTCTGCAGGATGGACCGGTTCGGGTGTTGGCGTAGCTATTATCGACAGCGGAATTAACGCCGATCCAAATCTGGCAAACATTGCTTATACGCAAGATTTTACAGGAGCCACCGGGAGCAAGGCTGGTATCGACCAATTCGGACATGGACAACATGTTGCCGGCATCGTGGCATCAACAAGCGCTTCGACTGCTACCGCGACGGCTAACGCAACGTTTACGCGTAACTTCGTTGGCATGGCGCCGGGAGCAAATCTTATTAACCTGCGTGTTCTGGACAGCACTGGAACAGGTTCGGACAGCACTGTGATTGCCGCGATCGACACTGCTCTTCAATTGCAAAACATTTACAACATTCGCGTCATTAACCTCTCACTGGGGCGGCCGGTATCGGAAAGCTATACACTGGATCCGCTTTGCCAGGCTGTAGAGGCAGCGTGGAAGGGCGGCATTGTGGTTGTGGTTGCTGCCGGCAACGATGGCCGCGACAATACACAGAGCACAAGCGGGTATGGCACGATTGATGCGCCCGGCAACGATCCATATGTCATTACGGTCGGTGCGATGAAAACGGAAGCTACTGATACGCGAACGGATGATTTGATTGCCAGTTACAGTTCAAAGGGGCCGACACAGGTGGACCATGTAGTGAAGCCCGATCTGGTCGCTCCCGGTAACCAAGTTGTCTCGCTACTTTCCGCAGGATCGACGCTGGCTACCGCCTATCCCGCGAACGCAGTGTTGAATTCCTATTATGAGAACACAAACCATGGCTTGGGCAAGAAGACTTCGCAGAACTTTTTCATGCTGAGCGGCACGAGTATGGCGACACCGGTGGTGAGCGGTGCGGCAGCGGACCTTTTACAAATGAATCCGGCGCTTACGCCAGATCAAATCAAAGTGCTGTTGATGGAAACAGCTTATAAAACTTTCCCGGCTTCCAGTACGGTGACGGACCCAACATCCGGCATCGCGTACACCGACTATTACGACATTTTTACGGTCGGCGCCGGTTACCTGGATATTGGCGCGGCGATGGCGGGTGCGAGTCAAGTGCCAACCGGTGCAACCGGCATGTCACCCGTGGCGAATTACGATCTGACAACGGGCACTGTGACCTTAGCCTTCGATCCGTCTTCTGTCTACGCGAACCGGGCAGTTTGGGGCACGCGGGCAGTATGGGGAACGGCGGCGGTATGGAGCAGCTCGGAATTAGATTCGGCTGATCGGGCGGTATGGGGAACACGTGCCGTGTGGGGCACCACAACACCATCGGCTCAGCGGGCGGTGTGGGGCACGGCATCTGTTTGGAGCGCTTCTACTACACCAGGTTCACAAGCGGACGCGGTGAGCATTGCGGGTGAGCCTTAAAAAATCGTTGCTAGCTGTAGTTTTGAGAGCCCTGGATCGTTCAGACGATCCAGGGCTTTAGTGTTTTTCGGCGCTTATCACTGCGGGGGCGTAAGCTGTACCGTTACGAAGCGTGGGTTTCGTCACTAGGATTTTCCTAATAGGGTTGCTGCATCATTTCGATATGCCTCTCAGGCAGGAACATGCAACGACAAAACGAGTTGTTCAGAATCTTAAAACCTTACATGGCAAGTGTAGTAATTTCAGCCATGTTGACGGGTACGGCCCTTGGAAGAACCAGCGCGTATTCGTATACGAAAACTTCAACCGATGCGGTTACTGCCGCTTCAGCACAATCGACGGTGCAGGTAATTGTCCAATGGACGATTGCAACCGGGCCTACAACGCAGGCAATTATCGCGGACCTCGGCGGCCAAGTGATGCGTGAATACTCGACCGTTCACGGCGGAGTTTACGCAGTTCCGGGCAGTGCACTGGCGCAATTGGACAGCAACGCTCTAGTGAAATATGTCAGCCTGGACCGCGCGATCAAGCACAAGCTGGATTACAGCGCCGCCGCAGTGAATGCGAGCGCGGCTTGGTCGGCGGGATGGACTGGCTCGGGTGTTGGAGTGGCCATTATTGATAGCGGCATCAATAGCTCGCTGAATCTGTCGAAAGTGGCCTACATGCAGGACTTCACAGGTGCAACGACTAACGCGGGACAGGATGCATTCGGGCATGGTCAGCACGTGGCGGGTATTCTAGCGTCAACCAGTCTGACAACGGAGGCACTTGGATTAATTGCCACGCGAAACTTCAAGGGCATAGCACCCGGTGCGAATCTAATCAACCTGCGGGTTCTGGACAGTACAGGCATGGGCTCCGATAGCACTGTAATCGCCGCAATTGATACCGCAATTCAACTACAGAACGTTTATAACATCCGAGTCATCAACCTATCCCTCGGACGGCCAGTATCGGAGAGCTACACACTCGATCCGCTATGCCAGGCGGTAGAAGCGGCATGGAAGAGCGGAATCGTGGTGGTAGTCGCAGCGGGAAATGATGGGCGCGATAATACGCAGGGCACCGGTGGTTACGGCACCATTGACGCTCCCGGTAATGACCCATACGTCATCACGGTTGGCGCAATGAAGACGGAGAAAACCTACAGCCGAACAGACGATCTGATTGCCAGCTACAGTTCGAAAGGCCCTACGCAGGTGGATCATATTGTGAAGCCGGATCTGGTTGCACCGGGCAATCTGGTGGTTTCATTGCTAAGCCGCAATTCGACGTTGGCGACGGGTTATCCCGGCAATGAGGTTCCGCTCTCTTACTACACTGTCGCCGGTTCGTTGCTCGGACTAGGTTCGCTCAACTCAATCAGCTTCTTCACGTTGTCCGGCACCAGCATGGCAACACCGGTGGTGAGCGGCGCGGCGGCGGACCTATTACAAATGAACCCTTCGTTGACACCGGACCAAATTAAGTTGCTGCTGATGGAGACGGCGTACAAAACGTTCCCCACTTCCAGCACTGCAACCGATCCGACAACCGGCAACACGTACACCGATTACTACGACATTTTCACCGTGGGCGCCGGTTATCTAGATATCGGGGCGGCGATGGCGGGAGTGGCGCAAGTGCCAACCAGCGGCACAGCGATGTCGCCGACGGCCGTGTATAACGCCAGCACCGGTACGGTAACTCTGTCTTTCGATCCATCATCGGTTTATGCGAACCGGGCGGTTTGGGGTACGGAAGCAGTGTGGGGAGCGGCGGCGGTTTGGAGCACTGCGGAAGTGGACTCAGCGGACCGTGCCGTGTGGGGCACACGCGCAGTGTGGGGGACGTCAACAACGTCTGCACAACGCGCGGTATGGGGTACTGCATCGGTCTGGAGTGCTTCGACATCAACCGGATCACAAGCCGACGCTGTCAGCATTGTGGGTGAGCCGTAAGAGCAGCTCAGCCAAGATTGGCGATTCGCCCTGGATCGAATAACGATCCAGGGCATTTTTTGTTTTGTTCGAAGGAATCTACTTGTAGCGAACGACGCGTTCAATGGAACGGGCCTTACCGGTGGCTTCATCGGCGTTCACGATGACGCCGTGGAGCTCGACGCCGTTTTTAGCGGCTTCCATGCGGCCGGGAACACCGGTTAAGAAACGCTTGACGATGGCTTCCTTTTCGACGCCGATGACGGAATCGTAGGGGCCAGTCATGCCTGCGTCGGTTTGATAGCCGAGGCCTCCGGCGAGGACGCGGGTATCCGCTGTAGGGATATGTGTGTGAGTGCCGACCATGGCGGTGGCGCGACCGTCCAAGTGCCAGCCCATGGCCACTTTTTCACTGGTGAGTTCGGCGTGGAAATCGACGAATCGAATTCGAATAGCGGGATCGATGGCGGCGAGGATCTCGTCGGCTTTCCGGAACGGACAATCGATATTGGCCATTTGCGCCCGGCCTTGCAGATTGATAACCGCATAGCGCACGCCAGAGCGCGTCTCACCACAATAAACACCGCTGCCAGCGACACCCGCGGGATAGTTAGCGGGACGAAGCAGGCGCGAATGACCAGCCATATAGTCGGTAATCTCACGCTTATCGAAGCTGTGGTTGCCTCCGGTGAGGACGTCGACGTTCAGAGCGAAGAGTTCGTCAGCGATGGCAGGCGTTATACCGAAGCCGCCGGCGCTGTTTTCCGCATTGGCAATGGCCAGGTCGATCTGCTGTTCTTTGATGATTTCGCCGATACTTTCGGCGACCATGGTTCGGCCAGCGGCGCCAAAGATGTCGCCGATAAAGAGAATGTTCATGGAGCGAGAGGGGGGAGGTGTGTGCTCTGCGAGAGCTTCCAAATACAGCCCCCGTCATTGACCCCTTAGAGACCAGGGGGGAATCCTCCGAGTACCTTTAGGCTTCTCCATGGCGTTTTTAAGACCGGAGCTTGCACACGGGCACTTCATTCGAGCCGGATTCCATGACATTGACTATCGGATCAATTTTTAGGAGGCCTTGCTGGAAGCCCTCGCGGAGCACACTTACGTTTACAGAATAGCAGGGAAAGATAGAGTTTCAACAAATGTCTGATTAAATAGCTAACGATGTGTTTAGAGGAGCGACGGAAAGGAACGCGAGCGCTTGCGTTGGTGCTGGCGGTGCCGCTTTTGAGCGTAAACGGTTGGGCGCAGAACTCCGTGAGCAAGGCGGCGTTGCAAGGTTCGAAACAAGATCCTGCGGCTGTAGAACGAGGCGATAAGGTATTCGCGACATATTGCGCAGGATGCCATGGCGTGGCGGCGAAAGGCGGACCGGGCGCGCCGGATTTGATCCGGTCGGTGCTGGTGTTGGATGACGAGAAGGGTATCTTGATCGCGCCGGTGATTCGCGATGGGCGGCCGGATAAGGGGATGCCGAAGTTGCCTTTGTCGGAAGGCCAGATTGCCGATGTGGTGGCGTGGCTGCATGTGCGGACATACGCTGCCGGGCATCGTACAACATACGATTTTCAAAACATCGTTACCGGTGATGCGGCCAAGGGCAGGGCGTACTTCGAGACGAAGTGCGCGGGGTGTCATTCGGTGGAGAAGGATCTGGCGGGCATTGGGAAAAAGTATGATGCACTTTCGCTGCAGTCACGCTGGTTGGAACCCAGACCCTTAAAGCGGAAGGTGACGATTACGCTATCGTCTGGCGATCAGGTAACGGGAACGCTGGATTACATTGACGACTTCAATGTGATGATGCATGACGACCAGGGACGGCCAAGATCATTCGCGCGGAGCATGGCGGGAGTCACGGTGACCGATCCGCTGCAGGCGCATATCGACTTGTTGTCCACCTATACCGATTCCGATATTCATGATTTGACTGCTTATCTGGTGACCTTGAAATGAACCGATTGGGTTGTGTGGTGCTGGTGCTGGGCGCGGCGGCGACGCTGGCAGGGCAGGGCTTGGATCCGAAGGCGTTGTTGAAGCAGCCGCCGAACATGTGGCCGACGTTCAATGGAGATTATTCGGGGAGACGGTTCAGCGAGTTGAAGCTGGTGAACAGCGGGAACGTGCAGCAACTCAGTTTGGCATGGGCCACGCGGTTCAGTTCTAGCGGGCCGGGCGCGAATCCGATGATTAAATCAACGCCGTTGCTGGTGAACGACATCCTGTACTTCACGGCTCCGAACAATGTCTGGGCAGCGGATGTGCGTACGGGGCGAGAACTGTGGCATTACCAATACCCGCCTAACACGGGGAGCACCATTGGCAATCGCGGTGTGGGCATGTATGAGAACTGGCTCTTCTTTGAGACGCCGGATAGTCACTTGGTGAGCCTCGATGCGACCACGGGCAAGGAACGCTGGAAGATTGAGATCGCGGACCCGAAGCTGGATTACACGTCAACGGTTGCGCCGGTGATTGTGGGTAACCACGTGATCTTAGGCATCGGCGGTGACCATTTGGATAACCCGGGGTTTCTGCAATCGGTTGATCCGGAGACGGGCGCCTTGCAATGGAAGTTCTTTACGACGCCGCGCAAAGGGCAACCTGGAATTGAGACTTGGCCGGATGAGTATGCGGCAGCGCATGGGACGGGGCAACCTTGGATGCCCGGGACGTATGATCCGGAACTGAACCTCTACTACTTCGGAACGGGCAATCCGAATCCGGTGATGGCGGAGAAGAGCCGGAAGGGCGACAACCTTTTCACATGCACGATTATTGCGCTGAATCCGGATACGGGGAAGATGGCTTGGTATTACCAGGTGTCGCCGCACGACGTGCATGATTGGGATGCGGCGGAGATTCCGGTGTTGATTGACGGTGTGATTGATGGCAAGCCGCGTAAGCTGTTGGCGCAGGCGAGTCGCAATGGATTCTATTTCCTGCTGGACCGGACGAATGGGGCGCATCTGGTGACGCAAAGGCTTAGCGACACATTGAACTGGTCAAAGGGCTTGAACAAGTTGGGTGCTCCGATTGCTGACCCGGCGAAGTATCCGAGCACGGATGGCACGTTGGTATCGCCGGCATCGGGCGGCGTGACGAACTGGGCTCCGCCGAGTTTCAGTCCTTTGACGGGGCTGTTGTATGTGGGGACGAACCGCGACTACAGCATGTTCTACTTAACCGATACGGATGCTCGGCCAGAGGGCTGGGGTGGCGTGGACCGGGTAGCTGGACGCGTGGGATCGGCGTTGTTGGCTTTGGATTACCGGACGGGAAAGGCGGCATGGAAGCATGAGTGGCCCGGTGGCAATGGGGTTGTTTCTACGCTGGCCACCGCGGGCAATCTTGTGTTCACCAGCAATGCGAACAATGTGGTTGCGTTCGATGCGACCGATGGGAAGATTCTGTGGCATGCGGGGCTGACGGGTTCTCCGTCGGCGGCGATGATTACGTATTTGATGGATGGCAAGCAGTATTTGTTGGTGGCGGCTGGAGATACGCTTTTTGCTTTTACGGTTAATGCGGATAGCAGGGGTTAGGTGGCAGGGGTGAGGGGTCAGAAGAGAGTTTCGAAACGAATAGAGAAGAGGTGGCGAAGATGGGAGGGTTTCAGGGGGGGAGATGGAGACGAGGCTTCGTTAATGGCTGTGGAGGATTGGGTGGTTGAGGTGTCGGGGGCCGGGGAGGAGGGGTCAGAGAGATGAATTGGTGGTGGGATTAGTGGTTTTGGAGGTGTGAACGGGGTTTTTGTTGGCGTTTGGACGGAGTTGTCCCATGAGTGGTCGGAGTTTGTTTAAAAAAGTCGGTTAGAGTTCGTCTTCGGTGGGCGGTTTGAAGCCGAGGCTTATGGCTTGTTTCTTCATGTCGTCTAGATGCTCTTGCCAGGTTGGTTCTTTTTGGCTGTTCTTCTTTTTGAAAGCCTTCAGGCGTTCTTCGAGAAGGGCTAGTTTGGCGGCGCGGTCGAGTTCGGCTTGACGGGCTTTGCGATGGTCTTCGACGACTTTCTTGGCTTGGTTGAATAGGTTGGCTTTGGCGGTTTGATAGCGCTGGAAGCGGCCGAAGTTGCGCTGTTGCTGCTCGGTCCATTGGCTGGCGTTAGGGTTGGCGTCGTAGAGGTCGGCTTCGACTTCGGTAAGGGCGTTGGTGGCGCGTTGGTAGAGCCAGTCGGCTTTGATTAGTTTTTCGATGAGGTTTTTTTCGCCTTCGTCTTTGGGTTTGTAGGTGGTGAACCAAGTGGATTGGAGAGCTTTGTAGTCTTCTACAGACTCGTGTTCGAGGATGAGGGTGTCGGCGCAGCAGCCGTGCTTTGTTGCATTCCTAGCGGAGCGGTCGCGACCTTCGAGTGTGGCGGGCGCTGGGGGTTCGGTTGGTTCTAGAACTGGTGGCGGCGTGAGTTCTGCCATGGCTCCTGGCATGAGTTCTCCGATCATGGAGATGGCATCGCGGATGGCGTCCGGTAGCAGGGACGCGGATTGCGCGGTTTTATTGCGCGAGTCTAGGTAGGCTTGTTTGCGGGCGAGGCGTTCGGCTTCGCGGCGTTCGGATCTTTTGGACATGACAGTAGGTCTCCTGAAAAGTGATTTTGAAAATGCAAAAGCTCGCAGACTGGGCCGCGAGCCTGATTGGAGCATAGCAGTCGATAGGGGTGTTTACGAACTAATAGATATGAATTAGTTCGATGGAAGTGACTGTGATGATTGGGGTTAGAGGTAGAAAATTATCACCTGAGGGTTGTGACCGCTTTTTCTTCACCCTTGAGATTGGAATTCCTACCAATGTGGCTCGAAATGCATCTGCCGCGGCTGCACGTGCATGTCAAATCGATACCTCATGTTGCATTTGAAGTGGATGATCTTGCAAGGGCACTCGAGGGGAAGGAAATCTTGATTGAACCTAACTGTCCGTCTCCAGGTGTGACCGTAGCGATGATCATTGACGACGGTGCGCCGATTGAACTTCTGGAGTTTCAAGGTGTCTCGGACCGCCGGGGGTGATGAGGGGGTGAGTTTTGCCCTAAACGGGGAGGACAACTAGGCTGCGTCCCGAAGCGACTGCAAGCCGTTTGATATCGTGCTCGTCACCTGTGAGGATCAACGCTTTTAACCGAAGGGCTGTGGTCACTACAACGGCATCGACGACATCCGCCGTTCTAGCTTTGCCTAGCAGTCGTCCGGCATCGTGCGCTTCGGTCTCGCCGAGAGGGACGACCGTACATCCGATGAGAAAGCGTCGGAGTTGCGCTTGTTGGGGTGACCGGCTGACCTGGGCGACGACCGGTGCAGGAACTGAGGGAAGAAGGCCAAATTCTAGACGCGCTTTATGTTCTGCCCATATGCGGCGCTCGTTCCTGTCGGCCGCCACGAGGACGGCCGCATCATAGACGACACTGTTCATGCTGACCGCCGGGAAGCTGGCGAAGTCCGCAGTTGTGCTCGCACACTACGGCGAGCTTCTTCCATCTCGTCCGCAGTGAAAACGCCATGTTGCTTTTCCCACTCCGCTATTGCCGCCAAACCGGCCCGCCGTTGCAGTGCTTCCCGGGCTGCCCGGGTCATCCAGGCCGAGACGCTTACTTTGTCGCGGGTAGCGGCGGCAAGAATCTTCTCGTGGACTTCAGGGTCGATCGTTATGGCAAGCTTCGGTGACGGATTTCCGCGCGGCATGCAAAGTATCCTACCACAGTAGGAGACAAAGGCGGCGAAGCTGTGTCCAGCCGCCCACGTTTCTTTGTAATCCCGTATAACCGATGGATGAAGCACTTCCGCTTAGGGCTGCAAGGCGCGTTGATGGACGTGATATTTCTATAGAGGCTCAGCGCAATGAAGAAGTTGAACGCGCCGATTTTTTGGCCGAAGACTTCGCGTAGAACTGAGCATGCATTTAGGAGAAACAATGCCGAATCATCCGCCGCAACCAGACGCTATCGATCGTCGCACTCTGCTCATGCGGGCGGCGAGCGGACTGGCACTCGCGGCGGGCAGTGCGTCCGCGATCGAACCACTGAAGACGAGCAGCGAATTTGCAGTGAAGGCTAGTGCGGGCGTGGAGGCACCGAATCTGCATCCGCCCGTGGTTCAGGTGAAAGGGGGAAGCTACGTGGATTGAAAGACGGGGACGTGTTCACCTTTCTTGGCATTCCCTATGCGCAGGCGGAACGATTCGAAATGCCGAAGGCGGTTGCGGCGTGGGAGGGCGTGAAGGGCGCGCAGACGTGGGGTCCGGTATGCCCGATTCCGCAGGCCACTTCGGTGGGCGGGGATGATGTTGTTTTCCCTCACCGGTATTGGGTGGAAAACGAGAATTGCCAAGTGCTGAATGTCTGGACGCAAGGGCTGTCGGGTAAGGTCAAGAAACCCGTGATGTTGTGGATGCATGGCGGCGGGTTCACTAACGGGTCGTCGATGGAATCCTATGCGTACGACGGGAAGACGTTGTGCGAATTCGGCGATGTGGTTGTTGTCAGCGTCAATCACCGGCTGAACATCATTGGCACGCTGGACCTTTCGGCGTATGGAGCAGAATACGCTAACTCGCGTTACACGGGCATGGCGGATTTGGTAGCTGCGCTGCAGTGGGTTCACGACAATATTGAAGCGTTCGACGGCGACCCCGGAAATGTGACGATTTTCGGGCAGTCGGGCGGCGGCGGAAAAGTGACTCGCTTGATGCAGATGCCAGCGGCACGAGGTTTGTTTCACAAAGTGATTTCTGAAAGCGGCGGTGCTCTGAATTACCGGAGTACCGAACCGGCCAAGAGCATTGAGCATCAGCAGGCGATTGCGGCCGCGACGCTGAAGAATCTTAATCTGGATGGAAGTAGGATTGACGAGCTAAAAAAGATTTCCTACCACGACTTGCTGGCGGCTGGAACCGCCGCCACGCAGGCACTGGCGAAGCAAACCGGGACACGCGGCATGGGTTGGGATGTTATTGCCGATGACCAATACGTACTGCGCGAGTTCTGCGATTGGGCGGATTCGATTCCTTACATGGCAGGCACGGTGCTGAGTGAGTTCAACGGCAACCTTAGCAGGGGAGAGCTTACAAAAAACGAATGGAGCCAGAAGGAAATTGACGAGCGCTTAACGGTCGCGTATGGTGACAAGAAGGACGAGGTGGTGGCCGAGTTCAAGAAGGTTCAGCCGCACAAACAAATCCAGGATGTTCTGTTTCTGGACACGACCTTCCGACCGGGCGCAAAGATGGTGTTGGCAAGAAAATTGGAGAAGACCAAGGTGCCCGTGTACAACTACATCTTCACCTATGAGTATCCAATTAACGGCGGCGCAACGGCGTTCCATTGCTCGGAGATTGCGTTTGCATTCCATGCTTTAAGTGAGCCGCATATTCGTCTTGCCACTGGAGGGACACCTGTTGCGATGGCTTTGCAGGACAAGGTTTCGCGGGCATGGGTGAATTTCGCCAAGACCGGCAATCCGTCTCAACCGGGCCTTGCCTGGAAACCTTACACGCTGGCCGGCAGAGAGACTATGGTGTTCGACACAATTAGCGAGACGCGGTCAGTGGACGATGACAAACTGTTATCGCTGTTGCCGCCGCCGGCGTTCCGATTCTGAGGCGATCGCGACGCCCCGTTGCGCGCTTGTTTGGTAGTTTGACTTAGATGCCGGCTCCGGTGCCCGAGGAATTCAGCAGGACCATTGAGGCTTTATACAGGTCGGAATCGGGCCGGGTTTTGGCGACGCTGGTGCGCCTGCTCGGCGACCTGGACTTGGCCGAAGAGTCGATGCACGAGGCGTTTGCTGCCGCTTTAGAGTCGTGGACGCTGGCGGGCGTTCCGGAGAATCCACGACCGTGGCTTATTTCAACAGCACGCTTTAAGGCAATAGACGCTATGCGCCGGCGCGCGCGCTTCAATGAAGTACAGAGAGATATTGTTGCCCAAATAGAGGCGCGCATCAGTGAAGCTGACGAGAAAGCTGAGGAGATTGAGGACGACCGGCTCCGTCTGATTTTTACCTGCTGCCATCCTGCTCTGCCTACGGAAGGACGGGTGGCGCTAACGCTGCGTGAAGTCTGCGGTTTGACGACGGAGGAGATTGCCCGGGCATTTTTAGTTACGCCGGCGACACTGGCGCAGCGCATCGTGCGAGCCAAGACAAAGATTCGAGAGACACCAATTCCGTACGAGGTGCCGACGCCGCAGGAGTTGCCGGAGCGGCTGGCCGCGGTGCTTCACGTTATTTATCTCGTCTTCAATGAGGGTTACTCGGCTGGGGCGGGAGCAGAGGTGACGCGAGAGGAGTTAACGGGCGAGGCAATTCGATTGGGCCGGCTGTTGACTGAACTTCAGCCAGAGCCGGAGGTGATTGGACTGCTTGCCCTGATGTTGCTGCAGGAATCCAGGCGCGCCGCGAGAACGTCTCCGACCGGAGAACTGATTTTGCTGGAGAACCAAGACCGATCACTCTGGAACCGGGAGCAGATAGCGGAGGGAAGGGCATTGCTGGATAGAGCGCTGAGTTCCCGCCGCTTCGGTGCTTACACATCGCAAGCTGCGATTGCAGCGGTTCATGCGGAGGCGGAATCGGTGGCTGCGACGGATTGGGGGCAGATTGTTGCGATTTACGATCAATTGGTGCGGATTCAGCCTTCGCCAGTTGTGCATCTGAATCGCGCGGTGGCAATTGCCATGCGCGATGGCCCTGAGGCAGGGTTGAAGCATATCGATGCACTTTTGGAACGGGGCGAACTGGCAAATTATTACCTGGCGCATTCAGCCCGCGCGGATATGTACCGCAGGTTGGGCAGGAGAGCTGAGGCCCGGTCCGCTTATGAGAAAGCTTTGGCCCTGACCCAACAGAAACCGGAGCGGCAATTTCTTCAGGAGCGAATTAGGCAGCTGAAATAAATTTTGGGGAGGCTGTCGATTTGGCGTTTCCGCCACGACTATAGGTCAGAAGAACGATGAGTTACGGTGCCTGAGTGAACAGGAAACGAGTCATCAGAAAAAACTACAGGAAACAAGGAAAATTAATGCCACAGTATCTAGTTGCTGTTTATTTCCCCGACGACTACGACCCGTCGAAAGAAACCGAAGAAACTATTGAGAAGATTCATGCGCTTAACCGCGAGTTGATCGCTACCGGAGCGCGGAAGTTTGCCTGCGGCATTACGCCGCCGGCGAGCGCCAAGTCAGTGCGAGCCCAGGCTGACGGCACCGTGCTTGTGACCGACGGACCGTACACGGAGACCAAGGAACACATGGGCGGTTTTTGGATCCTGGAAGCTGCCAATATGGACGAGGCGCTTGCGTGGGCGCGCAAGGGTGCTGTCGCCTGCCGGGCGTCGGGCGAGGTGCGGGAGATTCTTTTCAACCCGGACCCGAAGGGAGGAGAAGAGTAGTTCGGCCGCCGCGACTTCGGACAACGGAAAATTTTGACGATGGGATGAACGAGCCAGCGCGAAGCTAACGCCGCTGGCTCTTTCGCGCAAGGAAGAGCAGAACAACAGTGAAATATGTCTGTTTTGGTTACTACGACAAAGGCAAATTCGAGGGCATGACGGAGAGCGAGCTAAACGCTATATTCGATACCTGCTTTGAATATAATGACCATCTTCGCGCTGGCGGGCACTGGGTTGGCGGAGAAGCGCTTCAGGGGCCGGAAACAGCCCTGATTCTGTCTTGGAAGAATGGCAAGGTGACTACGGCCGACGGCCCGTACGCCGAAACCAAAGAACAAATCGGAGGCATTATTGTTCTTGAGGCGAGGGACATGAATCAGGCTGTGCAGATTATCGGCCAGCATCCGGCACTGATGCATGGCAACAGCTTCGAGATTCGGCCAGTGCGGGACATGAATGGGGTCAGAGAGCACGGTACGAATCTTTAGTAATTGAACACGTTCAAATATAGATTGACAGGGACCGCTTGGCGGCGCACAATCAAATTGAACATGTTCAATTATGAGTAGTGATAAGGCTGAGGCTACCGCCTCAAAGATTTTGGATGCGGCGCTGGCGCTGTTTCGCGAACAAGGATTTGATGCTGCCACTATGCGTGGGATTGCGGAGCGTGCGGGCGTGGCGACGGGGGCAGCTTATTATTACTATTCGTCGAAAGACGCGATTGTGATGGATTTTTACCGGCGTTCTTGCGATGAGATGCAGGAGAAACTGCGCTTGACGCTGGCGGGATGTAAGAGTCTCGAGGACGGATTGGCAAGGCTCATCGCTGTCAAGCTGGCTCATTTTGCTCCGAATCGCGAGGTGCTGCGAGCGCTTTTGCGGAACGGCGCGGACCCGAAATATCCGCTATCTCCGTTTAGCGCCGAGACCCAGGCGATTCGCGAGATCGACATCGGGTGGTTTCAGCACGTGGTGAAAGAGTCTGGCATGCGGGTTGCGCGCGACTTGAGCGCTCGGTTACCTGGGGTGCTTTGGTTTTTTCAGATGGGAGTGATTTTGTTTTGGGTGACGGATGATTCCCCATTGCAAAGCCGTACTGGCAGGTTGCTGCCGCTTGCGTGCAAAGTTGTGGCGACACTGGTGCGGTTTTCGTCGTTACCGCTGATGCGTCCTTTGCGGAGGCCGGTGCTGGAGTTGATTGAAATTGTTTTGGAGGGGAACGAATGAGCAAGCAGTTACGAATTGTTGTCAGCGTTGGATGCTTTGCTCTTCTATTGGCGGCGGCGTACTATTTGGCAGGCATTGGCAGATATGGATGGACTTTGTTCATTGTGCTTCCGGTAGTTGCGGGTGCGCTGGGAAATTGGGTTTTCAGGCCGGTGACTATTGGGAGCGCGGCAGGCATAGGAGCAATGGTTGGAGCTTGTGGATGCGCGTGCTTTCTTCTTCTGGGTCGGGAAGGATTCATCTGCGTGTTGATGGCGCTGCCGATTGTGGTGCCGCTGACGACTATCGGGAGCTTGCTGGTTTATTGGGCTGGAGTTGCTAGCTCAAGGGCAAAGCCGCCGGCGGTTTTGTCGCTACTTCTGCCATTGAGTCTTTACTTTGACGTGAACGCGAAACCTCCGGTTTATGCAGTTAGCACGAGGATTGTGGTGAATGCGCCGCGGGAACGTGTTTGGAAAAATGTGGTCGCTTTCCCAGACATTACGGCTCCGGTTGATTGGCTGCTGCGTCCGGGACTGGCATATCCGATTCGAACGCGGATTGATGGAGCGGGCGTGGGAGCAGAGCGGAATTGTGATCTTTCGACCGGGACTGTTCAAGAGCGGGTGGTGATTTGGGATGAACCGCGGTTGTTGCGTTTCATGGTGACGGCAACGCCGCCAGCAATGCGAGAGATGGGGCTGTATGGGCCGATTTATCCGAAGCACTTGCACGGATATTACATTTCGAGGGCGGGGCAGTTTGAATTGACGGCGCTTTCGGGCGGTAGGACTTTGGTGGTTGGAACTTCCTGGTATCAGCATGGATTGTGGCCGGCTGAGTATTGGCGATTTTGGACGGATGCGGTGGTGCATCATATTCACCGGCGGGTTTTGGAACATGTGCGGTCTTTGTCGGAAGACGATGGGGATAAGCGTTAGCTGTTGCGACGCTAACGGTGCTGAAGCGGTTTTCAGCGCGGCCACTATACTTAAGACAGGCCCGCGCCTACTGATGAAGCCAAAAACGAGACTCAAGAAGAAGCCGGTATTTGACGCTTCGGCGTTTTTTTCGAGGGTGGGGGAAGAGCGGGCGACGTCGGAATTTGGGAATAAGCGGGCGGTTTTTCGCCAGGGAGATCCCGCGGATTTCATTTTCTATATACAGAAGGGCAAGATCAAGCTAACCGTTGCTTCGAAGCAAGGAAAAGAGGCAGTGATTGCGATTCTGGGCAAGGGCGATTTTTTTGGCGAGGGGTGCTTGGCTGGGCAATTAGTGCGCATGGCAACGGCCACCGCTATGTCCGAATGTTCGGTTGTACGGTTGAAGAAAACGACGATGGCGCGAGTGTTGCGAGATGAGCCTGCGTTTTCGGAATTGTTTGTTGCTTATCTGTTGGGGCGCAATATTCGCATTGAAGAAGACTTAGTAGACCAACTGTTTAATTCAAGCGAAAAGCGTTTGGCGCGGACGCTGCTGCTGTTGGCGAACTTCGGCAAGGAGGGTAAGCCGGAGACTGTTGTGCCGAAGGTGAGTCAGGAAACGCTGGCGGAGATTGTGGGAACGACGCGATCGCGCGTGAGTTTCTTCATGAATAAATTCCGCAGGTTGGGGTTCATTAAGTACAACGATGGCCTGGAAGTTCACAGCTCCTTGCTAACTGTCGTTTTGCACGACTAGTTAAATTATCAGCAAAAGTGAGCAATTTTGAACAGACACCGGGTACAGAAGTAAGGTAGGGTAGGGTGACCGTGTCTTGGGGAATTTTCGCCTTGATGTAAACGAAACATTGAGCGCGCAGAATGTTTAACCTCCATTTAGCAGTCAAAAGAGGAGTAGCTAGAGCATGCGCGTTCATTTAATTAATCCGAGCAGCATATCGTTCGGGATAGGCGTGATTACGCCACGGTGGCTGTTTGTGCTGGCGGCGGCCACACCGGCGGAATATGGCGATCCGATCATAACGGATGAGACGCTGGAGACGGTTGATCTTGAAGCGATTCAGCAAGGCGATGTGGTGGGAATTGGTATCCACACGGCCAATGCGCATCGTGGTTATGAGGTTGGCCGATTGGCAAGAGAGCGCGGGGCCTGGGTTGTTTACGGCGGCATTCACGCAACACTGTATCCGGATGAAGCACACGAGTTAGGTGCGGCGCATGCGGTGGTGTTGGGGGACGGCGACGTTGTGTGGGGCACGGCAGTGGCCGATTGTGTGGCGGGAACCGCGAAGCGAGTTTACGATGGCGGCCGCGTGGAAGCGAAGGAGTTCCTGCGTGCGCGTTGGGACTTAGCGCCGAAGGGGAAGTATATGTGGGCGTCGGTGCAAACGGTGCGCGGTTGCCCGAAGCACTGTTCGTTCTGCTCGGTGTGGCGGACGGATGGACAGCGTCCGAGGCAGCGCACAGCCGATCCGGTGATTGAAGAGATTGTGCAACTCCGGCGGATGGGCTATCGATTCATCGCCTTGGCGGACGACAATTTCTATCCGGTGACGCTTACCGATATCGAATTAGCCAAGAAACAGAACAATCTGCAACGCGTAGCGGAATTGGAACAGCAACGCGCGACCAGGTTTGAGCTAATGGAGCGTTTGGCCGAACTTCCTTCGGACATGGTGTTCTATACGCAAATTACGATGGAGGCGGCGGAGGATACGGCTTTCTTAGACGCTATGCGTAAGGCTCGAATCAAAGGGGCGTTGGTAGGCGTGGAGGCCGTTACACCCGAAGGGCTGACGGTTATCTTCAAAGATTTCAACTACTCCGGTGAGGCGCTGGTGGAGCGGTTAAAGAGATTTAAGCAACATGATGTGCATGTGCTGGGATCGTTTATCTTTGGGTTGCCGACGGATCGGCCGGCGACGTTCGATGCAACGGCGGCTTTGGCAAAACAGGCAGATTTGACGTTTGCGCAATTCGTGATGATGACGCCATTTCCGGGTACGGTGGACTTCCAACGATGGGAGAAGGGGCAGGGAAAGGACGCAGGCGAAGTGGACGGCATTCCGTTGACGCGTTACTGGCTAATTCCGGAGTCGAGGCGGCCTAAAATGTTTAGCCCGCATCCGACCATGACTGCGGACGAGATTCGTAGTCGCACCCAGGGTGTTTGGGATAACTTCTATAGCATTGGAGAGGTTTGGAAACGTTCGAGCTGTGTGAAGAGTTTGAAGGGGCGGCTGGCGTTCCTGGTTATTTCGAAGCTGTATCGCCAGATGTATGCGAATACTGGGATTTCGACTGATAGCGCTCGGCGGAGCAAATCGAACAAGTGGGCGCGTTGGTTAGCGGTGCCTTGCAGGCGATTGTTTTCAGCTAAGCCGATGCCGGAGTTGGTGGTTCCGCCCAAGCCGATGCCGGAGGAGTTGGTGGTTCTGGCGTAGGATTGCTACGAGGCGTTAACTTACGCGGAATAGACTGACTGAATGGCGCATGAGGCGAACATTGTGGGCGGCGATGTAGCGGCGGCATCAGCGGTATGCCTCGATTGATGGCGTGCATGCTTTATGGCGTTCAGGATGGGGATGCCAGCACAGCCGCCACACACTGCCGGTTCCTCATCTGATGGGCGGGCGGGTCAGTGTTGATGGTGCGGGAATAGAAACTTCAAAACGGCTCCGAAGCGTGCTCCCCAAGCATGTTCGTTGTGTTCGGCGCCTGGGAATTCGTGATAGCCCAGGTTGTCTCCTTCGCGCCAACCCTTGACAAGAAGCGCGTCGCGGAGGGCGCGAGTGTCATCCACAACATGCTGCGGCCCTTGACCTTCAGCCGTGCCTACGTCTACCCACATGCGTGGGCGAACCGTGTCATTGAAGCCATGGACCCAGCGCAGGACGGCGCGATTGTCCCACCAGATCGATGGCGAGATAACGGCCATTTCGCCAAACACGCGCGGGTAACGCAAGCCTGTTACCAATGAGACTAAGCCACCTAACGAACTGCCGCCGACTGCGGTATGTTTAGCGGCCTTCATGGTGCGGTATTCGGTATCGATGAAGGGCTTGATTTCACGCGCCAGCATTTCGGCATAACGATCGGCTTTGCCGCCTTTGCGATGGCGCGTGTCGCGGGTGGGCGCGTATTCGGAGAGGCGTTTGGCTCCCGCGTTGTAGACGCCAACGATGATGGGCGGGTCAATTTCGCCGCGCGCGATCATGTCATCGGCCGTGATGTCGGCGCGCCAATCTTGACCAAGGAACGCGGTTGCGGGGTCGAACAGATTCTGACCATCCTGCAGATAGAGAACGGGATAGCGGCGATGGCTTTCATCGTAGTGGGGCGGAACATAAACGATTACGTTGCGCCGGGTGGAAAGAAATTTGGATGCGAAGTTGGGATGAAGCCGTAACCGCCCTTCAGCCCGTGCTCTTCTATGCACTGTCAGTATTGTAGCTTTCGCTCACGCTACCATGCTTAAATTAGTTGCATGCGTCGCGAGTATGTGAAGTGGTACAGCCCCTCTCTCCATCGAGAAATGGAGCTGCTTGCCTACGGAGAGCGTGGATTTCCAGTGGTTGTATTTCCTACTTCGGGCGGCAGCTTTCACGAATATGAAGACCGCGGCATGATTCATGCGATGGCTCCCAAAATTGAGCGCGGAGAGCTGCAAGTTTTCTGCGTGGAAACCGTGGACCAAAGCTCCTGGTATTGCGAATGGGCGCATCCGGCAGATAAGTTGCATCTGCAAAATGCCTACGACGCGTATTTGACCTTGGAATTTGCACCTTTTGTTCGCAATCGCACAAGTTGGGGGCAGATGGGCGCTACCGGTTGTAGTTTCGGTGGTTATCACGCAGTGAATTTTGGCTTGCGGCATCCGGATGTTGTTACTTATGTGGTCAGCATGTCGGGCGCGTTCGATATCCCCAAACGATTTTTAGGTGGGTTTTACAATCAGGACGCGTATTTCCATTCGCCGTTGGATTATTTGCCGCAGCTGGGCGATGGTGGAGTTTTGAATCAGTTGCGTCGGAATTATTATGCCCTAGTGGTTGGCAACGGCGATCCGCTGTTCGACCAAAACGTGAAGATGGCGCACGAATTGGGTTCGAAGCAGATTCCACATATTCTGGACGTTTGGGAAGGTTTTGGCCACGATTGGCCTTGGTGGCGGCAAATGGTTCAAAAGTTTTTCTTGTAGGAGCGAGACAACGAATGGCAAAGATTGGTGTTCTGTACGGCATGGAAGAATCGTTTCCCCCGGCACTGGTGGACAGGATTAACGTGCTGGGTGGAAAGGCTGTGCAGGCGGAGCATTTGAAGGTGGGCGGCGTGTTTATGGCGGAGCCGTCGGGTTACGACGTGATTGTGGACCGCATTTCACATGACATTCCGTTCTACCGTGCATTTTTGAAAAACGCTGCGCTGAGGGGCGCGCGCATCATTAATAATCCGTTCTGGTGGAGTGCGGATGATAAGTTTTTCAACTATGCGCTGGCCAGTGAACTGGGAGTGGCTGT
Organism: Bryobacterales bacterium; assembly: GCA_963696305.1. Lineage (GTDB taxonomy): Bacteria > Acidobacteriota > Terriglobia > Bryobacterales > Bryobacteraceae > Bog-105. The sequence continues at coordinate 126,587 of CAVOJX010000011.1, read as the reverse complement.
GCCCAAGACGGTTCTACTGCCGCATAAGGAGTTGCCGAAAGGCACCACTGACCGATCGATGCGCAACTTAGAATATCCGTTGAATTGGGACAGCATCTTTCACTACGTCGGGTTTCCGGCTTTTTTGAAACCGCATGACGGCGGCGGTTGGCGTGATGTTTATAAGGTGGATAATCCGGATGAATTGTTTGCCGCGTACGACAAGAGCCGCGATCTTTGCATGACATTGCAGGCAGCGGTGAAATTTCAGGAATATTTTCGCTGTTACGTTGTGGATCAGGCGCAAGTGCACATCATGCGTTACGATCCGGGTCAGCCGCATCATTTGCGATATGTGCCGGGTAACGCTCCGCCAAACGCTGAGTTAGGCGCACGCATAACTAAAGATTCGCTGACATTGTGCCGGGCGCTTGGCTACGATTTGAACACGGTGGAATTCGCGGTGGAAGATGGAGTACCCTACGCGATTGACTTCATGAACCCGGCTCCAGACGCGGGTTTGGAATCGGTTGGACCGGACAATTTTGAATGGATTGTGGATGCGGTTGCGAAGATGGCAATTGCCAGGGCAGGGAATCCAGCCAGCGCGCCACGCTATCAATGGTCGGCGTTCCTTGGCAATTCTAAGAAATGGGAGGTCGCCCAATGAACTCAACGCGCCCGAGTTTCACACTTGGGATTGAAGAAGAATATCAGACGATTGATCCGGAGACGCGCGACTTACGTTCGCACATCAGCGCGGATATTGTGGCGAAAGGCCGCACGTTGCTAGCCGAGCGTGTGAAGCCGGAAATGCATCAATCAGTGATTGAAGTTGGAACCGGCATTTGCAACAACATTAAGGAGGCGGGAGCGGAAATTCGGTGGTTGCGCCAGTCAATTATCGAGTTAGCGAAGAAGAACGGGTTGTGTGTGGCGGCAGGTGGAAGTCACCCATTCGCACAGTGGCAAAAGCAAGAGATTTATCCGGACGACCGATACCGCACCATCGTTCAGGATATGAAAATGGTGGCGCGCGCGAACCTGATTTTTGGTTTGCATGTGCACGTGGGAGTGGAGGATCGCGAGACGGCGATTCAGCTTATGAACGGCGCGCGCTATTTTTTGCCGCACATTCTGGCGCTGTCTACAAATTCGCCTTTCTGGGAAGGAATGGACACGGGGTTCAAGAGTTATCGTTGCAAGGTTTTCGAGCGATTTCCGCGCACCAACATTCCAGACATTTATTCCAGTTGGTCGGAATTTGAGAATTATGTGAATCTGTTGATACACACAAAATGTATTGATAACGCGAAGAAGATTTGGTGGGACATCAGGCCGCATCCGTACTTTCCTACGCTGGAGTTTCGCGTTTGCGATGTACCTATGCGGGCCGACGAATCGATTGCCATTGCGGCTCTGTGCCAAGCTGTCATCGCAAAGCTTTACAGGCTGCATGAGAAGAATCAAAGCTTCCGGCATTACAGCCGCGCGTTGATTATGGAAAATAAGTGGCGCGCTTCGCGCTACGGCCTGGATGGCAAGATGATTGACTTTGGCAAGCAAACCGAGGTGCCCGTTCGCGAATTGATGGTGGAAATGCTGGATTTTGTCAGCGATGTTGCGGGGGAACTGGACAGTCAGGAGGAGCTGAATCACATTAGGAAAATGGTAGAGGAAGGCACCGGGGCCGACCGGCAATTAAAGGTTTTCGCAAACACCGGCGAGATGCGTTCGGTTGTGGATTACATGATTGAACAAACCGAACAGGGTTTGGAAACGCCGGAAAAAGCTTTTGCAGGAAAAGGATGATTGACGCAAAACAACTTCTACGGAATACCACTTTTGATGCGGATTTGACGCCTGGAGCGAGAAACGCGGTGCGGTCGTGCCTGCGTATTCAACCAACTGAGAAGGTGACGTTGATTAATGACCGCGCCTGCCTTGAGATAGGAGCGGCGTTGGTGCGTGAGTTAGAAGAACTGGGCGCACCGTTTAACGCGTGGGTGCTGGAGGAACTGGCGGAGCGACCGCTAACGGTGATGCCGCAGTTGATTCTGGACGACATGGAGAGCAGCGCGGTAAGTATCTTTGCCGTACGAGCGCAGACCAACGAGTTACGCACTCGCATGCAGATGACAGACGTGGTGAACCGCAGGAAGATGCGGCATGCGCATATGGTGAACATCAACCATCGCATTATGTTGGAGGGCATGCGCGCAGATTTTACCGAAGTTGACCGAATCAGCACCATAATTTGGCAAATGGCGAGCGGTGCAAAGAAGATACGCGCCACAACGCCTGCAGGTACCGATATCATGGGGCATTTTTCACCCAACTTGAAGTGGATCAAAACCAGCGGCATCATTACTCCGAACAAGTGGGGAAATTTGCCCGGCGGAGAGACTTTCACGGCGCCCGAACGAGTGGACGGAACATTTGTTGTGAATGGAGTAGTGGGCGATTATCTGTGCGAAAAGTACGGCGATTTGCGTGAGTTCCCGCTGGTAGTTGAGATTGAAGATAATCGCATGCGTAGTGCCCGGTCTGCGAATAAGGAGTTAGAACGCGATTTTTGGAATTATTGCCACACGGATGAAAACAGCAACCGAGTAGGCGAGTTCGCGATAGGCACCAATATTGCGGTGCATGATGTGATTGGGAATATTTTGCAGGATGAGAAGATACCCGGTATTCATATCGCATTCGGCAACCCCTATGCTGTTCACACCGGCGCCGATTGGTACTCGGCTACGCATATTGATGTGGTGGGAAGACAGTTTGACATCTGGATAGACGATCACCAGATTATGCATAACGGAGAGTTCCTGCATGATTCCCTCCCTGCGCTCGCAGTTTAATGCGGCGTGGACGCCCGGCAAGTACGCGGACTTCCTGCGTCTGTTGACGGAACGCTTCGGAGAGCCATCGCCATTCAGGCAATCGGAGACGCCGGTGTTCCTTCGGAGGTCTCTGGTAGAGGAAGCCTGTAGCGCAGGCTTTGAGCTAGTTAACCAGTTACTTGCCGATTCTGCCTACATGAAAGCTTCGGAACAGGCGATTCCAGAACGGTATCGAACTCCGGCGGAAGCGCCGGTTCCTTTGTTTGTGCAGGCGGATTTCGGTTTGGATGAACGACAGAATCTGAAGCTGGTAGAGATTCAAGGCTTTCCGTCGTTATATGGATATCAATTGCTGCTGAGCGAGATGTACAGGCAGGCTTATCAGGTAGAGCCGAGACTTGATTCGCTGCCGGGCAGTTTGACAACAAGGCAGTATGAATCCATTTTGTGCGAGGCCGTGGTGGGTAAATGCGATCCGGAAAACGTCGCCTTGCTCGAGATTGACCCGTGGCAGCAGAAGACACGTCACGATTTCGTCGCTATGCACGATCTGTTTGGCATAGCCGTAGTGGATGCGCGCGCTGTGGTGAAGCAGGGAAACAAGTTGTTTTATGAGCGCGCGGGCAAGCTGGTACCGATTAAAAGGATCTACAACCGTGTAATTGCCGACGAACTGGAACGCAAGCAAATTGAGCTGCCGTTCAGCTTTCGCGATGAATTGGATGTGGAATGGGCGGGGCATCCGAATTGGTTTTTCCGTTTGAGTAAGTTTTCGCTGCCGTTCTTCAAACACTCAACCGCTCCGGCTGCTATGTTTCTTTCGGATGCAAAAGACATTGTTGACCCCAGCGCTTACGTCTTGAAACCGCTTTATTCCTTTGCAGGTGTGGGCGTCATTGTCGGCCCTTCGAAAGAAGATTTGGAGCGCGTTCCGGTGAACGAACGGGCGAATTATCTGCTGCAAGAGCGAATTCGTTTCACGCCTTGCATCGAGACACCGGAAGGCCCGACCAAAATTGAGATTCGAGTTATGTATGTCTGGCTGGATCGCATGTTGCCTGTGAATTTGATCATTCGGATGGGCCGTGGGGCGCAAATGGGCGTGGATCACAACAAAGGCTTGGGATGGGTAGGCGCTTCGACGGCGTTCATTGAATAAGGGAGCTACGCATGAAACTGCTTTGCATTGCCAGTTATGAAAAGGGACATGATTTCTTGCGCGAAGCGAAACGGCAGGGCGCGTCGGTGGTGCTGGTTACTTCTTTGAAGTTAAAAGACAAAGCTAGTTGGCCCATGGAAAGCATCGACGAGGTTTTTTACATGCAAGACAGCAACCAGGAATGGAACAAGGCCGATACCATTAAGGCCGTTTGCTATCTCGCGCGTAGCCGCAACTTTGACCGCATTGTGCCACTGGATGACTTCGATGTGGAGTTGGCGGCCACGCTGCGCGAACACATGCGTATTCCCGGGATTGGAGAATCACAGGTTCGATTCTTTCGCGACAAACTGGCCATGCGAATGGGCGCGCGTGAGGCTGGCATACATGTGCCTGAGTTTGTCGGCGTTCTGAATTATGACAAATTACGCGAGTTCATGAATCGAGTGGCCGGGCCATGGGTATTGAAGCCGCGTTCTATGGCTGGAGCTATTGGCATTAAGAAGGTTCACTCGCAGGACGAATTGTGGCCCTTGCTTGATGCGCTAGGCGACATGCAATCGCACTATTTGTTGGAGCAATTTATCCCGGGCGACGTTTTTCACGTGGACACGCTGATGCATGGGGGCAGAATTGTCTTTGCAATTGCTAGCGGATATGGACGGCCACCAATGGAGGTTTCGCATGGAGGCGGCATTTTCAGCTCTCGCATTTTGGAATATGACGGCGAGATCGCGACTGACTTACGTGAACTGAACCGCCGGGTTTTGACTTCATTTGGGTTGAGGGATGGCGCTTCCCATACCGAGTTCATCCGGGCGCACCATGATGGCCGTTTGTATTTTCTAGAAACCTCGGCACGTGTAGGCGGGGCGCATATTACCGACTTGGTGGAAGCTGCAGCGGGCGTAAACCTTTGGGCCGAGTGGGCAAAGATTTCCTGTGAGCGAGAAGATCACCCATACATCGCTCCGATACCAAGACACGACTACGCAGGGCTTCTAGTCTCATTAGCTCGCCAGGAGCATCCCGACACGTCTGATTACAACGATGAAGAGATTGTCTGGCGCATGCATCGCGATCATCATGTGGGAATGATTGTGAGATCGGGAAGTTGTGAACGCGTGAAACAGTTACTCGACAGTTACATGCATCGCATTGCGCATGATTTTGGAGCATCGTTACCGCCTTTGGATAAACCAGATGCATAGATGTCACTGAAATCGTGATACTATCCCTTCGATGGAGGCCTGATGGCACACTGTTCTCGACGTCATTTTTTGAAAACCGGATTTGCTGCCGGTTCGTTGATTGCAACGGGAGCCCTGCCCGTAAAAGCGACAGGTGGTTCCGCAACGGATTGGGTAACACTCGGCAAGTCTAACGTCAAAGTGACGCGACTGGCTTTTGGAACCGGCACCATGAGTGGAAGAGTCCAGCGCGACTTAGGCCAAGATCAGTTCAACCGATTGGTGCGCTACGCCTACGATAACGGCATCCGATTTTATGAGACAGCCGAATCCTACGGCGATATGCATCGGATGCTAGGAATCGCGTTGAAAGGCCTGCCGCGGGATAGTTACCGCATCATGTCAAAGATTACGACGCATGGTGATGCCGATCCACAGCAGAAGATCGATGAGCTGCGAAAACTGGCGCAGACTGATTATTTCGATATCATGTTGCTGCACTGGCAGCACACGGCTACCTGGCCATCCGAAAGTATGAAATGGCAGGACGCCATTCTGGAAGCTAAGCACAAACAAGCAGTGGTGGCGCAGGGGGCGTCGGTGCACGGACTGCCGGCGTTGAGGCAGTTTCCTGGAAACCAGTTCCTGGAAGTTGCCATGATTCGCATGAACCACAAAGGCGCTCATATGGACGGTGAGGATTACAACACGAGCGAGCCGGGCAACGTGGAAGAAGTAACAACCCACGTACATCAGGTTCATGCCGAGCGCATGGGAGTTATCAGCATGAAACTGGTAGGCGAGGGCTCATTCACAAATCGCGAAGACCGAAAAGCAGCGATGCGTTATGCGTTTCGCACAGCGGGCGTAGATGCGGTTACGGTAGGCTATAAGAACACCTCTGAGGTTGATGAGGCAATCGAAAATCTGAATCTCGCATTGGCCTAATGCATGGCGAAAAAGACCAGTAAACCAGTCAAGAAGCACCATAAACCGACCAAGACCCCTACACCACCGACTCAGCCACCCAGTCCGACATTGACTGGACAGCCGATATTCGCGCAGCCGCAACCGTCACCGGACCCAACCAGCTTCAAGAATCCGGTAATGGACCAATCGTACGCAGAATTGACAACTCTTGGTGTTGTTCCAGAGCCTGTCGGGAATGCGGTTGAACCCATCTTCACATTGCAGCAAGCGTATGGAGGCGCGGGCGCAACCGTTGTACAGAACATTGAAAACGCCGGACAGATTGTTTTCCACTCTGTCGGCGATACCGGCAGCGTAGATGGTCCAAGTACTCAGTCGCTGGTCGCCGACAAGATGGTGAGTGACTTCACCGAGGCTAATTCGGCTGATGTCCCATCTTTTTTGTTTCATTTGGGTGACGTAGTCTACTACTTCGGTGAAGCCACCTATTACTACGATCAGTTTTTTGAGCCGTACCGCGCTTATCCGGCACCGATCTTCGCCATTCCCGGAAATCATGATGGTGTGGTTTATGCCAAAGATCCTGAACCGACATTGGATGCGTTTCTGCGCAATTTCTGTGCCGCGAGCGCCGCACAATCTCCGGATGCCGGAGGCCTGTTACGAACAACGATGACGCAAGCGGGAGTCTATTTCACTCTGGAAGCGCCGTATGTTCGGATTCTTGGCTTGTACAGCAATGTGCTGGAGGATCCAGGCGTTATATCAGGAGAAAACGGGAATAACACAGTTCTGGATAACCGGCAGATTGGTTTTTTGTCAACCGCTTTAGCGCGCGCCAAGAGCGATAACTTCGCGGGCGCCGTGATTATTGCGGTGCATCACCCGCCTTTTACCGGCGGCTCGACGCACGGCGGAAGTCCGTTAATGTTGGCGGACATCGATAGCGCTTGTAAGACCGCCGGCTTCTATCCGCATGCCGTTTTTTCCGGACACGCCCACAATTATCAACGCTTCACCAGATTGATTAACGGCTATCAAACGCCTTATATTGTTGCCGGATGTGGCGGCCACACGCCACTCTCTTCAATGAACGCTACCTACCGGACGCCCTACCAAATAGACAGCACGTTGACGCTGGAGAGCTATGACGACACGCATTATGGCTATCTGCGAGTGGTTGTTAACGAAACGACAATGACTGTTGAGTTTCACCCGCAGGACGACGGCAGCACCAGTAAAACGCCGGACGACACAGTAACTATCGACTTAGTGAACCGGACAGTGAGTTAGCATACCAAGCTAGCGTTTTTCGCATACCTTCTTCAAACGAGTAACGCGGGCTGTGACCTAAGTCGCGCTTGGCTGCCGTGGTGTCGGCTTGCGAGTCACGAACATCCCCCGCACGCGGCGCAGCATAATTCGCGTCGATTTTTACATTTTCAATTTTCTGAAGCAGCTCCCACGCTTGGTTCAACGTAATCCTTCCGCCATTGCCGCCATTGTAGACATTTCCAGAAACGCTGGACGGGGCAGCCGCAGCCTTTAGATTCAAATCGACTACATCTTCTACAAACGTGAAGTCGCGGCTGGTTTCGCCGTCTCCATAAATTGTGGGCGACGTGCGTGACAGTATCGATTTGCAAAACACCGAAAGGACGCCGGAGTATGGGCTAGCTGGATCCTGCCGTGGCCCATAGACGTTGAAGTACCGTAGGGCAACGGTTTCTAACCCATAGCAACCCGAAAATACAGAGCAATATTGTTCGCCCAAAAGCTTTTGAACCGCGTAAGGCGACTTAGGACGCGCCGCCATGGTTTCCACTTTCGGCAGCACAGCGGTATCGCCATAGGCCGATGACGAGGCAGCATAAACGACACGGCGCACTCCATTTTCAGAAGCGGCACGCAGGACGTTAAAGGTGCCATTGATGTTCACTTCGTGCGAGGGCACAGGGTCTTTGATGGATCGCGGCACCGAAGGGATGGCAGCTTCATGGAATACCGTGTCGGCGTCGCGGACAATGGCCGCCACGGCGTCATAATCGCGAATATCAGCAGCATGAAACGTGATGCTGGAACGCACTTCATCTAAGTTATGCGCGAAGCCGGTCAGAAGATTATCGATGACGACCACTTGGCCGTCCCCTTGCCGTAGAAGTCCACGGACAAGGGCAGAGCCGATGAAGCCCGCCCCGCCTGTTACAACGTATTTCTTCATTGATTTGTTAGTAAATATTTGTCTGCGCTTTGCAGCGCAATGTGGAGCTTAAGTTGGCCCAGCACACTTTCTAAGTGTGACAGCTTTGGTGCTTTCGCGATGATATACACGCGCTGAGAACTGTTCCAAAGACGCTTCATTTCGTCATCGCTGATGCTGATTTGAGGCGCATTCGGTGCAAGCGAGCCGTATTCCAGAATGTCAACGTCGGCATCGTTTTGAAGTGCCTTATCTTGTGAGTAGAAAAAGACCGAGGATAGCGGATTGTATTTGCCGCAAACAATTACTGTCCCCCTCGGAAGTTGATTTAGCTTGTCGGCGACAGCATGCGACGACAGATAGGGATCGAACACAATTAGCGCCAGACGGGCGGCTTGAAAAAACGCCACCATCATCACCGCCATGACCACATATGCGCGCTTCTTTTTCAAGACCAAGGCGACAATGCTTCCGGAGATGAAGGCGGCGGCGGCGATTGCCAGCGGCAGACGTAAATAGGCGAAAGCCGGGAACGTGAGATCTGCCATGTGCCCCAGAGAGAGCGTATAGAACACAGGATGCTGTATTAGCGAGTTGTAGATATCGCCTGGCGTAGGCAATGACCACACACGAATCAGAATCGCCAGCGGAACAGTGCCCAATGCGAGACAGAAGATGGCAGCGGGTTTGACCCAGCGAGTGCTAACTGTCATTGCGGAACCCAGCAAGAGGGCAATTGCGGGATAAATGGGCATTGAATAATATTCTTGTGTCGTGGATAGGGTGAAGAAAAGCATCACGACGCCGATCCAGCAGTACAGCAGCGTTTTGATCTTGCTTTTTACTTTGACGATGGCGGGGAGACAAAACGTCCAGGGAAAGAACCAAAGCAAATGATAGAGCCAGAACCATAAACGCGGAACGGTGTTGTAGTCGCGCGGCCAGCGCTGGTTCAAGAAACGCAGCAGTTGCTCGTTGATGAAGTAGAACCAGAAAAAGCCACGAAATTGTCCGTCGAAATGATTGCCGGCGTGAAGCGTGAGATCAAAGACTGGCGGATTTCGGATGATGGCCAGGATGTGCCAAGGTGCGGCGATGAGCAGGAAAACCGCTATTCCTGGCAGCACATGCAGTTTTCTGAATTCTGTACGACGCGTAGCGACAAGGTAGACGCCAGCGATGACGACGGGGAACACAAGGCCAATCAGACCTTTCGTTAAGACTGCGCATGCGAGGCTGGCGTACATAGCCAATGCCCATCTGAGTGAGTATTGCAGCGAAGCGAGCGCCCGAATCAAGCACCATAAACTAGTTGCGATAAAGAGAGTGAGGATAACGTCGGGAATGATGGTGCGAGTAAAGAGAAAGAGACCAACGGATGTGGCCATGACGAGGCCCGAGTAGTAAGCTACTTGCTCGGATTGCGACCAACGCCCGAATTCATACACCAACCAGCAGAGTAAAATTGCCGCGATAGCGGTGGGGATGCGCGCCACCCAATCATGAATGCCGAGAACTTTGTATAGGCAAGCGGTAACCCAGTACTTCAGCGGAGCTTTGTCAAAATAGGACGTTCCGTTCAGCCTTTGCGTCACCCAATCGCCCGTCAATAGCATGTTTTTGGCCTGCAGAGCCTCGGCCGCGTCTACATCGTCCATGAGTGCTGGAGGTGCTACAAGCCCGCTTAGGTAGGTGATGGTGGCAAGGGCCAGAACGATGAAAAGATGCTTCGCTGATCGAGGCGACGGCCCGCAAGTGTCTGGTATTCTTATGTTTTAGCATGAAGGTCAGCGTCGTCGTCCCATTTCACAACGAAGAGAGTAGCGTCACGGATTTGTACGTGCGCACCCGAACCGTGATGGAGGGGCAAAAACACGACTTCGAGTTTGTGTTTGTGGATGACGGAAGTACTGACCGAACCATAACGCTGCTAAACGAGATTGCCAACGTGGACGAGCGCGTAGTGGTTGTCCAGTTGAAGCGCAATTATGGGCAGACGGAAGCGTTGGCGGCTGGGGTGGAAGAGGCCTCCGGCGAATACGTGATTGCGATGGATGGCGACCTGCAGCACAATCCAGAAGACATCCCTCGGTTGCTGGAAAAACTGGACGAAGGTTATGACTTAGTCTGCGGCAGGCGTGTAGCGCGGCCGGGCGACAGCGTGATCAAAAAGCAGATTCCATCGCGCATTGCGAACTGGGCGATGCGTAAAGCGTCGGGCGTTGACGTGCATGATTTTGGCGGCGGCTTCAAGGGTTTTCGGACGGCTTTGGTGAGGCAAATGCCTTTGTATGGGCAGATGCATCGTTTCATACCGGCGCTAGCCTCCGCCTATGGCGCTCGTATTTGCGAAGTGCCCATCGAAATATCGCAGCGCCCGCATGGAAAATCGCACTACGGTATTGGACGATTGATTCCGGTTTTTTTCGATCTGCTAACCATTCCGTTTTTACTGCGGTACACGACGCGACCCATGCATTTCTTCGGCAAACTGGGCTTCGTTATGTTCTTCGGATCGCTGCTGATTGCTTTCTACCTGCTAGTTGATTGGTTGGCTTTTGGGTCGAACCTGATGACAGCGCACGGTCCGTTAATGCTCTTCGCAGTAGCGTTGATGATTGCGGGATTGCAATTGATTTGCCTCGGATTCGTAGGCGAAATGATGGTACGCGACCGCTATCGAAAATCGGTTGTACGCGATTCGCAAGTGCTGCGCCTGACGCGGCACAGATAAATGTGTGGCATCGCAGGGTTCACGCAAAGCCGTGGCCCTAGTTCAAGCCGGCGTATTCAAGATGCAGTGATGACGCTGGTTCATCGCGGGCCGGATCAACAAGGCTGGCATGAATCCGCAAATTGCTGTCTGGGTACGGCGCGCCTGAAAATTATCGATCTTGCCGGTGGCGATCAGCCGATCTTCTCCGCTGATCGAGATGTTGTCATTGCCTTCAACGGCGAGATTTACAACCATCTGGAAGTCCGCGCTGAACTGGAGCAACGCGGGCACAAATTCTATTCACACAGCGATACGGAAACTATTCTGCAGGCGTTTTTGGAATGGGACGTGGAATGCTTTTCGCGTTTACGCGGCATGTTTGCTATCGCGCTTTGGACTGAATCAAAGAAGCGTTTGATACTGGCGCGCGACCGCGCGGGTATGAAGCCGCTTTACATCGCTAAGACCGGCAACGATATTGTGTTCGGCTCGGAGATGAAGACGGTATTCGCGCATCCGGATATGAGCCGGGAACTGAATCTAGCCGGGTTGGATTGTTATCTGGCCTTGAATTATGTCCCGTGCCCGCTAACGCTGGTCCAGGGAATTGAGAAACTTCCAGCCGGAACTTGGCTCGAATGGCATGACGGCAGTATTCGAAGCGATAGTTTCTGGAAACTGCCGGTTGGCACCAACGGCGCTTGGACAATGGATTCCGCAACCGAAGCGCTGGACCATCTTCTGAAAAGGTCGGTAAAGGAACACATGCTGTCCGATGTTCCTTTGGGCCTTTGGCTGAGCGGCGGCGTAGATTCATCAACCATACTGCATTATGCGGCGAATGCTTCTTCCACGCCGATTCGCACGTTTTCCATTAGCTTTAACGGACGTAGTTTCAACGACGGTGATTACGCACAGATGGTGGCGAGCCATTATGGCAGCCGCCACGAGCAGCTTGATTTTGGCGAAGGCAATGGGATGCAATCGGCGATTGAAGAGTTTGCGTACTATGCGGACGATCCGAATGCGGATGCAGGCGCTCTACCGGTATGGTTCCTGTCCAAAATGACCCGCAAAAGTGTCACGGTTGCATTGAGTGGCGAAGGAGCCGATGAACTATTCGGAGGCTACTTAACTTACCGGGCCGATGAATTAGCTCGGCGGGCACGCTGGGTGCCGAACGCTTTGTTGGGCTTCGGATCGCGAATTTCATCGCGCTTACTGCCTGTATCTGACGACAAGATTGCCTTTGAATACAAAGTCAAACGATTCTTAGAAGGTTGCCAGATGCCGTTTGAACGCGCGCACGTCTTCTGGAATGGAACTTTTTCGGATTCCGGGAAGCAGTCACTGATTCAACCGGCGTTGCCTGAAGGCTTGAATCCAATTCTGTCCGACCTGCACGACGGGGGAGACCGACTGAAAAGCTATTTGTGGTTCGACCAAAAGTATTTTCTAGCGGATGACATTCTGGCCAAGGTGGATCGCATCAGCATGGCGCATTCGCTGGAGGTCCGTCCACCATTCTTGGATCACAGAATTATGGAATTTGCCGCCTCGCTGCCGCCAAGTCTTTTAATGCAGGGCGCGCGCCAGAAGGTGATCTTGCGCAAGCTGATGAATGATCGATTACCCAAGAGCATCTTGACTCGTAAGAAAGTTGGATTCGACATACCGGCGCATGAGTGGTTGCGCGGTCCTCTCAAGAAGCTGATGTTGGATGTATTGAATGCAGGTATGTCTGCGTATCCGGACACTTTCAACCGAGGTGCTATTGAACGATGCGTCAAGAACCACTTGGAGCGCGTTGAAAATCTGGGCTATCATCTGTGGGGCTTGATGATGCTGTTCATGTGGATGCAGCGCTGGGGCATCCAGGCGGGCGTTCCGGAAATGGCAGCAGCTAGAGGTCGCGAAAGCTAATCAGTTGCACGTCACGCTGTTGGATCAATTCCTTTGCTCCCGCGCAAACCAATGATGCAAGTTCAAGTTGACGCCGCTCATTCCAGGAAGCGTATCGAGGCGAGCTGTCATTACACCCCGGATGGGAAACTAATTCCGTAGTTCCGGGCCGTAAGTTACTCAGAATTTTGAATAAGTGAAACTTACTAAGTGATCCGCTTTCAAATAAGCCAGCAAAGTGACCCGTTGTTTTCCTCGATTTCAACGAAAAGAAAGCAGCATCGGCGTGAGCGAACAAACACAATCCACATTTGCCTAGGAATCGGTTCGCAGAGATATCTTTAGTGGTTGGAAATGCGCGCGGAATGCGAATTCCAGGGATCGCATAATCTTGGGCTACGCGAACAGCGATTGGAAAAACTAGCGGCAGAGCGTGAGTATGTTGGTGGCTGTCCAGATGAGTGGGCTTAATACCTGCCAGCAAGCATTTTTCAATCTGCGCACGGAATTCTGTCTCAATTTCGCGCAGCTTGATCCTGCCGGTCATTACCTTTTTAACTAACTGCCCATAACTTCGGGGAAGGACACCGTTTGGGGCCAGCGTCGGCACTCGTTCGGGGTCTGCCGCGGCATTCTCTTCCACGAGTGTTAAATGGATGCCGACGCCGAGGCCAGGATGCGCTTGCGCCAAAAGCACGCCTTCCGGGAATGCCTGGCCTGCCGCGACCACAGACGTGCTGGTAACGATACCTTCCACGTGCGCTTTGATGATGCCTGCGTTGATTGCCGAACTCAGGCCTAGGTCATCGGCATTGACGATGAGCCGGATCATTGCTTGGCCCAGGGGTTAGAGAATCGAGGGTCGTGCAGCAATTCGTCGTCGGTAAGAGCGCTCAGAAAGGCAATTAGATCCTTCTTGTCACCGTCAGTTAGCTTAAAACCGCCGATTAGCGGATCTTTGAGTGGGTTTGCGTGGGCGCGTCCTCCCGCGGCGTAATGTTCTAGAACTTGGTCCAGCGTCGCAATACTGCCGTCGTGCATATAGGGGGCGGTAACGGCGATATTGCGCAGTGTTGGAGCCTTGAATTTGCCCGCATCCTTCGGATTCTGGGTTACGTCTGCCACGCCGTTGCTGGTTGCAGGATAAGGATCATACAGCGCTGTATTATGAAACTGCAACTCGTTGGGCTCGTGATTTAGATAAGTCGTGTTGTCGCCGAATGTAAATCCGCCGTGGCAGCGAAAGCAACTCAAAGGTTGGCTGAAGAACAAGATTTCACCACGCTTTGCCGCATCAGAAATGGCGGAGTCGTCTCGATAGTAATGATAGCGATCCCAGGGCGAGCGCGCCGAAATAATGGTTCTCTCGAAGCAGGCGATGGCTTTGACAACGTTCGCGATTGTGAACGGAGCCGGGTCATTTGGAAACGCTTCGGGGAAGAGTTGCTTATACGTAGGATCGTTACTCAAGCTGGCGAAAAAAGCGCTATCGGAATGCAGGCCAAGCTCTACCGGGTGTTCGCCGAACATGGGTACTAGCGCCTGCTGTTCCAGTTGCACCGTTAAAGGATTGCTCCAGGTCAGCACAGCGCTGTAGGCAATATTCACCAAGCTCATAGCGCCGCGTGGATGCTTTTGACCGGTTGCGCCAATTCCAACGGGCCGGCCATCGGTAAAAGCGAGTTCCTGTTTGTGGCAGGATGCGCAAGCTTGCGTGCGGTTCACCGACATGCGGGTGTCGTAAAACAGATAGTGGCCCAATTCCACTTTGGCAGCGTTCATGGGATTATCGGCTGGGACCAGGGGCTTCGGAAAGCCTTTCGGCAAATCCCATCGGTATTCAAGTTCGGCTGCAAACGCGAGCTGAGCGATCAGCAACGAGCTTGCGAAGATGATGCGCCCGGTCACGGAGTTACTTCTGCAAACGTACAACTTCCAAAGTTTCCAACATACGCACGGAACGCGCGCCAGCCTTATCATTCGGGCAGACCAAGCGCAACGGACCTTGGTAAGCAAATAGAGGCTTACCGTCGCGTTTGTCAGCCACGAGAACGCTCAAGTTGCCAAACGCGCCATCGAGTTCTCCCAGCGAGAACAATACTTGGTAACCATCATGCGCTTTTGCAAGTACGTAACTGGACAAAGCTTTTCCTCGCAACTCTTTACCAAACGGCACGCCGGCTTTCTTCAAAATCTCGCGCAGCGGCACGCCCTCATAACTGACCGTGGTGCCATCCTGGTCTGGAACAGAAGCAGTTTCGTGCGGCATTTGTGCCAGGTCACTGACTTTCAGAGTCAGCGGAGCACTAACATCACCTTGCACCACAATCTGCGGCTCCGTCTGGGCAAGGCCGCTATAAACCAATACGAACGGGAGCAAAAAAAGTTCTAGAATTCTCGACATGTTAAGGTACCAGACAGATTTCAGTGTACACTCGCTTGCTGAGTTCCGAGGTTCACGTCTGGCGGATCGATTTACGTCAGCCGGAAGAGATAATCAGTGTTCTGTACGCGCTGTTATCAGCGGATGAACAGGTGCGCGCAAAGCGATACATCTTCGAACGGGATCGCCGCAAGTTTGTCGTGTGTCGCGGAACATTGCGCCGGTTGATTGGTGAATATCTGGATGCGCCGCCCGAATCGATTGTTTTTGCTTATTCAGGAAAGGGCAAGCCTAGTCTTGAACCGGCCTCTGATTTATGCTTCAACGTATCCCATTCTGGCGAGCTGGCGGCCATTGCTTTCGCGCGCAACTGTGATCTGGGCGTGGATTTGGAAGTCGTTCGTCCCATGAAATATCTGGAAGATATTGCACGAAGAATCTTCGAAGAACACGACTACCAGAAGCTGCTGGCAGAATCAGAAGACCAACGGCTACAAACATTTTTTCGGACCTGGACAGGCAAAGAGGCTTTCGGCAAGGCAACGGGGGAAGGTTTGTTCACGAAGCGAGAGTGGAACGATTCAGAATGGATTCTTCAAGGTCTGGAACTTGGTCAAGACTATCTTGGGAGCATCTGTTACCACGCACCAGAAAAAACAATTCGGCTGATTACTTTACCAGCAGACTTGGATTGAAGGCGGCCTCATCCAAGTGCGCCTTTTCTGAACCTCGGTTGATGATGAGCCGCGTCGAACCAGTTCTGCCTGTTACCTTGCATTCAATTTGACTGGCGTTCCAAACGCCTTGTGTTTGACGCAGACCGTAGAAGGTATAGTCTTTGGCAGCGCCGCTTCCCTTTACAACCTTTTCCTGTTTCAGCGGATACAGGATGCCCTTGTCCAACCAGGTTGTAACTGACGAATAAGTGCTATGCACCGCACCAGGTTGGCTCTTAACGATGATGCTGGCGCGCGCGCCGAACGTTGCTTCGCCGATAAGATTTTGGTTCTTCCAAAGGAATTCGTTTTCCAGCAGATCTTCAATCGCAAAATCAGTGTCCAGCAGTCCTTCGCCCCAACGTTCTGCTGGCAATTCGGACGGCGTGTGGTCACCCGGGTGTCCAGTGCGGATTACCGTTCGCCCGTCGTCGTAGCTTTCCAATAACAGGCGCACACGCGCTGGCGCCGGATCCGTCACTTCGCAGAAGAGCTTCACTACCCCTGGAAAGGCTTTAGCGCGCATCGAAATTGAGTAACTGGTCCGCTGCTGACCTGTAACCCTGACTAAGCGGCCCGACGCACGAAAATCTGTGGCCGCTCGTTCCGTCTGCATATGCTTTAAAACATCGGCAAGTGTTACCGAGGCTGCTGCCAGGGTCAGCCCGGCGAGAAGGAAGATCGAGATTCTACTCGGAAATGATGCGGCCATCTCTTATTTGAATATTGCGCGGAGCGTTGCGGGCAATGTCACTTTCGTGCGTAACAATGATCAAAGTCATGTTCCGGCTGGATTGAATACCGGTCAGAATCGCCATGATTTTGGCTGAATTCTCGCTATCCAAGTTACCAGTAGGTTCATCGGCCAACAGAATCTCCGGATCGTTCGCTAAGCTGCGTGCAATGGCAACACGTTGACGTTCGCCCGCCGAAAGCTGATTCGGATATTGATTCAGCCGGTGGCACAGGCCTAAGCCGCATAACAGTTCCTTGGCCTTGTCACGCCTCTCCTTCTGGCCCAGCTTCCCTTCAAACATCGGCATCTGCACATTCTCAATCGCGTTCAGCGTCGGAATAAGATAGAAGGCCTGAAAAACAAATCCGATATGTTGGGAGCGGTATGAATCTAAATCGAGGGCGGTTGAAAGACCGATCCCTTTGAAATGAATGTCGCCGGTGGTGGGCCGATCTAAGCCGCCGAGCAACTGCAAAAGCGTCGATTTGCCACTACCACTGTGGCCGCTGATAGCCACAAACTCTCCCGCCATAATGTCGACATCGACGCCTCGTAGCGCTTCAATTTTGCCGTTTTCGTAGCTCTTAGTGAGGCCGCGCGCTCGTAACAGGCACTCACTCATAACGAAGTGCCTCCACCGGGGAGAGTTGTGCACCACGCCAAGCAGGCGCAAAGCCGGCAAGCAGCCCAATCAGAATCGCGATGAACAGAGTTTCGATAGCCTGATCTGGACGAATGGAGGCGAAACCGATAGTAGATGTTTGCGGTATGCGAGCCAGAATCTGCAAGGCAGCCCATCCGAGAGCAAGGCCCAAAACGCCACCAACCAAACCTAGCGCAGCGGCTTCTAACAGGATCAACTTCATCACGCGGTGCCGCTTCCAACCAATAGCGCGCAGCACGCCAATTTCTTTCGTCCGTTCGAACACCGACATGGCCATGGTGTTGGCGATACCAATCGCGCCGATAAAAAGTGCAATCAGCGAAGTGCCCCAAGCGGTAGATCGCGCCAGAACGACCAACTGATTATTCGCGGCGCGTTCAGACGCGGGAACAGCCTTCAAACTGGGCAGCGCCGCTTCAATTGCTCTGCGGCCTTGCTTTATACGCTCATCGGCTGATAAGCCTGGCACGGGCTTCAAACGCACATGGAACGCAGTAACTTTATCGCCAATGTCAGCCAGTCGCTGCAACTGAGACATAGGCATAAGAACGCCGCCCGTTTCTAAAGCAGAACCGCCGCGAAACACACCAACTACCTGAAACGGAGTGCCTTGAATATCCAGCGTATCGCCCGCTTTCTTGTTCAACGTCTCGGCCATAATCTCGCCCAGCATCAACTCCGTATTGTTGCCGTGGAACCGATGCCCTTGCGTGATGGTAAGTGCATCCAGTTCGTAGGAATCAGGCGGAAAACCATAAACGATGGCGTTCACGTCAGGAGTGATATCCATCATGTTGAGAACCATCGGAACCACACGATCCACAACGGGAATCTTCTTTAAAGTTTCTCCCACGCTGGCATCAACGGTTGTGTTTAGAAACGTTTTTTGAACTACTGCGAGATCGGTTCCGGCACTGTCGTAAATCTTCAACCATTCATTTTCAAAAGCCCTGGAAAAGCCAACCAGCGCCACAAACGCCGCGATGCCAAGGCTGACTCCACATAACGTGAGGATGGTTCGAAGTTTACGTCGCAGTATATTTTTCAGGGCAATTCGAAAAAATGACATGCGAATGCTTAGAATACACTACGGCGGCATGAGCCTACTTGGCGATTAGTAGCGCAAGGCCGCGACCACAGACGCCATAAGACGTTCCGCCATTACCGATTTTTGTTTCCGTGCCCGAGGCGCTAACCTGATTCGGGCCTTCCGCCCACGCACACGTGTCAGTAACCCGATACCATATGGTGCCAGCAGGAGATGACGGAAGCGTGAAGTTAACATTACTGCTCCATCCGTTGTATGCGACATAAAGCGAGCTAGCACTATCGCCCAAAGCTTGGCCGATCAACTGGAACGCGATGGAATGGTTGGTCGGATTGTTGAAATAGCTCGCGTCCGCAGGCGGACCAGACGGCGTCCACCAAAGCAATTGTGAAGCGGAATAGAAACCAATCGGCCGCAAAGCCGCATGCGCCTTACGAAAAGCGATTAGTGCTTTGGCGAATGCGTCGAAGTTCTGCTGGTCCGCATTCCAGGTGTAAGTCAGCCAATTTGCGATGGAATCCACGTCATAGGCGTTGTTGTTGCAATGCAGGCTCCTTAGATATTCGTCACCACCTTGCATCAGTGGCGTGCCAGCATTCAGCATTAATAGAGCGAAACCGGTTCTAGCGGCCGCCCGCTCCGCGGTACCCGAACCACCCTGATCCCAACTATAGTTACTTGAAGTACCACCGTCAGACGGACCATAAGGCCAAGGCTGATTGTTGTTCGACCCGTTGCAGCTATAGACATCGTCTAGAGTTAATCCGTCATGCACGTCGATGAAGTTCGTCGAATTCCAAGGATTGCGCGCGGCGAACAAATCCGATGAACCGGCAAAGCGTGTGGCAAGTTGGCCAGTGGTTACTGCTGCTACACCCAAATCGTTTTGTGCCTGTCGCAGGGTGTCGCGATAGTTGCCGTTCCATTCCGACCAACCTGATGGTAGGCCGCCTAGTTGATACGAATTGCCGCCAATGGCCCACGGTTCTCCATACAGATCTACTCCGGTGCCTCCGCCTGCCGGACGCTGCGGCAATTCGCGCAGTATCCGATTCAGGGCGGTGTTCGGATCATCACGGTTGTAATTGAAACAGCCTGACACGCACGTGTTGCCTAAAACAGGGGCAAGATCAAAGCGAAATCCATCCACGCCCATCGTGTCTCGCCAGTAGGCGAGGGAGTCGATAATCAGATTCTGGGCGACTGTGTTGTAAGTGTTATAGTTTCCGCCAACACCGGTATTGTCGTAAGAGAACTGATTGTCGGCAGTAAGTTCGTAATAAGTGGGATTATCCAACCCGCGCCAGGAAAGCACGTTGTACGTGGACGAATCGCTGGCATTCCATGCGCCGCCCTCGCCGGTATGGTTGTAAACCACATCGATGTAAACTTTGATTCCCAGTTTGTGGAACGCGGCCACCATGTTTTGAAATTCCGCTGTGGGTCCACCGGGCGTTTTGTTGGAAGAATAGCGGCGATCGGGCGCGAAGTAATTTAAGGTGCTGTAGCCCCAGCAGTTTTGGCCTGATGTTGAGTTTGGTGTGTCATCGTTCGCGTCGTTTTGGGTTTCCTGCACCGGCTGAAATTCAACAGCAGTGATTCCCAAGCCTGCCAAATAGGCGGCTTTGCGAGCGGCTCCTGCATACGTACCCTGGATGTTAGCCGGGACGCTGGGATCGTTCTTCGTCAGCCCGCGAACGTTGACTTCATAAATGATGTCATCCTTCTGTGCACGAGTCGGCTTAGCAAAAGCAGTGTGCGTCGTGGGGGCCCACAATATACTCTTCGGCGCCGCGTTTCCACTGTCCATATTGCGGTAGCTAGCTCCCGAAGCGAAAATGGTGCCATCGGTCCAGATTGCGTTGATGGGGTCGTGGCTGATTTCCTTTGCGTATGGGTCCATCAGAAGCTTGTTTGGGTTGAATCGGTTACCTTGCGCGTCCACATCCGCAATAAATCCAACGCCTGAACCTTTTGTCCAACCATTCGCATAGGGCCAGTTCGGTCCCCAAGCTCGATAGCCGTAGTAGATAGCACCGTTGATTCCAGCCGCCTTAAGCCTGGCGGCTGAGATAGAAACAGAGAATATGTGGGTGCTATTGTTGGCCGTAAGCTGGCTGGTCGTGACCTCGCCCGAATTCATCGGCGTCGAGTAGAAATAGACATCCACGCGGGTGGCGCGGGATGAATAGACACGAAAAATGGCATTCTGCTTTGCGGCATCGAAACTCGCTCCGAGTCCGTATGCATTAATGGCCGCGCGGGCGTGCGGCAAGAAAGACAAGCCTAGAACCAGCAGTGTAATTGGACGCACATTAAGAATATTCTAGTCTGTATGACCATTGCGGATTTCAGGCAGTTGGCATTGAGTTTGGAAGGCGCCGAAGAAAGCTCTCACATGGGCGCAGCGGATTTCCGTGTTGGCGGGCGAATTTTCGCAACTTTGGCACACGCGTCCCAAGGCTTTGGAAATTTAATGCTCAGCCCTGAACAGCAGGCGGCTTTTGTATCCGAACTTCCCGATGTGTTCTTGCCAGTTGCCGGTGGGTGGGGCCAGTCGGGCGTGACTCATGTTCGATTGTCAATCGTGAATAGAGATGTGCTGGCTGGTGCGTTGGAGACGGCGTGGAAAAATCGTTTGCTAAAAAATGCAGCAGCATCGAAGCCGCGCAAATCCAGCCGCAAACGGACTTGAATCACCTTTGCCGTTTGGCACTCAGATCGCTCAAGTGTGTCGCTGTGAATGCCGAGGCGTATTTCAAACCGTAGCCCAACATTCTGTCCATACCGATGTGCGCAGTCCAGATCAGTACATAGGGCAGAATGGCGTCCGAGCGCAGGATCAATGCTAAACAGGCCAAAAACAAAGGGAACAGATAATTGTGCGCCAAGTTGTAGCTAATGGCTCCCGCGCGTGGGTTCAGCAAATAGGGCAGAATCGATAAGTCCGGCGTCAGCAGCAACACAGCGAAGAGCCACCAGTTTGCGCCGATGTAAAAGTACGCTATCGCGCTGAAAGCTAGAACCGCAAAGCCTTCTGCCTGTAACCACCTGCGAACCGGATTTATGACATGCATAGTATTGACTCTGTGATGCCATACAGCGGAATTAAGAAACAAGCATAGTTTGTAAATGCGTACAATCAGATAAGTGCAACGGCTCATCGCGGCTGTTTTGTTTCTGTTAACCGGCTTTCTGCCGGTTGCTGAAGTATTGCCCGACGCCACGGCGAATGCGACAAACCTTCCAGTATGTTGTCGCCTGCATGGCAAGCACAAATGCATGGCCGCCACGTTGGCAATAGCAACCGGTGTTCGTTCGCTGCATGCCCGTTGTTCTGAGTTTCCTGTTGCCCCCGCGTCAACTGCATCAGTTCAGGTGACACCACTGATTCCGGCAAGCGGAACGTGGACAAAAACTCATCTGACCATAGTTCCGCCCCCGCTAAGCGCGAATAAAGTCGTTCGAAGCCTCGCTTCTGCTGGACGTCATCTCAAACGCGGACCTCCCGCTCTTCTCGCATAACTCAAGTCCCTTAGTTCTGAATCGTTTTAAGTGAGAGGTCTATCTTGCGGAAGAACTGTGTTTTATCTATCCTGATCATTTTTCATTTGATTACCGTCCTGCCATTGGGAGCAACGATTTTTGGCCGCATTCAAGGCATTGTCCATGATCCACAGCACCGGCCCATCGCCGGAGCGTCGGTAGCGCTAAAAGCGATCAACTCCAATTTGTCCCAGACCGCCCAAACTGACAGCAACGGCGAGTTCTCCTTCCCTACCGTTCCCGTAGGTGACTATAAGATCACGGTCAATGTGCCTCAGTTCGAAGCTTCAGAGCAGACTGTCACGGTTGATTCTCGTTCATCTCCCGTGCTCCATTTTCAGTTGGCGATCGCGCAGTTAAGTCAGACTGCCGCCGTTGTCGCATCGGCAAACGTGGTCAACATGGATTCGGTGACTCCCACCACTCTGGTTGATCGTGATGATATAGCCCAGACCCCAGGCGCAGATCGCACCAACAGTATGGCAATGATTACCGACTACACACCCGCGGCTTACGTTACACACGATATGTTGCACATGCGTGGTGGCCATCAGGTGGACTGGCTGATTGACGGTGTTCCTGTGCCCAACACAAATATCGCTACCAACCTGGGCCCGCAAATCGATCCTAAGGACATTGATTACCTGGAAATCCAGCGAGGCAGTTACGACGCAGAGTACGGCGACCGCACGTATGGAATCTTCAATATTGTGCCCCGCAGCGGATTCGAGCGTGATAACGAAGCAGAACTGGTTACATCCTTCGGCAACTGGTACCAGACCAATGACCAAGTGAATTTCGGAGGCCACACAGAGCGGTTCGCTTACTATTTCAGTCTGAACGGCAATCGCAGCAACTACGGTCTACAGTCGCCGATTGGCCAGGTTGTCCATGACGCGGAGAACGGCTATGGAGGATTCGCATCTCTCATATTCAACGCTAGTTCTTCGGACCAATTCCGGATGGTCGCCTCATTGCGCCAGGATTACTATCAAATACCTATAGATCCAAATCCTAACTCAGCCGGAAATCAGGTCTATCCCAGCTATGGCCTGCGCGATAGCGAGCGTGAACCCGACGGTTATGTCACATTCTCCTGGCTCCATACGTTCAATCCAAACCTGCAATTGACCATCTCCCCCTTCTATCACTACAACCAAGCCAGCTATACCGGCGGCGTGAACGATGTGCCGGTGGTCTCGACCGTGGACCAGACAGCCCATTATGGCGGCGCGCAAGCAAGCCTCGGCGTGACCACTCTGAAGAACAACGACATCCAGGCTGGAGTCTACGGATTTGTCCAAAATCAAAACAATTACTTTAATAATGTTTTTACTGATTGCGCCCCGAACTGTCAGAACTTCGGCGCGTCTTCCGGTGGTGTAACTGGCGGCCTAGGCGAAGTCTATTTGAGTGACAGATACAAGGTAACCTCGTGGCTGACACTCATCGCTGGCATTCGCGAATCGCATTTCTCTACTCCCGGACTCGGTAGTCAATCAGGAGTAACCGAGAATGCAACCGACCCGCGATTTGGCGCTTCCATCAGAGTGCCTAAACTCAACTGGGTTTTTCATGGCTTCTATGGCCGCTTCTATCAGCCGCCGCCCCTTCTGACGGCCACCGGTCCGCTGCTTAATTTGGCGACAAGCCAGACTCTGACTTTCGCGCCGTTGAAGGGAGAACGTGACAAGGAGTACCAGTTCGGCGTCTCGATTCCTTTCTTCGGATGGGAACTCGCTGAAGACACTTTTCAGACTTCAGGAACGAATTGGCTGGACCATAACAACATAGGCGAATCGAACATTTTCTGGCCCATTACCTGGTCCGCCGCCCTGATTCAGGGTTGGGAAACCACGCTTCGATCCCCGCGAATCGGCCATCGCGTTCAGTTCCATCTCGCCTATTCGAATCAGATCGCGCAAGCAACCTCGCCCATCACGGGAGGCGTGGTTTGTCCCGTTCCTATAACAGATGCCTGTCCGGTCAACATTCCGCCCGGTTATGCACCGGTAGATCACGATCAAAGAAACACGTTGAACTTCGGTGCAAATGGAACTCTTCCCTGGCACGCCTTCGCCTCGACGAATGTATATTACGGCTCGGGATTTACCAATGGCCAGCCGAATGCCGAATATCCCGGCAACTACTTGCCGCAGCACACAACTTTTGACATTTCGTTGGGTAAGAGTTTCGGCGAAGCCGGTAAATACAAACTCTCACTTACCGCGATAAACGTCGCGAACCGCCGCGTTTTACTGGACAACAGTCTAACTTTCGGAGGATTTCACTACAACGATCCACGGGAACTGTATGCTGAATTCCGCTGGAGGTTTCACTACTAAGGTGGGGTCGATGGTCGGGCTGCCGGGATTTGAACCCGGGACCTCTTGCACCCCAAGCAAGCGCGCTAGCCAGGCTGCGCCACAGCCCGAATTATCAATTTTAGCGCAGTCGCCAAAAAGTTATCGTTTTACTTTAACGCGGCTGTATCTTGCCGCCTGTCGGCCACAATGGTCACTTCCATGTCTTGGGCCAAAGCAACCACTTGGTTCACCAAACTCTTGCCCGTAAAGCGCTCCATTCCTTTGCCAACCAACCGGGGCAAGAAGATTTGGCGCGCATTATGCAAATGAGCGAACTCCACCAGTTTCTGAGCGTGGTCTGAACCTATCAGCACGCGCGTTTCGATGTGCAAGTTGCGTGCAAAATTCAAATGCCGCTCCACGGCTTCTCGCTTCACGGGCGGCAGCGATTGCAAGTCGCTGTGTTCGGACACAAAAACCGCAAAACAATCGGCGTGAGTGATATCGGCAACGCGTTTGCCACGCCGGATGAGCATGGCGGTGGATGGGTCATCGGTAATGTAAATGATGACGGCATCTACCATAGGCGGCTTTTGAACTACCGATGCACTCGGTCCATCCAAGGCAAAACCAGTGCCATCTACCGGGTTGGATTCCAGGCGGTCTTCCACCTCGTGGGCCGCTTGGCGCAAAGCCATTTCACGCAACGCAACCAGTGTAGATTCTTTGAAGAAGTTCTCAAGCGCTCGGCGCGCCTTGTCGGCCGGATACACAACGCCGCGTTCCAACCGGTTGAGTAAGGCACGCGGTGTAACGTCCACCATGACAACCTCAACCGCCTGTTTCACTACCCAATCTGGAATCGTCTCGCGAACCTTGATCCCGGTTATTTGTGAGATATGGTCGTTCAAACTTTCCAAGTGCTGCACGTTCATAGTGGTCAGCACATCGATACCGTTTTCCAGTATCAGCAGCACGTCTTCCCATCGCTTGGAGCGCGCGGAACCAGGCACATTTGTGTGTGGAAACTCATCCACCACAGCAACCTTCGGGTGACGCGCAATAATGGCTTCCGCGTCCATCTCCTCGAATTTGGCGCCACGATAGTCCACCTTTTTGCGTGGAATCAACTCTAGACCCTCGGTTTTCGCGATGGTGTCCTTGCGCCCGTGTGGTTCGAAATAGCCGATAGCAACGTCAACGCCGCGA
This sequence comes from Bryobacterales bacterium, assembly GCA_963696305.1. Classification (GTDB taxonomy): domain Bacteria; phylum Acidobacteriota; class Terriglobia; order Bryobacterales; family Bryobacteraceae; genus Bog-105. The sequence goes on along the minus strand of CAVOJX010000011.1, from coordinate 101,060 downwards.
TTTTTCAGCAATTGCGCCTCGTCCAACATCTGGTATGTTTTGCCCACCCCGGCGGCGTATCCGAGGTAAATTTTCAGCTTGCCCTGATTCATATTTTGGAAGGAACTGCGAACCGATAGCCAACCCAAGGCTCTGTAACAATGTAACGCGGGTGTGCTGGATCCGCTTCTAATTTCTTCCTCAATTGGCTCACGAATACCCTCAGGTATTCCACTTCATCGCCATAGTCCGGCCCCCAAAGCGTCTGCAAGAGCTTGCGATGAGTCACCGGTTTGTTGGCGTTGGCCATCAAATGCTGTAACAGTTCAAATTCCTTCGGCGTTAGACGCACGGGATTTCCACGTGCTGTCACTTGCCGGGTCGCGAAGTCTACGCTCAGATCATCGGACACAAACGCCGGCTGATTCTGCTCGTTTTGACTGGGAAGGCGGCGTAAGTTGGCACGAATGCGCGCCAGCAATTCGTTCACGCTGAACGGCTTGGTGATGTAATCGTCGGCGCCGGCGTCCAGTGCGGCAATCTTGTCCCGCTCGCTGTCGCGAACCGATAGGACGATAATTGCAACATCCGAAGAGGCACGCAACTCGCGGCATGCGGCCATACCACCCATGCCAGGCATGTTCAGGTCAAGGAGGATCAGATCGGGATCATTACTCCGCAATGCATTTAACGCCTCCTCGCCCGACGGGGCCTCATACGCTTCGTACCCGTTGGCTGTCAAAGATGTTTTCATGACGCGGCGCAGTTGCGGCTCGTCATCTACTATCAATATTCGAGCGTGGCCGCTCATGTTAGCTGCTCCTGTAAAGCCGAGCGCAAAGTGATGGTAAACATTGCGCCGCGAGCTAGTTGACTTTCCACACTAATTGCGCCGCCGTGGGCTTCCGCGATTTCTTTCGCGATGGCAAGACCCATACCCGTGCCCTGAACGGATGAGTCTGAACCGTGGCCGCGATAGAACTTTTCAAAAACCCGGCTTTGCTCCAGTTCGGTCAACCCGTAACCCTGGTCGCGAACAGAAATCCACACTTGGTCTTCAACGTGACCGGCACTAATTGTAATCGTTGAACTGGCGGGGCTGTATTTCAAAGCGTTGTCAATCAATTGTTTCAGTGCTTGAACAAGTAATTCCAGATCCGCCATCACTGGTGGCGTGTCAATGGCAATCTGGGTCTCGAATCGGTGCGAGGTAACGCGGTCGCCTACTGCCTGAATCGCTCCTTCGACAATTTCAGCGACTGACGTCGGGCGTGACTCCAAGCGAATACGTTTCGCATCGATGCGGGCTAAATGAATGGCGCCATGCACCAACTGCCGCAAGCCTTGGGCCGCATGCCGAATCTCTTGTATCAGATTCAAGCGTTGGTCAGCCGAAAGGGAAGGAGCGTCGATCAGTGTATCTGCGGCCATCTCAATCGTCGTCAGAGGAGTTTTCAGATCGTGAGCCAATGCGTCTATCATGACGGACTTCAACTCTTCGCTGCGGCGCACGGCTTCGGCGTGGCTGCTGGCCTCGTGCGCTTGCGTTTGTGCTAATCCGGTTGCCAGTGTATTGGACAGCGAGTTGATTGCACCTGACGTCAGATTGCGTCCGCGGTATCCCAAACTGCCGAAAGTTTTATTTCCCAGAACAACGGGAAGGACATGCGACCCGTTTGGCAGTGATTCAAAAGTTGCGTAAGTGGCTACTCGCCGAAGATCATCCAACGAGATGGTGGCTTCCGACGAGGAACGCCAGAACTCACCGCTAGCTGACTCGAACAGCACCGCTTCTTCGAATCCAAAAAGTTCCATGCATTTGTTGACCAGCAGCCGGCGCATGTCATCGTTACGATTGGTCAGCAATAGCGCCCGCGATAAGGCGTGCAACCGCTCCGTTTCCAATTGACGTTCTGCCAGCTCGTCGCGCTGCCCTCTCAGTTTCGACGACAGGCTCGCCGCAAATAGCGACGCCGCAAGGAACACGATTAAACTGATCCAACCGCTGGCGCTGCCTATTGTGATCCTGTAAATGGGCGGTATGAACCAGTAGTCCAAGCACACTGCCGCCACGAAGCTAGCCACTACAGCCTCGGTCCGGTTACCGAACGAACCGACGGTTAGCGTCCAAAGCATAAACAACAGCGCCGCTACGGATTCCGTGGTGTGGAAGATGTAGAAGCATAGCGCCCCCGTCGCCACAGTGCCCGCGATAGCAGCCAGCAGCGATAACGCGCGGTGCGGAGAACGGAGCATACTCCTATTGTATGAAGTGGCTCCGTCAAAACTGCTATTTGCTTGGTTCGTACTCCGCCATTAACGACGTCATTTCAGCTGGCCAATTGGATCGGTCGGCGTATAGCGCCTTCAGGCCCGTCTCAACTTCCGGATCGTTGCCCGTAAACGCGGCCAGCAGTTGTTTGTGCCGGTCAGCCAGTTCAGCCGCCTTCTTGCCATCCGGATCGGTCTGCGGATTCAGCGCCGCCAGCTCGCGATAATACTCTTTCCAGTCTTCCGAAATCTTCTGCTGGTCTTCTGTAGTGAAGGTCTTCGCGCGGTCGGCCAGCTTCTGCTGGGCTTCCGGCGAATAATATTTCATCATCCAATTCGAATCGTTTTGCATTTCAATTAACTCTATTACCCGTCGCAGCATATCGGCGGTCGGCTTGCCCTCGCTGGCAGCCGCCTGCAGGTCGCTGATCGCTAGAAGCGCCAAGTCAATCAGTTTTCGCTTCTCTTGTAAGGCAGTTTGTTGCCGTCCTAATTCTTCTCGAAGAGAAGAGGTTCCTTGATCTAAAACCTTTCGAATATCTGCCAGGGGAAGCCCAAGGAATTTCAACGCAACAATCTGCTCCAGCCGTTCCAGATCGCCTAATTGATACAGACGGTAGCCTGTTCCGGAACGCCTTCGGGGTTTAAGCAAACCCAGCCGGTCGTAATGATGCAGCGTTCTGACCGATACACCTGCCCTGCGCGCGAACTCGCTGGCTTGATACCAAGCTTCGGAGTTGCTTTCCTGCAACGGATCTCCTTTCGAAATCAATGATCAAGCCTGACGTAACGTAAGAGTCAAGCACAATGTGGAAGGCTGTGTCAGCGGCGATATGTAGCGCAGGAGGTGTCTGTTTCCCAGACGCGTACGTAGGCAACTTTGCCATCTTTCAAATCGCGCTGTACCTCGTCGAAGAAGAACTTGGCAATGTTCTCCGCAGTTGGATTCACTTCATCAAACGGTTTCAATTCATTGATGAATTTATGATCCAGGTATTCACTGGTGGCGCGAACGCGCTTCTTCAGTTCCGCGAAATCGTACAGCAGGCCGTTGGCATCCACTTCCGGCGCCTCCATCCCCACCTGCACTTTGTAGTTGTGGCCGTGCAGGTTCTCGCACTTGCCGTGGTAGTTGCGAAGAAAATGGGCGGCGGCAAATGTATGCTCAACAAAAATCTCAAACATCGAAAAAATGACGAACTTCCTGTAATTTGTTTGTGAAGCGGTACGGGGGCAAACTATCGAAAAAGACTTGGCCGTAACGCAGCTTGGTAATTCTATTATCCAGCAACACCAGTACGCCTCTATCGGTCGTGGCACGAATCAGACGTCCAAAGCCCTGTTTCAAAGTAAGCGCAGCCTGCGGAACCTGGTACTCGTAGAACGCGTCGCCACCGTTACGGCGTATAGCTTCGGTTCGCGCCGCGATGACCGGGTCTGACGGTACGGCGAACGGAAGCCGGTCAATAATCACGCAACTCAGTTGTTCACCCTGCACATCGACGCCTTGCCAAAAGCTGGATGTCCCAAACAAGACAGCGCCGGGTGTATTGCGAAAGGTTTCAATCAAAGCCGTGCGCGGTGCGTCGCCTTGAATCAAAATCGGGTACTCAAGCCTGCGCCGCAGAAGCTCGTAAATCTGGCGCATCTGCTGATAGCTGGTGAAAAGTACGAAGGAGCGTCCGCGCGAGGCTTCGATGACATATTCAATCTCATCGGCGGCCTTGCGTGTGAACTCAATAGATCGCGGGTCGGGCAGGTGCGGCGGTACGTAAAGCAACGCCTGGCTGGCGTAGTCGAACTGGCTTTCCACTTTCAACGTGCGCGGATTCTGAAGGCCAAGCCGCTTTTCCGCATAATCAAAGCCGCCGGAAACCGCCAGCGTCGCCGACGTCAAAACTACCGTATCCAGCTTGTCAAACAATCGCTCGGCTAGCGTGATCGAAACGTCAATCGGGGTGGCTTGCAAATACAATCCCCGGCCGCGCTTTTCCACCCAATAAACGTTCGTTGTGTCGTCCGATTCCATCCAGAAGCGCAGCCCCTGTTGAATCGTGCGCGTACGACGCACCAGCGGAATGGTATCTTCCAGCGCTTCCGGAACCATTTCCAGCCGTAAGCTGACCGTTTCCAGCGCCAGAATCAATTCGTTATAAGTCAGTTCATTGCTGGCCAAAAAGCCGCTGCGGTGCGGAAAGCCTTGCCGGCCTTCCTGCGGAAACAGACCAAAGAATTCCTCGCTGCGATCGCCCAGCATGATCAAGGCGCGATCAATCTCCGGACTGGAGAACAGCTTCTTGCGCGAAACAGCAGATACGTCTTTAACAATTTCCTGCACTTGCAGATTGCTGACGGTCATGCCGAAATACTGCCCGGCGACATCTTCAATCTCGTGCGCTTCGTCAAAGATGACCGCGTTATATTCCGGCAGAATGGCGCCAAATGTTTGGTCACGCATCGCCAGATCGGCAAAGAACAGATGGTGGTTCACCACAACGATGTCGCTTTCGCGCGCACGCCTTTGCATCTCGGTAATAAAGCAGCGCTCGTACTGCTTGCACTTTTGGCCCGTACAATACTCGCTGCGCGCGTCCAGCTTCCACCAAAGGCTGCTGTTATCCGGCACATCGCTTAGTTCCGCTCGGTCGCCTGTGCCGGTAGTTTTTTCCCAATCGCGAATGATCCGGAACTCGCGAACCTCTTCTATCCCGGTCAACATCGGTTCGCGCTCTGCATCGTATAGCTTTTGGCGACAGAGATAGTTAGAGCGGCCTTTCATATAGCAAGCAGAAATCTTCTGCCCAAAAACACCTTCCAGGAAGGGAAGATCTTTGAAGAAGAGCTGTTCCTGAAGATTCTTAGTACCGGTGGAAACAATAACGCGCCTGCTGGAAAGGATCGCCGGGACAAGATAGGCCAGCGTCTTACCGGTACCCGTTCCCGCCTCCACAATCAAATGCCGCCGGTCGGCTATTGCTGATTCAACAGCCTGCGCCATTTCAAGTTGCCCAGGGCGGTATTCAAAGTTCGGATGGTTTTGCGCTAACAGTCCACGTCGCGAAAAGAACGCCTTTGCCGTTACAGGTGCAGGTTTCTTACGCGGTTGATCAATGGGGATGGGTGTGGACACCGCTGAAAAGAAGGGCGGAAACCTCTAGTGTAATACGCCCCTCCTGCATTAAGTCTGCTGCACAGAAACTGCGGTTATGCTGCGTTGTTTTTACCCTTGGCAGCTTGACGAAGTGATCTATTTGCGAAAAGCAATGTCCGCGAATCGGACGCCCTTACTTTCCGTAGGTTGTTTTTCTGTTCGAACAGGCGGTTCTTTGCGCGTAGTGCCTGTTCCTTTACCTTGTTGAATAGCGCGGGTGGGAATTCTATTGCCGATCCATTCAGAGGGATTGGGTAACCGGTACTTTATCGAGTATTGACCGGAAGCGAAAGTGGACACCGGCAGCGTGAGCGCCAGTGCCGACAATAGACCAATTTTGATATACAGATGAGTCATTGTTTAAACTCCTCCAGCCTGAGTTTGCGCCTGGAGTGATTAAAAGTTCATAAAAACAATGTTTGGATTTCGTGAGGGCCGAAGTTCCTAGAAAGCATTGACAGCACTGCCGCTCGTGCCTATGATCTAAATGTAACCACAATAGTTACGAATTGCCGAGGTTTAGCTAAAGGGGGAGACGAAAATGAAGGTTGTATTGTATGGAGCCACAGGCAAGGCGGGTAGCCGCATTTTGAGTGAGTTAATCGCGCGCAAACACGATGTGACAGCGGTGGCCAGAGATGTATCCAAACTGCCGCCTGGCGTGAAGAAGGTGCAGGATGACCTGAGCAATGTCGATTCGATTACGACTGTAATCAGCGGCGCAGACGCAGTGGTAAGCGCATATGGGCCGCCTGCCGATGATACAGACCAGCTAATCGGTGTGACAGAGCGGTTGCTGACAGCAATACGAAAAACAAAGGCGACCCGCCTGATTGTCGTGGGAGGCGCGGGCTCCTTAGAAGTGGCGCCGGGGGTGACCTTGCTGGCGTCCGGACATTTACCGGCACCCTGGATACCGATTGCAACCTCGCATGAGAACGTGCTGAAGATGCTGGAGGCGTCGGATGTGAACTGGACTTATTTCAGTCCGGCGGCATTTTTTGAACCGGGAGAACGCACTGGAAAGTTTCGGCTCGGAACGAATGCATTAATTTCGGATGCGAACGGGCAAAGCCGGATATCCATGGAAGACTACGCGATCGCCCTTGTCGATGAGTTAGAGAAGCCGAAGCATGAGCGGGCACAATTTACGATTGGGTATTGATGGAACGTTGCCGGCCGTCAACTATTTAAAATCCGCCAAAGGCGGCCCACACATTGATTCAAACCACCGGCTGATATACACCTGGGCGTGGCTTTCACCGCAATAATGTCGCGCCCCCGGTGCATTCGCAATCTCAGTTTTCCATTTGAGAACCGTCAGTTCTGAACTGTTGCATTGGATGACGAACCAGCGAACGGGATTTCCCGTCGTGGTTCCGCAGATCTCGCACCTAAACTCTTGGACCGATGACATGGCTTTTCGCGTGAGCAAAAACAGGATATCACCGGGAGGGGCGAATCAGTGCGGGCGTGATAACTTCGCGTGCCGTCAATACGTCTATCCCTTGAGTTAGGAGCACGCATGAAAAATTTGTATTCCGCATTGTTGCTAGCTGCGCTGGCTACCGGCTTGGCTTTCGGTCAGGAGTTTCGGGTTGGTTCGCCAGTCTCGGATTTCGCACTCACCCAGCCCGACGGATCGCTCACGCAGTTTTCCAGTTTGCGCGGAAAAGTAAGTCTAGTTATGTTTATTTCCGTTCAGTGCCCGGTCTCGAATGCGTATGACGATCGCATGAATGCGCTGTATCAGGATTATCAGTCGAAGGGCGTGAAGTTCGTTGTAATTAATTCGAATCAGACGGAAAATACGGCGGCGGTACAAGCCCATGCACACCAGCATGCGTTTCAATTTGCGGTGTATAAAGACGAGAACAACGTAGTCGCCGACCGATTTGGAGCTACCCTTACGCCGGAGACTTATGTGATTGACGCGAGCGGGGTTATACGGTATCACGGCTCGATTGATGATTCGAAAGAGGTGTCCCGTGTGACGACGCAGCGCTTGCGCTTGGCGCTGGATGCAGTTTTGGCTGGCAAGGCGCCGCAGCAGGCGGAAACCAAGGCGTTTGGCTGCAGCATTAAGCGCGCCCCGAAGACGTCGTGACGCGCCGAGGGTGGTTACTCGCAGTTGCGGCGTCGTTAGACATCAGCCGCAATGCCAAAGCTGCTAAGACATTAACGCCGCTGGATGAAGCCGCGTTCCGTCGTCTGGTAGCCGAGCACAAGGGGAAAGTGTTATTAGTGGATTTTTGGGCAACTTGGTGTGCGCCTTGTCGCGACGAAATGCCGAAGTTAGTTGCCTTGTATGCAGCAGAGAAGGGAAGAGGGCTGGATTTCGTTACGATAAGCTGCGACGACCCAGAGCAAGAAGCGGACGCATTGAAGTTCCTGGACATGCATGGTGCGACCATGCCGCGCTATGTGAAACATGCCAAGAGCGATGACGATTTTATAAACTCGATTGACCCGAAATGGAGCGGGGCATTGCCCGGTTTGTTTTTATTCGACCGTGAGGGTCGCAAAGCGGGGTCGTACATTGGCGAAACGGATATTAAGGCGTTGCAAGGCGACGTACAGCGGATATTGGGTTAGGGCGCCGGACTGCTTGCCGGGGTGGTGGAATACAGCCCGGTTATGTGTGCGCTGGCCAAAATATGATGCTCCTGGCCCGCTCGAATCAGCGCCTGATACAACGTCTCGGCATTCGCTGGGAAATTGGCCGACCCTCCCAGGCTCAACTCTTCATCCAACGCATACACAGTGAAAACGTATTGATGAACGTAGGGTTGAATCCCTGCTGGCGGACAAGGGCCATCGTATTCAGCGGCTGCTCCAAAATCATTCACGATTTGCGCGCCGTAGGTGCTATTCAACATTCCCGCGTTCAGCGGCAATTTGTCCACCTTCGCCGCAATGTTATACATGCCCCAGTGTGTGAACGATGCCGTAGAATCAAACGCGACAACCGCGAAGCTGCGCGTTCCCGCAGGCGCTTTGCCCCACGATAGCTGTGGAGATTCATCGCCACCGGCGGCACCATTGATCGAGCAGCCATTCACGCCGTTCGAAACAATATTATTGATTGTAATAATCGGCAGCGTTGCCCCATCGGCGAACGTATCGCTATGTAACCAAAACCCGCCAAACGGATCACCTTGCCGCGCCATCATCACCGCCGCGAAGCAGATCCCGGCCATCGTAAATCTTTGGAAGACAGACATCATTCCTCCGTATTTCCAGTAGCGTGCAAGTCAGCCAATCTTCACTAGCGGCTCCGTCTTTTCGCCAGACAGAATCGCTTGAGCATCCTCAGTCGTGAACTCCTGCGTCTTGGCCGAGTGATTCATGGAGCAAAACTTCGGTCCGCACATGGAGCAAAACGCCGCTTCCTTGAAACCTTCTTCCGGCAGCGTTTCGTCGTGCATAGCCTCGGCCGTTTCCGGGTCGAGCGAAATGCGAACTGTCGACGCCAATCGAACTTGAAGCGGGCGCGAGAGAGTTCATCGTCGCGATCGCGCGCGCCCTTGCGATGGCGCGCCACGTCCGCTGCGTGCGCCGCAATCTTGTAGGCGATGATTCCCTGCTTCACGTCTTCGCGGTTCGGCAAGCCCAAGTGTTCCTTGGGAGTGACGTAGCAGAGCATGGATGCGCCGTGCCAGCCGATCATCGCGGCGCCGATGGCGGAGGTGATGTGATCGTAGCCCGGCGCGATATCGGTTACCAGCGGCCCCAGCGTATAGAAGGGCGCTTCGTAACACATCTCTCGCTCCTTCTCCACCTGCAGCGCGATCTGATCGAGCGGAATGTGGCCCGGGACCTTCAATCATCACCTGGACATCATACTCCCAGGCTTTCTTCGTCAGCTCGCCGAGAGTTTTCAGCTCCGCGAATTGCGCTGCATCGCTGGCATCGGCGAGACAGCCGGGACGCAGACCGTCGCCGAGCGAAAAGCTCACGTCGTGCTTCTGAAAAATCTTGCAGATGGCTTCGAAGTTTTCGTAGAGCATATTCTGCTTGTGATTCTTCACCATCCATTCGGCAAGAATCGCGCCGCCGCGGCTCACGATCCCGGTGATACGCTTGCGGGTCAGCGGCACGTACTGCACCAGCACGCCGGCGTGAATGGTCATGTAATCGACACCCTGCTCGGCCTGTTCTTCGATCACTTCGAGCATGACTTGAATGTTCAGATCTTCCACGCGGCGAACGCGGTTCAGCGCTTCATAGATGGGCACGGTGCCAATGGGCACCGGCGAAGCGTCGATGATGGCTTTGCGGATGCGCGGAATATCGCCGCCGGTGGAAAGATCCATCACCGTATCCGCGCCATACTTCACGGCATATGTGAGCTTATCCAGTTCTTCGTCGATGTTCGACGTAGTGGCGGAATTTCCGATGTTGGCGTTGATCTTGCATTTGGACGCGACGCCGATGCACATGGGCTCCAGGCTGCGGTGATTGATATTGGCCGGAATGATCATGCGGCCGCGCGCCACCTCCTGGCGAATCAATTCAGGCGTGAGACCTTCGCGCTGGGCGACGATACTCCATCTCACCCGTGATCATGCCTTTGCGGGCATAGTAATCTGGGTGCGAACAGGGTCTTGTTCTCGGGAGCGAATCCATTCGGAGCGATTCATGTTCTCAGTATAGGTGGCAGCTAACGAAGCGGCAGCAGCAGTTGAATTTCGTCAATGTAGACGGCTCCCACTTTGAGCGCTCGCTTCTCCATGCCATAAATTTCGAAGCCCAGGCTAAGGTACAGATGCTTGGCAGACTCCTGATTAGCGCCGACAGTGATCAAGATCTGTTCCAGCGTGGGGGCCTCTTTGGCGCGACTGATGGTGGCGGTGAGCAAGCTGCGTCCGATACCGCTGTTGCGGTAACCAGGGGCAACGTAGACGCCATAGATATTCCCCTTGTGCTGCTCTTTGAGGTTGGTGCTGCGAATGAATGTGCACATGCCGACTAGAGTCTCCCCATCGAAAGCACCCATGTCGAAGCTGTTAGGCGAATGGTCGTTTATGCGCCGCATGGCCGCATCGATGGTAGTTTGGCGATGCTCTTCAGGAGATTTCCCAAACGCCAGCGGTTCGCCTTCCAACGCTTCCAGGCGCAAATTCCACCACGATTCAGCATTGGTAACCTGCAGGGTTCGGATTTCTATTCTATTGACGTTCCGAATCAAACACCGCCCGCCGCATCTCTTCAGTAAGCGCCTCAGGCGAAGCGGTCGGCTCGGAAGGCAACGGATCGCCCACCGTGACGGAGATAGTTCCACTGCGAAACCACTTCTTGCCCGAAACTTTCAGTTCGCCCAGCCCGTCAATGCGCACCGGAATCAACGGAATACCCAGTTCCTTCCACAACAATCCGCTTCCGGCTTGGAACGGCTGCGGTTTTCCATCGTCAGACCGTCGTCCTTCGGGAAACACAAGAATCGAATAACCCAGTCGGTCCACCGCTTCGCCCGCATGCCGGAAACTGTCACGGAATCCAGTGGAGCGGGGCAGCGGGAACACGTTAAACAGAACCGTAATCAGCCAGTATGCAATCGGAGAAAGCGGGTGTCTCGCCGCGTCGGTAATCCACAAGCATCTCGCCCGACATCGCAATCGCAACGCGTCGGCGAATATGCGGCGGCAGCACAAAAAGGATGAACGGCGCGTCATAAGACGTCAGGTGATTGCAGATGATGAGCGCCGGCGGAGTTGGCCAAACTTTCGGCTGACGAGAATGGCCGGCTTTGCCAAGAAGCGCAGAATCGGCAACGCTATAGCTTCGATAAACACAGCACGCCCAACTTGGATCGCCGGGTTCCACCGAAATTTCCAATACCTGTGCGGAGAGGTCCCCACGTCCTCCCTGGCAACTGCCCCGCGCAATTAGCGTATTCAAATCTTCGCGCGTACGAATGGTTCCCAAGTCGGCATCGCTCAGCGTTACTCCATACTGTTGTTCCACCTCGGCCTGCAGTTCCACGCGACCTAGACTGTCCAAATTCATAATCACCGGGTGCAGCGGTCGGCACGGCATTCACCATCAGCTCCCGCTTCAGAATCTTGCCCGTTGAAGTGCGCGGGAAAATCCGGTCGGGGCCATTGATACCAGCGTCGGATTTTTTGATAATCGGCTAAACGTGCATTCGCGCCGTCCACAACGCTTTCCATAGCCGTCCCGGGCATCAGAACCAGCACCGCCACCGGTTCAGGACCGTTAGCCGTCTGCGCTTCAATCACTGCCGAAGCCTTTACCCCGGCTTGCTCGTTCAAGGCGCGTTCCATATCCTCCGGATAAATGTTCAAGCCGGATGCCGTCACGATGCACATCTTTCTTCCGGCCTTTGAATTTCAAATTGCTGCCCGAATCCAGTTCCGCCAAATCACCCCGTATGCAGCCATTCCGAAGCTTCCGTTTGAATCTGCCCTTGCTGCCATGTGGTGTTGGAAATAGTTTCGCCCCGCACCAGCACCTCGCCATCGTCGCTGAGCTTCACTTCGCGCCCGGGCAGCACTTGGCCAATCGTGCCTTGTTTGGCGTGAAACGGATGGTTCAAGCTAACCAATGCCGTGGTCTCGGTCATCCCATAGCCCTGCACGACAACAAATCCAAGCCGGCCCCAGAATTGTTCCGACGCCGGAGCCAGCGATGCACCGCCGCAAATGAAAGCCCAGAATTTGAACCCGAACACGCGGTGCACATCGCGAAAATGCCACCAGCGTTCTAACGCATTCCACTTGACTGCAGAGTCGATGCGTCCGGGTAAGTCCGGAAACCGTTCCAGCACATATCCGTGCAGCAGATCCAGCAATCGCGGAACAGCGGCCAGCACCGAGATGCGCTCGCGTTTGATTTTTTCCACAATCTCACGCGCAACCAGCCGTGAATCATAGTGGATCTCCGCGGCCAGCAAAGGCGGCGTCCATAAACCCATGAACTGGCCAAACACGTGGCTGAGCGGCAGAGTGTGCAAGATCCGGATAGGATGAAACGGGCGTTCGTACTTTAAGTACTTGCCCATCTCAGTTTCAATTGGTCGTAGGCTGGCCAGGACGTTTGCGTGCGTATGTACGATGCCTTTGGGCTGGCCGGTCGTGCCGGAAGTAAATATGACCTGCAACGGATCGGCGGCCGTGAGGTTGGGGACAACGTTGGCAGTCTGTGCCGTCAGCGACGCCTCAAAATCAGAGAAGGGAATCGAGGGTAGCGCCAGTGCAGCCAGCTTTTGCGGATCTCCAACTACCAAGCTCGGGCGAACGTCCGCAGCCACGCGCGCGGCAAATTCCGCCGACCCTGCATTATCCAGCGGCACCGGCAGGACTCCCCGCAAGACACAGCCGAAAAAGGCGGCGACCCACTCCGCACAATTGTCGCCCCAAATCAGCACCCGGTCGCCTTTGCGAATGCCGCGGATTTCAAGCTCGGCTGCGAAACGACGCGCCAACAACGCGAGGTCTTTGTACGATGCGCGCCTCTCCCGAAGGCCTTTGGCTGAGACGACCGCAATATCGCGCCCGTGGACTTCGAAGTCCTCGACTAACGTAGCGAGATTTTCGCGTGTCCTGGTCAACCTTTACAGGTTACGAATAATAACCGTCGCGGCACTGAACAATTAAACCTTTTTGTTTAACCGTGAGCTCGATCTTGCGGAAAGTGCCGTCGCTTTCCGGCTTGTGCGAAGTGTAACCAATACTATATTGATTACGCAGTTCTTCGTTGATTTGATTGTAGATATCATCCAACGATTTCTTAAACTCAAAGTACCCGCCGCCTGTGGCCTTCGATATTTGCTTTAAGATTTTCTTGCCGTCCGGCCGTTCCTGTCCGCCACGTCCGCCGCCATAGCCGCCTCCGCCAAACCCTCTCGTGAAACCCGATTCATTATCGGCAATGTGAATGCTATAGGCGAGCATTTCGGCTCGCTGGGCCGTGTGAATGGCCGAATCAATCGTCTCTTTACTGCCGTTGTCTTCGCCATCAGTCAGCATGATCACAGCCTTGCGGCCTTGCTGTTTGCTCAGAATTTCGTCAGCGGATAAATAAACTGCGTCGTAGAATTTCGTTCCACCGCCGCCACCCATCCGCTGTCCGCCACCACCTCGCCGCCCCATTCCGCCACCACCCATCCGCCCACCGCCTGGAAAACCGATGCCGCCGCCAGGATAACCGCCCCATGTGCCACCGTTGCCACCTTGGGTACCGCCGCCACCCTGATTGCCGCCATTGCTGTTTGGATCGTTGGAGTTACCGGCGTTGTTGTACTGCGTTGGTTGAAGTATATCCAGCGCATGGTCTAACCGTTCCCGAGAAGCCGTAAGGTCTTGCAGCAGTTCAACTTCGCGATCAAAATGAATGATAAAGGCTTTATCTTTCTCGGGGCGGAGAACTGACTCCAGGAACTTATGGCTGGCGTCCTTTTCTGTCGCAATATTGCGGCGCTCGCTGCCGCGGGTATCAACTAACAGACCAAGTATCAGCGGTAAGTCACTCTGCTGACTGAAGTAAGTGATATTTTCATTGCGCCCGTCTTCGGCAAGTATGAAGTCGTCCTTGGTCAAGCCTTTTACTATTTTTCCATCTTTATCGCGGACAGTCGCCAAAACGTTGACCACTTTGACGCCCGCCGCGAACTGAGCCAAAGCTCTGGGCGCAAAGACAGGAGCAGATAGAAGCGTCGCCAGCAGTTGGCGACGCGAGGGGTAGTTCGATGTAGAACTCATCGATGATGTGGATGCGACGAGAGCGCGCTGCGTTCCCGGAAGTCATAGCGAACGTGGGATGATTACTCGCCTACGGCGGCGGCCCGAACGGGGAGGGCTTGCACCTGACCTTTAGACGAGAAGGCAGGCTTGTTGGAAGAGATTTGACTTAGGAATAACAGCGCACGTGGAGTGCCCGCTGTCATATGGGTGCCATGAGTATGTATTTCGCGCAGCAAAGAATAGCCAGCGCGATCGTAACCGGTCATGCGATTGATATCCAGCGTGACGCGGCGGCAGAGGTTGTCCGATAATGCAGTCCGCCAAGCAGCGGCTACATCGCTCACCAGATTTCCGGAAAAGCGACCTGATATTTCAATGCGAAATTCATCAGCTAAATCGGAGATGTACATGGTGGAGTGTGTGAGCAAACTTCGCTTCGTCCTTCCTTTCGTGATGACGGCAGTCCGCACCCTGACTATACAACTAAAGTTTAAGATTTGTTCATGGAAATATTCCGATATCCTAAACCCTAATCCAGGGCTAGCACACTTGGCCGATAACACATATTATGTCAACTTGCCAATGTGCCTCTAAACCCTCTCAGTCCCCCCAGTTTTAGGACTTCGCAATTGCCGCCCATCTACCTTTCCGTGTTACCGTAACGCCTGAGAAATGCGTGTCAGCGAAAACCTAGCCGTCAAGGAAACCGCGCCACGGATGCCTCTCGTTGTGGACCTCGATGGCACCCTGGTCTCCACCGACACCATTTGGGAATTACTTGTCGCCTTTCTCAAAAACCATCCCCTCGGCGTCTTCCGATTGGTTTTTTGGGTACTGTCCGGTAAGGCACACTTCAAGCAGAAACTGGCCTCACATGTCGGCTTGGATGCGGAGGTGCTGCCCTATCGTTCCGAATTCCTCGCCTGGTTGCGTGAACAAAAAGAGGAAGGTCGATCGGTTTTACTGGCTACTGGAACCGACGCTCGATCCGCAGCAGCCGTCGCCTCACACCTCGACCTGTTTGACGGGGTAATTTCAAGCGATGGGAAAGTGAACGCCACCGGCCAGCGTAAGTCCTCATTAATCGCGGCAGCGCTGCCAAAGCAAGCTTTCGAATACGCCGGCAATGCCTTAGTGGACATTCCGGTTTGGAAGGATGCTAAAAGTGTTGTCGTGGTGGCGCCGCATCCAGGCGTGCTTTCCGCCCTGAAGCGGCAGGGCATTCCGGTGGACAAACTCTTCCCTGCTCCCAAAGCCAGTTTCCGAGTTTGGGCCAAGGCACTGCGCGTCCACCAATGGGTAAAAAACGTGCTTATCTTTACACCGTTGCTCACCTCGCACCGGTTGTTTGACACGCTTGGCATGGCACACGCGGCGTTAGGTTTTCTGATATTCAGCCTGGTCGCTTCGTCTACCTATCTGATCAACGATCTTATGGACCTACCCGCGGACCGTCGCCATGCCACCAAGCGGCGCCGGCCCTTAGCGGCAGGCCTCATTTCCATTCCAAGCGCGATTCTTGTTGCCGTAACGCTATTGATAGTTGCGGCAGCGCTTTCCGCGCTCCTGCCCAAGGAAGCGGCAGTTCTTGTCTTCGGCTACTCAGTCGCAACTGTCTACTACTCGGCATTTTTGAAAAGGCTGCTAATGCTGGACGTCGTTAGCCTGGCGCTGTTTTATACCGCACGTCTGATGTACGGCGGCCTGGTGACCGGCATCGAGATCTCCATTTGGACGCTAGCCTTCTGCGCCTTTTCGTTCTTTTCCTTAGCCGGCGCCAAACGCATAAACGATCTGGCGAAAGCCAGTTTGCGCTCAACAGAAGTCCTCCGCCACCGTGCTTACCAAGCGCAAGACGCGAATGCCCTCGTATCCCTGGCCTCGGCAACCTCAATGGTTGCTGTCCTGGTCCTAATCCTTTACATCAACAGTGAGCAAGGCGAAAAGCTCTACCACCATCCACGCGCCTTGTGGGCCATGTGCGTGCCTCTGCTCTATTGGTTCAGCCGGATATTGATGCTTGCGAACAGAGGGAAGCTGGCAGATGATCCCATTCTGTTTGCAGCCAAAGACAGGGCAACGTACATAGTAGTGGGTATGATGGGCCTCATCGCGCTCCTCGCCAGTTGACGCCGCGCCTCGCGCAACCAGGCTCCGTCACCCAACCCTGGTGCTAGAACGTCACAACACTGATGATGTCCCCTGCCGCGAGACCTGGTATCGAGAAGGCATATTGGCCTGACACCTGCCCGGGCACTGTCGTCTCAATGTAGTGGATGCCCTCGAACAACAGCACCCCTCCCGCGTTCTGATGGCACCAGAATACGAGTGAATTTGACGGCACCGGCCACGCCTCAGACAACCACTCGATCGGGTTTGTGATGTGGTACGTTTTCTGAGTCATCATGCAGCCTTAATGGCTAAGGGGCACAAGTACCGAGATTAAAGCAGCCGAACCACAAGCTCCGATACAACGCAAGTGGGATCTGGGACGTTCACATCCATCGACCCCTATCTAAGGGACGATCCAATTTCGCGCAGATCAGCCAGACTCCGTCCGCTTCAAATTCTTCTGGAACTGAAACAGCGCCATGATGTCGATACGATGCTCTTTCTGCAGCACGATCAGATCTTGAATCTCGGCACGTCGTTCCCGGATTTCGGTCAGCATCTGTTCGTGCTGCCGGTCATACATCTTGCCCTGCTCAAGCGTCAGCGTGATCCTGCTTTGAATCACGTCTTCCATCTGATCCAGCCGTCGGCGATTTTCGTTTTCGCTTGTGCCGTTGCGCTCGCTCATTTTTCTTTCAGCCCGCCCTCGCGATCAATTTGTGCCATCAAATAACGGATCATGGCATGATTCAACTGTAACTATCAGTGTAACGCCCGCAAAAGCGCTCTAACTCAAGTAAGGCGTGCTCGTCGATAAGCCTCGAACTCATCCATTCCCAACTTCCTCCTTTGCCGCCTTGTGGCACTTCTGCCATGAAAAAAGTTGATATTCCGTCAGATCCCAATCGTCGTCCGGCACGTACAGTCTGCCGTGCATCATGCCCGCCTTCGCAATCCCTAAAAATACTGCCGTCGAATCCGCACCAAATCGAACATAGCCGTAAAGAAATCCTTCGGCTTCACTTTTGACCCGGCTACATCCGTCCATTCATCCAACGCAAACTCATATACACAGCGCTCCATCTGCTCCGCGTCATGCCCAAGAAGCTTCGCATAACGGGCCAAAATCTCGACGTCGAAAATCCATTTCGAAAGAAACGGCTCCGCAAACACCTTCTTCGAGTGCTCATTTACGCGAAACAATTTCGCGCCGCACTGTGTGTCGTAAATGGCCAGTTGCAACGTAACCGATGCCGCAGTGGCAAACACACGGCCCAGGTAATGCCGGATCAACTTCCGCTTCACCGCGCGGCCCAGCAACTTCACGCGCGAACCGAAAACCATTTCCTTTTGCGGCAATCGCGCCAGGATTCCATTCATTCCCAAAATCGCGTTCAAAGGCGTAGCCAGATCGGCATCCCAATAACCAACCACGTCAATGTTGTAATGCTCCATCGCATACACCATTCCCCGGCGCACCGCTTCCGCCTTGCCACGATTCGGTGTAGACGCTAAACATTCCGCTCGATCTTCGAACCCCTGGCAAAGCGCGTTAATGACCGCTATCGTGTTGTCGCGGCTGCCGTCGTCCACAAATAACAGGCGCACCCCCGCGTTCCCCGCCAGATAATCGCGGAACACCTGCGTCTTCAGGCGCGCGGCTTCGTTGTAGCAAGGAATCACAACGCACACCCTGGAAGGAATCGCTGCCTGATTCTTAAACACGAGACTTTCTTATTATGAAGTAGCGGCATCTCTTTGCCGGGCGTCTATTCAAAAGATGAAACTGATTGGGTGTTTGCCAGTATTATTGCTTTGCGCTCTGCCGGTATTGGGAGCCGATGGCGTCGCTTTATCGGCCGGTTATCAGCAAATGTACAATCTGCATTTCGACGCGGCGCATAGCGTGTTTCAAACATATGAAAAAGAAAACCCGGCCGACCCTATGGGTCCTGTTTCCGATGCAGCCGCCTACCTGTTTTCAGAATTCGAACGCTTAAACGTCTTACGCTCCGATTTTCTAACGAATGACCAGAGTTTCTTGTCATCCTCAAAGCCTCTTGCAGCCGATCCACGCATTAAGCAAAGTTTCGAAGCCGATCTAGCGCGCTCACAAACCTTGGCGCAAGCAATGCTTCAGAAACACCCGGATGCGAAACAAGCCCTGCTGGCCAGCGTTTTCCGCATAGCAATGCAGGCGGATTATGCCGCCGCTATTGAAAAGAACAGTTGGAAGGCGTTGGGTCTGGTTAAACAGGCGCGGGCACAGGCGGAACTAGTGATAAAGCAATATCCGACTTGTTATGACGCCTATCTTTCCCTTGGCGTAGAAAACTACGTACTAAGTCAGAAAGCAGCTCCCGTCCGATTCCTGCTGCGTTTAACCGGAGCTCAGACAGATAAGGCGCAAGGCATAGAGAAATTGCAACTGGTGGCAGACAAAGGTTTCTATTTAAAGCCCTACGCCAAAATTCTCTTGGCGGTTGCCGCTTTGCGTGACGAAAAGCCCTCAGAATCTGTGGCGCTTTTAAAGCAATTGGCTGTACAGTTTCCACAAAACGCCTTGTTTCAAGACGAACTCAAGAAATTGTGCGAACCGAAGCTGCCAGTTTGCCTGGGCTGATTGCTTCTTTGCCAAAACCGCGGAATATAAATGCATATAAGCGTGATAGGGCTGTTCGTTCAATCAGGAAGCTCAGCACGGACGTCAACACAATGCTGATAAAAACGATCCCGTAGGTGACGGATTGCAGCTTGTCGCCTGCTCCGATTTTTTGTTCCAGCGGCATCGACGCCAGAACAACAGCAGCCAAGCCTTTGGGGCTCATAATCGCGATCAGCGATGCATCGCGCACGGGCGTTTCTCGCCGCAGCCCAACCCAAACAACCGGGGCGCGCAAGGTGAAAATCAGCGTCGTCAGCGCCAATGCAATCAAGACCAGCGACACATCGGTGAACTTAATAGATACCCCTACATAGACAAAGAAAAATGTCTTAAGCAGGAAAACCACTTCACCCAAAAAATCTCGCTCTTGCCCGTTCAACGTAATCGCTTCATTCGGTAAGAAGCGGCGTAGCCATGGCAGCCCGTGAAAAACTTCCATGTTTCCCAACACAGCGCCAAACACCACCGCGGCCACATAGCCGCTGAACCCCAGAATTTCCACAATTCCGAAAAGCACAAAAACAAACGCGGGAGTGGTGAAAATCGAATTCTCTAATCCTCGGACGCGCAACAGAACGGCTGACCAAAGAAATGCGCTGCCTGCGCCGGCAAGTCCCGCCAACAGCAGCGTCGCCATAATTTGGCCGATCATCTGCGGTACATGCAAGCTGCCCAACCGAAAGCTGTCCAGAAATCCAATCGCGACGACAATGCTAAGAACATCACTTAACGCCGATTCTAGAAAGACAATCGTCTTGGACGACTGGTCCATCGCCAGTCGCCTCGTTAAAGGGACAATAACCGCAGGCGAAGTGGATGCCACAATCGCACCCAGCATGAAACCAAGCCGCAGAGGCAGCGGCACCAAATAATGCGAAGCGATTGCAACGGCAACAAGGGTAACGACAAAGTTCAGCAATGCTAGGGAAAGCGTCGGCCGAATCGATGTCTTGAGTATGTCTAGATCCAGGCTTAAACCCGCTTCGAAGAGAATAATAATCAGCGTAACTGTGGCAAATACCGGGCCAATGCTGCCAAAATTAACCGGGCTGACAAGATGCAACACGGGGCCCAAAATGATGCCTATGATGGTTAGCAGCAGCACATCGGGAACACGCGTGCGGCTGAATATGCCAGTGAATAGGTGCGCGCCGAAAATCAGCGCACCCACTACCAGAATGTTGGTTGCAACGTTCATTTAGAGATCTGGCTTTTGACTACCTCCCGGCTGGGAAAGTTTCAGTTGTCGGGCCGCGGCGACTTGGCCGATTAGATGCTGCGAACCGGCATGCCAACCACATCGTCCACTTGCATGGACTCTTTGACAACGAATGGCTCACCGTACTTCACACCAATAAGATTGCCATAAAAACGTGCAATGGATGCGATGCGTTCTTCTACTTCGCGTTGTGAAGGAAACAAGTCCGAAGCTTCAGCCGAGTCTCCATACTGTGAAACATAGCGAAACAGCGCTGCCATGCGTCGTTCAAACTGCGTTGTAATGTCCACAACGAAAGAAGGCGTTACGTTCGCGTATAGCGACGAGTACAGAATCTTGAATGGTCTGTGTGGTGGCACATCCTCTTCCAGTTTCTTCAAACCGGAAAGAAAGCATGCTTCGTAGCCAATTTCCGCCGCACGATAGTGATCCGGATGACGTCCAGTCCAGTAAGGCAAAATAACCACACGTGGACGCACACGCCGAATAACGCCCGATAATGTCATCCGCGCTGGCGTTGTATTCTCCAAACGAGCATCCGGCCAGCGCAAATTCTGACGCCAGCTCAGCATCATCTCATCCGCCGCGGCTTTGCTTTCCTGAATGCGCAAATCAGGCGTGCCGCGGCTCCCCATATCACCCGCGGTCAGATCCAAGACACCGGTTCGATAGCCCTGCTCGGCGCTGCGAATCAACGTGCCGCCGCAGGTCTGTTCCACATCATCCGGATGTGCGGCAATGGCTAATATATCCAGCGCCTTTATGTTCTCGAAAGGCTCGTTAGGATCGTGCATCGTATAAGTAACGCCGCGCCGGCATCAGTTTTACCAAAACAACTCCGGCAATAAATCCGCCGACATGCGCAAACCAAGCCACGCCGCCACCGGTTGCCGATCGTCCGTGTGCCCCGCTCCACAATCCGCTCAACAATTGAATAGCGAACCAATACAGCAGCATGAATGCCGATGGAATTTCCACCGTGGTGATGAAGATGAATAGAAAGACCAGCGTAAATACGCGTACGCGTGGATAGATGATAAGAAACGCGCCCATCACACCGGCAATCGCGCCACTGGCTCCAACTGTCTCTACTGGACTACCGAAGTTCAACAGCGACTGCATCGTGCCCGCCGCCACTCCGCAAGCAAGGTAAAACAGCACGAAACGAAGTGTGCCCAGCACGTTCTCTAAGTGCGAGCCGAAAACCCACAAGAACCACATGTTGCCAATAATGTGCATCCAACCCGCATGCAAAAACATGTACGTAACCAAAGTGGTCGGGCGGATATGATCCGGTACAAGCGCATATTTGGAAATGGTTCCGGGGTGAGACAACTCCGTCAAAAAGCAAAGGAAGTTAAGCAGGATGATACCCACCACGGCAACCGGCGTGGATGTGCGGCGAAGTAGTGCGTAAAGCGGAATCATTTCTTCAGACTGGAGGCCACGCGCGCGCAAACATCCGGGTCTTCATGCCGCCGTATTTTGCCCGTGCGTGCCTTGGCAATCAATGCATCCACCTCTGGCTTGGTGGCAACGTTGCCGCGCGCGCCAATCGCCATGCAATTCAAAGCTGCCGCGGCATTGGCGAATTCCAAGGCCTGATTCAGGTGCATGCCTTCAAGAATCGCATAACAGAAGCCGCCGTGAAATACATCCCCTGCCCCAGTGGTGTCTAAGCAAGACACTTCGAAAGCGGCTGAATAATACCAGCGCCCGCCGTTGCGTGCCAGCGATCCGCAATCGCCCAACGTCATAGCCGCCACCTTCATGCCGTATTCCTGCTGCAGCGCAGTTAAGGCCTTAAAGGGATCTGACTCACCGGTCCATTTCGCCGGCCAACCTGAACCAGCCACCAGGTAATCGACATTCTTCAACACACTCTCAAAGCCCTTATAGACAGTATCCACATCAATGCACACCGGCACACCATTCTTGCGCGCAATAGCGGCAGCATGAGCGGCTGCATCGATATCGAAACCATCAATGTGCAGCATGCGCGAATTGATGATGTCTTCGGGAATAATCTCGTGCGGCAGCAGATGGAGTCCCTCGGCGCGTTGCCAAAGCACGGTTCGCTCCCCCGTGCGTTCGTCGATGATGATATAGGCCGTTTGGTTGGGACAGTTCTGGCGTGTGATGACGCTGGAAATGTCCACCCCTGTGCCTTCCAGACTTTGGCGCTGAATCTCGCCGCGCAAGTCATCGCCCACAGTGCCGATATACTTTGCCTTCAATCCCAGGCGTGAGCAAGACACCATGGCCGTAGCCACTTGCCCACCCGGACTAAGCATCTCGCGCTCAAACGCAACTTTGCCCGCGTACGGGGGAAACTCCTGCACAAGCAGCAGCGTATCGGTGGCATTCAGGCCAATGCCAACCACATCGAAAGCACTCAATTCTCTGGTTCCTACTTCCTGTTCACGATGGAAGCGGGCACCTGATAGAGATAAATCACGTGAGTGTCGCCCAAGTGGCCTTCGGTATCGAACGTATCGATCGCTTTCCAGCCTGGGATGGGATAGTCGTAAGACACCACGCGGGTGTTTGGCTTCAGATATTTTTCAAGGTTCGGGCGAACGGTTTCATTAGCGGCAGTAGCCAGATAAAGCGTCACCACATTCGCGTCGCTTAAGTCCGTTTTCATGAAGTCGCCGTGAATGATTTTGATCCTATCCTGTAGCCCCTCGCGCTTGGCGTTTTCAGCCGCCTTTTTCGCATAGCGCTCGGATAGTTCGATTCCAACCGCGCTCACCTGATAGCGCTTTACTGCGGCAATAAGAATGCGGCCATCCATGCAGCCCAAATCGTAAAGTCTTTCACCCGGCTTTAAATTGGCCACTTCCAGCAGCTTATCCACCGCCTTTTCGGGAGTTCCAACCGAAGGCGCCAGCTGCTTCTTGAAAATGTCCATCGAGTCATTCTGCTGTCCCCAAGCCCACAAACTCTGAGCCTGCGCGCACGACGCCGCCACCAGCAGACCGCCCAAAACCAACGCTATTGCCGGAATACGGATGTGACTCATGCGTTTCCCCCTGTGAAACCACCAGTCTAACCTGAAACGCTTAGAAAACAAACCCTCTATTGCGATCCACCACCGCCAGCCAGTGCTGCCAGTTCCCTGTCCCGCTTGGAACGGACGATGCGGCCGAACATTTCCACCGTTGAATACCAAACGTCGCGCGGACGCGTGATCGTGTATTCCGTCCCCTTGAAAGCTCGAATGGCGTGGCTGATCGAATCCTTCCAGGGCGTCACCTGAGGATTCAGGTTGTAGTTCATGTAAAAGACCGGGCACTCTACATCTCCGATGCGTTTCAGCTCGTCTTGGGGTACATTCGCGTCCAACATGGCCTTGGGACCGGCGAAAATCAATGCGTCTTCGTGGTCGCTCGGATGCACTTCATCCGTAATCAGAGTGGTCAAAAACTGAGTGTCCGAATGCTTCTGGCTAAGCTTCTGGACATTGACCGTGCCCAGTTTCATCTGCTGTACTGCCTTACCCAGGGCCGGAAAATCAATTCGTTCTGCCGATTCCTGCCGGTAAACCACGCGCTGTTCATTCATATTGAATGCCACCAGCGATACGCGAGCCACCCTCGGATCGCGCTGAATCGATTTCAGAATGCTCACCAATGCGTCAGTATCGCTACGCTGAAGTGATGCCGATTCATCATCTTGGGGTGAAAAGTTTACGAGCAACTTCACATTTAGCCGTTGCTCTTTGCTTGGCTGTACAGCCGTCGCGGGCTCATTAAAGAACGGCTGGTTTTGCGATTCTTCAATTCGATGCGGCGATAGGAACAATGGAATCGGCTTGTCCTTGGGCGACAAACTGGCGTCAACGTCCCAACTGCTGGCGCAAACCCGCTCGTCTTTGTCGCGCATCATCCAGTCCACGTGATAACTTCCCTCTCCTAGGTCGATCACGCCATTCAATATCGCATCCCCATGCGCGTCCTCATCGCGAATAGGAGGAACCGTGAAATGTTCGACGAAATTTGCCGGTTCTATCTTCGTATCCTCGGCCGTAACCCGAAAGATAACGGTTAGCACTTCCCCATCGCCCACCACTTCAGAGATCGGAATAGAAACATCGAAACCGGCGTGGAAGCGTAGATCGAAACCCAGGTCGGGTTTGCGCTGAGTAACCGTACACGGCAGATCTTTGCGATCCTGCCCCGCCTCCAAAATCGCCAAATCGGATGGCATCAATAGGACGTGCTCACCCGGTTGCGTAGGCTTCAACAGCATTTGGGCCGACGCCACGGCAGCAAAGCACACCACCAGAATCATGCCCAGCGGAGCCGGCCGGACAGTCCTACAAATCCCCAACGCTATACAGTGAACCGGCGAACACGATTCACGCAACCGCGGTGCCATTCATTCCCCTCCCGGGAAACTCACTTTCAACTTGCTCTAATTATGCCCTAAAAATCTGCAACGAAACGCTGAAAAGAATTCGGATGCAGAAATGTGCGTACTAGGAAGGAAAAATCTCTGCGTGCAGCGTCTAACTTTAACGTTGACGCAGCAGCGTTACCACGTCGTCTACTTTGATGACGCCAACCAATTCGTTCTGCTCATCCACAACCGGAAGCGCCAGCAGATTGTACTTGTCGAAGATTTCAGCCACGCGATCCTGCTTTTCATCCGTCATTACCGAAAGAAACGGCTCCGCAGCCAATTCGCTCAAAGGCGTATCCCCTGCGGCAAAAAATAATTTGGCCAACGGAACGCTACCCAGCAAACTTTTGTCCGGACTCACCAAAAACACGCTGTATAAATCCTCCAAAACCAAGTCCGCGTTCTTCAATCCCGCCATGGCGTCTTCTACCGTCGCCTTGTCCGACAGCGCAAAAAAGCCGGTATCCATAAGCCCGCCCGCCGTGTGTTCTCCGAAGTCCAGCAGTTCCTCAACCTCTTCTTTATCGTCGGGCTCCATCTCCTCCAAAATCTGTTCCGACTGCTCGTCCTCCAACTCATTCAAAACGTCCGCCGCCTCCGACGGGTCCATTTCCTCCAAAATGTCCGCAGCTTTTTCCGTTTCCATCGACTCAATAATCGTCGCCTGCATATCCGGATCCACTTCACTCAGCAACTCCGCCGCGGTTTCCGCATCCACCGAATCGAAAATGGCCGCGCGGTCTTCGTGGCCCAGGTGCTCCACAATATCGGCCAAATCCGCCGGGTGCATGTCCACTAGCAGCTTATTGGTCATGTTCAGCCGTACGCGGCGTTTAGGGTCCGGCTCCAGCATATTGCAAAATTCCCAGGGGATCGAATGCGGCGGTATGCGCTCCTGGATAACCCGGATCACCTCAGACGGCACGATCCCCGACAGCACCCGGCGCAGCATCGATCGCAGGCCGATATCGATCTCCAGGATGTTCAGAATCTCCGCGCCGTTGGAATTACCCCTGGTCAGCGTAACGTCGTTGACTCGCACCACCTTGCGTCCATGCCCATCAATAATCTGCTGATCCAGCAGGTCTCGCGCCATCCGCAGCATGTACTCGTCGGAATGGTACGGAGTCATCGTTTCGTCTCTCAGGTGGATGCCCGTTCGCGTAATGCTTTGAACCTGGTCATAACGAATCGAAAGCCAAGTCTGGCCAGCGCCCACCAGAAACCGATCCACCCGTACCGGATCAACCAGCGGAACCAGTGCCGCATCGCGCAACGTCCCAATCATGCGGCCCTTCAAGTCGTAAACCTTCAGGCCAAGCAGTTCCGTGAGATACACAATCTCATCGGTGACGGTCGGTGCCTGCGGCTTTTCTTTGACTAATATCGGCGGCATGATCGCGCGTGTTCCGCTGGCTACATATTAGCGCGAGAAAACAAACTTCGCGTTAAATGTTGTGGTGGAAATCACGCCGCCGATATCATGGCCCAATGCCCGTCTTCAAGAAACTGGACCTCCCGCTCATCGGAAGCTCCTATAACTTCGTCGGCGTCCACCACAACACCACCGCCTCCATATTCCTCGTCGAAGCCGAGCCCGGCCACGGAGCGCCTCTTCACCGCCATACCTACGACGAAATCATCCTCATCCAGGAAGGCCACCCCACCCTGGTTCTCGACAACCACATCCACCCAGCCGAACCTGGCGACATCATCGTTATCAAAGCCGAAACCCCTCACGGCTTCGTTAATCCTGGCCCTGCCACGCTCAAACAAATCGACATCCACCTGAATCCCGAATTCCAGCAGATCGATTTGCCGCCAACCCAAGCCTCACGCAGCGCCGGCCTGCCCCTCAGCTCAAAAACCTAAAGTATCCGGATATTCTTCTCGCCCATCACCTGCAGCACCGACAGTAAGTTAGTAAGCCCCAAAATCTGCCGCACCCGCCCGCTGATATTCGCCAACTCCATCGTGCACTTCGCCGAGCGCGCCGATACATACAGCCGCACCAGCGCCCCAATCCCGCTACTGTCCAGGTACGTCAGTTCCTTCAAATCCAGCACAATCCGCTTGCTATCCGGCATCAGCGGCCGCACTTCGCGATAAAGCACATCCGTCACGCCCGACACCAACTCGCCCCGGCATCGCACAAACACGCCCTCGGGCAACCGTTCTACCTCAACCGTCAATCGACTCGCCGCCGCGCCGCTAGCCATCATTCCCTCCCCTTCCTAAACCGTCTGTCCATGCCGCCCCGGATTAAAGGTCGTCTTATCCTTCAAAAAATCCGCAGGCTTCTTCGCAAACTCTATCGCATTCACGGGCACCTTGTCTCCGTTCTTCGCATATAGATTCACTACCGTGTCCGCCTGCAAAGCATTCTTCCCCGCCAGCGCCTGCACCGCCTTCACAAAACCGTCCGACCCAACCTTGTAATGCCCCGTCGTACCGTCAAGCTCCTTCAACTTCCCGCCCGAAACCTTCCACTCACCCGCCGCCTCCACATTGTCCCCGCCCTGAAACGACGAATGATGAAACCGCCCCAACTTGCCCACATGCGTATAAAAATTCCCGTTCGGCGACATTACCCATATACAAGCTCCGACCGGATTCGGATCTGGCTTCGTCTTGAAATGATCGATTAACTCCTTGCTGTCAAAATCAGCTATTTGTCCGTTCTTCTTTGGCTCGCGCCGCTGTATGGTGCCATCGCCTTCCAATTTCACCGCATAGCGCGTACGCTCCAAATCGTCCTTGATGTACTTCACACCCTTCTGGAACCAGTTCACTAACTTCTGCTTCTTTACCGGATCCGCCCCCGCAAACACCGTCGGATTCCATCGCTCCGCCGCACCCGGATCCTTCGCCACCTGCTCCTCCACCCATCGGAAAAAATCCGGCCTCTCTAAAATCTTGTCCCTGCTGCTCGGCTTCTCCAGGAATTCGTCATACGCGCCCTTCAAATAATCTCCCATCCGATGCGATTGCGACGTCGCCTCTAACCGGTAGCGCAAATCCGGCTCCATACTCAATGCCGTTCCTCCCTGCCCCTGGCCCACCGCCTTCGCGTCCTTCTTCAACTGCTTCTGGTTCGCCTGCACCTCCACTGCAAAGTTCTCCCGCGCCTCCTTCCACTCGTTATAAGCCTTATATTGTGCGCTGCCTCCGCCATGCTTCGTTTCCAACGCATCCAGTACATCGTCGAAATACCCGCCTTCGTGGTCTTTATCCCCTTTAATAAAGCTCGGTTCCTGGTTGGTTACTTCTTTGTTATAGGTCTGGTCCTCGGACGCAGCCAGTAAAGCATGTGGGTTTGCAGTTGACATAGAGTCCTTCCTTCGGCGAGGAAGGACAACACGTCAACAACCAAATCCAATTTCGATTCAAATCCCGTCGTTTTTGCACGCGCGCTGCCCCAACTATGGAAGCTTTCGGATAATCCAACCGTTAACTAATCTACCCTCACCGCGGCTCCGCATTCTTCACATACTTGTCAAACCACCGCAGCATCTCATAGACAACCTGCTCGTTGGTCTCCAACGCCGCATAAGCGTGCGATTCGTGCGGCAACATCACCAACCGAGTCGTCCCGCCGTTGCCTCGAATCGCCTTATAGAACTCGCTCGATTGCAACGGAGTCGTCCCGGGATTCGCGTCCTCCATGCCATGCATCAGCAGCAACGGAGTCTTCAATTTATCCGCATAGAAAAATGGCGACACTTTCAAATACACATCCGTCGCCTCCCACACACTTCGCTGCTCATTCTGAAACCCGAAAGGAGTCAGCGTCTTGTTATACGATCCGCTCGTCGCAACCCCCGCGCGGAACAATCCGCAATGCGCCACCAAATTCGCAGTCATCAACGCGCCATGGCTATGCCCCGTAACTCCTATTCGCTCCGGGTCAGCAACTCCCAGCCGTACCGCCTCATCCACCGCCGCCTTCGCGTCCGCCACCAGTTGCTCCAGATACGTGTCATACGCCCGCTTCGGATCGCCCACAATTGGAAACGCAGCGTTGTCAATAATCGCGTAGCCTGCCAACAGCAGCAATCGATACTGCCGCAGCCGTGTGAACATTTGGTCCGAACCCGCCACTTGCCCCGCCTTCGACGCATCCGCGAAATCCAGCGGATACGCATAAAGAATCGTGGGTACCCGCGTGCCCTCCTTATAATCGGGCGGAGTGAAAAGCGTGAACGATAAGTCAACGCCGTCATCGCGCTTATACTTCACCAGCCGCTTCTTGATCGCTCTAACCTCGGGAGTCGGATCAGGAATGTGAGTTATCGCCACGCTCGTGGAAGCAAAAGCCGCTTCTCCCGGCGCAGCATCCAGCGCTTGTCCAAGCGTTCGCTCAAACGCATTCGGCGGGTCCATGCTCGATTGATGCCATGTTAGAAACCGCTTCGTGTCCTTTCCAGTAAAAGATAGGAAGCGTTCGTAGCAAGTCTTATCGCTGCGGAACAAACGTTCCGATTTCAATGTTTCCAAATTCACCCGATCCAGAAACGGCCGATCCCCAAGCGGCGAAGCACCATCTCCCGAAAGGTAAATTGAATTCGCATCCTGCCGTATGACCCACACGCCGTTTGCCATCTGCCGGGTTACTGGATAACCAGGGTTCGCATACGTCTCGTCGCTCGACAGATCCCAAAGCACTCGCGGCTTCCGCCCCGGATCATCCACATCCACAATCGAGACCCGCCGCCAGTGCCGGTTCTGATCGTACTCCGTCAACAGCGCAACGCTCGGATTTTCGCTCCAACCAAAGCCTTGATACCGCTGCTCGGTCCGCATAATTTCCACTGGAGGTGACGCGAACGGCGCCTTCTGCATACACACCTTGTCTCTAGCCGGAACACTCACCTTCCAGTCCCCGTTATCCAGCGCTTCCGCCCAAACCAGCGTTGCCGGTTCCGTAGCTCGCCACGTAAAATCACGCGGTCCCACCCTCACGCCATGAATCGCAACGCGGTCTGCCAGCGGAAGTGACGCAATGCTATGCGCCACCACGTGCGAAGGTTCCGCTACGTCCCAGACCTCCACCTCCTTCGGAAAACGTTGATAAGTCGTAACGTACGAGTAAGGCTTATGGATCGTGCTGACCAGTATGTGCAGTCCATCCGGCGCGACCGCCAGCGATTCATAATTTCCCGGCCTGCCAATGGGCGTAACCGCGCCGGTCGCCGCATCCACTAAAGCAAGTTGTGAATCCGCGAAGTAATCAAAAACATCCTCATCGTGCCTATTACTCAGCGTGTCGCGAGTTTCATACGTGCTGCTTTGCCCTTTCTCGCCCCCGGTCTCCTGAATGCTCGGGCCTCTAGTCTCCGCTGTAGGCGCAGGCGGCGGCGCACTCTTCCCCGCTGGCACCAGCTTCACCAACAGCCTCTTCTGATCAGGCATCCAAATCATTTCATCGTTGAACATGGGGTTCAAGTGCACTCCGGGCACTGGATGCACTTGGCCCGTGCGCCCATCGCCGATCCACAGTTCCACTGCGTCACTAGCAATATTCACGAACGCAAACTGCTTCCCATCGGCCGACCAGATCGGTCCACCCGGACACATTCCACCAGGAAGCACAATAGGAATGCGTCCTCCGTCGGAGACTCGCACCAACTCAAACTCTTTCGCGCAAGGCGTAATGCCGTAACCGCCCAGCGTGTCGTGCCGGCTGTGATTTCTAGGTTCCATCCGCACCCCAGCCAATCGCAAGAAAGGCGTGGCCACGCGCGCAATGGACGGATACTCCTGCCACGTCACCAGCAGAATCTCATCATGCGTCGGACTCACCCGTGGCACTGGCGGTGCCGGCGCATTCATCACATCCAAAATGTTCTGTGGCGGCTTGTTATAACCCGATGCACTCGCATCCGACTGCCCCGCCGCAATAGGCAGAAACATCGTCCCAGCAAGAAGTATTGCGAGCAAACCTCGCTGCACGGCGTTCCAAACAAGCATAAGTTCTCTTACTTTAGAACAATCGCTCAGTGGCGCCACAAGCGAAAACCGGGGACTGGCTCGAATTCCACAAACAACCAGCGCCGCTAGCGTCTACCAACCGGCGACGTGGAATTCGTTGCCTGTCCCAAGCTTTTCGCGCTCCCCAAAGTCGCATCTCCCTTGTTCTCCGCGATATGCGACCCACCA
The DNA here is from genome assembly GCA_963696305.1 of Bryobacterales bacterium. Lineage (GTDB taxonomy): Bacteria > Acidobacteriota > Terriglobia > Bryobacterales > Bryobacteraceae > Bog-105. Next base: position 70,392 of record CAVOJX010000011.1, on the reverse strand, counting down.
TCCGCCGCCACTATAACAAAACCCTATGCCCAACCAAGATCCTTTAGCGCCAGACCCGCATTCCATATCTTGGTCATGTGCGAGATCTTACCGTCCTCGAATTGCATCACGTAGACATAATCCGTAGCGATTCGTCGGCCAGTCGGAGGAACCGGGCCGCCCTCCCCGGTATGCGTCCCATAAAATACCGCATACGCCGACACATTGTTTCGATCAACGTCCGTGGCAAACGATCTCAGCTCGTAGTGGGCATCCGGCAAAACAGTTAGCATCCCCTTCATCCAGTCTGCATACTGCGCCAACATCTTCACATCCATCAGTGGCTCGGCCTGTGCGGAAAATGTCGCTTCCGGCGTGCAGTACGCCTTGCAAACCTCCCAGCCTTTGCCAGCCTCGCACGCCTCAAAGAAGGCCTCCGCAACTGTTGTGATGGAACTCGGTTTCGGTGTCATAGGTGTTCTCCTGTATCTTGATCCAGCGTGACTAGATGCCGGCGGTCGCGCCCGGGAACTTAAGATAGCACGGTTCGCTCGAGCCCTCGGTTAACCCAGCCATTCGGAGTCTCCCCAACTCAATACCCGAGTATTTTAGATTTCGCGTAAGCCAAATACAACGAAAAACCTATCTCAAACATGCCTACCAGCAGCCAACCCACCGAACTGTCAACAAACACCCGCTCTCGATTTTTGCCACTGTCGGCTGCAAACCTACGAAAAGACCCCAGCACGAAACCCAGGCCAAGCAGCATCGATGCAAAGGCAGGTTCAAAATCAGGTCTCGCAGAATTGAAAGGCCGAGGCCACCAAATCAGGTGGATTATCATAATTCCTGCAGCCGCCATCACCGTCCAATAGCAGAAACCTATCAATCGACGATAAAGTTCCTCAAATCGCGGTCCAATTTGGATGACGAAATAGTTTCTTTGCCCTGTTTGCTGAATGTATGACATACCGAATAGTGATCCAGCGCTGTACGACGTTTCAGAACCGGCGATAAAACGCCTCCTATCCCGAATGGAACCCTGGACAGATCATATGAACGTGGTTCAACGCCTTCTCTTACTCACTGTGTCTCTCGCTGTCTTGGGCCAACTTGCCCCAGGTGCTAACTCAGCAATCATTGCGTCTGCCACCCGCTTTGCCCCCGGATTCACGTGGCAAAGTAAGTCAATCTTGACTGCCGAGTTTGACTGCAGCGGCAGAAGACAGCAAGCCATCCTGGGGACGAACAAAACTGCCATCGTCATCCTAATCTTTCTGGATCACATCAAGAGCCGACCGCAGATTTTGCGTTATTCAGGAGGAGCAAGAAATCCCGCTTCGGCAATTCTAACCACTGAGAGTCTGGACTATGATCCGAAAGCGGAGTTAGGTTCAAATCTCCCCGGTTTCCGAAGATCGAAAACGTGCAGCGGCCTAAATCTGAGCGACGGACAAATTGATTCCGCGCATATCTACTGGAACCGCGAGGCACATAGATTCTCCGACTGGACCCGGTGAACAAACGCTATATGGGACGCCCCGCAGTCCGTGCATCCACCCCTCAACCACTCCATCCGGCCGGGCTATACTTGGTCCGCTGCACAAATTTCGCCTTTATCTGAATGGTCTGCTTCTTCTTATCATTCGGATCCCCAACCAAAACCTCCCTGCTCAACGTACTATCCACTACGGTCTGGGTATGCTTCTTCAGGTCCTTGATTTGCTTCTCCACGTTGCCGTCCAACTTCTTCGCCACATCGCCCTGCTTCATCTCGAAGGTCCTATCCTCCGACCGGTACACATAAACAAACTTATGTTTCTCCCTGACGTCCTTTAAGAGCGACGTGTCTGCTCCCGTAGCTCTTTTACGGCCATAGTTCGCATCATCTTCCTTGGTGATGACCTCAATCGGTATGTCCCACCCAGCTACTTTCGGATGATAGCCGTTCAAATCGAGTTCAATCACAAAGGACTCAAGAAACGCCTTATTCTTCGCCGCCGTCGATTGCACCGTGTCGCATGCCACCAAGCAGATCCGTTGCACGGTCTTAGGAATCTTCAACGTGTTGAACAATTCCACCATCTTCCGAGCTTGTACTCGCTGGTTCTCTTCCCAGTTTTCGAGCGCGCTCTCCTTTGCACCTTGTCCCGCATTCAACGACTTCACGCCAAAAAGATTGGGAACATTCTGTGATGCATGAAAAACCAGATAGATACCCGTTTCCGCGCGCAAACCGCCGCCGTCAAACGGATCGGTGGACACAAGCAGCTTTGGCGTTGCTGCCTCTTTCGAATGCTCCACCTCAAACAACCAGACACGCCCAGCCGCGCTGCCTTCCTGAGTAGCCTGAACAGGCTGCTTCTCCTTCTCCACAACAGGCGGAATATGTTTTCTCACATATTTGGCATACAACGCCTTGCCGCCGCCGGTAACCTCAGCATCAGCGCCGTTCGGAAAAGTAAAAATAACCAAGTCGCGAACTTTCATGGATTGTGTCCCTTCCTAAAACACGAAGTTGCAACTTGCAGGCCAACCACCCATGGCCCGATTTCTAAGCATTCCTCGCGCATACGACAGAACAAAAAAGTGAATGTCCTGCGAACTGGATAATCCCGCGCGTACAATTCGGTGTCCCTCAAAATGGAACACCAAAGTTGTAGCCTGTAAAGAGAGTCTGTAATGAGTGACGTTGAACAAGTTGAGAATCAGATCAAGCGTCAACCCCTGCCTCCGCGTCAAACTGCGCAAACCAGTTGCGAAAGGCCCTAAGTTCTCCAGGAGCCATTATTTTTACGAAGATGTAGCGTTTAAGTTGCTTGAATCATCGCCGCTGCTTCTAACGTGCGCCCGATTTCACCAGCAGCGCCGTTCCCTGCTGATTTGCAGACAGGAACGTAAACCCGCCCTTGAAATCCGTACACGCCAAACTGCCTCCCAAGTCCGGGTCGGCGCCTTTCGCATAACTGGTGATTTGCTCGCCTGTCTGTGAGTTGTAAAGCACAAGGTCAAATGTTGAGCGCCCACTCGGCGTGGCGTTGCGGCGCGTGTATTGGACCAGCAGGTTGGAGTCATCAACCCACATTCCGGTGACATGAGCTTCCGGGTAAGGGTAAGCCAGATTCAATGTCCGATCTATGACGCCTGCTTGCGAGATGACCACGACTGTTGGCGATGAGCCCTGCCTGAGGAGGTAAACATTCGAGCCGTCCGATGTCGCCATGTCGAGAGAAAGCGTGCCTGGCCGCGAGGGGACTAAGCTCTGGGTGGGGTCGGTAGCCCGTGCATCTATGGCGTTCGCCAAACGGCCCGACCTGTCGAAGATGGCCAGAAAGGGTGCGAATTCGGCTTTGGGTGACGGCTTGGATAAAACGACACCGGCAGCCAGAAATGTACCGTCTGAAAAGGCAGCCATCTGCTGAGGCTCGAAGTTTACATCTAGCGTTGTTGAGCCGGAGTAATGCCCGTCAGTATCGAACTTGACCAGGGTCGGATTCTTGCCCTTTGATGTTGCGAGCACAAACAGGGTGCCGTCCGAATTCACAGCATAGGTTTTCAGAAGCAGCCCGGGGTTCCCGTCGGTGGCCGCTGCTGATAGATCAAAAGCGGCGACACGCTTGCCATCTGAAAAAATCTTTGCGATGGTTGGCTGTGATTCGCTCTTCGGAGTGCCCTGTGTCAGCGGCGGACGTAGAAAGATATCGCCGTGAGAATCACAACGCAGAGGCATCACATACATAGGCCCGGCCCCAAGCGCTGGGATGGTAGCAGTCACCTCTAAAATCTGTCCGAACGCTCCTTGGACTAGAACTGACCCGAAGACCACCAAACAGCGTCGAAGAAAACCCAACGGCTGTTTCATCTCGATTTCCATCCTTCCAGCACATCGCGCTAACTGCCAATCAGCGGCTTGCGGTCAGCGATTTGTCGCCCGCCACCGGCTTTCCGCTGTTTGCGGACTCATTGGGATGTGGGTTGAGCGAGTCGGGAGGGCTAGGCACGAGGATTGGCCTCGTCGATAATGCCACCGCCTTAGTCTGTTTCTCATTGTCAGCTTTAACTCCGGCAGTTCCGGCGTCGCACGGGAGCTTTTCCATGACCTTCGATGACCCAACAATGGTGTGAATGCTGCCTGGTGTGTTGGTCGTTGCGTCATTCGGAAGCGGGTTCCCGCAACAAGAAGATCCTCCCGAACTGCTGCCGCATTGGAAGTCATTTACCCTCTGGACCCGAGCAAGTTGTGGCAACTGCCCACTCCTTGCAGCCATCCGCTCCCTGGCAGTAAATGTCCTGTTGCGCCGGGTATGGACAACCTTGCGCTCTACATGCATTCGCGCCTACCAGCGCGCAGAAAAACATGAGTACCGTTTTCACTGAAGTACCTCCTTGATTCAATACGCTAACCTCCAAAACCCCATGTTTCAACTAGCAAACTTACAAGAAACAAGCCATCGCTGGAAAGCAGGTTGTTGTAAGCCTGCCTTAGGTTATTAATCCGGTTTTCTATTCCATTGCTTGATCGCTCCTTCCTAGCCTCGAGATCTGAGACTGTAAACGAATCCTCGTCGAAGCCCAAAACCCGGTCACAAACCTTCAAAAAACTCTTTCTCCCACACCCTCAACAACCTACACGCCCTTTCCCCCACCGAACCGCACCACCAGATCTTACCCTCACAACGGAGATCTCCATCTCCAGAAACGAGTATTTACAATGATTGACCAAGACCTAGACATCGAACAAGCAGACATCGAGGAACTAGAAACCGACCTCGACACCACCGAGCCCGCCGAGGCTCCCGACCAATACAATCCCCACGGAGGCCCCCGCACTCAGCAAGGCCGCGAAATCTCCTCCAAAAACGCCACCAAACACGGCTGCTGCGCCGAATCCACCTTGATCCTTCCCGACGAAAAACTCGAAGATTTCAAAGCCATCGAAGCCTCCTACTTCCAAACTTTCCAACCCAAAGACGCCGTCGAAAAGCGCCTCGTCAACCAAGTGGTTCTGGCCGACTGGCTCCTCGAACGCGCCAACCGCACCCTCGTCACCGTCGAATCGGGCATCCACCAATGCGGCTACATGGCCAAGCACTGGCACGACGAAAACCATCTCCGCCTCAACCGCTTCACGCGCTATCAAGCCGCCCGAGCCAACGCGTTCGCCAAAGCCAAAAAAGCACTCGAAGATCACCGCAAGAATCGCCTAGCCGAATTCGAAAAAGCGTGTAGATACGCCATCACGCAAGAGCGCCTCCGAGCCGCCAAAAAGAAGAACAACAAAAAAGAACTTAACTGGAAAGAACAGTTAGAGCTAATGACCAAGACCGCGCGCGAACTCGGCTACACGCCACCGACCGAAGACGAACTCTAGCGTCTCCGCTCACCCTTATTTTTTAAAAAACTGACATCACCCAGGGACAAGTGTGTCCAAAATCCTTGCCAACAGCCGTTCCCGGTCCCACAGACCCATTTGTCAGCAACACTAACGTCGCTCATCAAGCGGGCAGGAGCATTGCCCAACGTGGCGCTCGGACCAACGTCAGCCATCAAGGCTTTGCTTCTCTATCTCTTCTCTAGAACAGACGCCGAAACAACCGGTTCGTTCCGAATTCCCTATTTCGCGCTCCGCAACTCCCGCACCTCGCGCTCCGACAACTCCCGCCACCTCCCCATCTCCAGCCCCGCCAAACTCAACCCACCCAATCCTACCCGCACCAATTTCAAAACTCCGCTCCCCACCGCATCCACCATCCGCCGCACCTGCCTGTTCCGTCCCTCCGTAATCGTCAATTCAATGAACGAATGCTTCCCCACCTTGCGAACCACTTTCACTTCCGCCGGCTTCGTCATGCCATCATCTAACTCAATCCCATTTCGCAACGCCGTCAGTTGCTCCTCCGATAGCACCGTCGCCGTCTTCACCAAATAAGTCTTCTCCAGCTTGAAATTCGGATTCGTTACCCGCTCCGCCAACTCGTTGTCATTGGTCAGCAGCAACAACCCCGACGTATCCAAATCCAGCCGTCCAACCGTCCCAACAAATTGGCCCACATCTTTCAGCAAATCGTAGACTGTCGGCCGCCCATCCGGATCTTTATAACTGGTAATGTAGCCCTTCGGCTTGTTCAACAGAATGTACCGTCGCTTCACCTCGCCCAGTGGTTTGCCGTCAAGCGTAATCTTGTCCAACTCAACATTCACCCACTGATCCGGCGTCTGAACCAGTTTGCCGTTCACTCGTACTCGGCCCGTCCCAATCCAACTCCGGGCCTCCGTCCGCGACCCCAATCCCGCTTTCGATAGCACCCGATCCAATGTCTTTGCTTCACCCACCGGCTTTTTCTTTCCAACTACCATTTACGCCCTCTAAGCCTTACTTGAACTGATCAAACAAATCATTCCGATCCACGCGTTCGCCCTTAAAATACACCCGGCTAATGTGGTCCGTGTTGTTAATATCCTGCACAGGATCGCCATCCAACAACAAGAAGGTCGCCTCGTACCCAGGCTCAATCAAACCCATCCGCTTGTCCGCTCGCAACACTACCGAACCGTTGTGTGTCGCCGCAATCAGCGCCACCGCCGGAGGAACTCCTGCCTTCACCCAAAGCTTCATCTCTTGCTGTACCGTCGGGCCATGAATTACTAACTCGTTTCCCGCATCTGATCCAGTTATCAACAGCACACCAGCCTGGTAAGCCGTCATCAAGTTCTTATTCAACCTATCCAGCAACGGTTGATAATAGGCGAGGTCATGCTCGTGCTTCGCCTTCTGCACCCACTCCCTGGTATCAGTCAATAGTTCCTTCGGACCAACTGCCTGCAATAACGAGTTATCCAACAACTCCGTCTTCCCAGCCCCCACCTGAGCCATCGCCTCATAGACGCTCAAGGTCGGATCGTACGCAATATTCTTTGCCTTCATCCGAACAAACACATCCGCCGGAATATCCTCCATCATGGCGCCATGTTCAATACTGTCGCTGCCCGCCTCAATGGCCGCATTCACGTCTTTAACGCTTCCTGTGTGCGTCACCATCGGCAATCCATCTTTGTGTGCCTCATCCACAATGGCTTTGTAAATCCCGCCGTCCAAGCGGTTGAACGTGCCCCAAACTTCATTGCCCGATTCCAGAACCGCCTTAATCGAATCCACGCCCGCCTTCTTCAACTCGTCCACTTGCGCGCGCGCTTCTTCCTCCGTCTTCGGTTGCCGAAGAAACTGCTGTTCAGCCTGCGCTCGAATAGCTTCCGGAAACGCCTTAATCAGTTCTTCCGGATGTCCTCCCTTCGCCGTGAACAAAGGTCCACACCCAAATAGCTCTGCTGTGCTGTACCGGTCGGTGGCGATCGTTTTCTTCAGTTCCTGCGTCTGGTTCAGCCAATCGCCAGTGCTGCGAACCGCCGTGATCCCGCTGTACAAATAAGCTGCCATCCGCCGCAGATTCGCATTCGGCTCCATGTACTTTGTAGTGTCCTTGTACACACCGCCCGGCGACCCGATGTGTACATGCATGTCAATAAATCCTGGCGTCATTGTTTTCCCCGCCAAGTCCACTACCTCTGCGCGCAAACCCGCGGTATCGCTCGGAGGTGTCGGAAAAACCTCCGCAATCTTACCTTGGTCAATCAACACCGCGCCGTTACTAACCACATTGCCGTTGCCCACAAACACGCGCACGTTCTGAAACAGTACCCGCTCGCGCCTGCTTGCCTGATGATCCAGAATCTTCGATGCGTTCACCTGCTCGTGCGTCCGCGCCTCATACGCGCCCATCACCACAAACGGAGCTAGCACGGCAACAATCCAAAGCTTCGCCTTGCCCGCAATCTTTTCTTCCTTCTCCCAGCGAAACAACTTCACTCCTACGAACAGCGCCACCGCCCCAGCCACAATCAGGCCAACCACTTCTTCCCAATTCTGGACAAGGTTCTGTCCACCCAGCAGAATGTTCTGCATCCCGTCAAAGAAATAGGTGGCAGGCAGAAAATGCGCAATTGTCTGCACCCACATCGGCATCATCGAGAGCGGAAACGTCGCACCGCTTAGGAACAGCATGGGCAGATATAAGATCTGAATCAGAATGCTCGCTTCTTGCGCAGAATTCACCAGCGCCGCGATAATCATGCCGATCGCACGGAACGTAATCAACCCAATCGACACAAACAACGTCAGCGAGAGTAAGTCTGTCGTAATCGACGCGTGATACACCACTTTCCCCAACAGCATGAACAACGCGAGCGTCGGCATGTACGCCAACCAACCCGACACCATCGACCCAACAATAATCGGCCCCGCGTTGGTTGGTGCCACTTTGAATCGGCGCAGCACATTCGTCTCACGGTCCGACACTGCGCGCATACCCGCGCCGAACAACCCGCTGCCCAATACGCCTAACACCAACACGCGCGAAATCACTCCGGCCATCGTCGCAGGGTCGTTCTCCGCATGAAATGCCTGCGCGAACACAAAGAAGAATACCGCCGGAAACATGTAGCTGAAAAACAGCACCGACCGGTCGCGCAGCATCAACTGCACATTACTCTTTATCTGGGCAATATAGGGTTTCATGATTCGCGCAAGCTCTTTCCTGTTAGTTCAATAAATACGTCTTCCAGCGTCGGCCGCTTCATCACAATGTCTTCCAACGTCAGCCCGTGCAGTTCCACAAACTTCACTAACTCCACTATCAAGGCTGCCGGTGTCTCGCTCTGCATCGAGAAAACATGTCCATCGGCCTTTACCGCGTGCTTCTCGCTGCGCAGCTTCTCCGGCAGTTGCTCAATCGGAATCGGCTTATCCGTAGTGATTTCCACCACCGTATTCCCCATCACCCGTTTCTGAATATCGCGTGGCGCGCCCTGCTCAATAATCAAACCCCTGTCAATAATCGCCACCCGGTCACACAGCCTCTCGGCCTCCTCAATGTAGTGAGTCGTAATTAAAATCGAGCGATTGTCCTGCTTCAATTCCTGAATCACGGTGTGAATTTCCAAGCGCACTTGCGGATCAAGCCCGGTCGTCGGCTCATCCAAAAACAACAGCGAAGGCTCATTCAACAAAGCCAGTGCCAGCGCCACGCGTTGCTTTTGCCCACCGGACAGCGATTTATAAAACGCATCTTTCTTGTCCCAAAGCTGCAGCCGCTTCAAGATCTTCTCGCGATCGGTTTGTTTGGTATAAAACGCCGCAAACAATTCCAGCGCTTCATGTACCCGCATCTTGTCCGGCAGATTCGTCGCCTGCAGGCAAACGCCAATGCGCTCTTTCACTTCATTGCATTGCTCAGCCGGATCGAATCCTAATACACTCACAGTTCCGCTGGTTCTTGGCCGCAGGCCTTCCATAATTTCAATCGAAGTGGTCTTCCCTGCGCCGTTCGGACCCAGCAATCCAAAAACTTCGCCCGGCTGCACCTCCATATCAATGCCGCGCACCGCCTCAAAATCTCCATAGTTCTTGCGCAAGTCTTTTACGGACAGAGCCGGAGCAGTATTCATATTAGGTTCTGTTACAGTATGCAATGCTCGCCGAAAAGCGTGATTCGAAGATGGATGAATGCCGGATTTAGTCGGATGAACGGCGGTTACACGCCTATGGATTCGCCGCGCACCAAGCTGTCATATGTTTCCCGCGTCCGGACGGTAATCGCTTGCCCGTTCTTCACCAGCAATTCGCAGGCGCGCGGACGCGAGTTGTAGTTCGAAGCCAGCACAAATCCGTACGCACCGGCCGTTTTGATCGCAACCAGATCGCCCGCCTTTAATTCCGGCAGTTCCCTGCTGCGCGCAAAAAAATCGCCGCTCTCACACACCGGACCAACCACGTCCGCTACCATCTTTCCCCCGCTATCCGACTTCACCACCGGAACAATTTCATGATGTGCCTGGTACAACGCCGGTCGTATCAAATCGTTCATGGCAGCGTCCACAATCACAAAACTCTTCGATCCGTTCTTCTTAACCAGCAGAACTCGCGTGACTAGCGCACCGGATTCCGCCACAATTGATCGCCCCGGCTCAAACATCACCTTCAAGTTCAAGCCTTCCAGTTTCGGCCGCAAACGCAACATCAAAGTGCTGGCATCCATCGCCACATCGCTTGGCCGGTATCCCACACCCAAACCGCCGCCTAAATCCAGATGCGAAATAGGCAATCCCTGCGCGCGCAAACGTCCGACTAAAGCCAAAGTCTTATCCGCCGCTTCCAGCAACGGATCCACATCCAACAACTGCGAACCGATATGGCAGCTCACGCCGTTCAACTCCACGTTCGCCAGTCTGGCCGACCGCCCGTATATCGCTTCGGCATCGTCAATACTCACGCCAAACTTGTGCTCTTTCAAACCCGTCGATATATAAGGATGCGTAATCGCGTCAACATCCGGGTTCACCCGCAGCGCAACGGATGCTTTCCGCCCCAGCGAAGTGGCCACATCGGAAATCAGCTCGATTTCGGCTTCCGATTCGGAGTTGAAACTATGGATTCCCCGCTCCAATGCAAAACGAATCTCGTCCGGTGTCTTTCCCACTCCCGAAAAAACCACTTTCGCCGCATCGCCGCAAGCCGCCAAGACGCGATATAACTCGCCGCCCGAAACAATATCGAAACCCGCGCCTTCTCTGGCTAGCGCGTGTAGAATCGCGATGTTTGAATTGGCTTTTACCGCGTAATGAACCTGATGATCCATACCGGAAAGCGCCCTCTCATAATTGCGGTAGCGGCTCAAAATCGCATTAAGTGAATAGATATACGCGGGAGTTCCATGCACCGCGACAGCGTTTTCAAGGTCCACGTTGTCGCAATGCAGTTTTCCCCGCTCGTAATGAAAAGGATCAGTCAACATGTAAAGTGAATTCTTAAAGGACGCGCAGCGCCACTATCGTTTGGTCGTCCGTCAACGGCGTTGACGCCCGAAATGCGTCAATGTCGGAAAACACTTTCTCGGCTATCTGCTGCGGCTTTCTTTTTTGGTTCTGTATAACAATCTTCTCTAACCGGTCTCGCCCGTAAGTCTCCAAGTCCAACATCGAAGCTTCTGTTTCAGAAAGCGAACCTGCATCCGGTCCCAATTGATCCTCCACTCCGTCTGAATAAAGAATCAACAAATCGTCGGGCTGCGCTGTAACCGAGACCTGGTCGTATTTTTGTTCGTCCAGCAAACCAATCGGCACGCCTTCCGTCCGTATTTCCGTGACCGCGCCTCGCCGCACCAGAATGGGCGCCAGCGCACCCGCATTGGCCACACTGAACGTGCGCCGGTTTGCATCCCACAAAACCAGCGAAAGTGTGGCGTATTGTGCGTCCACTTTTCGCTCTAGCAGCGCTTCGTTCATCAAACGCATCAATTCCACCGGACTGCGCCTTCGCGGAGCCAGTATTCGCAACAATCCGGAAATCAGCGCTCCGTAAAGCGCGGCCGCCGCTCCCTTTCCGCTCACATCGCCGAACGCGATCAGCGTGTAATCGTCGCTGTGCTCAAAAAAATCATAAAAGTCACCGCTAATCGTGCGCGCCGGCCGCGTCTTAATACCTACTTCCACGCCAATAACGTCGGAAATGGTACGCGGAATCAAAACCGATTGCAGCTTGTACGCTGCCTGCAGATCCTGCTCTGTTCGCTGCTCCCGTTCCGACAGCGCGGCATACAACCGTGCGTTTTCAACTGAGGTAGCAATCTGCGGAGCCAGCAAAGTCAACGCCCGCACGTGATCGTCTGTGAAAAATTCGAGGCGCATGCTTTCTAAATCCATTACGCCAATCACCCGGTCGCGCAAAATCAACGGCACCGCAACTTCAGAAAGAATCTCATCGTGCGTCTTGATGTAGCGTGGATCGCTCCGCACGTCTCCCACGCGAATCACCTGTCGCGTCTCGGCAGCCGTACCCGTCAACCCACGGCCGAATTCAATGTTATCGACGGATTTTCGCTCATCATAACGCTGGCTGAAGCGGTAGCGCAGCAAACGCCTCGATTCATCCACAAGAAAGATGGTGAACGAATCAAAATTGATCAGCGCACGAATCGTCACTGCAATCTTGGTCAACAATTCATCAATATCCAGAATCGAACTGAACTCCTGCGACAAATGCGCCAGCACCCGCAGCATCCGGTTTTGCCGTTCTACTCGCCGGTAAAGTCGCGCGTTATCGATTGCCGTTCCAATACGCCCGGCAATTAACGTCAGCATCGCTTTATGCTGCTCGCTAAATGCGCTTAAACGCGTTGCTTGCAAATCGATCACGCCAACCAACTTGCCGCGAACCAACATCGGCACCGCAAGTTCCGCTCGCACAGCATCCAATGCGTTTAAATATCGCGCATCGGTCCGAACGTCATCCACCACAATGGGCTGCCGCGATTGCGCCGCGTGTCCGGTAATCCCTTCGCCCAATCCAATTTGCAAACTTTTTGCTACTTCGTCGCGATGCCCAATCGAATAACGCATCCGCAAAGCACGCGTTTTTTCGTTGTAAAGCAAAATCGCGAACAACTCGTACGGAATAACATCTTTAATAATGTCCGCCATGCTGGCCAGCAGACGGTCTAAATCCAAAGTCTCCGCTGCCAGGGTGCTGACTTCTAAAAGAAAATCAAGCAGCTCGGCACGTTCCTTGAAACGCACGTCGGGCCCCTTGACGCTACCTAAGTTACGCGCCATCAGGAAATACCACTAACAATCTGCACACCCGAACTGGTACCAATGCGCGTCGCTCCCGCTTTCACCATCTTCAATAGCGCTTCTAACGTGCGTACGCCGCCCGACGCTTTCACGCCAATTCGCTCGCCCACTGTTGCCCGCATTAATGCAACATCCGATTCAGTCGCGCCGCCGGTCGAAAAGCCCGTCGAAGTTTTCACAAAATCCGCGCCGGCGTCTTTCGATAACTTGCAAACTTCCACTTTTTGCTCATCCGTGAGTAGGCACGTTTCCAGAATCACTTTCAGAATTGCCCCGCTCAAATGCGACACTTTCGCCAGATGTTCAATTTCACCGCCTACGAGCTTACTATCGCCGGAACGTAGCGCCCCGACGTTGATGACCATATCGATTTCGTTTGCTCCCTCTTCCAGTGCACACTGTGTCTCGTAGACTTTTGTACTCGTGCGGTTCGCACCTAATGGAAAACCGACAACCGAACACGTTTTTACATTTGAATTGCGCACAATCGAATGCACCAACCCCACCCACGCCGGATTCACGCAAACCGAGGCGAACTGAAATTCCAGCGCTTGCTGGCAGAGCGTTTCAATATCCGTCTTCGTTGCTTCTGGCTTGAGTATAGTGTGGTCAATTAGAGCGGCGATCTCGTTCCTGGTCACTATCTGAAATACTACCTCTTATGTTTGTTCATTCCCTTTTCCTGCTGCTAATCGTCGGGCAGGACACATTTAAGTCAAATTGCGGCTTTTGCCATGGTGACGACGCCAGCGGCGGTCGCGCACCCGATCTTATTCGTTCCGCTCTGGTCCTTCACGATGAAAATGGAAATTTGGTTGCACCCGTGATTAAAAACGGCCGCCCCGACAAAGGCATGCCAGCATTTCCTTCGCTCAAAGAGGATCAGATAAAGGATATTGTGTCCTTTCTACACAACCAGGCAAACGAAGCCCTCCACAGCGGCCACATCCCCGGCGACTATCCGCTTTCAAAATTGCTGACCGGTAGTGCGGAAGCAGGCAAAGCGTATTTCGATGGTCCCGGCGGTTGCAAAAGCTGCCACCCTTCGGTGAAGGATCTTGCCGGAATTGCCAGCCGCTACAAACCCATTGATTTGCAACAGAAACTTGTCTATCCCGGCGGCGGTGTTCGCACCGCTGTTGTGATCACTCCCGACAAACAACGTTTTGAAGGAAAAATCAAAAACCTGGATGAATTTAATATCGGGATCATCTGTGACGACGGCTGGTACCGCTCGTTTGAAAGGGACAAAGTGACGGTCGAGATCACGGATACCATGGCGGCGCATCGCGAACTGACTACAAAGATGACGGATACAGACATGCACAATCTCTTCGCCTATCTGGAGACGATGAAGTGAAAACATTTGCATTTTTTCTTTTAATGAGTGTTGTTGGAAAAGATTGGCCCACCTACAACGGCGACTACTCCGGCAAACGCTACAGCGAGCTTTCGCAGATCAATCAAAGCAATGTACAGAAACTCACGCTCGCCTGGGTGCTGCAGCCGCAATCCGCCAACATCAAATCGATGCCGCTGGAAGTGAATGGAATTTTGTATTTCACCACGCCGGACAACGTCTGGGCCGCCGACGCACGAACGGGAAAGGTGATTTGGCACTATAATCGCCCCTCAGCCGGCGACCACATTGGACAGCGCGGCGTCGGAATGTACGGCGACTGGCTCTATTTTGAGACTCCTGACTGTCATTTAATTTCTCTCGAAGCAAAAACTGGAAAACCGCGCTGGGACATCGAACTCGCCGACGCCAAACTTGGATATTTTTCGACGATGGCGCCGTTGATAGTCCGCAATCACGTCATTGTCAGCGTGGGCGGAGATCTGACCGACATTCCGGGATTCCTGGAATCGATTGATCCTGAAACCGGAAAACTGCAATGGCGCTGGAATTCTGAGCCGAAACCGGGCGAACCTGGTTCAGAAACGTGGCCGCAAGGCACCGATGCAATTCTGCATGGTGGTGGCATGCCTTGGATTACCGGCACCTATGATCCGGAATTGAACCAACTCTACTGGGGTACGGGAAATCCCAATCCTGTATTAAACGGAGACTATCGAAAAGGAAACAATCTATATACGTGTTCGATTGTTTCGCTAAATCCGGACACTGGAAAATTGATTTGGTATTTTCAGCCGTCGCCGCACGACACGCATGATTGGGACGCAGTGCAAACGCCGGTTTTGTTCGATGATGAATCCAACGGCGTGCATCGCAAACTGCTCGCACAGGCCAGCCGCAATGGATATTTCTTTGTGCTTGACCGTACCACAGGCGAGCACATTGTGAGTGCCCCCTACATCGCTACGAATTGGGCCAAAGGCTTCGACAGCAAGGGCCAGCCCATTCCAAACGTGGAAAAAGAACCGAAACCGAATGGCGCATTAGTTTCTCCAGGGTCCGACGGAGCGACGAACTGGATGGCACCTTCGTATGATCCGGCCACCCATCTTTTTTTCGTTAGCGCGCGTCGCATGTGGAGCATTTTTTACATGACGGCCGACGGCAAACCCGAAGGCTGGGCAGGGCGCGACCGGACGCTATGGGCGAATTCCGAGCTTGAGGGCATTGATGCCAATAACGGGCAGGTCCGCTGGAAGCATGAACTGGGCGACGGCGAGGGCGTTGCCGGCGTGCTGACGACAGCGGGACACTTGTTATTCACCGGCGACAATTCTCAGAATCTAATGGCACTCGACCCTGGCACTGGAAAAACGCTTTGGCACGTCAACTTGGGGGCTGGAATGACCAGCGCGCCTATGACGTACGAACTGGATGGGATGCAGTATTTGCTGACTTCCGCCGGTAACGTTTTGTTTGCCTGGAAACTGCCAAGCGATTAACCGTGGCCATCTCAATCAAAGACATCGCGCGTTTAGCTGGAGTGTCGCACTCCACGGTATCGCGCGCGCTGCACGGCAGTCCACTGATTCCGGCCATAACAGCGGAGCGAATCAAGAATATCGCGGACGAAATTGGCTACTCGGCAAGTGCGATTGGCCGCGGGTTGGTGAGCGGCCGGACTGAGGCGATCGGCGTCGTGGTGACGTCCATTTCCGATCCATTCAATGGCGAGGTGGTGGCGGGCTTAGAGGATGCGGCAAACGAAAAGGGCTACTCGGTGATCCTCGTCACTTCTCAGACCTCTCCCAAACGAGAGATTTCGGTTGTCCGAACGCTGCAATCACGGCGAGTGGATGGAATCATCGTTGCCTCTTCACGCGTTGGAGCAAGTTACACGAATTTGTTGGCAGGGACCAACGTGCCGGTAGTGCTGTTGAACAATCAGCATCCCGATGAGGCAGTATATTCGGTACGTATTGACAACCGGCGTGGCGCGTTTGATGCCACCCAACATCTGGTGGAGCTTGGGCATCAAAGAATCGCGTACATGGGCGACAAGAGCGGTTTGCATTCAGATGCGGATCGCCTGCATGGTTATCAAGATGCATTAGGCTCGGCAGGTATAAAACCTGATCCAACTCTCCAATTAACGGGTGATGGCAAGGTAGAGGCAGCGCATGAGGCGTTTGCTGCATTTGTTCTCAGTCTGCGCGAGAAAAAGCAGGCATTACCCACCGCCGTCTTTTGCTACAACGACATGTCGGCGGTTGGGGTCATGGAGGCGGCGAAGCAGCTTAGGCTTAGCGTGCCGCGCGACTTGTCCGTGGTTGGATTCGATGACATACAGGTTGCCGCTTTGCTTTCGCCCAGCCTGACCACCATACGCCAGCCAAAGTGGGAACTGGGACACCGATCCATGCGTCTGATGCTGGCTATCTTGAACGGCGGCGATGCAGACAAATCGATTGTTTTGCCGGGCGAACTCATGATTCGCGATTCCACCTGCTCACCCGGCAGCGGCTGATTTTGCGGCTAGCACGGCCATAGCAGCGTTCCTGCCATTAACGCCGATCACGCTACCCCCGGGATATGTTCCCGCTCCGCACATAAACAATCCCGGCATGGGGGTGCGAGAACTCAGGCGATTACTCCACATGAATTGGGGCAGACACTCGCCCTGAAAAATGTGGCCACCTGTCAAACCGACACGCTTTTCGACATCCGGAGGACCCAACACCTCAACATCCAAAACCCCATTCGGAATATTAGAGCAGTATCGGGCCAACGCATCTAACGCCAGTTGTTTTGCGGCCGGGCGATGTTCATCCCAAGTACGGCCGTCGGCAAAAGCGTAGGGAACATATTGCGCGAAGACGCTCATGGTTTGAGTGCCTATCGGAGCAACACTTGAATCGTGCACGCTCTGAAAATAGAGTTCAGTCCACAGACGTCCCGGCAGGCGACCGGCTCTGGCAGCGGCGTATCCTTCGCGCCATTCAGATTTATTCAGCGGTGTGTTGATCTGGCCATAGTGATGCGGCTGGTTCAAACCCGGCCGAGCCTTAAAATTCGGTAATTCACGCAACCAAACGTTCATCTTCAGGGTGCAGCCTTCCATGGGAACCGATTCCACCTTGGCCTTCCAGGCGGTGTCAGCGTGGCCACCGAGCAAGCGTAGCGTTGCGCGCGGATCGGCGTTGGAGATAACAAGCGTTGCCTTTATGAATTCGCCGCTTTCGAGCAGTACACCTTCCGCCGGGCGAATTTCCGTCACCGGAGAACACGTGGTTATGATTGCTCCCGCTTCCATCGCAGCGTCGGCAATGAAGAATGACACCATGCCCATGCCGCCCCGTACGTACCCCCACGCACCGGGAATGCCGCCTAATCGTCCCGAGGCATGATGAAAACGAATGGACGCAGTTCCTTTATCGAACGGGCTAGCATTCGTACCGATGACGCCTTGGCCCAGGTAGGCTGTTTGCAGGCGCTCATCTTCGAGATAACGTTCCACAAATTCGGCCATCGACCAGTTGAAAAGCAGATCGCGTACTTCGTTGTCATTTCCTATGCAGGCGTCGAGTTCATCCGGCGACGGTGCAGGACCGATCCACAGATCGCGATCGCCAGCCGGGCGTAAGGCGTTACGCGCCCTCCTGATGACATCGCATAGAGCGCGCCAACCTTTGACATCACGCGGCGAAACACGGGCTACCTCAGCGTCACAAAGATCGTCATCGTCGTAAAGTTGAACCCCGTCCCCGTCTTCGAACGGGACGAACAATCCGTTGCCTGCATGCGTCCATTCAAAGCCGCGTGCGGGCAGACCAAGTTCAGCTACAATCAGCGGATGCAGTAGGCCAGCCAGATAGGCGCAAGGTGAAGCTTTAACGCCAGGAAAGGGTTCTTCAACCGTGCAAGCACCGCCGATGCGGTCGCGCGATTCTAAGACCAAAACCTTCTTGCCGGCGCGCGCCAGATAGGCTGCACAAGTTAATCCGTTATGCCCTGCACCGACGATAACGCAATCCCAAGCTTCTTTAGCTAGTTGAGAGAGAGGCGCAGTCTGGCCTAAAACTCCAAGTGATTGAACGGCGGATGGCATTGAGCTTTTTAGATTCGAACAAAGATTTCGCGCTTGTACATCCAATACAGAACTAACCAATACATGACCAGCAATGTGATGCCTACGATGAACGGCTCCAGCGCTGTGCCAAAGAGTTGGAACGGTTTGTGTCCGAGATGAATATAGAGTGACCCTTCAAAAAAGTCGCGGCATAGATCGGCCAGGACATACGCGGTGATGGAGTTGCGCCCGATGACGATAAGCGGAAACGCGGCTTTAACATTTTGCTTGACGTCAACCACCCAACCGAAGGCGCATAAGAAAAGGAAGCAGAAGCCACCGCTGAACAGGGTCCATGCGGGGGTCCAAACTTTCTTCACGATTGGGCAAATTCCGGTGTAATGCAGAACCGTTGCGATAGCAATGCAAGTGACTGCGGTAATAAGCATACGGCGAAATGGTATGGACGGTGCTGCGGTCTTAATCCAGCGGCCCGCAATCAAGCCCAGAATCATGGTTCCCAATGTAGGAATGAAACTGATTGTTAAGTATCCGCCTGGATTCACGACGTAAGGATGAGTGCGAGGGAGTAGGTTCAGAAACCATTGGTCCACCCAATTCCCAAAGTTCGTGTCGCGGTTCCAGTGCGCCGCGAAACCAGTAAAGTTGTGTGGCCAGTTCACGGGTGTCCCCGTTACGGGAAATAGCGCCCAGGCCAGCCAATAGAAGAATAGAATCAATGCCAGAATGATCCACTGCATGCGCGGCGAGGCGAAGTAGATCAGGAAAAGAAACGTGAAGCCCAGGCCGATTTGTGAAAGTGTATCTTCGAAGGTGAAATACGTTTGAGTAGCGTGCGTGGAACGGAGGAAGACACCTAGCGCGATCAGAATAAGCGAACGCAGGATTGTGTGCAGCAGCAGTTGTCTGAATTTTTGCCCTCGGCGAATCCGGCTGGCGATGGAATAAGGCAGCGCGACGCCGACCAAGAAGGAGAACGAGGGCTGAATCATGTCATGCAGCGACATACCGGCCCATTGGACGTGCGACTGATTGAATGCCGCAATTTGCCAAAGTATGTTGCCTGGATAAGACTTGGCGACACGCGCCAGTTCCAACACTTCGCCCATCATCAGCAGCATCACGAAGCCGCGATACGTATCGATGGAATTATTACGATTGTTGATTGGTATTGGCATGCTGGCGCAGATTTCCTCGGTTCAATACAACTTCCAGACAGTTACGAACATAGCGCTCGTCAGAGAGGCCGGCTAAGGTGTCATCAGGAAAAATAACACAAGCCTTGAACTTAGCAGCAAGGGCGCGGAAGACTGCAATACGGGCATCAGGTGCCAGATCGCCCCTGCGTACAACAGCCTCCATGGCCACTTGAACCAGGGGAATGGGCACGGTTTGACGCAAACGCGCCGCCAAATGCGGGTGATCTAAAAGCGAGTTGAAGCGCTGCGCATCGGGAATAGGCGGAATGGGGGGCAGGAACACTTTTCTCTGCCGGATAACCACGGTGTTGCCCACCATGTCGCCCAGGCGCTGACAACGCTTGGAAAGCACCGCAGTTGCCCCGCCAACAAGATAAAGAGCTGGCAACAGATCTACGAAGCGCAACAAATTGCGAAGGACAATTTGACCAAAAGCCAAGCGGCCGCCGCCTGCGTCAATGACGCGCAATCCAAACATTCTCTTGCCAACCGTCTGGCCGCGCCAGAACCATTCCAAAACAATTGGATACCCAATATTCAACCCGAAAACCAAGATGATGTAGATAGCCGTGATCAAATCCTGATTGAACACGGCAACGGCACTCAGTCCCTTAGAGCAGAGACCAATGGCGCTGTAGATGACAACCGAATCTATTAACCACGCTAGAAACCGCGTCGTGACTCCAGCCAGAGGCAGATCGAACTGCACCCCTTCGGGGGTGGTTATGGCAAGGACGCGAAAATCTCGATCGAGGGTTGTCATTTTGCGACAGTCCTGCCAGCGCGCCACAAAAACAGAATGAGCGCCGCGAATTCAACCAAACCGAAAACTGTTTTCAAACTATACGGAATGACCGGGGCGTGATACTGCGAGAAGAAAGATTCAATAATGCCTGCCCAGACCAGCATGACGGCGGCTCCGCCAATTAAGGTGAGGATATCGTTAGCGCAAGCGCGTAGACGTTCGCCGCGGCGCACGGAATCCCGAAACCCAATCAATGCCGATGCCAGAACGAATGCAGCTTGCCCGGCAACAAGAATGGCGGGAATTTCGATAACGCCATGCGGCAATAGCCAGCCTGCCAAGAACTGACTCTGCCCCGCGTTAATGTAATCCAATGCCACCGCGCCGAGCGTGACACCGTTGTAAAAGAGCAACAGAATGGAACCGACTCCCCAGGTGATGCCGAGTGCAAACACGAACAAACTGACCTGAATATTGTGAGTCATCAATTGCGCCGCAAACGCACCCTTGACCCCTTCCATATGCTTGCCTTTTTCGGTTTCTTCGCGCTTAACGCGGTCGCTCGGATTCTCATCCAGCGCTGAGAAAGGCATCAATATTGGTTTGGCATCACGATCGAATGCGATGGCAGCAGCGCCAAATGCCGTGCCAGCCAGCGTTAGAGCGAGCGCTAAGGCGAAGGCTGCAATATGCTTTCGAAATGTGCAAGGAAATGTGGATACGAACCAGTGAACGGGACGAAATTTTCCGAAGCGCGAGGAGGGGTGAAACTCTGCATACGCACGAGCCACCAGGGATTCCAAGTATTGACGCACCTCCAGTTCAGCAGCGAAGCCGCTCAACTTCGCGAGACCGGAAGACGTTCGTTGGTATAAATACTGGGCGCGCGTCATTTCCTCCAATGACAAGCTCACGTCGCGCGAACGATCCAAGCGATCCAAAAGGGCGTTTAGTTCATCCCAGTACTGGCGTTCGGCCGCAATGAAGCGAGGCAGATCCAGAATCATAACAACTGCCTCTGCTTCACGCTCATATATTGGTTGATCAACTCCGCGCTGGTTTGATCAGGACGCAATAACTGCATATGAACACCGATGTGGCCCAACGCTTTTTCCAATTCGCGCAGCTTGGCCCATTGAAGGTGGCCGGCCAAACGAGACTGAACATCCCTCTCCGTTTCGGGCAGCGGACCTGTGAACAATTGGCGATCCTCGGCGTCGGCCACTTGATCGACAATGGCAAGGTGCCTGCGCTTAACAATAGAAATGTCCCGCAAAAACGTTTCGGCCAGCAAAGGATCGCTCAGGTCTGTGAGAAAGAATAGCAACGCACGCTTGCGAATACGTAGATTAATAAAAGTGAATAGCTCGGCAAAGTCGGGCGAGGCGGCTGTCGGATGAAGATCATAAATGGCTTCGCGGCAGCGATGAAAGTGCCCTTTGCCGTGCGACGCACGAACGAATTCTTCCACCTTATCGCGAAACGTGATTAATCCGAAATTGTCATGATTGTTTTCGGCGGCGAGCGCCAACAGCAGCGAGGCAGATACGAAACGCTCCAGGGCTTGGTTGCGGTTTCCCAAGCGAGAGCCGTCCACAATGGCATAAATATCTTGAGTCCGCTCCACCTGAAATACTTTGGTGACGGGAAAGCCGCGGCGCGCAGTGGCCTTCCAATAAACTTCGTCGAAACTATCGCCCGGAATATATTCGCGCAAACGTTCCACTTCGCGGCCGCGCCCAACTAAACGTTGTACGCGCTGGCCGTGCTGCAAGGAAGAAAACAATCGGCGTGCTGCAGGATCGGTGCGCAGATCGGGAAAAACTTTTACCGTCAGATCCAGCGGCTTGGCGGAACGCACTCGCCACAAATTCCAGTTCGACGGCGCAGAGACGAAGCCGCGCCGTATATGGAACTCACCACGACCGATGGGTTTAAACGGTATCGCCAACGTTGTGGAAGCAACGGCTTCGGCGATTGGCTCGGGCTGAAGAAATGCCTGCGGCACTTCGAGAGCGATATCGGCTTTACGAAGCTCGCTTGGCAAGCTAACCGTGACCTTGAATATCGCAAGCCTATCTTTATAAGCGGCTAGTAGTGTTTCGGCGGATATCTCGACGGCGGCGATAGCGCGGTTTAGATGAACTGCATCGAACGCAGCAACAGCGATGAGCAATAACAACGCAGCGGCTACAAGCGGCCAGACCGATGGCATAAGTCCCGCCAGCGTGAGCAGGGAACCGCTGCGAAGAGCGCAAGCCAAAGCAATCTGGGTTCGGGCGAAAGCATTCTTTCCTATCTTGGAACCGACACAGATGAAAAGAT
The DNA here is from genome assembly GCA_963696305.1 of Bryobacterales bacterium. Taxonomy (GTDB): domain Bacteria; phylum Acidobacteriota; class Terriglobia; order Bryobacterales; family Bryobacteraceae; genus Bog-105. The sequence continues at coordinate 48,010 of CAVOJX010000011.1, read as the reverse complement.
CTGTTCGACAACTTCTTTGGGTAAGATTCCTTCTACTTCGGCTTCGGGACGCAGGATCAAACGATGCTCCAGCACCGGCGAAGCCATAGTGCGAACGTCATCGGGTGTGACAAAATCGCGGCCATCAAGAGCAGCGCGCGCACGACTAGCCAAGATAAGCGATTGTGTCGCTCGAGGTCCGCCGCCTAACAAAATGCCTGGATGGGTTCGTGTGGCACGAACGATATCCACGACATACTGAACTAATTCGGTGCTGGCGACCACTTGATTCACACATGAACGCATTTCTTCGAGTTTGCCCTGCGCCACTGGATGCACAACTCCGGCAGCCAAGCTTGCTTCGGGTGCGTCCAGGCCAAGCATTCTATTTGCCAGTGCCAACTCTTCTTCGCGCGCAGGCCACACCATGTTGACCTTGAGCATAAAGCGATCCTTTTGCGCTTCCGGCAGCGGATAAGTACCTTCAAACTCTACTGGGTTCTGAGTGGCAAACACAGTAAAATCGGCGGGCAGATCGAAAGTGTCGCGATCAATTGTAACGGTACGTTCCTGCATGGCTTGCAAAAGCGCCGACTGGGTTTTGGCGGGAGCGCGATTAATTTCGTCCGCTAAAAGAAAGGTAGTGAAAACCGGACCACGCACCAATGTGAATTCGTTGCGCTGCAAGTTAAAGACGTTGGTTCCGGTGATGTCCGCCGGCATTAGATCCGGAGTGAACTGGATACGTCCAAAGGGACAACCTAAAACTTGTGCCATGGTCCGTGTCAGCAACGTCTTGGCAATTCCAGGTACACCTTCAATCAAAGCGTGCTGGCGGCAAAGAATGGTGATCAGCGCGTTATCCAGCGCGTCGTGCTGACCGATGATTACCTTGGCCACCTCCGTACGAATGTCCTGCACTAATGTGTGGAAACTTTCTAAAGTTGCGGTCATATTTTGAAGATTGATTTATCTTGCAAACTTTCTTGAATTTCGCGATACGCGCTAACAGGATTCGGGTCGATCGGAGGCGCCAGAACATTCTTGTGGCCGCGCGTTCGATTCCATTCCTGGACGCAGATAGAGATGAGTTGATTCTTTAGATGGCGCGCCATTAATTCTGCCAGCATGGACTGGTTATCGGAGCCCAAGAGAGGCTTTTTCTCTTCTGGCCTTGGAGGAGGAAAACTCACAGATCGGCTCCAAACAAACAGCGCTGCCAAAAGCAGAAAGCCCAGGATCAAGCCTTGCAAATGATAGCGGCGCGCCAAGCCCATGATGCTGCCGGATTCTCTAATGCCAAGGTGGGCCTCTTCAAAGACGACGGAAGGGCGCTGGCTGATTAACTGATAAAGCAATTGGCGGGCGGCCGAGTCGGTTGCAATGTTTTTGTTGTTCAACCGGCCCCCTTTGGTTAACAGTATGATTGTGCCTGAGCCGAAGGCTCTTTGCCAGACGTTCGTTAAACCAAAGGCATTTCGCCAATTCTTGTCTGGATGGAAGCCGCCTTTGTCAATAGACACACCCCATTGCTTTTGTATTTCAGTTTTCGGAGGTTGGGGGGAATGACTGTCAACGACTTTGGATTGGCCGTCGAAGAAGTAGTCATCAAGAACTGCGAATACCAGCACGTTTCCTTGCTTGGCGGCTGCTTCTGTCGATCGGAAAAACTCCTCATCTTCGTATTTCAAAGCGAAGCTTTCCATGCCCAAGAAAAATATCGTGGACTGCTTGGGCGTGTGCAGTGTAACGGATTCAAACTGGCGTTCCACGTTGACCAGGCCCGATTGTTTGAGCGAATCGAACAGAAGCTTCGCTCCATCGGCGCCAGCGTTCCAAGTTGAGTACGCGGGCGCCGAGTGAGTAGCTATGGATTCGGCAAAATAAATCAGACCTGCCAGCGTCAGCACGCAGAGACCGCCGAATAACCAGGCTACGCGTTTATCAGCTTGGTCAGGCATGGGCAGCGCGCAGTGTCTCGACTGCTCCTTTAATGGCGTCCATCTGTTCCGGCGCCAGTTCTCGCATGCCATACCAAGCGCGTTCGTACAAACGGTTGCCAGTGACAAACGCGGGCGACAATCCGCTTGACTGCGGTATGCGCGCCAGTTCGCGTTCGTAAATCCGGTTCGATTTCCACAGAGCAAGCGAGAGCACATTCTGTGCGCCTAAGTAGGACAAGTTTGCCAGATAAAACGCGCGCGCCGCCAAACGTGTTTGACCTTCGGCCAGATATTGCGCAGCGAGTATGAGCCATTCTTCTTGACTTACGTCGCTTGGCAAAAGTTGTTCGTTCAATACGTCGGCGACGGGCGCTGGTGAAGCAGCGGCGGCAAGTGCCTTTGCGCGCCGCAGTTTACCGGTACGCAGGAACAAAGCTACAACCAAACCGCAAATCATCACGCACAGCACAACCAGCAGAAGGCGCAACTCTTGCGATCGAGGCTTGGCAGATTTTGATTTGCCGTTGTCGGCGCTATTGTCACCACCGAAATGGTCGTCCAGCCAGTTTACGAACGAACGATACCAACTAACAACTTTGTCTCGCGCGGCAATATAGCCGTTGCTAATTTCGTCGGCTAAGTTCCCTAGAAATCCCTGCGGCCCGTCTTTCGGCGGCGGATGCAGCCACGAGTAATCTGAATCGTGCGAGGCGCGTTCAATGGCTTGGTTAAGCGCCTGCTCTGAATGATTGGAAGCTTCGGCGCGCAGCAGCGGCGCGGTTAGACAAAAACATAGCAGCAGCATGGCTGCAAGGCGCGAAAGATCGCGCAGCAGGTCACGTCCATCGCTGCGCGCGCTACTGTAGAAAACTCGCAACATGGCATAAGCATGCATCCAGGGGTCGAGCAAAAACCATGTTGCAACCGCAGCAACACCGAATAGTGAAGCGAATGCGATGCCATTCTGCATGCGGCTCCAATCCGTTTCGTAACCGGTGAACACCTTCCAAAGCTGAGGCAACAATGCGAACGCAACAACCAGATTCAAAGACGTGACGACAGCCAATGCCGAAAAAGTCAGGAACGCGACGACGGATTGTTTGTAGCCATCGGAAGCGACAGAAAATGCGCGTTGCAGACCGCCGGTTATGGGTCGCGCCAACTCCACAGGTTCACGCGCAAGAGTGCGGAAGAATAAGCTTGCAGCCGGCCACCCCAAGATGGAAGCAATTGCCAGCGGCATAACGAACAATTTGAGAGTTTGAAATACCGATTGTAGGCCTAAGCGAACGATCCAATTGACATGAGAACCAGCATCAGCCGACAACAACGCCAGAATTCGTTTTGACGCCAGGCTTTTCCAATAGCTCATCCAGAGGAACGCCGCGGCACACACCAGCGAGTCGCGAAGCAGCAACGAATTGCCCCAACTGAAGCCGGTGTCCAGAACCATCCAAAGCAATGCGACGGCGAAGGGCAGCGATCCAGTCCAATAGAACGCAAGGATAGAGACGCCGCCGGAGCGCAAAATCTGCAGCGATTCTTCAAGCAATTCAATCGGGCGCTTTTTCATGCGCTAGCTGCTCCGGGCCCGAAACAACCATTCAGCCATTACATAAAAAAAGAACCAGGCCAACAGGAACGCAGTTCCCAGCATGGTGGGCAAGACCGCTTTCGCGAAGACGCCGCGAAGCTTGGTATGTTTTCTCTGCGACGAAGCTTCCAGGCGCGCTAAGCAAGATGAACAAACATATTGCGAATCATGCTCCACAACGCATTCCCGGCAAAAAAACTCCTGGCAACGCGGGCAGCGGCAGACAGCTTGCCGCGCTGGATGCAGAAAGCAGCGTTTTTGCGTTAGAGGCTGGATAACGAACCTCCGGGTTCGGGAATGGCAGCGGGTTTATCCTCACGCCAAACCAGTGTGAGGGTGATCAATACTGCCAAACCAACTAGAAGGCTTAGCACGCTGTCCACCGTACCCAGCCAATAGCGGGTTTTGCCCACGAACGCTAGGTCAGTTAAAATTGCGCCGTGTCGTTGGCTCATCATCGACAGGATCAATACCACCAAATAGACTCTAATCCCCAACAGCCCCAGCCCAATGAAGATGCAGATTCGCAAGCTATTCATCAGGCGTACGCGAACCAGTTTGAAAATAGCCCACACACCGGATGCTACCTGAGGAGCGCTGAGGACGGCTAACCACACCTTCAGGCTGGTCATGGCAGAATTCGTCCAAGGCACAGACCGATACCAATAAGCAACCCCGGCACTTACAAACAACAGAAGCGCAAACCCAACCGTCGAGTAAATGATTTGATGCGAGACGGGTGCTGAGACCTCCGCAGTTGTTTCCTGTTGCGAAGCCGTTGGAATCTCCAGTCGTTCCTGGGCTACCACTTCAAATGTGCCCTGCGCTTCTGCGATTTTATTCAAGATTTTGGGCAGCGCCTTTGCAGCAGCACGACGGTGGAAGAGCGCATGCAATTCCTCTGTACTAACACGGGTGAAAATCAGTACTCGGCAACTGCGGGCGAAACTGACATAGATCAAATACGCCAACCATATCGCAGGTGGCACCCATAACCAGCGGACGGAATGAAGCGTGCCTGGTGAAACTGCTATCGAAATGAAAATCAATAACAGGAATGCCGTGAAAAGAAGTGCGCTCGTGCTGCCCAGACGTGGCCCCTTTTGCAGCACGATGGATTTGATATCCGCATAATAATAACGCCGGTACGATTCCGAAAAAGTCGTGCCGTTCACGGAAAGCAAATGGTCGCCCGCGTCCCACAAGGAAGCGCACCGAATCAGGCCTAGGCGGCGTCCGGGAATCCGAACCAGTTGATCGTTCGTCACGACGTTTTCCCCACTTGACGCACTAAGGCAACGATCAGTGCCACCATGCCGGCAATCTCAAGCGTTGAAATGCCCATTGCCAGATACAACCGCCATCGACTGCGGCGAACAAGGCTGATCGGCTTTTTCCAAGCGTAGATGCAAAGGATAAGTGTCAGCGGCGCGGTGATGACGACGAAATAGAAAATCAACAGCGGCCAAGTAGCAAGCGACAGAGCGATGGAATCGAATTTGGTGCGAGAGTTCTCTAGCGCGCTTGCTTGCTGGCTCTGCACTTTGCTGCCATGCAAGCAATCCGGGCATAGTATTTTATTGCCAATGCGCACCTCGCATAAACCGCAGAGGAACCGGCCGCAGTTGGAACAGATGGACGACGCGCGCTTGGAGGAGTGTTCATAGCAACAGGCATCGCCTTCTGCTACAGTGAGCTGCGCCGGATCAAGTTTCTCATCGGATCGATAGAGTGCGGGAAAGCAATAGACGTCGAGCGAAGTTTGGCAATTCGGACAAATGCTGCTTGTGAAGCTGTCTCGCAACAGCCAGTCCGGAAGCAGGCGTGTGCAGCGAGGACAAATCAAGCGCGCAACTCGCTATCTGGTATAGATGACGCGTGTATTGCAGATGTGATCGTGCAGCGCGCGCTTCTCAGAATCGAACGCGGCGATAATGTAGCCGATATAAAGAATCAAGCCACTGAGCATATTCGCAAAATAACGGCCGATGGCCTTTGCAACCGAGAGATTCGTTCCGTCATTGGCATTAATGATCTTCAAACCGAGAACCAACTTGCCCGGGGTCGCACCTTTCTGGCTGACAAAATACCCCTGGTAAAGCAAACCAATAACCAAGCCGATGCCGCCGAACATGGCTTCGAATCCCAAGATCTTGGCAATGCTGGCTGGATCTTGCGGGTCCATACCGGAAAAGACACTTCCCAAACCGGCCAGGAACATGAGGGGAACGGTAACGACGCCCATAATCAGGCCGTCGATGAACAACGCCAGTACGCGAATCCAGAAGCCACCGTAATGCGCTTGCTGAACCGGGACACCGATGGGCTGCACGCCTTCGCGCATACGCTGGACGTAAGCCGGCTTGCAATTGGCGCATACAAAATGATTGCCAAAGCGCACAAGGTCTTGCACCGGATAAGCGCCCCCGCACTCACCGCAAAACATCTTCGGCGATGGGGTGCCCGCTGGAATGGATGCCATTTGTTGCCTCCGAAGTAAAGTAGCAGCGTAACACAAATGGGATATTTGTCCAGACGTAGGGCGTACTGGGATAGTCGAATGCGGCCCGAATTTGGAATAATCTTCGGGTATGGCCTCGCGTGCATCTGAGATTGATTCCGCCTGCATTTTTTCTTCTGACCAGAGACTGTTGCCCGGGCTGTCTTATTCGGCGTTTGCCTATCCAGGAGATCAAGAAGCATTAGGCGCGCTAAGCAAGGTTCCAGGTGCGCCCGCGCTGTTAACGTATCTGCAAAAGAATCTGATTGAAGAGATCATCTATGTTGAAAACAACGAACACATGATCCGGGTGAACGAACAGAATTACGGTTCGCTGTTCAAGCTTGTTAATCGATGCTGCGAGATTCTATCGTGCCCCCTGCCTGAAATTTATCTTAAGTCTAATCCCGAACTCAATGCGTACACGGTTGGACATCGGCGCACATCTATCGTCCTGCACTCAGCGCTGGTCGATGCGCTCACTTCGGACGAACTCAGTTTTGTCATCGCGCACGAACTTGGGCATATCAAGTGTGGTCATGGTTTGTACCGTCAGTTAGGTGACTTGCTGGTTGCGTCCTGGGATGCCGTATCGTCAATGATCCCGGTTCCGGGGTTGGGATTGGTGCGCATTCCGCTGCTAATTGCCTATTGGGAATGGTTTCGCCGAGCTGAGCTTTCGTGTGATCGCGCCGGTCTGCTGTGTGTGCAAACGCTGAATCCCGCTCTGACAGGTTTGGCCAAGCTGGCGGGACGGGTTCACGGTTTGGAGGAAGAGTTTCACGTGGATTCCGTGTTGGCGCAGGCGGAAGTGCATCACGACGTGAATAAGCTGGCGCTGGTGCTGTCTATTTTGAAGAATGTGCAGAATTCACATCCGTTCGTTCCAAACCGGTTGAAGCAGGCTAAGAACTTTGGCAATTCGGAAGAATATCGCCGTATCTTGCAGGGTGATTATAAGCGCGATCTACTTGGATTGCATGAGGGTGGGCAGCGAATTAAATGCGCGTGCGGTCAGGAATTAAACGTAAAGTTGAAGTTTTGTTCGTCTTGTGGACGTCCTGTGCAAGCGGGTGTGGTGCAGGCTGAGGTCGCAAAGGCGTGTAAAGTTTGTGGTAGCCCCACGGACGCCGGAATGAAGTTTTGCGTTATGTGCGGGACGTCCAATAGCTAGCTACTGGACGACGCGCAGAGTCAGGTCATCCACAAAACCGAAGCGACCGATATTGGTCTTGTGAATGCTATCGATGGTGGCGCCGCCGCGATTCTTGACGATAAAAGAATTTGCTGACAGTTCTACCGTCAAACGGATTTGATCGTTGTCCTGGCCAAAAGCGAATTTTTGTTCAGCCGATGCTTGACCGTTTGTATACACAATCTTGGAAAGATTATGTCCATCCAAGGAATACTGTATGTAATCGCCTCTGCCGGCCATATCCGCGTAGAAAATAATTTTCTTTGAACCGTGAAATAGTCCCTTGCGTTGCCCTTTGATATCGAAAGTGTGAGTGCCGTTACCACCTGTGAAAACACTAACGCCTCCGCCAGTATGCGTTAACAGGCCATTCTCGGCGTGCCAAGTGCTTGCATTAGAGAACGGAACGGATGGTGTCGTAGCGGTTTGAACTTGAGCAGCTGTCAGGGTCCATTCCAGACTCATCGAATGGCCAGCCTCAATTTCGATCGTTTCATTTTTTGTTTCGTAGCCATCGGCGGCGGCGGTCAGCTTGTAGCTGCCAGGCGGAATGGGTATCGATTGCCCGCCCTGGGGCGTAAAGATTTCAAGTGCGCTACCTCGTAGGGTTATTTTCGCGTTCGCTGGGGTGACGTGCAGAGCGAATGTTGCTCCCGATGAGTGCATTTGCACGGGCAAGCGAACGTTCTCGCCCGCAATGAACTCGCGCTTTTCTTTGAAATCGTCGAGTCCAGACTTGCGTATCACAATCGTGTGCTCGCCGGGGCTGACATCGTCTTTCGAATACCCGCCTGAAGCGTTGATGGTTCCCGCGCGAACGTCGTCCAGAAACACTGTGGCTTCTGGGGGCGCACCGCTGAGTTCTAAACCTGCGCGGCGCACAACGGCATTTAGCTGAAAGTTCAGCTGTTTTTTATCGTCACCAGCACGAATCAACAGACGTTGTGGAGCGACTGGTTGGAAGCCCTGCTGTCGAACAACAATCGAATACGAACCGGGAACTAGTTCGAAGCGAATAGCTCCGTTCGCTATGTGTCGCTTCAAGTCTTCGCCATCAATACTAATAACGCCGTCGGAAGCATTAGCAGTTACCGTGACTGGCACGCGTTCGACGCCGCCAGTAAGAATTAAATTCAATGTGGGCTGCGATGAATTGTCCGGCACAAAGTCGCGTACTTTGCCAGCCACAGCTACCGATACATGGCTTGGCGGATTCGCAGCGGGCACGGCCAGCCCACTATCGGAAACAACCTTGGGCGTTTCTCCTGAAAGGCTGGCTTTCAAACCGGCGGTTACATACACTTGCGCCGCGCCGCCTAGCGAACTGATTGCGATTCCCGGATTTTCGCTGGTATCCAACGGCGAAGTGAGTTTGATCAACTGTCCACTGGTGACATGGAAAGACACGGACAACACCTGGTGCTTGCCTTGCATGATGCGCAAATGGTGATCGCCCGGCTGGATATCGGTCTTGTCGAATTCGCCTTGCTGCAAATCCACGGGCGGTGCGTCATCGAAGATCGCGCTTCCGCCGGTGATGCCTGAGCTGAATAAGACCTGCGGTGCGACATGCATTAGGCTAAAGGCAACGTTGATGGGCCCGCTACCATTGGGAACGGTGAAGCTATGAATATCGGGCTTGAAACCGGCAAGGTCTGCTTCTCCGCTATGCTCACCGGGCTTCAGCGTGGTCGATGCCGAAACGGGCGAGCCATCAACTTTAAATGTTGCGCCCGGTTCATTGGCAGTTAACTGGACCTTCACATCGGCAACCACCGAAGGGGGAGGCACAGCAACAGGCGTAGGTTTTTTGTGGATCGTACTGTAAAGAATGGCAACAGCTATAAGCGTTGCGGCAACAAGCGCCGTAACCTGCCATAGCGGCTTCTTAAGCAAACCTTGAATTGTCGATGGCGCGCCTGCAATTACGGGCGGCTTCTCCGGCTTCTTTGCTTGTTGTTTCGGTGGCGGGAGTGTGGGGGGCGACAGCCTCGTTAAATCCACATCGGGCGTGCTGGGTTTCGAAGTAGCCACATCAAGTGATGTCGCAGCGAACTGGGTGGCCGAGAATGCTTCCTGCTCGGTCAATTCTGGCTGAGGTGGTGGCGGAACTTCCTTCTTTACCTCGGGCGCGGCCGCAGCCAGCGTGGTCCGTATCTGTGAAAGCCGCAGTTCGTTTGGATATTTGGCCAAGCCATCTTCCACCAACTTCAGGGCACCGGCTATATCGCCAGAGCCTTGCAGATCGCGAGCCTCAGTCAAAATGCCATTAACCGCCTCTTGCCGCTGATGCGATTCCAGCAACGAATTCAAGCTCCGAACCACCGGATCGGTGTCATTCAGCGCAGTCGCCTCTTGAATGAGTGGCGCAGCGGCTCGCCAATCTTTGCTGATCAACTCGCGCGCAGACTCTACCAAGGTAGATAGCAACGTGGCTCGAATCGTATTGCTGCGCGGGTCCAAACGTTCGGCCTGGCGCAAAGCGTCTAACCCTTCTGTCAGTTTCCGCTCGGCACAAAGGGCTTGTCCTTTGGCAAGCAACTCTTTGGCTGAAGCGCTGCGACGAACCCCTTGCTCAGCAAGCGACGCCAGTGATTCTAAGTCTTTGTCAGCGGGAAACTCGGCTTGTGCCGCCTGAATTGCTTCGCGCGCCTTGGAATATTCGCCCGTCGCAAAATGTGCATCAATCTGCTGCATCCAACGCGCCTTGGTTTCGGCATGGGCAAGCTCAACTCGCCGCGCGTTTAAGCGCTGTACCTCAGCATCCAGTCCCGGATAGCCAGCGTGAATCGTGCGCAGAATGTCCCACTGGCCTTGTGCGTCCGAAAATTGGCCCCGCTCCTCGTATTGACGGGCACGATCGACAATCGAGTTAACCAAGTCCCGTCTTTCGCGCACGAACCGAATGGATGCTTTGAAATGCGTCTCGTTCGGAAAACGCTCCACTGCCTCATTCAGAATGCCAACCCGTTTATCCAGATCCGGCTCAGCCTCTGCCCGTTTGCTCATCTCTGCAATCGCCATCGATTGCTCCAGCCGCTGCATCTCCTCGGCTTCAAGCTTGAGCGCCTGGAACATTGGGTCGTTCGGTTGTTTGCGCAGGCGTTCTTCGCAAATCTCCAGTGTGCGAGCGGGATTCTTGTCATCCAGGCTCTTTCGTCCTTCCGAATAGGCGTCGCGCACCGCGTCGCGTTCCGACCGCACTTGGTTGTAGAAACTCTGATATTGCGAATCCAGGTCGGTAGTAACTGCCTGCGCCGCAGGTCGCTTGGACAATTCAATGCCTCGCTCCAGCTTGCTCAGGGCCGAACTCAATTCGCCGTTGCGGTAGAACTGCATGGCCTCGTCATACAGGCCCTTCTTTTCGTCTCGAAGCCTATTGGTCTCCTGCTCGGTCTGATCAACCTCTGCCAGCATCGTTCGGGCGCGCGTGTTCGAACTGTCCGCCTTTAGAATTTCCTGCAGCCACTGCCTGGCTTGACCAAAAAGCCGGTTCTGCCGGTGTTCCTCTGCCAAGCGAAACCACTGTTCAACCTGCTTCTGTGTTCGCTGCCGCTCAATCCGGGCCTGCATAGCCAGCGCATCCGGATTGTTCGGATCGAGTGCCAGAATCTCCGCCAGTTTCTGCAGCGCTAGCGGATAGTCGTTATTTTCCACGCGGGTGCGCGCGTTTTCTAGCAACTGCCGGACTTTCCGCTGCAATACCGACTGTTCCACCTGCGTCCTCAGCACCGGCAGATCGGGATCAATGTGCCCTTCTGATTCCAGTTCGGTAACGATTTCTAAGGCATACTCGTCGTCGCCTTCTTTATATGCCTTCTTGGCTCGCTCAATGCGCGGTTGAATCTTTGCCGAATCGAAGAATTCGATAGGTTCGTTGCGCTGCGCCTTACGCAACGTTTCCGCAAATTCCTTGGCCGATGAAAACCGCTGCCACGGCTTCTTTGCCATCGCCTTATGAACCGTGCGGGCAATCATTGTGCTGACAGCACCATTGACGTCCGATGCGGGCGGTGGAATATACAGGCGAATCGCATCGCTGGTTTCCGCTTGGGTGCGGCGGGCAAAGGGTTTCCGTCCGGTCAGCGCTTCATAACAAACTACTGCTAGCGCAAAGATGTCGGAGCGCTGCGAAAGCGGGCTGGAGAGGTCCAACTGTTCCGGCGCCATGTACTGCAAGGTGCCCTTCAGGCCCGTTGTCGAATGTGAACCGGCTAAATGCGCAACTCCAAAATCAATAATCTTGGCCGTATCGTCATCCAGCACAAATATATTGCTGGGCTTCAAGTCGCGGTGGATAACGTTCTTTTCATGTGCCGCTTGCAGTCCTCGGCAGGCTTCGCGAATGATTTCCACCACACGATCAACAGTGAGCCGGTGGCTCTCAGTCTTGATGATTTCTTCGAGCGTCTTACCCGGCAACAAAGGCATGACGAAAAAGGGACGCATGAACCCGTGCTCTTCGTATTCCCCCGTTTCGATGATGTCGACAATATTCGGGTGCGACAGGCTAGCAAGTGCGCTCCATTCCCGCTTGAACATTTCAAGAGCGGCCGGATCCAGTTCGCCAGTCAACGTCTTTATTGCGACTTGGCGGTTCAGGAATACGGTCGTTAGCACGATACACAATTCCCATCCCGCCTTGCCCCAAGGTGGCGACGATTTTGTATCGATCACTAACGTTTGGAAAACCCGCCTGTATTTGTGCCATCGAGTTGAATCCCGAACCTCGATTCTAATTTACGGGCAACTGGCAGCGCAATCTTTGCGCACCTAGTACATTGAATTCTATCGCACGCATTGTTTGTTGATGCAATTTAGTTGCGCTTGACGCCATTACTTGTACGGCCCCTAGTTAGTCCTGCTAGTTAGGAGGAGTTCGTTTCAAGTTTGGCGCATCGGGATTTACCGGAATTTTCGCCTGAGCGGCATCGCGTTTGGCTTTAAGCGCCTTCACATCGGGTGGAAGTTCAAAAACATTCGCGGGCAGCGGCTCATTGATTGCCACGTTTGAGACCCGCAGCGAGGTCACCTGATCTCCCTCATTCGTATCGATGCGATAACACATCATGTAACCCTTAACATCGCGGTAATCGGAGAAACTCTGCTCATACACGCCGGTTGTCGTCTTCGCCGAAAGTTTGACTAGCAGTCCGCTCTTAACATCGAAACAGGCCTTGGGGCCCTCATCACTGGCGGGATCCAGGCTGACCACATAGCAGGCTGCCCCGTTCACTTCGTCCTGCGACACGGTTCGCATGTTTACAGCGCTTTGTGACCACATCGATATCAGCTCGGGTCCCGGAGCCATATACTCCGATTGGCCCGAATGCGGCTTCAGCTTCGGCCCCGTTACCACCGACTTTTCCCAAGCGGTCTGCCCGTCATCGCCGGACTCCAGCTTTCCAATAGACGGCATGTCTGCAACAGAATAGCTCTTGTTTCCAGCTATGTAGGTGACCACCGGAAAGGTGACGTTCTCTTTTACCAAAGCGACGTCGCCCTTCACCACTTCGGTTTTTACGTTTCGATACGCATCTTTTCCACCGGTTGCCTGCACAAACTTGTCAATCAAATCCACCGGATTAGGCAGCCCGTTCGGCGTACCGCGCGCGGCAATAATAGCGCGTACAACATCGTGCGGTAGTTCCTCAATGGCACGCTCGGGCGACTCAGAATACATCACGGAATTTATCTGGACTTCAAACGATTGAGACCCGTAAGTAATGCGCCAATTTGCAGGTCTGCGAATTCCAAAATATGTGTCGTAGCGTTCAAATTCGGTTGTTACTGGATGTTCCATGCCGGAATCGTCAATCGCATTGCCAACCTCTTTTACAAGCAGCCCGCTCTTGATTTCGTACCACCGCTCTACAGTGCTGCCATCCGCGCGCGTCAGCTTCAGATGACGACAAGGCGCTCCGTTGACGGGCTGATTTGTTAACGATGAAACCTTCGGAAACCGTGCTTGCCAATCGTCCTCGTCGAAGCCCTTCCACTCCGCGATCATGCGAGCAGAGCTAGCACCGGACAAGATTTTGGCCCCGCCCGATTGACTATATTTCCAGGCCACACCGTCACTGATACCTGAATCGATCGTTTGTTTGCCGTCGTCAGTTTCTATGAACGTCCTGCCATCGCGCGCATGAAAAAGGTCCACGTTCCGGCTAGCCTTATCGGCACCCGTCATCGTGTAGAAAAAATGGTAAGCGTTGTAGCGCTTATAGAGAGCTGCCCCGCCGGTAACCTGCACGTAGCGGTTCAACACTGCCTCTGCATCCTGGCAGCAGGCCGGCAGAGCAATACAAAACAAAACGGCAAAAATGCGAGTTGTCATTTAGCCATGCACCAGCTCTCGGCCGATTCTAACGCGGCATCGTGTCCGGAAAGCAAGCCTGCAATCGTCGGCATTGCCAGCACATCCGGCTCAACGCCATGGCCCTCTAAAACGCGGCCTTTAAAAGAGGTATAGTTGGCCTCCGGATACTGGAACCGGTCACCGTCCGGCAATTGAATCACTTCCGACAACAGTGCGGCTCCGGCGGTTTTGCTTCCGAAAATTCGCGCACGGCCCAAGTCTTTCATGCCCTGTGCCAAAACTTCACTGGTGGACGCCGAACCACCGTCCACCAAAATAGCGAGCTTGCCCGCATACGGTTCCGCTCTGGGATTAATCTCAAACTGCGTCTCTCCGGTCCGCCCCACCATGGTTCCAAGAATCTGCCCCTCGTCATCCACAAACCAACCCGCCAAACCCATCGCCATGATGCCCAAACCGCCCGGATTGCCACGCAAATCCAGTATGATGCCGGGCGCGGAACGAAACTCTGCAATGGCGGCTTGGAACTCCGGCATAACTGAAACAGGATCAAGAAAGATATTGAGCCGGATATAGCCAACGCCGCTGGCAAGCTTCCGATGTCTGACTATAACCAGCTCCGGCGGCATGTTTCCAAATTGCACAATCTTGCCATGATTCAAGCTGCGTTCCAAATCCAGCGCCATCTCATGGCCGTCACCCTCATCGAATACCACGTGCGTGCGCGATCCTGCTTCGCCGCTCAGCCACGCCGAGACGATCTCGGGCACCAGCGCCGCATTCCGTTCTCCGGCCAGCTTCAAAAGCCGCTGAATCTCTTCCCCGTCTACAGATTGAATTGCCCAACCTGGGCGAACCGCCGGATTGTCAGAGAATTCAACCACCACCTTGTGTTCAATAAACGCGACGGAGATGCCGGCGGAGGCTGGGCCCCCGAAGTCATGCCGGAGCTTTTCATCGGACGGCGCTTCAGATTGTTCGTCGGTTTCGTACATCTCCGACGGGATCAACGCCAAATGCGATGACGGCAGCTTGTGAATTAATTCATCCATGGCTTTGCGCGCCTGGTCGATGGTGTTGGCACCCTTAACCTTCGGCAAGTACTCGTCGTGAAGCTTCTGCCAGTTTGTGCCACCCATTTGCGCATCCCAATAGTGGTCGCGCAAGGTTCTCCAGACAACTTCAAAAGAGTCAACTACTGCCTTACCTTGCTGTGCGGATGAGCCCAGCGAGGCGAACACCAATAACAGGCTCAGCACCCGTCTCATGTGTTGCGAAGCGCCGCCTCAAAGTCAGCGACACCGTGGGTATTGACCACGTCGCCCTTTTCAAGCCAGCCCCGCCGCGCGGTGATCACTCCAAACCGCATGTTATTCAGGTGCGATTGGCGGTGCGCGTCGGTTGAAATTGTGAAGCGACAGCCTTTGCGCTTGGCCGAACGAACTAAGTGACTTGGAAGGTCCAACCGCTCCGGACTCGCATTGATCTCGAACCAAATCTTACGTTCCGCTGCCTTATTGGCCACTCGCTCGAAATCAAAGGGATACGATTCACGCGAAAGCAGCAGGCGGCCAGTAACGTGGCCAAGCACGCGCAGATTCGGCGATTCCACCGCTTTCAAAAGCCGGTCAGTCATTTCTTGCGATTCCAAATTGAAATAGCTATGGACGCTTCCAATTACCAAATCCAATTCAGCCAAAGCATCTTCCGAAAGGTCCATGTCGCCGTCGCGCAGAATATCGCACTCGAGCCCCGAAAACACCCGCAACGGCAAACCTTCTTTATTCAACTCCCGCACCTGTTTGGCAAAAGCCACAACGCGCTCTTCGTCCAACCCATTAGCCATCGCCAGTGCCTTGGAATGGTCGGTAATCGCAATATACTCATAGCCCAGCGCCGCCGCTGCCTCTGCCATTTCACGCAAGGTAGCTTTGCCGTCGGTCTCGTTCGTATGCATGTGGATATCGCCGCGCATATCCTCAAGCTTGATCAGATTGGGCAGAGTTCCCTTCTCTGCAGCTTCTAACTCGCCCGAATTCTCACGCAGTTCCGGCGGAATCCATCCGTAGCCCAGCCGCTGATAAATGGCCGCTTCGTCTTCACCACCCACGCGCTCGTTGCTTTCCACACGGAACAATCCATACTCGTTCAAGGTCAAGCCCTGACTTCAGCGCATTAGTCCTAAGCACCACATTGTGGTCCTTACTTCCCGTGAAATACTGCAATGCCGCGCCAAAGCTCTCATGCGGTAGCGCGCGCACATCCACTTGAATGCTCTCCAGGCCGAATAAGACACTGGCCTTGTTTGCCTCCCTGTCCCAAAACTTCCTGTGTCTTCGGGTGCGCGATTATGTGGTTCGACGCGGCGACAGCGTTTGCCGCCCGTAACCAGAATGTCCAAGTCGCCAACCGTCTCTCGTCCCCTCCGCAAACTTCCTGCAGCTTCCACTCGATCGATTCCCCCCAGCGCGTGAAACTCCGCAATTAACTCATCCGCCACGCGACGACCAAATTGAGCAGAAAACGTCCTGCGCTCTTGCGATACTTTCAATGCCGCGCAAAACCTTTTCTTCCAACTTGGCGCCCATGCGCGGCAATTCACGCAGCTTTTGTTCCTTACAAATCCGCTCCAGGTCATCCACAGTCTTCACACCGTGGTGTTCATACAGCAAAGCAATGCTCTTTGGCCCCAGCCCTTGTATCTTCAGTAACTCCAGAGCCGACGCCGGATACTTGGCCAGCATTTCATCGCGACGTTCAAACGATCCTCGTTGGGCGATTTCGGTCAAGACATCCGCTAAGCCTTTGCCGATGCCGGGAATTTCCGTCACCTTTCGCGCCGGATCAAGCAGAATATCTTGAATTCGTTCCGGATGACTGGCAATCACCGAAGCTGCGTTTCGATAGCTACGAATGCGAAACCCGTCTTCAGCCGCGACTTCCATCAGGTCTGCCGTTTCCAATAACATTTGGGCAATTTCGCGATTTTCCATCTAGCTTCTCTTAAGCGCTGTTGCGTTTGGCATCGTAAGCACGATACAACAGACACAGTGCGGCTGCTAATAAGCTTATGCCGAACCCCGCAAACGCATCCACAACATAGTGATATCTGCCATAGATCGTTGCTAAAGCCACGCTAGCCGCGTAGATGAGCAGCAACCAGCCGTCGCGCCGCTTTGGAAGCAGCAAAAACATTCCGAATGCAGCGGAGAATGCGGCCGAAACGTGTGCGCTGGGAAACACGCTGGAATGAATGGTCGATTGATTCAGCAAATACAAATTGAGCCGGCGCAGCGGGGTGATAATGTTCGGCGGCATGACATCGGCGAATGCGAAACGCGGCGGCTCCGTCGGGAAGTACGGAAACAACGCATATGCTGCCAGCGTGCCCAGTAGAAAAATCACCCAGAACCGATTGATGGCCTTTCGTCCAGCGATAGCCGACAGGCGTCCTACACAATAGGCGCCCACTCCATACACAAGCAAATAACAAAGCTCAAGGTACAGCGGAATTACCGGCCCCAAAGCCTCGATTCGCTGGGTAACCCCAAAGCCATTTAACAGAATAATGTCCCAACGAATCCATGCCATTTCCGACAAAAAATCATACTGGCTAGGAGCGAAGTAATCCATCTCGCGAAAAGCTAGAAATATTAATCCGATGGGCAGCCAATCGCGGGCCACCTCTATTCCCGGACCCAGCTTGGTTTTTTCTAATCGATCTACGGCCCAGAAGATGGCCAAGACAATCACGAATAACACGAAGGGTTGCCCATGTAGTTTGGGGCGTGTGGTGAAGAGTGGCGAAATGGCCGCAATGTAAGCAAAAAAGCCGACAAACATCCATTCGTGAACACGAAGTTTAGGCAAGCTCATGCCTGACTTCGTTTTGCCATGGGATGAGGATGAGGCAAGCGAACAAACAGGCCCGCCAAAGCCAGCACGCCTGCCCAGACGCACCAAACGTTCAGTAGCTTTGCTTGAATCAACGCGCCTCCAATAAGCGGCGCGACTATTTGCGCGATCGACGTGATGGATTGAGTTAAACCAATAATGACGCCCTGTTCGCGCTTGCTGGCCGATTGGGTAATCAAACTGGTAAGCGCTGGCCGCAATCCGGCACCCAACACGGAACCAAGGCCCATCGTCCAAAGCAAACCTGAAATTCCATGCGTGAAGGAAAGGGCAGCATCGCTGATGAACGAACCTATGAAACCTATCATCACCACGCGTTCTTCGCCCAACCACTTCACCAAGCGCCCAACCAAACCTCCCTGCATGAAGATACCGATGAATCCGAAGAAGGCAAACACATAACCTACCTCGTGCGCCCCAAACTTATGGCCTTGCCACTGGTAGCGCCGTTCCGCGAACAGTGCAAAGCCGGAAATAAATGTTGCAAAGTTCAAAGCAAAAAATGCCCAGCGCACCAGCAATCGAACCAACACCGGATCTTTGAAAAACCTGCTGTACAAGGCAAAAGAAAATATGGAAATTCGCTTGCCACCGGGAGCCACAGGTCCATCCTCTTCTGCGTGTTGATGAACCGGTTCGCGCCGAGGCAGCAAGAAGAAAGTACACAAAATGCTGGTAAAAGACAAAGCGCACGCCGCAAAAATGGGCGCTTGGTATCCATACTGCGATAAAAACCCGGAAATGGCGGGACCTATCAGAAATCCAACACCGAAGGCTACGCCTATAAAGGCGAAGGCTTTGGCTCTGTTCTCCGGCTTGGTCACATCACTGATATACGCTTGCGCCGTGGACAAATTGCCCGCCGTAGCGCCATCCAGCGCGCGTGCAAAAAACACCATCCACAGTTGCGTGCTGAAGGCTAGCACAATGAAGCCCGCCAGCGTGCCCAACTGACTAATCAATAAAACCGGACGCCGGCCAAACCGGTCGGATAATTGGCCCAAGATCGGCCCTGATATCAACTGGCAGACAGCGTAAATGGAATACACCGCGCCTACCACTGTTGCAGAGGCGCCGAACCGTTCCGAATAGAAGGGAAGGAGCGGCAAAATGATGGTGAAACCAAGTATGTCAACCGCAACAATGAGAAAAATAGCCAGAAGAGGCGATCGCGGCGGCTTGTCAACGGACGCTTCCATTACTGCCGCTGGTCCCGAACCTTTTTCATTCACTCATACGATTTTAACTTTGAGCACTTAAAACCGCGCCCCTGGTCCGTGCCAAACTATATGCCGATGGATGAAGTTCAACAAGCCCAAGCGAAGTTGCTGAAAGGCGTTGCCATTTTCACTAGCCAAGTGTTTCCACAAAAGAGAGAAGCATATGAGCGGGTTGTGCGCGAAGGGCAAAATCCGCACACGCTTTTTATCACTTGCGCCGATTCGCGCATCGAACCGGGGGCGCTCACTCAATCCCAACCCGGCGAGATCTTCGTATCCCGAAATATCGGCAACATTGTGCCCGCTTACGGCGAAATGATGGGCGGTATCTCAGCCGTCATTGAATATGCGGCCGCGGCACTGGAAGTGAAGCAGGTGGTGATTTGCGGTCACTCCGATTGCGGCGCCATGAAGGCGCTTTTAAATCCCGGCCAAGTAGACAAAATGCCAACCGTTCATAGCTGGCTAAGAAACTCCGAAGCCGCCCTGAGTGTCGCCCAAGCGCTCCACCCGGACGGCAGTTCGAATCCTCCAACGCTACTGAACGCGCTGATTGAACAAAACGTTCTGTTGCAGCTTAATCATTTGCGCACACACCCATCTGTCGCTGGCCGGTTAGCGCTGTCTAAAATTGCCATTTCCGGTTGGGTCTATGACATAGCGCGAGGCGCCGTATCTATTTACAACGACGCCACCCGCAAGTTTGAACCGGCAGACCTAAGCTGGCCCGATGTAGCGAGCCAAGGTGTTTAACGCTTGTTGCCGCACTCCGCTGGTTTTACCGGAATCTCCGTTTCCGCTCCAAGTGCCGTCCAGTTTATCGCCCACCAGCTTCAGCGTAATATCGTAGTCTTCGCCTTCATAAGGCGCTTTGAACTTAAGCACACCATCGGCAAAAGTGGCATCTTTGGCGGGTTGTTCGCCTGCTTCAATCGCTAGAAATGCCGCTAACTTTCCGTCCACTTCTTTAAGCACTAGCGACCACGTTATAGAATCGCCGCCGTTAGTATCCGACGTCATGCTCCACTTGCCCAACATCGGCTTGTAGTCTTGTCCCGTCATCGCGGCAGCCAGTGCTAGCGCCAGGACAACCGTCGAAATCACTTTCCAAACTATCTTTCTATGCATAGAATTCCTCTCCTCGATTGACGCGAGTCACGCCTAGTGTATGTCAAAATTCTTTTGCATGCTTCGTCGCATCACGCTGTTGCTTCTCGCACTATCGCCCCTGGCACCCGCTCAGGTTGAGCGACTCCGCACCGCCGACACCAACTTAGTATTTAATGAGGGCCCAAACTCGCCCAAACTCATTTCCGTAAACGATTGGAAGAATACAGCGCCCGAACGCCTGATCGATCGGGCAAACCAGCAATCAATCACCTGGCGTTTGCGTCCTGCACTGACCATCGCGACTGCAACCAAGGTCAGTTTCACCTACGAATCGAACGAACCGCAGCTCCGCCTGACCTGGGCATGGCAAACCCGCTCAACGCACGGTCCTGTCGAACACAACATCACCATTGAAAACTTGTCATTAAAAGACGTCTGGCTGCCCCTGCAAGACAGCTTTGAATTTCACTTTCGAAAACCTGCATCTGAACCGCTGACACAGTTCTTTGTTGAAAAAGGGGCGAGTTTTCCTTCGCCGGAAGGAACCCACCTCATACCCATCGCAGAAGGATACGCCTGGACAGGCACCTCCAGCACTTACGCCCATCCGCCGCAAGGTTCGCCGCGCGAAATCATTCCGTATCTGTTGGTTGAGCAACCCAACCACAACAACGCCGGTTGGTACATCGGGATTGAATTTAGCGGACGCACTCAGTTAACGATCGAACGGCACGCCGACACGCTTTCTGGCTCAGCAGGCTTGAACCCGGAGCCTGGTCCTTACAAAACCAAACTGCCGCCCCATGCCATCTTCGAAGCTCCGCCTATCTTCTTAGGTGCATTCACCGGCGGTCCCGATGCGGCCGGAAATTCGTTGCGGCGCTGGATTCGCGAAACGTTGAACAATCCGCTGACGCTTCGTAACCAGCAGTACCCTACGCTGGTCAGCAACAGTTGGGGAAGCGGGATGGCAATCAACGAACAGCAAGCCCATTCCATGATTCGAGACGCTGCGTCGCTTGGTTTGGAAATGTTTCATCTGGACGCTGGATGGTTCCGTCAAATCGGCGACTGGACGCCAAACCCGGACAAGTTCCCTCACGGTATTGCACCGGTTGCCGATTTTGCGCACAGCCATGGCCTAAAGTTCGGCCTTTGGACGGATTGGACGCAAGGCGGGCGCAACAACATAAACGATGCCGCCATCCATTCCTGGCTCACCATCAATCCCCCGCCCGATTGGAAGCCAGCTGAGTTCAAAGGCATCACCATGGACTTGGGCGTCCCCGAAATGCGCAATTGGGCACAGCAATTGCTAACTCATCTCATTGCCGACTTCCACCTGGACATGCTGGAACATGATGGCTATCTGGTGGCCCAGGGCTGCGACCGGAGCGACCATCCCCACGCCCCTTTGGACGAAGGCACAGCCCGGCGCTTCGTCGATGAAGAGTTTCATTGGGTTTCCGGCTCGAATGATACAGATGTCAGCTACCATGCCACGCGCGCCTACTATCAGGTGCAAGCTGCAATGCGACGCCGCTTCCCCAACCTGCTGTTTGAAATTTGCAACGATGGCGGCCGCATGGTTGATTTCGGCAGCGCTGCCCATGGCGATTATTTCTCCATTACCGACGCCTATGACCCGTTGGGCAATCGGCGCGCTTTCTACGACGCGAGCTACGTTCTTCCTCCCGCCATGCTTGAAAATTATGTCGAAAAGTGGAAAGACGCGACAACCATTCCTAATTTTTTGTACATGCTGCGCAGCGGTCTCATGGGCTGGTTTTCGCTGATGCAGGACTCCAACGCTTGGAACTCCGAACAGCATGAAGCGGCTAAGAAAGAATTTGTTTTTTATAAACAAACTCTGAGGCCTCTAATTCGAACCGCCGACCTGTATCACGTTTCCCCACGCCCCGATGGTGTTCATTGGGACGGCATCGAATACATGAATCCGCAGACCGGGCAAGGAGCCATGTACGTCTTTCGCGGGTCAGCGCCTGATGAACCAGAACATACTTTCAATCTGCGGGGTTTGAATCCCAGAGCCCGCTACAAAATTGATTTTCACGACCGCTCCTCCGCTGCCTCCACTGCAACCGGAGCGGCGCTGATGCAAGCCGGAATAGTTCTTCAACTAACTCAGCCGAACACTTCCGAGATCCTTGTTTTGACTCGACTCAACTAATGATCTGCCAACCCGCCATCCACGGCCAACACCTGGCCCGTGATGAAATCCGGGGCAGTCAAGAAGAAATGCACCGCTTCCGCAACTTCATCCGGACGTCCGGCACGTTGCATCGGAGTGTTCTCAATCATGCGTTCGGTGCGCTGGTCGTTCTCGTCGAAAAGAATTACTCCCGGCGCTACCGAGTTAACCGTGATTGTCGGCGCGAATGCCTTCGCCAGCGATTTCGTCAGCATAATGACCCCGGCCTTCGAAGCACAGTAATGCGCATGTTCGGCCCAAGGACGAATGCCGCCCAGCGAACTGATATTGACTATTCGCCCAGCACCCTTTTTCATCATTTGCTTCCCGGCTTCCTGGCAACAGAAGAAGGTCGCTTTCAGATTCACCGAGTGAATAAAATCCCAATCCGCTTCAGTAATATCCAGCGGACGAATGCGTGTGAAACGAGCCGCGTTATTCACCAGACAATCCAAGGCGCCAAACTGGCTCCGCACTTCTGAAAACAAGCGTCGAATATCTTCTACACTTGCAAGATTCGCGTTGAAAACCGGTGCGCCTCCACATTCCTTCGCCACCGCGTTCGCCTCGTTCACAGAGTGGTGGCAATGAATGGCAACATCAAAACCTTTCCGATGTAACTGAATGGCAATCTCGCGGCCAATGCGCTTAGCCGCTCCGGTAATCAGAACCTTACTGGGCATGATAGGCCTCGGCAAATGCTTTGGCGGTGTAGGTTAACTCTTCTGGAGTGTGCGCGGCGGAAACGAACAGCGCTTCATACTGCGATGGTGGAAAATAAATTCCTTTCTCCAGTAATGCATGAAACACGCGCCCAAAGCGTGCGGTGTCCGATTTTTTAGCATCGTCGTAATTGCGAACCGGACCAGATTGTAAAAAAAAGGTCAGCATAGAACCTACGCGATTCACGCAGACACCTTCCGGAGCGTTCGCAGCCAGTAATGCGCCATTGCGTTCCAGTGTGTCATACACCTCGGGATGCTCATCCAAGTAACGCAGAACCGCTATACCCGCAGTCACAGCCAGCGGATTTCCCGATAAGGTCCCAGCCTGGTAAACCGGGCCCACGGGAGCAACTTTCGCCATAATATCCTCGCGCCCGCCATACGCCGCCAATGGCAGACCGCCGCCGATAATCTTTCCCATCGCGGTTAGGTCGGGCATCACACCGTAAAGCCATTGAGCACCACCGCGACCAAGACGAAAGCCCGTCATTACTTCATCGAAAATCAACAGCGCGCCATATTTTTGGGTGATGCTGCGCAGGCCCTCCAAAAAGCCCGGTTCAGGAGGTACACAGCCCATATTGCCAACTACCGGTTCCACGATCACGCAGGCAATCTTGTCACCGCGCTCGCGAAATACTGTCTCTACTTGGTCCAGATCGTTGAACGGCAGCGCAATCGTGGTATCGGAAAACGCTTTGGGCACCCCTGCCGTATCTGGCAAGCTCAACGTCGCTAAGCCTGAACCGGCTTTCACCAGCAACGAATCCACATGCCCGTGGTAACAGCCTTCAAACTTCACCGTCAGATCGTGTCCGGTAAAGCCGCGTGCCACGCGAATGGCGCTCATGGTGGCTTCGGTGCCTGAATTCACCAGCCGCACCATCTCTACTGACGGAACAAAATCAATAATCAGTTCGGCAAGTTCAACCTCGCGTCCGGTAGGCGCGCCAAAGCTAGTACCTAAGTCCAAGACTGCGTGCAAAGCATCGATAACAGTCTTCGGACGATGCCCCAAAATCAGCGGTCCCCACGAACCGATGTAGTCGATATAGTCATTGCCGTCCACATCCACAAAGTGGGAACCTTCACCACGCTGAATGAATCGAGGGGTGCCTCCCACGCCACGAAAGGCGCGCACAGGAGAGTTGACGCCGCCTGGGATCGATTCCTTCGCCCGGGCGAATAAGGCGTCAGACTGTGGAACGTTCATACTGGGTTTCGCAAAGAATCAGCTTCCGAAACAAGAAGCTCATCAGAATCTCATGCAGCGTGCTATTCACATTGCGCAACAGGCGCGTCTTTAGTCCCAGGTAAGGCTGCGTCCCTGCAAACAAGTCCTGAATGATATCGCAGAACTTCGGACTGCGTCGCATAAACTCAATCATTCGGCTGGGCACCGCGCCGAAACAGGTCGCCCCGCAGAACAGACGTTTGGCAAGCCCTGCGCTGTAAGTCAAATCCAAACCAAAATCGTGCGTAATAGCATGCCGGTATAAGTCGGCCTTACGCTCCCACGAATCGTCCTGCAGAATCATTTGGCTGGCCAGATCGCCTGACCGAATCGCATAGTAAAGGCCTTCGCCGGTTACCGGGTCTACCAATCCGCCCGCATCGCCAACCGCTAACCAGCCGTCGCCCGCAACGCGATTATTCCGCCACGAACCGGTTTCCAGCGCCGGCAGCATGTGTCCATAAAACTTGGCGTCTTTGCGCGCCAGTCCCTGCTCATCCATGTAGCGCTCTAAACGCTGCCGCAGTTGCTGTGCCGATTCGCCCTTGCCGCAGATACCGACCGACAAATGTCCGGCACGCGGAAACACCCAAATATAGCCTTCCAGGTTCGGCAGAAACTGGATATCCAAATGATTGCGATTGTCCGGAACCCAATAACCCAGCGCGTACATCGTATCCTGCGCTTTGTATTGCGTACCAACATCGCGCAAAGGATTCCGCGCTCCAGTGGCAATCACGCAGTAATCAGCGTCAATCCGGCCACTCTTCGTTTTAATATGCCAGCCCTTATCCGCGCGTTCCAGCCCCAGCACACGTTCCTTTTCAATCTCTGCGCCTGCCGCTTCCGCACGCCGCAACAGCATCCCGTTCAAATCAAAACGCGAGTAAATCAACAGCGGCCGCGTCAACTGCATCGTGAAACCCGACGTCTTCGGTGCGCCCCAATGTGCCAGCGAGACTACGTTCTTCGGGGTATCGTTCTCAAATAAATAGGGATATTGCGTGTAAGCCTTGTACGTGATGCCGCCGCCACACGGCTTCTCCCAAGCCAGCTTCTCGTCCAGGACAAT
Organism: Bryobacterales bacterium; assembly: GCA_963696305.1. Taxonomy (GTDB): domain Bacteria; phylum Acidobacteriota; class Terriglobia; order Bryobacterales; family Bryobacteraceae; genus Bog-105. The sequence continues at coordinate 22,992 of CAVOJX010000011.1, read as the reverse complement.
CGTGCGCAGACCACCCCGGGCCAAACGCTCGGCAGCAGTTGCTCCGGCCGGCCCGCCCCCCAAGACTGCGACGGTTTTCATGCGCGTTGGTTAACCTTTTCCGAGTTCATCATTGCTTTTGAGGCTCTGCTACGGATGGATGGCCCGGGGGCAAGGTTGGATTGCCACCGCTGCCGGGCGTCATCGGATGCATCGACATTGGAGTACCCTCAGCATTCGCCACTCCAGTCACAACCCACTTTCCATCTCGTTCTTCAAGATTGTATTTCATGGTCATACCGCTGTTCACCGACGTATCGCTCTTCGAGTGAAACGCGACCGTGGCAACAGCCTTCGTCTTATCGAATTGAACATCGGTTGTTGTGATATCGAGATCCTTAAGATCTAATCCTGAATGAGATTGCAGCCGTTCCACAATAGCCTGCTGCACTTTTTCCTTGGATTTTAGATCATCCCGACAGGCCGTTAATAAGAGAAAAACGGCCAGAATAGTAGAAGACAGCCGAAGCACCATTCGATTATAGCCACTTGAAGTGTTCGCTCGTTCACCCATGCCTATAATCGTTCAACATGCCCGAATCTACCGTTGCCCCGGCCACAGAAGGGCAAAGTCTTGCCTTCCTATTTCAAAGTGATCGCAGGTACAAATACCTCGACGCATTCATCACGTTGTTCGTCGTCATCCTCATCATTTCGAATATCGTGGCTGGCAAGTTTGTTGCACCGATACCTTCTTGGGGCTGGCTGCGCGTGAGCTGCGCCCAAATGCTTTTCCCCATAACCTACATCTTTGGTGACATCTTTACGGAAGTATATGGTTACGCCGCCTCCCGCCGCGCCATCTGGTATGGCTTCCTCACCTCGGCGCTGCTGTTCACCGTCACGTTTCTCTGCGTCATAATTCCACCCGCCCCCGAATACCAGCATCAAATCGCTTTCGCAACCATCTTTATGCCTATCGGGAAGATTCTTGCGGGCAGCCTTTTAGCCTTCTGGTGCGGCGAATTCGCCAACTCATTCACACTTGCCAAGTTAAAGCTACTCACCAATGGAAAACATCTTTGGACCCGCACCATCGGCTCAACTGTAGTCGGACAAGCCGTTGACACCACCATTGTGGTCTTCTTTATCTACTTCGGAACGGTGCCCCTGCATACCGTCTTCAGCCTCATTGTCTCCGGCTATTTGATTAAGGTTGTCTACGAAACTGTAATGACACCCTTCACCTATATGGTTGTGAACTTCTTGAAGCGAACCGAACACGCTGACTACTTCGACTACAACACCAACTTCAATCCGTTTGCCACCAAGGCCTAAAAGCCGTGAAAGTGGGTCAGTTCCAAATGCGGTTTCCACTGCGCAACCCAATCTTGCTGTAGGCTGCTTAACTTGGCCGCCGATGTTTTCCAAAGCTCCGCGGCATCTTTGTCGCCATGATCTTTGGCCAGTTCCAACCAGGCCACGCCCTGCGAAAAATCGTTCGGGTTAACGTCGGGTCCGGTCACTAACAATTTTCCCAATCGGTATTCGCATGCAGCATGCGCCGTTGCGGCACAAAAGCGAAAGTAATAGCGGGCGCCATTTCTATCGCCTGAGTTCTCAGTTCTCTCCCCCCATAGCATCTGCGCCTCCGCATTGCCAAAAAACGCAGCGCGCTGAAAATACTGCCACGCATGCGTTTCGTTTTTCGGCAATAACGTCCCTTGCAATTCAGCCTTAGCTACAGCCACTAACGCCGGCGTATAGTTGTTCTCAGCCGCATCTCGCAGCTTGTTAAATCCAGCAGCTACATCTTGCGGAACGCCATCCCCTTTAATCTGCCGTTCACCCAATTCTGCCGTTCGCTGAATTGCCGTTCGCCGCTGTTCTTGCCTCTCGTCGCCTGCCTGAAAGCCAAGCCGGAAAACCACGTCAATGGTGGTCAGTACGGGAATAATCTCTTTGTCCATAACACCTGGCGCATACTGCCACGTGCGCACCGCCGCTAACGCTTTGCTATCCAATCCGCAAGGCAATGGACTTAGCATGCTGGCATAGGCCACCTTGCCTGACTTGTCGATGATCGCTTCCAGCACCACTGTCCCTTCCACCTTCGCCTCGCGTGCTTGCGATGTGTATTCAGGAGCCGGCGAATGCAACAGCCTCGGCGCAGTTATTTCGGCTTTCAAGTGGGCGTAATCGGTGGCTGCGGACACGGGTGGTAGCTCCTGGGGTGCCATCCCCCAAGCCCAAAAACAGAAAATCGGCAAAATCACTGTGCCGGTGTCCCGTAATAGCAGTCTAAGATCTTCTTCCCAATGGTTGTGTACGATTCCAAGGCGCTCGACTTGGACAAATAGCAATCAGCCTTCGCGGCTTTGCTGCGCATGATGTATTCGGGCGACGAACTCAGTATCACCACCCTAACGTTCTCTAGCGTTGGAGTGTCACGAATGAACTGCAGCACCTCGGGACCATCCACCAGTCGGAGATTAAGATCCAAAACCACCAAGTCTGGCACCTCTGCGCCGGTAAACAGACCTTCCCCGCGCAGATACGCAAGAGCATCGGAACCATCATGAACAACCGTGGGCTCCCCGGCATAACCAGCATCGGTAAGCGACCAACAGGCAAGCTCTGCGTCTAGCGGATTATCGTCAACTATTAGTATTTTCGGCGATTGCAACGTTCGAACACCTTACGGGTTGTCGAGCGAATACCGGTTTGAGGCCAGTTGATGCCGAATCCTGACTAACTATTGGCAATGTAACTGTAAACATAAACGTGGATCCAATACCCGGACGACTCTGTACTTCAATTTCCCCACCCATCATCCTAACGACTCGTTGGCAAATCGGCAATCCGAAACCACACGTATGTGTTCGGTGATCATTTCCCCCTCCGGGTGTCACCAATGGCTCGAATAAGTACGTGGTCCGCTCCTGCGGTATACCTGATCCCGTATCTGCTACCGAGATCCGTATCGTGGCTTCCTCCTGGTTTCTTGTTTCGACTGTTGCGTTTACCAAGATGCTCCCAGCCGAAGTGAACTTCACAGCATTGTCTAGCAGGTTGAATAGAACTTGCAGCAGGCGAGTTCGGTCTCCCATCAGCAGCTTAGGCAGCGATGCATCCAAGTGACTCCGCAACAACAAGTTCTTTTGCGCGGCTAGCGGTTGTGTGATTTGCATCACAGATCGAATCGTATCTCCGATACAAAACGGCTGACTGTTCAGCTGCACCGTCCCGGCTTCTATGCGCGAATACTCCACAATTTCGTTCACCACATGCGATAACCAATCCGAGGAGGCCCGCACGGTGCAAAGGTGAGTTCGCAAGCCCGGATCGAGTGACGAACTGCTGAGCGCGGCCTCCGTAAACGAGGTGATGGCATTCAACGGCACTCTCACTTCATGGCTCATGGTCGTCAAAAAGAACGCCTTAGCCTTGTTCGCCGCTTCCGCCGACTGCCGTCGCATCGATTCCTCAATCAGTTTCTTCCGCCAACTTCTGCGCGCATAGTCGAGCCGAACGTAGACGATAACGAAACAACACGCGCCTAGAACCCAGAAATCGTGGCTATACGGTGCAAGTCTATCCAGGATATGTCCCATTAGGAGCTAGAACCTTCTCTAATACCCGCTTATCGGCCGGTACGGCCTGCGGAAAGAGTACTACGAGGGAGAATACATGAGAGGTATAGACCCTTAAATGCACTAGATTAGCGATGATTAATTACAATGCCGCAGCGAAAAGCGGCGTAATCGCGTCTAATCATTGAGGGCAAGATGGATCGAAACGACGAAATAATCAACAAACGTTACGACGCATTGATGTTCGCCCGCACTGCGGAAGACGCCAAACGGGCGGCAAGGCTGCTGGCACAGGCTGTGTTGGGAGAAGACGGTTTAGCGCTTCCTTTAGAGAACGCCATGCGTGAAGTATGCCGCAAAATTCGTCCCGCTGCGGACGCACGCGAGCAAGCTCGCTTTGAGGCAGAGTTTTTGGAGATGGTATTCTCCCCGACCAATGGGCTAACCAGACTATCGGATTCCACAGCACCGCAATTGAGGCAAACAGTTCCAGCGGTTCGTAGCAAAGCTGCATAGGAAGCTAGACTTAATCCTTCGATAATTGACTCGCGCGGCCTGGGGGCAAATCCCCAGACTCGCGCGAGTTTTTCATTTAATTCGCTCCGCGCCTTTTGATGTCGATGTTCAGCCGCTTAATCTTCTGATTCAAAGTAGACAACGGAATGCGCAACAACTCCGCTGCATCCGTCTGGCTGTAATTCACCCGTTCCAGCGCCTCAATAATTTTGCGCCTTTCATAATCTGCCACTACTTCAAATAAGGACGCATCCTGCGCCAGCATCCCGCTGCTATCGCGTGAAATTCGCATCCCGCTCGCTTGCTGCAAATGATCGGGCAGCACGTGCGCCGGAACCGATTGCGTAGTGGTCAGCACCACCGCGCGTTCCACAGCGTTCTCCAACTCGCGCACATTGCCCGGCCAGTTGTGCTCCATCATAATCTGCATGGCTTCCGGTTCAAACCGCAGCGTCGGCTTTCCATCCGCGGTCAAGAATTTTTCATTCTCCTGGCAATACCGCTCAAAAAAGAAATCCACCAGCAGCGGAATATCTTCTTTGCGCTCGCGCAGTGGCGGCAAGTTCAAATTGATCACGTTCAGCCGGTAATAAAGATCTTCCCGAAACTTCCCATCCTCCACTAGCTTCTTCAAGTCCGCATTCGTAGCCGCAATGATTCGTACGTCCACACGAATACTTTCATTCGCGCCCAGCGGCATGAATTCCCTGTCCTGCAAAACGCGCAGTAGCTTTACCTGAATCTCCGGCCCAACGGTCCCAATTTCATCGAAGAAAATACTGCCCCGGTTCGCCGTCTCAAACAACCCTTTCCGATTCGCAACCGCACCGGTGAATGAACCTTTCAAATGCCCAAACAGAATGCTCTCCAGCAATTCCGACGGCAGTGATCCGCTGTTAACTGGAACAAACATCTGCTCCGCGCGCGCTGAATGCGCATGAATCGCCTTGGCAATCAGTTCCTTGCCGGTACCGGTTTCGCCGTTAATCAAAATCGTCGCCCGGCTCGGTGCCACCTGCGCCACCTGATCCAACAGCCGCAGCATTTTTTCGCTCTTGCCAACGATATTGGGGAAAGCGTAACGCTGTTTCAGCGCCCGCTTCAGTTGGGTGTTCTCCCGCTCCAGGCGACCCTTCAGGATCACCCGATCAATCTCAATCAGCAGCTTGTCGTTGTCCCAAGGCTTGGCGAAATAATCGTTCGCGCCCGACTTCAGCGCCCGCACCGCCACTTCTTCCGAACCATACGCCGTCAGCATGAAAATCGGTGTCTCTTGGTCCCGCTGCCGGATCTCCGCCAAAACTTCCATGCCCGATTTGTCGGGCATCATCAAATCCAGCAAAATCAAATCATGCGTGCCTGATTCAAAACGCTCCAGCCCTTGCGTCGCGTTCTCAGCTAGATCAACTAAATAGTTCTCACTCGTCAACAGCAATTCAAGGCTTTCGCGAATATCAGCCTCGTCGTCAATAACCAAAATGCGCCGCTTCTCAGGCGGGCTCACGCGATCTACAGGGAGCGATTGATTGGAAAATGCCACTACTGTGGTTGTAGCAGACCTCGATTTCTCAAGACCTCAAATAACCGCCGTGGGGCAAACGTGAAAGCACCCAAAATAAAGTGTGTTCGACTAGTCCAATAAGGGCTTTTGAGATGAATCATCTGGCGCTAACCCTCACGATGTCCAGCCTCTTCATCGCTGCCGCCCTTCCCTGCGCGGGCCAACTTCAATTCGAAGTAGCATCAGTCAAGCGGGCCGAGCGTTGCGCGCTTCAGAACACTATCGACCCTGCCATGATCGCGTTGCATGGCGATCCCTTGAACGTGATTCTGATGGAAGCTTACTCGGTGAAGGTGGATCAAATCGTCGGGCCGTCATGGCTGGACTCCGATTGTTACTCGATCGATGCCACCCTGCCGCAGGGTACCAGCAAGGATCAACTTCCGGCCATGTTACAAGCGCTGCTCGCAGATAGGTTCAAACTCGCTGTTCACAAGGAAAGCAAGGTCCGATCGGGCTATGCTTTGGTCGTCGATAAAAACGGACTGAAAGTTCGGGCGGCCGACCCGAATTCCTCCACCACACGCTCTGGACAAATCACTTTCGGCGTGGGCGCATCATCCCAGATCAAAGGTCCTATGACCATGGCCCGTCTGGCGCGTATCGTTTCAGCCAGGCTGGATGCCCCCGTTGAAGACCTGACCGGTCTCAACGGCAAAATACGATATCGATGTCTCATGGTCGCCAGATTGGTCTACAGAAAAGAAGGGACGTTTCGCGCAAGATTCGGAGACCGCTCATCCCGATGCGGAAAACAACACGGCCAGTCCCGCAGACACCAAAGACGACATATTCGCGGCCTTTCGGCACTCGCTAGGATTGCGGTTAGATCGTCGTAAAGAGCCGGTGACCATGATTATCATCGATCACATCGAACAAACTCCCACGCCAAACTAACACCCCTAAGCGTGCAAAGCCTGTTTCAAAGGCGGCGCAACCGCGCTCGTGGCTGCTTCCGGAAAATCCAATCGGAACGATGTGCCTTTCCCCACCACACTCGACACCTCGATCGTTCCCTTGTGCTCCTGCACAATCCCATACGTAATCGAAAGCCCCAAGCCCGTCCCCTTCTTCGCACCCTTGGTCGTAAAGAAAGGATCGTATATTCGGCTCACATGCTCCGGCTGAATCCCCTGCCCCGTATCGCGCACTTCCACATGCACCAACGCTCCCTCGTGCCAACTGCGTACATGCAGCGCACCACCACTCCCCATCGCGTCGCGCGCATTCAAGAACAGATTCAGAAACACCTGCTGCAACTTGCTCGCATTCCCCTGTATTGCTGGCAGACCGTCGGTCAAACCAAGGTCCACCGCCACGCCGGCTTTTTGAAATTGATGCTCCACCAAATTCGCCGTCTCGCGAATTACTTTATTCAAATCCACACGCGCAAATTCCGTGGGCGACGTGCGCGAAAAATTCAAAAGTGAATTCACAATCTCGCTCGCCCGGAATGTCTGCTTCGCAATTTTGTCCAGCAACTTAGCCTTCGGCTCGTCCTCCGAGACCTGTTTCGAAAGCATCTGCGCATACGTCGAAATCACCGCCAGCGGAGTGTTCACCTCATGCGCTACACCCGCCGCCAGCAACCCAATCGAGCTCAGCTTATCCGCCTGTACCAGCCGCCGCTCTAACTCATCACGATCGGTAACATCGTCGAAAATAATTAGCCGCCCAATTTGCTGCTGATCTTTTGATATCAACGGCGCAACTGCCAAATTCACAATCGATTCCTTCATCGCTGGAGCCGCCGGCACTAATTCCAATCCGCGCTCTCGCGTTGCACGCGGCGCTTCCGAAACGCGCTGCTGCAATACCGCACGGTAGATGTTATGCACACCGGAATTCGCACTCACTTCGGTAAACTTCTCGCACAAATCCGCCGGGAACAAATCCTTCAACCGCTGGCCCACGGCTTCAGCGCGGCTGATGCCCGTCAGCTTTTCAATCTGTGAATTCCAGCTCTCAACGCAATCGTCCAATCCAACCGCCAGCACCCCAACGTTAATGGATTCAACAATGTTCTCGCTAAATTCCTTCAGCCGTTCGAACTCCAACACCTTGTCTTGCAGCGACGCGTACAGCCGCGAATTCTCAATCGCAATCGCCACATAGTTCGACAGCGTAATCAGCAACTCAATGTCGTCGCTGGAAAGAAAATCGCCTTCGGTTGTCCGGCTGATTCCTAAGTACGCCAACACCCGCCCGCGTGAATGGCATGCAATGTAATATGTGAAATCTAAATCCGCAATCGTCTCGCGAATCGATTGCGGCAGTGCTTTCGAAACAATGTCTCGCGAATGCTTGGGATTCTCAAAGAACAGATACGCCTTATCGTTGCCTTCGGTCAGGAAGCTCAAATCATAATTCGGCGACCCCGTTCGTTGAATCTTGGTGTTACGTTGCGTTAGTGAATGAAACTTGAAATCGCCTCTCCCCGCATCACAAAGGAAAACGCCCGTACGTTGAATCGAAAGCGTCCGCATTAGCCGGTCACAAACCTTCGCCAACATGGCATTCTGATCTGTTTCCGAAGACAATTCCCGAGCAAACTCGGTCATCGTGTTTCGCGCGTCGTATCTGTCGCGATAAAACACCCAGCGGTCCAGCATCTGCTGCAACCAGTGCCGGATCGGCTGGAATAACAAAGTCGCAAATGCAATCAGCACAACGAAAGCGGTAGGCGTGATGTTGCCCACATTGAAAATCCAGAACAACAACCCGTAGAACGTTCCAATAACGGCCAGCGTCGCCAGCGTATAAACATAGCCCTGCTGGAAGATAATGTCTACGTCCATCAACCGGTACCGCGTCACCGCGTAAGCCCAAGTCAGCGGTATCAAGCCCATGGAAAGCACACTCAAATTCATCAAGTGATTCGGCACCACCCCCAGCACATACGGCAGTGCGTAAAGTAGCGCAAAAGGCGTTACGCCAAGAATGGCCCCATTACGCAGGTATTTCAATTGGCGTCGTATTACTGGATCATCGGCTCGCTTCAGGTCGAATGACAAAACCACAGCCCCGGCCGCGTATAGAAACACCGCATACCCTAACGAAACCCGGTCCAACAGTAACCGCATCTCCAACATTGAAGCCGCAAGCCGCACCATCCCCATCGCGGCAGCAAAGCTAAGCGCCGCTAAAGCCACTGGCGGTCCGTATACCAGAGCCAACATCCACGCCCGCACTCGCAATCGGGCATAAAAAGTGAGGCAGAAATGAAAGAAAATCGCCGGCGCCAGCAACGAACAAATCACGTTGCCGAAATAAATCACCTGGTCGAAATTATTCAGCTTGCCCGAATAGTGGAAACACGCCGCAATGAAGGATGTCAGGCACAACAAATAGAAGTGCAAGCTTTTGGCTGCCGTGGTCCGTCTCAGGTAAACAAACAACCCAATCAATAGATAAAACGCGCCCAGAACATATTGGTAGTAAACGGCGCTGTCGCGCGGTGCTTCACGCAAATTGATCGCTGGGCTGGCGTGAAACTGAATGCCATTTTCACGAAGCGTATAGTTGGTCGGCGTATACGTAGGAATCTGCCACAAAGCCTGCGGCACATCCAATGCCTGGTGAATGGGAAACTGTTGAATCTGAACCAATTGGTCGCCCACGTGGATATTGCCCTGATAGCCCGGCCCATCTGGTTCCACGTAGGCAGCCGTTACCGCTCCGTCACGATCCACCCAAACCACGCCGTCATCATGCAGCTTGTAGTCGCCCAGTTGCTTGAAACCAATACCCGCAGCTATAGCCGCTGCAATGGTCAGCACCAGCAGGAGTGTACTCGCGAGTTGTTTCCGCGTTTCGCTCAATCGAAGACCTTATAGCTACCCTGAAAACCTTAATTGGTCTGCACGTCGGTTACCATACTAAACCGCGCGTAGATTCCCCATATCTCCATGAAAAATCATGGCATCCGTGTCCTGGTACTGCTCTAAACTTCCGTTTTTGGTGAGATTCTCCCGAAATGCGTAAAAACCTTCATCTCTCCCGGCTCAGCTTACACTATAGAAAGGTGTACCAACCCGCAACCCGGTTTCCGGCAACTGTTTGAAACTTTTGGCGCTTTGCGTGCGTCACGCGCGTTGACCCACTTAAGATTAAATCTTAGACTTGAGATAACCTGGAATCAGTTGTGGCCATAAACTCCGTCCGTATGAAGTTGCTTCCCGCGTTGAAATTAGCGTTATTAGTGGGCGCGGTTACCGCTATCAGCGCCATTCCCGGCTCTCAAGACCCGCCACCAGCACAGCAACCGCAATCTAGCAGTAGCAGTAGCGAGACCACTCAGGACACCACCGTTTCCAAGCCGCTGACCAAGAAACAGCTGGCCAAAAAGCAGAAAGCGCTTGAAAAAGAACTCGCCGGTCCATGGAAGAAGTGGATGAATGAAGACGTCGCTTACATCATCACCGACGAAGAGAAACAAGCCTTCAAACGCCTGAAAACAGACGAAGAACGCCAGGAGTTCGTCGAACAATTCTGGATGCGTCGCGACCCCACGCCCGACACTGAAGAAAACGAATACAAGGAAGAGCACTACCGCCGCATCGCCTACGCCAACGATCATTACGCCTCCGGTATCCCCGGTTGGAAAACCGACCGCGGCATGATCTACATCAAATACGGCGCGCCTGACGAAATCGATTCCCATCCTTCCGGCGGCAGTTACGAACGTCCAATCGAAGAAGGTGGCGGGGAAACTTCCACTTTCCCTTTTGAAGATTGGCGCTACCGCTATATCGAAGGCGTCGGCACCAACGTCATGATCGAATTCGTGGACACTACCATGTCCGGCGAATATCACATCTCGCTCGACCCAGAAGAAAAGGACGCCCTTCTCTATGTGCCGGGCGCGGGTCTAACACTTTCTGAACAAATGGGTCTGTCTGACAAAACCCAGCGCTTCAACCGAACGGACGGCACCCACCTCGGCACCGGCACCAATCCCCTGCCTGAGAGCATGAACGAATTCACGCGCATCGAAACCTATGCCAACTTGATGAAAGCGCCCGTCATCAAGTTCAAAGATCTTGACGCCATGGTCAGTTCCAACGTCAAGTACAACACGCTGCCCATGAGCGTCCGCGTTGATTATATCCGCGTTACCGATTCCACCGTTTACGCCAACATCATGGTGCAGTTCAAGAACAGCGATTTGAATTACGCCACTAAGGAAAAGGTCGCTAAAGCCAGCATCAATATATACGGCCGCATCACCACCTTGACCCGCCGTAGCGTCAACTGGTTTGAAGATACCCTTGTTTCCGAACTTCCTGCCGAAATGCTCCAACAGGCGATGGACGGATCGCAGATTTATTCCAAGCGCATTCCCTTGGCACCCGGCACCTATCGGCTGAATGTCGTTGCCAAAGACACCGTTGGCAATACGGCCAATACCTACGAAGTCGCTATGAACGTGCCTCATTATGATGAGGATCAACTAGGCGCTAGCAGCGTCATCCTGGCTGATAGGCTGGAACGCGTTCCCACCACCAGCATCGGCTCCGGCCAGTTCGTCATTCGCAGCTCGAAAGTTCGCCCGCGTATGAACGACATCTTTAAGCAAAACGAAACCATGGGAATTTACACCGAGTTCTACAACCTCGGCATGGACGAAAAGACCAAAAAGCCCGCGGGTCAGATCCAATACGAAGTGGTAAATTCGGATAACAAGACCGTGTTGTCGCAAACCGAGGACATCGCCAACATTCCAAACGCCTCGTCATTCTTAGTCACGGTGGAGAAAAAGCTTCCGCTGAAATCTCTGCCGCCTGGTCGTTATACTCTGCGTCTGAAGATAGATGACAAACTGAAAAATCAATCTTTATCTCCATCCGCGCAATTTACGGTAACATCTTAAGATAGGGTGTAAACCTTAAGTAAGGTGATTGTTGAAGTCACTCGTTCCGCTGAAACAATTCGCCAACATCTCGCTCCTCACAGGCCTCATGGCGCTGTCAGCTTCGGTGTGTCAAGCCGATTGGGCGCTCCCGCTTACTGGCAATCTCCTCGGAACAATTCTCGATCCATCCGGCACTCCGCAATCAGGCGCCAGCGTCAAGCTCTTCAATAAGTACGACCGCATGGTCGCCAAGACCTTTTCAACCCCGGACGGCCGATTCGCCTTCGCTGGACTCGCTCCCGATTTCTATTCCCTCCAGGTCTCCCTCGAAAGCTTCTTCCCCGCCTTCCGCGACAAAATCGCTATCCGCGCGGGTGCCAACAGCATGCTCCAAATCAACATGGCCACGCTGTTCAGCAGTATTCAAATCAACGCCACGGTGCCTGTCGGCGCTATGAGCAACGATTGGAAATGGGTGTTGCGTTCATCGCCTTCCACTCGTCCCATCACGCGTTACCTTCCGGATGGTGATCAGGACGAAACCGCATCTGCTTCCCTCCGTCCACAACTTTTTAGCGGCACCCGCATGCAAGTCGGTATTTCCGGCGGCGATGCTGGCTTAATTGACTCCGGTTCGCCCACGGGCGACTACGGCACCGAATTCGCTGTCTCCACCAACGTCTACGGCAAAAACGAACTTCAGTTCGCCGGACGCTTTGGCCAAGCCACCAACGATCCAGGCCCCAACAGTTTCGCTATTTGCGCTATTTACTCCCCCGCTGGTCAACTCGGTTTTGCCACTCCTCCAGAGGTCTCGCTCACCATTTCTCAGGTCCGCATGTTCCCTGCCGCGCAGGGCTCTCCCGACGGCACCGTCTTTCTGAAGAACATGTCGCTTAATTTCTATGAGCAAAGCGACGTCACCGACAACATCCACATTGAATATGGCGTCAACGCCGAATCGGTGGAATACGTTCAGCACACTTCGCGCATAAGCCCCTTCATTCGCCTCACCGACTCGCTCGGTCGTGCCGGTACTTTGTTGGTTGCTTACAGTGATGGCGACCGTCCCGACGAACTCACCGAACACAGCCTGGAGAGAAACGCCGAACCCGAGAACTTGCTCGACAACGATCTTTCCGAGCCCGTGAACGCCTTAGCGCGCATGCCGCAAATTTCTGAAAGAAACGGCAACTTGGAACTGCAGCGCACCCAAAACATGGAAACCGGTTATTCCAAGGCCGTTGGCAGCCGCTCTTTCAATGTCAGCGGGTTCTACGAACGCGTCTCTAACGGGCGCGTCAACGTTACTGGCGATCTTGCTTCCGTTGATAACGCAAGCCTGCTCTCAGACGGCGTTTCCACCACATCTATCTACAACATCGGCAACTATCAACGCCGCGGTTTCATGGGCTCGGTCGATCAACACGTCGGCAGCGATGTGGCGCTTCAGCTCGGTTACGGTCGCATGGGTGGCTTCGCCGGCACAGATCTTTTCCCCACGGATGGCGTCACATCACCGTCCATCGACACGCATCAACATAATATTGCCACCATGGGCATTCGCACGCGCATCCCGAAAACCGGCACACACTTCACTGCTCATTACGGTTGGACCGACCCGCGCATCGCCATTGCCGAGCACGTCTTCACCACTCAAAATCTTTCGTATTCGCCCGGCCTTAACATTGCTGTCCGCCAAGCCCTTCCCAGCTTCCTCGGTCTGCCTGGACGCCTCGAACTCACCGGTGACGTTCGCAATCTCTTGGCCCAAGGCTACCTACCCGTCGGCGGCTCCACTGGCCAGCAATTACTCGTCGTAGAAGCTCCGCGTGTTATCCGCGGCGGCCTTAGCCTCACTTTCTAACTCGTTTCAAAAGCAAAAAACCAAGTTTTTTGAGACAATAGAACTATGCCTAAGGTTCGTACCGCCGACCCCGAAATCAAAATCGATATCGGCGAAGAAGTGGAAGATATCGGCGGCAACAACAACGACGTCCCTCGCGTTCGCTGCCCCAAATGCAACTGGTCCCCAGGTGCCAAGGACCTTTGGATCTGCAAGTGTCATCACGTGTGGAATACTTTCGACACCGGCGGCGTCTGTCCCTCTTGCCTTTATCAGTGGAAAGTCACCCAGTGCCTATCCTGTAAGCAGGTTTCCAACCACTCCGATTGGTATACGCACCAGAATTAGTACTCTTCTCTAGGGAAGGCCCTAAATTCAGTGAGACCTCGCTCACCCGATTTTTGTCCAATCGGCAAATCGGAATGTCCAAATTCATTGCGGTGGACAATCGAAGTCTCGTCATTAGACTAAAACAGCGTGATGCCCACGCTATGGTCGAAATCTACGATAGATACGGCCGCCTCCTCTATTCAGTCGTCTCAAAAACAATCACGAATAAATGTATGGCTGAGGATATTCTGCAAGAAGTGTTCCTGCGTATCTGGAATGGAATCCAGACTTTCAACGAACAATGCGGATGCTTCGAATCATGGATCATTGCCATCGCCCGCAACCGCGCCATCGACTATCTTCGATCCACCAGAATTAGCCACTGCGAAACGCCGACCGACAACATCCGATATTTCGCCGAACACACCGAACCCGATCGCCAGTATCGCAAGTCGTTGGTGTCCTCAGCACTTGACAGTCTGACTCACCCGCAACGCGAAGTCCTAGACTTGCTCTATTTCCAAGGGCTCACGCAAACCGAGGTCGCCGGCACTCTAAACAAACCGCTCGGTACCGTGAAAAGCTTGGCGCGCGCGGCACTAAAGAACTTGCGTACCCATCTCGCAGAAGGCGCAAGCCTGCCTCTAACCCTTACTTATCCAAAATCGTAATCTCTCCCGCATTCGTCTCAATAGAAATCTGCGAAGGTCAAATCGCGCGCCAAAAAATCCCCATCCGCCGCGCCTATTGCTCGCTTACCTGCCGACTTGGGATGGCCAACTCGACTTCCTCATCCGCCCGCAACCAGCCCTCGCCCGCGTCTCCTGGTCGGTGGAGGCTGTGGCATCTCGCCCATACTCTCCACGCTCCGTCACATGGCGGAATTCCAATGCTCTCAACCCGTCCATCTCATCTTCGAAGCTAACCGTGAATCCCGAATTAATCCCCCAATCCGACCTAGACATTCTCCGCAATGCTCTCCCCCAACTCGACGTCACCCTAGCTGTCTGGCACCCCGAACCAAAACTGGACCGGCTTTACCGGCACGATAGGCAGCGCCCTCGTCGCCGGCCTCTCTGTCAACTCTAAAGATCCCGACATCTACGTCTGCGGCCCGCCCAAAATGCTGGAATCCATTGAACAAGTCGCCCAGCAACACGGCTCATCAGAACGAATCATTGCCGAACCTTTGTAAGGCAAATCGTCGTCCGCGAAAGCGCTCCAAGGACTGTCAGCTTTGTTACAGTACTCCAGGTCAGGACCAGTATTTTTGCCTCGTTGAATAGGCGGCATGCGTGACGATATCCTTCTTCTGACTAGCAACGACTGCCGTGCTCCGCGCTAGCCTCGCTCCATGTCTCCACCATCGGTCGCCGCTGTGCCCAAACCGATAGCTGCGAGTGTTAGCTCGGAGTTTTTCAGCACTTTATTTGCTTTCATTCGGAGGGTTTCAAATCTATGCGTCAATCGCGCCTGCTCAGTAGCTCCTCTCTTCTTTCCTGTCTCTTATTGTTCGTCGCCACGTCTGCGCATGCCCAATACAAACCCAATCTCTCAAGGCTCGTGATTGTCGGCGACTCGCTCTCAGCCGGCGTACAAAATTTTTCTCTTCTTGACGTACAACAACCAAACGGTTACGCCAGCGTCCTCGCTAACCAAGCCGGCGTAAAATTAACGCTCCCGCTTGTGCCCTTTCCTGGCGCACCGAAGGTATTACAGTTGACCAGCTTGAATCCGCTAACCATTGCTCCAATCGCAGGAACGTTGCCCGAGGTGCCTCGCGACAACCCTTGCACGCAGCCCACCAACCTCGCAGTACCGGGAGTCACTGTTGATCAAGCGCTCACTCTCACGCCGGGCCCCATTAGCCCCACTGACCCGGTCCAAGGCTGGGCCAACATTGTCCTCGGCTTCCCCAATCCCTTCGGCTATGAGGCTGGATGCCCCGGAACCGCCGGAGCACCGCAAACCATGGTGCAACAAGCCGTTGCGCTTCATCCAACCGCAATCATCGAGTGGCTCGGTAACAATGACGCGCTCGTTCCTGCGCTTGTCGGTCAACTTTCCGAACTAACGCCGGTCCCTTCGTTCGCACTCTACTACGATCAAGTGCTCGATCAACTCTCCACCACCAAGGCCCCCATCATCACCGCTTTGGTCCCCGATGTGACCAAGGTGCCCTATTTCACCCCCCTGTCAACCATCGCTGCCGAAACCCACATCCCGGTTGCCATCGTTGCCGCGAAGCTCGGCCTAAATCCGGGCGACCTCCTCAGGCCAACCGCCGCCCCCTTGGTCGCCGCCATCTTGAGCGGCCAAATGTCCGGCCCCCTCCCAAGCGCTTGCCCTGCTCCTCCACTTGAGCTGCCCACACCTACTGTCCCCTGCGTACTCACCGTCGCCCAACAACTTCAAGTCAAAGCCACCATCGATCTCTACAACATCATCATCTACGCCGAATCCATCGCGCACGGCGCAATCGTTGTCGATTCACACACGCTCGTCGATCAACTCGCCTCCACCGGTTACTGGGCTGACGGCAAGACCCTCACAACCGGCTTCCTCGGCGGACTCTTCTCGCTCGATGGTATCCATCCCACCAACACCGGCTATGGCATCATCGCCAACGCCTTCATCAGTGTCATGAACCAGCAGTGGGGAACCCACATACAACCCGCCAACATCAACCAGATCGCCGCCAGCGACCCACTCGTCCCGCCAATAAAGGTCCCAACGATGCCCTAGCTTATCCTTTCATCGAAGCCGTTACGCCGCCGACATAGAAGAGTCGCCAACCCAGTTCCTCACCCAATCCGCTGGCGTGGTATTCTGGGCCGGATACCCCATTTATTTGGGTCAATTGCCGCAAGCGCAATTCCATGCCATTCGATGCAGCCTAATCAAAGGGATTGCAAGTGGATGCGAGCATGCACTGATTCCTATGCTTCTTAGCGCAGGCACTCCGTGTCCAGGAGGATCAGGAATATGAACCGCTCGCCGTTTCCTATCCGCACGATCTTGTTCCCGACCGACTTCTCTGAAGCCAGCCAATCCGTCATTCCACATGTCGTCGGCTTGGCGGACGCCATTCACGCTCGGGTCTGTCTTTTAAATGTGCTGCCATGGCCTCCGGTCTGGCACGGCGTATCAGAGCCGTTGTTTGTCGTTAGTGATGCAGCGCTCGTTGAATTGGAGGCAAGCAGGAAGGCTTCCGAGCAATCCGCCATCGAAGCTCTTGATCGGCTTAGACAACGGCAGTTTGGAAAACTGGAATGCGAAATTCGGACAAAAAGCGGTGCCGTCGCGGAGTCCATCGTGGAGTGTTCAGAGGAAATCCAAGCTAGCCTGATCATGATGCCCACCCGAGGACACGGCTCACCGCGCCCCTTCTTAATCGGATCAGTCACGGCGAAAGTCCTACACGACGCTCCCTGCCCTGTATGGACAAGCCCTCATCCGCAAGAACTCAGTTCTTTTGCTCCTACCGAAGTGTCATCTGTGCCGTAGACTACCGGTTAACGCAGCTCGAACTAATCGCTTACGCCAAGGAACTCGCCGACTACTTTCATAGCCGCCTCAGTTTTGTCAGCGCAATCCCATGCGCTGGACCTACTTTGCCCGCCCATATCAAGAGCTCTTTCCGCTTGTTGAAAGAAGAAACGATCGCCTCTCTACGTCAAGTGCTCGAAAAATTGCAGATTAATGCTTCCGTGCGCGTCTTGGATGGTTCCATTGGCGACGTTATCCGGCAGGAAGCCACCATGGAAGATGTGGATTTGGTTGTCATTGGACGAGGACACTTGGCCGAAGCAATGGGTACCTTCCGAACCCATGCCTACGAGATCATTTGGAATTCGCCCGCTCCCGTCTTGAGCGTCTAATCCCTATCAGGCGGCCGCTGCAACAAGCAATTCCCCCACTTGGCGTTGAATATTGCGGTTCACCTGTTCAATGTCTTTTAGCCCCTCGGTAATCGCCTTCTGGAACACATCCAAATCGTCGATCAATTCCTTTGGCCCGCCTCGCTCCACATCGATGCCCGCGCTTTCCACCTTGCCCATGATCCGCGTCACTTGTAGCGCAGCCGCAAGCCGTGTCATTTCCTCACAAGATCGATGAAAAAGTTCCGACTGCCGTGCGATCGACGGAAGCCCGTCCGTGCTGCTAACGGCCTTGCGCTGATAAGTGTGCTGCTGTTGCTCCAGGAAACCGATTTCCTCCTCCTTCGATTCCCCATCAATGGCAGCTTCGCCATGAAAGAATTCCAGCACCTCCCCTTGTACCCTCGCCACGCAAATCAGGAACAAAGCCGAACTGATCGTATGCAACACCTGGTCCGCCGCGGTGATGAACGTGTCCATATTGTTCTTAATCTCGCCGGAAATCGAGCTGTAATATTCGGCAATCACGCTGATCGACGCGCCGGAACTGCCCAGTTGTGCCGCCTGTACCCTCAGGTTTAGCGGTACGTATTTGCTTTTCTCGTAGGCCCGGAAAACAGTCTCCGTCTTCGCCAGCAATGATTGAGCGGACCCGACCAAATCGGCGAAGCGGGCGATGCTTTTATCCAACGGCCTTCCAATCTGCTGGTCCCGCGTGGCAATCACTTCGCTCAACGCAATAGCCATGAAAACGCCGTAATTCCGGAAGCCTAGCTCCTGAAGCCGCGCCAGCAGCAACTCACCGCTTTCGGCCGGTGCCAGTCGGTTTTCGCGTTCAGCCGCCACAAGATTGGCATATTCCCGCTCCACAACTGAAAAAATGCCGCCGCTCGGTTTCAAGCGCACCGACAGATAACCCCCTTCAATCGGGGTTACAATCGCGAAAACCCAATAGTGCCGGCCGTCTTTGGCCTGGTTCTTGACGTATGCCCCAATGGGTTCACCTTTTTTGATGGTGTCCCAAAGCAGCCAGAATACCGCCTTGGGCATATCAGGGTGACGAATGATATTGTGCGGCCTGCGCGACAGTTCCTTCCAGGAATACCGGCTAATGCGCCGAAAAACGCTATTACCGGATAGGATAATTCCGCGCTCATCCGTACGCGAGAAGAATAGCTCGTCAAATGAGAAAGGAACCTCATGCCCGGCCGTCGACTGGTTCTCCATCAACCTCCATGCCACAAAACTAGATAGTTATTTTATCGACGCAAATGTATCTCCCCAATATATGTAATGCAAAGCTCGTGCAAAATCATTTACTTACCCGTCGCCGGCAAGTAAGACTTGATCAATTGGGCGCAACAGGCTTCAAAGGCGTGTAGGGATGATTTGCGAACCGAGCCGTTTACTGGTATTTCCATTGCCGAAAACAGCGTTTGCTCCATATAACTTTCAAAAACCGCCGGATGAACATAATACTTGCGGCACGCTGCTGGCCGGTTCCCCAGATGTTCCGCCGTCTCCTTCACCGCCTGCACAATATTCCGATTGATTTGCGTCTTGGTATCGGCCGGCCCTATCGTCAGAAGCTGCTGGACCATATGCCCGGTGCCATGCCAGGTACGAAAGTCTTTTGCCGTGAAATCACTGCCCGTGATTTCCCTCAGATAATCGTTCACATCGCTCGAATCCACTTTGGTCACTTCGCCGGTTTCCGATTGCCACTGAAAGAATTCTTGCCCGGGAAGATCCTGGCAGCGCTTCACAATCTTGGCCAGCCGCCGGTTACGCAGTTGAATGTCATGATCCTGCTTGCTCTTGCCGCGGAAGTGCAGCCGCAGCGTGTCGCCATGCACCTCCGCATGCCGATCTCGTAGCGTGGTCAGGCCAAACGACTGGTTCGTCTTCGCGTACTCCTCATTCCCAATGCGAATCGAAGTCTTATCCAGCAACTTCACAATCAGCGCTACCACTTTCGATTTGGGCAACCCCTGTGCCGCCAAGTCTTTCGCCACACGCCGTCGAATTTTCGGCAGCGCCGCGCCAAACGCCAGCATTCGTTCAAACTTTGTCTCGTCGCGCACCGCTCGATAGCGCGCATGATACCGATACTGCTTGCGTCCCCGCGCATCCCGTCCCACAGCCTTAATGTGACCATTCTCCAACGGGCAAATCCAAACATCCTGCCAAGCCGGCGGAATCACAAGCGAATGAATCCTGTTCAGTGTCTCTACATTCCGAACCGGCTTGTTATCGGGACCAACATAATAAAAACTTTTTCCTCGCCGCTTACGCCTAATCCCTGCTTCCTCGCCCGTGACATACCGCAGCTTCGCTTCCTTGGCCGAAACAAGCGGATCAACCATAGTAAATTCCGAGGTTTCTCCGCGTTTCCCTTTGCTGTGCAGCTTCAAGCTTCTCCTCGCGCCACCATACCCGAAATGCTGACGCCTGCCTCAAGCCAAATGCTTCTCTTGGTGTTTCCAGGTAGAAATTCGCAAGCTTTTTGTGGCAAATGAACCCGCCAATTTGATAATTCTGTATAGATGCAGCGCGCCACACCGCATCTATTTCCGGCAGGTGCCCGACTCGGCGATCAGAATCTTGTTCTGCATGCGTCCGCGCGGCGTCACTCAGTTCGATCGTATTCTGGTCCGCTGTCGATTAAGACTGTGCTGCGCGGTCGTGTGTCATGGATTGTCGCTGGACGGGAACTTGCCGTTCGTCCAACAAGCTTTCTTGTTCTCTCGGCCGGTGAGCAATATTCGATGGAGATCGATGAGGCTAACCCGGTCGAGACGTGCTGTGCCTTTTTCTCATCTGGATTCGTGGAGCAAATTGCTCTAGACCTTACCTCTAGCGTCGGCGCTGCACTCGATACCCCCGACCGGATTGGACCTTCTCTGCCATATCTTTCCGCCGTACATGGAGATCGCGAACGCACTCTTACGAATCGAGTCGCGACCCTCGCGGCGCGTTGCGAAAATGGTCCGCGCGCGACATGGCGCGCCTCGCCGCTCACGTCATCGGCGCCTACCCTCAGTTCTATCCGTATTTCGGCCAAGCCGAATTCGTCTGGAACGGCGTGCGTCAGCAGAACCGCAACCCGCTCCTCGCCATGGCCATCGGCGCCGACGGTGTGAAGACCGGCCATCTCGCCCAAAGCGGCTTCGGCCTGGTGGGCTCGGCCGTGCAGAGCGGTCGCCGGCTGATCCTGGTGATCAACGGCGCCCGGAGCGAAGACGAGCGCGCCCGCGAGGCGCGCCAGCTGCTGGAATGGGGGTTTGCGGTGGGGCGGTAGAGGCGCGTCGCCGGGCTCGGACGGTCCACGGCGGCTTCGAGCCATCGAAGCTTCGAACCGGCGATTTGCGCCCAGAGCGAATTGCAATTGGCCAAAATCACCCTTGCCGTCATGGCCGGGCTTGACCCGGCCGTCCAAGCGGCGACGCTCTGCTTGGACGGCCGCAGCAGCAGCGCCCCTGTCGATCTTCCCGCCGGCACTGCCTGGATGGCCGGGTCAAGCCCGGCCATGACGATGGTTAGGCCCAAACGCAACATGCTCTAGACTGCGTCACGGTCGCTGATCGGCCCGATGCGGACCTAAACCGTCGACGGCGCAACGGCCTCTGACGCCGTCCTATCGTCGAAAACAAAACCCCGGAGCTTTCGCTCCGGGGTCGAGGCGTTCGGCCAGACTGCGACGTCGCTTTAGAACGAGCGAACGACGTGCAGGCGGGCGTTGAAACCGTCGGAGTCGTTGTGGAACGTGCCGTTCGTCCCGGCGACCCACAAATTCGGCGTCGCCTGATGCGAAGATTCGTAGACCGCGTCGAGCGCGAAATCGAGGTTCTTGACCGGCGACCAGTCGAACACGGCGCCGAACCACCAAGCCGTAGCGCTCGGCGATAGCTCCGCGCCCCAAACATTCCCGGCTGCGTTTCCATAGTTGACGCTGGCGTAGGAGATTTCCGGGTCGATCTCGAATTGCGGCGAGACCTTCCAAGTCAACTGAGCCGCGGCCGACCAGGCGTTCGACAGCGTCCACGTCGTGGGGCTGGTGATGATCGCGTCGGCCATCGGGAACAGGGTGCCGTTGCCGTTGGTGTTGAAGCCCTGGTCCTGCTCGCCCCACGCCGGCGAGCCGGCGCCCGAGTAAGCGATCGCGCCATGGGCGTAGGCACCCTGCAACGCGATCTTGCTGCCCGCCGAAAGCATCGGCAGGTTGAAGGTCACGCCGCCGATCACGCCGTAGCCCCACGTGTCGAGGTCGGAAGTGAGAGCGGTGACGGCGTACTCAACGCGCACGTTATGCGCCACGCCGGCGAGGTGGGCTCCGCCCCAACTCTGCGTCACGTCCAACGATCCGATGATGTCGGGCGCGCGGACGCCGAGCGGCGTGCCGCTGGGCGTAAGCACTCTAGCGCCGGCCGTGGTCGACGTGGCGAAGGTGAAGCCCGAGACCAACTCGTTCTGCTCCAACGAGAGGGTGGCCGAGAAGCCGCCGCCGAAGGTCGCGGTATAGGCCAGCAGGTTGATCGGGGTGCCGGAGTGGTCGGGCGAGAAGAAGTCCTTCCAGGTGTCGCCACCGGCGAGATAGTCGTAGAACGAGCCGTGCTTGCCGGCGGTGATGCCCGCCCAAGACACGTAGCCGGCGTTGAGCACCGCGCCGTTGCCGAGCGGGTCGAAGCCGACGCCCGAGTTGGACTGGATTTCGATGTGCGCGAGCAACGGGCCGGCGGCGGTGTTGGTCACCGCGTCGAAATTGACCTGGCCACGGGTCGAGAAGCCGATGTCATTGACGTATTTGGCGGCGCTGGTGGTGGCCTCGAAACCGCCAGTTGGGCCGTCGCCATAAAGCTTGCGCTCGTCGGTGACGTTGCCGACCGCGACCTGGGCGTTCACATAGCCGCTGATCTTGAGGCAGGTGTCCGAGCCGGGAATGATGAAGCCGGCGATGTCGCCGACCTTGCAGACCTTGACGTATTCGGCGGCGGGCGCGCCCTTCTTGGTCGGCAGGTCGGCGGCCTGCGCGCCGGCGACCACCACCAGCGTGGCGGCCGAACCGAGCAATAGGCTCTTCGTCAGCGTCATGTTGTTGTACCCCCAGCATGTGACCCCCGTCGGGCCGGCGAAAACGGCGACGACGGAGCCTTCCGTTAGGTTAAGCAATACGGACACACGGACCCGTTTCAAGCGCAAGCTTGCCAGATTGCCGCCTTAAAGCGCCTTTGTTTGCGGAACGTTGCAGAATTGCAACAGGCGGATGGGGAATGCCCGACCCGCCGCAAGCCGTTGAGAAACGCCGCTTGAGCGGGGGCCGCCATAGAGGGCGTCGGCCGGTCCGCATTCCCCTGTCAATTCCCGCTTGCCCCCGCTCCGGACCGATCAGCCCAGCCCAACGCGGGAAACGCCGCCGAACCGGCGTTAGGGCG